>NZ_JBXVVV010000001.1:0-1490145 GCF_057219895.1 Tabrizicola sp. T46
CCAGAAGGTTCGAGTTGCGATAGGCGGCGATCAGCGCATCCGTCAGCGTCTCTGCCGCGGCCATCGGTGCCGCAAGGGCCCCTGCCGCTGCCAGAACCATTGCCCTTGCCCAAGCCCGCATCACGCAACTCCCTTCAGACCTCTTGCTGCCAACCGGTCGGCCGGCCATGCCTTGGGGTGCCAGCTTGCGCTCAGGCACAAAGTCCGGTTTCGGACAAACACAATACCGGGAATGGATATCGACTCTTGATGACGTATCGGTGTTGCCGGCAAGACTGAACACGCTGACGGTTACAGGGTCGGCCGAAAGCCTGGTCGATGCCATGCCTGCGGCCTGGTGCCTCCGGCAGCCGTACACGAACAACGGGGGAAGACAACGAATGGCTGCGAAGTCAACGAAGCCGAAAAAGGAACTGATCGCCGAGAAGGAAGCGCCGGGCGGGTTTCTCGCCACGGTGGAACGGGTTGGAAACGCGGTTCCGCATCCGGCGATCATCTTCATGATCCTGATCGGCATCGTGATCGTGCTGTCAGCAATCTTCGGGGCGCTGGGAACGACGGTCACTTTCGAGGGCTACGACGAAGGTCTGGGCGACATTGTCGAGCAGCAGGCGACGGTTCGCAGCCTCCTGTCACCGGACGGACTCCGCTTCATGCTCACCACCCCGGTGGCCAACTTCCTCGCCTTCACCGGGGTCGGTGTGATCCTCGTGGCGATGATCGGCGTGGGACTTGCGGAGGAATCGGGCCTTATCGCCACCCTCGTCCGCAAGCTTGTCGCCATCGCCCCCGAGAAGTTCTTCACCTTCATCATCGTGTTCGTCGGCGTCATCTCTTCGATCGCCGCCGATGCCGGCTACCTGGTGCTGGTGCCCCTGGCGATGGCTGCCTTCCACAGCCTTGGCCGGCATCCGCTGGCGGGCCTTGCTGCCGGCTTCAGCGGCGTTGCGGCGGTGTTCCTGGTCAACGTCTTCGTGACGCCGACCGATGCCCTTCTGGTCGAGGTAACGAACGACGCGGTGCGCACCGTTGACCCGAGCCAGGTGATCACGCCCGTTGGCAACCTCTTCTTCATGATCGTCTCGTCCATCGTCATGGCGCTGGTCTGCACGGTCATCACCGAGAAATACGTCGAGCCGCGGCTTGGCGCCTATACGGGCGGGGTTCCGGTTGAGAAGAGCGAAGGACTGACCGCTGAACAGCAGGCCGGCCTCAAGGCTGCGGGGCGCGCGCTCCTGATCTTCGCGCTGGTGATCTTCGCGCTGACCGCCCCGCCGATTACCTGGGGTCCCTGGGCCGGTATCCTGCGGAACCAGACGACCGGCGGCATTATGTCCGGCTCGCCCTTCATGAGCGGCCTCATCATCATGATCAGCCTTCTGTTCCTCTTCGTCGGCTATGCCTATGGCAAGGCCGCCGGCACGATCCCGAACGTCACCGCGGCCATCGGCCTGATCGTGAAGACATGGAGCGGGCTGGCCGGAATGATCTTCCTGCTGTTCGTGATCGCGAACTTCATCGCCTTCTTCAACTACACGAACCTTGCGACCGTCCTCGCCGTCAACCTGGCCGACTTCCTGCAGACGACAGCGCTGGGTGGCACGGCCTACATCATCCTGTTCGTCGTGGTGGTCGCGATCATCGACATCATTCTGACGGGGGCACTGGCGAAATGGGCGATCCTGGCCCCGGTCTTCGTGCCGCTCTTCATGCGCCTTGGCGGTGATCCGGACCTCGTCCTTGCCGCCTATCGCGTCGGCGACAGCCCGATGAACGTGATCACCCCGCTGAACGTCTATCTCGCGGTGATGGTGGGCTTTGCCCAGAAGTACCAGAAGGAGGCGGGGATCGGGACGATCGTCGCGCTGATGCTGCCCTACACCGCCATCTTGCTGGTGCTCTGGACGCTCCTTCTGATCGCTTGGTTCCTTCTTGGACTGCCGCTCGGGCCGGCGTGATCGTCGCCCGGATCGGCCCGCTTCCTGGTCCCGACGAGGGATCGACACCAATGGCCGGTCGCCTCTAGAGGTGGCCGGACGCCTACCCCGATAGGATTGCACACATGCCACTCATGACGCTTCGCAGATTTGCCCTTGGTGTCGGTCTTGGCCTTGCCGGCTTCACGCTGGCCGGCTGCGTCGAAGAAGAGGCCCCGGATGAGGTCGAGGCGCGCCCCGTCCGGACCATCACGGTCGAGGAACAACTCGCGGGCGAGACCGTGACGGTCGCAGGCGTGGTCGAAAGCCAGCTGCAGGCCGACCTCGGCTTCCGGATCGGTGGCCGGGTGATCGAACGGCTGGTTAGCGTCGGTGACGTCGTGACGGCGGGGCAGCCGCTGGCGAAACTCGATCCGGCGGACGAGGAGAACGGCCTGCGTGCTGCCGAGGCCGCCGTCGCCTCCGCGCAGGCCCTCCTGACCGAGGCGCAGGAGAACTTCAACCGTCAGCGCCAGCTTTACGACAGGGGTTTTCTGGCGCGGGCAGGGCTTGACCGGGCCGAAGCGCAGCTGACCTCGGCCACCTCGGCAGCGGATTCCGCGCGCGCGCAGCTTGGCATCGCCAAGCGCCGACTGAACGATACCGTCCTTCTGGCCGACGCACCCGGCACTGTCACCGTGGTCGGGGCCGAACCGGGCGAGGTCGTGCAACCCGGGCGGATGATCGTCCAGATCGCGCGGGACGACGGCAAGGATGCCGTTGTCGATGTCCCCGCCGGTATCGTCGGCGATGCGAACGCGACGGACCTGACCATCACCGTCGCCCTGTCGCAGAATCCCGCCGTGACCGTTCAGGGACGTATCCGCGAGGTCGCCCCGCGCGCCGATGCCGTCACCGGAACTTTCCGCGTCCGGATCGGTCTCATCGACCCGCCCGCCGACATGCGGCTCGGCTCGGCCATCACGGCCACGACCACGCTTGACGCCGTCGGCAGCATCGAGATCCCAGCCTCGGCCCTGACGTCGATCGACGGGCAGCCGGCGGTCTGGGTCGTCGATCCGGCCACGATGGCGGTGTCCTTGCGCCAGCTGACGGTCGACCGCTTCACTCCCGCCGCCGTGGTTGTGCTTGAGGGCCTGAACCCCGGTGACATTGTCGTCACCGCCGGTGTACAGGCGCTGCGCCCCGACCAGGTCGTCCGGCTTGCCGGGGGTGCCTCGTGATCGGCCCCAACCTTTCCGAATGGGCGCTGCGCACGAAGCAGGTTGCCATCTATTTCATGCTGGTCGGTGTCGTGGCCGGGGTCTTCGCCTTCATCAACCTTGGCCGCGACGAGGACCCTGGCTTCACCATCAAGACCATGCTTGTCACCGCCGTCTGGCCCGGTGCCACGATGGAAGAGACACAGACCCAGCTGACTGACCGGCTGGAGCGTCGCCTGCAGGAAACCACCGGGCTTGACGCGGTGCGGTCGATCACCCGGCCCGGGATCGTCACGATCTATGTCGACCTTCTGGGCGAATTCCCGCCGGAACGCGTTCCCGCCGTCTGGCAGGAGGTGCGCAACAACATCGGCGACATTCGCCACACCCTTCCGCAGGGTGTGCTCGGTCCCTTCATGAACGACAATTTCGGCGATGTGTTCGGCATCATCTACGCTTTCACCGCCGACGGCTTTTCCGACCGCGAGCTGCGCGATCAGGTCGACATCGTGCGGTCCGACCTTCTGCGCAACGTCGAGGGAATTTCGAAGATCGAATGGATCGGCGCGCAGGAAGAACAGGTCCTGATCGAGTTCCAGCCCGACCGTGTGGCCGCGATGGGCCTCGACTACGGCCAGATCTTCAACGCCATCGCCGCGCAGAACGCGGTCCGGCCCTCGGGCGTCATCAACTCGGGGACCGAGAACCTCGCACTCCGCGTCTCGGGCGCCTTCACCTCCGAGGTGGACGTGCTGGAGACCACACTTGTCGCCGGGGGCCGCACGATCCGGCTGGGCGACATCGCCACCGTCCGGCGCGCCAACATCGACCCGCCGCAGCCCTTGCTCAGGGTCAATGGCCAGCGGGCCATCGCGCTCGCGATCTCGATGGCCGAGGGCGGCGACATCCTCGAACTTGGCGAGAACGTCACCCGCTCGATGCGCCAATCGGTCGCGAACCTTCCCGTCGGGATCGAGCCGATCCTGATCTCGGACCAGCCCGCCGTGGTCGATCTTGCCATCGGAGACTTCACCGCCTCGCTCTGGCAGGCCGTGGCGATCATCCTCGTCGTCAGTTTCCTGCTCCTGGGGGTCCGGCCCGGCGCCGTCGTGGCGATCGCCATTCCGGTGACGCTGTCCATCGTGTTCGTCATCATGCAATCGATGCAGATCGACCTGCAGCGGGTGTCGCTCGGCGCGCTGATCATCGCGCTGGCGCTTCTGGTGGACGACGCGATGACGACGGTGGACGCCACCCTGCGGCGCCTTGCTTCCGGTGACACGATGGAGAAGGCGGCAAGCTTCGCCTACAGCACCCTTGCCGCGCCGATGCTGATCGGCACGCTGATCACCATCGCGAGCTTCGTCCCGATCGGCTTTGCCGAAAGCCAGGGCGGCGAATACACCATCTCGCTCTTCCAGGTGGTCGCCATCGCGCTTCTGACCTCGTGGCTGGTGGCGGTCATCTTCACCCCCCTCATCAGTTCCGCCCTTCTGAAGCCGCCGGCCGCGGGCACGGCTGAACCGCCCCCGGGACGCTTTCTCCTCGCCTACCAGTCGATCCTCCGGACGGCGATCCGCTTCCGCTGGATCACCTTTGCCGTGACGGCTGCGCTGGTGGTGCTCGCCTATCTCGGCTTCGGGCAGGTCAATCGCCAGTTCTTCCCCGCCTCCGACCGCAACGAGCTGATCGTCGACTTCCAGCTTCCCCGCTCCAGCTCGATCTTCGCCAGCGAGGATGCGATCAAGCGGATCGAGGACTGGATCGAGGCCAGCGGCGACGCACAGTTCTATACCTCCTACGTCGGACGCAACGTCATCCGCTTCTACCTGCCGCTGTCGATCCGGCCGCCAAGCGACAACCATTCCCAGATCGTCGTCATGGCCAATGATCTCGAGGCACGCCAGCGCCTGCAGGATGGGTTGTCGGAATTCCTGACCGAAGAATTCCCCGAAGCCGTCAGCCGCGTCAGCCCGCTGGAGCTTGGGCCCCCGATCGGCTGGCCGCTGCAATACCGTTTGTCCGGACCGGACCCGGAGGTCCTGCGCAGCCAGGCGCTGGAGCTTGCCGGGCTGGTCGCAAGCTACCCGAACGCCCGGCAGGTGCACTTCGACTGGATCGAGCCCGCCCGCCAGCTTCGGATCGAGGTTGACCAGGCCCAGGCGCGACGCCTGGGGCTAACCTCGGCGCAGCTTGCCTCGGTTCTGCAGACGGCAGTGTCCGGCGCACCGGTGACGCAACTCCGCGACGACATCTACCTTGTAAACGTGGTGGCCCGCGCCGCCGATGGCAGCCGCGTGTCCCTCGACAATCTTGCGACCCTGCAGGTGCCGGTGCCGGGCGGGCGGACGGTGGCGCTCAGCCAGTTCGCAAGCTTCCGCTTCGACCAGGAACAGCCGCTCCTCTGGCGGCGCGACCGGGTTCCGACGCTGACGATCCTGGCCGATGTCGTGAACGGCGATACGCCCGAGGCTGCGGTCGCGGCTCTCGAGCCGCAGATCGCCGCGATGAACGCTGCCCTGCCCGTCGGCTATACCATCGAGGTCGGCGGCACGGTCGAGACCAGCGAGGAAAGCAGCGGCTCGGTCTTCGCCGTCGTGCCTCTGATGCTGTTCATCATGGTCACACTCCTCATGATCCAGCTTCGTAACTTCAAGGACGTGGGCACGGTGCTGCTTCTGCTGCCGCTGGGCCTCATCGGCGTCGTAGGCGCGCTTCTGATGTTCGGGCGCCCTCTGGGGTTCGTGGCAATCCTCGGCATTCTCGCGCTGATCGGGATGATCGCGAAGAACTCCGTCATCCTGATCACCCAGATCAGCGAGGACCGGGCTTCCGGCAAGTCGGTCGAGGAGGCCGCCGTTTCCGCTGCCTCCAGCCGCCTCCGCCCGCTTCTCCTGACCGCGCTGTCCACCGTCCTTGGCATGCTCCCCATCGCGCCCACGCTTTTCTGGGGCCCGATGGCCATTTCGATCATGGGTGGGCTTCTGGTGGCGACGCTCCTGACGCTGATCCTCTTGCCGACGGTCTACGTCACGATCCATCGCGATGGGCCGAAAGGGGCGGCCGCAGGTCAGGATGCCTGACCTGCCGTCCGACCCTGAACGGGCCGCCGCGCCGGGATCACTGGCCTGGAGCGGGGTCAGCGACAAGCGCAGCTACTACCGGCTCTTCGCGGGTTATGTGCTGGCGCTTTTCGCGACCGGCATCGCCACCGTCGCGCTGGCGCTTCTGGCCTTCGACCTTTCGGGCGAAGAGTCTGGCGCGATACTTGGGACGGCGCTTTCCATCAAGATGCTGGCCTATGTCGTTGCCGCCCCGGTCTCGGCGGCCCTGACCGAACGCCTGCCCCGAAAGGAACTGCTGATTGCGCTTGACCTGATCCGCGCCGGCAGCCTTTGCCTCTTGCCGCTGGCGACGTCAGAGGGCCAGATCTTTGGCCTCGTGTTCATCTTTGCCCTGGCCTCGGCGACCTTCACGCTCGTCTACATGACGGTCGTTCCATACCTTCTGGGCAATGCCGAGGATTATGCCAAGTCGCTTGCCCGCTCGCGCATCGCGTCCGAACTTGACGGGGCCATCGGCCCGATGCTGGCCGGCGCCCTGATCGTCGTGGCCACGGTCACGGGGGTGTTCATCATTGCCGCCGCCGCCTTCCTTGTCTCGGCTGTCCTCGTCTGGCAGGCGAACCTCCCGCGCCACACAACGCGCGGCGAGGGCGGGTTCCTGGCCAAGGCGCTGCGCGGCCCGCGCCTCTTCCTGGCCGAACCACAGTTCCGGGCCATCCTCGCGCTTGACGTCGCGATGGCGCTCGCCACCGCCATGGTCATGGTCAACACGGTGGTGATCATCCAGGGGGCTTTCGACCTTGATGTCGATGCGGCCGCAACCGCCTTCTTCGTCTTCGGCGCTGGCTCGATCGCCGGCGCGCTGGTCGTGTCGGCCACACTGCCCCGCATCCACGAGCGCTGGGTGATGCTTGGCGGGGGCACCCTGATCGCCGTCGCCCTTCTGACGGGGGCTGTCGCCGACAAACTGGTTACTCTCGCTGCGCTCTGGATGCTGCTCGGCGTCGGGGTTGCCCTAGCCCTGACCCCGGCCAGCTATGTCATCCGCCGGGTCGCCCCGCCCGAAGACCTGCAGACACTCTTTGCCGCGCAGTTCTCGATCACCAACATCTGCCTTCTCGTCGCCTATTCCGCCGCTGGCTGGGCCGGGGCCGAGCTTGGCCTCCCCGCGACCTTCCTGCTGTTCGGCGTCCTGACCGCGGCCGCAACACTGCTGGCCCACATCGTCTGGCCGACGCAACACTCATCCGGGCCCTAAGGGCTCGACAATCGCGCTTGCGGTGCCGGTCACCAGCCCTGCCCCGGCCTCGATCAGTCCTATCGCCTGCGGCTGGTCGCGCAGCATATCCAATCCCACCGCTCCCATCCCCGAAAAGAGGGCGATCAGCGCAGGCGAGGTGGCAAACTTGAAATGGCCGAGGGAATCTTCCTCACCCTGCAAAGTGCTCAGGTCGACGACGACCACAGGAAGACCGGCAATAGGCTGGGCGCTGGAGATGTTTCCAAGCCGTGCCGTTTCCCCCCGCAGCCGGGCCGAGGCGCGTAAGGCACGGTCGCCACTCGAGGTGAAGACGATCACATCCAGGTTGCGCGCCGCGATTGGCTGCATCTGGGCGCGGAAGACGCTGATATCCAGATCGGGTGCCATAAGCACAACGGCATCGATCTTGCCCAGGACCCGACGGTCGTTGGTCATTGCGGTCTGGCGCATGGCTTCCATCACCACCATGGCGCCCATTGAGTGCCCCAGAACAACGATCCGCTCCGCTTCCGATCGGGCGAGAAGGCCGAGCAACTCCTGCAGCCTGTCCCGTGCCACAAGCGTCGCCTCGCGATCCGCGCCATAAGCGGTGACCCGCGCGGCCGAAGGCCAGGTGAAGCTGATGCTGATGCCGGGCGTGCGGAAATCGTGGCTCATCTGCGCGTGCCGATAGAGGCCTTCCGCAAAGTTGGTGTTGAAGCCGTGGACGAAGACGAAGGCATCACGCTGACCAGGTGGCAAGGCCGCAACGGCCTCATTCACACTCGCCAAGAAGGCATCGCTGCTTGAAAAGCTGGCAGCGAAAACCGTCAGGAAGTCAGTTCTAGGGTCAGGCGCGCCCCGGGCCGGCGGGAAGGACACAGTTCCGGGCGCCCGATCCGGCGGGACCGCAACCTCGAAAGCCGCGAAGCCCAGACTTGCCGCTGGAGCACCCGAAAAGCCGGGCCCGACTTCATCCGGGGCTCGCGCGCTCGCCACGAAAAGCTCTCGGACCGTTCCGATTTCGGCCGCCGCCGGGGACAGCGTGATCGCCCCACGCGGAGCACAGGCCGCCAGGGCAGCTACCAGAACAAATCCGAGCGTTCCCGGCTTCTTCATGGTGGCGCTTTCCTGGTCAAACCTCCTGACAAAGCTCAGAACGCCCAGCGCATCCCAACCAGAACGCCGGTCGCGTCCTGATACTCGGTCCCCGTAAGGTCACTGTAGGAAAACCGCCGCCAACCGGCGTAAAGGTCAAGCGAGGCGTCATCCAGGCTTTGCACGGCATAGACCCCGTAGTGCCCCGTGCGCGCGCCGTCGGTCCTGAAGTCGCGCCCCCGGTAATAGTCCACCGAAAGCGAGGTCGTACCGGCCGCAAAGAGATCGGCACGCCAGCCGGCCCGCGTCCAGACATAGCTTTCACCGTCGATCACCTCGCCCGCCGACAGGGCAAGGTTCAACCCGGTCGGCCCGTGCAAAGCCGAGACCGAACCGGCGATCCGCCGGACGTTCGTGCCTTCGGGATTGTCGATCCATTGATAGCCGATGCCGCTGCGCACCGCGACATCGCCGAGCTCACCAGTCCAGCGCAGGGCGATGTCGTAGTAGTCGTTGTCATCCGTGGTCGAAAGCAGGTTGACCCCGTACGAGGCCGAGGCCACGAAGCCCTGCATTGCCTGGGTGTCGTACCGCACCCGAAACCGTCGGGCACCGTTCAGGACCGCATTTACCGAGCCGACGCTTACCCCGGTCAGGTTGCCGTCCGCGTCCCGGAACCGGAAGGCACCGAAGCCGTCGGACGAATCCGTCGCCCCGGCGACAAAGGTGAAGCTGTCGTCCAGCCCCGCCGTTCCATCCGAGGCCGAACTGCCCTGCCCGAAGGAAAAGGTGCCGTAATCGGTATCGAAGGCTACCTCGAACCAGCGCAACCAGCCCCGGTTCCAGTCCAGAACGTCCGGTGTGAAGTCCTGTGATACAAGGGCACTGTTGCGCAGGCCGAAGGCCGTTTCCGCCCGGAAGCGGAGCGTCCCGAAATCCAAAGGCTGGGTGCCCATCACGCCGATCCGGCTGTTCCAGTTTCCGTTGTCGACAATGCCGCTGGTTGTCTCCTGTCCATCGTCAAAGCTCTGGTAGACCGGGTTGAACTGCCCGTAGACCGTGACCTCGCCCCCGGTCTCGATGCCATAGGTCAGCTCGTCCTCTTCATCGACCTCGATCGGCGCATCCGCCTCGAGGTCGCCGTAGTAGAAGTCCAGCTCATCCACGTCCTCCGCCGCAACCGACGGTACCTGCAGCAGCAACATGATGGGCACCAGGTAGCGCAGGTCGTTTGGCATTCGGCCCTCCAGCTTCTGACGGTATTCTGGCTCTGACGCCCTACCTGGCGAACTGGGCACATACAGCCTGACGACTGCCGCCCGGCCCCCTTATCCGAAGCCGGGCAAGCTTCTGTTCTGACACGCTAACTTGTGCTGCCCGGTCAGGCAAGCGCTGCCTTGATGCGGGCGCAAGAACTTGTGCCGCCGCTGCGGAATCTGCCTTCCTGGGGGCCGAACAGCGTCCGGTGCCAGTTGACCGGTTTCCCCGCATTCCCGTAAGGCTGATGCGGTGTCAGGAGAACGACGAGGATGACCGGCCCGAACACCGCAGCCCCCAGATTCGTGCTGGTCATGGGCGTATCGGGCTGCGGAAAGTCGACCGTTGCAGCCGGGCTTGCCGAAGCCATTGGTGGCACCTTCATCGAAGGTGACAGCCTTCACCCAACGGCGAACATCGAGGCGATGCGCGCCGGCCGCCCGCTGGACGACGCGATGCGCCAACCCTGGCTCGAAGCCGTCGCAATCGCCGCCGGCACCGCATGGCAAGGCGATAATCGCCCGGTGGTCATTGCCTGTTCGGCGCTGAAGCGACGCTATCGTGACCTCTTGCGGAAGCACCTTCCCGGGCTCTTGCCGGTGCATCTGCACGGTAGCCCCGACCTCGTTCGCAGCCGAATGGAAGACCGCACGGGTCACTTCATGCCAGCCGCACTTCTGGACAGCCAGATCCGGGATCTGGAGCCGCCTGGCCCTGACGAAGATGCGATCACCGTCGATATCGCACAATCGCCAGAGGGCATCATTGCGGGTGTCCTTACGCAGCTTTTCCCAGTCGAATCGGGGCGTTTCTCGCCCAGAAGTTGACTGGTCCGGTCCTTCAAGATTCCACCTGAGCGCCCCATTTTCGCCCTCATCCACAACCATCCCTTAAAGTGTGGATTGATGCGTTCGTGTGGACGATGTCTGATCAGCCCAGGGGCATCATGCCCAAGGCAAGGTCCTGGGCATCTTCCCACGGACGCCTGAGCCAGAAATTACGCGCGGAAGGATTGCCGAGATGGCGCAGCAAAAAGCTGTCGAAATGCCGATCGAGGATGCAGAGGATGTGGTCGATGAACTGCCGCCGGGCACCAAGCTGCTCAAGGGCCAGTACACGATCACGCGCTACCTCAACAGCGGCGGCTTCGGGATCACCTATCTTGCCAAGGACAGCCTTGATCGCGATGTGGTGATCAAGGAATGCTTCCCGTCTGCCTTCAGCCGCCGCAGCAAGACGATGGTTGCTGCCCGGTCCCGCGCGCACACGGCCGAACTCCGGTCGGTCGTTCAGCTTTTCGTCAAGGAAGCGCGCAACCTTTCCAAGATCGTGCATCCGAACATCGTGGCCGTCCATCAGGTCTTCGAGGACAACGGCACCGCTTACATGGCGCTTGACTTCGTTGATGGACTTGACCTGCAACAGATCATCGACGGCCAAGGCGTCATGCCGACCGTTCCCGAGATCGTCGTCATTGTCGAAAAGCTGCTTCACGCGATCGGCTTCATTCACGCCAATGACATGCTGCACCGTGACATTTCCCCGGACAATGTGCTGATTGCCAAGTCCGGAGAACCCGTGCTGATCGATTTCGGTGCCGCGCGCGAGCAGGCCTCGAAGTCGAACCGCGCGATGTCTGCCCTTCGCGTGGTGAAGGACGGCTATTCGCCGCAAGAGTTCTATATCGCCGGGTCCGAGCAAGGCCCGTGGAGCGACCTTTACGCTCTCGGGGCAACCTTTTTCCACCTCATCGCCGGCGAAGCGCCAGCGAACGGCCAGGCGCGGCTCGCTGCACTGGCGGAAAACCGGCCCGATCCCTACGTCCCGCTCGACGGGCGCTTCGAAGGCTATCCGCCGGGCTTTCTGGCAGCGATCGACAAGGCGCTCTCGACCATGCCGAAGCAGCGGGTTCAGTCTGCGTCGGAATGGCTGGCGATGTTCTCGGACAACACGACCGTCTCCGCCAGCAGCGGTCGCATCGTGAAGTCGAAGGAACCTGCGCCAGACCTCGTCCATGATCGGGCCAAGGCCGAGCGCATCGCGGCAACCTTGGCGCCGGACGCCGGTTCTTTCGGCGCGCCGCCGCAATTCGCACGCACCACCTCCCGGGCCCAAGGGACGGCCGCCCTCGCCGAAGCTGCGCCCAAGCAAGCGAAACCGGGGATCGGCACCGCCCAGATTCTCGCCGGCATCGCCGTCACCCTGGCAGTTGTCGGCGTTGCCATCATGTCCATGCAGGGCGACGATACACCGCCAGCTTCGGAGATCGCGGCCGCTGCGGAAGCTCCTGCCCCTTCGACCACGGCGCCTGCAGCGCCACAAGCCGGTGCCCCCGCGGAGACCGCTTCCGCAGCGGCCCCCGTGCCGGCTGCAACCGATACACCGGCAGCGCCACAAGCTGACGCCCCCGTGGAGACCGTTATCACGGCGGCCCCCGAGCCAGCCGCAACCGATGCGCCGGCAACTGCCCCAGTCACAGCGGCGTCGGTATCCACAAGCGGGACCGAAGCTGTGGCCTCTTCACCCGAACCGGAAGCTTCCGCTGCTCCCTCCCCTGTCACGACGGAACCGGAAGTCGTCGCCGAAGCCGAAGCTGCGGTCGCTCCGACCGAACCCGCCGCACCTCTTGCTGGTGCCGAAGCCGAGCCGGCCAGTGCGACCGAGGCCGCAGCGACATCCACCGACGCTGTGGAACCGGCTCCCGCTGCCGAACCCGAAGTTGCCGCGGCACCCGCCTTCCCCGCACCCGAGGGCGTCCTCCGGGCGAACCAGGTCAGCTTTGCCGTCTGGGACATCAAGCTTCCTTTCGTCGAGGACAATCGGATCATCGATGGGCAGCGCACGGCCGTCGTCAAGGGCCTGCTGCCCGGGTTCGACATCGCCGAAGCGGGAACCTGGCTTGCTCCGGGCGTCCTCATCTACACGGTCAATGGCAACGATGTGCAACTCACGGGCAGCGTCGCAACGTCCGTCCTGAACTCGATGAAAGTCGATCCCGACGGCATGGCCCGCGTCGTTGTGGAATACGCCGGTGCAGACCAACAACGCGAAGCCGGCCTGATGACCGTCCCCGCGACCCGTCTCGTCAGCCTTGGCAACGGACTGAACCTCGAAATCCGAACCGTGGACGGTCAGTGGCAGACGATCGTTGCGGGCGTCACCCGTCCTGAAACGACCAGCCTCCGCCAGGGCGACGTCATTTATCGTGACCGGACCACCGGAACTGCGCTCGAGACGCCCGAGGCCCTTGAAACGATCCTGGCAGCGCTTGTCGAACAGGGTGTCGGTGTCACCACGTTCTCGGTGCTGCGCGACAACCGGATCCAGGATGCTGCAATGCAGCTGGCCGCGGACTGACCGAAAGGACATGTGATGGCGTTCCTCGCATCGACACAGGAAACGGCAAGGCGCGAAACTGGCGACGAAACCTCAGCCGCATTCGTGCCCAAGGCCGAACGACCCATGGATTTTCTCGTGTATGCCCTGAACCGGGCCGTCGTGCGCAAGCAGTCGGCCGAGACCAAAGAAACCTGATACCGGACCCGAACGCTCTCCGAACCTTCCGCCTCGACTGCTGACAGCGAAGGCCTCTGACGAAGATCGGAATGAGCCAAAGCAACGGTGCGTAATGGAGTTGCCTTGATGAAGACCACTGCAAGATCGCTTTGCATCGGATGTACCGCAGCATTTCTGTCCGGTGGGGCAGTTCACGCACAGGAAGCCTGCACGACCTACACCGTGGTTGCCGGTGACAATCTGCGGTTCATCGCACGCACCGCCTATGGCGACGCCGACCTGTTCCGCGTGATCTACAACGCCAATGTCGAGGTCATCGGTGCCAAGGCCGACCTGATCGAGGTCGGCGCGCGACTGGTGATCCCCTGCGATCCTGCCAACCCGACCGCTGCAGCGGCGGACACCACCGCGGCGACGGCTGACGACGCCACCGTCGAACTTGTTGCCGCAGCGCCGGAGGCCGCACCGGCACCGGCCGCGCCGGCCCCTTCGCCCGTCCGCATGGTCACCGGAAACGGCTATGCTCCCTTCACCGACGAAACATTGCCCGGCGGGGGCTTCTTCACCCAACTGGTCGAAATGGCCATCTTCCGCGCTGATCCGGCCATTCCCTACACGATGACCTTCATCAACGACTGGCAGGCACATATTGACGCCCTGCTCCCGTCGCAAGCCTATGACATCAGCTTTCCATGGATCAAGCCGGACTGCTCCGGCAAGGTCATGCTCAGCCCGGGCGATCAGGCGCGGTGCGATGACTTCGTCTTCTCGGCCCCCTTCTACGAAATTGTCGACGGCTTCTTCGCCCTCGCTGAAAGCGATCTCGTCTTGGCAACTTCCTATGCGGCGTTCGAGGGCAAGCGGATCTGCCGGCCCGAGGGATTCACGACCGGAGTTCTCGACACGGCGGGGCTGGACGTGTCGTCCATAAGGCTCGTGCGTCCGGTCGAAGTCACTGACTGCTTCGAGGCTCTCGCGGCTGGCGAAGTCGACCTCGTGTCGATCGACGCCGAGGTGGGCGACTCCGCCATCGCCCAGCTTGGCCTGGTCGGGCGCTTTGCGCAGAACCCGCATCTGGCATCGCTCCAAAGCCTGCACGTGATCGCGCACAAGTCGAACCCGCGCGCGATCGAGCTGATCGTGCAACTCGATTCCGGGCTGGTCGAGATGTATGAGACGGGCGAGTGGTACGACATCGTTTCCTCCGCGCTCGCACAGAACGCCCTGCGCAACTGAGGACACCCGCCATGCGCGACAGTCTGTCCCCAGTTGCAACGCGGTCAACCCGGGTGAATCGCCCCACAAACTTTAATATCGCCCTGTTGCTATCTGGACTTGTTCACTTTTCCCGTAAGTGGCGACCTGATGCAGTGAATCCTTTGAATTGCCATATTCGTGCCACTTCCGACCCCCTTCATCACCAAAGGAATGCTATTGTTTCGCAAGTGGCACTTAAACTCGCCTCAACGAACCCGTCGTCAGAAGGACACCAAGACATGAAGACTGCATGTGACAAACTCCGGTCGGCGGCACTGTCGACCCTGGTCATCGCCCTCCCGGGGCTGGCTTACGCTCAGGAAGCCTGCACCACCTACACGGTCAAGGACGGTGACACGCTCGGCACCATTGCCCAGGCGGCTTATGGCTCCTACGACTACCAGAACATCTTCAACGCCAACCGCGATGCGCTGGCCGCGAACCCGAATGCCCTGCCCGCCGGCCTTCAGCTCATTCTGCCTTGCGAAGACGGCCGTCTGACCCCGGATGCCGAGGTCGGCACGATCATCGCGGAACAGACCGAAGCGCAGGAAGCCCGTCCGAAGAACAACATCTACGAGCCGCCGCTCAAGTTCGTCACAGCGAACAACTGGGCTCCCTTCACCGGTGAAGACCTGCTTGGCGGCGGGATGTTCGTCCGCATCGGGGCCACCGCCATGCAGCGCGGCGGCAACGACCGCGGCTATACTGTCGCCTACGTCGATGACTGGATGAGCCACGTCGACACGCTTCTTCCCTCGGGCGCCTTCGACATGTCGGTTGCCTGGGAAGGCCCGGACTGCTCGAAACTCGACATCCTGGACGAATTCTCCGTCCGCATGTGCACCGAGTTCGAATACTCGCTGCCGATCTACGAAACCGTCTACACCTTCACTGCGCTGAACGACAACAAGTACGCCAACGCCCGCAGCTTCGAAGAACTCGCCGGCGCGCGCATCTGCCGTCCGGAAGCCTGGTCGATCAGCGAACTGATCACCCGCGGCCTTGCCGAAGGCGTGGTCACATACGTTCGTCCGGTGGACCCGATGGACTGCGCCAATGCCGTCATGAACGGCGAGGCCGACATCTATTCGATCGAATCCGAAACCGCGACGGCGAACTTCGAGGAACTCGGCGCGACCGACAAGGTGACGGTCAACCCGGCGCTGGCGACCTTCGTGACCTACCACTTCATCACCTCGAAGACCAACCCGCGCGGCCGTGTCTACATTGCCATGCTGAACCGCGGCATCACCGAGATGCGCGAGTCCGGCGAATGGTACGACATCGTTGCCACCAGCCTCGCTGACTACAACAAGCTCAGCCAGTAACCCTCGACTGGCCGGCTGACGGGGCCCCTGCACCGCAAGGTGCGGGGGCCTTTCGCTTTCAGAACGCCGGATCGCGCCAGACCTCGTTCCCGCGGAAGAGAGTCAGCAGCACCTGCGTCTGCGAAATCTCCTGCGCCGGTATCGCAAAGATGTCCCGGTCCAGCACCAAAAGGTCCGCCGAGAACCCCGGGCGCAGCATCCCCGTGTAGCTCTCCCGCCAGCAGGCCCGCGCCGCATGGGTCGTATAGCCGAGCACGCATTCCTCCACGGTCAGCCGCTCTTCCGGGCAGAACGGCTCCTGCGGGTCATCGTCCAGACGCTTCTGGCGGGTGATCGCGGTTTCCATGATCTCGAACGGGTTCAGCGTGCTGACCGGCCAATCGGACGACAGGCACCAGTCCGCCCCCGCATCCAGCATCTTGCGGAAGGCATAGACATCCGGCCAGCGCGCAGGGCCGATCATCGACAGCGACGGGTCGGAATAGGGCGGCTCGAACCTCGCCCAAAGCGGCTGGACATTCGCCGTCGCAAGGCCCTGCAACCGGCCGAAGTCGGCGGGGTCAACCAGTTGCAGATGGGCCAGCTGGTGCTGTGCGGGCCAGGGACCGTTGACGGCCCGCGCTGCTTCCAGCCCTTCGATCGCCCGGCGGGCGGCGGCATCGCCGATGACATGGACATGGATCGCAAAGCGCGCGGCATCAAGGGCGCTCATCAGCGCCTTCGTCGCTTCCGCCCCGAACATGCAAGGCGCATTGCCGCCTTCCGCATCCGCATAGGGCGCAAGGTTCGCCGCCGTCCGGTTCTCATAGACCCCATCCATGAAGAACTTGGCCGAATGGACCTGAAAGTCCGGACCGGGGTAGGCCTCGCGGAGCGCCGAAAGTCGCGCCACCGCCGTCTCGGGCGTATCCGCCGCTGTCACCAGCGCCGTCCCGGCAACCCGCAGCGTCAGCCTCCCCTCGGCCTGACCCCGGCCGTAAATCCGCGCCTCCATCTCGGTGATGCGGGCATCGAGCACCCCGGTGATCCCGTGCCGGTTGGCATGGGCCTGCCCCGCGTCCAGGCCGACCATCCGGTCGTCATCCGTCAGGTCAGGCAGCCGCGCGGCCACGACCGGAATCACCTCCTCATGCAGCATGCCCGTTGCCCTGCCGCGTGCATCCCGCACGATATGCCCGTTCGGCGGATCGGCCATCTCCTGCACACCCGCCATCTCCAGCGCGCGGCTGTTCAGGCAGGCATTGTGGAACGAACTGTCATAGATCATCACCGGACGGTCGCTCACCGCCCGGTCGATGACCGCCGCCGTCAGGTTGTGATCGCCAAACACCCCGGCCTGCCAGCCCGAGCCAAGGACGATCGGCATCTCCGACCGCGCCACCGCATGGGCGTGTAAGGTGGTTATCAGCTCCTCCTCGCTGCCCACGTCGAAGAGATAGGCCGCCGTGGCCATGTCGATCCCGCCGGACAGAAGATGGATATGCGCATCCTGAAACCCCGGCAGCACCAGACGCCCGCCCGCGTCGATCCTGTGGCTCGCGTCCGGCGGGACGCCCTGACCCAGCGCCGCGACCTTGCCCTCGCGCACGAGGACCCAGTCGGCCTGCGGAAATGCGGGGTCCATCGTGCGGATGCGGGCGTTGTGCAGAACCGTGTCAGCCAAGGCGCAGTGCCTCCAGTTCGGCCCAATCCGGGGCGGGGATGACGCGGGCGACCGCGTTCACGTCGCGGGTCCAGACGACCAGCGCCAGAAACGGCACGGCCCCTGTCTTGGTCAGGTGCGGATGATGGGCAGGGTTCCAGACCGGCTGATGCGCGGGCTTCACCACAAGGGGCCTCCCAACGCCAAAGCGCCAGCCATGCGGGCCGGTCAGGGGGGCGTAAAGCTCGGGGGCCGCGTGGTGGTGATCGCGGTAAAGGGTGTGGGGCGCGATCAGAAAAAGGTCGACGTCAAAGTCGTCGGCGGCAAACGGGGCCCCGCCGCCAAGGATCATGGCATAGGCGTGACCGCCGGGAAACTGCGGACCGATGTCGGCAGCGGGGTAGGCGTCATAGGTGATCCACTCGAGGCTGTCTGCGGCGTCGCCGATGGCCTGTGCAAGACCGTGGTGGGATTTGTCCATCGCCTGCAACGCGGGGGCGAGCCAGCGGTCGACGACGGCATTCCTGCGGGCCGGTCTTGCCTCTTCAGGGCCGGGGTCGACGGGCAGTCCTCTGCGCACCTCGGCGGCACCAGGGTGGTCAAGGGTCAGAAGATAGTCCCGAGCGGCGGTATAAAGCCGGTTCAACGGGCTGTCGGTCATGATGATCTCCGGCACTGGCAATCCCCGCTCCCGCAGGATTTCGCTTGGATCGCGCCCGTCATGGGCCGAGGCGACGCGGTACACCTCCAGCACTTCGGCACTGATCTTGCCCGCGCGCCACAGCTCCATCGCCGCCCCATAGCGTACGCGACCCGAGCCCGGCTGGCCGATGGGAGCGTTCAGGAAGTTGGCCGGATCAGTCATTGCGTTGGAACGCCAATCGTTCTTCACGCAGGCGTTTCCTTTCCGTCCGGTTCATGATGATCCCGGCGGCGATGACCCCGATCCCGACCGTCAGGATCATCAAGGTCGCCAGCGCATTGATGTCAGGTGTCACCCCCAGCTTGACCTTCGACCAGACCAGAAGCGGCAGCGTCGTGTTCCCCGGCCCGGTCACGAAGGACGAGATCACCACGTCATCAAGGCTGATCGTGAAGGCCAGAAGCCACCCTGACAGGATCGCGGGCGAGATCACCGGCAGCGTGATGTCGAACATCACCTGCCAGGGGCGGCTCCCAAGGTCCATCGCCGCCTCCTCGATCGCGCGGTCGGCCTGCAGCATCCGCGCCTGCACGATCGTGGTCACGAAGACCATCGAAAAGGTGATATGGGCCAGCGTGATCGTGGTGAAGCCACGGGCCCCCGGCCAGCCAATCCAGTCGGCCATCAGGATGAAGAAGACCAGCATCGAAATCCCGGTGATCACCTCGGGCATCACCAGGGGTGCCACGACAAGGCCCGAAAACAGGATCCGCCCCCGGAACCTGGTGAACCGGGCCAGGGCAATCCCGGCCATGGTGCCAAGGATGGTCGCAATGGTCGCCGAGACGAGCGCAATCTTCAGCGACAGGATCAGCGCGTCCCAGACCTGCTGGTTCGAGAAGAGCGATTGATACCACCTGGTCGAGAATCCGCCCCAGACCGTCGCCAGCCGCGACGCGTTGAACGAGTAGACGATCATCGACAGGATCGGGATGTAGAAGAAGGCGAACCCGAAGCACAGCACGGTGATCAGGAAGGGCGAAAGGCGCTTCATTTCGACCCCTCCGCCTTGGCCTGATAATGGCTGTAGATCATCGTCGGCACCACCATCAGCACCAGAAGCGCCACCGCCACGGCCGAGGCCATCGGCCAATCCCGCGCCTGCCCGAACTCGTCGGCGATGATCTTCCCGATCATCGGCTGCGAGGCATTGCCGACCAGCGTGGGGATCACCAACTCACCGGCCGCAGGGATGAAGACCAGCATCGCCCCCGCCACGATCCCGGGGATCGACTGCGGCAACGTGATGTCCCGGAAAACCTGATACGGACGCGACCCAAGGTCCATTGCCGCCTCGTCCAGCGTCGGATCAAGCCGCTCCAGGCTCGCGTAAAGCGGCAGGATCATGAACGGCAGGTAGGTGTAGACCATCACCAGCACGACCGCGAAGTTCGTCTGCATCATCGGCACGAACCGGATCGCCCAGTCGATCGGCACCAGGAAATTCCAGAAGTCGGTCAGAAGCCCGTTAAACCAGGAATTCTTCCCCATCAGCCCCATCCAGGCATAGACGCGCAGCAGGAACGAGGTCCAGAAGGGCAGGATCACCAGCATCAAAAGGATGTTGCGCCAGCTTTTCGACACCCGCGTCATGCCCAGTGCCATCGGATAGCCGATAAGCAGGCAGAGGAACGCCGCGAAGGCCGCGTTCAGGACCGAGGTCAGAAAGGCCCTGAGGTAAAGCCCGTCCGTGACGACACGGGAAAAGGGTTCAAGGTTGATCCAGGGATGCTCGCCCCCGAACGAAAACGGCGGCGCGGTCGGGGTATTGGTCGCCACGCTCATCGCGACGACGATCAGGAACGGCAGCAGGAACCAGATCAGCAACCACACATAGGGCGCGCCGATCAGAAGGCCGGTCCAGCCCTTCTGATCGAACCAGCGCTGGAAGCGGCCCTTTTCCATTCACTCCACCAGGACGATGGCAGCCGAAGGATCGAACGAGACCCAGATGTCCTCGTCCCAGTCGGCGACCCGCGAGCCTTCATCGCCCCGCCGCGCATTCACGGCATGGGCCTGCACCAGCGCCCCTGGAAGAGCGATGCGGTAAAGGCTGTCCTTTCCGAAATACGCAAGGTCCTTGACATGACCGGCCACCGCATTGGGGGCGTCGGGCCGCTCTTTCGTCAGGCGCATCTTCTCGGGGCGGATCGCAAGCCAGACCTTCTGCCCCTCGGTCACCCCCGGAACATCACGGGCCAACACCTCGCCCCCCAAGGCCGGCACGGCAAGGCGCAGATGCGGCTTTTCGCGCGCCACGACAGTGGCCTCGAAGCTGTTCACCGACCCGATGAAACTGGCCACGAACTTCGAGGACGGGAATTCGTAGACCTCGTTCGGGCTGCCCACCTGCCGGACCTCGCCCTTGTCCATGACGGCAATCCGGTCCGCGAGGGTCATCGCCTCTTCCTGGTCGTGGGTAACGACGATGAACGTCACCCCGGTGCGCTGCTGAATCGACATCAGCTCGAACTGGGTGTGTTCACGCAGCTTCTTGTCCAGCGCCGCAAGCGGTTCGTCGAGGAGGAGCAGCTTTGGTTGCCGCGCCAGCGCCCGGGCAAGCGCCACGCGCTGACGCTGGCCGCCGGAAATCTGGTGCGGCTTCCTGTGCGCGAACTGCGTCAGCTGCACAAGGTCCAGCATCTCGGCCACCCGGGCCGCGCGCTCGGCCTTCGTCATGCTTTTCTCGTGCTTCAGCCCATAGCCGACATTCGCTTCGACCGTCATATGCGGAAAGATCGCATAGGACTGGAACATCATGTGGACCGGGCGCTCCCAGGGTGGAACGCCCGCCATGTCGCGACCGTCAAGGAAGATGCGCCCTGCCGTCGGTTCCTCGAACCCCGCCAGCATCCGCAGAAGCGTGGTCTTGCCGCAGCCGGATCCGCCCAGAAGCGCGAAGATCTCACCCTTGCCGACGGTCAGGGTGACGTCCCTGACCGCCTGAAAGGACCCAAAGCTTTTCGAGACATTCTCGATCCGCAGGAACGGCTCTGCGTCAGCAGACGGCATGTGTCAGCCGCCAGTCTTTATTTCGGTCCAGGCGCGGTTCAGGTCCGTTTCCTGCTCGATCGTCTGCGGCAGCGGCGTGTAAAGCCGCGAGATGGCCTCGGCATCTGGATAGACCGCCGGGTCGGCAAGGATCGCCGGATCAACAAACTCCCGCGAAGCCTTGTTCACGTTGCCATAGCCGGTGAAGTTGGTCGCGGCGGCGATCACCTCGGGGCGCAGCATGTAGTTCAGGAAAGTATGGGCGTTGTCGACATTGGGCGCATCCGAAGGCACCGCCCAGACGTCGAACCAAGCCGGCGCGCCGGTCTTCGGCACGAAATAACCCAGGTTCATCTCGATCCCGGCTTCGGCGGCGCGGGCCTTCGCAACACCGTAGTCGCCCGACCAGTTGTTGATCGCGCAAAGCTCGCCGTTCGGGATCGCCGTCAGGTAGTTCGCATTGTCGAAGGTCGCGATGTACTCGCGCACCGGCTTCACCGCCTCGACCAGCTTGGCCCATTCGGCCGGGCCGGCGGTGTTCGGATCGATGCCGAGATAGCTCAGAATCATGAAACCGATGTCGTTCGGGCTGTCCAGAAGCGAGATCCCGCAATCGGCCAGCAGCGACGCAAACTCGGGCTTCATGATCAGGTCGAGCGATTCAAGGTCCGCGTCGGGAATACGCTCCTTCACCATGTCGATGTTGTAGGTCATGCCCACCGAGCCCCACATGTAGGGCACCGCATAGTCGTAGTTCGGGTCGTATAGCGCGAAGGTCTTCAGAATGTCGGGGTCAAGGTTGCCCCAGTTCGTCAGCTTCGACTTGTCCAGCTTCTGCAACACCCCCGCCGCCAGCGACCGCGGCAGCCCCTGCCCCGAATGCAGCACGACGTCATAGCCGGTCGACCCCGCCAGAAGCTTCGCCTGCATCTCTTCGGCGCTCGCGTAAAGGTCATAGACCACCTCGATCCCGGTCTCGGCGGTAAAGTCGGTCAGGGTAGTCTCGCCGATGTAGTCGGCCCAGTTGTAGACGTTCACCACCCCGCCCTGTGCCCAGGACGGGCGCACCCAAGGCATGGCAACAGTTGCAGTGGCCCCGAAAAGGGCCTGTCGGCGGTTCAGTCTCATGGCAGTCTCCCCGGTGGTATTCTGGTTATCTTTTCAGTCAGCTTACCCCTGACCCTTGGTCTGGCAAGTCAATTCTGCGTTCAGCCGCGCGATCTGGTCCTCTGGCGGCGCCTTCCCCAACGTCATCACCGGCAAGAGACGCCGCAGTCCGTCATGGTGCCGGCGCAGCCCGTACTCCAGGTCGGACAGGTGGAAGCCTTCAAAGGCATCCGACTTCATCGACTCGTTCGACCAGATCGACAGCTGCTGGTCCTCGACCGAGGTCTCGCGGTCGATCCGATAACTCAGGTACCGCGCCAGTCGCCGCTCCCGCGTCTCGTTCGGCCAGCGGTAAAGCCTGCCGGTCAGGCGGGTCATGCCTTCGGTCAGCGGCAGGTCGTGGTAAAAGCTCACCCCGTCCGGCGTGATCGAAAAGACCTGGTTCGGCTGCAACCCGTAATAGACCCAGGCCCGCTGCAAATGCTGCGGAAGGTCCGGTCGCGGTGGCGAAATCTTCCCGTAATGCCTGACCGACCAGCCCTTGCCCGGCACATCCCCGAACCAGCCGATCGACATCGACAGCCCGTCCTCAAGGTAATGGTCGCGGTAGGTCCGGCCGTAGAGGTCCTGCAGCCCCGGATGGGCCAGGGCCACATGGTAGCCCTCGTTGTCGACATCGCGCACCGACTTCCAGTTCACCGGCAGGTCGGTCGACCAATTCGGCACACTGGCAGGCAGCACGTTGGACAGGCCATAGGCGGCAAAGTCCGCATCGAAGGGCGCCAGCAGCCTGGCTATTGGCGGCTGCGGCCCCGGCGCAAAGCGCAGGAACAGGAAGCCGTGGAAGCTTTCCATCTCGATCGGCTTCAGGCCAAAGGCCTCCCGATCCATTGTGCCGAAACTCTTCGGCTGCGACGCCCCGCGCAGGGTTCCGTCAAGGTTGTAGACCCAGCCGTGGAACGGACAGACGATCGACCCCTTGCAATGCCCTTCCGTCCCATCCACCACCCGCGCCCCGCGATGGCGGCAGAGGTTGTGGAACGCCCTGACCACCCCGTCCTGCCCGCGCATCACCACCGCGCGCTCGCCCAGAAGGTCGAAGGCCAGCCAGTCGCCGGGGTCCGGGATATCGCATTCATGCCCGACGATCTGCCAGTGGTTCAGAAAGACCTTCTCTCGCTCCAGCGCGAACAGCGCCGGCGAATGGTACGTCCAGGCCGGCAGTCCGCGCCGGTCCCAGTCGTTCGGGATCGTGATCAAGGGGTAGGGCAGCTCGGTCATGGGGTCACCTCCATCTCGGCCCGGATCCATTCGTGAAACCGGAAGATCTCGTATTCCTCAGGCATCAGCCGCGCGGCCTTGAAGGCGGGCGAGGCCATGCCGCGATGGTTCATCTCGGACGCGGCACCGTCCTGACCGATCACGATCTTGGCAAAATCCGCCACGGCAGCGGCATCAAAGCCGGGCTGGGCCAGCGTCTCGGGCAGAAAGTACCACTCGGCGATCAGCCGGGTTTTTTCCGGCCCCATCGGCACAAGCCGCACCGCCCGCACGTAATCCAGATGCGCCACCACATAGGTCGACGGCCACAGCGTCACAAAGCTGTAGCCGACGCGCCGCTCGTCCTCGCTCAGCCCCGGGAAGATCGGCCCGCAGGGCTGGCCGTCCATCGTCCAGGTCACCGCCCCCGGCCGCAGGTTCGACTGTGGCGGGCTGTCATCCGGCTTCCAGCCAAGCGCCTCTGACGGCCCCATGACCCCGGTCCGGTAGATCGGCACCAGGTCGCACAGCTCGGGGTGGATGCCGGGGCAGTGCAGGCATTCCGAGTAGTTCTCCCAGAAGGCCTTCCAGTTGCAGTTCAGGTCATGCTCCCAGTGATGGCCGACCACCAAGCTGTCCATCGGCCAGTTGTCCAGCGTCCGAAGCCCGACATCCGCCCAGATCTCCCCCGGCTCTGCCGACAGGTTCAGGAACAGGAACCCGTTCCAGACCCGCAAGGATACGGGCCGCAACCCATGCGCCGACCGGTCGAAATCCTTTGTCGGAACGGCATGGGCGGTCGACACCAGCCGGCCATCCGCCGCCGCAAAGGCAAAGGCGTGGTAGGGACAGCGGATCAGCTTGCCCACCTCCTCCTCGTCCGTCACGCAAAGTTCCGAACCGCGATGTGGGCAGGAATTGTGCCAGGCCGCCAGCGCACCATCCCGGTCGCGCACCACGATCACCTGCGCCGCACCCACCGCAACCCGGCGCATCTTTCCCGCCGGAAAGTCGCTGGCTCGCCCGACCATCACCCATTGCCGGGAAAAGACCGTCGCCATCTCGCGGTCGTACCAGCCCTGATCGAAGTAGGCGGCCTTCGGCAGCCCCTCCGGGCAATGGTCCAGCCGGGGCGACAGCGGGTGGCGGTCTTCATGTCCCATCTCAGAACCTCCCGGGTGGCGTTGCCCGCCGGCGGGGATGGGTGAAGAACGGGCGGTCCACCACCCTCGCCTGCATCATCATCTTCTCATAATGCAGCTCGCGCAGCGCATAGATTTCCGCCCAAAGACTGTCGCCCGCCGCATATCTGGTCCGGACCTGCGCCATCGCGATGTTCTTCTTCAGGGCGGGCGACCAGATGGCGGCGGTGATCACGCCCGCCTCGGTCTTCCGGTCGTGATAGAGGATAGCCCCGTCCGCCGGAATGTTCCCGTCGATCTCCAGCCCGACGAAGGTCCAGTCTGTGCCCCGCTCCCGCTGGCGCATGAGCGCCGCCTTGCCGGTGAAATGGCCCTTCTCCCAGTCGATCATCCAGCCAAGGCCCATCTCGAGCGGGCTCCGCAACCGGTCCTCTCGCAGGCAGGCATCGGCGGGCACAAAGTCATAGCCGGTGATCAGAAGCCCCGCCTCGATCCGCGCCATGTTCAGCGCTTCCGACCCGATGGGGCGCAGGCCATGCAGCTTGCCCGCCTCGAACAGCAGGTCCCACAGCGCCAGCGCCTGATCGGGCGTCGTCCAAAGCTCGTAGCCGAGGTCGCCGGTAAAGCCGGTGCGCGAGATCATCAGCCGCCCGGTGCCAAGCGGAAACTCCGCCATGCGGAAGGGCTTCAGCCCGTCGATGTCGAAGCCCGCCAGCCGCAGGATCTCGGCCGAGGTCGGTCCCTGCAAGGACAGAGCGGCGATGTCCTCGGTCTCCTCGGTCACCGTCACGTCAAAGCCGAAGGCGCTGTCCTCCAGCCAGTTCAGATGCCGCTCCTGGCAGCACAGGCGATAGCGGTTCTCCTCCAGCCGGAAAAGCGTGCCATCGTCCAGAAGGTGCCCGGCGTCATTGACCCAGGCCGTGTACTGCACACCGCCCACCGACAATTTCGAGACATTGCGGATCGTCAGACGCTCCAGGTAGACGGTCGCCTCCGGCCCTTCGATCCGGTACTTGATCATCGGGCACAGGTCATAGACCGTCGCCGTGTTGCGGATCGCCGAATGCTCCATCGACAGGTCGTCATAGCTGAGAACCGTCGTATAGCCGCCCCAGTTGCCCCAGGACCAAAGCCTGTTCAGCGCTTCGGTGCGCGGGTGGAACGGGGTCTTCAGAAGCGGCGTCTCGTAGTGCCGCAGATCGCGCGCCCCGGAGGTCATTCCGCAGCCTCCATCGCAAGGGCCGCGTTCCAGCCCGGCGTGCCCGAGACGCCCCCACCCGGATGACACCCCGCCGAGGCGAGCCAAAGGCCCGGCACCGGCCCCCGGTACTGCGCGATCCCCGGCAAGGGGCGCAGGAACAGCATCTGCTCCACGCTCAACTCGCCCGCATGCCACTGCCCGCCCGGCAGGCCATAGCGCGCCTCGATGTCGTAAGGCATCAGCAACTCCGCCCCCTCCACCAGTGCCCCGATCCCCGGCGCATGGGCCTCCAGCTGCGTCATGCAGGCCGCCAGCATCGCCGCGCGCGCCGCGTCCCGATCCGCAGGGGCATGCGGCGCAAACTGCACGATGGCGGACAGTCTGTGCCTGCCATCCGCCCCCGCCTCATGCGCCGTCGGGATCACGATCTCCATCCCCGGCCGGTCCGGCACCCTGCCGTACTTCACCGGGTTGAAGGCGCGCTCCACGTCATGCTCGGACCCCGCGAGGATCAGCCGGTCCTTCACCTCCGCCCCCCGGAAGTCGGGCAGCGCCCGCAGGGTAAGCGCCAACTTCGCCGCCCCGCCCCGCGCCTTCAGGTGACGGGCGCTGGTGGTCAGCCCCGCGTCAAGGTGCCGTGGACCGACGAGGGTCAGAAGCGTCGTCTTCGGCGCCACCGCCGAAACGACCCGCCCCGCCCGCAGCTCCTCGCCCGTCGCCAGGACCACGCCCGCAACCATCTCCTGCTCAACCAGGATCCGTGCCACCCGCGCTCCGCAGCGCAGCGTCACCCCCTTTGCCTCGGCCGCCCGGGCCATCGCCGCCCCCAACGCCGCCATGCCGCCTTTCGGCAGCCCGAGCGCGCCCTGCACGCCCCCCGTCCGCCCCGAAAGCCGCACCAGCCACGGCAGGACCGAGTTCGGCGACCTTGGGCCCAGCCAGCCCCCCAGCGTTGCCTCGAAACACAACGCCCCCTTCAGCCGCGGGTCGGACAATTCGTCATCCAGCAGGTCGTGCACGTTCGTCAGCAGGATCCGCCCCAGCTCCCGCACCTCCGCCGCACCCATCAGACGCGCCTTCAACCCGATCATCGCCAGCTTCAGCATCGGGTTGCCCACACCCTTCGCAATCCGGGGCGGCGGCATCTCGTTCAACGGGGAAAGCACATCGGCAAAGCGCAGAAGCCGCGCCCGCAGGGCCGCCCACGCCTTCCGGTCCGCCTCGCCGATGCCACCCGAAAGCCGCGCGCCGACCGCGCCCTCCAGCCGGAGATGATTGCCGCCGGGATCGAGCACCGTCGTCGCTAGGTTCGTGCTCAGCCACGCCAGCCCATGCCCCTCAAGGTCCATCGTCTGCGCGACCCGCGGATCGAGGTTGTAGGACAGATGCGCCAGCCCCGCCCCGCCTCCCGGGGCCTCGGCCGCCTCCAGCACAACGACCTTCGCGCCACGTGACGCCAGCCGATGCGCCGCCGCCAGCCCGTTCGGCCCCGCGCCGATGACGATTGTGTCAAACGATGGCATAGGCGTCGCTCATGTCTTTCGCGGGCAGCTTCATGTCGCGCAGCACTTCCGCCGCCGCGTTCCGTCCGGGCGCCCCCATCACCCCCCCGCCGGGGTGGGTGGAGGACCCGCAGATCCAGAGGTCGCGGATAGGTGAACGATAGTTCGCATAGCCCGGAACCGGCCGGTTGAAGAACATCTGGTCGAAGGTCAGCTCCCCCTGGAAGATGTTCCCTTCCGTCAGCCCCACCTCCGCCTCCAGCTCGCGCGGGGTCCGCACCTCGACATGCAGGACCTTCGACTTGAACCCCGGCGCATAGGCCTCGATCTGGTTCAGGCAGGCATCGCGGAACCCGTCGCGGTCGGCATCCGTCCAGTCCCGCCCCTCGATCTTCGGGGGAGCGTACTGCACGAAACAGGACATGAAATGCTTGCCCGGCGGTGTCATCGTCGGGTCGATCATCGTCGGGATCATCACGTCCTGGAACGGATTGCGGCTGTAATGCCCCGCCTTCCAGTCGTCATAGGCGGCCTCCATCTTCTCGATCGTGTCGGTGAAATGCAGGTCGCCCCGGATGTTCGGCGCCCCCGCGGGCAGCGCCTTGAACTCCGGCACCCCGTCCAGCGCGATGTTCAGCTTGCCTGACGACCCCCGCGTCTTGAAGGTCTGCACCCGCTTCAGGAACGCCTCCGGCAACTCCTTGGAATCAACATGCTTCAGGAAGGTCCGCCGCACATCCATGTTGGAAATCACCCGCCGCGCCAGATGCTCGTCGCCGTTCTCCAGCACCACGCCGACCGCCCGGCCGTTCCGGACCAGCACCTTCTCCACCCCCGAGCCGGTGCGGACTTCGCCACCCGAGGCCTTCAGCGACGCGGTCAGCGCCTTGGTGATCCCGCCCATCCCGCCGCGCGAATAGCCCCAGGACCCGACGTTGCCATCCACATCCCCCATCGCGTGGTGGAGAAGAACATAGGCCGTCCCCGGCGACATCGGACCCAGCGCCGTGCCGATGATCGACCCCACCGCCTGATAGGCTTTCATCGCCGGGTTCTCGAAATACTCGTCCAGGAAATCGGCGATCGACATCGTCCAGAACCGCAGCATCCGGTAGATCTGCGCCTCGGACTGCCCGGTCACCTGCTTACCCAGCCAGGCAAGCTCGGCCAGGTCCCGCGGACGGAAACTGCCCAGGTCCGGCGGGCGCCGCATCAGCATCGGGCGGATCAGGCGGCAGTTCCGCAGGATGTCGCGCGCATAGCGGTCATAGGCCTCGGCATCCCGGCGCGAATGCCGGGCAAACTCGCGCCGGTTCGCCTCATGGTCGCGGAACATGCCAAGGTAGCCACCGCCTTCGGTGAACAGGGCCCCGCCCTCATAGGGCAGGATCTGTAACCCGTGTTTCGCCAGTTCCAGATCGCGCATGATCTCGGGCCGGAAAAGGCTCGAGACATAGGAGCAGTTGGAATAGGTGAAGCCGGGGTAAAGCTCGCGGCTGACCGCAGCACCCCCGATCCAGTCGTTCTTCTCGACGACAAGGACCTTCAGCCCTGCCCGCGCCAGGTAGCACGCCGTGACAAGGCCGTTGTGCCCGGCCCCGATGATGATCGCGTCATGGGTCATTCCGCGGCTTCGACCCCATGCTCCAAGACCAGGTCGACCGCCGTTTCCACCGCCTTCAGCGTGTCGGTCAGGCAAGTTTCGTCCAGCCCATGCGCCTCGCAGATGAACCAGGGCTCCCGGCTGTCGGGCTCCACGATGATGTTCAGGTCATGCAGGTAATGCGCCATCGCATCGTAGAAGCTGTAGTCGCTGGTCTTCCAGTCCCGGTAATTGTCCGGTGGCATCTCGGCGAAGAAGAGGCCGAACATCGACGGATGCCCGGTGTAGGAATGCACGATCCCGCGCGCGTTCAGGATCTTCGAAATCCCCGCCTTCAGCCGCTCGCCGTAAGCAGCGATCGTCTCCAGCGCCGGGGTCTCATCCAGGATCCGCAGGCATTCCTCAGCGGCGGCCAGGCTGACGGAGTGGGCGGTATAGGTCCCGCCGTGGCTCGCCCCGCCATAGCGGAAGGTGCGCATCACCTCTTCCCGCCCCGCCACCACCGCGATCGGATAGCCATTGGCCACCGCCTTCGCGAAGGTGGTGATGTCCGGCGTAACCCCCATGATCCCCTGGATGCCCGACTTGCCCACGCGGAAGCCCGACTTCACCTCGTCGATGATCAGCATCACGCCATATTTCGTGCAAAGCTCGCGGGCGAGCTGCACATATTCCGTCCGCGCCATGATCGAACAGCAGTTGCCCTGGATTGGCTCGATCAGCATCGCAGCCAGCTTGTCGCCGTGGCGCTTGAACACATCTTCCAGACGCTGGAAGTCATTCATCGGCGTGATATGCGCCAGCTTCTTGACCGTGGGCGGGATGCCCTTGCCATAGGGCACAAGCTCCGGGTCGGTGTTCGACCCCAGGTCCCACTCCTCCATGTTCGACATCCACATCGCCGCATCGAAGAGGCCGTGGTAGCCGCCCTCGACCAGCAGATATTCCTCGCGCCCGGTGTAGGCCCGCGCCAGCCGCAGCGCCGCCATCACCGCCTCGGTCCCGGAATTCGAAAACCGCACCAGTTCCGCCGCCGGCACCATCTTCGCGATCCGGTCCGCCACGATCAGTTCGCGCTCGGTCGACAGCGCGAAGACCCCGCCAACCTCCATCCCCCGCTTTGCCGCCGCATCCACCCGGTCATCGGCATATCCCAGGATCGCCGGACCATAGCCCAGCCGGTAATCGACGTAATTGTTCCCGTCGATGTCCCAGGTCCGCCCGCCCTTGCCGTGGTGGACATAGATCGTCCGGTCATCGCCCCAGTAGCGGAAGGTCGAGGACACCCCCAGTGGCAGGCGCTGAACGGCGCGGGCGAACTGGGCGTTGGACTTCTGAAGCGGCCGGTGAGGCAGGGTCGGCATGGGAAACCATGGCTTGTTTCGGGCTTCCGCCACGCTCGCATTCGACTGACTGTTCTGTCAATCAGAAGTTTTTCGTTGTGATTTCTGGTCGTTCCGCTATGCGAACACAGCATGACCCGGGGGAAAGCGTGACCGAATCCTCATCCACCCAGCGCCCGCCCCGCACCATGAGCCGTGAGGCCCGGCGCACCCAGCTCATCGAGGCGACCATCGAGACGATCGCCGCCCGCGGCTACTCGCGCACCACGCTGACCGAGGTTGCCCAGACCGCCGGCCTCTCGCACGGCCTTGTGCTGTTCCACTTCAAGACCAAGGAAACTCTTCTCGCCGATACGCTGATGTATCTGGCCCAGGAATACCGCCAGAACTGGGAGGCCGCCCTTGCGGCCGTCGGCACCGACCCAGCCGAACAGTTGAACGCGCTGATCGAGGCCGACTTCAACCCCGCGATCTGCACCCCCACCCGGCTCGCCGCCTGGTGCGCCTTCTGGGGCGAGGCGCAGTCCCGCCCGCTTTACCAAGAGGCCGTCTCAGCCTGGGACGACGCCTACAACCGCCAGCTCGAAGGGATCTGCGCCCGGCTCTCCGACCTTGGCGGTTACGGCCGTGACCCGGTGCGCATCGCCCGCATCATCCGCGTGACGATCGAGGGCGTCTGGCTCGACATGATGACCATGGCGACCCCCTATTCGCGCGAGGAAGGGCTTGCCACCGCCCGCACCTCCGCCGCCCTCTGCTTTCCTGATCACTTCGCACCCGAAGGCCTGAAGGCCGCCCGAAAGCGTCCCTGATCAACGCTCTTGGAACATCCGTTCCATATGCTATGCTGCGCCGGGACCAGATAGGCACGGCATGACCCAGGAAGATCCCCCCGCAACCGTCAGCGACTTCACCGCCCGGCTGGACAGCCTGCACGGCACCCTTCCCCGCCGCCTCCAGCAATGCGCCGACCACGTCGCCCGGCACCTTGACGACATCGCGCTTTCCACCGTGGCCGATCTTGCCCGCGCCGCCGACGTGCCGCCTTCGGCCATGATGCGCTTCTGCCAGATCATGGGCTTCTCGGGCTATGCCGAGATGCAGCGCCTTTTCCGTCGCGCGCTCACGAAGACGCCACCCGACTACGCAACACGCCTCGCCAACCTCAAGGCGGGCGGGGCCGACAAACCCTCCGCCCTCGTCGCCGAGTTTGTCGAGGCGGGCCGTCTCTCGATCGAAGGCCTCGCCCGCGACCTCGATGAATCAAAGCTGGATCAATCGGTTAAACTCCTTTCCCAGGCCCGCATGATCCACCTCGCCGGCTTCCGCCGGTCCTTCCCCGCGGCCGCCTACCTAGCCTATGTCTGCGACAAGCTCGGCCTTCCAGCCATGCTGCATGACGGCGTCGCGGGCCTCTCCCAGGCCTCCGCCCTGCAACCCGGCGATGCGCTTCTGGCCATCACCTTCGCCCCCTATTCGGACGAAACCCTCACCCTTGCCCGCCACGCCCGCGCTGCCGGATTGCCTGTCGTCCTCCTGACCGACCCGCCCGCCACCCCGCTTTCCGGCCTCGCCGATGTCGTCCTGACGGTGACCGAAGTCGACTTCGGCGCCTTCCGGTCGCTCTCCGCGACCATCGCGCTGGCCCTCGCCCTTGCCGTCGCCGTCGCCACCCGTCGCGAGGGCTAGGGCTTCCCTTTCCGGATGAAATGGAATATTCGTTCCAACATAGCAGCCGACTCGCCCTTCCGCCCAGGGATCCGCCATGCCAGACCAGCGCCCGCTTGACGTCATCACCATCGGTCGCTCCTCGGTCGACCTTTACGGCGCGCAGGTCGGCGGGCGGCTGGAGGACATGGGGTCCTTCCAGAAGTACATCGGCGGCTCCCCCACCAACATCGCCGCCGGCACCGCGCGCCTTGGCCTGAAGTCCGCCCTCATCACCCGCGTCGGCGACGAACACATGGGCCGCTTCATCCGCGAGGAGCTTGCCCGCGAAGGCGTCGACACCCGCGGCGTCAGGACCGACCCCGAACGCCTGACCGCCCTCGTCCTTCTCGGCATCCGCGATGACAAGCAGTTCCCGCTGATCTTCTACCGCGAAAACTGTGCCGACATGGCGCTTTGCGAAGACGACATCGACGAATCCTTCATCGCTTCGTCCCGCTCCGTCGTCGCCACCGGCACGCATCTCTCCCACCCGCGCACCGAAGCCGCCGTCTTGAAGGCCCTCACCCTTGCCCGCAAGCACGGCCTCCAGACCGCGCTCGACATCGACTACCGCCCGAACCTCTGGGGCCTCGCCGGGCACGACGCCGGCGAAAGCCGCTTCATTGAGTCCGCCAAGGTCACCGCGAAACTCCAGTCCACCCTCCACTTCTTCGACCTCATCGTCGGGACCGAGGAGGAATTCCACATCGCCGGCGGCACCACCGACACCATCGCCGCCCTCCGCGCCGTGCGCGCCGTCAGCACGGCCACCCTCGTCTGCAAGCGCGGGCCGATGGGCGCCGTCGCCTTCACCGGCGCCATCCCGGACACGCTCGACGAAGGCCAGTCCGGCCCCGGCTTCCCGATCGAGGTCTTCAACGTCCTCGGCGCGGGCGATGGCTTCATGTCCGGCCTCCTGAAAGGCTGGCTCGACGGCGAACCCTGGCCAACTGCCCTGACTTACGCCAACGCCTGCGGCGCCTTCGCCGTCAGCCGCCACGGCTGCACCCCGGCCTATCCGTCCTGGGAGGAGCTTCAATTCTTCCTGAAACGCGGCGTCGTCGAAAAGGCGCTGCGCAAGGACGCGGCCCTTGAACAGGTCCACTGGGCGACCAACCGCCACCACGACCGCTCAACCATGCGCGTCTTCGCCTTCGACCACCGGATGCAGCTTGAAGAGATGGAAGGGGCCACCCCGCAGAAGATCGGCGCCTTCAAGGAACTGTGCCTGCAAGCCGCCCTTAAGGTGGCAAACGGCCAGCCCGGCTACGGTATCCTCTGCGACAGCCGCCTTGGCCGCGACGCCCTCTTCCAGGCCGCCGGCACCGGCCTCTGGATCGGCCGTCCCGTCGAATGGCCCGGCTCGCGCCCCCTGACCCTGGAACCCGAACTTGGCCCCGATTTCGGCGGCCTGCAGGAATGGCCGCTGGAACATGTCGTCAAGGTCCTCTGCTTCTACCACCCCGACGACGACGCCGCGACGAAGGCGAGCCAGGAAGACACCGTCCGCCGCCTTTTCCACGCCTGCCGCCGCAACCGGCTTGAGATGCTGCTCGAGATCATCCCCTCCAAGGTCGGCCCCGTCATCGACGATACCTCGGCCCAGGTGATCCAGCGCTTCTACGACCTTGGCGTCTACCCCGACTGGTGGAAGCTTGAACCCTTCACCACCGCTGCCGCCTGGGACAAGGCCTGCGCCGCCATCACCCGGAACGATCCCCATGTCCGGGGCGTCGTCGTCCTTGGCCTCGATGCCAGGGAAGAAGACCTTGCCCGTTCGCTGGCCCTTGCGGCCAGGCAGCCCTTGGTGAAAGGCTTCGCCATCGGCCGCACGATCTTTGGCGACGCCGCCCGCGCCTGGCTCAAGGGCCGGATGACCGACGCCGAAGCCGTCGCCCAGATGTCAGACCGTTATGCGCGCATCAGCCAGACATGGGATGCCGCGCGCGAGGAGGGGAAGAAATGACCACGATCCGCCTTACCGCCGCCCAGGCCCTGGTGCGCTGGCTGTCCCTGCAACAGGCCGAAGACGGCTCGCGCTTCATCGAAGGCGTCTGGGCGATCTTCGGTCACGGCAACGTCGCGGGCCTGGGCGAGGCGCTTCACGCCCACCGCGACGTGCTCCCCACCTGGCGCGGGCACAACGAGCAGACGATGGCCCATACCGCCATCGCCTATGCCAAGGCCTCGCGCCGCGGGAAGGCCATGGCCGTCACCACCTCAATCGGACCGGGCGCGACGAACCTCGTCACCGCCGCCGCCCTTGCCCATGTGAACCGCCTGCCAGTCCTCCTCATTCCCGGCGATGTCTTCGCCTCCCGCGCGCCCGATCCCGTCCTGCAACAGGTCGAGGATTTCGGCGATGGCATCGTCTCGGCCAATGACTGCTTCCGCCCCGTGGTGCGCTACTTCGACCGGATCAGCCGGCCCGAGCATGTGCTGACCGCCCTGCCCCGCGCGCTCCAGGTGATGACGGACCCCGCCACCTGCGGCCCGGTCTGCCTCGCCTTCTGCCAGGACACGCAAGCCGAAGCCTTTGATTACCCTGTCGAATTCTTCACGCCCAGGGTCTGGCACATCCGCCGCCCCGAACCCGACCAGCGGGAACTGGAGGCCGCCGTCGCCACGCTCAAGGCAGCAAGGAACCCGCTGATCGTCGCAGGCGGCGGCGTACTTTACTCCGGCGCCGATGCCACGCTGCGCGACTTCGCCCGCAGCCACAACATCCCCCTGATCGAAACCCAGGCCGGAAAGGGCGCGGTGGACTGGGAGGAAAAGCTGAACTTCGGCTCGCCCGGCGTCACCGGATCGGACTGCGGCAACAAGCTTGCGGCCGAGGCGGATGTCATCCTCGCCGTCGGCACGCGGCTTCAGGACTTCACCACCGGCAGCTGGACCATCTTCAAGAAGCCCGGCCGCAAGATCATCTCGTTGAACGTGCAATCCTACGACGCGACGAAACGCGGGGCGATGCCGCTGGTCGCCGACGCCAAGGTCGGCCTTCAGCGCCTCTCTGCAGCCCTTGGCAAGCACCGTTTCGCCGACCCCGACTTCGCCGCCCGTGACGCCTGGTTCCGCACCACCGACGCCCTCTTCGCCGCCCCGACCGGCAACCAGCTCCCCTCGGACGCGCAGGTCGTGGGCGCCGTCAACCGCAGCGCCACTGCGAAGACCATCGTGATGGGCGCGGCAGGCTCGATGCCCGGCGTCCTCCACACCCTCTGGCGCGGGTCTGAGGGCGGCTACCACATGGAATACGGCTTTTCCTGCATGGGATATGAGATCGCCGGGGCATTGGGCATCAAGATGGCCCAGCCTGACCGCGACGTGATCTGCATGGTCGGCGATGGCTCCTACATGATGGCGAACTCGGAGCTCGCGACTGCCGTGATGATGGGCGTCCCCTTCACCGTGGTCCTGACCGACAACCGCGGCTACGGCTGCATCAACCGCCTGCAAAAGCACACTGGCGGGGCGCCGTTCAACAACCTTCTCGACGACAGCCACCACGTGAACCCCAGCCACATCGACTTCGTCGCCCACGCCGGGTCGATGGGGGCGAACGTGGTCAAGGCCGGCGGGATCGCCGAGCTTGAGGCGGCCCTTGCATCGTCCCGGGCGGCCACCCTGCCCACCGTGATCGTGATCGACAGCGATCCCGGCCCCGGCACCGGCGCCGGCGGCGCGTGGTGGGAGGTCGGCGTGCCCGAGGTCTCCACCCGCAAGGAGGTGCTCGAGGCCCGCAAGGAACATGAAGCGGGCGCCAAGGCCCAATGGCTTGTGAACTGAGGATCAAATGAGCATCAAGATCGGGATCTCCCCCATCTCCTGGCAGAACGACGACCTGCCTGACCTGACCGCCGCCTACACGATGGAGCAGGCCTTGGCCGAGGCGCGCGAGATCGGCTACACCGGCGTGGAACGCGGCCGCCGGATGCCGTCGGACACCGAAGGGCTGCGGTCGTATCTCAACGCAAACGGACTTTTCCTTTGTGGCGGCTGGTGTTCCGGCAATCTCCTCACAAACGACGTGAAGACCGAGATCGAAGCCGTCCGCCAGCAGGTGGAGCAATTCGCGGCCCTGAAAGCCCCCTGCATCGTCTATGCGGAATGCTCGAACACCGTGCAGGGCAACATCGCCGTCCCGGTCAACAACCGCCCGAAGTTTGCCGCCGCCGACGTCCGGGCCTATGGCGCGAAGCTGTCCGAGCTTGCGAAATGGATGGCCGACCAGGGTGTGACCCTCGCCTACCACCACCACATGGGCTCGTTCATGGAATCCGAAGACGACGTGAACGCTCTGATGGAAGGCTCCACGCCCGAGGTGAAGCTTCTCTTCGACACCGGCCACCTCCTCTTCGGCGGGGCCGACGTGATGCGGGTCCTGAACACCTGGGCCTCCCGCGTCCACCACGTCCATTTCAAGGACATCCGGCCCGAGGTCGTGGCGGATGTGCGGAAGAACAACCGCAGCTTCCTCGATGCCGTCATCGCCGGGGCCTTCACCGTGCCGGGCGATGGCTGCATCGACTTTCAGGCCGTTGCCGACAAGCTCAAGGCGATGGACTACGCCGGCTGGATCGTGGTCGAGGCTGAACAGGACCCGGCCAAGGCCCCGCCCTACGAATACTCGAAGCTCGGCTACGACCACATCCTGAAGGTCTGCGCCAAGGCGGGCCTGACGATCGACCACTCCCGCCCCGCCTGAGGCCCGCCATGCCCGACCTCCTCCGCCACCCCACCGGCACCCGCGGCAAGGTGCATGACATCACCCCGGCCTCCGCCGGCTGGGGTTATGTCGGCTTCACCCTCTACCGGCTGGAACCGGGCGACGTGGCCGCGGAGGCGACGGGGGACGAGGAGGTGATCCTCGTGATCGTCGAGGGGAAGGCCACCGTCCAGGCCGCCGGGCAGGACTGGGGGCTGATGGGCGACCGGATGGACGTCTTCGAAAAGACCCCGCCCCATTGCCTCTACGTCCCGAACGGCAGCCAGTGGCAGGCCACCGCCACCACCCCCTGCACGATCGGCGTCTGCAAGGCCCCCGGCAAGGGCGGCCACCCGGCGCAGCGGCTGGGGCCGGATGGCATCACCCTCACCCCGCGCGGCAAGGGGACGAACACCCGCCACGTCAACAACATCGCGATGGAGGGGCGCGAGGTCGCGGACAGCCTTCTGGTCACTGAGGTCTTCACCCCCGCGGGGCACTGGTCGAGCTACCCCTCCCACCGGCATGACGAGGATGACTTCCCCCGCATGACCTACCTCGAGGAAACCTACTACCACCGCCTGAACCCCGCGCAGGGCTTCGGCATCCAGCGGGTCTATACCGAGGACGGGTCGCTGGACGAGACGATGGCCGTGAAGAACCACGATGTCGTCCTGGTCCCGAAAGGCCACCATCCCTGCGGGGCGCCCTATGGCTACGAGATGTACTATCTGAACGTGATGGCCGGGCCGATCCGCAAATGGCGGTTCCAGAACGATCCGGACCATGACTGGATCGCCCGGCGCGACGCCTGAAAAGGCCCGCCCGGGCGGCAGTGACCACAGTGGTCAAATCAGAAATATCCTGACGCATCAGCGACTTGCTCGTGGGTATTTACCCGGCGTTAACCTGTGCCCACAGGCGGTCCTGCTGCCGCCCGCTCAGGACGGCTGGCCCTCACGGGCCAGCGTGCGGCGGCGGGGCACGCTGAAGACCGGGACCGCGGGTGGCGTCGTCGTGGCCTCCTGATGCCCTTGCAGCCCTTCCAGGCGGTGCATCAGCGGCTCGTCCGTCTTGGGCTGCGGACGCGACAGGAACCGCAGAAGGTTGAACGCAGTCATCGGAACCTCCTCTGGATTTTCCATTACAGGCAAGACTACCGCGCAAGTTGCGCGCAATATGGCTGAATCGGGAAATGACGCAGCGGCAACGTGGCATTCTCGTGGATTGCATCCAGCCGCAGAACAATCGCCTGCATCGGGGCGTTTTGACTCGCTTTGGAAGAAACCGCTCTCCCGGAAGGCGAATCGCGGCCTAGACCCTCTTCTGCGGCACCATCGCCTCAAGCCGCCGGAAGAGAAGCACGATCACCCCGGCGATCACCATGTAGACCACGGCAAGAAGCAGAAGCGGCTCGTAGACGATGAACGTATCCTGCCGCACGCGCGAGGAGACCGCGTAGATGTCGACCACCGTGATCGTCGCGACCAGCGGCGTCGCCTTCAGCGTCAGCACCGTCTCGCCCCCCAGCGTCGGCAGCACGCGGTGCAGGGCCTGTGGCAGCCAGATCCGGCGGAAGATGGTGAAACGCGGCATCCCCATCGCCTTTGCCGCCTCCAACTGGCCATGCGCAACGCCCTTGAAGGCGCCACGCATCACCTCGCCCGAATAGCCCGCGACCGACAGGGTCAGCGCCAGCACCGCGTAGGGCCAGGCCTGGCGCAGGATGGGCCAGAGGTCGGATTGCCGTATCCACGGGATCGAAGGGAAAAGCGACCCCAGCCCGTAGTAGAGAAGCCAGAGCTGCAACAGAAGCGGCGTGCCCCGGATCAGCCCGCAGAACCCCGCTGCGGGCTTTGCCAGCCACCACGGCCCCGCCGCCTGCGCAAAGCCAAGGGGAATGGCCAGAAGCATCCCGAGGATCATGGTCACGACCAGAAGCCAGGTCGTCGTCCAGATGCCTTGCAGGATCAGCGCCTGATACTTCGGATCGGCGAGCCAGGTCCAGTTCAGCTCGGTTGCGCACCATATGACGATGAAGGCCGCGATTGCGGCCATGACAATCCGGCGGGGAACCCAGAAACCCTGCATCACCGCCCCTCCGGCCGGACCTGCCCGCGCCGCGCCCAGGCTTCGATCCGGTTGAAAAGCAACGTCGAGAGGATCGACACGATCAGGTAAAGGATGCCCGCCGCCATGAAGAAGGTGAAGAAAGCCTTGGTGGTCGAGGCCGCCTGCCGGGTGACGAGCGTCAGTTCGGCATAGCCCACGACGGCCAGGAGGGCCGTGTCCTTGGTTGCGATCAGCCACAGGTTCGCCAGCCCCGGGATCGCCGCCGCCAGCATCTGCGGGAAGGTCACCCGCCAGGCCAGCGTCAGGGGCGGCATCCCCATCGCCCGCGCCGCCTCGATCTGGCCGGGCGGGACGGACAGGATCGCGCCGCGCAGAATTTCCGTCGCATAGGCCCCCTGCACCACGCCAAGCACGGCGATCCCTGCGGCAAAGCCCGAGATCTGGATCCGTTCAAACCCCCAGGCGAGGAGGAGGTTGTTGATCGACGAGGTGAAGGCGAAATAAAGGATCAGGATCAGGATCAGTTCCGGCACCGCCCGCACGATGGTGGTGTAGATGCCCAGAAGGTCACGGGTGACCGGCCCGCCGTAAAGCTTGCCATAGGCTCCGCAGATGCCGATCAGAAGGCCCAGGCCGAAAGCGCCAAGCGCGATCAGGATCGACTTCAGCAGCCCTTCGGCCAGCGTCGCCCCCCAGCCGGGCGGGGCCCAGGCGAGAAGATCGAGCGTCGAGGTCATCAGGCTGGCCGCGATCATGCGCTTCCCCAGATATGGCCGTGGCACTGGTGCCAGTAGCTGGGTGTTTCCCCTCCCCCGCGTGGGGAGGGGATGGGGGCGGTGGGCGCCCGGTCAGCGAGTTCGCCGGGGGAGACCCCCTCAGCCTGACCCTCTCCCCCGGGGAGAGAGGGAAACTCCTGCCGTGCCGCGGGCTTTCCCCCGGACATCTGCCGATCAGCTGCCGTAGATCGACGAGGCGAAGTACTTCGCGGTGATCGTGTCATAGGTGCCGTCGGCGATGACCTTGGCGATGGCCGCGTTGATCTTGGCCAGAAGCTCGGTGTCTTCCTTCCGCACGCCCGCGCCGACGCCCTTGCCCAAGATCGCCGGGTCATCGGCCACGGCCCCTTTCAGCTCGCAGCAGGCCTGACCGGCCTCGGAGGCAAGGAAAGCATCCATGGCGATGCTGTCAGCCTGCACCGCGTCGATCCGCCCGGCGGCCAGGTCCTGGTTCGCCTCGTCCTGGGTCTGGTAGATCTTCACTTCCGCCGCCGTCGGCGCGAAGTATTTCTCGACATAGTCGGCATGGACGGTCGAGGCCTGCACGCCGATGATCTTGCCCGCCAGCCCTTCGGCGGTCGGGGCCATCTCGACGCCCTTGGTGCCGATCACGACGGTCGGGGTGTTGTAGTACTTGTCCGAGAAGTTGATGGTCTGCATCCGCTCTTCGGTGATCGACATCGAGGCCATGATCACATCGATCTGACCCGAGGTCAGCGAGGGGATGATCCCGTCCCATGCCACCGGGGTGATGACGCAGTTCATCTCGCCCGCCGCACACATCGCGTTGATGAAGTCGATCTCCCAGCCGACCCAGTTGCCGGAGGCATCTGGGCTGGCGAAGGGCGGATAGGCCTCGGCGGCGATGCCGATCTTGACTTCGTCGGCAACTGCCGGGCTTGCGGCAAGCAGTGCTGCGGCGATCAGGGACTTGAATTTCATGTATGTCTCCTTGCTGGTTGTTCCGTCTTTTCAGGCGACGGATTTGAGAAACTGTTTCAGACGGTCGGATTTCGGCGCACCGAACAACTGCTCGGGCGGGCCTTGCTCTTCGATCTGGCCGTTGTGCAGGTAGATGACTTGGGAAGCGACCTCGCGCGCGAACTTCATCTCGTGGGTGACAAGGATCATCGTCCGCCCCTCATCGGCGAGGCCGCGGATGACCTGCAGCACCTCGCCCACAAGCTCGGGGTCAAGGGCCGAGGTCGGCTCGTCGAAAAGCATCGCCTTCGGTTCCATGCAAAGCGCGCGGGCAATCGCCGCGCGCTGCTGCTGGCCGCCCGACATGAAGGCAGGATAGGCGCCCTCTTTCTCGGCCAGCCCGACCCGCGCCAGAAGCTTTCGCGCCCGGGCGATCGCCTCGTCCTTCGGGGTCTTCATCACATGGACCGGAACCTCGATCAGGTTCTCCAGCACCGTCCGGTGGGTCCAGAGGTTGAAGGACTGGAACACCATGCCAAGAGACTGGCGGATCCGCTCGATCTGCCGGCGGTCGGCGGGCGAGCCGTCGGCGCGCATCTCCACCTCTTCGCCCGCGATGCGGATCTTGCCCGAAGTGGGCGTTTCCAGAAAGTTGATGCAGCGGAGCATGGTGGACTTGCCCGAGCCCGACCCGCCGATGATCGCCACCACGTCGCCCTCACAGGCTCGCAGCGAGACGCCCTTCAGCACCTTGTGCGTGCCGAAGGACTTGTGCAGGTCGGCGACCTCGATTGCCTCGGGTCGTCGGTCGTCAGTATTGGTCATGAAGCCCCCGTTTCACCTATCTGACCCGGCAATCCGGGCCAGTGCAAGTAAATCCTTCCTGAGGCCCGGGCGGGATCGCGCCTTGAAGGGCACCTGCCGGTCGTCTAATCAGGACCGGGCAAGCGGGGACCGATATGCGCATCCTGATCACCAATGACGACGGCATCAACGCGCCGGGGCTGGAGGTGCTGACGGCGATCGCGGCCGAGATCGCCGGGCCGAAGGGCGAGGTCTGGACCGTCGCCCCGGCTTTCGAGCAGTCCGGCGTCGGGCATTGCATCAGCTACACCCACCCGATGATGATCGCCGAGCTTGGCCCCCGCCGTTTCGCCGCCGAAGGCAGCCCGGCGGACTGCGTGCTGGCGGCGATCTATGACGTGCTGGACGGCGCAAAGCCCGATCTCGTCCTCTCCGGCGTCAACCGGGGCAACAACGCCGCCGAGAACGTGCTTTACTCCGGCACCATCGGCGGGGCGATGGAGGCGGCCCTGCAAGGCGTGCCCGCGATTGCGCTCTCGCAGTTCTTCGGACCCGGCAATGCGCGGCTGGACGATCCCTTCGACAGCGCCCGGGTGCATGGCGCAGGCGTCGTGCGGAGGCTGCTTGAGCGGGGGCTTTGGACGCAGGACGACTACCGCATCTTCTACAACGTAAACTTCCCGCCCCATTCCGGCGCCGAAACCCTTGGCATGAAGGTCGCCCCGCAGGGCTTCCGCCGCGATACTGCCTTCAGCGTCGAGCCCCATATCTCCCCCTCCGGTCGCCGCTTCCTCTGGATCAAGGGCGGCCCGCAGCACACGCCCACCCTGCCCGGCTCGGACGCGGCGGTGAACCTTGACGGCTTCATCTCGGTCACCCCGATGCGGGCCGACCTGACCGCGCATGACTTGCTTGCCGATCTCGGGGCGCGGCTCGGATGACCGACACCCCCGAGGACCCGGGCTCTGCCGAAGAGCTTGCCGAACGCAAGATGCGGTTCCTCTTTGCGCTCCGGTCCCGCGGGGTGACGGACACCCGGGTCCTGACCGCGATGGAAAAGGTCGACCGCGGGCTTTTCGTGCGTGGCATCTTCGCCGACAAGGCCTATGAGGACATGCCCCTGCCCATCGCCTGCGGCCAGACGATCAGCCAGCCCTCGGTCGTCGGCCTGATGACCCAGGCGCTTCATGTCAACCCGCGCGACACGGTGCTCGAGGTCGGCACCGGGTCCGGCTACCAGGCGGCGATCCTCGCCCAGCTCGCCCGCCGGGTCTACACCGTCGACCGCTACCGCCGCCTGGTGCGCGAGGCGACCGAACTTTTCCGCCAGCTCGATATCGCCAACATCACCGCCTTCACCGCCGACGGCAGCCACGGCCTGCCCGAGCAGGGTCCCTTCGACCGGATCCTCGTCACCGCCGCCGCCGAGGACCCGCCGGGGCCCCTTCTGGCCCAGCTGAAGCCCGGCGGGATCATGGTCCTGCCGGTCGGCCAGTCCGACGCGGTGCAAAGCCTGATCAAGGTCACCCGCACCACACAGGGATTTGACTACGAAGAACTCCGCCCGGTGCGCTTTGTCCCACTGGTCGAAGGCCTTGGGTCCGAGTAGGATGGCGCACCAGAAACCGGGATAACCCGGACAAGGGCGGCAAGAGGCGGGACCCTATGCAAAGCTTTGGCGGAACGATCCGGACCACATTCGTGATGGGCGCAAGTGCCCTTGCCCTGACCGCCTGCGTCAATACCAACGAACTTGACTGGGACCTGCGCGCCGGCGGCGGCGACACGACGGCCGCCGCCCGGCAGGCGACGGCCCCGGCCCCTACAGCCGATGCCAACGGCATCATCTCCTACCCGGACTACCAGATGGCCGCCGCCCGCCGGGGTGAAACCGTCAGCACCATGGCAAGCCGGCTTGGCGTCAATGCCGACCAGCTGGCCCAGAAGAACGCCGTCCGCCCGACCGACCCCCTGCGCGAAGGCGAGCTTCTCCTCCTGCCCAGCCGCGTCTCTGCCGCCCCGCAGCCCGCTCTGGCCGGCACCCCCGGCTCGGTCGACGTGGCCGCCATAGCCACGACGGCACTGGATGAAGTCGGAACCACCGCGCCCGCCCCTGTCAGCGCGCAGCCTGCCTCGGGCCAGCCGCTGACCCACCGGGTCGCCCGCGGCGAAACCGCCTTTACCATCGCGCGGGCCTACAATGTCTCGGCCAAGGCGCTGGCCGACTGGAACCAGCTTGGCCCCGACCTCGCGGTGCGCGAAGGCCAGACCCTGATCATCCCGATCGCGACGGCCGCCGCGCCGGACCCCGAGCCCGTGCCGACCCCGCCCGGCACCGGCTCGCCGACGCCCGAGCCGCCCTCGGCCGCCAAGCCTCTGCCCGACGAAGACATTCCCACCGCCAGCGAAGCGGCGAAGGCCGCGCCGCCCTCGCCCGAACTGGGCGAGGCCGCCACGGCAGCCTCGGCCTCGGCCTTCGCCATGCCGGTGCAGGGCAAGATCATCCGCGGTTATGACCGGAAGACGAACCAGGGCATCGACATCGCCGCCCCGGCCGGGACCCCGGTCAAGGCCGCCGCCTCCGGCACCGTCGCCGCCGTGACGAAGGACACCGACCAGGTTCCGATCGTGGTGATCCGCCATGACGGCGGCCTTCTCACGGTCTACGCCGGGCTTGACGCGCTGAAGGTCAAGAAGGGCGACACCGTCTCGCGCGGGCAGGCCATCGGCGCGGTGCGCCAGGGCGATCCGGCCTTCCTGCATTTCGAGGTCCGCAGGGGCGTCGACAGCCTGGACCCGATGACCTACCTGCAATAACCCGTCGTAAGCCGGAGTTTTCGAAAACTCCGGTTCGGACCCTTCAAAGGGTCCGGAGCGATTTCTTCGAAGAAATCGGCCTCAATGGGCTTCCGACACCAGCACCTTGTCGATCCGCCGCCCGTCAAGGTCGATCACCTCGAAACGGTAGCCCTCGGCGGTGAAGGCAGCGCCAAGCTCGGGGATCTGGCCCAGCTGGTGCAGGATCAGCCCGGCAACGGTGTCATACTCCCCGGCCATCTCGCGCGGCAGGCCAAGGCGGTCGCAGAATTCGTCCACCGGCATCCATCCAGCGACGAGGAAGCTGCCATCATCCCGCGTCACCATCGCCGGTTCATCCGCCTCGCTTGACGCGACCGATCCGGTGATCGCGCCCAGAATGTCGCCCGAGGTGATGATCCCCTCGAAATGCCCGTATTCGTCATAGACGAGCGCGATATGATGTTCGGACTTGTGCAGGATCTCCAGAACGTCCAGCGCCTCGGCCCGGTCCGACACCACGGGGATTTCCCGAACCAAGGCCTTGATGTCCAAGGCCTCGCGCCGCGAGACGACCTGGAATGCCTCGGACAAAAGCACGATCCCGACCACGTCACCCTCGGCATTCGCGACCGGCATCCGCGCCCGCGCGACCCGGCGCAGGGAGGCCATCGCCTCGGTGCCTGTCGCATCGAGGGGCAGCATGTCGATCTCGTGCCGGGGGGTCATCAACGCCCGCGCGGTGCGGTCCGAAAGCCGCATCACGCCCGAGATCATCTCGCGTTCCTCGGTTTCCAGGACCCCGCCTTCATGCGCCTCGGCCAGAAGGACGTGGACCTCTTCCTCGGTCACCCGATTCTGGCTGTCGCCCCTTTGCCCGAGAAGCCACAGGACAACCCTGCCCGACCGGTCGAGGAACCAGACCAGCGGGGCGGCGACCACGGACAGAAGCGTCATCGCCGGGGCCATGCGGATCGCGATGCCTTCGGCATTCCGAAGCGCGATCTGCTTTGGCACCAGCTCGCCGATGATCAGGCTGACATAGGTAATCGCGATGACCACCCCGCCCACGCCCAGCGTCGTGGCCCAGTCCGGCGCCACACCCTGCAAGAGAAGCCAGTCTTCCAGACGCTCGCCCAGCGTCGCACCCGAAAGGGCACCCGACAGGATGCCGACCGCCGTGATCCCGATCTGCACGGTCGAGAGGAACCGCCCCGGGTCCTCGCCTAAGCGGAGGGCCAGCCGCGCGCCCCGGCTCTTGCCTTCCAGCGGTTTCAGCCGCCCGGGCCTTGCGCTGACGATGGCCAGTTCGGACATGGCCAGCACGCCGTTCAGCACGATCAGTGCAAGGATGACAAGGATCTCGGATAACATGGTCCGTCGCCAGATAGGGCCAGGCAGCCGGAATCGCAAGCGCCGCGTGGGCTCAGACCCCGATCCGCACCCCTTCGCGGGCGGCAAGATCACAGAAGAACTGCCAGGCCACCCGCCCCGACCGCGCCCCGCGCGTCGCCTGCCATTCGATCGCCTCGGCCAGAAGGCGTTCCTCCGGCACGGTGACCGCGTAGGCCGCGCAATAGGCCCGGATCATGGCGAGGTAATCGTCCTGACCGCAGGGATGGAACCCGAGCCAGAGGCCGAAGCGGTCCGAGAGCGACACCTTCTCCTCCACCGCCTCGCCTGGGTTGATCGCGGTCGACCGTTCGTTCTCGATCATGTCGCGCGGCATCAGGTGGCGGCGGTTGGAGGTGGCGTAGAACAGCACATTCTCCGGCCGCCCCTCGATCCCGCCGTCCAGCACCGCCTTCAGGCTTTTGTAATGCTGGTCGTCATGGCTGAACGACAGGTCGTCGCAGAAAAGAAGGAACCGGTGCGGCGCGGCCCGCAGATGCGACAGAAGACGCTGGACGCTCGGCAGGTCCTCGCGGGAAAGCTCCACGATCTTCAGGTCATGCCCTTCGGCCCGGACCTGGGCATGGACCGCCTTGACGAGGCTTGACTTCCCCATCCCCCGCGCGCCCCAGAGAAGCGCGTTGTTGGCGGGCAGCCCGGCGGCGAAATGCCGGGTGTTTTCCAGAAGCGTGTCGCGCGACCGGTCGACCCCGATCAGGAGGCCGATGTCCACCCGGGAAACCCGCGCCACGGGTTCCAGCCGGTCGGGCCCCCCCTCTGACCTCGCGTGCCAGGCAAAGGCCTCGGCGCTGAAATCCGGGGCCGGCAACGGGGCCGGTGCCAGCCGCTCCAGCGCCGCCGCGATCCGCTCCAACGCGTCGCTCAAGCCTTGGTCTCCGTCCCGTCGCCGGCCGGGCTGTCGGTCTCGTCATCCCACAGGCCCTGCGCCCGAAGCTCCGCCTCACGCCGCTTTTCGATGCGCCTGATCAGGAAGATCGACACCTCATAGAGGGGATAGACCGCGAAGAAGAGGATCAGCTGGCTCATCACGTCGGGTGGGGTGACCACGGCGGCGACGATAAGGATGACCACGATGGCATAGCGCCGCATGTTCGCCAGTCCGGCCGATGTCGCCAGCCCCGCCTTGCCCATCAACGTCAGGAGGACAGGAAGCTGGAAGCAGAGGCCGAAAGCCAGGATCAGCTTCAGGCTGATGTCCAGCGTCTCGTTCACCTTGCCCTGGAAGACGATGTCGATCCCGGTGTCGGCCACCGGAGCCGTCGTTTCGACCACCGCGCCATCGGCGAGGCCCGGGATAAGCGCCGTCACCACGGAAAACGCATCCGCAAAGCCCAGGAAGAAGGTCATCGCGATCGGCGTGACCACATAATGCGCAAACGCCGCCCCGATCAGGAACAGGACCGGCGAGGCGATCAGGAACGGCAGGAACGCCTGCTTTTCGCTGCGGTAAAGCCCGGGCGCCACGAAGCGCCACATCTGGTAGGCAATTACCGGAAAGCTGACCATCAGCCCGGCTACGACCGAGATATGCACCAAGGTGAAGAAGTACTCCTGCGGTGCCGTGTACTGCATGACCGGATTCGGGTCGCCCAGCGCCCGCATCGACTGCTCGATCGGCGTCAGCATGAAATCCAGGATCGGCTCGGCCACGATGAAGCACAGGATCATCGCGACGAGGAAAGCCGCGACCGACCAGATGATCCGGTTGCGAAGCTCGATCAGATGCTCGATCAGGGGGGCCGAGCTGTCCTCGATCTCGTCCTTGGTGCTCATGTCGCGTCACCCGTGCCCGGCTCGGCCTTCTTGCGCACCCGCCCGCGCGGCCTGGCCGCCGGCGCTTCCGCCGCCGCCACCGGTTCCGGCGCCGGTGCCTGCGCCGCACGGATCGCCGCAACCTTCTCGGCCGAGGCGGCCTTGTCCGCCGAAACCTTCTCCTTCAGCGCGGCGGTCGCCGGGCCGACGGCAGCCGGGGCGGCAGCCGGGGCGGAAGCCACTGCAGCAGCCGGCATCGGCGGCGGTGTCATCGGGGCCGCGGCAGGCTTGGCCCCGGCGGTCGCGGGCTTCAAGGGATCCCATTTCTCGAACTTGTCGGCAGCCGAGCGCACGGCATCCAGCCCCATCGACTTGGGGTTCGACACCTTGCGCAGGTCATCGGCCACGTCCTTCACGCCGCTTTCCTTCGCGGCCTGTTCCATCGCGCGGCTGAACTCGCGCCCCATGGACCGGACCTTGGCGGTGAACCGGCCAAGCTCGCGGAACATTCCGGGCAGGTCCTTCGGGCCGATCACGATCAGCGCCACGATCCCGACGACCAGAAGCTCGGACCAGCTGAGATCCATTCCCGGTTTCCTTCAGGCCTCAGACCTTGTCCTTCTCGGCGGGGGTCACGTCCTTCGCCGCATCCGCCTTCTGCGCCTCGATCTCGGCAGCACCGTCATTCACGCCCTTCTTGAAGGCGGTAATGCCCTTGCCGACCTCGCCCATCAGCGCGCTGACCTTGCCCCGGCCGAACAGGACCAGAACCACCACCGCGATCAGCAGAAGCCCGGGCAGACCGATGTTGTTGAACATTGGAAAATCCTCCGATTCCGGCCCCGACCGGGACCTGCATTCCTGAACTGACCCCGTATTAGGATCACCGGGACCGCCCTTCCAAGAGCGAAGCCGCTTGGCATTTGCGGTCAACTGACAGTATTTTGTCAGTAAGTCCCCCGTCCGCCCCGGAATCCCCGATGAAACGCGACGCCCGCCTTTACGACATCGTCCAGGCCCTCCGCGACGGCCGGCTCCACACCGCCTCGGAACTGGCGGCGCGACTCGGCGTTTCGACCCGCACGATCTGGCGCGACATGGAGATGCTGGCCGCCTCCGGGCTTCCGATTTCGGGCGAACGCGGGCTTGGCTATCTCCTCCGCTCACCCCTGATGCTGCCACCGACGATGCTGACGCCCGAGGAACTCGAGGCGCTGGTCGAAGGGCTGCGGCATGTCGGGCAGGATGGCAACCCGCGCGCAAGGGCGGCGAGAAGCCTGCTCTACAAGGTGGCGACCCTTCTGCCCCAATCCGGGATCGAGGCGGAGGTGTAACGGGGACCAAAATCCTTAAGCAAGGATTTTGCCAAATTACTTCCTCAAGGAATTTGGTCCAACCCCGTTCATTGCTGACAGACCCTGTCAGTTGCCCCCTGCCATACCCGTCCCATCGCAACTGATGGAGAGACCGATGCGCATCCTTCACGCCCTCATGTTCACCCTCTGCGCCCTGCCCGCCGACCTTGCGGGCGCCGGCGGTGCCGACACGGTGCTCGAGGTTGTCAGCTTCCGCCTGACCCCCGGCACGACCGACGCGGCCTTCCTCGCCGCCGCCCGCGCGACCGAGGCGCCACTGCGTCGCCAGCCCGGCTTCCTTTCCCGCCAGCTGACCCGCGCCGGGGACGGCACATGGACCGACCATGTCACCTGGGCCTCGCTGCCGCAGGCGATGGCCGCGGCCGAGGCAATGATGGCAGACCCCGCCTTCGGCCCCTACGTCGCACTGATCGACCCCACCTCCATGCAGATGCGCCACGACACCATCCTCTGGCGGATGGATTGACCGAGGCCCGTCCCCCCGCCACCCTTCGCCCATGCGCCGCACCGACCGCCTCTTCGACCTCATCCAGATCCTGCGCGACGGGCGGCTTCACACCGCCCGCGACATGGCCGAGCGGTTGGAGGTGTCGACCCGCACGCTTTGGCGCGACATGGCGACCCTTATCGCCTCAGGTCTCCCGGTCGAGGGCGAGCGTGGCGTCGGCTACATCCTGCGTGAGCCGATCACCTTGCCGCCCCTGACCCTGACGCCGGACGAGGTGCAGGCCCTGACGCTCGGCCTCCAATTGGTGACCCACGGCGCCGACCCCTCGCTCTCGCGGGCAGCAGAAAGCCTTCGGGGCAAGATCGCCGCAGTGCTACCGGCCGGCCTGACCGATGACATCGGTCAGGAATCCTGGGTCTTCCCGGGGGATGAGGCGCTTGCCGCCGCCCGCCACCTTCCGGCGCTCCGCCGCGCGATCCGGCTGCACGAACGGGTGGTGATTGCCTATGTCGACGGCGCGGGCGGCCGGTCGGACCGCCCGGTCCGCCCGCTGGTGCTGGAATTCTGGGGCCGGGTCTGGACACTGGCAAGCTGGTGCGAGACGCGGGGCGACTTTCGCAGCTTTCGCGTCGACCGGATCGAAAGCCTGACCTTGACCGGGCAGATCTTTGCCGAAGAACCGGGAAAGACGCTGGCCGACTGGCGGCTACAGGCCGGATCGGGCAGCCTTGGTTAACGGTGCACGAAGGCCCCGCGCGTAGAGACACAAGGAAGACAGAAGGAAGACGCGGGCAAGACCGCCGCCAGATCCGAAAACCTGGGGATTAAGCCTGCGTTCTCAGTAGCTTGGTGTCCTGCGCCCGGATCGCTTCCTAGACCCCGAAGACAAAGCACCGATCCCGCCGGATCATCAGCCAAAGCACCGTCCCCGGTTTCGGCAGGAACACCCCCGGCACGCTTGCCGTCAGTTTCGCGCCTTCGAAGTCCATCGCAAAGTCGACCAGGCTCTCCCGCCCCAGATACCGGCTTCGCACCACCGTTCCCCGCGCCGGAACGCCCTCTTCCGGGGTCGGATTAGGGCCCCGGCCGCCCCGGTCAAAGTCGATCCTCAGGTGCTGGGGACGGATCACGATCTCGACCTTCGCGCCATCGGCATGGCCGGGCGTCAGGAACGCGCCAAAGGGCGTTTCGGTCAGCGCGCCTTTCGATACGCCCCGGATCACGTTGATATCACTGAAGAAAGCCGCCGCCGCCTTGTCCACGGGGGCGTTGTAGACGTTGTAGGGCGCGCCCTTCTGCACGATCCGACCAGCCCGCATCAGCGCGATCTCGTCGGCCATCCGCATCGCCTCGTCCGGCTCATGTGTGACCAGAAGGACCGCCGTCCCGGAGTCCTTCAGAAGCTCCAGCGTCTGGTCGCGGATGCCGTCGCGCAGGCGGTTGTCGAGGCCCGAGAAGGGTTCATCCATCAGCATCACGCGCGGTCGCGGCGCCAGCGCGCGCGCCAGCGCCACGCGCTGCTGTTCGCCCCCCGAAAGCTGGTGCGGATACTTTGGGCCAAAGCCGGAAAGCCCCACTTTTTCAAGTAGTTCCCCGACACGCCGGGCTTTCTCGGCCTTGTCGGTGCGCAGCCCGAACCCCACGTTTTCCGCCACCGTAAGATGCGGGAAAAGCGCGAAATCCTGGAACATCAGCCCAACCGACCGCGCCTCGGACGGGACCGAAACGCCCTGCCCTTCGACAAGCCGTCCGTCGATCCGAACCTCGCCCCGGTCGGCGCGGTCAACCCCGGCGATCATGCGGAGCGTCGTGGATTTCCCGCAGCCCGAGGGGCCCAGCAGACAGGTCACCTGCCCCGCCGCCACCGAAAGCGAGACGTCGTCAACCACCGCCCGCCCGCCGAAACTGCGGCCAAGGTGTTGAACTTCAAGGCGAACTGGCGCGTCGGGCATGAAACACTACTGATTTCGTCAGGCTTGAGGTATCAGGCCGCCCCGCCCCCGGCAAGGTCCCCGTCCGCGATCAAAGCGTGGTGTTGGTCGCGCCACCGTCCAGAAGGATGTTCTGCCCCACGATAAACCCCGCATGCTGCGAGCAGAGGAAGGCGCAGGTCGCCCCGAACTCGGCCGCCGTGCCGTAGCGGCCGGCGGGGATGGTGGCGCTGCGTTCGGCGATGACCTGTTCAAGGCTGATCCCCCGCGCTTTGACCACCGCGCCATCAAGGGCAATGGCGCGGTCGGTTGCATGGATGCCGGGCAGCAAGTTGTTGATCGTGATGCCTTTTCCGGCCACCTGCCGCGCCGTCCCGGCGACAAATCCGGTCAGCCCGGCGCGGGCGGAGTTCGACAGGCCCAGCGTCGCGATGGGCGCCTTGACCGAGACGGAGGTGATGTTGACCACCCGCCCCCAGCCCCGGTCCATCATCCCCGGCAGGACCGCCTGCATCAGCGCGATCGGGGTGAGCATGTTGGCGTCAAGCGCCTTGAGGAAATCCTCACGCCCCCAATCGGACCAAAGGCCGGGCGGCGGGCCGCCGGCATTGGTCACCAGGATGTCGAACGGCCCATGCGCCAGCACCGCCGCGCGGCCGGCCTCGGTCGTGATGTCCCTGGCAACGGTGACCACATCTACCTGGAAACGCTGGCGAATATCGGAAGCCGCCGCCTCCAGGGCTTCCGCCCCACGGGCGTTCATCACCAGGTCCACGCCCGCCTCGGCCAGCGCCTCGGCGCAGCCTCGCCCAAGCCCTTTCGACGAGGCACAGACGAGCGCCCGCTTCCCCCTGATCCCAAGATCCATCGCCTGACCCCCCATCCTCGAAGAGTCAGGCTAGCGGCAGGGCCGGAAAGACGCCAGAGCCCCGCGTCAGACCGAGTAGAAGAACTCTTCCCGCACGATCTTTCCGTCCTTCACATGGTAGACCGCGACTTCGCGGCCCTGGCTGCGCTGGCCGGTCGCCTTGTCGGTGGTGTCCATCCCGAAGATCACGGCAAAGCGGTCGTCTCCATGTACGAAGGGCCCCTCGATGCTGCCGCCGTGGAACTCGAAAGCGGATTCCCACCACGCGTGCTTGCCGAGGATCGCATCGACCCCGGTGACCGTGGTGCCTTCGCCCATGTCCATCGCCTCGACCGACACGGCGTCGGGGGCATAGAGCGTCTTGAGGTTGGCCTTCTCGCGGCCTTCGCGGCAGCCGGCGACCAGTTCGTTCGCTATCTCGTTCAGGGTCATGACATCCTCCAATGTTCCATTTATGTTCTCATCCTGCGCCACCGAAACGAGTCGTGCAAGCCCGCTTCTGTTGCGGTGCGCGCGCGGCCACCCTATAGACGCCCCATGACAAATCGTGCGCCCCTTCCGCCAGAAATCGCCCGTCGCCGGACCTTTGCGATCATCTCGCACCCGGACGCCGGGAAAACCACGCTGACCGAAAAGTTCCTGCTGTTCGGCGGCGCGATCCAGATGGCGGGCCAGGTCCGCGCCAAGGGCGATGCGCGGCGGACGCGGTCGGACTTCATGAAGCTGGAGCAGGAGCGGGGGATTTCCGTCTCGGCCTCGGCCATGTCCTTCGACTACCGGACCTACCGCTTCAACCTGGTCGACACCCCCGGCCACAGCGACTTTTCCGAAGACACCTACCGCACGCTGACCGCCGTCGACGCCGCGATCATGGTGATCGACGGGGCGAAGGGCGTGGAGTCCCAGACGCGGAAGCTCTTCGAGGTCTGCCGGTTGCGCGACCTGCCGATCCTGACCTTCTGCAACAAGATGGACCGGGAAAGCCGCGACACCTTTGCCATCATTGACGAGATCCAGGAAAACCTGGCGATCGACGTGACGCCGGCAAGCTGGCCCATCGGCATGGGGCGCGAGTTCATCGGGGCCTATGACCTGCTGCATGACCGGCTGGAGATCATGGACCGCGCCGACCGCAACAAGGTGGCGGAATCGATCAAGATCGACGGCGTCGACGACCCCAAGCTGGCCGAGCATATCCCGGCGGAGTTGCTTACGAAGTTCCACGAAGAGTTGGAAATGGCGCGGGAGCTGCTGCCCGCCTTTGATCGCGCGGCGTTCCTGAACGGCTCGATGACACCGATCTGGTTCGGGTCGGCCATCAATTCGTTCGGGGTGAAGGAACTGATGGACGGCATCGGCGAATACGGGCCAGAGCCGGAACCGCAGAAGGCTGCCGAACGGCAGATCGATCCCTCGGAGCCGGCGGTCACCGGCTTTGTCTTCAAGGTCCAGGCCAACATGGACCCCAAGCACCGTGACAGGGTGGCCTTTGTCCGCCTCGCCTCGGGCCATTTCGAACGTGGCATGAAGCTGCACCATGTGCGTTCGAAAAAGCCGATGTCGATCACCAACCCGGTCCTCTTTCTTGCCGCCGACCGCGAGCTTGCCGAGGAAGCCTGGGCTGGCGACATCATCGGCATCCCGAACCATGGGCAACTGCGCATCGGCGACGCGCTGACGGAAGGTGAGACGCTGCGCTTTACCGGCATCCCGAGCTTTGCGCCGGAACTCCTCCAGTCGATCCGGGCAATGGACCCGATGAAGGCCAAGCACCTGGAAAAGGCGCTGATGCAGTTCGCCGAGGAAGGGGCCGCCAAGGTGTTCAAGCCGATGATCGGCTCGGGCTATATCGTCGGCGTCGTCGGTGCCCTGCAGTTCGATGTGCTGGCCAGCCGGATCGAGCAGGAATATGCCCTGCCCGTCCGCTTCGAAGGGTCGAACTTCACCAGCGCCCGCTGGATTTCCGGCGACAAGGCCGAGATCGAAAAGCTGGTCAACGTCAACAAGGGCCACATCGCCCATGACAGCGACGGGGACCTTGTGTTCCTTACCCGCCTGCAATGGGACATCGACCGCGTGGTCCGCGACTATCCGGGCGTCCGCCTTACGGCGACCAAGGAGATGATGGTCTGAGGTCCACCGATGCGTGAAGCGTCGGGGGTTCGGGGGCCAGTATCGGCGCGGCGCGCCAGCCGTGGTCCGGCGAGGCCTTGTGCAAGGTGACCAGACGCATCAGGCCGGGCGCCTTCGTGCACCCTTCCGAGGTGACGACAATGTCAGACGTCCCGGGGTGAAACCCCCTGCCGATCCGCACCACCGCCACTTCACCCGCGGCAAGGGCCGGGCTCTGTCCCAGAAGGACCTCCCCCGTCGTCTCGATCCGGTAGCGCACCCGGCGGCACCCTTCCTCGGGCGCGCGGAGCAGAAGGCCATAGGACTTGTCTTCAGCCAGCGCAGCGATCTGGACGATATGAGGGCATGGTGCCCGGGTACAGGTGTCGGAATGGGCGCTGCCGGCCAGGAGCGTAAGCAGGCCAACGCCTGCAAGCATTCGTTGCATAATGAGTCATCCTGAAAAATGGGTCGTTCAAATGAGGGGCAGCATGCGCCTGATCGGGCCATCCGGCAAGGTTTTCTTGCCCCGCCTTGACCCACGGACCCTTTTTCTGTTATGCGCGACGCGCGGCCAAACGGGCCGAGACGCCGGGGCGCCCGGAAACTTGCGTCCCATCATTCATGCGGTCCGATACCGCATCCATAGGACGCTTATGACCAAATTTTCCGACCTCGCGCTGGACCCGCGCGTGCTGCAAGCCGTCACCGAAGCCGGCTACGAAACCCCGACCCCGATCCAGGCCCAGGCCATCCCCGAAGCGCTGAAAGGCCGCGACGTCCTGGGTATCGCCCAGACCGGCACCGGCAAGACGGCAAGCTTCACGCTGCCGATGATCACGCTTCTGGGCCAGGGCCGTGCCCGCGCCCGGATGCCGCGCTCCCTCGTGCTGGCGCCGACTCGCGAGCTTGCCGCCCAGGTGGCCGAGAACTTCGATGTCTATGCCAAGCACACGAAGCTGACGAAGGCGCTTCTCATCGGGGGCGTGGCCTTCGGCGAACAGGACAAGCTGATCGACCGTGGTGTCGACGTGCTGATCGCTACCCCCGGCCGGCTTCTGGACCATTTCGAGCGTGGCAAACTCCTCCTCACCGGTGTGCAGATCATGGTGGTCGATGAGGCTGACCGGATGCTCGACATGGGCTTCATCCCGGACATCGAGCGGATCTTCCAGCTGACGCCCTTCACCCGCCAGACGATGTTCTACAGCGCCACCATGGCGCCCGAGATCGAGCGGATCACCAACACGTTCCTCACGAACCCCGCAAAGATCGAAGTGGCCCGGCAGGCGACGACCTCGACCACGATCACGCAAAGTCTGATCGAGGTGAAGCCGGCGCGGAAGGACCGCAGCTTCGGCGACAAGCGCGCCGTTCTGCGCGCGCTGATCAAGGCGGAAGGCGAGGCCTGCACCAACGCAATCATCTTCTGCAACCGCAAGATGGATGTGGATGTGGTGGCGAAGTCGCTGAAATCGCACGGGTTCAATGCGGCGCCGATCCATGGCGACCTTGCGCAGTCCGAACGGATGAAGACGCTGGACGCCTTCCGCGACGGGACGCTGCACCTTCTGGTCGCCTCGGATGTGGCGGCGCGCGGCCTTGATATCCCGGCGGTGAGCCATGTCTTCAACTTCGACGTGCCCTCGCACCCCGAAGACTACGTCCACCGCATCGGCCGCACCGGGCGGGCGGGGCGGCTGGGCAAGGCCTTCACTATCGCGGTGCCTTCGGACGACAAGTATCTCAAGGCGATCGAAAGCCTGATCAAGGCCGAGATTCCGCGTGGTGCCCTGCCGGAAGGCTTCGCGCCCAGCGAGGATGATGGCCGTCCGGAGCGTCCGCGCGAAGAGCGCAAGGGCCGTGACCGCGACCGTGGCGGGCGGGGCCGTGACCGGGAACGTCCGGTGAAGGCGCATGACGAAGTGGCCCCGATGGAGCCGATCGTCGTAGCGTCCGTGGTTGAGCCAGTCGCCGAGACGGTCGAGCCGATGCGCGAAGAGCGCCGCGAAGAGCGTCGGGGGGACCGCCGCGACCGCCGCGAACCCCGCCCCGAGCAAAGGACGGAGTCCCGCGGGGAACGTCGTGATCCCCGAGATGACCGCCGCGACCATCGCCGTGACCGCGACCTTGGCCCCGCCGTCGTTGGCATGGGCGACCATGTGCCGGATTTCATCCTGCGCAGCTTCGCCCTGACCCAGGCCCCGACCGAAGAGGTCGAGGAAGCCGCAACCGGTACCGAAGGCTGACCCGCCTCCTCGTGCGCCTTCGTCTTCTCGTCGGCCTTGCGCCGGCGAGGAGTGACGAAGTCGACGACGAGCGGGTCGCAGGGGCTATTCGGCCACGAGACGGCTGACGACCACGGTGACCTCGGGCTTCTTGCCGATCTCTTCCATCGCAACCTGGCGCACGAGCTTGCGGACTTCTTCCTCAAGCTTGGTGTCATCCTTCAGAAGCTTGCGGCCGGCGCGGTCGGCGAACTCGGCAAGGTCGGCCTCCATCGTCTCGCCCAGGGGGCGCCCGCCACGACCGGTGGGCGGCAGGCCCATAAGCTCGACCCAGGGTTCGCCCATCGGTGTGTCGGATTCGTCGAGGATCACGGTCACCAGCACATGGCCGTTCAGCGCCATCCGGATGCGGTCCCGCACCACCCCGTCGAGGGCACCGATCAGCGCCGTCCCGTCTAGGTAAAGTCGCCCCGTCTCGACATATTCCGCGACCTCGGGAACGTCGCCCGTAAGGTCCAGCATCGTCCCGTTCGGCGCCACGGCGGCCGCGATCCCGGCTTCGGTCGCGATGCGGACATGTTCGGTCAGGTGACGGTGTTCGCCATGCATCGGCACCAGCATGTCCGGCAGGATCAGCCGGTGGACATGTTCCAGGTCCGGGCGGTTTGCGTGGCCCGAGACATGGTACTTGCCGCCCTGGTCGTCGATGACCTGCACACCCTTTTCCGAAAAGGCGTTCCAGACCCGCAGGACGTCACGCTCGTTGCCCGGAATGGTCTTCGAGGAGAAGAGGAAGGTATCGCCCTCTTTCAATTCGATCCCGAGGTACTTGCCGCGGCTCAGCTGTGCCGCCGCCGCGCGCCGTTCGCCCTGGCTGCCGGTGACGAGGAGCATCAGGTTCCGGCGCGGCACCTCCAGCGCCTCTTCCGGCGTGACGGTTTTCGGAAAGCCGGACAGGACCTCGGCCTCTTCGGCGGCCGTGAGCATCCGTTTCATCGACCGGCCGAGAACACAGATCGTGCGGTCGGCGCCGCGCGCGGCCTCAGCAAGGGTCTTCAGCCGGGCGACGTTCGAGCCGAAGGTGGTGGCAACGACCATCCCGCTCGCGCCCCGGATAAGGTCGGTCAAAGCAGGGCCAAGGCTGCTTTCGGACCGTCCCTGATGCGTCGAGAAGACGTTGGTGGAATCGCAGGTCATCACCTTCACGGGCCGCTCGGCGACGATATCGGCGATGCGCGCGTCATCCCAGGCCTCGCCCACCACCGGGTTGTGGTCGATCTTGAAGTCGGCGGAATGGAAGATGCGCCCCGCCGGCGTGTCGATCACCAGGGCCGAGCTTTCGGGGATCGAATGCGAGACCGGGACGAACTGGACCTTGAACGGTCCGACCTCGACCGCTGCCGGACGCGGCTCCACCGTGACGATCTGGTCCTTCGGAAGGCCTGCCTCGTCGAACTTGAGCTTCCCGATCGTCGCGGTGAAGCGGCGGCAGTAGACCTTCTTCTGGAGTTGCGGCCAAAGCGGTGCCAAGGCCCCGATATGGTCTTCATGCGCATGGGTGATGAAGATCGCCTCTAGCCGGTCAAGCTTGTCATGCAGCCAGCTGACATCCGGCAGGATCAGGTCGACCCCGGGCGAGGTGTCCATGTCCGGGAAGGCGACGCCGAGGTCGACAAGGATCAGCCGCTCCTTCCCCGCCGGGCCGTAGCCGAAGACATAAGAGTTCATGCCGATTTCACCGGCACCGCCGAGCGGAAGGTAGATCAGGCGGTTCGCGGTCATGGATGGTCCTTGTTGTAGGCGTTGATGAGGACGAGGCCGTGCATGGTCAGATCGTCCTCGATGCTATGAAATAGCTCGGTTCCCTGCGCGAACAGGGAGGCAAGGCCCCCCGTCGCGATGACTTTCATAGGCTGGTCGCGTTCGCGCCGGACTTCGCGCACGATGCCTTCGATCAGCCCGATATAGCCCCAGTACACGCCCGACTGCATGCAGGCTACGGTATTCGTGCCGATCGCCTTCGCGGGTTTCGCCACGTCGATATGCGGCAGGGCGGCGGCGGCCATGTGCAGCGCCTCGAGGGAAAGGTTCACGCCCGGCGCGATCACCCCGCCGACATAGGCACCGTCATGGTCCACCACGTCGAAGGTGGTGGCGGTGCCGAAATCGACGACGATCAGGTTGCCACCGTGGCGGTCATGGCCGGCGACGGTGTTCACGAGGCGATCGGGGCCGACCGTGGTGCCCTGGTCGACACGCGGCGGGACTGGCAGCTTGCAGTCGGGCTTGCCGACGACCAGCGGGCGGCAGCCGAAATAGCGGTCGCAGAGGACCCGCAGGTTGAAGACGACGCGCGGGACGGTGGAAGAGATGATCGCCTCGGTCACCGTCACCTCGACCTTGCGCATGGTCATGAGCGAAGAGAGCCAGACGAAGTATTCGTCCGCCGTGCGTTTGTGGTCGGTCGCGATGCGCCAAGTGGCGATGAAGCGGGTGCCGTCACAGATCGAGAAGACGGTGTTGGTATTGCCGCAGTCGATGGCGAGAAGCATCTCAGGCCCCCAGTGATGCGCGGGGGCCAAAAATTTTCGACGAAAATTTTTGGCCGGGACAGGTCAAAAGAACACCTCGGCGGCGGGGATGGCAAGTGTGCCCTGGGGTGTCCTGAGGATCAGGTTGCCACCTTCGTCGATCGTCTCGAAGAGGCCCTCGCGCGTCGTCTCTCCGGTCCGGGCGCGGACCCTTTCGCCGATGCGAGCGGCATGGGCCAGCCAGGCTTCGCGCAAGGGGCCGAAGCCTTGGGTGGTGAAGGTGGTCTCCCAGGTGGTATAGGCAGGCGCGAGGGCGTCAAGAAATCCTTCGGGCGTGATCCGAAGGCCGGTTTCCTGAAGCAGCGAGACGGGCGGAGTGGCGCCAGGCTCAACCTCTGTGGCGTCTGGGGCGGCGATCAGGTTCACCCCGATCCCGATGCAGAGGACCGGATCCGGTCCGGCGAGGCCCTGGGATTCCAGAAGGATCCCGGCAAGCTTGCCGCCGTTGCAAAGGACGTCGTTCGGCCATTTCAGGGTGAAGCTTGCTGGAAGGCCGGTCAGCGTGACGAGTGCATCGCGAAGGGCCAGGGCGGCGGCGAAGGACCGCAGCGCGACAGTCTCGGGCGGCTCATGCGGCTTCAGGACCAGCGTGCCATGGAAGTTGCCGCGCGGGCTGTTCCACGGCCGGGACCGGCGGCCGCGCCCTGCGGTCTGGAGCCCGGCGATGATCCAGGTGGGGCCGGAAAGCGCAGGCGCGCGCCGGAAGCCCTCGGCATTGGTGCTGTCGATTTCGGGCAGGACGATGCGCCCTGCCCTCTTGCCGTCAGCGGACAAGCGCTTCGGCGGCCAGTGCCGCGGGGGCCTCGATCCCGAAGAGGTTCACGATCCCGATGACCATGATCGCCGCCACGCCGACGAGCATCGCCCATTGCACCGGGGCCATGCGGCTTTCGACCGGGTCCTGTTCGGCACCGAAATACATGAAGTAGACGATGCGCAGGTAGTAGAAGGCCCCGATGACCGATGCGATGGCACCGGCCACCGCCAGCCAGACCATACCCGCATCAACCGCCGCCTTCAGCACGTAGAACTTGCCGAAGAAGCCGACCATCGGCGGGACACCGGCCAGCGAGAACAGAAGGACCAGCATGGCCAGCGCCTTCAGGGGTTCCTTCTTGGCGAACTGGTTCAGGCCGGCGATGTCCGACACCGGCCGCCCGTCCCGCTCCATCGACAGGATGAAGGCGAAGGTGCCGATGTTCATGGTGACGTAGATCGCCATGTAGATCAGCGTCGCCTGCACCCCGTAGGCGGTGCCGACGGCAAGGCCGATCAGGGCATAGCCCATGTGGGCGATCGAGGAATAGGCCATCAGCCGCTTGATGTCGCGCTGGCCGATCGCGGCGGTGGCCCCAAGGAACATCGAGGCGACAGCCAGGCCCGCCAGCACCTGGCCCCACTGGCCCGGCACACCACCGAAGGCGTCCTGCACCAGCCGCGCGATCAGGGCCATGGCGGCAACCTTTGGCGCGGTGGCGAAGAAGGCGGTCACGGGCGTGGGCGAGCCTTCGTAGACGTCGGGCGTCCACATGTGGAAGGGCACCGCCGAGACCTTGAAGGCAAGGCCCGCGAGCATGAAGACAAGGCCGAAGAGAAGGCCCAGGGGCACGCCGTCCTGCACCGTGGAGAGGATGCCCGCGAACTGGGTGGTTCCGGCGTAGCCGTAGACCAGCGAGGCCCCGTAAAGAAGAAGCCCCGAGGACAGCGCGCCGAGGGTGAAGTACTTCAGACCCGCCTCCGAAGACTTCGCGCTGTCGCGGCGAAGCGAGGCCACGACGTAGAGGGACAGCGACTGCAGCTCCAGCCCCATGTAAAGCGTGATGAGGTCGGCCGAGGAGACCATGACCATCATGCCGACCACGGCCAGCGTCACGAGGATCGGGTATTCAAAGCGCAGGAGGTCGCGGCGGGCCATATAGTCCTGGCTCATCACCAGGACGGCAGCTGCGGAGATGAGGATGGTTACCTTGGCAAACCGCGCGAAGGGATCGTCGGTGAAAAGGCCGTTGAACACGGTCCGCGCGCCCTCGCCCGTGCCGCCGATGTAGAGCGCCAGCGCAACGAACAGCCCCGCTGTCGCCCAGACCAGCGTGGGGGCAAGCCTGTCCTTGGTCGTGTAGACCCCGACCATCAGCGCGGCCATTGCATATCCCGAAAGGACGATCTCGGGCAGCAGTGTCTGGAAATCGGCGGAGGTCATTCCGAATGTCCTTCGTTCAGGGCCAGTTCCGCCGGGTCAGCGGGCAGAGCGGCCTGGTAGTCGGTGACAAGGGCGGTGACAGAGGGCCCGATGATGTCGGTCACAAGGCTCGGGTAGACGCCCAGGATCAGGGTCATGGCGATAAGGGGGGCGAAGATCGCCTTCTCGCGGCGGTCCATGTCGGTGATCGACTTCAGCGCCTCCTTGATCAGGTCGCCGAAGACGACCCGGCGGTAAAGCCAAAGCGCATAGGCGGCCGACAGGATCACCCCGGTGGTGGCCACGGCGGCAACCCAGGTGTTGACCTGGAAGATGCCCATCAGCGTCAGGAACTCACCGATGAACCCGCTGGTCCCCGGCAGGCCGACGTTTGCCATGGTGAAGAACATGAACACCAGCGCATAGGCCGGCATCCGGTTCACGAGGCCGCCATAGGCATCAATCTCGCGCGTGTGCATCCTGTCGTATATGACGCCGACGCAAAGGAAGAGCGCGCCGGAGATGAAGCCGTGGCTGATCATCTGGAAGATCGCGCCATCGACGCCCTGCTGGTTGGCGGCGAAGATGCCCATGGTCACGTAGCCCATGTGGGCGACGGACGAATAGGCGATCAGCTTCTTCATGTCGGTCTGCGCCAAGGCGACCAGCGAGGTATAGACGATGGCGATGGCCGACATCCACAGGACCAGCGGCGCCATCACGTCCGACCCCACCGGGAACATCGGCAGCGAGAAGCGCAAGAAGCCGTATCCCCCCATTTTCAGCAGGATCGCGGCCAGCACCACGGACCCCGCGGTCGGGGCCTGGACGTGGGCATCGGGCAGCCAGGTATGCACCGGCCACATCGGCATCTTCACCGCGAAGCTGGCGAAGAAGGCGAGGAACAGCATCGTCTGCAACCCGCCCACGACCTGGAAGCCGAGAAGGCTGAAAGTCTCATGCCCGAAGTCGTGCTGCAGAAGCTGGACGATGTCGGTGGTGCCTGCGTCCAGATACATCGCGATCATCGCGACCAGCATCAGGACCGACCCGAGGAAGGTGTAGAGGAAGAACTTGAACGCAGCGTAGATCCGGTCCTTGCCGCCCCAGATGCCGATGATCAGGAACATCGGGATCAGGCCCGCCTCGAAGAAGAGGTAGAAGAGGACAAGGTCCAGCGCCATGAAGACGCCCAGCATAAGCGTCTCGAGCACCAGGAAGGCGATCATGTATTCCTTCACCCGATGCTCGACGTTCCAGCACGACCAGATCGTGATCGGCATCAGGAAGGTCGTCAGCATCACGAACAGGATCGAGATCCCGTCCACGCCCATCTTGTAGGTCAGGCCGAGGATCCATTCCCGCTCTTCGACGAACTGGAACCCGGTGTCGGAAGGGTCAAAGCGGAAGAGGATGAACAGCGAGATCAGGAACGTCGCGCTGGTGGTGAAGAGCGCAAGCCACTTGGCCCCCTGCCGCGCCGCCGCATCGTCGCCGCGCATGAAGAGCGCCAGGATCACCGCCGCGACCAGCGGCAGGAAGGTGATGATCGAGAGAAGCTGGTTTTCCATGGATGCGCCCTTACTTCGCGCCGCCGAAGATCGTCATCCAGGTCACCAGGATCACGATCCCAAGGACCATCGCGAAGGCGTAATGAAAGAGGTAGCCGGACTGTGCGCGCCCGGCGAGGCGGGTGAAGAAGGGGATGATCCCCATCGCCACACCGTTAAGCGAGCCGTCGATCACCGCCCCGTCACCCTTCTTCCAGAGGAAGCCCCCCAGCCATTTGGCGGGGCGGACGAAAATCCAGTCGTAAAGCTCGTCGAAGTACCACTTGTTCAGAAGGAACAGGTACAGCGGGCGCTGCTGCTGGGCGAGGCGGCGCGGCAGGCTCGGGTCCTTGATGTAGAAGAGCCAGGCCATCGCGAAACCGATCAGCATCGCGATGAAGGGCGAAACCTTGACCCAGGACGGCACCAGGTGGGCCGCGTTGATCATCGTGTTCGGCGCGTGCTCGGCCTTTTTCACCTTGGCGGCATCAAGGCGCGTCTCGACTGCGGCCTGTTCCTCGGGAGTGAAGGGCAGCATCACCAGCGCCCCCTGCGGCGGTGCATTCGCGGTTATTGCCGCATGGCCAGCGACCTCTGTGCCGGTGTCACCATGGGCTGCGGTCGCGGCAGCCTCGCCCCCGGCCGGGGCGGCCTCGCCTTCGGTCGCGCCGGCCGTGCCTTCGGCCGGTGCGGCCTCAGTCGCATGGTCCTCGGTAGCAGCGTGTTCGTCGCCATGCCCCTCGGCATGGGCGATCTGTTCCATCCCGAACCAGTCGCGGACCGCCGTGTCCTCACCAAAGAAGACCTTGTACCAGAGCATCCCCGAAAAGATCGCGCCGAGTGCAAGGACGCCCAGCGGGATCAGCATGACCATCGGGCTTTCGTGCGGCTCGTGGTGGCCGTGACCGTGGTCATCATGACCATGCCCCTGCGCATCGTGGCCGTGACCGTGCGCGTCGTGCCCGTGTGCCCGGCTCTCGCCATAGAAGGTCATGAACATCAGCCGCCAGGAATAGAAACTGGTGAAGCAGGCAGCGACCACGAGCAGCCAGAAGGCAAAGTCCGACCCGACATAGGCGCTTTCGATGACGGCGTCCTTCGACAGGAAACCCGCGAACCCGTAATGCGTCAGAGGAATGCCGACCCCGGTGATCGCCAGCGTCCCGATCAGCATTGCGGCGAAGGTGTAGGGGATCTTTTTCCGCAGGCCGCCGTAGTTCCGCATGTCCTGCTCATGGTGCGTCGCGTGGATCACCGAGCCCGCGCCAAGGAACAGCATCGCCTTGAAGAAGGCATGGGTGAAGAGGTGGAACATCGCCACCGAATAGACGCCGACACCCGCGGCCACGAACATGTAGCCCAGCTGCGACATGGTCGAATAGGCGATCACTCGCTTGATGTCGTTCTGCACGAGGCCGATGGTCGCCGCGACAAAGGCCGACAACGCCCCGATCACCACGATCAGCGACGAGGCATCGGGCGCGTATTCATAGACCGGCGACATCCGGCAGACGAGGAACACGCCCGCCGTCACCATCGTCGCCGCGTGGATCAGCGCGGACACCGGCGTGGGGCCTTCCATCGCATCCGGCAGCCAGGTGTGCAGGATCAGCTGCGCCGATTTCCCCATCGCGCCGATGAAAAGAAGCACACCGACCAGGTTTGCCGCATTCCACTCGGTCCAGAGGAAGGTCAGGTTCGTCTCGGCCAGCGCCGGCGCGGCGGCGAAGACATCATCGAAGCGGACAGAGTCGGTGAGGTAGAAGAGCGCGAAGATACCCAGCGCAAAGCCGAAATCGCCCACCCGGTTGACCACGAAGGCCTTGATCGCGGCGGCATTGGCGCTGGCCTTGCGATAGTAGAACCCGATCAGCAGGTAGGATGCGACGCCCACCCCTTCCCAGCCGAAGAACATCTGGATCAGGTTGTCCGCGGTCACCAGCATCAGCATGGCGAAGGTGAAGAACGACAGGTACGCAAAGAAGCGCGCCTTGTAATGCTCGCCCTCGTGCCAGTTGTCGTCATGCGCCATGTAGCCGAAGCTGTAGAGGTGGACGAGCGCCGAGACCGAGTTAACCACGACCAGCATGATCGCGGTCAGTCGGTCCAGCCGGATCGCCCATTCGCTTCCCAACGTGCCGCTTTCGATCCAGCGCAGGATAACGATGCGCTGGGTTTCGCCGTCAAAGGTCAGGAAGATGTACCAGCTCAGCGCAGCGGCCAAGAAGATGAGCGAGGTCGTGATGACCTGCCCGGCCTTCTCGCCGATCAGCCGCCAGCCGAAGCCGCAGATGATCGCCCCGACCAGAGGGGCAAAGAGGATGATCGTTTCCATCTGGTCAGCCTTTCATCACGTTCACGTCTTCCACCTCGATCGTGCCGCGGTTGCGGAAGAACACGACGAGGATGGCAAGGCCAATCGCGGCCTCAGCCGCCGCGACGGTCAGGACGAACATGGTGAAGACCTGCCCCACCAGATCGCCCGAGAAGCTGGAGAAGGCGACGAGGTTGATGTTGACGGCGAGAAGCATCAGCTCGATCGACATCAGGATCACGATCACGTTCTTCCGGTTGAGGAAGATCCCGAAGATCCCGATGACGAAAAGCGCTGCCGCCACCGTCAGGTAATGTTCAAGTCCCACCATCGTCTCGTTCCCTCGTGGCCGTATGGCCTTTTCGTTCCGTTCTGCCTTGCGCTGTTGACTTAATTCTGCGCGCCCGGACTGTCTGGATAGAAGATTTTGCAACCACACATTGCGTCAAACTCCCGACGAGCCTTGCGGGATTTTGCGTAGCGACGATGTGGCTCCATCTCAGGGTAAACACCACCCATCTCGAGCCACTCCATCCTGCTTACATTGTCGCTTCTTAGGTCACTTAGAATATCAGATGACCATTTGTAACCAGCAGCTTTTGCCGCCGCGGTTACACTTTCCGCAGTGGACTGACTTGAAATCCCAACCGCGCCGAAGGGCGGCTGAATGTACTTGATCAGGAGGTCACCTCCTAGCATCAGATAGTCACCATCATCGACCGCCTGCTGGATTGCCTGTTCATAGACACCGTCGACGCTTACTGACTCCCCCGTAGTGCAATCGACGAAATGGAGTTTCTCCTGATAGGGGCAGCTCATGCTCGACACGATCAATTGCCCTGTTCTTCCATTGCCAAAGTCCATGACGGGTCGTCCGCTCCATTGACCGGTCACCCCGAACGCCGAGAAGCTACAGTCGCCAGCGCTTTGGCGCGGGTTTGGCTCGAGCACAGAAAAAACTTCAGAGCAGGCCAAGGCTGAGCCAGGGAGGGACACAAACAGCAAGACCGTCGTCAGACGAAGCCGCGTCATCACAACCCCTGCCCCGGCTTGACGTCCTTCAGCTCCATCGCCTTGGCCGGGTCGCGCCACATCTGTTGCAGCACGTTCTGCCGCTTGACGTCCTTGCGGTGCCGCAGCGTCAGAAGGATCGCGCCGATCATCGCGACCAGAAGGATCAGGCCCGCCAACTGGAACAGAAGGAAGTAGCGGTCGTAAAGGATCAGCCCCAGGGCCCGGGTGTTCTCGACCTCGCTTGGCGAGGGCGTCACGGCCTGCCGCAGACCTTCGGCCTCGGGTGCCGCCGACCAGACGCCGACACCGATGGCGATCTGCATGACGAGGACAAGGCCGATCAGGAGGCCCAGAGGCATGTAGCGCGCAAGCTCGCCCTTCAGGCTGGCAAAGTCGATGTCCAGCATCATCACGACGAACAGGAACAGCACCGCCACCGCGCCGACATAGACGATGACCAGAAGCATCGCCACGAACTCGGCCCCCAGAAGCACGAAAAGGCCCGAGGTGGAGAGGAACGCGAGGATCAGCCACAACACCGAATGCACCGGGTTGCGGCTGATCGTGACCATCAGGCCCGCCGATACCGTCACGACGGCGAACATGTAAAAGGCAAATTCGGCGGCAGTCATGCGTCCTTCTCCTCAGACTTTTCGGCGACTTCGGCGAAGACCGCCTGAGCCTGCTCAAGCGCCTTCTGCGTGGCGGGCAACCCGCCGAACATCGACATCTGCCAGATCACTTCGGCGATTTCCCGTTTCGTGGCCCCGGCGGACAACGCGTTCTTGATCGTCAGCCGCAACTGCGGCTCCCCGACCGGTCCCAGCACGGTCAGCGCCGCGATTGTGACAAGGAACCGCGTCCGCGCATCCAGGCCTTCGGGGTTGAAGGTCTTGCCGAACCACATCTCCAGAAGCTCTTTCGGCATGGTCGGAAAGAACTTTTCCATCGCCTTCGCGTCGAAGCTTTCCATGCCCGGCATGAAGGCCTGGGCCATTTTCTGGCCCTGCTCCATCCAGGCGGCAAACATCTTGGCGAGGTCGTCGGTCATGGGCGCTATGGGGGCTCAGCGGTAGGGCGCGTCGATTTCAAGGTTCCGGGCGATCTCGGCCTCCCAGCGCTCGCCGTTCTGAAGGAGTTTTTCCTTGGTGTAGAACAGTTCTTCGCGGGTCTCGGTCGAGAATTCGAAGTTCGGGCCTTCGACAATGGCATCGACCGGGCAGGCCTCCTGGCAGAAGCCGCAGTAGATGCACTTCGTCATGTCGATGTCATAGCGCGTGGTGCGGCGGCTGCCGTCCTCGCGCGGTTCGGCGTCGATGGTGATCGCCTGCGCCGGGCAGACGGCTTCACAGAGCTTGCAGGCGATGCAGCGCTCCTCGCCGTTCGGATAGCGGCGCAGCGCATGTTCACCGCGGAAACGGGGGGAAAGCGGCCCCTTCTCATGCGGGTAGTTCACGGTCGTCTTCGGCGCGAAGAAGTACTTCATCCCCAGGCCGAAACCCTTGATGAAGTCCATCAGGAGGAAGTAGCGGGTCGCGCGGTTCCAGTCGATGTTGCTCATCCGTCAGCCTCCAACCGCCCAGCGAGCCCAGAAGCCGCCAAGCACCTCGAATTTCGCCAGGAACGCCACCAGCACGACCCAGCCCAGTGACAGGGGCAGGAACACCTTCCAGCCGATCCGCATCAGCTGGTCATAGCGGTAGCGGGGGACGATGGCCTTCACCATGGCGAACATGAAGAAGAAGAGCCACATCTTGGCGACCATCCACCACCAGCCGTCGGGCAGGCCGGGGATGGGCGACAGCCAGCCGCCGAAGAAAAGAAGGCTGATCAGCGCGCACATCAGGAAGATGGCGATGTATTCGCCCGCCATGAACAGAAGGTAGGGGGTGGAGGAGTATTCCACCATGAACCCGGCGACGAGTTCCGATTCCGCTTCCGGCAGGTCGAAGGGCGGGCGGTTCGTCTCGGCCAGGGCAGAGATGAAGAACAGCACCACCATTGGCAGGTGCGGCAGCCAGTACCAGTTGAACAGGCCCCAGTCCCCGTCCTGCGCGGCGACGATCGCGCCAAAGTTCATCGCCCCGGTGGAGATGATGACACCTATGATGATCAGGCCCAGCGACACCTCGTAAGAGATCATCTGCGCCGCCGACCGCAAGGACCCAAGAAACGCGTATTTCGAGTTCGAGGCCCAGCCGCCCATGATCACGCCATAGACCTCCAACGAGGAGACGGCGAAGACGAAGAGGATCGCCACATTGATATTGGCCAGGACCCAGCCGTCATCGAAGGGGATCACCGCCCAGGCGAGGATCGCCAGCACGAAGGACAGCATCGGCGCCAGGAAGAACACCGGACGGTCGACGCCCGCCGGGATCACGATTTCCTTGACGACATACTTCAACGCGTCGGCCACCGATTGGAGCAGGCCGAAGGGGCCCACCACGTTCGGCCCCCGCCGCATCTGCACCGCAGCCCAGATCTTCCGGTCGCCGTAGACGAGGAACAGCAGGCTGATCATCACGAAGGCCACGATCAGAAGCGCCTGTGCCGCGATCAGCACCAGCGTTCCGAACCCCGTGGAAAGAAACTCCGTCATCGCCGTCCCTCTTGTCCTTCCGCCGGTTTCCCGGCCGCCGTTCCTCTGGCACCTCCGCCCGGGCCGCGCAAGCCCCGAACGCGGCGCATCCCGCCCAAACGACGGGTCATTCTGCCGCTAGCGGGGCCGAAGCCCGCGCCTTGGCCATAGCCGAAAGCTCTGCCATCACCTGCGAGGCGCGGGCGATCGGGTTCGTCAGGTAGAAGTCCTTGATCGCGTTTCGGAAAGTGGCCTTGCCCATCGCCCTGACCGGCAGCGCAACCCACGCATTCTCCGCGACGTCGTCAATCCGGCCCAGATGCGGATGCGCCTTCACAAGCGCGCTCCGCAAGCCGGCAAGGCTGTCCCAAGGCAGGGTCGCACCCAGCTCGGCCGAAAGCGCCCGCAGGATCGCCCAGTTCTCCTTCGCTTCGCCCGGCGCGAAACCGGCGCGGAGCGCGAGTTGGGGCCGCCCTTCTGTGTTGACGAAGAGGCCGTTCTCCTCGGTCCAGGCGGCACCCGGCAGGATCACGTCTGCGCGGTTTGCGCCCCGGTCACCATGGCTCCCCTGGTAGATCACGAATGGACCCGGCGCGATCTCGACCTCATCGGCACCAAGGTTGTAGATCACCTCGGCCCCCTCGGTGGCCGCAGCAAGCCCGCCCTCGGTCACCGCGCCCACATCCATCGCGCCGACGCGCGAGGCCGCCGTGTGCAGGATCAGAAGCTTCGAGTTCGAGTTCTCGGCCAGCTTCATCGCATGGGCCAGCACCGCCTCGCCATCCGCCTCGTTGATGGCCCCCTGACCGACGATCACCAGCGTAGGCTTGGCCTTGGTCTCCTCGCTGATCGCCTGGCCCGACAGCTTCTCCAGCGCCGCGCGATCGGTGCCGACATGGACGTAATCATATGTCAGATCAACGGCTTCGCCCACCAGCCCGACCGTCGCCCCAAGGCTCCAGGCCTTGCGGATGCGCGCGTTCAGGACCGGGGCCTCGACGCGCGGATTGGTGCCGATCAGCTGGATCATCTTGGCGCTGTCGATATCCTCGATCGTCGCCGTGCCGACATAGGCCGACCGGTTGCCGGCAGGCAGCTTCGCGCCATCCGTCCGGCATTCGATATGCCCGCCCGCGCCTTCGACGAGCTGTTTCAGGCTGAAGACCGCCTCGACCGGGGCCAGATCGCCGACCAGTGCCGCGACCTTCTTCCCCTTCATAGCCGCAGCCGCAGCCGCCAGAGCCTCGCCCCAGCTTGCCTTTCGCAGCTTGCCGTTCTCGCGCACATAGGGCACGTCCAGCCGCTGCCGGCGCAAGCCATCCCAGACAAAGCGGGTCTTGTCGCTGATCCACTCCTCGTTCACGCCGTCATGGTTGCGCGGCAGGATGCGCATCACCTCGCGCCCCTTGGTGTCGACGCGGATATTGCTGCCAAGGGCGTCCATCACATCGACCGTCTCGGTCTTGGTCAGCTCCCAGGGCCGGGCGGTGAAGGAATAGGGCTTCGAGGTCAGCGCCCCGACCGGGCAAAGGTCGATGATGTTGCCCTGCAGGTTCGAATCCAGCGTCATGTTGAGGTAGCTGGTGATCTCGGCATCCTCACCCCGGCCCGTCTGGCCCATCTGGGTGATCCCCGCGACCTCGGTCGTGAAGCGCACGCAGCGGGTGCAGCTGATGCAGCGCGTCATCGTCGTCGCCACCAGCGGCCCAAGGTTCAGGTCCTCCGACGCCCGCTTCGGCTCGCGGTAGCGGCTGAAATCGACGCCATAGGCCATCGCCTGGTCCTGCAGGTCGCATTCGCCGCCCTGGTCGCAGATCGGGCAGTCGAGCGGGTGGTTGATGAGCAGGAACTCCATCACCCCTTCCCGCGCCTTCTTGACCATCGGCGACTTCGTCTTCACCACCGGCGCCTCGCCGTTCGGCCCGGGCCGCAAATCGCGCACCTGCATCGCGCAAGAGGCCGCGGGTTTCGGCGGCCCGCCCACGACCTCAACGAGGCACATCCGGCAGTTCCCGGCGATCGACAGGCGTTCGTGATAGCAGAAGCGCGGAATCTCGATCCCGGCGACCTCGGCCGCTTGGATGATGGTCATCGCGCCATCGACCTCGACTTCGATGCCGTCGATGCTGATCTTCTTGAGGTTAGACATGGGCCCGGTCCTTCCGCAGCAGCCCGAGAAGCGCGTCACGCAGCCGGGCGAAAAGCCCCGCCTGGCGCGTGCCGGGGGCTGCCTGTTTCGTCCTATCCTGTTCGAATGACAGGTGTTTCACACGCGCGTCGATCTCGCGCATCTGGAGCTTGGGGTCGAGGTTACCGTAACACATGGCCCTACTCCGCCGCTACTTGGGTGCAGCGATGGGCTTTCCACAGCTGCGCCTCCTTCAGCCATTTCCACCCGAAGGCATGGTCACTGTCGCCATGCGCCCGAAGGTGATCGAGCCGCGCCAGCGCCTCGTCCAGCGTGGGCCGGTGACCCGCAGGCACCCACCACATGACGAAAAGCATCTGGCCGAGCACCTGGAACCACTCCTGCCGCCGCTCGTAGAAGGCGCGGTGCACCGTGTTCCAGACGAAGGCCTCCAGCGTCTCGACGCTTTCCCAGACCGTCAGGTTCGAGACATACTGCGGGTCGCCGTCAATCTTCGCCTCGGTGTTTCCGGTCCCCGGCGCGCCCGAGCCTTCCATCATCCAGACGAACCCCGGCATCCGCTTGCCAAGACCGTTCACCCGGTCAAGTGCGCCCATGAATTCGGCCACGCGCGGGTCGTCCGTGGGGGCCAGAAGGCGCCCCACGTTCAACTCGGCCAGATGATGTCCGGCGGGCTGGATCATTTGGTGGACCTCAGAAGATAACCGATCAGGCTTTCCTTGGCGATTTCCTCTTCGCCGATCCGGCAATAGGCTTCGGGGTTGCCGGGCTCGGCCCCGCGTTCCTTCAGCCATTCTGCGGCCAGCGCCTTGCCTTTGGCCTTTTCCTCCTTCGAGGTGACCAGCGCGCGGATTTCCTCGGCGGTGTAGCCCTGCGCCAAGGCATAGTCGCGCAGCTTGTTCAGCTCACTCAGCGCCCGCAGCTTCCGGGCCTCGATCGTGTCGCAATTGTCGTCGATCGCATCGCCGATGAACCCCTGCAACAGGGTGTTGATGATCGTCGGCTCCTCACTGATCGGCACCAGCGCAACGGCGGGGGTCGCCGACAGAAGGGTGACAAGGGTCAGGGTCTTGAACGGGCGCATCATGGCCTCCTTGGCTGCTCTTGCCTGAGAGGTAGGGCCGATGCCGGCTGATATGCCATGACAAGCGCCTCGGCTCATCCGTTCGCGATGAGAAACAGCCGCCCGGGTCATGCACAGCCCCCCGGATAGACCCATTCCCCCGTTGCGCGGTCATAGCGGTCATAGATCGACGACCGGACCTTGCCGCCGCAGGCCGCATCCGCCGCCTTCCGGGCCGCCGCCCCCTCCCACATCTGGAAGGGCTGGCCGTTGTTCGAGACGCGCACGGTCTCCTGCGAGGGCGAAACGGCGGGGGCCGTTGCCACGCAGGCGCCTTGGGCAAGCGTCAGGGACAGGGCCAGCGCCATCCGCATCACTCCGCCGCGACCGCCGAGACGCGGCCCGTGCGCTTGGCCTTGATCCGGTCCTCGATCTCGTCCCGGAACGCACGGATCAGGCCCTGGATCGGCCAGGCTGCCGCATCGCCCAGGGCGCAGATCGTGTGACCTTCGACCTGCTTCGTGACCGACAGAAGCATGTCGATCTCCTCGACCTCCGCATCGCCCCGGACCAGCCGGTCCATCACCCGCATCATCCAGCCCGTGCCCTCGCGGCAGGGCGTGCACTGGCCGCAGGATTCGTGCTTGTAGAACTTCGACAGCCGCCAGATCGCCTTGATGATGTCGGTCGACTGGTCCATCACGATCACCGCCGCCGTGCCAAGACCCGACCGCTGCTCGCGCAGCCAATCGAAATCCATGATCGCATCGTCGCATTGCGCCTTGGTCAGAAGCGGAACCGAGGACCCCCCCGGGATCACCGCCTTGATGTTGTCCCAGCCGCCCCGCACTCCGCCGCAATGCCGCTCCAGCAGGTCCTTCAGCGGGATCGACATCGCCTCTTCGACGACGCAGGGCTGGTTGACGTGGCCCGAGATGCCGAAAAGCTTCGTCCCGGTGTTGTTCGGCCGCCCGAAGGACGCAAACCAGTCCGCCCCGCGGCGGAGGATCGTCGGGACCACAGCGATGGATTCCACGTTGTTCACCGTGGTCGGGCAGCCATAGAGGCCGGACCCCGCCGGGAACGGCGGCTTCATCCGGGGCATGCCCTTCTTGCCCTCAAGGCTTTCGAGAAGTGCCGTTTCCTCGCCGCAGATATAGGCCCCTGCCCCGTGATGCAGGTAAAGGTCGAAGTCCCAGCCCGACTTCGCGGCATTCTTGCCAAGCAACCCCGCGTCATAGGCCTCGTCGATCGCGGCCTGCAGCGCTTCGCGCTCGCGGATGTATTCGCCGCGGATGTAGATGTAGCAGGTGTTGGCCCCCATCGCGAAGCTGGCGATCAGGCATCCCTCGATCAGCGTATGCGGATCGTGCCGCATGATCTCGCGGTCCTTGCAGGTGCCGGGTTCGGATTCGTCGGCGTTCACTACAAGGTAGGACGGCCGCCCGTCCGACTGCTTGGGCATGAAGGACCACTTCAGGCCCGTCGGGAACCCTGCGCCGCCCCGGCCACGCAGCCCGGACGCTTTCACCTGCTCGATGATCGTGTCGCGGCCGCGCTTGATGATCTCGGCGGTGCCGTTCCAATGCCCGCGCTTCATCGCGCCTTTCAGAGAGCGGTCATGCATCCCGTAAAGGTTGGTGAAGATGCGGTCCTGATCCTTCAGCATGTCGTCGTCCCTAACCCTGGCGTCCGCGCCAGATCTGATACGTCACCACCAGCGCCCAGAAGAAGGCGGCAATGGCAGCGAAGTCGAACAGGAACACGTACCGCGTGTCCCAGCCCATCTCTCCACCCAGCCACTGCGCCCCCATCCACAGGATCATCGTCCCGGCAAGGACAAATGCGACGAGGCGCGCCTGCGCCGCCCGCCTTTGGTCCTTGGGATCGGGGCGCTGCATGGTCATTCCTAATAGTTGTTGGTCTTGGCACGTTCGCGGAACGCCTCAAGCCCTTCGCTCACGATGATCCTGGCCTGGGCCACCCACTTGTCGCGAGTGATGCGGCCCTTGAAGGTCTTCATCTCGGCATCAACGACCGCGACATCCGCATCCGACCAGCTTGCGATCTGGTCGAAGTGATAGAAGCCAAGGCTGTTCACCAGCTTCTCCATCGCCGGGCCGATCCCTTCGATCTCCTTAAGGTCGTCGGCCTGGCCCTTACGCGGCGCTTTCAGGCGCTCCGGGCCGGCAGGCTTGGCCGCCTTCGGCTTTGGCGCTGCCTTCGCAGTTGCGGGTTTATCTGCCTTCGGCTTCGGCGCGGCCTTCGGCTTCGGCGCCGGGGCGGACATGAATGCGGCCGGCTGGGCAACCGTCTCGGCCACGGTCGCAGGTGCTGCAGGGGCCGAGGCATGGATCGTCACAGGAGCGGATTTCACCGCAGCCGGAGCCACCGGGCCGGTCGTGCGTGCGCCCCAAGGCATCCCGAGGACAAGGCCCGCACCACCGGCCACGACAGAGGCCAATGCCGCTGCGGGGAACAGATCGAACTTGCCGACAACAACCAGCACGCCAAAGGCGACCAGCCCGGCGGCCGCCCCGATCACCCAGCCCCAGAGATTCGGGGCATTCCTGTTTTCAGCCTTGCGCATTTCCCGTCTCCATCCCTCTTGTCCCGGCCCCTTGCGGACCTTCTCCGTTCCGTCGTCCTTCCCTTACGCCTTCGGTTCGGCCTTCGCCTTTGGGGCCGCCTTGGCCCTCGGTGCCTTCGCCTTGGCTGGCGGCGCAGTCTCTGCCGACGCCGCCACCTTCGGTTTCACGGCCTTCGGCTTCGCCGCCGCGGCCGCCTTGCCGAGCCAGGGCGTCGTCAGCGGCACTTCGGTCCCGTCGATCCGGCGGATCGTGTCCTTCTGGTCCACCGCCGCCTGGGCGCTGGCGTTATACTGCTTCCGCCCGCTCTCGAACTCTTTCAGGCTGGTCAGCCCCCCGATCGGTTCCGCCGCGTAGCGCCCGTTCTGCGGCCCCGGCACCGCGACGTCACCCATCGAGAAGCGGCTGATCAGGTCGCGCAGGATTTCCGGGGTCAGGTCCTCATAATAATCCTTGCCGATCTGGGCCATCGGCGCATTGGCGCAGGCCCCCATGCACTCGACCTCTTCCCACGAGAACTTCCCGTCCCCCGACAGCGTGTGCGGCGTCTTGGCAATCAGCTCCTTGCAGACCGCGATCAGCTCTTCCGCGCCGCAGATCATGCAAGAGGTCGTGCCGCAGATCTGCACATGGGCCACGGACCCTACCGGCTGCAGCTGGAACATGAAGTAGAAGGTCGCCACCTCCAGCGCCCGGATATGCGCCATCCCCAGCATGTCGGCGACATGTTCGATCGCGGGTTTCGAGAGCCACCCCTCCTGCTCCTGCGCGCGCCACAGCAGCGGGATGATCGCGGATGCCTGCCGGCCTTCCGGATACTTGGTGATCTGGGCACGGGCCCAGGCCAGGTTCGCCGGGGTGAAGGCGAAGGAGGCGGGCTGTTCGTGGTGAAGGCGGCGCAGCATCGTGGGTCCTATCCGGCAATCAGGGCAGCCAGCGTCACGCCCAGCGCGACGACCGACAGAACACCCGACAAGGTGTGTTTCATATGTGGATGCCCGGCGCGGGCATAGATGACGCCATCGGCAAACCCCATGAAGGCGCAGACGGCAAAGAAGGCAGCCATGAGCCGCAGGTCGCCGAACACAAGGATGGCCAGCGTCAGAGCTGCAAAGGCGGTGTAGCGATCCGCCATGACCAGCGGCAAAAGCTCGATCCGGTGGGTTGTCTGCACAAGTCCCCGCGCCGGATTGGACCAGAAGGCAAAGGCCAGACCGCTCAGGATCACGAAGGTGATCAGCGCACAGACCGTGACCAGCGTGGCAAGCGTCATCGCCCCGCCTCCGCGTTCCCGACCGCGCCCTGATGCGGCTGCATCGTCACCGGTCGATCTCCCCGAAGACGACGTCCATCGTCCCGATGATCGCACTCACATCCGCCAGCTGATGCCCCTTGCAGATCCAGTCCATCGACTGCAGGTGCAGGAACCCCGGCGCGCGGATCTTCGCGCGGTAGGGCCGGTTCGTCCCGTCAGCCACAAGGTAGACCCCGAACTCGCCCTTCGGCGCCTCGACGGCGGCGTAGACCTCACCCGCCGGGACGTGGAATCCTTCGGTGTAAAGCTTGAAGTGGTGGATCAAGGCCTCCATCGAGGTCTTCATCTCAGCCCGCTTCGGCGGCGTGATCTTTCCGCGCGCCAACACGTCGCCACGCTCGACCATCAGCTTTGCACAGGCCTGGCGGATGATCTTGGTCGATTCCCGCATCTCGGCCATCCGGCAAAGATAGCGGTCATAGCAGTCGCCGTTCTTGCCGACCGGAATCTGGAAGTCGAACTCGTCGTAGCATTCATAGGGCTGGGCGCGCCGCAGGTCCCAGGCAAGGCCCGACCCGCGTACCATCACCCCGGAATAGCCCCACTCCAGGATGTCCTTTTCGGTGACGATCCCGATATCGGCATTCCGCTGCTTGAAGATCCGGTTTTCCGTCAGCAGGCCGTCGATATCGTCCAGCACCTTCGGGAAGGCCTCGGCCCAGGCGTCGATATCCGCGACCAGCTGGTCGGGCAGGTCGACATGCACGCCACCGGGCCGGAAATAGGCCGCGTGCAGCCGCGCGCCGCAGGCCCGCTCATAGAAGACCATCAGCTTCTCGCGCTCTTCGAAGCCCCAAAGCGGCGGGGTCAGCGCGCCCACGTCCATCGCCTGCGTGGTCACGTTCAGCAGGTGGTTCAGCACCCGGCCGATCTCGGAATACAGCACGCGGATCAGGGAGGCGCGGCGCGGTACCACCGTCCCGGTCAGCTTTTCGATCGCGAGGCACCAGGCATGTTCCTGGTTCATCGGCGCCACGTAGTCCAGCCGGTCGAAATAGGGCAGGTTCTGCAGATAGGTCCGGCTTTCCATCAGCTTCTCGGTCCCGCGGTGGAGCAGACCGATATGCGGGTCGCAGCGTTCGACGATCTCGCCGTCCAGCTCCAGCACCAGCCGCAGCACGCCATGCGCCGCCGGGTGCTGCGGGCCGAAGTTGATGTTGAAGTTGCGAATGCGCTGCTCGCCCGTCTCGAAATCGGTCGAGCCGTCGTCATAGGTGTTCACGCGGATGTCGCCGTCCATCATCCCGCCATCTCCTTTTGCGCCGCGGCCCCGGCCTTTGCCATCGCCTTCGGCACGAACTTTTCCCACCAGACGACGGCGCGCTGATGACGCCCCTCGCCGATCATGTCCACGCCGTCATGGGCGCGGCACTTGAACCAGATGAACTTGCCATCGATCCCGGTGACTTCGCTTTCCACCGTGACCGTCAGGCCGGGCGGTGTCGGGGCGACATGGCTGAAATCGACATGCGTGCCCAGCGAGCCCTCGCCCTCCTCATAGTAAGGTGCAAGCTGCTCGACACAGGCCCATTCCATCAGCCCGACGAAATAGCCCGTGGCCAGCACCGCCGGCATCGACTGGAAGGTCACGGCCTCGGGATAAAGCGCCGGCACCGTGTGCTGCGGGCCGATCCGGTGCGAAAAGACCGCCCGGTCGCCGATGGCAAGTCCGGGCTTCACTTGGCCCCCGACTTCTGGTCACCGGCCTTCTGGTCGCCCGGCAGGATGTATTCGGCACCCTCCCAGGGGGACATGAAGTCGAACTGCCGGTATTCCTGCACCAGCTTCACCGGCTCATAGACCACGCGCTTCAGCGCCTCGTCATAGCGAACCTCGGTATAGCCCGTGGTCGGGAAATCCTTGCGCAGCGGGTAGCCCCGGAACCCGTAGTCGGTCAGGATCCGCCGCAGGTCGGGATGCCCGCTGAAGAGGATCCCGAACATGTCGAAGACCTCGCGCTCGAACCAGTTCGCCGCCGGGAAAAGCCCGGTCAGCGACGGCACCATCTCGTCCTCGCGCACGGCAACCTTCACGCGGATGCGGTGGTTCCGGTACATCGACAGGAAGTGGTAGACCACGTCGAACCGCTGCGGGCGATCCGGATGGTCGATCGCGGTGATGTCGACCAGCGTCGAGAACCGGCAGGACGCATCGTCGCGCAGGACTTCGACCAGCGCTTCCAGGTTCGCCAGCGTCGCGGTCACTGTCAGTTCGCCGAAAGCGACCTTGGTCGAAACCACGGCATCGGCCTGTTTCAACTCGATGATCCCGGCCAGTTCCTGCAGGGCTTCGCTCATGATTACCTCACCAGGGTCCCGGTGCGGCGGATCTTCCGCTGCAGCTGCAGGATGCCGTACAGAAGCGCCTCGGCCGTGGGCGGGCAGCCCGGCACGTAGACATCAACCGGGACGATCCGGTCACAGCCGCGCACCACCGAATAGCTGTAATGATAATAGCCGCCGCCATTGGCGCAGGAGCCCATGCTGATCACATAGCGGGGTTCCGGCATCTGGTCATAGACCTTGCGCAGCGCCGGGGCCATCTTGTTGGTCAGCGTGCCCGCGACGATCATCAGGTCCGACTGCCGGGGCGAGGCGCGGGGGGCCGTGCCGAAGCGTTCCAGGTCATAGCGCGGCATCGAGGTATGCATCATCTCGACGGCGCAGCAGGCAAGCCCGAAGGTCATCCAGTGCAGCGACCCGATCCGGGCCCAGTTGATGATGTCCTCGGTGGACGTCAGGATGAACCCCTTGTCCTGCAAGTCGCGGTTCAGCGCCTGGACGGTGACCTCATGGTCGGCACCGGCGGTGTTTCCGGTCATCACTCCCATTCCAAGGCCCCCTTCTTCCATTCATAGGCAAAGCCCACGGTCAGCACCGCCAGGAACAGCATCATCGACCAGAAGGCCGCCATGCTCAGCTCGCCGAAGGCAACCGCCCAGGGGAACAGGAACGCGACTTCCAGGTCGAAGATGATGAACAGGATCGACACGAGGTAGAAACGCACGTCGAACTTCATCCGCGCGTCGTCAAAGGCGTTGAACCCGCATTCATAGGCGCTGACCTTTTCCGGGTCCGGATTGCGCACGGCAAGGACCGCAGCAGCCAGGATCAGGACAAGGCCAAGACCTACGGCGATGCCCAGAAGGATGAGTATGGGAAGGTACTCTCGGAGAAGCAGATCCACGAGGGACTCCTGATGCTGGCGACATGCGAGCGTGCAGACTCTTGCGGTCCGCCTGATCTCACCCGTTCGTTTACTCTGGCCCCCGGACGGGGTCAACCGAAGGTCGGGGAAAATCCGGACTTCGCAGTCGCAGAAACGCGGGAAATCCTAGCATTTTTCTCAGAGATGGCCAAGCCAGCCCCGCCGCGACCGATGGCCGCTCAGGCCCGGGTCACCGGGCGGAAGGCATAGCCGCTGCCTTGGCGTTCGATCCGGCCGATCCCCGGCCCCGGCAGATGCGCGCCAGCGACGATCCAGCCCGCCTCGACCGCCTGTTCCATCAGGGCAAGGCGGCTGGCCCGCGCGGCGGCGGGTTCATGATCATGCGCCCAGGTCACCTCGGGCCGCGGGAACTGCACCCCGGCCTGATGCACAAGATCGCCCCAGATCAGCATCCGCCCCTCGACCAGATAGGCCATATGCCCCGGCGAATGGCCCGGAGCGTTGATCGCCGAAACCCCGCGCATCGGCCCGTCCCCCTGCTCCAGCGGGATCAGCCGCGGGATAACCGGAATCATCCGCGGCTCGGCCCGGAACGCGGACAGCTCCTCGACCGCCACGAATACCCGCGCGGCATTCGGAAAGGCCGGCGCGCGGTCCCTCGTCACCAGCCCACCGATATGGTCGACATGGGTATGCGTCAGCGCCACCGCCGTCACCTCATTGGCCGAGACGCCCGCCGCCAGCATCGCCTCGGGCAGCCGGCCCAGCGTCCGGTGCCAGGCATCACCCGCGCCCGCGTCGATCAGAAGGCATCCGCCCGGCCCCCGCACGAGGTATGCCCGCACCGGCAACCGCAGCTTACCCTCCACCAGGTCCGCCCCGGCCAGGTCCTCCAGCGGAGCACCCTCCGCGCCGATCAGATGGGTCACCGGCATCACCGTCTCGCCATCAAGCAGCATGGTGACCATCAGCTCCCCCAGTTCCACCTCGACCGACAGATCCGTCTCGCGTCCCAGCCGCATCAGCACCAACTCCCCCGCGGCCCGCCGCCATAGCGCCGCGCATGCCCCTCGCGGATCATCCGGTCCGCCACATCCTGCCCATCCAGCTCCAGCCGCACCAAGGCCCGGCCATACTGGTCCACCCCCTCGCGCTCCAGCCGCAGCCGGTCCGCCTTCTGGATCATCGTCCGCAAGGCCCACCCGGCGCGTTCCGCCGCCAGGAACTCGGCCGTGCACCCGGGCGAGAACTTCTCGGGCGTGTCGAAGCCCAGAAGCCGCGCGCTGACCATCCCCTCCTCGCCGCACATCAGCGTGACCGTGTCGCCATCGACCACCCGCAGGATGCGGCAGGTGCCGTCATCCGCCGTGACCGGCTTCATCGCCGCATTGGTCAGGTCGGCAATCGCCGGCACGATGAATAGCCCGATCAGCGCCAGCCCGATCGCGGTCTTGAGGTAGAAGAGCGGGTTGAAGATCCGCTGCAACACCCGCGTTAGCGGCCCCGGCGCGCGGCGTTGCGGCAGGCCGATACCCCTCCGCGGCACGTCAGTCCGCCGCCGTCACGGGAACCCGCGCAGCAGGCGCGGTCACCGCCGCCCGCGGCACCTCCTCGGCAATGATCCGGGCGATCAGCGCCACGTCCGCTGGCGTAAAGGTCAGCGGCAGCCGCATGTCGATCAGCCCGGCCAGCACCCGGTCTGTCCGGGGCAAGGGGACCGGACCCGCATAGCGCCAATCCGTATAGCGGCTGGTGAACCCAAGGGGCTCCGCCGCGCCGAACCATTTCAGCTCCACACCCCGCGCCGCACAGGCGGCGACCAGCGCGGCCACGCGCGCGGGCTCCCAATCCGGCAGTAGGAACTGAAAGCTCGAGCCCACGTAATCCTCGACCTGCGGGCGCGGGATCAGCCGCAGCCCCGGCACGCTCGCCAGCCCTGCCTCCATCCCCTGGTACAAAACCCGCCAGCGGGCGCGCCGGTCCTCCAGCATCCCGATCTGCGGCCGCAGGATCGCCGCGCGCAAGTTGTCCATCCGGCTGGAGACATTCGGGACATCCAGCTTCAGCGCCTCGAACACCTCCGGCGGGGGCGCGGCCCGGTGGCGCGCGTAAAGCATGTAGGACCCCGACAGCAGCACCGCCCGCGCGGCAAGCTCCGCGTCATCCGTGACCAGAAACCCGCCCTCGCCCGAGTTCATGTGCTTGTAGGTCTGCGTCGAATAGCAACCGATCACCCCATGCCGACCGGACGGAACGCCCTTCCACTTCGCCCCCATGGTATGCGCGCAATCCTCGATCACCCGCACCCCCAGCCGGTCGCACAGGGCCACCAGCGCATCCATGTCGCAGACATGCCCACGCATGTGCGACAGAAGCAGCACCGTGGCCCCCGTGGCCTTCGCCTGCGCCTCCAGATGCCCAAGATCGATGGTCAGATCCTCTGTCACCTCGACAAAGACCGGCTTCGCCCCTATGGACGCGATCGCCCCCGGCACCGGCGCCAGCGTGAAGGCATTCGACAACACCGGATCACCGGGCTTCACCTGCAAGGCCCTCAGCGCGCAGGCCATCGCCGCCCCGCCCGAGGCCAGCGCCAGACAGTAGCGCGCCCCGACATAGGCCGCGAATTCCTCTTCCAGCAGCGCCGTCTCGGCCACTTCGCCCGGCGCGGTGTTATAGCGGTGCAGCCGCCCGTGGCGCAGCACCGCCAATGCCGCCGCAATCCCTTCCTCCGGGATCGGTTCCTGCTGGGTGAAACTGCCGGTGAATCGCTCGCTCATGTCGTCTCGCCCGTCTCTCCGCGCGTCGCGCCCCGCGTCACGGCGGCAAATAGCACGGTCGTCACCAGAACACAGCCCGCCGCGATCCAGTAGGCCACGTCGGGCGACTGCCAGTCCCGCCCCTCGGCCATGAAATGCCCGAAGGTCCAGGCAAAGAAGACCGTGCCGAACAGCATCGCCACATTCGTCACGGCCGAAATGCCGCCCTGCAATTCACCTTGAGCGTCCTCGGGCACCTTCTTGGTCAGCATGGATGTCATCAGGGGATGCACGAAACCCTCCGGCCCGTGCAGGATCATCAGCGCGATCACCGCACCAAGGCTGCCGACAAAGCCATAGCCCAAAAGAACCAGTGTCGCGCAGATCAGCCCGAAGAAGGCCACGTTCCACTCACCGAACCGCTTCGCCGCCGGACCGGTCAGGAACCCCTGAAAGCCGCCCGCGATCAGCCCGAAGACCGCCAGCGTCGCCCCGACCATCGCCTCGGACCAGCCGAACTTGGCGATCCCCCAGAAGGCCCAGATCGCCGGGTAGACGCTGGTCGAAAAGAAGAAAAGGCCCATCACCATGACCATCGGCAGGACCCCGCGATAGGTCGCGAAAACCCGGAAGGCCCCAAAGGGATTGGCCCGCCACAGCTCGAACTTCCGCCGCTTTTCGGGGGGCAACGACTCGGGCAGGACCAGCCAGCCGTAGACGAAGTTGATCAGGCTGATCCCCGCCGCCACGCAGAACGGGACACGCGGCCCAAGCTCGCCCAGCAGCCCGCCGATTGCCGGACCGATGACGAACCCCACCCCGAAGGCCGCCCCCATCAGCCCATAGGCCTTGGCGCGCTCTTCCGGGGCCGTGACATCGGCGATGAAGGCGGATGCGATGATCCAGCTTGCACCGCAGACACCCGCGATGATCCGTCCGACGAACAGCCAGACCAGGTTAGGCGCCAGCGCCATCAGGATGAAGTCCATCCCCAGGCCGAAGATCGCCAGCAAAAGCAGGGGTCGCCGCCCGAACCGGTCGGCAAGGTTGCCCATCAGCGGCGCAAAGACGAACTGCGCCAGGCTGAAGGCCGCGAACATCCAGCCGCCGATGACCGCCGCCTCAGCGATATCGACCTCGCCCACATCCTCGATCAGCCGCGGCAGGACCGGCATGATCAGCCCGAAGCCCACCATGTCCAGAAACACCGTGATCAGGACAAAGGTGACGGCATGGCGGCTGACCGTCGCCGGCGCGGTCGCAGTGGCATCGGTCGGGATGGGTTCGGCGACCTTGGTCATGTGCGGGACCCTATGGGCCGCGGCCGGTCCTGTCAAACCGCTGCGGCCGCTTCGGGCGGGCGTCAGCGGTCACTCGAGGCATGTGCTCAAACGTTAACAGAAGCTGAATGGAAATCAGCCACTACTTGATATTTATATATAATCAGAATTTGACCACTGTGGTCAGATCACGCGATCAGCCGCCCCGCCAGCCCCGGCAGGTCCTCGAACCGGTCCAGAAGGGCCGCCGGACGGAACCGCTCCACCCCCCGCCCCTCGGGCCCGAAGGTCACCAGCGCAACCGGCACCTGCGCCGCCACCCCGGTCCTTGCGTCCGTCTCGGTATCGCCCACCAGCATCGACCGCCCGACTACGCCCCCCGCCCGCTCCACCGCCGCCCGGTAGGGGATCGGGTCGGGCTTCCTGACCGGAAAGGTATCCGCCCCGACCAGCGCCCCGAAGGCCTCCCGCACCCCCAACTCCCGCAACAGCAACTCCGCGAGTCCCTCAGGCTTGTTCGTGCAGATCGAGACGGCGAAGCCCGCCGATTTCAGCGCCTCCACCGCCGCCATCGCGCCGGGATAGAGGCGCGTATGGGTGGCGATCCCGCCCCGGTAGGCCTCCAGAAGCACCGGATAGGCCGCGTCCACGTCCGCCTCCGACCACTCCATCCCCAGCCGGTCGAACCCCAGCCGCAGCATCGCCCGCCCGCCATGGAATGCCGTCAGCCGGTCCTCCGGCCCCAGCACCGCCCGGGGCAGGCAGGCATTCGCCGCAGCCAGAAGGTCGGTCGAGGTGTCCGCCAAGGTCCCGTCCAGATCGAAAACCACGCAGCGCATGCCGGAAAATCCTGTAACGTGGCGTGAGGCCCACCCCCTTGCCACCCCGTGCTGCGGGCGTAAAACGGGCGCAACGATAAGGAAAGGGGCAGAATGCAGGTTTCAGTCATCGTTCTGGCAGCAGGTCAGGGCACGCGGATGAATTCCGATACGCCCAAGGTCCTGCACCAGATGGCCGCAGCACCCCTCCTCCATCACGCGCTCGCCACCGCCCAGACCCTCGATCCCTCCCGCATCGTCGTGGTGACCGGTCACGGTGGCGAGGCCGTCTCCGCCTCCGCCCTCGGCTGGTCCGAGGCGGTCGAGACCGTCCTGCAGGACCCGCAGCTCGGCACCGCCCACGCCGTCGCCCAGGCAGCACCTCTCCTTGCAGGTGCGGAAGGCGAGGCGATCGTCCTTTACGCCGACACCCCCCTGATCCGCGAAGAAACCCTCCGCGCGATGCTGGAGGCGCGGTCCCGCCATGCCGTCGTCATCCTCGGCTTCCATGCCCGCGACCCCGGCCGCTATGGCCGCCTTCTGACAAAAGGCGACGAACTCCTCGCGATCCGCGAATTCAAGGATGCCACTCCGGAAGAACGGGCGGTCACCCTCTGCAACTCCGGCGTCGTCTGCGCCGAGACCTCGACCCTCCTCTCCCTCGTCGCCGAGGTGAAGAACGACAACGCCGCCGGCGAATACTACCTGACCGACATCGTCGAGCTTGCCCGCAAGCGCGGCCTTTCCGCCGGCGTGGTCCTCTGCGAGGAGGCCGAGACGCTGGGCGTCAACACGCGGGCTCAGCTCGCCGAGGCCGAGGCTGCCTTCCAGACCCGCGCCCGCGCGGCGGCGCTGGAGAACGGCGTCACCCTGACCGCCCCCGAAACCGTGTTCTTCGCCCTCGACACCCATGTCGGCCGCGACGCGATCATCGGGCCGAACGTCCTTTTCGGTCCCGGCGTCACCGTGGAATCCGGGGCCGAGATCAAGGGTTTCTGCCACCTCGAAGGCTGCCACATCAGCCGCGGCGCGACCGTCGGCCCCTTTGCCAGGCTCCGCCCCGGCGCCGAACTGGCCGAGGACGTCCATGTCGGCAACTTCGTGGAAATCAAGAACGCGATCCTCGACGAAGGCGTAAAGGTCGGCCACCTGACCTACATCGGCGACGCCTCGATCGGCGAGCATACCAACATCGGCGCCGGAACCGTCACCTGCAACTATGACGGGGTCATGAAGCACCGCACCACCATCGGCAAGCGGGCCTTCATCGGGTCGGACACCATGCTCGTCGCCCCGGTCACGGTGGGCGACGGCGCACTGACGGCAAGCGGGTCGGTCATTACCGAGGATGTCCCGCCAGAGGCTGTCGCCATTGGTCGGGCGAGGCAGGTCACGAAACCGGGCCTGGCCACGCGAATGTTCGAAAAGTTAAAAGCAATCAAGGCCGCCAAGGCAAAAGGGTAATTGAAATGTGTGGTATTGTAGGGGTCCTGGGAAACCATGAGGCCGCGCCTCTGTTGGTCGAGGCGCTGAAACGGTTGGAGTATCGCGGCTATGACAGCGCCGGCATCGCCACGGTGAACGATGGCAGGCTCGACCGCCGCCGCGCTGTCGGCAAGCTCGTCAACCTTTCCGACCTCCTCGTCCACCAGCCGCTCGCCGGAAAGGCCGGCATCGGCCATACCCGCTGGGCCACCCATGGCGCGGCGACTGTCACCAATGCCCACCCGCATCGCGCGGGCTCGGTCGCCGTCGTCCACAACGGCATCATCGAGAATTTCCGCGAGCTGCGTCAGGACCTTGCGGCCACGGGCTATACCCAGGAATCGGAAACCGACACCGAGACGGTCGCCCTTCTGGCCCGGCGTGAGATGGACCGGGGTGCCACGCCGGTGGAGGCGGCGCGCGCCACGCTGAAACGCCTGCATGGGGCCTTCGCGCTGTGTTTCCTGTTCGACGGGCAGGACGACCTGATGATCGCCGCCCGCAAGGGCAGCCCGCTTGCCATCGGCTGGGGCGAGGGCGAGATGTTCGTGGGCAGTGACGCCATCGCCCTTGCGCCGATGACCGACCGGATCACCTATCTGGAAGAGGGCGACTGGGCCGTCGTCACCCGCGCCGGGGCCGAGATCTTCGACGCGAATGACCGCCGCGCGAACCGCCCCGAAACCCGTGTCCAGCTTGATGCCACCCGGATCGAAAAGGCCGGTTACAAGCATTTCATGGCCAAGGAAATCGCCGAACAGCCGGTGGTCGTGGCCGATGCGCTGAAACACTACACCTCGTCCAAGGGCACGCTGGAACTGCCGCAAGAGCTTGATTTCAAAGCGATCGACCGCGTGACGCTGGTCGCCTGCGGCACGGCCTCCTATGCCTGCCACGTGGCGAAATACTGGTTCGAGCAGATCGCGGGCCTGCCTGCCGACATCGATATCGCGTCGGAGTTCCGCTACCGCGACCCGGTGCTTTCGCCCGCCTCGATGGCGATCTTCGTCAGCCAGTCAGGCGAGACGGCCGACACCCTCGCGGCCCTGCGCCACGTGAAGGAGAAGGTTGCCAAGGTCGTTGCCGTCATCAACGTCCCCACCTCTTCCATCGCCCGCGAAAGCGACCTTGCGCTGCCGATCCTTGCGGGGGTCGAGGTCGGCGTCGCCTCGACCAAGGCCTTCACCTGCCAGTTGACCGTGCTGGCCCTTCTCGCGCTCAAGGCAGCTCACGACCGGGGCCGGATCGACTCGGCGACGCTTTCCGAACGGCTTGCCACACTGCGCGCCCTTCCCGGGCTGATGAACGCGGCCCTTGCGCTCTCCGACCCGATTGCCGCTGTCGCCAAGGACCTTGCAAAGGCCAAGGACATCCTTTTCCTCGGCCGCGGCGCGATGTTCCCGCTGGCGCTGGAAGGTGCCTTGAAGCTGAAGGAAATCAGCTACATCCACGCCGAAGGTTATGCTTCGGGTGAACTGAAGCACGGCCCGATCGCGCTGATCGACGCCGCGGTTCCGGTGATCGTGCTCGCCCCGAAGGATGCGCTCTTCGACAAGACCGTCTCGAACATGCAAGAGGTGATGGCGCGGAACGGCAAGGTGCTTCTCCTGTCCGACGCCGCCGGGATCGAGGCTGCCGGGCAAGGGACCTGGAAGACCCTGACCCTGCCGACGGTCGACCCGCTTTGGGCCCCGATCCTTTATGCTGTGCCGGCGCAGCTTCTGGCCTATCACACCGCCATCGCCAAGGGCACCGACGTGGACCAGCCGAGGAACCTGGCGAAGTCGGTCACGGTAGAATGACCCCGCTGGAAGAGCTTCAGGCCCTGGCCGACCCCGCAAAGGCCGCCGAAATGGCCGCCTATCACAAGGTGGCCCGCCCCTATCTGGGCGTTCCGGTGCCTGCGATCGAGGAACTGACCGACCGCTGGCGGGCCGAGCTTTCGCTGGACGACCGCCTGGCCTTGGCGGCCGACCTCTGGCGGACAGACGTTCACGAGGCGCGGGTTGCGGCGGCGAAACTCCTGACCCAGGCCCGCATCCGCCCCGATGCCGCCGCCTGGGCGCTGATCCAATCCTGGGTCCCGGATTTCGATGCCTGGGCCATCGCCGACCATGCCAGCATCGCGGGCCAGAAGCGGCTGGTGGCTGACCCTGCGCGCCTCGACACGGTGGAAGGATGGGTTACCTCCCCCCATATGTGGACGCGGCGGGCGGCGCTGGTGATGACCCTGCCCTGGACCAAGCAGAACTTCCCGAAGCCAGCCGAACTTGCCGTGCGCGACCGGGTGCTGGGCTGGTGCGCCGCGCTGGCCGACGATCCCGACTGGTTCATCCAGAAGGCCGTGGCCTGGTGGGTGCGGGATCTCTCGAAACACGACGCGCCGCGCGCCCGCGCGTTCCTTGAGGCCCACGGCCTCCGCCTGAAGCCCTTCGCCCGGAAGGAAGCCGCCCGGAACCTTAATTGAAGGGGTCACGGTCCGTAGACCGTCACCTCCGGCAGTCCGGTCAGCGGAAGTTGCAACGCTTGGAAGGCTGCCAGCGACAGAAGTGCCGCCCCTGTCCCGGGCCGCAGTTCCAGCGCAAGGCTCTGGCCCGATGCGGTCACGACCCGGCCCTGCGTCACCGTCGTCACCAGGGATGACGACAGCCACAGCCCCGTCTCGGCCGGCGGACCCAGCGCCACAACGGCCTTGCCCAGCACACGCTCGCCCGCGGCGGCGGGTGCGGCAAGGGCCGCCGCCTTCTCCTCTGCCGTCGTGGTGTCCAGGGCCGCTGCCGTGGCCGAGCTTGCGCCAAGCGCCGTGGTGGCAACCGCCGGGGCGAATTCGGTGGCAGGTTCGGTGGTCGGTGCAGCACCAGACCCCGGCTGCAGCGACGCACAGCCGGCAAGGCCCGTGGCAAGGACAGCGGAAAGGACCAGAGCTTTCATGCCTGAAAGCCTACCCCGTCCCCCCTGCCCCGGCAATTGCCGCTTTTGCGCCTTGTGCGGGGCACCGCTCACCCCTACCTTTCCGGCATGGAACCGCTTGTCGACCCCTTCGCGCGCGCGATCAGCTATCTGCGGGTGTCGGTCACCGACCGCTGCGATTTCCGCTGCACCTACTGCATGTCGGAACACATGAGCTTCCTGCCGAAGGCCGACCTTCTGAGCCTCGAGGAACTTGACCGCCTCTGCTCCACCTTCGTGCGCCTCGGGGTCAGGAAGCTGCGGATCACCGGGGGCGAGCCCCTGGTCCGCAAGGGCATCCTCACATTCTTCGAAGCCATGTCGCGGCATCTTGAGACGGGTGCGCTGAAGGAACTGACGCTGACCACCAACGGCAGCCAGCTGGCGAAATTCGCGCAGCCGCTGGCGGATCTGGGTGTCAGGCGGGTCAACGTCTCGCTTGATACGCTGCAACCCGAGAAATTCACCGCCATAACCCGCTGGGGCCGGCTGCCCCAGGTGCTGGACGGGATCGCCGCGGCCAAGGCTGCGGGCCTTCGCGTCAAGATCAACGCCGTGGCGCTGAAGGGCTTCAACGAGGACGAGCTTTTCCCGCTTCTCGACTGGTGCGCGCGCGAAGACCATGACCTCACCTTCATTGAGGTCATGCCGATGGGCGAGGATATGACCGCCGGTCGTCTGGACCAGTACTGGCCGCTCAAGGACCTCCGCGCCCGGGTGGCCGAACGCTTCACCCTGACTGACCTTGCCGAACGGACGGGCGGACCGGCCCGCTATGTGCGGATCGAGGAAACCGGCCAGAAGCTCGGGTTCATCACGCCCCTCACCCACAATTTCTGCGAAAGCTGCAACCGCGTGCGGCTGACATGCACGGGCGAGCTTTACATGTGCCTCGGGCAGGAAGACATGGCCGACCTCCGCGCCCCCCTGCGCGCCAGCCCCGACGACGCGGTGGTCGAAGCGGCGATCCGCGCCGCCATCGCGCGCAAGCCCAAGGGGCATGATTTCGACTACAGCCGCCAGACCGTCCGGGGCCAGATCACCCGGCACATGAGCCATACCGGCGGTTGAGGCAGCCCCTGCCGCCGCCTCCCTACTTCGTCAGGATCAGCTTCCCGGCCCGGGTGATCCGCAGGGCATAGACCTGCCCGTCCAGCACGATCCGCGCCAGCGATCCGCCTTCGGTCAGCGCCCGCGCATCATGCACCGGGGTCGCATCCGTCGTCAGCCAGAAATCGACCTGAGCGTTCATGCCCGCCCCTCCATCCGGTCGATCAGCCGTTCCAGGACCGGGCCCGGAAAGACATCGTTGGCCGCTGTCAGGAGGATATCCAGAAGGTCGGCCCAGGGTGCCGCAGTCTGACGTGTCATGGTGAACTCCACCGTGCTTGAAGGACACCGGGCGCGCCACGAAGGGCTGGCTGGGTTGATGGCTATATCCTGAGTAATTCAGTAAGACTTGTCAACGCATATTCTTCTGGCCCCCCGCGCCACAGCCGCTATCCTGCGTGACGGATGCCCCCATGTCTGATCCCGCCGGCCAGCTTCTCAGTCTTCCCCCGCCCTGCCTTTCGGCTGCAGCGCTTGCTGACCTCGCACGCGAACACTGGGGGCTGAACGGCACGCTGCATCCCCTGACCTCCGAGCGCGACCAGAACCACCGGCTCGAGGCCCCGCAGGGCAGCTTCACGCTGAAACTCGCAAACCCCGCCGAATCGCCGGAACTGACCGTGTTCCAGACCCTCGCCCTTCAGCATGTGGCCAGCGCCGCCCCCGGACTTCCCATCCCCCGCGTGGTCCCGGCTCTGGACGGTCGCTCCATCGTCACGACACCGGACGGCGCCTTGCGGCTGCTGACATGGCTTTCCGGCACGCCGCTGGCCCACCTGCCGCGCAGCCCCGACCTCGCCGCCGCGATCGGCACCGCGCTTGGCCAGCTTGACGCCGCCCTCTCCGGCTTTGACCACCCCGCCGCCGACCATCACCTCCTGTGGGACATCAAGAACACCCCGGACCTCGCTCCCCTCATGCCCGCCCTGCCGGCCGAGCTTCTTCCGCAAGTCGAAACCTTCCTCGCCCGGTTCCGGACCGACATCGCCCCCGCCCTTGCCCGCCTGCCCCGGCAGGTGATCCACGGCGATTTCAACCCGCACAACCTTCTGGCGGACCCCGACGACCCCCGGCACCTCACGGGGATTCTCGACTTCGGCGACATGACTCTCAGCCACCGGATCTGCGACCTTGCCGTCGCCGGGTCCTACCTCATCGACCCCGAGGATCCCGCCCGCCTGCTTCTGCCCCTTGTCGCGGGCTACACCAGCGCGAACCCGCTTTTGCCGGAAGAGCTTGACCTTCTCCCCGACCTCATCACGGCGCGCCTTGTCACCACCCTCACGATCTCGGCCTGGCGCGCCGCCCGCTACCCCGAGAATGCCGCTTATATCCTGCGCAATGCCCCGGTGTCGCGCATGGGGCTTCTTGCCCTTTCCAGACTCGACCCTGCCCTTCTGGCGCAGGCCCTGTCGCAGCCGCTTGAAAGCTTTTCGCCGTGACACGCCAGACAACGATGCTGAACGCCTATGTCCCCGGCGCCGGGCATCTTTCGCCCGGGGATGCAGCCCTCGCCGACCGCCGTGCCAAGGCACTCGGCCCCGCCTACAGGCTCTTCTACGAAACCCCGGTCCACCTTGTCCGGGGCCAGGGCGTCCACCTTTTCGACCCGCAGGGCAACGCCTATCTCGACTGCTACAACAACGTGGCATCCGTCGGCCATTGCCACCCGCGCGTGGTCGAGGCGATGGCGCGGCAGGCCGCCACCCTTGCCACCCACACCCGGTATCTCCACGACGGAATTCTTGAGTATGCGGAACGGCTTCTGGCCCTTTTCCCGCCCGCGCTTTCCCACGTGATGTTCACCTGCACGGGGTCTGAGGCGAACGACCTCGCCCTCCGCCTCGCCCGCGCCGCGACCGGCGGAACCGGGGTGATTGTCACCGACAATGCCTATCACGGCGTGACGCTGGCCACCGCCGAGATGTCGATGTCCATCGGCCCCGCCGTCGCCCCCGGCCCGACGGTGTTCCCGGTCCCCGCCCCGTCGGTTGAGAACTATCCGGACGGCATCGCTGAAGGCCTCGCCCGGTCCGTCACCGCCGCCTGCAACCGGATGGCCGAACAGGGCATCCGCCCGGCCCTGCTCATCGTCGACACGATCTTCTCCTCCGATGGAGTCTACCCCGATCCCGCAGGCTTCCTCGCCCCGGCAGCCGCCGCGATCCGCAAGGCCGGTGGCCTCTTCCTTGCCGACGAAGTTCAGCCCGGCTTTGGCCGCACCGGCAGCCACATGTGGGGCTTCCAGCGCCACGGGGTGATCCCGGACATGGTCAGCATGGGCAAGCCGATGGGCAACGGCTACCCACTCGCCGGCCTTGCGATCCGGCCCGAGGTCATTGCCGACTTCGGCGCAAAGGCGCGCTATTTCAACACCTTCGGCGGCAATGCCGTGGCCGCAGCCGTGGGCCTTGCCGTTCTGGACGTGATCCGCGACGAAGGGCTGGTGGAGAACGCCGAGACCGTGGGCCGGGTCTTCGCCGAAGGCCTGAGTGACCTCGCAAAGCGGCATGAATCCCTTGGCGAAACCCGCGCCGCCGGCCTCTTCATCGGCCAGACCATCCAGACCGGCGGTCGCCCCGACCCGGTTCGCACCGCACGCCTCGTGAATGCGCTCCGGGACGAACGTATCCTGATCAGCTCCACCGGCCCGAAGGGCGACAACCTGAAGATCCGCCCGCCGCTTCCGTTCAGCCTTGCCGATGTCGATCAGGTTCTGACGACGCTCGACCGGCTGCTGCCGACGCTTTAGCCTGTCGGCGGCAGTCCGCGACCGGCATGGACGTGATAGGCCTTGGTCACGATCTGCCAGCGCCCCGATGCATCCGGGCGATCCTTCACCATGACGAGGTAATCGGTGAAATCAGTGCCAAAGCAGGTGTCGGTCAGCTTCGCCACCGCCACCGTTCCGGTCACTTCGATCGACAAGAGCTCCGCGACGATGGGCGACCCTTCGGGTTCGGTCGCCTCGGCATTCAGCCAGGCAATGAACTCCTCAAGCGGAAAGAACTCGTAGGTATCGGCGAAATGTCCGACCTGCAAGGCGCCGGGATGGAAGGCCCGGCGCAGTTTGGCCTCATCGCCCCAGCACATTCCCTCCAGGTAGTCCACGACCACGGCACGCACGGCATCATGCTCTGCTCCCCAGTCCATCCTGTTTCTCCTGTCGCCACGTCAGTTTGACTGTAGCACCGCAGGATTGTCGCTGCGCAGAGTTTTCGCAGACAACGCGTTCCCGCATGCACCAGTTTTCTGCGAAAACTCGGGGGTCGGTGGCGCGATCTGAAACCTTACCAAATCCCTAACGGAATTCGGCAAGATATTGATTCAAAATCACTCTTCAAAAGTGACCACAGTGGTCAGGCCTACCCCAGCGCGTAGCCTGCCCCCCGGACCGTCCGGACCGGGTCCTCGCCGCCGAACTGCATCAGGCTTTTCCGCAGCCGTCCGACATGGACATCCACCGTCCTTGTATCGACATAGATGTCCCGGCCCCAGACGAGGTCCAGGAGCTGTTCCCGGCTAAAGACCCGGCCGGGGCGTTCCATCAGCGTGACCAGCAGCTTGAACTCGGTCGGCCCGAGTTTCAGAAGCTTGTCCCCCCGGTAGACCCGGTGCGTCTCGGGGTCGAGCCGGATATCCTCATGCTCCAGAACCACCCCGGCGGTCGAGGGGCGCACCCGCCTCAGCTGCGCCCGGGCGCGGGCCATCAGTTCGAGGACCGAATAGGGCTTGATCACATAATCATCCGCCCCGGTCTCCAGCCCCCGGATCCGGTCCACCTCCTCGGCCCGGGCGCTGAGCATGATGATCGGGATCGCCCGCGTATCGGGCCGCATCTTCAGCCGCCGGCAGACCTCGATCCCCGAAACCTTCGGCATCATCCAGTCGAGGATGATGATGTCGGGGTCCTCTTCATCGACCAGGACCATCGCGTCCTCGCCATTGTCGGCCTGCGTGACCGCAAAGCCCTCGGCCTCGAGGTTGTAGGCCAGCACCGTCCGCTGCGCCGGTTCATCCTCGACCAGAAGAACCCTCGGCTGTCCGTTCCGTGCCATCACTGCCCCCTTGCCGATGCCGTGCCGGTGCTGTCCACCTTCGGCCGCGCTTCTTCCGGCATTGACCCGGTCACGAGGTAGATCACCTGTTCGGCGACCGAAGTCGCATGATCCCCCACCCGCTCGATATTCTTGGCGATAAAATGGAGGTGCATGCAGGGCCCGATCAGGCGGGGGTCCTCCATCATGTGGGTCAGGAACTCGCGGAAGATCGAGTTGTACATCTGGTCGATCTCGCGGTCGCGCATCCGCACGTCCTCGGCCAGCTTCACATCGCGGCGGATATAGGCATCCAGCGCGTCGGCCAGCATCTGCACCACCGCCTTCGCCAGCCGCCGGATCGAGCCCGCAGCCCCCTGCACCTGGGGCATCTTGCCCAGCACGATCGACCGCTTGGCAAGGTTCTTGGCATAATCCCCCGACCGCTCCAGCGCGGCCGCAATCTTCATCACGGTCAAGACGGTGCGCAGGTCGCCCGCCGTCGGCCCGCGCAGCGCGATCAGCCGGGCGCATTCGCTGTTGATCTGCTCTTCCAAGGCATCGACCGCCGCATCGCCGGCACGAACCCGTTCGGCCAGGTCCTCGTCGCGCGCCTCCAGCGCCTCGGCCGCGTCCAGAAGGGCGGCCTCGACCAGCCCGCCCATCCGCATCACCAGGGCTTGGGCAGATTCAAGGTCGCGGTCAAAGGCGGAAAGGATGTGGACCGAATTCATCTCGTCTCTCCTCAGCCGATGCGGCCGGTGATGTAGGCCTCGGTGCGCGAGTCCTTGGGGTTGGTGAAGATCTGCGTGGTGTCGCCGTATTCGACGAGGTTTCCGAGGTGGAAGAACGCCGTCTTCTGGCTGACGCGGGCCGCCTGCTGCATGGAGTGGGTGACGATCACCACGCTGAACTGGCTGCGCAGCTCGTCGATCAGCTCCTCGACCTGGGCCGTGGCGATCGGGTCAAGCGCCGAGCAGGGTTCGTCCATCAGCAGGACCTCCGGCCCGGTGGCGATCGCCCGCGCGATGCAGAGCCGCTGCTGCTGGCCGCCCGAAAGCCCGGTGCCCGAGGCATCGAGCCGGTCCTTCACCTCGTTCCAGAGCGCGGCCTTGCGCAGGCTGTCCTCGACGATGGCGTCAAGCTCGGCCTTGTTGCGCGTCAGGCCGTGGATGCGCGGCCCGTAGGCCACGTTGTCGTAAATGCTTTTCGGGAAGGGGTTCGGCTTCTGGAACACCATGCCCACCTTGGCACGAAGCTGCACCGGGTCGACCCGCTTGTCGTAGATGTCCTCGCCTTCCAGAAGGATCTTCCCCTCGACCCTTGCCGAGGCGACGGTGTCGTTCATCCGGTTGAGACAACGCAGGAAGGTGGACTTGCCGCAGCCCGACGGCCCGATGAACGCCGTGACCGCGCGGTCCAGAATTTCGACCGAGACATCCTTCAGCGCATGGTTCGTGCCGTAGTAGACCTGAACCCCGGTGGCCGAGATCTTCGAGGCCATATCGCCGACGCTCTGTCCGGCCACCCGCATGTCATCCATAGACGTCTCCCGCGCCCGGCCATCCGGCAGTCTTTCCACGACCCTGCCTTAGGATGGCATGGTGACCTATATGCGAAGGATTTGTAACAGTCAGATGACGCGGCCAGGCGTTTTCTAGCTGCGGGATAGCAGCGCCTCGATTTCCGCCCGTGACGGCATTGCGGGCGCCGTCCCCGGGCGCGTCACCGAAATACCGGCGGTGGCGCAGCCGAAGCGCACGGCCTCGACCACATCCCGGCCCTCGGACAGTGCCACGGCGAAGCCACCGTTGAAGGCGTCGCCCGCCCCCGTCGTTTCGACCACCGGACCGGCGCTGATCACCGGGACATGCACGCTGCGGGTCCGGTCACGGTAGAGCGCCCCGTTCCCGCCCAGCGTCACCACCACGGCACCCACCCCGCGCGCCAGAAGCGCATCGGCTGCCCTTTCGGCCTCGGCAACGCTGGTCACAGGCAGACCGGTCAAGGTCTCGGCTTCGCTTTCATTCGGCGTTACGAAATCGCACAGCGCCAGCAACGCGTCGTCCAGGGGTGCCGCCGGAGCGGGGTTCAGGATCGTGCGGACCCCCGCGCCCTTCGCGATCTCCAGCGCCCGGCGGGCGGCGGGGATCGGCTGCTCGAGCTGCGTCACGAAGAGCGAAGCCCCCCGGATCAGGTCCGCCTTCGCCTCGACATCGGCGACCGACACCCGACCCGCTGCGCCGGGGGCCACGATGATCGCGTTGTTGCCTGTCGCCTCCTCGATGAAGATATAGGCTGCCCCGGTATAGCTTTCGGCATCCTCGGTCACCTCGGGCACCACCCCGGCCTTTGCCCAAGTCGCCCGGGCAATGTCGGCGAAAGCGTCCTTGCCGAGACGCGTGATGAAATGCGTGCGCCCCTCCGTTCCGCTTTGGGCCATGGCCGCAGCGACCGACTGGTTCGACCCCTTCCCGCCCGGACCAAGGACAAAGCTCTTCCCCAGGATCGTCTCGCCCATCTTCGGCTGCCGCTCGGCGCGATAGGCGGTGTCTGCGACGAAGATGCCAAGGATTACAATCGGTTTGCTCATCCTAAGCCTCCGGCGGGATCACGCCCTTGCGGAACATGAAGCAGCCGTAGAAGCGCCGCTCCCCGGTCTGGATCACGGCATAGGACTGCCGAGCCATGTCGTAGAAGGCGAAGCGTTCGATCGAGACCATCTTGCGCGGCCGCCCCTCCGCTCGGTCGATCTCGGCCTGCACCTCGGCCTGCACGGGGGGGATCTCGTCGGGCTTGCCCACAACCTCCATCCGCCCGGCGAAATCGTCGACAAAAGTGTCCAGCGGCAGGACCGACAGGATCGCGTTGACCGCTTCGGCGCAGGTCAGGTTCTCCATGCGCAGAAGTTTGCCCGTCACCGTGGCCCGCGCCACGCTGTCGGACGGAAAGTTGGTGTCGGCCACGATCACCACGTCGCCATGGCCCATGGCCCGCAGGGTTGCCAGCACCTCGGCATTCAGCCGGTTGTCGATCCCTTTCAGCATCCCCTGTCATCCTTTCGGTACAAATTTCCCACGGGAGTGTGGGGGTGTGAAACCCCCACTCCGCCGTCAGTCAAGCCGCGCGCCGGTGGCCCGGTCGAAGAGATGCACTTTTTCGGCCTCCGGCGCAAAGGTCAGGCTGTCGCCGGGCCGGAAGCTGACCCGGTCGCGGAACATCGCCACCACGTCACGCGCGCCCACCCGCAGGACGACATGCGTCTCTGACCCCGTAGGCTCGACGACCGATACGGTGCCGGCAAGGCCGGACGTCCCAACGCCAAGATGTTCCGGCCGGACGCCATAGGTGATCTCGGCCCCTTCGCCCGCCGCGACACCGAGCGGCAGGGGCAGCGCGGTGCCATCCTCGAGCACCGCCTTGCCGCCCCGGATCACCGCGGGCAGCATGTTCATCGCCGGACTGCCGATGAAGCCTGCGACGAAGGTATTGGCCGGCCGGTCGTAAAGCTCAAGCGGCGAGCCGACCTGTTCGATCCGCCCGCCCTGCATGACGACGATCTTGTCGGCCATCGTCATCGCCTCGATCTGGTCGTGGGTGACATAGACCGTCGTCGTCTTCAGCCGCTGGTGCAGCTCGCGGATCTCGGTCCGCATCTGCACGCGCAGTTTCGCATCCAGGTTCGAGAGCGGCTCATCGAAAAGGAACACCTGCGGGTCGCGCACGATCGCCCGCCCCATCGCCACCCGCTGGCGCTGGCCGCCGGACAAGGCGCGGGGATAGCGGTCAAGATAAGGCGTCAGGCCCAGGATTTCGGCGGCACGGCCAACCTTTTCGGCGATCACCGCCTTGTCCATGCCGCGCATCTTCAGCGCAAAGCCCATGTTGGCCGCCACGGTCTTGTGCGGGTAAAGCGCGTAGTTCTGAAAGACCATGGCGATGTCGCGCTCGGACGGGGGAAGGTTGTTGACCCGCCGCTCGCCGATCCGGATGTCGCCGCCCGAGATTTCCTCAAGCCCCGCGATCATCCGCAGAAGCGTGGACTTGCCGCAGCCCGACGGGCCGACCAGCACGACGAAGGCCCCGTCGGGAATGTCGAGGTCCAGCCCGTGGATGACCTGCATCCCGCCGTAGGACTTCGTCAGTTTGCGGATCGTCACTTCGGCCATCGGCCCGCCCCTATCGTCATTTCGCCCGGAAGGCTAGCGGCCCGCCGCCGGGCTGTCCACCGGCTGATCATACTAACATGTTAGAATCTTGACAGGCCCCCCTCCCCTTGCCAAGCTGCCATCCGAGGACCGCTGCCGCCGGGGAGGGGAGGCCCCGCAATCCTGCCTGCCGCAAGGTCAACGCGGCGGGAAAGTTCCACAAGACCGCAATCGCAACGACCAGGGACCTGGTGGGCCGGATGCCCTTGCCATGCATGTCCCGACACAGGGAGGACTGAACGTGAAGCTTGGAATCTACAATACGCTCATGTCGGCGCAGATGAGCCGCCGGCGCATGCTGCAGGGGGCGACCGCCCTGACCGCGATGGCGGCGCTGCCGATGTCGGCCCGCATGGCCTCGGCACAGGACAATCTGCGCGCCGAAATCCTGAAAATCCCGGGCGTGGGCATGGGCTCGCCCACCGACGCGCACTGGCAGCAGGTCGGCGAGCTTTGCCTTGGTGCCACCAAGGCCAGCGTCGCCGAGGGCGAGTTTGCCGGGGTCGAGCTGACCTTCATGGGGCTCAACAACCAGAACCTGCACAACTTCCTGTTCCGCGGCTTCCTGAAACCGTGGGAGGCCTATACCGGCGCCAAGATCAACTGGATCGACCTTGCGCAGGCCGATTACAACGCGCGTCTCCAGCAGTCGATCGCGACGGGAACCGTCGACTTCGACATCATCGAGATGGGCGCCCCCTTCGAAGGCGACACTGCCGGCAAGGGCCTCTTGGACGAGATGCCCGATTGGGTCTCCGCCCAGATCGAGGAGGATGACCTCGTGGGCTATCTGAAGCCCCCGGTCGGGACCTGGAACGGCAAGAAGTACCGCATCACCATCGACGGCGACTGCCACACCTTCGCCTACCGCAAGGACTATTTCGGCGAGGGTGCGATCGGCGGAGCCGAGGTGCCGAAGACCTGGCAGGACGTCAATGCCGTGTCGAAGGCGCTGGTCGGACAGACCGACCCGCTCACCGGGCTCCCGGCGCACGGCTACCTCGACCCGCTGAAGGGCTGGGGCGGCTTCGGGATGTACTTCATCGCCAACCGTGCGACGGCTTACGTCAAGCATCCGGACGATCCGGCCTGGCTCTTTGATCCCGACACGATGAAGCCCCGCGTCAACAACCCGGGCTGGGTCCAGGCGATCCAGGACGTGATGGACCTCATCGCGACCGAAGGCGCCTATCCCGCCGACCAGATCAACGCCGACCCCGGCACGACGGCCTTCAGCCAGTTCCTCGCCGGCACCGGCTCGATGCTGATGTGGTGGGGCGACGTGGGCTCGTCGGCGCGCACTTCGGACACCTCGGTCGTGGGCGATGTGGTGGGCTTCGGGATCAACCCCGGCTCGACCCGCCGCTACAACTCGGCCGCCGGTGCCTGGGAAGAGACCGCGAACGAGGCCCCGCTCATGGCCTATATCGGCTGGGGCATCTATGTGACGAGCCGCGTCTCGGGTGACGAGAAAAAGCGCAAGGCCGCATGGTCCGCCGCCGCCCATCTTGGCGGCAAGGACCTGTCGCTCTGGACCGCAGCCTATCCGTCGGGCTTCCAGCCCTACCGCAACTCGCACTTCAACTACGAAGAGTGGGAAGCCGCAGGCTACGACCGCGCCTATGTCGAGGATTACCTCGGCTCGAACGCGGACAGCTACAACCACCCGAATGCCGCGATCGAACCGCGCATTCCCGGCATCTTCCAGTACTACTCGGTCGCTGAGGACGAACTGGCCAAGGGTTTCGCCGGCCAGTACGCATCCGCGCAGGAGACGGCAGACGCCATCGCCGCCGCCTGGGAGAAGATCACCGACGAGATCGGCCGCGACAGCCAGATCGCGCTCTACAAGGCATCGCTCGGGATGTGACCCAAGGGGCAGGATGGGCAGAAATGCCCATCCTTCTCCGCCAAGAAAAGAACCGGCGCTCGGGGAGGCCCGCGCGCCGGTTCTGCTTTGGGGTCGCCGATCAGATGATGGTCGGGATCAGCTCACGCGACGGCGTGTCACCGGACAGGGTCGGGATGCCGAAGATCGACGAGATCAGCATGCCCCCCCGGATCGCCGAGGTCCGTTCCTTCGGTGCCGAGATCAGCTTGCCCGGCCAGAACTTGGTCGACATGTAGGCCCCGCCCCGGATGGCCGAGGTCCGCTCCTTCGCGGGCAGGATCGGGTTCTTCCCGAAGATGTGGCCATGCGTCAGGGACCGGTGCGGGTTCGACATGTAGAAGACCGTGCCGGGCAGGACCTTGCCGGACCTCTCCAGCTTAGGCTGCTCGCGGATGTAGACGTCCTCGTCCGCCAGCCCCACGTTGATCGCCGGCGTCCGGTTGACGACCCGCATCGCATGGCGCGCGGTTCCCATCGGGGCGAAGGGCGCGCGGACCACCAGAAGGGCCCCGCCCTTGGCGATGCCCCCGGCATAGGCCGCCGCCGAGGCCTTCGGCACCCGCGCTTCGGCCATCCGCGCCTCGGCCGTTCCCTCCCCGTCGCGCCCGATCACGTCGACCGTCGCACTGTCATGTCCGGCCGAAATCAGTTCCGCCGCGACCGCCTGGGCCGTTGCCAGGTCCTTGTAAAGCCTTGTGATGATGGTGGTCATGTTTCACCCCGTTGCTCTGTGGCCCAACCTGAGCCTTGCCGTTCCGTCATGCCTTGGTTCCCGCAAGATCGTCCTGCGCCGCCCCTAAACCCTTGGAGATAGCGGCCCCGCAGTCGCTGTCGACCCCACGCCGCAGAAGTGGCAGCGCCGCGATCAGCGCCAGCGCCAGAAGACCGGCCTCCAGCGCGAAGACCGGCACATAGGGTCCCGCACTTGCGGCCATCTCGCCGGGGACCAGAAGCATCGCGTCCCGGATCACCCCGCCAATCGCAATCGCCACCCCGGCGGCCGTCGTCTGCACCGCCCCCCAGGCACCAAGCGAGAGGCCGATCTGGTCGCGCGGCGCGCTCCGCATCGTGGCGGTCAGCGTCCCATGGCCGAAAAGCCCGGCCCCGAACCCCGCCGCCAGTGTCGAAAGGATCAACAGCGGCACCGAAAGGATCGCCGCCGATACCAGCACCATCACGAAGGCTGGCACCCCGATCATCGCCCCGGTGGCCGCGACGCTCATCGGCCAGCCACCCCGCCCCAGCCAGCGCGAGGCCAGGCCAAAGCCCAAGAGGCTGCCGAAGGCCAGCACCACCGTCAGCCGCGTCGTCTCGGCCACCGACATCTGCAGGACCTGCCCGCCGAACGGCTCCAAAAGGACGTCCGCCATGCCGAACCCTGCCGTCCCCAGCGCGATCACGACCAGAAGCCGCAGGATCCCGGGCCGCGCCGAAAGCCTAGCCCAGGCCTGGCCGAAGCTCACCGCCGGCTGCGGCGTCTGCGCCCGCGCGCGGTTCCGCGCCTCCTGCTTCCACATCGCAAGGCCGTTCAGCACGATCGTGACCACTGCCGTTCCCTGGATCACCTGGATCAGCCGGCCCGGCGTGTAATTCTCCAAGAGCGCACCATAGACAAAGGCGCTGACGATCATGCCCACCAGCAGCATCACATACATCAGGCCCACGACCTTGGGCTGGTCCTCCTCGGGCACGAGATCGGTCGCCAGCGCAAGGCCGACGGTCTGCACGATGTGCACGCCCGCCCCGACCAGAAGGAAAGCCAGCGCCGCCGAGGTCAGCCCGATCCACCGCGGGGCATCCACCGCCTCGCCATAGCCCGACAGCACCAGAAGCGCGAAAGGCATGATCGCGAAGCCGCCGAACTGGTACATCGTGCCCTTGAAAATGAACGGCAGCCGCCGAAGGCCAAGCGCCGAGCGGAACGTGTCCGACTTGAAGCCGATCAGCGCGCGGAACGGGGCAAAGACCAGGGGCAGCGCCAGCATCACCGCGACCAGCGTCGCCGGCACCTTCAACTCGACGATCATCACCCGGTTCAGGGTGCCGACCATCAGGACCAGCGCCATGCCGACCGTCACCTGAAACAGCGACAGCCGCAGCAGGCGCCCCAGCGGTACCTCCTCCGAAGCAACGTCGGCAAAGGGCAGCCATCGCGGGGCCATGCCGGAAAGCTTGGTCAGGGCGAAACGCTTGTAGTCGAACATCACCGGGCACCCATGCCTTGACACGCCACGCCGTGACGGCCCGTGAAGCCTTGTCGTGCAGGGCGCAAGGCCGGTAGCCGCGCCCTGAAAGGATAGCCGCGCGCGGCCCCATGACAGGGCCGCGCGCGGATTTTGCTTCAGTTCAGCGACGCCATGTCCTGCGGCATCTGCAGCACGGCCCGTGCTGTGGTGCCGTCGGGCATCGTGATAAGCACTTCGTTCGACACGCCCGGGATGTAGGCCACTTTCGCGGCATCCGTCTCCGGCAGGACCGCCGAGGCCATGGCCCCGGTTCCCAGGGGCTTGCCCGACAGGAAGTCCGAAACCCAGGTCGTGTTGCTCAGAACAGCGACATGGACGGCGAACGACCCGACCGCAACAGCGGTAAGGAACAGCGGAACTCCGACAGTCGGCTTAACGACAAGCCACATTTTTGCGTTGTTCATTCTGTCCCCCTCAGCCAAGCCACGGGGTGGTAACGGCGACCAGCAGATGCGCGATCAGGGCGATCACCCCGAACACGCGCGTGCCGTCGATCAGGTAGCTGTGGACTTCCTCAGCTTCCCGAAGGGTCAGACCTGTCGGCCAGACCTTGTCAGGATCATTGGACATGGAGGCACCTCCTTGCCTGCGTCGTCTGGTACTGCGCAAGGCGGATCGACGACATCCTGTCCGCCCAGAGAGCCCGCGTCGGCAAGCCCACGCAAACACCTGACTCCATATGTGACATCTTGTCGCAACATTAGCAACTGTAACGTTGATTTGACTGAACGAAAGATCAGTCCTGCGACATCTTCAGGAAAATCTAATTGTTTCAGAAGTCTGGCGGCAGCCTGGGGCGCTGAGGCCGCGCCCTTGACCTATAGCCTTCGAAAATTCTGCTGCAAGAATTCGATCAGGCACCTGACAGCTGTCGCAGCCGCCCCGCGCTGCCCGGCGGCGAGTCGCGCCCGGCCACGCGCTTGAACGCCGCCCGAACAGCGCAAAACCGCAGCATTTCTACCTTCCGTTTATTGCCTTGGCGGACGCGGCCTCTAGGCTTCGGCCAAGCGCAACACCAGGAGAGTTCGCCCATGTTCGGCCGCAAGCCAAGCCCGCCGCCCCGGATCCGCTTTCTCTGCGAACCGCGCGACCATGGGGTGATTGCGCCGCCCATTCCGGCCAGGGACTACCTGCCCGCCTGGTTCCGCCGCCTGCCCGCCGTCGATCCCGAAAAGGTCTCGGCTACCGACACGGGCCTCACCGTCAAGCGCTGCATGCCGTTTCTGGACGCGATGACCACCGGCTGGATCATCCCATTCGCCGCCGAACTGCGGATGACGATCTCGGGGAACGGCACCCATGTGGAGACCGGCTGGGACTTCGACCGCGCCATGGCTTCGGGCCACGGGATGCACCAGGTCAGGGGCAATCCCTGGGGCGACCGCCCGCCCTGCAAGTTCCACAACTTTTGGACCATCGTCACGCCGCCCGGCTGGTCCTGCCTTTTCGTCAGCCCGCTGAACCGGCCGAATGGCCTTTTCGAGGTGATCTCGGGCGTCGTCGACACCGACACCTACACCGCGCCGGTGCACTTCCCCTTCTTCGCCACAGGCTCCGACGGCCTCCATGTGATCGAGAAGGGCTCGCCCATGGTCCAAGTCATCCCCTTCCGCCGCGACGCCGCCGAGATCACGGCCGACATCGGGCCGGAAACCCCCGAGGACGCCGAGGCCCGGGACAAGGTGAACCGCAACACCCGAGCCGGAACCGGCTGGTACCGCACGGACGCCCGCGCCCCCCGCAAGTAACGCGACCGGGGCCGGGAACGCAGAAGGGGGCCAACCGACAGGGTGACCCCCTTCCTTTTGTGCTGCTCGCTTCGCCTGATCAGTCGTCGGAATCGTCGTTCGAGTTCGAGTTGGAGTTCGAATTCGAATTCGAGTTGGAGTTCGAATTGCTGTTCGAGTTGCTGTTGCTGTTGGAATTGCTGTTCGAATTGCTGTTGCTGTTCGAGTTCGAGTTGGAGTTCGAGTTACTGTTGGAGTTCGAGTTACTGTTCGAGTTCGAGCTGCTGTTCGAGTTCGAGTTGCTGTTGCTATTGCTGTTCGAGTTCGAGTCGTCGTCCGACCCCGAATTCGCGATCCAGACCCACTTGCCGTCGCGCATCACCCGCTTCAGCTTGGTTCCACCCTCGACCGGGATGATCGCCGCGCCGCTGCCGTCGAGGTAGCTCTTCGACCGGAACTCGACCGCGCGGTCAGCGCCGCCCTTGCCGGCACCGATCTGCAGCTTGGCAGCCGAAGGCCCGGCATCGGCGGCACCGCCCGTCAGGGTAACGCCAAGCGCCGCGATCATGGTGGCAATCAACTTCATCGTCCGTCTCCGTTCTGTGGTTGCGAGATGGCGACGAGGATATGGCCGCTTGACGCGACGTCCATAAACCGGACGCCAAATCCGCTCAACCAAAGGTAGGACGGCCCGACATAAACCTGGGTTTATGCACCGGGCACCCACCAACCGTCGAATTTGCGGCTTGCCCGGCCCGCAGGGGCAGCTAACATGCTAGCATGAGTCAAGGCGATCTCCTGCACGTCGTCACCAGCGACACGATCTCGGACCGGCGCCGCGCGACGGGACGCCTGCTGATGTGGGGCACGGGGCTCCTTGCGCTCCTCGTCGCGCTGGCGCAGACGCTCGACTCGGCGGGGCTGGTCGAGATCGGCTTCCAGACCTGGCGGCCCACGCTTTACGCCTATTGCACCTGGGCCGTGGCACTTTGCTGGGGGCAGGTACTTCTGCGGGGCGAGGCGGGCAAACGCACCCTCTTCGTCCTGCCCGCCGCGCTCTTCGTCATCTCGCTCACCGTCTTCCCCCTTCTCTTCGGCCTCGTCATCGCCTTTTCCAGCTGGAACCTCTCCAGCCCCGACGGCCGCCAGTTCAACGGCATGGCGAACCTCGTCCAGATGTGGAACGACCCGTTCTACTGGAACGCCATGGGCAACATGGTCTGGTACGTCCTCGCGATCCTTGTCGAATACGCCATCGCCTTCGGCCTTGCGCTCCTCCTCAACGCCCAGATCCGGGCCCGAAAGTTCTTCCGCGTCGCCTTCCTTCTGCCGCTGATGCTCTCGCCCGTCGCGGTCAGCTGGATGGTGGGCAAGTCGATGCTGGAACCCCGCTTCGGCCCGATCGCCCGCCTTGCCCGCTGGCTGGGATGGGAGAACCCGTCCTTCTTCGGCTCGCCCGAGATGGCCAAGCTCACCATCATGGTGATGGACGCCTGGACCTTCATCCCCTTCATGATGATCATGCTTCTCGCCGGCCTGCAGGCGATCCCCAAGGAACTGACCGAAGCCTCCCGCGTCGATGGTGCCACCGGCTGGCGGTCGTTCTGGGAGGTGACCTTCCCCCTGATGCTGCCGGTCTCGATCACCGCGATCCTGATCCGCATCATCTTCAAGCTCAAACTCGCCGACATCGTCATCAACGTCACCTCGGGCGGGCCGGGCGGGGCCACCGACACGGTGACCAGCTTCATCTTCCGCGAATACCGCGACCGGTCGAACGTCGGCTACGGCACCATGCTCGCCATGGTCTACCTTGTCGTCATCATCATCTTCATGACCGTGCTGATGAAACTCGCCGCCCGCCACGCAAGGCCGCGCACATGACCGAAACCGCGATCTTCAAGGACAGCGACACCGACCGCGCCCACCGCGCCAAATGGGTGACAAGCCGGGTCCTGATCTACGGCGTCCTGATCCTCTGGGCGATCATCTGCCTCTTCCCGATCTACTGGACCGTCACGACCAGCTTCAAGATGGCCCCGAACGTGATGAAGGGGAACATGGTGCCTTGGGTCGACTACGACCCCGCCTGGCTCGGCTTCCGCTCGCTCGGCCTTTCGCCCGACACATGGGGGGGCGAATCGACCGTACGGGACGAATTCCTGAAACGCTTCTGGAACTCGACCGTCACCGCCCTCGTCTCCTCGACCCTCGCCGTCCTCCTTGGCAGCCTCGCCGCCTATGGCCTGTCACGGTTCTCCTACCGCTTCGGCTACATGAAGAACGACGACATCTCGTTCTTCTTCCTGTCGCAGCTGATCCTGCCTCCCGTGGTCCTCGCCCTTCCGTTCCTTGTTCTCTACAAGGCGCTCGGGCTGCTTGATACCCGTATCGGGCTGATCCTCCTTTACACCCTCACCGTCCTGCCCATCGTCATATGGATCATGCGCGACCAGTTCGCCGGCATCCCGACCGAGCTGGAAGAGGCGGCGATGGTCGACGGCCTCGGCGTCTGGGGGGCTTTCTTCACCATCATCCTGCCGATCGCGCTGCCCGGCATGGTGGCGGCCTTCATCCTCAGCCTCGTCCTGACCTGGAACGAGTATTTCTTCGCCGCCCTCCTGACCTCCACCCATGCCAATACCCTGCCGGTGATGGTGGCCAGCCAGACCGGGTCGCAGGGCATCAGCTGGTGGTCGATGGCGGCGCTTTCGACGATGGCGATCCTGCCGCTCGTGATCATCGGGATCGTGCTGGAACGCTTCATCATCAAGGGCATGGCGGCCGGCGCGGTGAAGTGAAGCAGCCAGAGGATGCGCTTGCTTTTGCGGTCCGTCCGAATACGCTCTCATCATCTGCCCCCTCAACCCGGAGACTCCAATGTCCAGACGTTTTCTGATGGCGTTCGGCGCGCTTGCCTTGTCCGCTCTTCCCGTCTTCGCCGAGCCGCAGGTCGTCACCCTTGGCAACTTCGTCAGGGCCGAGACCGACGGCTACGCGGTCAAGAACTCGAACAACGGCCAGCTTGGCGTCTTCCACCATGTCCGGACCCCGGTCGAGGTCGACAAGCAGACCGTGATCCGCATGAACCGCGACACGCTGTACAGCTCCGCCGTCTTCGACCTGACAACGCCCGTCACCATCACCCTGCCCGATGCGGGCGACCGCTTCCGGTCGATGCTGGTGATCGACCAGGACCACTACATCAAGGGGGTCGACTACGATGCGGGCGACTATACCCTGACGCAGGAGGCGATCGGCACCCGTTACGTCCAGGTCTTCATCCGTCACTTCATCGACGCCAACGATCCCGACGATCTCGCCAAGGCACATGCGCTGCAGGACGCGATCACGGCGAAACAGGACAATGTCGGCACGCTCGACCTGCCGGACTGGGACAGCGCCTCGCGCGATGCCGTGCGCGGCCTGCTGAACCAGCTCGCCGCCCATCAGGACCCGAATGCGATTGCCTTCGGCGACAAGGGCGAGGTCGACCCCGTCGCCCATCTCGTCGGCACCGCGGCCGGCTGGGGCGCGAACCCGCCCAAGGCGGCGATCTATGTCTTCGGCGCCCCGCCCGACAACAGCGGCAAGACGGCCTACACCCTGACCCTCAAGGATGTGCCGGTCGACGGGTTCTGGTCGGTGATCGTCTACAATAAGGACGGCTTCTTCGAGGCCCCGGTCGAACAGGCCTCGTTCAACAGCGTCACCGCCAAGCCCGAGGCGGATGGCAGCGTCGTGCTGCGCTTCGGCGGCGACGCCTCGCAGCCGAACTACCTCAGGACGATGGAAGGCTGGACCTATGTCGTGCGCCTCTACCGCCCGCGCGACGAGGTCCTGCAGGGAACCTGGACGGTGCCGGCCCTGGCGGAAGCGAAGTAAAGCCGGACGCGCAGCTGTGCGGCGGGGTCATGTCCCCCGCCGCGCCGCCCCGATCAACCGACCAAGACCTTCGGCAAGCGCCACCGCCTCGCCCTCACGCAGCGGCGCTTCTACCAGCGCACACAGCCGCTCGGCATAGACCGGCCACATCCTTGCCCGTGTCGCCAGACCTTCGGCGGTGATCCGCACCAACTGCCCCCGCCCATCCTCCGCGCAGGCCAGCCGCTCCACCAGACCCGCCTGCACCAGCCGGTCCAGAAGCCGCGACGTCCCGTACTGCGGTAGAAGCAGCCGTTCCTGCAACTCGAACGGGCGCAGGCCCGCCTCGGCCCGCTCCAGCTCCCAAAGGGCGTCATACCAGGGCAAGGGCGGCAGGCCCGCCGCCTTCAGCGCAGCCTCCACCTCGTCCAGAAGCACCCGCGACGCGGTCATCAGCCGGGTCCAGGCGGCAACGGTATCAGGGGCAGGCAGCGGCGGGTCGGGTCGGGTCATGGCCACAGTCTGGCATATAGATGCATATGCATCAAGCTTGACTCATCGGCGACTCAGGCATATCGATGCATTTGCATCTACTTCCGCAGCCTCGGAGCATGACCATGAAACACCCCCTCTGCCGCGAAGCCGACGTTCCCGCCGACGGCACCCTCCTTGTCCCCTTCTTCGGGCGCGAAGTTCATGTCTGGCGCACGGGCGGTCGCATCCGCGCCGCCGCGAACACCTGTCTCCACCTCGGCGGGCCGCTGGACTGCAAGGACGGCGCGCTCACCTGTCCCTGGCACGGCGCCCGTTTCTCGCTGGAAGACGGGCGGCGGATCGACGGCCCGGCACCTGCCAACGCGCGCCTCATGTTCCTGCCGATCCGCATCGAGGACGGCGAGGTGCGTTATGTCTGGGGGGAACCGGCATGACGCTGCACCTCATCAGCCATCCGCTCTGCCCTTACGTCCAGCGCGCCGCGATTGCGCTGACCGAAAAGGGCGTTCCCTTCGACCGGACCGACATCGACCTTGCCCGGAAACCGGACTGGTTCCTGCGCCTCTCGCCCTTGGGCAAGACTCCGGTCCTCGTGGTGGACGGCACCCCGATCTTCGAATCTGCCGTCATCCTTGAGTATCTGGAGGAGACGCAGGCCAATCCCCTCCACCCCGCCAACCCGTTGGACCGCGCCCGCCACCGGGCCTGGATCGAGTTCGGATCGGCGATCCTGAACGACATCGCAGGTCTCTACGCCGCGCCGGACGCTCTCGCCTTCACGGGGAAAGTAGCCGCCCTGCACGCCAAGTTCGCCCGCATCGAGGCCGAGCTCGGGCCGGGCCCCTGGTTCGGCGGCGCGGGCTTCGGCCTCGTCGATGCCGTCTTCGGCCCTGTCTTCCGCTACTTCGACAGCTTCGACCACATCGCAGACTTCGGCATCCTCACCGGCCTGCCCAAGGTCACCGCCTGGCGCAAGCACCTCGCCGCCCGCCCCTCGGTCGCAGGCGCCGTCTCATCCGACTACCCGGACCGCCTGCGCCGGTTCCTCCACGCCCGCGGCTCGCACCTCTCGACCCTGATGACGCCCGAACCGGCGGATGCTAGACCATGACGAAGGCGATTACCTCTCGTTAAGCATGTCCTTAACAGATGGTAAACGTCCACGCGCAAGTGTCTGATATCATGATATAATTCAAAACTGACCACTGTGGACAGGGAAACGCGATGCTCAAGGGAATAGACCAGCGCCTCTCGGCCGAGGTGGTGCACATCCTCATGCTGATGGGTCACGGCGACGACCTCGTGATCTGCGACGTGAACCACCCCGCCGCCACCATCGCCGCCGAGACGACCTACGGCCGGCTCGTCGACATGGCCGGCTGCGACATCCCCACCGCCGCGCGGGCGATCCTCTCCCTCATGCCGCTCGATACCTTCGTCCCGACACCCATCACCCGGATGGAGGTGGTGGGCGATCCCACCGGCTTCCAGCCGATCTTCGCCCGGATGCAGGCCGTCGCCGATGAGGCCGAGGGCCGCCGCGTCGGCATGCAAGCCCTCGAACGCTTCGCCTTCTACGAGGCCGCGAAACGCAGCTTCGCGATCATCCGCACCGCCGACAGCGGACCCTACGGCTGCTTCATCCTGAAGAAGGGCGTGGTCAACCTACCCGAACTCTGACCGACCGCTCGTCGCAGGCTCCGCCGCTCCTTGCTGGACCTGCGAGGAGAAGCCGAAGGCGCACGACGAGCGCCCGTCAGCCAAGCCCCAGAACGGCCCGAAGGTGCGCCACCGCGATCGCCACGCCTTTCTCACCCAGCTCCCGCGTCGCGAAAGGGGCGGTCTCGGTGTACCAATGCCCGCCCTCTAGCGCCCGCTCCATCGCGACCGTCTCCGGGGCCAGCGCGAGCATCAGGGCCGTCTCCCCCACCCCTGCATGATCGAAGGGAAAGTCGGCCCCCTTTGGAAAGAGGGGATGGATGCGGATCCAGTTGAACGGGTCCTCGGCCGCCGCGTGACGGTCGTAGTAGTCGGCCATCTCGCGCCGCCCCCACCAGCCTGCACCCCGCTCGGCCTCCAGATGCCGGAAGATCGCGTTCCGCGCGCCCAGGCGGAAGGCAAGGTCGGTCGGCATCCCTTGCGCGAAGTTCTCGGACTGGTGGTGGATCACCCCGTGGATGTTGCGGAACCCCGCCTTCAGAAGGGCCGCGAACAGCGCCTCGATCATCGGCAGCAGGGCCGAGGCGTCCAGATGCAGCGTCCCCGTCCCCTCCGGCCCCGCGACCGCATGGCTGGCCGCGCCATAGGCGAAAGGCGGCAGCGTGACGACCCTGTCCCCCAGCCGCTCCAGCACCCCGGTCACCGCCAAGAGGTCCACCCCCGCCGGCAGGTGCGCGCCGTGGTATTCCATCACCCCGATCGGAAGGACGACCGGCGTGTTCGCCGCGATGGCCTCTTGCAGCTGGTGCGGGCGCAGGCGGGCGAAGTCCATCCGGCTACTCCATGTTGGTATGGCGGGCCCGCATCGCCTCGGGCGTCTGGCCCAGGATAGCGGCAAGGCGCAGGACCATGACCTCGAACACGAGGAACATCGCGCCTTCAAACAGCGAGCCCATCGGCAGGGTCGACACGCCGCCCAGATCCCGCGCCATCGTCTGGGCCGGGATCACCAGCAACTGGTCGGCCGCGCGGGGCGAGGGCCTCTCCGGCTCGGCCGTGATCATCAGCACCCGCGCGCCGTCGCGCTGCGCGACCCCCATCAGCGCGGTGACGGTCGAAAGTTCTCCCGGTCCGGCCGAACACAGAAAGAGGTCGCCCTCGCCCAGTGGAGGGGCCGCCATGTCCCCCTGCATCGCCACCTCAAGGCCAAGGTGGTGAAGCCGCATCACGAAAGCCCGCAGCATCAGCCCCTCGCGCCCGCAGCCATAGGCGACGATCCGGCGGGACGCGGCGATCGTCCGGCACGCCTCCTCGACCTGCCCGTCGTCCAGCGCCAGGGCGACCGCTTCCAGCTCCCGCAGGGCCGAGAGGAGCGCGTTCACGGCAGCGCCGCCATCAGGTCGCGCGTCTGCTGGTAGAGCTGCTTCCAGATCGGATACTGCACGCCATAGGCCGGGACCACCTCGGGCGTCACGGTGCTGGCGTCAGGGTTCCAGGCCCGGATGTCGCCGGGGCTGACCGCTCCGATGGCAAGCGCTGCCAGGAAGGCGTCGCCATAGCTGGCGCCGATGGTCTTTTCGCAGACGTGCTGCACGACCCCGCCGATATCCGACGTCGCCTGCAGCCAGAGCGCGTTCTTCGTTCCCCCGCCGACCGCGAGCACCCGCCCCGGCGCGGCACCAACCTCGGCGCAGGTCTCAAACACATGGGCGGTCCCCATCGCGATCCCTTCCAGCACCGCGCGGTAAAGGTCGGCGCGGGTATGGGTCAGGTCCAGCCCGAAGAAGACCCCCTTGGCATGGGGGTCATGGATCGGGGTCCGCTCGCCCGAGAAATAGGGCAGGCAGATCAGCCCCTTCGCGCCCTTCGGACTGGCCGCCGCCTCGGCCGCCAGCGTGCCGAAGTCGGCATCGCGCGCCAGCTGGTCGCGGAACCAGTGGGTCAGCGTTCCGCTGGTCGCAAGCCCCGCCATGCTGGCGTGCTGGCCGGGGAAAAGCCAGGGCGCATACCAGAGCCGTGCGTCGCGGACCGGCTGCGCGGTGACCTGGATGATGAAGATGGTCGAGCCATACATCACCATCATCTCGCCCGGGGCCGCGACGCCCACGCTAACCGCCTCGGCCGCCGCGTCGATGGTGCCGCAGGTCACCGGCGTGCCGATCGCCAGCCCGGTCTCGGCCGCCGCCGCCGCCGTCACCCGCCCCGCGATCTCGCTGGACCACATCAGACGTGGCAGACGTTCCAGCGGCAGAAAGTCGGCCAGATCATCCGTCCAATCCTGCCGCCCCACATCGTAAAGCGGCGAGAAATTCGCGGCAGTGTAGTGGTCGATCACATACTCTCCGGTCAGCTTCCAGGTGAGGTAGCTGGTCGAGGTCAGGACCTTCGCCGTCCGCGCGAAAAGCTCCGGCTGCGTCTCCTTCAGCCACAGGATCTTCGGCCCGACCGACTGCGAGGTCAGCGCGTTGCCGCAGCGCGCAAGGATCACCTCTTCGCCGATGGCGGCATTCAAGGCGGCAATCTGGTCGGTCGCACGAGTGTCGACGCCATAAAGGACCCCGTTCATCAGCGGCCTGCCGTCCGCGTCCACCGGCAGCATGCAGGGCCCGATGGCACTGGCCGCGACCGCCTTGATCTCATGCGGGTCAAGGCCGGACTGGGCCAGCAAGGCCTTGGTCACAAAGACGAAATCGCCCCACCAATCCTCATCCGCGCGGTGTTCGGCCCAGCCGGGACGCGGCACCATCATCTTGTGCGGCCGGCTTGCGGTGGCGGTGATCGTGCCGTCATGGGCGACAAGGACGCCCTTGGTCTCGAAGGTCCCGATGTCGATGCCAAGGGTGTGGGTCATGGGCTGCGCGTCAGGGTAAAGCCGGGGGTGATCCGGTCCAGCCCCGCATCCAGAAGCCGGACCAGCGCCCCAAGGTCATCGGTATCCACCACCTCGAGCGACGAATGAGAATACCGCATCGGGAAACCGACATCGAGGCAGGCCACACCTTCCGGCCCCATGAACTGGATGTAGCTCAGGTCCGTCAGCGCGCCGGTATGGGCGGAGCGCTGCAGGGGAAGACCGGCGCCTTCGGCCGCGTCCTCCATCAGCCGGACGAGGGCAGGATGCGGGATCACCCCGTTCAGCGTGCCCCGCCCGTGGAAGGAGTAAAGGCTGATCCCCGGCCCGCCCCCCAGGCGGACATCACCCCGCCCGGACATGTCCGGCGTGTCGCAGGCGAGGAGAAGGTCGATCTGCAACGCGATGTCCGGCTGCAGCGCCGTGGCCGCCGGCAGCACGCCGCGCAGGTTGTACTCCTCCTGCACCGACCAGACGAGGTGCAGCGTCGGCCCGGGCTTTCCCTTCCGAGCAGCCGCCAGCGCCAGCAGCACCGCACATCCGGCCCGGTCGTCGACCGAGGTTCCGGCCAGCCGCGTCCCCTGCAACGGCAGGACACGCGGCGCATAGGTCACGGGCGTGCCGATCCGCACCCTTGCCGCCTCGGCCTCGGCAGCACTCGCGAAGCCCGCATCGACGTAAAGCTCGGCGTAAGGGACGACGCGGTACTTCTCTTCCGGCGCCGTCGCATGGTGCGACTTGTTTGCGATGACACCGTTCACATCGCCCTTGTCGGTCGAAAGGACCACCGCCTGCGCCGGCAGTGCGCGTTCCGGCACCCCGCCCAGCCGCTCCAGCCGAATGAGCCCGTTCGCCTCGACCTTGCGGACGATGAAGCCCAACTGGTCCATATGGGTGAAGATCATCACCGACGGGCGCGAAGGATCGCCCGGGATCGTCGTCATCAGGTTCCCCAGCCGGTCCGACCGGTGCGGCAACCCCATCCGGTCCAGATGCGCGGCGATGGCCTTCGCCACCCGCTCCTCATGGCCCGAAAGGCCGGGGATCAGCATCAGCTCCGTCAGCGTCTCCCGGATCATGCGCCGCCCCGTGCCGCCCTTGCGCGGTCCATGAAATCCTTCGCCCGTGCGGGGTCCACCGCCGCCCAGGTGTCGCCGTCGACCTTCAGGGCCGAGCCGACGATGCAGCCATCGGCGATCCGCAGCACCTCGGCCACCGTCGCGTGCTTCACCCCCGTGTTCGCCAGAACCGGCACCGAGGGCAGCACCCGCTTCACCGCCTCCAGATCCTCCATCCGCGCCGCCTCACCCGTGATGGCACCCGAGACGAGGACCGCATCGGGGACCGATGAGAAGACCGCCGACCGCGCCCGGTCCGCCAGCGGGCGGGGATCGAGCGAGCCCGCGAATTCGGCCGAGACGTTGTAAAGCGTCGCCACCTCGCCCACCCCCAACCGCGAGGCATAGCGCCGGGCGGCCCCGGCGTCGGGCGCCCAAAGGCCCATGTCGCTGGCATAGGTGCCGGTGAAGATTTCGCGCACGAAGGCCGCCCCGGTCGCCGCCGCCAGTGCCATCGTCGCCATCGGGTCCCAAAGCACATTGACGCCGAAAGGCACGGTGATCCGGTCGCGGAGCCGACCGATGACATAGGCCATCGTCGCCGTGCTGGCCGTGTCGACCTTCAGTTCATAGGGCCGGTCATTCTCATTCCCGAACATCACCGCATCGACCCCGGCGGCCTGAAGTGCGGCAAGGTCCGCCTCGGCCCCCCGCAGGATACCTTCGACCCCGCCAGCGGCATCATGCAGCGGCGTGCCCGGCATCGCGCCGAGGTGCACCATGGCGATCACCGGCTTTTTCCGCCCGAAGACCCGTTCGAACCGCGTCATCTCATCCCCCGTTTCCGGTCAGGCTAACGTGAAAGACTGTGGCGGGGAAGCCCTTGCCATACTAGCATGCCAGCAGATGACGGAGGCGCGGATGCTGGCACGGCGACACTGGAAAGGGCGGGGAACCGGGGGGATTTCCTTTACCGAGCTTGGCTTCGGGGCAGCCCCCCTGGGCAACCTCTTCCGCGCCATCAGCGAGGACGAGGCGCAGGCCGTCCTGGAAGGCGCCTGGGCCGCCGGTGTGCGCTACTTCGACACCGCGCCGCTTTACGGCCTCGGGCTGTCCGAGACGCGGATCAACCAGTTTCTCCGGGGAAAGCCGCGCGCGGATTACGTGCTCTCGACCAAGGTCGGGCGGCTTCTGTCGGCGATCCCGCCGGGACAAGGGGACGGGGCCGACAAGTGGATCGACGTGCCGTCCCGGCGCGAACGCTTCGACTACAGCCATGACGGGGTGCTGCGCAGCCTTGAGGATAGCCTCGAACGGCTGGGACTGGACCGGGTGGACCTTGTCTATGTCCACGACCTCGACGTCTTCACGCATGGCAGCGAAGCCGCCAAGCAGGCCCGGCTTGAAGAGTTCATGGCCGGCGGCTACCGCGCCCTTACCCGCCTGCGCGACGAAGGGGTGATCGCGGGCTTCGGCGCCGGGGTGAACGAATGGGAGCCCTGCGACTGGCTGCTGGAGCGGGGGGAATTCGACGTCTTCCTCCTCGCCGGGCGCTTCACCCTTCTGGAACAGGGGGCGCTTCCCTTCATGGACAAGGCCGCCGCGCGGGGCGTGGGCGTGGTGATCGGGGGACCCTACAACTCGGGCATCCTTGCCACCGGCCCGCGGCCCGGCGCGCAGTACAACTACGCACCCGCTCCGCAAGCGGTGCTGGACCGCGCCGCCCGGCTGCAGGCGATCTGCGAAAGCCACGGCGTCCGGCTGGTCGACGCCGCCTTCCGCTTTCCGCTCCTCCACCCGGCCACGGTCAGCGTGATCCCCGGCGGACAGGGCAAGGCCGAGATGGACAGCAACGCCCGCGCGGCGGGGGCCGCAATCCCCCGCGCACTCTGGCAGGAACTGGCGGGTGAGGGGCTGATCCCGCCCCGACTGGTTCCCGCGAGCTGAGGTGCGGACCCAGGGATTTTCGCAAGAAGTCCTGAGCTTAGCCCACCGTAGCGCGCAGCGCCCGGATCGCCGCTTCGTCCATCCCGATGCGCTGATCCACGGGCAGGCTGACATGCAGGGCCGCTGCCGCCTGGCCAAATGCTGCCGCCTCCGGCAATGCCGCGCCCCGCGCCCACTCCGCCGCCAGCGCGCCGATGAAGGCATCCCCGGCCCCATGCGACGAGATCGGCGTCACCTTGTGTGCCGGCTGGCGCTGGACCTCGCGCCCATCGGCGACCACCAACCCCTTATGGCCGAGGGTCACGATCGCCGCCTTCGGACCCAGCCCTTGCAGCACCGGTGCGGCCTTGACGGGATCGAGGTCCGCCTCGCGGAAGTCGAGAAGGTCGGCGGCCTCTCCACGATTGACCACGAGCAGGTCGAGACAGCCAAGCAACGCGGGTGAAACGCTCCGCGCCGGTGCCGCATTCAATACGACACGCATCCCCGCTGACCGGGCCCTCTGGGCAAGGAACAGGTTCGCCGCCTCCGGGACCTCGCTTTGCAGAAGAAGAAGGGCACAGTCCTTCGGAAAGGCAACCGCCTCGGGCCGGAAAAGAAGGTTCGCGCCCGAGACGATCACCGCGCCATAGCTGCCATCTGGCAGGGAGATTGCCACCGACATGCCCGAGGGTCCGGGATGGGTCTGCACCCCCTCGCGCCGGACGCCCGCTGCGTCCAGCGCCGTCCGCAGCGTCATCGCCGCGTCGTCCGACCCGACGGCCCCCGCCATATGCACCCGCGCCCCCGCCCGGGCGGCGGCGGCAGCCTGGTTGCCACCCTTGCCGCCAAAGGCCGTCCGCACCCCGGTGCCGGTCAGCGTCTGGTCCAGCCGGGGAAGGCCGGGCGAATCGACGATCACGTCGTGATGCAGGGAGCCGGCGCAAAGGATCACCGGCGCAGGCAAGTCGTCAGGCACCAAGCAAGGCCCCCATCACAATCAGCGTCACAGCCGCCCCGTCCTGCCGGGCCTGCGCGGCCCGAAGGGCGGGGTCCTGTGCCAGCCGCGCCGCCACATCCACCATTCGATCCGTCAGGCGCACATTTGCGCGGGCCTCCTCCACCGGGTTCAGGCCGGAATGGTCCGGGAACGTATCGAAGTAGATGATCCCGCCATAGCCCGCACGGGCAAGCGCCACCAGAAGCTCCACCGTCTGCACCGGATGCACCGATCCCGCCATCAGACCGTCATCGCGCTTGCCGTAGCCGTCGTTGAGATGCAGCCCCAGGATCCGCGAGTGCCGCGCGGCCAGCATCGCCGCCTTGGCCGGCATCTCGCCCGCGTAAAGCATATGGGCAAAGTCCAGCGTGACCCCGGTATTCGCCCGCCCAACCTCGTCCAGCGCCAGAAGCGTCGTCGCCATGTCCGGCATCAACGCATGGGCGCGGGGTTCGTTCGGCTTGTATTCCACCGCGATGTCGATCGCGGGGTTGTGGTCGGCCACCTCAGCAATCGCGGCGATGGTATCATCCCACATCCGCGCGTAATCGGCCTGAAAGCTGTAGTCGAACCCGTCCTGCCCCATCCAGAGCGTCATCTGGCTGCCGCCCATCGCCGCACAGGCATCGATCCCGCGCTTCGTCAGGTCGATCGCGGCACGGCGCACACTGGCATCAGGATGGGTGAACGCCCCAAGGCGAAACGCATCCTCGGTGTAGTAGCGCATCGCCAGACCGTTCAGCGCCATTCCTTCGTCGGCCAGGAGCCGCGACAGTTGGCCGGGATCATGCGCCGCGAAATGATCGGGATAGTTCAGGTCGGCCGCAGTCAGCCCGCCCACCTGGCCTGCGCCCCGGATCATCTCGGCCACCGTCCCGCCCTTGGTCTTGAAGGCATTCAGGCGCGCGGCATAGCGGGGGCGGTTCGGCAGGCTCATCGGGGATCAGGCGGGGTTGAAAAGGTCGGGCCGGTCACGCTCCAGCGGTTCCAGATAGGTGATCAGCTGCCTCAGGTGGCTGCGCACAGCCGCACGCGCGGCCTCCGGGTCCCGCGCCTCAAGGGCTGCGAGGATCGCCTGATGCTCCGAGAGTGTCGCCTGAATACGCCCCGGCACCGGCAGGATCAGCTGCCGCGCCCGGTTCACATGCGCCCAGGCGGTTTCCGACACCTGCGCCAGCCGCGGAAATCCGCTGAAGGACAGGAGAAGCTCATGCATCGCCGCATCCATCGCGTAAAAGCCGGGGATGTCGGCATCGGCCACCAGCGCCGCCTGCACCGTCAGGTTCCGGCGCAGAAGCGTCAGCTGGTCGTCGGTGATGATCTCGGCCACCCGCTCGATCGCGGCAAGCTCGATCGCCTCGCGCAGGAAGGCACCTTCACGGATCTCCTGCATCGAAAAGCGCGCGACGAAGGTGCCCGCCTGCGGCACGACGTCGACCAGCCCCTCACCCTGCAGCCGCGCCACCGCATCGGCCACAGGGCTGCGGCTGACCCCGAGGGCTTCGCAGATTTCCGGCTTGCGCAGGATCTCGCCCGGACGGTACTCCAGCGCAAGGATCGCCTGCCGCAGCGTCTGATAGACCCGCTGCCCGAGAGAGCCGGAAAAACCGGCCAACGGACGCAGCCTCTGCGCCGTCCCAATCTCTTCGACGCGGGGCACTTGTTTGGCGGGCGCGGCTGGTTGTAACATGCTAACATGTTAGGCGACTGTGTCTCGCTGTCAAGAAAGGGACTGCCATGGCTGATGGGGTGATCCGGTTGCATGGCGCGGACAACGTGGTCATCGCACTTCAGGATCTGCCCGCCGGCAGCCGCCTTGGCGGGGTGGACGCCGCCCTTCCCGGCCCCGTGCCGCGCGGCCACAAGATCGCCACCCGTGACATCGCGGCGGGCGAGACCGTCATCCGCTACGGCCAGATCATCGGCCAGGCGACCCAACCGATTGCGGCGGGCTCCCATGTGCACAGCCACAACCTCGGGATGGGCCCGCATTCCAGCGACTACGCCATTGGCTCGGAGTACACCCCCCTGTCGCCCCTCCCCCCGCGTGAGTTCATGGGCTACCACCGCGCCGACGGCTCGGTCGGCACGCGGAACTACCTGGGCATCCTCACCTCGGTGAACTGCTCCGGTTCGGTTGCCCGCTTCATCGCCGAAGCGGCCGAAAAGGACCCCGTCCTCGGCGCCATGCCCGGGACCGACGGGGTGGTCCCCATCGTCCATTCCACCGGCTGCGGCATGTCGGGTACGAACGAGGGGTACCAGACCCTGATGCGCACGCTGAAGGGCTATGCGCGGAACCCGAACTTCGGCGGCATCCTCCTTGTCGGCCTCGGCTGCGAGGTGATGCAGGTCCCCGACCTTGTCGGCCAGGGCCGCCTCCGCCCTGACGGCAACTTCCGCTACATGACGATCCAGGGCGAAGGCGGCACGCGGGCCACCATCGACCGCGCGCTGAAGGTGCTGCGCGATATGGCCGAGGTGGCGGGACAGGTCAAACGCGCCCCGGCCCCGGTGTCGAAACTGGTCATCGGCCTGCAATGCGGCGGCTCGGACGGATACTCTGGCATCACCGCGAACCCCGCGCTCGGCCATGCCTCGGACCTTCTGGTCCGCATGGGCGGCACCACGATCCTTTCGGAAACGCCAGAGATCTACGGGGCCGAACACCTCCTGACCCGCCGCGCCGTCAGCCAGGCGGTCGGAGAAACGCTCCTCGAACGCATCCGCTGGTGGGAGGATTACACCGCCCGGAACGAAGGCGAGATGGACAACAACCCCAGCCCCGGCAACAAGCGCGGCGGTCTGACAACGATCCTCGAGAAATCGCTGGGGGCCGTCGCCAAAGGCGGCACCGCCCCCCTCTCCGGCGTCTACAAGTTCGCCGAACCCATCACCACGCCCGGCTTCGTCTACATGGACAGCCCCGGCTACGACCCTTGCAGCGTCACCGGCCAGATTGCCTCTGGCGCCACCCTGATCGTCTTCACCACCGGGCGCGGCTCGGTTTCGGGCTACAAGCCCTCGCCCTGCATCAAGCTGGCGACGAACTCCGAGATGTATGCCCGGATGAAGGAGGACATGGACATCAACTGCGGTGACATCCTCGACGGCGTCTCGATCCCTGCGAAAGGTGAAGAGATCCTCGAGAAAATCATTGCCGTCGCCTCCGGTCAGCAGACATTGTCAGAGGAACTCGGGTTCGGCGGCGCCGAATTCGTGCCCTGGCAGATCGGAGCCGTGATGTGAGCGAGGAACACTATCCCCAGAATCTGATCGCGATGCTCGAGGCGGTCTGGGGCGAAGGGTTCCTCTCGCCCGGCGGCCCGGCGGAGGTGGCGCGGGTGCTGGAAGGCCATGACCTGCGCGGAAAGTCGGTGCTCGACATCGGCAGCGGCGCCGGCGGGATCGACGTGGCCCTCGCTACCGCCCATGGCGCGGGATACGTCACCGGGATCGATGTCGAGGATGGCGTGATCAACCGCGCCCGCGCGCTTGTCGCCGAAAAGGGGCTGACCGACCGGATCGGCATCGTCAAGGTCGCCCCCGGCCCCCTGCCCTTCCCGCCCGGAACCTTCGACGTCGTCTTCTCGAAGGATTCGATCATCCACATCCCCGACAAGCACGCCCTGATGGCCGAGGTGGCCCGCGTCCTGAAGCCCGGCGGATGGTTCCTTGCCTCGGACTGGCTGATCGGGACCGAAGAGATCTCGCCACAGATGGCCGAGTATATCGCCGCCGAGGGCCTGGATTTCGGCATGGCCACCCCGGCGCGTTACCGGGCAGCGATGGAGGCGCAGGGGTTCCGCGACATCCGCATCACCTCGCGCAATGCCTGGTACCGCGAGGAGGCGCGGCGCGAGGTTGCGCGCATGCGCGGCGACGTCGGGGCCAAGGCGGCGGCGATCGTCGGCCAGGCCTTCGTCGACCACAATATTGGCATCTGGGAACGGATGATCCCGGTCCTCGACACCGGGGAACACTGCCCCACCCATCTCGCTGGCCGGAAACCGTGAAACCGCCCTACCACTGGCCCGACCCGGACCGGGACTACGCCAACGGCGCTTTCATTCCCGGCAGCGCGGTCTATCCCGAGCTCTGGCTGGCCAAGGCCGCCGCCTTCCGCGAGGAACGGCAGGAGCTGGCCGAGCTTGACCTCCATTACGGCCCGGGGGCACGCGAGCGGCTTGACCTCTTCCTGCCCGACCAGGCGCCGCTGGGCGTCGTCGTCTTCATCCACGGCGGCTACTGGCATCTCTTCTCGAAATCCCATTGGTCGCACCTCGCCGCCGGCCCCCTTGCGCTTGGCTATGCTGTGGCCATGCCCAGTTACACACTGGCCCCGCACGCCCGTCTGTCCGAGATCACCGCCGAGATTGCCAGGGCGATCTGGTTCGTGGCCACACGGCTATCGGGCAGAATGGTGGTGACCGGCCATTCCGCTGGCGGTCACCTCGCCGCCCGCATGGCCTGCGCCGACGTCGTGGTGCCGGTGGACCGCGTGGTGCCGATCTCGCCCCTGACCGAGCTTGGCCCCCTGATCGCGACCGGGATGAACGCGACCCTTGGCATCGACGCCGACGAAGCCGCGCGGGAAAGCCCGGCACGGCTGGCGAAGCGGCCCGAAGTTTCGGCCCGCGTCTGGGTCGGTGCCGCCGAGCGCCCGGCCTTCCTCTGGCAGGCCAGGGTCCTGGCCGAGGAATGGAACTGCCCCTGGACCGCCGAACCCGGCCGCCACCACTTCGACGTGATCGAAGGGCTGGAAGACCCCGCCTCTTCCCTGACGCAGGCGCTGCTCGCCGGGTTGTAGGCCGGGCTTCAGCGCGGCTTACAAGAGTGCCGCTTCCGCCCGGCGCGCCTCGGCCTCACGCGCGGCCTCGATGGCGGCACGGCGGCGGCGGCGGACCTCGTAGATCACCGCACAGATCACCGTGAACAGCATCAACAGAAGTGCCAGCGCGTTGATCGTCGGCGTGATCCCGGACCGGACCTGGCTGAAGACATAGACCGTCAGCGTGTCCATCGTGCCGCGCGTGAAAAGCGTGACGTTGAAGTTCTCGATCGACTGGAAAAAGGCAATCGCAGCCCCCGCCCCGATGGCCGGGTAAAGATGCGGCAGAAGCACCCGGCGCAGCACCTGCGCATGGCTTGCGCCAAGGTCCAGCGCCGCCTCTTCCAGGCCCGGATCAAAGCTTTGCAGCCGCGCCAGCACTAGAAGCATGACATAGGCCGCGATGAAGCTGACCTGCCCCAGCGTCGAAAGGTGCAGGCCGGGCGAGAACGGGATCACCCCATGCGCGCCCACCATGTCGCCCATGCTGTTCCAGAACAGCACCGTCGAGATGCCGATGACCAGTCCCGGCGCCAGGATCGGCGCCACCATGAACCCGTAAAGCGTCGCCCTGATCCGCCCCGAGACCGAGTTGATCACGATCGCCGCCGCCGTCCCGATCGGCACCGCCAGCGCCACCACTGCCAGCGCGACGAGGATCGAGTTCAGAAAGGCCTTCCACATCCGCTCGTCGGCGAACAGGTCCTCGAACCAGCGCCAGGTGAACCCCTTCCAGGGTGCCACCGTGGGAAGCCTGCTGTCGTTGAAGGCCGCCCCGGCCATGATGATCAGGGGCAGCATCAGGTAGATCAGGAACAGGACCATGTAGAAATGGCCAAGGAACGCGCGCTGCCGGGTCATTTGGCGATATCCGAAAGCTTCACGCGGAAAAGCCGCATCATCAGGATGACGAAGAAGATGCAGAGGAGAAGGAAGATCATCGAGAACGCCGCCCCCGTCTGCCAGTCCTGTGCGTCGTTGAACCAGGTGTAGATCGACTGCGGGAACCAGATCGCGCTTGTCGATCCGACCACCGTCGGCACCAGAAGCGACCCAGCGGAAAGCATGAACACCATCACGCAGCCCGATGCGATCCCGGGCTTCGCATGCGGCATCACCACGCGCAGATGCGTCTTCCACCAGGGCGCACCCAGATCCTCGGCGGCCTCGATCTGATTGCTGTCCAGCGACTGGATCGCCGTGTATACCGGCAACAGCATGAAAAGGACGTAGCAGTAGACCAGCACCGCGACGATGGCGTCATAGTCGGTCAGCACCCCCTGCTGCCAGCGGATCCCCCGGTCGATCAGGCCCACCCCGGTCAGAAGCTGGTTCAGCGGGCCGTTGAAGGTCAGGATGATGTACCAGGCAAAGGCCCGCAGCGCCTCGGACACCCAAAGCGGGATGAAGAGCAGCAGCATCAGCATCGGCAAGGACTGGGGCTTGGCCACCTTCGCCAGGTAGAAGGCCAGCGGATAGGCCAGCACAAGGCAGATCACCGTCACGATGGCCGAATAGAACACCGTGTCGAGGAAGGCCAGGAGATGGGTCGAGATCGTGACCGGGATCCCGAAGATCGTGTTCGGCGCAGCCGCATCAAAGAAAGTGCGGTAGTTGTCGAAGGAATAGACGTCCTTCGGCCCGCCGACCTCGGTATAGGGCAGATAGGGCCGGAAGCTCTGCTCGAAAAGCGAGATGTTCGGCAGGATCACCAGCACCAGAAGCCAGAAAGCCGTCAGAAGCACGAACAGGAAAGTCAGCGAGGTGCCATAGCGGCGGAACAGGTCCTGCATCGTCAGGCCCCGGATTTTGCGCGGTCGTGGTCCGGCAGGATCGCCGCCCGCGCGGCATCGAAGCTCATGTAAAGCTTCGTCCCCGGCGCCGGCACCGTGGCCGAACCGTCGTTGCGGATCTCGGCCGTCAGCCTGGCACCGCTGTCGGTGTGGCCGGAGACGGCGATGAAGGCACCCTCGAAGGACACGTCGCCCACGGTCACCGCAATCGAGTTCTCCGCCTCGGCAGCGGCAGAGAGGCGCGTGTGCTCGGGTCGGACATAAAGCTTCGACGACCCCGAAACAGCATCGGCCCCCAGCCGGGCCCGGAACGTCCCGTGCGGCGAGGCAAAGCTGGCCATGCCGCCCGACTCCTGCCCGATGGTCCCGGTGAAGACGTTGTTTTCGCCCACGAAACCGGCCACGAAGCCGTTCACCGGGTTGTTGTAGATGTCGCGCGGGTCAGCCACCTGCTGCAGGCGGCCCTGGCTCATCACGCCCACGCGGTCGGACATGGCCAGCGCCTCGCCCTGGTCATGGGTGATGAAGATGAAGGTCACGCCGGTCCGCTTCTGGATCGCGCGCAGTTCCGCCCGCATGTTCTGCCGCAGCTTCAGGTCCAGCGCCGACAGGGGCTCGTCCAGAAGCATCACCTGCGGCTCGACCGCCAGCGCCCGCGCAATTGCCACGCGCTGCTTCTGCCCGCCCGAAAGCTGGCTCACCATCTTGTCGCCCGCCCCCGGCAGGTCGACCAGCTTCAGCAGTTCATCCGCCTTGGCCCGGCGCACGGTCTTGTCGACGCCCCGCATCTCAAGCCCGAAGGCGATGTTGTCGGCCACGGACATCAGCGGGAACAGCGCCAGGTTCTGGAAGATCAGCGCCGTGGGCCGCTGGTTCGGCCGCGTGCCCTTCACATCCTTGCCACCAATCCGGATCACGCCCGAGGACGGGTCGGTAAAGCCCGAGATCATCCGCAGGATCGTGGTCTTGCCGCAACCGGACGGGCCAAGAAAGCTGAAGAACTCCCCCGCCTTGATCGTGACGTTCACATGATCGACCGCGCGGAAGCTGCCGAAATCGCAGCAAACGTCGTCAAGTTGTATTTCGGCGCTCATCGGCGGCCAGTCCCCTGCTTTCGTCTTGTCATCGCCGCCTCTTTGGGCGGTTCAACGGAAAAAAGGCCCGCCAGAGGGTGCTCTGGCGGGCCCGGTTCAGTCGCCGCTCAGGCGGCCTTGTACTTGTCGGCGTATTCCGAACGCTTGGCAACGAACTCGGCGGTCTGCTCCGGCCACCACCACAGCTTGGCAAGCGCCTCGTCGTTGAAGGTGCCGGCATAGTATGCGGCAACTTCCGGCGACAGGAAGTCGCCCGAGCCCTTGCCGACCGGGTTCGACGAGAAGGCGGTCGCCCACATGGCCGAGCCTTCGCCGGTCGAGACGAACTTGGCGAACTCGTGCGCCTGGTCGACGTTGGTCGCGTTCTTCATCAGGACAAAGCCCTGATGCCAGGCGAAGGCGCCCTCGACCGGAGCCAGATAGGCGAAGCCGTCGTTGCGCAGGTTGAAGCCGGTCGAGTCCCAGTTCAGACCCAGCACGGCACCGTTCGCGGTGAAGCCGGCGTTGGCTTCGTTCTCGCCCGACCACCACTGGACCACGTTGGCCTTGGTCTTGATCGCTTCGGCCAGCGCGATGTCCCAAAGCTCGGCCATGGCACCCATATCGGTGTAGCCATCCATCCACGGACGCGGCAGCTTGCCCTGGGCATCCAGCCACCGGCCCATCGCGGCCAGCGCGGAATGCGGACGCAGCACGACCGCGTTGTCCGGGTTGAAGAGGTCGCCCAGCGACGGCGGCGACGACAGCTTGGCATCGGCGCTGTTGGCGACAAGCGCCTCGGTGCCCCAGTTGGACGGCACGTAGAACAGCGCGCCACCGGCACGCGACCGCTCACCGGCCGAACCGTCGGCCAGACCCGGCAGATAGTTGTCCATCGCCAGTTTGGCTTCGTCCCAGGCGCCGAGCAGGCCGTTCGAGTTCCAGCCACCCCAACGGTCGATTGTCGGCTCCATCACGTCGACGCCACCGGCTTCAAGCGCGACCTTGCCGGCTGCGAACATCGAATCCTGATCGGGAACTTCGGTGAAGTTCACCTTGATGCCGGTCGCGGCTTCGAATGCCGGAAACACCTTCTCGGCCAGCGCCGGATAGCCGGCCCAGCCGGTGAAGTTGATCTCACCCGACGAGGCAAGCGCCTTTGACGAGATGATTGCCGGAGCGGCAAGGATACCCGCGCCTGCGGCAGAGCCTTGCAGGAACCGGCGGCGGCTGAAAGCAGAGGTCGTTTTCTTCATGGTAGTCTCCCTGGTTAGGAATGGCAGAGGCTTGGGCTGTCCCCGGTTTTCTTGGCACCTATTCAGAACGCATGGTCGCGTCGGATCATCGGCTAACCCTGGCCCGTAACAGGGCCGTGTCATGTTTCTGAAGCCCCCTTGGCGGTGACACCTTACTCCGGTTCCTACCTGACATGTCAATCTGACATGAACACTCGCGGGACAAAGCCGCGTGAAAGCAGAGGCCATCATCTTTTTTCGTTCTGTTTCAGTATCTAATGCGTGTTTACGTAGCGGAAGTCGGGGGCATTTGTTTGCATGCACTCAACCTTGGGTCGATCTCGCCTCGGATCCGATGTCTCCCTGGGCCACCGCGACCGACTTTACGACGGCGAAAAAGGCCGCACCCGGGGCGATTTCCAGGGCCGTGGCCGACCTCCGCGTCACCCGCGCCAGCAGCGATTCTCCCCCCAGATCCAGCCGCACCAGCACCCCCGGCCCCTGTCCCTCCTGCACCTCGGCCACCCGGACCGGCAGGATGTTCAGCGCCGACAGCCCCTCTGGCCGTGCCCTTGCCAGGATCACGTCCTGCGCGGCCACCCGGACACGCACCCGCTGGCCGACCGCTCCGCCAAGGCGCGGAAGCCAGATCGGTCCGGCCACCGTCTCCAGCCGGGTCAGCCCGTCCTCCTCATGCGCCGCGATCCGCGCCGTCAGGATCGCGCCCGCCTCCGCCAGCCCCATGACCGGCGCTGTTGTCGGGTCGGACAGGACCTCCGCCGCCGGGCCCATGGTCACCAGCCGCCCCGCTTCGATCACCGCGATGGTCGTGGCCAGCCGCGCCACCTCGGGCAAGGCGTGACTGACATAAAGGATCGGCAGCCCCGTCTCGTCCCGCAGCGCCTCGACATAAGGCAGGATCTCCGCCTTCCGCGCCTCGTCCAGCGCGGCGAAGGGTTCGTCCATCAGCAGGATCCGCGGCCCTGACATCAGCGCCCGCCCGATCGCCACCCGGCTTTTCTCGCCCCCCGACAGGGCCGCCGGCCGCCGGTCCAGCAGGTGACCGATCCCCAGAAGCCCCACGATCCGGTCGAACTCGGTCAGGGGCAGCCGCCTGACCCGCGCGCCGTAGGTCAGGTTCCGCGCCACCGTCATATGCGGGAAAAGCCGCCCGTCCTGAAAGACGTAGCCCACCCGGCGACGATGCGGCGGCAGGTCGTGCAGCGCCTCTCCATCCAGCGTGATCTCCGCCTCGTCCGGCCGCAGCAGCCCCGCGACCGCATTGATGATCGTCGTCTTCCCCGACCCCGACCGCCCGAAGAGGCAGGTCAGCCCCGGCGGCGCCGTCAGGTCCACATCCAGCCCAAAGCCCGGGAATTCATGCCTGATCCGCACCCGCAGCGTCATAGCCCCGCCACCCTGACAGCCGCCCGCCGCGCCATCCATTCCGACAGGACCAGCGCCCCCATCGCCAGGATGACCGAGATCACCACCAGCCGGAACGCATCCGCATCGCCCCCGGGCACCTGCAGGAAGGCATAGATCGCCGACGGGATCGTCTGCGTCTCGCCGGGGATGTTCGACACGAAGGTGATCGTCGCCCCGAACTCGCCCATCGCCTTGGCAAAGGCCAGGATCGCCCCCGCGATGATCCCCGGCAGGATTAGGGGCAGCGTCACCGTCAGGAACACCACCGGCCGCGAGGCGCCCAGCGTCGCCGCTGCCTCTTCCAGCTTCGGGTCCACCGCCTCGACCGAAAGGCGGATCGCCCGGACCATCAAGGGAAAGGCCATCACCGCCGCCGCCAGCGCCGCACCCGTCCAGCGGAAGGCCAGCGTGATCCCGAACCAGTCGTAAAGGACGCCACCCACCGGCCCCATCCGCCCGAAGGTCAGCAGAAGAAGATACCCCGTCACCACCGGCGGCAGGATCAGCGGCAGATGCACCATCCCGTTCAGGACCGCCTTCCCAGGAAACTCCCACCGCGCCAGCGCCACCGCAACCAGGATGCCGAACGGCAGGCTGGCCAGCGTCGCCCAGATCGACACCCGCAGGGACAGTGCCACCGCATCCCAAGCCTCGGGGGAAAGCCAGTCCGTCATCCTTCCCGTTCGCCTGCCACTCGCCTCAGCCCGGCGCCAGCAACGTAAAGCCCTGCGCCTCGAATACCACGCGCGCCTCGGGCGACGAGAGGTAATCGACAAAGGCCTGCGCCTCGGGCTTCCCCCCGGAGGCGATCACGGCGGCCGGATAGATGATCGGGCGGTGGCTGTCCTCGGGAAACGTCGCCACGACGCTGACCGTATCCTTGTCCGCAATCGCGTCCGAAGCATAGACGATCCCCAGGGGCGCTTCGCCCAGGGACACCAACTGCAACGCCACCCGCACATTCTCCGACTGGGCAAGGCTGTCCTTCACGCTGTCCCAAAGCCCCAGCGCGGTCAGCGCCTCTTTCCCGTACTGCCCCGCCGGCACCGAATCCACCATCGCCATCGACAGCCGCCCGCCCTTCAGCATCCCCAGAAGGTCGGTCGACCCATCCAGCGCCACCGGCGCCACCCCCGCACCGTGGGCAATCAGCACCAGCCGGTTGCCCAGAATATCCACCCGGCTTTCGGTTACGATCAGCCCGGCATCGGCCACCGCGTCCATCCACTCGGGGGCCGCCGAGATGAACACATCCGCCAGCGCACCTTCCATGATCTGTTTGGCCAGCGCCGAGCTTCCGCCATAGGACATCACCGCCGCGTTGCCGCTTTCGGCCTGCCACTTCGCCCCGATCTCGTCCAGCGCGGTCTTCAGGCTCGCCGCGGCAAAGACCGTGATCTCACCCGCCTGCGCAGGTACGGCGGCAAGAAAACCGGCAAGGGCAAGGCGAAGCAGGGACACAGGCACTTCCAATATGTTTCCCAGAACATATCGGCAAAGGTCGCCCCGAAACGCAAGCGTTATTTCCGTTCGGACACATCGACCAGCAGCGCCGCTACTCTTGCGATGTCAGCGGCACAGGCCCGGTCGGTCGCCGCAACCATCGACCGGTAGGCGTTCAGCACTGCCAGCCCCGTCTCGGTCACCACCGCCCCGCCACCCCCGGCCCCGCCCCGGGCACTGGTGACCAGGGGCTCACGGAACGCCGCGTTCAGCTCTTCCACCAACGACCATGCGCGCTTGTAGCTCATCCCCATCGCCCGCCCCGCCGCCGCGATCGACCCCGTCTCGGCGATCCCCGCCAGAAGCTCGGCCTTCCCCGGCCCGAGGACAAGACGGTCCCCGAAGAGCAAACGCAGGCGCAAGGAAGCAGCAGAGGTCATTTCTGAAGGATCACCGGGCGCACCGCATCTTGCAAGCTTCACCTGCTGCGCACCTTGACCCAAAGCGCTTTGGAGACTACGGTCCGCCGCATCACGCAACCCCCCATCCCGCACCCCGCCGGTGCCCCGAAAGGAGTTCTTCCATGCCGATCCGCGTCACCGTCTGGGGTGAGAATGTCCATGAACGGAAGAACAAGGTAGTGGCGCAGGTCTACCCCCTGACCATGCACGGCACGATCGCAGCCGCGCTCAACCGCGAAGACGGCATCACCGCCACCACCGTCACCCTGCAAGACCCCGAACACGGGATGACCAAGGCCAAGCTGGCCGAAACCGATGTCCTCATCTGGTGGGGCCATGCCGCCCACGGCGATGTCGCGGACGAGATCGTCGAGCGCGTGGCCGAGGCCGTCTGGTCCGGCATGGGCATCATCTTCCTCCACTCCGCCCATTTCTCGAAACCCTTCAAGCGGCTGATGGGCGCCCCCTGCAACCTCACCTGGCGTGAGGCGGGTGAGCGTGAACGCCTCTGGGTCACCTCCCGTCAGCACCCCATCGCGCGCGGGATCCCGGACCATTTCGAGCTGGAACACGAAGAGATGTATGGCGAACCCTTCGGCGTGCCGGAACCGCTGGAGACCGTCTTCGTCAGCTGGTTCGCGGGGGGCGAGGTCTTCCGCTCCGGCCTCACCTACCGGCGCGGCGCGGGGAACATCTTCTACTTCCGCCCGGGGCATGAGACCTACCCGACATACCACCAGCCCCTTGTCCAGCAGGTGATCGCCAACGCCGTCCGCTGGGCGCATAACCCCGAAGCCCGACTTCAGAACCCGACCGAGGCGCCGAACACCCCGGTCGCCCGCGCGCTGGAACCGATCGTCGAACGCGGCCCGCGCCTCCACCACGACGGCGAGGAAGGGTTCCGCTGATGCAACCCGTCCGTCTCCTGATCCTCGGCACCGGCGGCATGGCGAAGAACCATGCCGAAGGCTTCGCCGCCATCCCCGGCGTCACCCTTGCCGCCGGGATCGACACCCGGCCCGAACAACTCGCCGCCTTCCGCCAGACCCACGGCATTCCTCAGGGCTTCGCCTCGGTCGATGAGGCCCTCAAATGGGGCGAATTCGACGCGGTGACCAACGTCACCCCCGATGCGGCCCACCACGCGACCACCCTGCCCTTCCTTGCCGCCGGCAAGCATGTGCTCTGCGAAAAGCCGCTCGCCACCAACGCCAAGGACGCCGCCGAAATGGCCACCGCCGCCGCGCGGGCGAGGGTCGTCAACATGGTCAACCTCAGCTACCGCAATGTGCCAGCCCTCCAGCACGCCGCCCGCATGGTCCGTGACGGCGCCATCGGCACCATCCGGCATTTCGAGGCCTCCTACCTGCAAAGCTGGCTGACCCAGCCCGCCTGGGGTCACTGGGACAAAGAGCCGCAATGGCTCTGGCGCCTGTCCACCAAGCACGGCTCCAAGGGCGTGCTGGGCGACGTCGGCATCCACATCCTCGACTTCGCCACCTTCATCGCCGGAATGGACGCGACCGAGGTCTCCTGCCTCCTCCAGACCTTCGACAAGGCCCCCGGCGGGCGGATCGGCGACTACATCCTCGACGCCAATGACAGCGCCACGATGCAGCTCCGCCTTGCCAACGGCGCGCTAGGCACCGTTGCCGCCACCCGGTTCGCCACCGGGCATCTCAACGACCTGCGCCTCCGCCTCTACGGCCAGACCGGCGGGCTCGAGGTCAGCTTCGAGAATGCCGTCAGCCGCCTCCGCTCCTGCCTTGGCGACGATGTCCGGACCGGCACCTGGCGCGAGGTGGACTGCCCGCCCGTCCCGACGATCTACCAGCGCTTCATCGCCGCGATCCGGGGCGAAGGCGTGGCCGAGCCTGACTTCGCCCGGGGCGCAGCCCTCCAGCAGCTCCTCGACCGGGCCGAGGCTTCAGCCGCTGAAAGCGGCAAGCTCCTCACCGTCTGACGCGCCACCCGGCCACTCGCACCTCCCCTCCCCCTCGTGGGGAGGGGATGGGGTGGGGGGCCTCCGGTCGACTCGTGTCACGGTTAACCCCGCCTTCGTCTTCCGCGCGTAGAGACGGAAGGAAGACACAAGGAAGACCGATGCAAGACGCCGAAAACCCTTGCCCTTCAGCCGCTTAACCCACCGCGCGCCTACCCGCCGATAATCGCCCTGACCCGCGCGGTGAAATCCTCGCCCCGTTTCTCGAAGTTCGGATACTGGTCGAAACTCGCCGCCGCCGGGGCGAGGAGGACCACCTCCCCCGCCTGCGCCTCTTCCGCCGCACGGGCGACCGCGCGCTCCATCGTTTCGCAGATCTCATGCGGGGTTTCGCCGATCTGCAACGCGAACTCGCGGGCGGAATGGCCGATCAGATAGGCCTTCACCACCGACCCGAGCAGGGGCTTAAGGCTTGAAATTCCACCCTCCTTCCCCAGTCCCCCAGCGATCCAGCGGATCTTCGGGAAGGCCTGCAACGCCTTCGCCGCCGAATCCACGTTCGTGGCCTTCGAATCGTTCACGAACCGCACCCCGCCCCGCTCCCCCACCAGTTGGCTCCGGTGCGGCAGGCCGGCAAAGCTGTGCAGCGCCCCCTCGATCAGCTTCGGCGCGATCCCCAGAGACCGGCAGGCGGCATAAGCCGCGCAGGCGTTCTGGTGGTTGTGGGCACCGGGCAAGCCCTTGACTTCCCTCAGGTCTATCGAGGCCACCTGCCGCCCCTTGCGCCATTCGGCGAGGAAACCCTTCCGGGCAAAGACCGACCAGCCGAAGTCCTCAAGCTTCGACCCGGACGAGATCCGGATCACCCGGTCATCCGCCGCCCCCTGGCCCAGCTGATCCGCCAGGAACCGCCCCTCGGCCTCGTCCACCCCGATGACCGCCCGGTCCGGCCCGCCCAGCGTGAAAAGCCGCGCCTTGGCCGCGAAATAGCCCCCCATCCCGCCGTGCCGGTCCAGGTGGTCCGGCGACAGGTTGGTGAAGACCGCGACATCCGGCGTTAACGCTCTGGCAAGTTCTGTCTGGTAGGAGGACAGCTCCAGCACCACCACCTCGCCATCCTGCGGCGGGTCGATCGACAGAACGCCCTTGCCGATGTTGCCCGCCATCTGCGTCGGCCGCCCCGCCACCTGCAGGATGTGATGGATCAGCGCCGTGGTCGTCGACTTGCCGTTCGATCCGGTGACGGCCACCACCTTCGGCGTGGTCTCCATCTCGTCCCATTCCGGGCCGGCGGCACTTTGAAAGAAAAGGCCGATGTCATTGTCGACCGGCACGCCCAGTTCCAGCGCCCGGGCGATCACCGGATGGGGGTTCGGGTAAAGATGCGGGATGCCGGGGCTCGTCACCAGGCAAGCCACCCCGTCAAGGGCGGCGTTGCGGGTCAGGTCAGTCAGCACATGCCCCTCGGCCTCGGCCTTGGCGCGCGCCTCGGGACTGTCGTCCCACAGCAGCGGCTCCGCCCCCCCGGCCGCCAGTGCGGCAGCGGTGGCGAGGCCCGACCGCCCCAACCCCAGAACCGCCACTCGTGCGCCCTTGTAGCCCTTGACCGGGATCATCGCCTGCCCCCTTGCGTTGCCATCCAACCGATAGGCGAGGATCAGGCGAAGGAAAAGGGGGACGGCTCCGCCCAGCCCCGCAGTATCCTTCGCATCCGGCGTCGTGTAACCATCCCTCGCGACCAAATGCGAGGACGAAGATGCCGGACAGCGCAGCGCCCCAGCCATTCCCGCTGACCGACACACGGTTCGGCCGCATGTTCACCTTGCGCGGCGACACGGTGGTCGGCCGCTCGCTCCAAGCCTATGGCGAGTTCGCGGGGGACGAGGTCGACAGCATCCTCTCGCTCGTCCGACCCGGGGACCATGTCGTCGATGCCGGTGCGAACATCGGGTTCCACACCCTTGCCCTCGCCCGCACGGTCGGCCCCGAAGGCAGCGTGACGGCCATCGAGCCGCAGCGATACTGCTTCCAGCTGCTCTGCGCCAACCTGACCGTTAACCAGCTCACCCAGGTCCTGCCGCTCCGTGCCGCGCTGGGGGACACGCCCGGCCACTGCCGCATCCCGCGCCTCAACCCGCTGACGGCCCACAACGCTGGTGCGACGCAACTGCTGGCCGACAACGCCGAAGCTACCGCTTGGGACGAGGTGCCCCTCGTCACGCTCGACAGCCTCGCCCTTCAGCGCTGCGACCTTGTGAAGGTGGATACCGAAGGCTTCGAGGACCGGGTGATCATGGGCGGACGCGAGACCCTCAGGGCCTTCCGGCCGGTCCTCTATGTCGAGGTGCACGACCGCGACAAGCTCCGCACCCTTGTCGCCATGCTCCGTCCCCTCGGCTATGGCCTGACCCTGCACCACACGCGGTTCTTCCGGCCCGGAAACCACAAGAACCGGCAGGAAAACGTCTTCCCCAATGCCGGCGGCAGCGCACTGATCGCCCTTCCGCCCGGTCGGTCGCTGCCCGAAGGACTGCCGGGGACGTTCCAGCCGATCCCTTAGGCCTCAGCGCACCTTCAGCGTCGCAAGCCCCACCACGGCAAGGATCAGGCTGATGATCCAGAAGCGGATCACGATCTGCGGCTCGGCCCAGCCTTTCTTCTCGAAGTGGTGGTGGATCGGGGCCATAAGGAAGATCCGCTTCTTCGTCCGCTTGTAGTAGAGGACCTGGATGATCACGCTCAGCGCCTCGACGACGAAAAGGCCGCCGACAATCGCCAGCACGATCTCGTGCTTGGTGCAGACCGCGATCGCCCCCAGCGCGCCGCCCAGGGCCAGCGACCCCGTGTCGCCCATGAAGACGGCCGCCGGAGGGGCGTTGTACCACAGGAACCCGAGGCCCGCGCCGAAGATACCGGCGGTGATGATCAGCAGCTCGGCCGTCCCGGGAACGGCATGGACGCCAAGGTCATTCGCAATGGCGGATGAACCGACGACATAGGCAATCACGCCCAGCGTCGCCGCCGCGATCATCACCGGCATGATCGCAAGGCCGTCGAGGCCGTCGGTCAGGTTCACCGCATTGGCGGCACCGACGATCACGATCATCCCGAAGGGGATGAAGAAAAGCCCAAGGTTCAGCAAGAGGTCCTTGAAGAACGGAAAGGCAAGCTGGTTCGTCAGCTCGGTCGGGTGGAACATCGCGGCAGAATAGGCCGCCAGCGCCGCGATCAGAAGGCCAAGACCCATCCGCATCCGCGACGAGACACCCTTCGTGTTCTGCTTCGTGACCTTGGCATAGTCGTCGGCAAAGCCGATCAGGCCGAAGGCGACGGTGACGAGGAGCACGATCCAGACGAAGGGATTGTCCAGCCGCGCCCAGAGAAGGGTCGAGAAGATCAGCGCCGACAGGATCAGAAGGCCCCCCATCGTCGGCGTGCCGACCTTGGCAAGGTGGCTTTGCGGCCCGTCGTCGCGGATCGGCTGGCCCTTGCCCTGCTTGCGGCGCAGAAAGTCGATCAAGGGCCGCCCGAAGATGAACCCGAAGATCAGCGCGGTCGCGAAGGCGCCCCCAGCACGGAAGGTTATGTACCCGAAAAGATTGAAGAATCCCCCGCCGTCCGAGAGATCCCTGAGCCAGAACAACATCTATTCGGTTCCTTCATTCGGGGACGTCGCCTGCCCCAGTTTTCGCAAGGCGTCAACCACAAGACTGACCTTCGAGCCCTTCGATCCCTTCACCAGCAGGATGTCGCCGGCATCGATCAGGGTGCGCGCACGCGGAGCAAGCTCGGCGGCGGTCTCGACCCAGTCACCGCGCTGGCGCCGTGGAAGGACGGCGTGCAGCGCGCGCATCCGGGGGCCGACGCAGTGGATCACCTGGATGGCCTCGAGGCCCGGGTGGCACGCGATGGCCGCGTGCAACTCACCCTCGGTCGGTCCAAGTTCCAGCATGTCGCCCAGAACCGCGATCCGCCGCCCGCCACCCACGCGCCCGATCCCGTCGGTCGGCCGGGCGGCGATCAGCACGTCAAGTGCTGCCGCCATCGATGCCGGGTTGGCATTGAAAGCGTCATCGATCAGGTCGAAGTAGGTCTCTTCGACGTGATCAAGCACAATCCGCTCGCGCTGGCCGCGCCCTTTCGGCGGGGTCCAGCGGCCAAGGTCATGGGTCGCGATCATCGGGTCGGCCCCCAGCGCTTCGACGACGGCAAGGGCCGCCAGCGCGTTCGGCACGAAATGCCGGCCCGGGCTCGACACCTTGAACAGAAGCGGCTCACCAGCCCGGGTGGCGCGGGCAACGGTTGTGTCGTCGTGAAGCCGGGCCTCCAGCAGCCGCCAGTCCGCCCGCTCCGCCTCGCCGAAGCTGACCGCCTTCAAGCCGTTCGCGATGGCGCGGTCACGCAGGATTTGGGCGGTGGCGATGTCGGTATTGTAGATCGCCGTCCCGCCGGGCTTTACCCCGTCGAAGATCGAGGCCTTCTCATGAGCGATCCCCTCGATGCTGTCGAAAGCCTCGAGATGCGCGGGCGCTACGGTGGTGACAAGGCCCACGTCCAGCTGCGCCAGTCTGGACAGCGGCGCAATCTCGCCCGGCCGGTTCATCCCGATCTCGATCAGCGCAAAGCGGGCATCGGCGGGCATCCGGGCCAGCGTCAGGGGCACGCCCCAGTGGTTGTTGTAGCTCGCTTCGGCAGCATGGGTCTTGCCCTGCCCCGACAGGATCGCGCGCAGCATCTCCTTGGTCGAGGTCTTGCCGACTGATCCGGTCACCCCCACCACCTTGGCCGCGGTGCGGGCGCGGGCGGCGCGGCCAAGGTCGGCCAGCGCCTGAAGGACGTCGGGCACGACCAATAGCGGCGCATCCGCCGCCACGCCTTCCGGGATGCGGCTGACGAGTGCGGCGGCAGCCCCCTTCTCCAGCGCCTGGGCCACGAAGTCATGCCCGTCCCGCACGTCCTTCAGCGCGACAAACAGGTCACCCGGCTGCAAGGTGCGGGTGTCGATGGATACCCCCGTCGCCTGCCAGGCCCGCTTTCCCTGTCCGCCAGTGGCGGCAATCGCCTCGTACGAGGTCCACAGCATCAGATCACCCCATCCAGTGCAGCGACGGCAACGCTGGCCTGCTCGACATCGTCGAAAGGATAGATGTCGGTCCCCACGATCTGCCCGCTTTCATGGCCCTTGCCCGCGATCAAGAGCGCGTCACCGGGCAACAGCGCATCGACCGCGCGCAGGATCGCTTCGGCCCGGTCGCCGACCTCGTTCGCCTCCGGACAGGCGGCCATGATCGCGGCGCGGATGCTTGCCGGATCCTCTGTCCGCGGATTGTCGTCGGTGACGTAAAGCACGTCTGCATGGTCACGCGCCGCCGCGCCCATCAGCGGGCGCTTGGTGCGGTCACGGTCGCCGCCGGCACCGAAGACGATGATGATACGCCCCATCACATGCGGGCGCAGCGCCGTAAGCGCGGTCGCGATCGCGTCGGGCGTATGGGCATAGTCGACATAGACCGCCGCCCCGTTCTTCCGCGTCGCGGCAAGCTGCATCCGCCCGCGCACCCCGGTCAGACGGGGCAGGGCCGCCAGCACCGCCTCGGGCGCATCGCCCGCAGCGATCGCTAGGCCGGCCGCGACTGCAACGTTCTCGGCCTGAAAGCCGCCGATGAGCGAAAGCCGCGTCTGGAACGCCCGGCCCTGCCAGAGGTAGCGCACCTCCTGCCCCGTCGCGTCGGGCCGGGTCGCGGCGATCTGCAGGTCCGCCCCCTGCCCCTTGCCGACGGTCAGGACGCGCAGACCCCGCTCAAGCGCGAGTTCGGCCATCTCGGAGCCCTTGGCGCCATCCAGGTTCACGACCGCCACGCCATCTTCGGGCAGAAGCCGGGTGAAAAGCTGGGCCTTCGCCTCGAAATAGGCCTCCATCGTGCCGTGATAGTCGAGGTGGTCCTGTGTCAGGTTGGTGAAGCCCGCCGCCTTCAGTCGCACACCGTCGAGCCGGCGCTGGTCGATCCCGTGGCTTGAGGCTTCCATCGCTGCATGGGTGACACCGGCCCCCGCTGCCGCCGCAAGCAGCTTTTGCAGGGTGATCGGGTCCGGCGTCGTATGACCGGACGGGGCGGTCCATGCCCCCTCGATCCCGGTGGTGCCGATGTTGATCGCCTCATGCCCAAGCGCGGCCCAGATATGGCGGGTGAAGGTCGCGACACTGGTCTTGCCGTTGGTGCCGGTGACGGCCACCATCGTCTCGGGCTGCGCGCCGAACCAGAGCGCAGCGGCACAGGCAAGCGCGCCGCGCGGGTCTTCGGCCACGACCAGCGCGACATCGGTGTCGGCCAGCGCCTCGGCAGCCAGACGCGCGCCTTCGGCATCGGTCAGGACGGCCGCCGCACCCTGTTCCAGCGCGGCCGGGATGAAACGAGCCCCATGGGTCGCGGTCCCCGGAAGGGCGGCGAAGAGCATCCCCGACTGGACGGCGCGGCTGTCGGCGGTGATGCCGCTCAGGCTTGGGTCACGCCCGGCCCGGGCCGTCAGCCCAAGGTCCGTCAGCCGTTTCACCCCTGCCGCCATGCCCGCCCTTCCTCAGTTGCTGGCGGCTGTTATCGCATCCGGTGCGACAGGTTCAAGCTTCGGTCGCAGTCCCATCAGGGGTGCCACGCGCCGGATGATCTCGGCCGCCACCGGCACCGCCGTCCAGCCGGCCGTGCGGCGCGGTTGCGAAAGCGCGGTGTCCATCGGCTCGTCCAGCGTGACGATCAGCACATATTGCGGGTTCGAGGCCGGGAACATCGCGGCAAAGGTGTTCACCACCTTGTCCTCGTAGTAGCCTCCCGTCCGCTTGGGCTTGTCTGCGGTGCCGGTCTTGCCGGCAACCTCGTAGCCCGGCACCTCCCCCAGCGAAGCCGTGCCCTCGGTAACCACGCGACGCAGCATGGCCACCGAATCCATCGCTGTCTTTTCGCTCATCACCCGCACGCCTGTCGTCGCGCCTTCGCGCTTCAGAAGTGTCGGCTTGACCATCACCCCGCCGTTGGCAATCGCCGCATAGGCCGCCGCCAGGTGCAACGGGCTTGCCGACATGCCGTGGCCGTACGAGGTGGTGATGGTCACGATCTCGGGCCAGCGCCGGGGGATGAGGGGCCTTGCCCCCGGCGCCTCGACCAGTTCGACCGAGGTCGGCTCGAAGAACCCCAGCGCCTTGAGGAACGCCTGCTGCCTGAGCGGCCCGATCATCAGCGCGATATGCGCCGTGCCGACGTTGGAGGACTTGGCGATCACATCCGTGACCGACAGAAGCGGGCCGTAGTTCTTGTTCTCGAACTCCTTGATCTTGTGCCTGCCCCAGACCATCGGCGCATTGGCGTCGACCATCGATTCCGGGTTCACGAGGCCAAGCTCCATCGCCTGCGCCACGGCGAAGATCTTGAAGGTCGAGCCAAGCTCGTACACCCCCTGCACCGCCCGGTTGAAGAGCGGGCTGTCGCCGGGTTCGGCGTTCTTGTCGGCCAGCGGGTTCGGCCGGTCGTTCGGATCGAAGGTCGGCAGCGAGGCCAGCGACAGGATCTCGCCCGTCCGGGCGTCCATCAGGATCGCTGCCGCCCCCTTGGCGTTCAGCATCTGCATGCCAGCGCCCAGCACCTCCTCGACCGCCGTCTGCAGCGTCAGATCGATCGACAGGACCAGGGGCTTTCCCGCCTGTCCCGGATCGCGAAGCCGCCCGTCCAGCGCCTTTTCGACCCCTGCCGTGCCAATGAGTTCCGCCGAATGCACGCCCTCGGCCCCGAAGGACGATCCGCCAAGGACATGGGCGGCCAGCGTACCGTTGGGGTAAAGCCGCATCTCGCGCGGGCCGAACAGAAGGCCCGGATCGCCGATCTCGTGCACCAGCTGCATCTGTTCGGGCGACAGGACCTTGCGGATCCAGACAAAGCTGCGCCCGTCGGTGAACCGACGCTCCAGCGACTTGGCATCAAGATCGGGGAAGATCGCCGCCAGCTTCTGCGCCACGCCCTTCGGGTCGACCATCACCTTGGGATGGGCGTAAAGCGCATGGGTCGTCATGTTGGTGGCAAGGATCCGGCCGTTGCGGTCAGTGATGTCGGCCCGCTGCGCCAGGATCTCGGCCCCCGGCGCAGAGGCGCGCGGCTCGACCGGGTCGGTCGCCGCCATCATGCCCATCCGCCCGCCGATCGCCAGGAATGCCACGACAAAGCTGGCGCAAAGGACGAACAGCCGGAACTGCGCCCGGCCCAGCGCCCTTTCACGGCTTTCCTCGTGGCGCAGGCGCAGGTTCTCGCGCTCGATGCTGTCGGGGTTCAGCCCGTCCTGGCGGGCCTGCAGGATGCGGGCAAGCGGGCGGAGCGGCGTGCGCATCAGAGACCTTCCTCCGTCCCCATCGTGCCCTGGGTGTCGACCGGAAAGTAGATTTCGGGCAGCCTTGCAGGCGGATAGGCGACCTGTGCGGCCGACCCGAATTGCGAAGGCTCCATCGGCAGAAGGCCCAGGCGGTCGAAGTTCGCCGTCGCGAGGTCGCGCAGCCGGTCGGGGCGGTTGAGATAGGCCCATTCCGCCCGCTGCACCGACAGGGCCTCACGCAGCCCGACGATCTGGCGCTGCAGGGTCTCGACCTCCTTCAGCGCGGCTTGCGTGGCATAGTTCTCGCGGTAGGCCCAGAAACCCAGCGCGATCAGCCCAAGGAAGGACAACACATACAGCACGGCGCGCATCAGCGGCGTCCCCTTTCACGGATCTCGGGCAGGCCAAGCTCGGCCGCGGCGATGGCTTTTGCGGGCGCCGCCGTCCGCCGCGCGACCCGCAGTTTGGCCGACCGCGCCCTTGGGTTCCGCGCCACCTCGGCCTCATCCGGCGCCACGGCCTTGCGCGTCACCATGTCGAAGCGGGCCGCCGTGTCGGCGCGGGCCGGGGCGTAGCGGTTGGCATTCGCCTCATGCCCGCTGGCAAGCTGCAGGAAACGCTTCACCACGCGGTCCTCGAGGCTGTGGAAGGTCACCACCGCCAGAAGCCCGCCGGGCTTCAGCGCCCGTTCGGCGGCGGCAAGCCCATCGGCCAGTTCCTGAAATTCGGCGTTCACCGCGATCCGGATCGCCTGGAAGCTGCGTGTCGCCGGATGGCTTTGCCCCGGTTTCGGACGCGGCAGGCAGCGCGCGATGATCTCGGCCAGCCGGGCCGTGGTGACGATCGGCTCCACCGCCCGCGCGGCCACGATCGCATGGGCAATCCGGCGCGAGGCACGTTCTTCCCCAAACTGGTACAGGATGTCGGCCAGCACGCCCTCGGCTGCCCCGTTGACCAGATCGGCCGCGCTGGCGCCCTGCTGGCTCATCCGCATGTCCAAGGGGCCGTCCTTCATGAAGGAAAACCCCCGCTCGGGCTGGTCAAGCTGCATCGAGCTGACGCCAAGGTCGAGAACAACCCCGTCCAGCGCCTCGCCCGCCAGCCGGTCGAGGTCCGAGAAGGTGCCCTCCACCAGCCGGACGCGGTCGCCATAGGGCGCGGCCCAGCTTTCGGCCAGCTTCAGCGCCAGGGGATCGCGGTCGATGCCGATGACCTTTTCTGCCCCGGCCTTCAGCAATTCGCGCGTGTATCCGCCCGCACCCAGCGTACCGTCCAGCCAGACGCCCTGGATCGGCGCGCATTCGCGCAGGATCGCGTCAATCAATACGGGAACATGTGGGGTGTCGGACGGGTGGCCTGGCAGCGGACCCTGCATGTCGCTACCCCGTGCGCTTGTGCCGCCCGACCAGCGTCAGCGGATCGATGTCGTCGTCGTCATCCTCGGCCAGCTCGGCCTCATAGACCTCGCGGCGGTACAGCCGGAACCGGTTGGTGAACCCTGCAAAGGCGGCCTCGGCATCGCCCGGCATGTCGCCCGCATAGCCCATCTTCTCGCGCACACGGGGCGGCAGTACGATGCGGCCGTCGGCGTCGATCTCCACCATCACCGATCGGCTGATCAGGTCACGCTCGGCCCGCACCCGCTCGGGCGAGCCCATGTCCATCGCCTCGATGTCGGCGGCCAGTTGGTCGGCCCCGCGCTTCGAGTAGCATTCCACGAAATTCCGCGACTTGCCGCCATAGACCATGACCAGCCGCGTCAGCCCTTTTTCGGTCTTCTGAGGGTCGTCGGCATTCAGGACAGCCCGAAAGGCCGCGGGGATCGAAACCCGGGCCTTCCCGTCTACCTTCTGGTAGAACTCGCCTCTGAATGCCTCTGTCATCGCTTTGCCGCGACCTTCAAATTTTCCAAACGCAGTCCCAGAAAATGAAAAGGGCGGATCGGGTTGCTGCCACTACCCGATCCGCCGCTGTCCCATCGCTGGGTGTCCAGCTACGCGCGCCACCTGGGGGAGATGTCTGCTCGCTCGCGCGCCGGATCTCTTACTTCGATGAAAGGGGCTGCCTGTATGAAGCTGCCTTACGCCTTGGTTCGGGGTCTTGAAGCCGCCCCTGCCGTTCACTCGCCCATCTCATCGTCGTGAAGTGAAGGTGCATGGGATGAGATGGGAAATCAAGGGAAAAGTTGGGGGTGGATGGGCGAGATGTTGTGTGTGACAGGTCCGCAGAGCAGGATGTTGTGATCGGATTGACTTAGAGTAAGCAAATTCTAGGGCAGAACGTGAAATCATCCGCTAGATATGGTATCCATGGTGCCAGCCCGTGCAGGCCCATGCTTTCCCGAAAATTCTTCCTGATGCAGCGTGTCGCAAGCCTGCGCGCGGAATTTCTGAAGGTGAATCCGGTTCAGAAGTGAGAATCGCACCCAGGAAATGGCGCCATTCCCACGAAATCCCACCCTGAATGATTCGAATCGCGGGTAGTCAGACGGGTCTGCCGAAGAGAAGCCGCAGGTAGCGTTCCAGGTGATCGAAGGCCTCGCGCGCCGGGTCGGCGCTGGCCCCTGCCTTGGCCAGGATGATCCCGCCCTGAACCGCGACCTGGAACTGCCGTGCCAGCCCCTCGGCCGTGACCCCGGGCACCGGATGGGCGGCCAGAGCCTCTTCAAGGTGGCGCAGCACATGCCCCACGCCCGAGGCGATGCTGCGCGCCGCCGCCTCGCGGATCGCGGGCGAGCTTTCGAAGGCTTCCTGCACCGTCGTTCCGGCAACGCAGGAGAAGTCCGCGACCGGCTGGCCAAGGATCTCGCGGCGCAGGTCAAGATAGCCGAAGACCCGGTCCAGCGGGTCGGGCAGCTGGTTGTAGGGGTGCGCGGCGAACATCGCGCCCGTCGTCTCGGTCCAGTCGTAGATCAGGGCGACGGCCAGCGCCTCTTTCGACGGGAAGTGGTGAAAGAAGGCACCCTTCGTCACGCCCGCCGCCGCGCACAGATCATCGACACTGGTCCCGGCATATCCCTGATGGCGCACAAGGGTCTGCGCCGCAGCGATCAGCCGCGCGCGCGCCTCGCCCCGGGGAACGCGGAGGGGCGGGGATGCCGTCAAGATAAGGGGACCGCCGTCATGCTTCCTTGTCCCAAAGCGCGGGGTCGGGTGTCAACACGGCCCATTTCAGCCCGAAGGGATCGGACAAAAGGCCCCAGGTGTCACCCCAGAATTGCCGCTCGAACGGGGCGAGCACGGTGCAGCCCGCGCCGACCGCGCGGTCCCACCAGGCCTGCCCGTCCGGCACCACCAGCTGAAGATGCCCGCGCGGGATCGGATCGGTTCCCCCTTGCGCGCTCGACATCATGTCGTTGTCGGTCAGCATCAGGGCGCCGCCGTTGATCTCGACCTGCACATGCATGAACTGGCCCGGCTGGTTCTCCATCGGCATCCGGCCGATGTCCTTGGCCCCGAAGGCGCGCATGTAGAAATCCGCCGCCTCGCCTGCCTTGCCGGGCAGCGCGAGATAGGGGATCACGCCCTGCATGATCCGGTCCTCCGGTCGGTAGCGCTGGTCTTGGGTCGTGTCGGCCATGTCGGTCCTCCCTTGCATTTGGTTCAGAAACTGCCGGTCCGCATCGGCCCGGCGGGCTTGTAGGTCGAGACGACGACCCCCGAAGCCGTCGCCCGGCTGTCGACGAGGCGCAGCTCGCTCGCCGCGGCCTGGTCGGAAAAGATGCGCTTCCCCCGCCCGATCATCACCGGGAAGACCAACAGCACGACCTCGTCCGCCAGCCCCTCGGCAATGAGGAGGGGCGTCAGCGTGGAACTGCCCCAGACGATCAGATCGGGCCCACCTTCCGCCTTCACCCGCGCGATCCCGGTGGCAATGTCGCGGTCCAGCGCCTCGACCGGCCCCCAGGCCAGGCTTTCAGGCCGATGCGTCGCCACGAACTTTTTCGCCCCGTTCAGGCTGTCGGCCATCGGCCCCGACTGCTGCGGCCAGTAGCTGGCGAAGATGTCATAGGTCGTCCGCCCCAGAAGGAGGTCGAACCCCTGCCCCTGTGCGGCATCGATCGCAGCACCCGCCTCGTCGCCGTGGTGAGGGAAGGCCCAGCCGCCGTGGTTGAACCCATTCGACAGGTCCTCCTCCGGCCCGCCCGGCCCCTGGATGACTCCGTCCAGCGAGATATGCTCGATGATCCGCAGCGTCCGCATCGCGTCAGCCCGCCGCCCGCACCGCCGCCTCGATGGCCGCGATGTCGATGCGCTTCTGCTTCATCATCTCGGCCATCGCCGCCGCCGAGACCGCCTTGTCCGTGCTTGTCGTCAGTTCCGTCAGCCGGCGCGGAAAGACCTGCCAGGACACGCCATAACGGTCCTTCAGCCAGCCGCAGACGCTTTCCTCGCCGCCATCGGCCGTCAGCGCATACCAAAGCCGGTCGCTTTCGGCCTGGTCATCCGTCTCGACCGAGATCGAGACGGCTTCGGTCAGCATGAAATGCGGGCCAGCGTCAAGGATCTGGTAGGGCACGCCGCCAAGGGTGAAATCGGTGACCGAAAAGCCGCCCATCCCGTTGTCACCGGCGAAGGTCTTTTCAACCCGGCTGCCCGGGATCAGGCCGCAATAGAAAGCGGCGGCCTCGGGGCCGCGTCCGTCGCGGAACCAAAGGCAGGTCCGAATGTTGTTGGCCATGTGTGTCTCCTCCCCCATGACAAACGACTCATCATCTGGAGGAGCAGAATACCAACCAGTTGGTATGTTTTCAACGCAAACTCACGCCATCGGCCAAAACCCCGCCATCACGCAACGAAAATCCGGTGAAAGGCGCTCAGCCCATCCCGCCGGCGATCAGCCGTTCGGCCAGCCGCGCATAGGGTTCGGCCAGGGGACCATCGGTCGCCGCGATGGGCGTGCCGCTGTCACCGGCAACGCGAGTATCCAGCGCCAGGGGAAGCTCGCCCAGGAAGGGCAGGTTCAGCTTTGCCGCCTCGGCGGCCACACCGCCATGCCCGAAGATATGCGCCTCATGCCCGCAGTTCGGGCAGACATAGGTCGACATGTTCTCGACCAGCCCCAGCACCGGCGTCTTCAGCTTCTGGAACATGTCCAGCGCCTTCCGCGCATCCAGAAGCGCCACGTCCTGCGGCGTCGAGACCACGATCGCCCCGGTCAGCTGCGTCCGCTGGCAGAGCGTCAGCTGCACATCCCCCGTTCCGGGCGGCAGGTCGATGATCAGCACGTCAAGCTTGCCCCAGGCCACCTGCCCCAGAAGCTGCTGAAGCGCCCCCATCAGCATCGGCCCGCGCCAGACGACCGCCTCGTCCTCTTTAAGCATCAGCCCGATCGACATCATCGTAACCCCATGCGCGACCAAAGGCTCGATGATCTTGCCATCGGGCGACGAGGGCCGCTTCGACACGCCCATCATCTTCGGCTGGCTCGGCCCGTAGATGTCGGCATCCAGAAGGCCCACCTTCCGCCCCGCCCGCGCCAGCGCCACCGCAAGGTTCGAGGCGACGGTCGACTTGCCCACTCCACCCTTTCCGCTTGCGATGGCGATAATCCGGTCGATCCCGGAAATCCGCTGCGGGCCGCCCTGCTGCGGCGTCGGATGCTGGCCGATCTTCAGCGTCGGCGGCGGGGCCTTGGGTGCCGGACCATGCGCCGTCATCACCACCTGCACGCCGGTCACCCCCGGCAGCGCCTTCAGCCGCGCCTCGGCCTCGGCCTGCGCGGGCCCAAGCGCGCGGGCCTCGTCCGGGGTCGCGGCCTCGATCACAAAGCGCACCAGACCGCCCTCGACGGTCAGGGCGCGAATCAGATCGCGGCCCGCCAGATCGCCGCCACCGGGGTGCGCCACCCCCGCCAGGACCCGCATCACCGCCTCGCGATCTACCGACATCTGTTTCCTCGCTGCACAAGATTTCCACTAAGGTCGTGATCTTTGCGCAGAAGGGCAAGGTCTGTTGACCAAACGCTCAAAATTCCGGCGAAGCCGCTGACAAATCATGACATTTCCGTGACCTCAGCCATGCGGATGCTGCATGGCAGCATTGCGATGGGGCGCTATTGTGCACATGCAGCAAGTGGCCCATGTTACCCCTAACAGCGCGACAGAACGTTGCTGACCAGACTGAATAGAGGCTTGAGAGACATGGCATACGCAAACACCACCCAGATTGCTCGTGGCGGCCTGATGGCCCGCCTGGCGCTTCTGAAGGACGGCATCGCAACCGCCATCCAGCAGCGCCGCGTGTATTCCCGCACGCTGGCCGAGCTGAACGCCCTGACCGACCGTGAGCTGAACGACCTCGGCATTTCGCGCCTCGCGATCCCCGAGCTTGCGCATGAGGCCGCTTACGGCAAGTGAGTTTTCGTAAGGTCCCTCTCCTCCTCCCTGGGACCTTTGCGATAAGCGGCGATGCCCTCCTCCTCCCTGGCATCGCCGCCTCTTTACTCCGGGGCAAACTGCCCCAAGTCATCGGATGGCCCTCTCCTCCTCCCTCGGGCCATCTGACACTGCGGCGGCGCCTCTCCTCCTCCCTGGCGCCGCCGTAACCCCCACCGGGCCTTCGGGTCCAACGTGATTGGACGCCCTCTCCTCCTCCCTGGGCGCTCCATAACGCGGCGGTGCCACTCCTCCTCCCAGGCACCGCCGCACCCCCTCCCCTTGCACCTCCCCGGACATCCCCCGATAGTGGCCCACCCTGTTCGAGGCGCTGATGCGGCTTTCGGTACTTTCGGCGGCAACCGTGGCCGCGCTTGTCGGTTACGCGGCTTCGGTCGCCATCGTGCTGGCCGCCGCCACCGCGCTCGGGGCAACGCCCGAACAGGCCGCAAGCTGGCTGCTGGCCGTTTCGCTTGGAAAGGCCGCAGGCTCGGCATTTCTCTCCTGGCAGTCGCGGGTGCCCGTGGTGCTGGCCTGGTCCACGCCGGGGGCGGCGCTGATCGCAGCGACCTCCGGCATCACGCTGGCCGAAGGCGTGGGCGCTTTCGTCGTTGCTGGCCTCCTGATCGCCGCGACGGGCCTCATCCGGCCGCTTGGAACGCTTGTGGCAAAGATCCCCGACGGTATCGCCGCGGGCATGCTGGCCGGGGTCCTCCTGCCCTTCTGCCTCAAGGGTGCCGGCGCGGCCGAGGCCCTGCCGATGGTCGTCCTGCCGATGGTCGCGGTCTTCCTTGTCGTGCGCCTCTTCAACCCCGCGATGGCCGTGCTTGCCGCCTTCGCCGCCGGGATCGTCCTGGCACTCTTCACCGGCAGCGACCTGACGACCCTCTCCCTCGCCGCGCCCCATCTCGAACCCGTGGTCCCCGAGTTCCGCCTGTCGGTCATCCTCGGCCTCGGTCTGCCGCTTTACCTTGTGACCATGGCCAGCCAGAACCTGCCCGGCTTCGCCACGCTGCGCGCCGCGGGGTATGAGCCGCCCGTCGCCCCCGCCCTTACCGTAACCGGCCTGATCTCGGCCCTGACCGCGCCGTTCGGGGCGCATACGGTCAGCATGGCCGCGATCACCGCCGCGATCTGCCTTGGCCCCGACGTCCAACCGGATAAGGACCGCCGCTGGATCGTCGGCCTAGCCTATGCCGGGGCCTGGGTGGTGCTCGGCCTTCTTTCGCCCATGGTCCTCCAGCTTCTCGCGGCGCTTCCCGCCCCCGTGGTGCTGGCCCTTGTCGCGCTGGCCCTGCTTTCGCCCCTCATGGGTGCTCTGGCCGGGGCCTTCGCGGCCCCCGACCAGCGCTTCGCCGCCACCCTGACCCTCGCCGTCACGGCATCCGGCGTCGCCGCCTTCGGCATCGGCGCGGCCTTCTGGGGGCTGGTCGCAGGGATCGCGGTTCAGGCGCTGGAACGGCTGCGGCCAAAGGTTAAGGCTTCCTGAACGCCCACAAGCAAGCCTTTGCGATCATTAAATAATCCGATTTTGACCACTGTGGTCACCGTGGCCTAGAACGGCACGTCATCCGCCTGGTCCGCCGGGATCACCCAGCGCGCGACGACCTTTTTCGTGCCCGCGTGGTCGAATTCCACGTCCAGCTTGTCGCCCTCGATCCCCATGATCTCGCCATAGCCGAACTTCTGGTGGAATACCCGGTCCCCGATGACGTATGGCGAGGCCGCCTCCATATCGATCACCACATGCCGCGCCTCCTGCGGCTGCCGCATCGGCCGGTTGCCCGCATTCTCCTGCATCCGCCGCCACCCCGGCGAGTTGTAGACGTCCGCCCGCGAGACCCGCTCTTCCAGCCCCGACCCGAATCCGACCTGAGCCGCCGCCCCGTAGCCCCCGCCATAAAGGCCGGGGGCCGTCAGCACCTCGACATGCTCCGGTGGCAGCTCGTCGATGAATCGGGACGGGAGCTGGGACTGCCACTGGCCATAGACACGGCGATTGCTGGCAAAGCTGATCGTGCAGACCTCCTCGGCGCGGGTGATCCCGACATAGGCGAGCCTCCGCTCCTCCTCCAGCCCCTTCAGCCCGCTTTCATCCATGCTCCGCTGGCTGGGGAAAAGCCCATCCTCCCATCCCGGCAGGAAGACGACGGGGAACTCCAGCCCCTTCGCGGCGTGAAGGGTCATGATCGTGACCTTCTCCTCCGCCCCCTCGGTCTCATTGTCCATGATGAGCGAGACGTGCTCGAGGAACCCCTGCAGGTTGTCGAACTGCTCCAGCGCCTTCACGAGTTCCTTGAGGTTGTCGAGCCTTCCGGGCGCCTCCGGCGTCTTGTCGTTCTGCCACATCTCGGTGTAGCCGCTCTCGTCCAGGATCGTCTCGGCCAGCCGGATGTGGTCGTATTCCGGGTGCAGCGTCGCCAGATGCCAGCGATCCACCCCGTCGACAAAGGCCCTTAGCTGCGAGGCCCCCTTCCCCGGGATCACCCCCTTCGCAAAGGCCTCCCGCGCGCCGTCGAGCAGGGACACCCCCGCCGCCCGCGCCAGCACATTGATCTTTGCCTGCGCGGTGTCCCCCAACCCCCGCTTTGGAAGGTTCACAACCCGCTCAAAGGCGAGGTCATCGTCCGGGCTGACCGCCAGCCGGAAATAGGCCATCGCGTCGCGGATTTCCTGGCGCTCATAGAACCGCGGCCCGCCGATCACCCGGTAGGGGAGGCCGATGGTCAGGAACCGGTCCTCGAAGGCCCGCATCTGGTGGGAGGCGCGGACGAGGATCGCCTGGTGGTTCAGGTCCACCGGATCGCGACCGCGAGTGCCACGCTGAAGCGCCTCGATCTCTTCCCCGATCCAGCGCGCCTCTTCCTCGCCGTCCCAGTGGCCGATGAGGCGGACCTTTTCGCCAAGGTCACCCGCCGTCCATAGCGTCTTTCCCAGCCGTCCGGCGTTCTTCGCGATGATCCCGCTGGCCGTGGCGAGGATATGGCCGGTCGAGCGGTAGTTCTGCTCCAGCCGGATCACTTGCGCGCCGGGAAAGTCCTTCTCGAACCGCAGGATGTTGCCAACCTCGGCCCCCCGCCAGCCGTAGATCGACTGGTCGTCGTCACCGACGCAGCAGATGTTCCGGTGCGCCAGGGCGAGAAGCCGCAGCCAGAGATACTGGCAGACGTTGGTGTCCTGATACTCATCGACGAGGATATAGCGGAACCAGCGCTGGTACTGCTCCAGTACGTCCGGGCGGGTCTGGAAGATCGTCACGCAGTGCAGAAGAAGGTCGCCGAAATCCACCGCGTTCAGCGTCTTCAGACGCTCCTGATAGGCCGCGTAAAGCTCGGTTCCCCGGTTGTTATAGGCCCCGGCTTCCGTCGACGGCACCTTCTCGGGCGTCCAGGCGCGGTTCTTCCAGCCATCGATCAGGCTGGCGAGCAACCGCGCGGGCCAGCGCTTTTCGTCGATGTTCGCGGCCAGCACGAGCTGTTTCAGAAGACGCAGCTGATCATCCGTGTCGAGGATGGTGAAGTTCGGCTTCAGACCGACCAGTTCGGCATGCCGCCGCAGGATCTTCACGCTCAGCGAGTGGAAGGTGCCCATCCAGGGCATCCCTTCCGCCACCTCGCCCAGCAACCGACCCACCCGCTCCTTCATCTCGCGCGCGGCCTTGTTGGTGAAGGTCACGGCGAGGATCTCGTTCGGACGGGCCTTCGACAACCGAAGAAGATGGACGATCCGCGCGGTCAGTGCCTTGGTCTTGCCCGTCCCCGCCCCGGCCAGCATCAGGACCGGCCCATCCAGCGCCTCAACCGCCGCGCGCTGCGCAGGGTTCAGGTCGTCGAGATAGGGCGCGCCCCGCCCCGCCAGCGCCCGCTGCGACAGCGGGATCGGTGCGGCGGCGGCGGCAAAAGCCTCGTCTTCGTCCCAAGCGTTCATCTGGCCAGTATAGCCTGAACCGCGCCCGAAGGAAGGCCTGCGTTCGCGGATTGTTCGGGCATGAAAGCCCGGGATGTTGGCGCTAACACCACAGCGGGGCAAGCTGTCGCATTTCTGTCAGGAATCGGCGGCAATCCCCCTTGCGCCGCACCGCAGCGCCCCTAATGTGCTGGGGTCCTGCCTGGGGAGGCCATGATGCCCGAATTCAAGAAGATCCTCATCGCCAACCGGGGCGAGATCGCGATCCGCGTGATGCGCGCGGCGAACGAGATGGGCAAGAAGACCGTCGCGGTCTATGCCGAAGAGGACAAGCTTGGCCTCCACCGCTTCAAGGCCGATGAGGCTTACCGGATCGGCGAGGGGCTGTCGCCGGTAGGTGCCTACCTCAGTATCCCCGAGATCATCCGTGTGGCCCGCATGGCGGGGGCGGATGCGATCCACCCGGGCTATGGCCTTCTGTCGGAAAACCCAGATTTCGTCGATGCCTGCGATCAGGCCGGGATCACCTTTATCGGCCCCCGGGCCGAGACGATGCGTGCCCTTGGCGACAAGGCCAGCGCACGGCGCGTGGCGATGGAGGCGGGCGTGCCGGTCATCCCGGCGACCGAGGTGCTGGGCGACGATTTCGCCGCGATCAAGGCCGAGGCAAAGGCCATCGGCTATCCCCTTATGCTCAAGGCCTCCTGGGGCGGCGGCGGCCGCGGGATGCGCCCGATCCTGAACGAGGACGAGCTTGAGGCCAAGGTGCGCGAGGGCCGGCGCGAGGCCGAGGCCGCCTTCGGCAACGGCGAGGGCTATCTTGAAAAGATGATCCAGCGCGCGCGCCACGTCGAGGTGCAGATCCTTGGCGACAAGCAGGGTAACTGCTGGCACCTTTGGGAACGCGACTGCACGGTGCAGCGGCGGAACCAGAAGGTCGTGGAACGCGCTCCGGCCCCCTACCTCACGCAGGCCCAGCGCGAGGAAGTCTGCGAAATGGCCAAGCGCATCTGCAGCCATGTGGCCTACGAATGCGCGGGCACCGTCGAGTTCCTGATGGATATGGATTCGGGCAAGTTCTACTTCATCGAGGTGAACCCCCGGGTGCAGGTCGAACATACCGTCACCGAAGAGGTGACCGGCATCGACATCGTCCAGGCCCAGATCCTGATCGAGGAGGGCAAGTCCCTGCCTGAGGCGACCGGCGTCGCGTCGCAGGCCGATGTGAAGCTGAACGGTCATGCACTCCAGTGCCGGGTGACGACCGAAGACCCGCTGAACAACTTCATCCCCGACTATGGCCGCCTGACCGCCTACCGTTCCGCCACCGGGAACGGCATCCGGCTGGACGGCGGCACGGCCTATGCGGGGTCGGTCATCACCCGCTACTACGACTCGCTTCTGGTGAAGGTCACGGCCCATGCCCAGACGCCGGAAAAGGCCATCGCCCGGATGGACCGGGCCTTGCGCGAGTTCCGCATCCGCGGGGTGGCGACGAACATCGAGTTCGTGGTCAACCTCCTCAAGCACCCGACCTTCCTGAACGACACCTACACCACCAAGTTCATCGACACGACGCCCGACCTTTTCAACTTCAAGCGCCGCAAGGACCGGGCGACGAAGATCCTGACCTACATCGCCGACATCACGGTGAACGGTCACCCTGAAACCGCCGGCCGCCCGAAGCCCCATGCCGAGGCAAAGGCGCCGAAGCCGCCTGCCCTGAAGGCGGAACCCGCGATGGGCACCCGCAACCTTCTGGAACAGAAGGGGCCGCAGGCCGTGGCCGACTGGATGCGCGCGCAGAAGAAGGTGCTGATCACCGACACCACGATGCGCGACGGGCACCAGAGCCTTCTCGCCACGCGAATGCGGTCGATCGACATGATCCGCGTCGCACCCGCCTATGCCGCGAACCTGCCGCAGCTTTTCAGCGTCGAATGCTGGGGCGGGGCCACCTTCGACGTCGCCTACCGTTTTCTGCAGGAATGCCCCTGGCAGCGCCTGCGCGACCTGCGCGCCGCAATGCCGAACGTGATGACGCAGATGCTTCTTCGCGCCTCGAACGGGGTCGGCTACACCAACTATCCCGACAACGTCGTGCAGGCCTTCGTGGCCCAGTCGGCTAAGGCCGGCGTGGATGTGTTCCGCGTCTTCGACTCGTTGAACTGGGTCGAGAACATGCGCGTCGCGATGGACGCTGTGGTCGCAGCAAACAAGGTCTGCGAGGCCGCAATCTGCTATACCGGCGACATTCTTGATCCCGCCCGGTCGAAGTACGACCTCAAGTATTACGTCACCATGGGCAAGGACCTGAAGGCCGCGGGCGCGCATGTGCTGGGGCTGAAGGACATGGCGGGGCTACTGAAACCCGCCTCGGCCCGCGTCCTGATCAAGGCGCTGAAGCAGGAGGTGGGCCTGCCGATCCACTTCCACACCCATGACACCTCTGGTGCCGGGGCCGCCACGATCCTTGCTGCCTGCGATGCGGGGGTGGATGCAGTGGACGCGGCGATGGACGCCTTCTCGGGCGGGACCTCGCAGCCCTGCCTTGGCTCGATCGTCGAGGCGCTGAAGCACACCGACCGCGATACCGGCCTTGATATCAAGGCGATCCGCGAGATTTCGAACTACTGGGAGAAAGTCCGCGCGCAATACGCCGCCTTCGAATCCGGCCTGCCCGCCCCCGCCTCCGAGGTCTACCTGCACGAGATGCCGGGCGGCCAGTTCACCAACCTCAAGGCGCAGGCGCGGTCCCTTGGGCTGGAGGAGCGCTGGCACGAAGTGGCGCAGGCCTATGCTGACGCGAACCAGATGTTTGGCGATATCGTGAAGGTCACGCCTTCGTCGAAGGTCGTGGGCGACATGGCGCTGATGATGGTGGCGCAGAACCTGACCCGCGCGCAGGTCGAGGATCCTGCCGTCGACGTGGCCTTCCCCGACTCGGTGGTGGACATGCTGCGCGGCAATCTTGGCCAGCCCCCGGGCGGCTGGCCCGCGGGCATCCTGAAGAAGGTGCTCAAGGGCGAAACGCCCCTGACCGACCGGCCCGGCAAGCACCTGCCCCCCGTCGATCTTGAGGCCACGCGCAAGAAACTGGCGCAGGACCTGCGTCTTGGCGACGAGGAAGCCGAAGGCGAGACGGTGGATGACGAGGACCTGAACGGCTACCTCATGTATCCCAAGGTCTTCATGGACTACCGCGCCCGCCACCGCACCTATGGCCCGGTCCGCGTCCTGCCGACCCGCACCTTCTTTTACGGCATGGAACCCGGCGACGAGATCACCGCCGAGATCGACCCCGGCAAGACGCTGGAGATCCGTCTGCAGGCCGTGGGCGAGACGACCGACGAAGGCGAGGTCAGGGTGTTCTTCGAACTGAACGGCCAGCCGCGCGTGATCCGGGTGCCGAACCGTGCGGTCAAGGCCAAGACCGCCGCCCGGCCCAAGGCGCAGGACGGCAACCCCGCCCATGTCGGCGCGCCGATGCCGGGTGCCATCGCCTCTATCGCGGTCAGCGTCGGCCAGAAGGTCCGCGCCGGTGACCTTCTTCTCAACATCGAGGCGATGAAGATGGAGACGGGCCTTCACGCCGACCGAGAGGCCACGGTCAAGGCGGTCCATGTCCAGCCCGGCATGCAGATCGAGGCGAAGGATCTTCTGGTGGAGCTGGAGTAGGCCGGGCAGCCCTGCCGGTCCTCCCGGCAGGCTTGATCCGCGCCGACCTGGCCCAAGCCCAAGAATTTTCGACGAAAATTCCCGGGTCCCCGGCCGGGCAGCGGAAAAAACCGCCGGCGGTGCAAATTCCCTCTTGCGGCCCCCGGCGCCGCGCAATAAATCACCCCTCGTCCAACCGGCGCGGGCGTAGCTCAGGGGTAGAGCATAACCTTGCCAAGGTTAGGGTCGTGAGTTCGAATCTCATCGCCCGCTCCAGTTGGGACCATCCGACAAGGCCGCCTTCGGGCGGTCTTTTCGTTTTCGCCGGCCCTGATGCAGCAAATCCGTTGTCCCCGGCACCTTTGACACCAAAAACGATTGCCGTTCTTCATCTGCGCGTGACCAATGGCGCGAAGTGTCATCTGCTGCGCCCAAACGAAGGGAATCGAGCCATGGCGGAAGAGGATCAGCACGCGAAGGCCGAAGCGGGGCAGCCGCTTCTGACCCTGGTGCTTGCCCTTGCGCTGGTCCTGATGGTCGGCTGGCTTCTGGTCATCGGCAAGGGCGTGATCCTGCCGATCATCCTTGCGATCATCGCGGTCTATATCCTGACCACGGCGGCCCAGGCGCTCCGGCGCCTGCCGGGCCTGCGCCGCGTTCCGGTGATCCTGGTGCACGCTCTGGTGCTGCTCTTGTTTGCGCTGATCCTCGTGGCGCTTGGCCTTGTCGTCTCGATGACCGTGAACGACCTCGTGGCCGCGATGCCGCGCTACCAGCAGAATCTTGAATTGCTGGCTGACTCTGTCGCCAACATGGCCGGGATGGACAGTCCGACCTGGGACGAACTCGTCGACATGACCCTTGGAAACCTGAACTTCCAGGCCCTCACCCTGCGCATCCTGGGCGGGGTCTCCAGCCTGGGCCTCCTGTTTGTCATCGTGCTGATCTACTCGGGATTCCTGATGATCGAGCGGCGCACCTTCGCCGACAAGCTGGCGATCGCGCTGCCGCACGGCGACCGGGCCGAGCGCACCTGGCGCCTCCTCAGCGAGGCGAACGGCAAGATCGGGGACTACCTGGCGATCAAGACGGCGGTCAACGTCATCCTCGGCGCGCTGTCTTTCGTCATCCTGTGGTACATGGGCATCGACTTCGCGGTCTTCTGGGCCGTGATGATCGGACTTCTGAACTATATCCCCTATGTCGGGTCCGCCGCGGGCGTCATGCTGCCGGTTATCCTGTCGCTGGCCCAGTTCGGCTCGCTTGGGACATCTGCGGTGCTTGGAACCCTCCTCATCGCGGTGCAGACCTACGTGGCGAACGTTCTGGAACCGCGGATGATGGGCCGCGCGCTGAACCTCAGCCCCTTCGTCATCCTCGTGGCCCTTGCCATCTGGTCCACGCTCTGGGGCCTGCCCGGCGCGCTGCTTGCCGTGCCCCTGACCGCGATGCTGGCGATCCTGTGCAATGCCTTCCCGGCCACCCGCTTCATCGCCGTTCTGATCTCGAACACACCCGAGCGTGACCCGGCCAGCTGACCGCGCCGCAACGCCTTGCAGGATTGTGCCGATCTGGGGCTTGCCCCATTGGGTCCAAGGGTTTACCAGCCCGTTGAACTCAGGACGAAAGGCCCGCCCATGCGCAGCGCCGAGATCACCCGCAAGACCGCCGAGACCGAGATTTCGGTCACCGTCAACCTTGACGGCACAGGTCGCTATGACTGCAGGACCGGCGTCGGGTTCTTCGACCATATGCTCGACCAGCTGGCCCGGCACAGCCTGATCGACCTCACGGTGCGCGCCAAGGGCGATCTGCACATCGACGACCACCACACGGTCGAGGATACGGGCATTGCCCTCGGGCAGGCCTTGGCAAAGGCGCTTGGCGACAAGGCCGGCATCCGCCGCTACGGCCATTTCGCGCTCGCGATGGACGACGCGCAGGTCACGACCGCGCTTGACCTTTCGGGCCGGCCCTATTTGGTCTGGAACCTGTCCTTCCCGACCCCGAAGATCGGCAGCTTCGACACCGAGCTTGTGCGCGAATTCTTCCAGGCGCTGTCGACCCACGGCGGGATTACGCTCCATGTCGACCTCACCCACGGCCTGAACAGCCACCACATCGCCGAGGCGGCGTTCAAATCCGTCGCGCGCGCCCTGCGCATGGCCGTCGAGATCGACCCCCGCCTCGGCGGCGCGCTGCCGTCCACGAAGGGCGCGCTCTAGCCCATTCTTCGTCCCCAAATATCACCGCCGGAGGCTCCGCCCTCTCCGCCAACCCGCCGGTCCAAGATGCTCACCGTCCTAGTCGACTACGATTCCGGGAACCTTCATTCCGCCGAAAAGGCCTTCCAGCGCATGGCGATGGAGGTTGACGGCGGCGAGATCCTTGTCACCTCCCGCCCCGAGGATGTCGCCCGCGCCGACCGGATCGTCCTGCCCGGAGACGGCGCTTTCCCGGCCTGCCGGGCCGCCCTTGGCAGCTACGGCGGGCTTTACGAGGCCATCGCCGAAGCGGTGACCATGAAGGCCCGCCCCTTCCTCGGCATCTGTGTGGGCATGCAGATGCTCGCCTCCCGTGGCCATGAGTACCGCGAGACCGCGGGCTTCGGCTGGATCCCCGGCGACGTCGTGCGGATCCATCCGACCGATGCGACGCTCAAGGTTCCGCATATGGGCTGGAACGACCTGGTGATCGACCGCCCGCACCCTGTGCTCGCCGGGATCACGACGGGCGATCACGCCTACTTCGTCCACTCCTACCACTTCCGCGTCGCCGATCCTGCGCATCTCCTGGCGCATTGCGACTACGGCGGCCCTGTCACGGCCATTATCGGCCTCGACACCATCGTCGGCACCCAGTTCCACCCCGAGAAAAGCCAATCCGCCGGCCTGCGCCTTATTGCAAATTTCCTGCGCTGGAAGCCCTGAAAGAGCGGTCTGCTACCGGATTTCTTTCCATTTTCGAACGACTCGACCATCGATTGCGACCAGTCCCAGCACAATCAGCCCGAACCCTGCCAGATGCTGGGGCAGAAGCCTCTCGCCCAGGAACATTGCGCCAAGGACCGTTGCGCTGACCGGGATCAGGAAGGTGACCAGGAGAAGGTTGGTCGCCCCGGCCGAGGCGAGGAGCCTGAAATAGATCAGATAGGCCAGCGCCGTCGACAGCGCCGCGATCCCTGCGACCGCTCCGGCCACCCGGGCCCCGGGCCAGCCCAGAATCCAGGGCGCGTCGACCCATAGCCAGAGCGGCAACAAAAGCAGCGCCGCCGCCGTGACCTGCCCGAAAGCCGTCGCCAGGGGCGCAACGCCCAGCCTTCGGAACCGTCGCCCCCAAACCCCGGCGCAGGCATAGGACAGTGCCGCGACAAGGCAGAACAGCTTTGCCGCAAGCGCACCAGAGAGTTCGGCCCCCGCCATCATCACAACGACCCCGAGGAATCCGAACCCGAGGCCCACCGCCTTTGCCGGCGTGATCTTCTCGTCCCGCGTCGCGGCATGCGCCACCAGCACGGTGAAGAGCGGCGTCGTCGCATTCAGGACCGAGGCCAGCGCCCCGCTGATCTCGCCCTGCGCCAGCGCGAAAAGCGTGAAGGGCACCGCGTTGTTGAGAAAGCCCATGACGACCATCGCCGGCCAGACCTGCCGCGCCGGAAGCGCCATGCCGGACAGCCGCAACACCCCGAACAGGATAACCGCCGCCAGCGCAACCCGCAGCCAGACGATCGTCAGCGCGGGAAGTCCCTCCAGCGCCACTTCGACGAAAAAGAACGACCCTCCCCACAGGATGGAGAGGGTCACGAGAAAAAGCCAGTCCGGGCGTGCCATTGCGAGATCTCCTTCGCTCCGGACGCTGTCCGGACCAAGGGCCTCGGGCAACCCGATCCTTGCGCTTACTTCACCCGCGCCCAGGTCCCGCCGTCGCGGCAGATCCCAAGAACGCAGCCCCGCACCTTCAGGCTGTCGCCCGAAAGCGTCATGTCACCGCTGTAGGTCTTGTCCCGGTCGGGCGAATAGATCTGCCCGTCGTCATAAAGCCCGTCCGCCTTGGCCACCATGTCCCAGACGATCTGCCGCCCCACATTCGGGCTTTCGATCGGCTGACCCTCGCCGTTGAAGGCCTGGATCAGCGTGCCGCAGAACGCCTGCCCACAGGGCTTGATCTCGACATGGCCGAAGTTGCCGTTGTCGTCCTTGCGGGTCTGCCAGACACCCTCGACGGGGTCGGCCAGGGCAGCGGTTCCGAATGTCGCGACGAGTGCGGCGATAAGATAGGTCTTCATGGGGTCCTCCTCCCGGAATGATGCGTCAGGCTTTGCCAAGGATCGCCTGCCGATCAAGCGTGACGTCGGGTCGCGACCCGGACCTTTCCTTTCGCTCCGCCCCATGCCAAAGACGCGCCGACCACGAGAGAGGCGCCGCCCATGATCCTTTACCCCGCGATCGACCTGAAGGATGGCCAATGCGTCCGCCTCCTGCGCGGCGAAATGGCGGCGGCAACCGTCTTTGGTGATGACCCCGCCGTCCAGGCGCTGAAGTTCCAGGCTGCGGGCTGCGCATGGCTCCACCTTGTCGACCTCAACGGCGCCTTCGCGGGCCAACCGGTGAACGGGGCGGCGGTCGAGGCGATCCTGAAGGCGATCAGCGTCCCCGCCCAGCTTGGTGGCGGCATCCGCGACATGGCCACCATCGCGATGTGGCTGGAAAAGGGCCTTGCCCGGGTCATCCTCGGCACTGTCGCGGTCGAGAACCCGGCGCTGGTGCGCGAGGCCGCGCGCGCCTTCCCCGGAAAGGTCGCCGTCGGCATCGACGCCCGCAAGGGCCGCGTTGCGACCAAGGGCTGGGCGACCGAAACCGACATCCTCGCGACCGACCTCGCCCGCTCCTTCGAGGACGCCGGCGTCGCCGCGATCATCTACACGGACATCGACCGTGACGGCGCGATGCAAGGCCCCAACATCGAAGCGACCGAGGCGCTGGCCCGCGCGGTCTCGATCCCCGTGATCGCAAGCGGCGGCGTCAGCCGGATGGAAGACCTGATCGCGCTCCGCGATACAGGCGTCATCGCCGGGGCGATCTCGGGCCGGGCGCTCTATGACGGGGCGATTGATCTGGCCCAGGCCCTCAAGGCGCTAGGCTGACCCGGCGCGAGCTCGCCATATCAGCCGCCCAAGCCAGACCAGCGACAGAAGGCAGGTAACGGCCGCCACCACCACATTTGCGCCAAGCGTCCCCCAGCCCTGCGCCCAACCCAGCTGGGCCAGCGCGACCGCTACGGCTGGCGCGATCAGCACCAGCGCATGGTGCCAGACGGGGACAGGCCGGCCGAGCGGGACAGGGCCCCCGGGCTGGCCCAGCCGCCGCATGGTCCACCACAGAAGCGCCATGACCAGCGGTAGAAGCACCCGCAACGGGTTGAGGTCCGCCATCCCCTGCGCCACCCAGACGGCCAGCGCGATCCCGGGCGCGATCCAGAGCACCACCCTGGGCGGCTGCGGCAGGTATCCGATCCGGTCGAGCACCACCTGCGCCAGCACGACAAGGCATCCAAAGCCGATCAGATACAACGCCAGCACGGCACGGCCCGGCAAGACGTCGGCTTCGCTGGGCCAGTATTGCGCCCAGAAGGCCGATGCCAGCCCTAGGGCACCCCAGATCAGCGCCATCCGCAGCGGGCCCAGCGCCCTCGCCGCCCGGCCAAGGCCAAGGACCAGCCCGCCGCTGATCAGCGCGTGCCAGGCCAGGGGTGTCCAGACCCAGAAGAACGGCAAGGGGTCGTAGATCGTGCCGACGATCACGCCTTCGGCCATGTAGCCCATGACCGCCCCGCCCAAGAAGGCCGCAGGCAAACCCCGGAGGCCGGACAGGATGACCAGGCTCAGCCCCACGCCGCTGGCGATGGAATAGGCGACGACCGTCAGGACAAGATCGGACGGACGGAGGTTCTCTGGCGGGATGAACCAGAACATGTTCTCCCCCGCCCAGACGGCGATGATGCCGCAGGCAAGGCAGGCCAGCACATAGCGCAGAGTCTCCATCGCCCCCCGCCCGCTTGCGTTCCGGCCAGCCTAGCGCCGGTCCGCCGGACGGGCCAAGCCCCGCATCACCGCTCCTCGTGCAACTTCGTCTTCTCGTCGCAAGGCCAGCGAGGAGGGACGAAGTCACCGACAAGCGCCCCCGGGATCAGTCCCAGGGCTGCGGCCCCTCGGCGCTCATCTGTCCGAACACATTCTCCCGATGCCAGCGCAGGCAGCGCGGATTCGGCCAATCACGCCTCTCGGCCGGCAGGACCAGCCTGCGCCCGGCACGATCAGCCGGTCGATCACATCCCCCGGCACCTTGTTGCGCGACACAAGGATGCTCCAGTCCTCGGCCACGCTGACGAGACCCCGGTCAAACATCCAGTGCAGCGTGCCGGACAGCGCCAGACCGTTGTGGACGGCATCGCTTCCCTGCCGCTCGACCGGGATGATATGCGCCGCGTTCACCTCCGGCCGTCCGCCGCCGTTGCGAAGGCGCAGTCCCGACATGGCACAGCGGTAGTCATAGGCCTCGCGCACCTTCCTTCGGAACGCGACATCGCGATAGGGACGGCTCGTCAGGCGTTCGATCACAGGGCGTTCGAAGGGGATAACCGGGTCGTCAAAGCCAGCGGCAGCGGGATCGTAGGCCCGCGCCTCGATCCGCTCCAGATCGTCGGGCAGGCCCCGTCGGACGATTGTAGCGAACTCGGCCTCCGGCAGGCGGCGCACGGCGGATTGGACAAGCCCGCCCGACTTCGGGCCTCCGTCCGGCTCCTGAAGCGCCGTCTCGAAGGGTCGCCCGTCCAGAAGGCGCGGCACTTCGCGGTCGAGGGCAGGTAATCCTCGATCAGCGCGAGAAACCGCCCTTCCTCGCCCGGTTTCGGGATCACCGCCGCGATCTTCGCCACCGCGAAGTAGCCCCGAGGTCCGGCTTTCGTCGGCTCGTAATGGACCACCCAGTCGCCCACGCCCTCCTCGACCGCCTTCAGATACTGACGGGGGAAGTCATAGCGCGCATCGGGCAGGTCGTCGTAGATCGACCCTGCCTTGTGCAGCAGAACAAGCTTGGTCATGGCCCCAGGAAATCCGACCCCGGCGGAAAAGCAAGCCCGATGGCGGCCCGGTGGGCTCAGATGGCAGCGTGGACAAACCTTGCCAAAAGGTTAATGAAATCTGCTATCATATTGATTAACATAAAATATCCAGACTTGACCACTGTGGTCACCACGCCGCTGCAATCCCGCTTGCTTTTGACGCCCGCCCGGGCCATTCCTCCGCCCATGCTCAAGACCCGCATCATCCCCTGCCTGGACGTGGCCGATGGCCGCGTCGTGAAGGGCGTCAACTTCGTCGATCTCGTCGATGCGGGTGACCCGGTCGAGGCCGCCAAGGCCTATGACGCCGCCGGGGCGGATGAGCTTTGCTTCCTCGACATCATGGCGACGGAGGACAACCGGGCGACGATGTACGACCTCGTCACCCGCACCGCCGAGCAGTGCTTCATGCCCCTCACCGTGGGCGGCGGCGTCCGCACGCCCGAGGATGTGCGGAAGCTTCTTCTGGCCGGGGCCGACAAGGTCAGCTTCAACTCCGCCGCCGTTGCCGACCCCGACGTGGTGGCCCGTGCCGCTGACAGGTTCGGCAGCCAATGCATCGTGGTGGCGATCGACGCCAAGACGGTCGAGCCCGGTAAGTGGGAGATCTTCACCCACGGCGGCCGCCGGGCGACAGGGATCGACGCGGTGGAGTTTGCCCGCACCGTGGCCGCGAAGGGGGCGGGGGAGATCCTGCTCACCTCGATGGATCGCGACGGCACGAAGCAGGGCTTCAACATCCCCCTGACCCGCGCCATCGCCGACGCCGTCGACATCCCGGTCATCGCAAGCGGAGGGGTCGGGACGCTGGAGCACCTTGTCGAAGGCATCACCGAGGGGCATGCCTCAGCCGTCCTCGCCGCCTCAATCTTCCACTTCGGCACCTTCACCATCGGCGAGGCCAAGGCCCACATGGCCGCCGCCGGCATCCCCGTTCGACTGACGTGAGGCCGACATGAGCCTGGAGACCCTCGCCGCCACGATCGCCGCCCGCAAGGGGGCCGACCCGGAAACCTCCTGGACCGCCAAACTGCTGGCTAAGGGGCCAGAGAAATGCGCCGAGAAATTCGGGGAAGAGGCCGTCGAGGCCATCATCGAGGCGGTGAAGGGCGACCGCGCCCGCCTGATGGCCGAGGCGGCGGACGTCCTTTACCACCTTCTCGTGATGCTCGCCTCACGCGATGTGACCCTTGCCGAAGTCATGGCGGAACTCGAGCGCCGCGAGGGTACCTCGGGCATCGCCGAAAAGAACGCGCGGGGCTAGGCGCGGCGGAGCCTCACAGCCCCAGCCTGGGAATCTCGATCGCAGGGCAGCGGTCCATCACGACCTTCAGCCCCGCGGCGCGGGCGCGGTCAGCGGCGGCCTCGTCGATCACGCCAAGCTGCATCCAGACCACCTTGGCTCCTGCGGCAATCGCCTGATCCACCACGGCCCCGGCCTCTTCGCTGCGGCGGAAGATGTCGACCATGTCGACCGGCCCGGCCTCGGCCAGGCTTGCAACAACGGTTTCGCCCAAAGCCTCTTGCCCGGCCTGTCCCGGATTGACCGGGATCACCCGGTAACCGCGGCGCTTGAGGAAGGCCGCAACCCCGTGGCTGGGCCGGTCGCGCTTCGGTGACCAGCCGACGACCGCAATCGTTTTCGCGCTGCTCAGGATGTCGCGGATCTCGCTGTCGTCGGTCATCAAGTCACCCGATGAAAAAGGCGCCCAGAGCTAGCCCTGAGCGCCAAGTCGCGGAACGAGGGACAGTGAAGTCAAGGACGGGGTTCCGGCCCGTGCCTCCACACTGACATGTAGGAAGGGGCCAGCCACCGTTAAAGACCTGTCGCAGAGTTGTGATCACTTACGGCTGGCCGCATAGAGCGACACGGCGGCAGCGTTGGAGACGTTCAGGCTGCCGAAGGCCCCGGCGAAAGGGATCCGGGCCAGCACATCACAGGTCTCGCGCGTCTTTTCCCGAAGGCCCGGACCTTCGGCGCCAAGGACAAGGCCGATGGGCCTGCCACCCACGCCGGCGACCGCAGCCTCGAGAGTCACCGGAGCCTCGCCATCAAGCCCGATCAGCGTGAACCCCATATCCTTCAGGGCCTCCATCGCCTCGGCAAGGTTGGTCACCCGCAGGTAGGGCTGCCGTTCGAGCGCCCCGCTCGCAGTCTTCGCCAGGGCCCCGGTTTCCGGGGCCGAGTGGTGCCGTGGTGCAATCACCGCGCGGGCGCCGAAGACTTCGGCCGACCGCAGGATTGCGCCGACGTTGTGCGGGTCGGTCACCCGGTCGAGAAGGACGACCAGGGGCAGGCCCTCGCCCGCGGCGCAGACGTCCTGGAACCGCCCCCAGTTCAGGGGCCGGACCTCGACTGCCGCCCCCTGGTGGACCGAGCCTTCGTCGATCGGCACGTCGAAGCGGCGCGGCTCCACCACTTCCGGCACCATGCCTGAGGCCGCAACGGCGTCTTCCAGCTTGTCGAGCGCATTCTTCGTCAGGACCAGCCGCAGCTTCTCGCGCCGGGGGTTGGCAAGCGCATCGCGCACCGCGTGAAGGCCGAAAAGCCACAGCGTTTCGCGCGCCTCGGCCTTCTGGCCGCGCTCTTTCTCTACCACCCAGGCCGGCTTCTTTCCGCCCGCTGCCATTGGCGACCCCTTTGAAATTCCGGCCCGGACAGTGCGTCAGCCGCTTGCCCCGATGCAAGCTGAAAAGCACCCCACCGGCGTCGCGTTCTGCCCTTGACGCCCCCCGCCCCCTTGGTTACACGACCCCCCGGCGGGCGACGAGCTGCAAGGTGCGGCAGGGGACTGTAACTCCCCCGGGGCGACCCATGCCTGGTTCGATTCCAGGGTCGCCCACCAGTCTCCTCATTTTGGCATGATCGGTCGTCCGGCAGCAGTACCTCCGGATCGAGGAGTATTCGTGACTCCTATCGCATCCCGCTATCCGCACTCTGATGTAAACAATTGATATTAATTGATTATTGTGCGCCCTGTGCGCCAAGCGGAAAGTGCCTCTTGCCAGATGCCGGCCTTTGCGGCACCCCTGTCCCATGCAAGCCTTCCTGAATGTCGAAACCTCGCTTACCGGCTGCCGATGGGCCGGCCCCGATGCGGCACAGGACCGGCTGGCCGAGGCTTTGACCCAGCAAACCGGGCTTCCCCTGCCCCTGTGCCGGGTCCTTGCCGCCCGCGGGGTCGCGCCCGAGGCTGCCCCGGGTTTTCTTGCCCCTTCGCTGCGCGATCTTCTGCCGGACCCCCTGACCCTGCGGGACATGGCACCGGCCGCCGAACGCCTGCTTGCCGCGGTCAGGCAGAGGGAGAGGATCGCCGTCTTCGCCGACTACGATGTCGACGGGGGTGCCTCGGCCGCCCTGCTTCTGGTCTGGCTGCGCCATTTCGGACTGGCTGCCACGCTCTATATCCCCGACCGGATCGACGAAGGCTACGGGCCGAACGTCCCGGCGATGGAGGCCCTTGCGGCGTCACATGACCTGATCCTATGCGTCGATTGCGGCACCCTTTCACATGGCGCGATTGCCGCGGCGGCAGGGGCTGATGTCGTGATCCTGGACCATCACCTTGCGCTTGAGACGCTGCCGGATGCCCTTGCGATCGTGAACCCCAACCGTCAGGACGAGGATGGCGCGCTGGCCCATCTTTGCGCGGCAGGCGTGGTGTTCCTGCTTCTGGTCGAGGCCAATCGCCGCCTGAAGGCCGAGGGCGCGCCGGTGCCGGACCTGATGGGCCTCTTGGATCTGGTGGCCCTTGCGACCGTGGCCGATGTCGCCCCGCTGGTCGGGGTCAACCGGGCCTTTGTCCGGCAGGGTCTGAAGATCATGGCCCGCCGCGAAAGGCCGGGCCTGCGGGCCCTTGCCGATGTCGCGCGGATGGACCAGGCCCCCACGGCATATGCCCTGGGCTTCCTTCTGGGGCCACGGGTCAATGCGGGCGGCAGAATCGGGCAGGCCGATCTGGGCGCGCGGCTTCTGGCGACCGCGAACGAACAGGAAGCCTCGGCCCTTGCTGCGCGTCTGGACCAGCTGAACTCGGACCGTCGCCTGATCACCGAAGCGGTGCGCGCCGAGGCCCTTGCCCAGGCAGAGGCGCGGGGGCTGGATGGCCCGCTTGTCTGGGCGGCGGCGGATGGCTGGCATCCCGGCGTGGTCGGGATCGTCGCGGCCCGGTTGAAAGAGGCGTCGAACCGCCCGTCGGTAGTCATCGGATTCGAGGGCGATACGGGCAAGGGCTCGGCCCGGTCGGTTCCGGGCGTTGACCTTGGGGCGGCAATCCAGCGGCTGGCGACGGAAGGGATGATCACGAAGGGCGGGGGTCACAAGATGGCCGCCGGCCTGACACTGACCCGCGCGCAGTTGCAGCCGGCGATGGCGCGGCTTGGCGAGCTTCTGGGCCGGCAGGGGGCTGGTGCGGCCGGCCCGAACGAACTGTGGATCGACAGCCTGCTGACGACCGGGGGCGCAACCGTCGCGCTGGTCGAAGAGATCGAGAACGCCGGTCCCTTCGGATCGGCTGCCCCGGCGCCGCGCTTTGCCTTCGCCGATGTCGCCGTCAGCACCCGGCGGATCGGGGAAAGCCATCTGAAGCTGACGCTGTCGGATGGCAGTGGGCCGGGTCTTGATGCGATCGCCTTCGGCGCATTCGACGGCCCGCTTGGCCCGGCGCTCGAGTCCGCAGGGCATCGGCGGTTTCATGTTGCCGGCAAGCTGGAACTGAACCATTGGAACGGCCGCACGCGGGTGCAGCTTCGGCTGGATGACGCTGCCTTCGCGTGATGCAATTTCACCGCAAGATTCCCCTTGCAGAACCCTTGGAGCCGAATTAGACACCCCCCCATCGACAGCGCGGCCCGTTCGTCTATCGGTTAGGACACCTGGTTTTCAACCAGGTAAGAGGGGTTCGACTCCCCTACGGGCTGCCACTTCACCAACATGTCAGATGCGCGCGCCATAGCTGAATGGTCGCGCGCTTGATTGTTTGGCGCTACTTCATAAAGTGCTGAAAAGTCTTTTTTGAGGTCCCCGCCGTGATGCATTCCCTTCGCCTGTCGGCGCTCGCCGTCCTTGTCTCCTTCCCGTTTGCCGCCCATGCCACCAGCTGCAGCGACACAGGCGGCCAGTACGAGGCCTGGAAATCCGAGATGGCCGCCGCGGCAAAGGCGGAAGGGGTCGGCAAGCGCGGGATCGCGGCGCTGATGGACAGTTCGTATTCCAAAGCCACGATCGGGGCGGACCGCAATCAGAAAAGCTTCAAGTACAGCCTCGACAAGTTCATGCAGGTTCGCGGGGCAGACGCCATCGTCTCGCAGGGGCGCAAGCGCAAGGCGAAGAACCCGGAGTTCTATGCCTCGCTAGAGGCGCAGTATGGCGTGCCCGCCGGCGTGATCATCGCGATCCACGGGATGGAGACGGGCTTTGGTGGCTTCATGGGCGACACCAACGTGGTCTCGGCCATCGCCACGCTGACCTATGACTGCCGACGCTCGGACTTCTTCCGCCCGCATCTGATCGGCGCACTGAAGCTGGTGGACCAGGGCTCGATCTCGGCCGCCACGGTGGGTGCAAAGCATGGCGAGCTTGGCCATACCCAGTTCCTGCCGGGCAACGCCCTGACCTACGGTGTCGACGGAAACGGTGACGGCGCGGTGGATTTCTATAACCTCACCGATGCGCTGGCCTCGACCGCGAACTTCCTGCGGCAGAAGGGCTGGAAACCGGGCAAGGGCTACCAGGAAGGCGAGCCGAACTTCGAGGTGATCCGGCAGTGGAACGCCGCCAAGGTCTACCAGCAGGCGATCGCGATCATGGGAGCGAGAATCGACGGCTGACAGCGCGCCGGATTGTGCCGCAAAGCACAAGTCCCACAGCCACTTACCATGAGCCTTGTTTCAGGCAGGGCACGGCCATGTGACTGGCCTTCACCCAAAGCTTCGGTTTGATGGGGCGCACATTCAACCGAGGTTTCCATGCTGCGCTCCATCGCCGCCATCGTGCTTCTGACGACATCCGCCCATGCCCAGACCCCTGACGCGCTCAGCGGGATGACCTGGAACGAGATCGTCGCCGAGGCGCGCGGCGATACCGTCACCTGGTTCATGTGGGGCGGGTCGGACACGATCAACGCCTATGTCTCGGACCACGTGGGCGCGCGGCTGAAAGCGGAGTATGACATCACCCTGAACCGCGTGCCGATCACCGATGCGGCGGATGTGGTGAACATGGTCCTGACCGAGAAGGAAGCCGGGATCACCGAAGGCGGCGCGGTCGACCTGATCTGGATCAACGGCGAGAACTTCCGGTCGATGAAGGAGGCGGGCCTTGCCTTCTGCGGCTACACCGGCATCCTTCCGAACGACACACTGGTGGACTGGGAAAACCCCGCCATCGCCAACGATTTCGGCGTGCCTGTGGACGGGTGTGAGGTGCCCTGGAACACCGTCCAGTTCGCCTTCGCCCATAACAGCGCCACACTGCCCGAACCGCCGCAGGACATGGGCGCGCTCCTTGACTGGATAAAGGCCAACCCCGGCCAGTTCACCTATCCGGCCCCGCCGGACTTCACCGGATCGGCCTTCGTGCGCCACGTGTTCCTGCATGCCGCAGGGGGGCCGGAGGCGCTGCTTGGTCCCTTCGACAAAGCCCGCTTTGACGAAGTCGCCGCGAAGACCTGGGTCATCCTGAACGAGATCGAACCCTATCTCTGGCGCGAGGGTGCGACTTACCCCACCACGGTCACCCAGCTGAACGAGCTTTACGCCAATGGTGAAGTGGCCTTCACCTTCAACTATGACCCCGCGCAGTTCGGTCTTGCCGTAGATGCCGGGATCTATCCGGAAACCACCCGTTCCTTCGGGCTGGCGGACGGCACGATCGGCAACACGAACTACACGCTGATCCCGTTCAACGCGTCGAACAAGGCGGCGGCGATGGTGGTGCAGAACCTGCTTCTTTCGGGCGAAGAGCAACTGGAAAAGGCGAAGACCGAAGTCTGGGGGGCCTCGCCCGCCATCGACATCCAGCGGACCTCGCCGGAGGTTCAGGCCGGTTTTGCCGCGATCAAGGCGCACCCTTCCGTGGTGCCTGCATCCGAGCTTGCCAAGGCGGCCTTGCCCGAGTTGCAGGCCGACTGGCTGACCGCCATCGAAGAAGGCTGGAAGGCCTCGGTCGGCAACTAGGCCGGCCCTCACTGCGTGACGCACCTTGCGCCTCTTGGCTGAAGCCGTCACCCTTCCCGGTGCAAGGGAGGCGTTGCCGTGACGCAGAGGACCCGCATCATCCTGCTTCTCGCCCCGGCTGTCCTGCTGCTTGGGGGGCTGTTCCTGTCGGCCCTTGGGTTCGCGCTGGTGCGGTCGCTGCGCTACATGCCGGCGATCGGTCTGACCGAGCCGGACCTTCAGGCCTTCGCGGCGGTTCTTGGCGCGCCGGGGTTTCTTGCGTCCCTCGGTCTGTCCCTCTGGATCGCCGGGGCGTCAACGGTGATCTCGGCCGCCATCGCCCTTGGGGCTGCCCTCCTTTTGCGGCAAGCCTTCGCGGGCCGGTCGCTGATCGCCGTTCTCTTCCAGCTGAACCTTACGGTGCCGCATCTCGTCGGGGCGCTGGGGATCCTTTACCTTTTCGCGCAGTCCGGAAGCTTTGCCCGGCTGGCCCATGCCGCTGGCCTGATTGCTGCACCCGCGGAGTTTCCGGTGCTGACCCATGACCCCTACGCCATCGGGATCATCCTGAGCTATGTCTGGAAGGAGGTGCCCTTCATCGGCCTGATCCTGCTGGCCAAGCTGCAGACCATCGGGCCAGGGCATGAAGCCGCCGCTCGCTGCCTTGGGGCAAGCCGGGTTCAGACCTTCTTCCATGTCCTTCTGCCGCTGCTTCTGCCCGCGCTCGTTGCCGCCTCGGCGGTAGTCTTCGCATTTGCGCTTGGCGCATATGAGATCCCCCTTCTCCTTGGCGCCCATGCGCCCGAGGCTTTGCCAATCCTGGCCTGGCAGGGCTTTACCGATGTCGACCTTGACCGCCGGCCCGAGGCCTATGCGATGTCCCTCATGATCGCGCTGATCGGGGCGGCGCTTCTGATCGTTTACGCGCGCCTGGCGCTGTCCGGCCGGAGGCGCCCGTGACCGCTGGCAGGATGCGCCTTCTGGCAGGGGGTCTACTGGCCTTTTGGCTTGTCCTGCCGCTGGTCCCCCTTGCGATCTGGTCCTTTGCTCGCGGCTGGCGCTTTCCGTCCCTATTGCCACAGGACTGGACGCTGGAAGCCTGGCATGTCGCCCTGTCGGCAGGGGGCGGCGCTTTGGAGAGTCTGTGGCTGACCATTTTCATCGCAGTTGCTTCGACCGCGCTGGCTGCCCTGGTCGGGGTACCTGCGGGACGGGCGCTTGGACTGCATGACTTCCGCGGCAGGGGGCTGGTTCTGCTTTTGCTTGCGGCACCTGTGATCATGCCCGCCATCGCCGTGGCCCCGGGATTGCACGGCATCTTCCTGCGCCTTGGGCTGACGGGCACGGTCTGGGGCGTCATCCTGGCCCATCTTGTTCCGGTGATCCCCTACATGACGCTGATCATGGCCAGCGTCTTCGCCGGCTTCGACACGGTGCATGAGGATCAGGCCCGGTCGCTTGGCGCGGGGCCCTGGGCCGTGTGGCGCCATGTCACCCTGCCCGCAATCCTGCCGGGGCTGCTGACGGGCGCCCTTTTCGCCTTTCTTGTCTCCTGGTCGCAGTACCTGCTGACCCTGTCGATCGGCGGCGGGCGGGTGCAGACGCTGCCCCTGACCCTTTTCGCCTATGCCAGCGCAGGACGGAACGACCTCGCCGGGGCGATTGCGATCCTTTACATCCTACCCGGAGTCCTGATCCTGCTTGTCACCGCGCGCCGGGTGACAGGCCGGCACCCGGCCCTGGCCGGAGGCGGCTTCCGGTGACCGCCCTTGCCTTGAGGAACGTCAGCAAGACCTATCCGGGCGCCGCCGCACCGGTGATCGACGGGCTGTCGCTACACGTGCCTGCCGGTGGGCTGACGGCCGTTCTTGGCCCCTCGGGATCGGGCAAGTCCACCCTTCTGCGGCTGATCGCGGGGTTGGGTGAGCCTGATGCGGGCGAGATCCTTCTTGGGGATCAGTCGCTTCTCGGCCTTCCGCCCGAACGGCGCAGCGTGGTGATGGTGATGCAGAACGCACCCCTCTTCCCGCACCTGACGCTTGAGGCGAACATCGGCTTCGGCCTTCGCATGCGGGGGATGCCGTCCGCCGATATCGCGGAACGCGTGGCCGCGATGCTGGAGCGCGTGCAGCTAACCGGGTTTGGCCACCGTCGGCCCTCCGAGCTTTCGGGGGGACAGGCGCAACGCGGTGCGCTGGCGCGGGCGCTGATCCTGTCGCCGAAGCTTCTTCTGCTCGATGAGCCCCTGTCGAACCTTGATGCCAGTCTCAGGGACGAGATGCGGGGCCTGATCCGCAGCCTGCAGCGCGACACCGGCACGACCATGATGGTCGTGACGCATGACCAAACCGAAGCAGTTGCCCTGGGTGACCGGATCGCGCTGATCCTGGGCGGGCGGCTGGCGCAGGATGCCACACCTTGGGACATCTACCGCCGCCCCGCATCGGTCGAGGTGGCGCGCTTTCTGGGCGGGGTGAATTTCCTGCCGGGGCATGCTGACGGCGCGGGGTTTCATTGTGCCTTGGGTTGCCTGCCCTTGCCGGCGGCAGCGGCTCATGGCGCGGGCATCCTGACCATCCGGCCCGAGGCGATACGCCTTGGTCTGTCCGGGAATGCCTTTCCGGCACGGGTCCTGTCGGCTGCCTTCCTTGGCACACAGGGGCGCTTCACACTGCAGGTCGGCCCGGTGACACTGGAGGCGCTGACAGCGCCCGACAGCCTCTCGGGCCTGGCGCCCGGAGCCGAGGTGCAGGTCAGCCTTCCGGCCGAGGCCACATGGGTCATTTCAGACACCGGCCGGGAAGGCCGGGGCTGACGGTCACTCCAGCGGTGCCGGCAGAAGGATGGCGCGAGACCTCCCGGCGTGCTTGGCGGCGTAAAGCGCGCGGTCGGCGGCAGCCAGGATGCGTGCCGGATCAGGATTGACCATGTCGACCGCCCGGACGATCCCCACGCTGGCCGAGACCCTGCACGCGGCCCCTTCGAAGTCGATCGGTTCGGAGATCCGCGCGATGATGCGGTCGGCAATCGCCATAAGGACGGCCGGTTCGGTCCGGCCGCTGACGACGACGACGAATTCATCGCCGCCGATGCGGGCGGCGCAGTCTTCGGCCCGCGTCTGGTCGCGCAGGATGTGTCCAACCTCGGCCAGGACCATGTCCCCTGCCGCATGGCCAAGCGTGTCGTTCACCGCCTTGAAGTAGTCGAGGTCGAGATGCAGCAGCCCGAAGGGCGCGCCGGCCTGGCACAGCCGTTCCAGGAACAGGTCCGCCGCCCGCCGATTGCGGAGGCCGGTCAAGGGATCGGTCAGCGCCTCTTCCTCAGCCGCAAGCCGTGCCCCTTCGAGGCGCAGGTTCAGGCCACGCAGCTCGCGCGTGACGGCGGCGTTCGCCTCAGCCAGGTAAAGGAGTTCCATCGCAAGGTCGGTGGCCGCAAAGTCCGTGTCCGTCAGGGCGAACTCCCGCACCGCGGCGATGAGGTCGATGCCGAAGGAGAGGTTGAGCAAGACGTATTCGCCGGCCGAGACGCGCATGCCAAGGCCGCGCAGCCCGATGCGCGAGCCCGCCTTGACCACGAGGCGGATGCGGTCACCGGCAAGGTCAAGAAGCCCGTCAACCGTGTCAGCGCCACCGGGACTGCGCACCTCGAAAAGATCAGCGAACCGCACGCCGGCATGGTCCCCCTCACCAAGGACCTTCGCCAGGGTCGGACCAAGGCTGACCACCCGCTCTTCCCGGTCCAGAAGCAGGTGCATCGGCATGAAGCGGGCCAGCACCTCGGCTGCGAGCGTGCAGGTCAGCTGTAGGGGACGGGTGTCCATGGTCAGCCCTCGGGCCGGGCAAGGTCGAAGCGGCGACCTTCGGCGTGGCTGCGGTCAAGGATGCGGACGGAAATCCGCGCCTCGCCCTCATCCTCGATCAGGCAGAGTGCGCCGTAGTCATCCGCCATCGCGGTCAGGATCCCTACCAGCACCCGAGGCAGCCCAAGCACGCCGGAAAGGCAGCGGATCGCGAACCGGTCGGGGCTGGGTTCGGTCAGGGTCATCTCGGGAAAGCGCAGGTCGGGCATGGCCAGGCGCGCCCGGCCCGGCATTTCCTCAAGCGACAAGAGGAAGTCCGCAAAGGTGGCCCCTCCGAACCGGAGAAGCCTGCGCACGCCTTCGTGGCCAGGGTTCGTGACCAGATAGGTCCCCATGTCTTCCCATATCGCTTCGACCGGACGTCCCAGTACATCTGCCACGCTTTGCGCGACACGGTCGGCTGTGCCGGGATCATAGCGCAGCATCGGCTCGAAAGTCTCGGTCGCAAGCTGGGCCCGGCGGCATGCCGCCTGCCAGACCGCCGCACCGAAGGTATCGCGCACATAGCCCTGCAAAGAGCGCAGCAAGAGCGCATCCATAGCCGTCCCCGTCACCGCTTCCGGGGTCATGCTAGGGTGCAAGGGTTAACAAAGCCCAACCGGGCTACGGCAGGAAGAGAAGGCCGTTCTCGCCGGTGCCAAGCTGGTTGATCGGCGCAGCGGTCAGGGGCGGCGGGGCCGCAAGCCAGCCATCCAGCAACGCCCGCGCTTCGGCCGCATCCGGTTGCCGGCCATCGACCCGCTGCACCCCCCGCGTCGCAAGGCGCCCGGCATCGTCAAGGTATAGGCCGATCACCTCGGCATAAGCCTCGTCCCGGAAGAGAAGCAGGATGGCTTCTTCCCCCGGACGTGCAGGCAGAAGGTCGGCCACGGCCATCAGGCATCCCGGCTGGCCGTCAAGGTCGCGGCGGCAACCCTCGGCCCAGTCGCGCAACAGGAACGCGTCAGCCCCGGCAAGCAGCGTTGCCCGCGTTCCGGCGGCACCTGCCGGCTGGACCGGCATCAGGGCGGCGAGCTCTTCCGCCGCCAGTGCCACGTCAGTGCCGCCCGAAGCATCGGTCCCGGCCAGCCGAGCAGCAAGCGCCTCTTGCCCGGGTTCCTTCGCATGCTCGGCAAGAAGATCCAGCACCTCCTGCCCCGGGTTTCCCCAACGCCGGATCGCCGCGACGTCCAGCTGCTCGACCGCCGTTGTCCCGGCATCAAGCCGGGCCAGCTGATCGCGGGCCGAAATGCGTTCCGCGTTCAGGATCGGCGTCAGCCACAGCCCGGCCACAAGGATCGCCATCAGCGCGACCGCGATGTTGGCCTGCCGGATTCGCGCTTGCCAATCGGCACCACGAATAACGGCCAGCGCGTAGGTCAGCCCATAGCCAAGGGCCAGGGCAGAGGTCAAAGCCGCAAACAGGCGCTCGGGAGTCCAGCCGTGCTGGTCGACGCGCTGCCAAACCGCGTAGACAGCTAGCGCCGCCATGATCGGCAAGATCAGTGCAGTGACCCGCGCCGATTGCAGCAGTACCGGGCTTTGCGTCGCCTCTGCATCGCTTTGCGCCACGTTGATCGAGGTCAGTGAAACCCCTGCCCCGATCATCGTCAGCAGCAGCAGCGTCGGCGACAGCCCGCTGAAAAGCCCGTTCAGCCCCCTGAACGGCAAGGCGAGAAGGAAGACCAGCATCACCCCAAGCACGACAGGCAGAAGCAGACGGAAAAGCCGCAGCACAGGATAAGGGGAAAGCGTCTCGGCCTGTTCGTGGACCATCGCCATCCCCAGCCCGAAGACCGCGCCTGTAAGGACGGCAACGACGATCCAATACTCCAGCAGGTCCGAGATCAGCGTCAGCCCGACGATTTCCAGCACCTGGTCGGACAGGAACACGACACCCCAGAAGATGCCGACGAAGGCGGTTGACGCGACTAGCCGAACCACGATCGCCCAGCTGGCAGAGAAAAGTGCGGCATAGTCCCGCCAGTTTCCAAGCGCCTGAACCTGCAGGAAGGGCACCGGCAAGGTTGCGACCACCAGCGCAGCCAGCACCGAAAGACCCGAGCCGAAGATGCCATCGACGTGCCGCAGCCCGCCCAGCCAGACGAGCGCCGCCGTGACCGCCGCCAACCCCAGCGCACGCGGCAAGGCCTGGCGGAACAGGATCGGACCCGACATCGCAAGCGTCGCCATTCCAGCAGTCAGGATCAGCGCGAACAGGACCACGCCATGACGGTCGCCAAACCAGCCGGCATCGCCCGCCTCGAACACCGCCCAGACCAGAAGGCCCACGACCGCGCCGACCAGCGCCATCCGCCAACGTTCGGCCAGGGGTTCGTCCACGGATTCGTCTCCTTCATGCCTGCCCAGCGTCCGCCGCAACAGACCTTGCGAAAAGGCTTTATTCCTGGATCGACTTCAGGAATTCGGCGACCTGGACCAGACGCACCGGGGTCGGGCTGGCGATGCCGTCGCCCCCATCGTAACCGACCAGCTGACCATCGAGGAGCGGGGCGAAGGACGGCATCGGCGTCTCGGCCCCCGGACCACCCGAATAGGACCAGATCTTCGCCATCACCTTGGTGCCCGGGAAAGTGCCGCCATTGCGTGCCGCGATCCGGGTCAGATCGGCCGGCTTCACGGCCAGACCAGCTGCCGCCGGGCCGTCACCCTTGCCGGAAGCACCGTGGCAGCCGGCGCAATACTGGGCGAAATCCTCGGCACCCGTCGGGGTCGGTGCCTCGCGTTCCACGCATCCCGCAAGGGCAAGCGGCACTACGATCCATCTAAAACGCATTCCCCGCACCCTCCTGCCCCTCAATCGATCCTGCCGCCGGTCAGGCGGACCACCCGGTCCATCCGCGCAGCCAGTTCCATGTTATGTGTCGCGATCAACGCAGAAAGGCCGGTCGACCGCACCAGATCCATGAGCACGCCGAAGACCTGATCCGACGTTCCCGGGTCCAGATTGCCCGTCGGCTCGTCCGCCAGCAAGAGCTTCGGTGCATTGGCCAGCGCGCGGCAGAAGGCAACACGCTGCTGTTCGCCGCCGGAAAGGGCGGCCGGACGATGATCCGCGCGGCCTCCGACGCCGACACGGGTCAGCAAATCCTGCGCCCGGGCCTCGGCCTCGGCCTTCGGGATACCGTTCGCAAGCTGCGGAATGACCACGTTCTCCAGCGCCGAAAACTCAGGGAGAAGGTGGTGGAACTGATATATGAATCCCACCTCGGCGCGCCGCGCCTCGGTCCGGGCGCGGTCAGAGAGGCCTGTCATCCCCCGCCCGCCAAGCGTCACCGAGCCCGCATCCGCCGTATCCAGAAGGCCTGCGATGTGCAGAAGCGTGGATTTCCCCGCGCCGGAAGGTGCCACCAGCGCCACCACCTCGCCCCGCGCCACGGTCAGGTCCACCCCGCGCAGCACAATCACCTCGGACGGCTTGCCCCTGTTATAGCCCTTTTCGACGCCCTTCAGCTCCAGCATCGGCTCACTCATAGCGCAGGGCCTCGACCGGGTTCATCCGTGCCGCCCGCCGCGCCGGGAAAAGCGTGACCACGAACGACAGACCCAGCGACAGGGCCACCGCCGACAGGACATCGACCAGCTGCAACCGGGCAGGCAGCGAGTAAATCCCCCGGATCGAGGGATCCCAGACCTCGGCCCCGTTCAGCCAGTTCAGGAAGCTCATGATCTGGTCGATGTTCAGGGCGACGACGCAGCCAAGGATCACGCCCGCAACCGTCCCGATCACCCCGGTGAAGGCCCCGCAGATGAAGAAGATGCGCAGGACCGACCCTTCGGTCAGCCCCATCGTCCGCAGGATGCCGATGTCACGGCCCTTGTTCTTCACCAGCATGATCAGGCCGGAGACGATGTTCATCGCGGCGATCAGCACAAGGACCGACAGGATGACGAACATCACGTTGTCCTCGATATCAAGCGCACGCAGAAAGGCACCCGAGCTGTCCTTCCACGTCCAAAGCTGCGCCGAAGGTCCGGCCACCTCAAGGATCGCAGGACCGTAGCTTTCGATCGCATCGGGGTTTTCCACCATGACTTCGATCTCGTCCGAGCGTCCTTCCTTGTTGAAGAAGCTCTGCGCCTCGATGAAGGGCATGTAGATGCGGGTGGTATCGATGTCGTAGCGCCCTGCACTGAAGATGTAGACCACCTCATAGGCGTTCACGCGGGGGGCCGAGCCCATCGCCGTCCTGACCCCGCCCGGCGCGATCAGCCGGACGCGGTCACCGGTCGTGATGCCCAGTTCGCGCGCGATGCCCGCGCCGACGGCAATGCCTTCGGGAAAACGCGCGAGGTCGCCGATGGCGTCCGCGCCCGCTCCGATCCGGGGGATCGACGCGAAGTCCTCCGGCAGCATCCCGAAAACCTCGGCGCCCGTGGTGTCGTCGCCGTCGGTGATCATCAGCTTGCCGCGGATCAAGGGGGCCGCGCGGGTCACGCCCGGCACTTCGGCGATCCGGGCCGCCACCGCGTCGGGCGTGCCGAAGCCGCGGAGCAGTTGACCGTCAGCCCCGATCTCGCCGCTGGAATAAACGCTGACATGGGCGTTGGCGCCCAGGATTGTGTCCACGAACTCAGCCCGGAATCCGGCCCGCACAGCCAGCGTCAGGATCAGCGCGAAGACCGCCAGTGTGATCCCGATGAGGGAAATCCAGGTCATCACGCTGACCCCGCCTTCCGCCCGCCGGGCGCGCAGATAGCGCCAGGCGATCATGAATTCGAAGCCCGAAAACGGCGCCGTCCTGCCTGCCATGTACCCCTGCCTTCCTCGCCCGCGACCATTGGGCAAGACGGGCGGAAAGGTCAAGGCAAAGGGGCGCGAGCGGTCTTGCGCTTCAGGCCCGCACGACCCTCAGGTTGACCATCGGGCTGCCCCCGGTCATCCAGAGCCTCACCCAGATCGGCAGCACCGCCTCTTGCGCCCGGGCGCCCTTGATGTCGCCCAGATCGACGATCGAGGCCCAGCCGAAGCCACGGGCGATGTCAGCGACCTCGGCCTTTGCGGCCTCATCGTCGCCGCTGAGGAAGAGGTCGTGCTCCCCCGGGATCAGCGACGGGTCGACCATCACCGAAGCGGTGATCGTGTTGAAGGCCTTGACGACCCTTGCCGCCGGGAAAGCCGCCTGGATCGCCTCGCCAAGACTGGTCGGGCCGCTGAACTCCCGGCTCAGGAACGGCGGCATCCCGGCCGAGAAATCCAGCGGGTTCGCCACGTCGACCAGCACCTTTCCGGCAAGGTTCCCTGCCCCCGCCGCCTTCAGCGCCGCAATGGAATGCGCACCTTGCGTGACATTGAAGACCACCTCGCCGAAGGCCGCAGCCTCGGCGAAGCTTCCCACCTGCCCTTGGGTCTTCAGTGCCCACTCCGCCAGCGGCACTGCCTGCGCCCTCGGCTTCGCCAATTCCTCCGCCGAGGGGTTGCGAACGCCGATCATCACCTCGTGGCCTCGCGCCAGCAGCGCCACACCAAGGGTCTGGCCCACCGCGCCGCCGCCAATCATGCCTATTCTCATCGCCCTTGCTCCATGCTACAGACAGACAGGTTCGTCTACCCTCCGATCCAGATACAGACAGGTCTGTCTACATGTCAAGCGAAACTCTCGCCGCAGCCGAAAAGCCGCCATCTCCGCGCGACCGGATCCTTCAGGTCGCCGGCCGGCTCTTCTACACCGAAGGCTACCGCGCCATCGGGATCGACCGGGTGATTGCCGAGGCGGACGTGGCCAAGGCGACGTTCTACAAGCACTTTCCCTCGAAGGACGCCCTCATCGTCGCCTGGATCGAACGGGCCGAGGCGCAGTCCCTTGTCGACCTTCCGCCACCGGACGGACCTGAGGCGCTCACCGCCTATCTCCGCCACATGCTGGCGATTGCCGGGCGGCCGCACTGTCTTGGCTGCACCTACCAGGGGTCAGCGGCCGAATTCGCCGATCAGTCCCATCCCGCCCATGCCGCCGCCATCGGGGTCAAGCGACGTGTGCTGGAAACGCTCGAAGCCCGCGCAAAGGCGCAAGGGCTGACCGATCCGCGGAAAGTGGCGGAACAGGTGTTCCTGATGCTGGAAGGGGTCTGGGCCTCGGTCCGGATGTTCGGCAGCAAGGCCCCGCTCGCCCATGCCGAGGCCGCCTTCGACAGGCTGATCGCCTAACGGGAGCGCGCCGCCCAGATCAGCCCGCGCCGCAACAGTTCGGCCGCCGGGCCATGCTCGATCACGTTCCGCTGGTGGCCGAGCGCGTTGTAGTAGACCCGCCCCTCCCCCCAGCGCTTGGTGAAGACGACCGGCATCGCCACCGGACCGTTCGACGCATGGGGGCCGTCCACCACCGGAAAATCGCAGACCGCATGCACCTTCACCACGGGATCGACGTGCAGATAGTACTGCTCGGTCTTGACCGTGAAATCGCTCACGCCTGCGACCAGCGGATCTTCCGACACCATCCTGACCCCATATTCCACCCCGTCATTGCCCGGATGCGCCACCCATTGCGCGCCGGTCATGAACTGCCAGTCGACGTTCTCGCGGAAGGCGTCGCACATCCCACCGTGACAGCCGGCCAGCCCCACCCCCGAGGCGACGGCGGCACAGGCGTTCACCGCCTGTTCCTTGCCGATCTTCGACATCGTCCAGACCGGCACGATCAGGCCCAGGCTTGCCAGCCGCGCTGGGTCGTCAAAGCAGGCCAGACTGTCGGTCACCTCGACGGTCATTCCCGCCTCGCGCAGCCAGTCGGCGAAAAGCGCCGCCACCTTGTCCGGCTCGTGCCCCTCCCATCCGCCCCAGGTAATCAGTGCCGTGGCCATCGCAGTCCTCCCTGATCCTTTCAGGCTAGGCGCAGGCAAAGGCCGGGTCAACGCGCGGATCGAACCGAGACGGGTGGCGGGGATCGCCCGTTTGCGGCAGATTGCCCCTGCCCCGTCGTCCCGGTCCGGACGCCAGCAGGAGAAACTAGATGAAGGTTGCCCTCTACACGGCCTATGGACCGCCGGAGACGATTGTCTTCGAGGATCACCCGATCCCCAACCCCGGCCCGACAGACCTTCTGGTCCGCGTCCATGCCGCCCCGGTGACGGCGGCCGACGTTCGCATGCGCTCGGGCAAGGTCCCGCGCGGCATGGGCCTGATGCTCCGCGCTTTCATCGGTATCAGCCGCCCTCGGGTAGCCCCCGGGTATGCCTTTTCGGGAGAGATCGTCGCAGTCGGAGCCAAGGTCACCAGCTTTGCCCCAGGCCAGCGCGTCTTCGGCCTCATGGGCTTCAAGGGCGGTGCCCACCGCGAATACCTGGTAATCCCGGCGGACGGCCGCGTCCTGCTCCTGCCCGCGGACATGGACCACGACACGGGTGCGGCCTTCTTCTTCGGCGGGCTGACGGCGGCCGAGTTCCTGATCGACAAGGCAGGCCTTTCTTCCGGAGAACGTCTGCTCGTAGCTGGCGCGACCGGTGCCGTTGGCGGGGCCGCGGTCCAGATCGCACGGCATCTTGGCGCGCGGGTCAGCGCGACGGCCTCGCCCGCGAACCACGCCCTTGCGCGGCAGCTGGGCGCGGAAAGCGTGTCCGACTACCGCGATCCGCCGCCCGCCGGCCCCTTCGATGTGGTCTTCGACGTCATGGGCCGGCTGGGCTGGTCCGGGGCCGAACCGCTCCTCGCTCCAAACGGGCGGCTTCTGCAGATCACCGCAACCCTCGCCGAGATGCTGGGTTCGGGCCTCCGCTCCCGGCGCAGCGGACGGAGGGTGATCACCGGCACCAGCGGGGACGGGCTGCCAGCGATGCGGCGGCTTTTGGCGTTGCACGTCGCTGGCGGCTACACACCGGTCGTCGGGCAGGTTCTGCCCTTTGACGACCTTGCTCGCGCCCATCAGATTGCGGAAAGCTTTCACAAACCGGGCAATCTGGTCGTCCGGATGGTCTGACCCGGCTCAAGCCAAAGCCACCGCAATCGCGGCAAAGTGCAGCCCCGCCGCCACGGCGACGAACGCGTGCCAGATCGCATTCTGGAACTGCAGCCGCTCCCAGACATAGAAGGCCACGCCCGCGATATAGGTCAGCCCTCCTGCCACGATCAGCCACAGCGACACCGCAGGAAGCGCGGCAGAAACCGGGCCGATTGCAATCACCCCCACCCAGCCAAGCATCATGTAGGCCAGGATCGCCAGCCGGTCATACCGGCCCGGAAGCACCACCTTTACCAGGATGCCCAGCACGGCTCCGGTCCAGACGACGGCGCCCAGGCCCCACGCCCAGCCGGCCGGCAGATGCGGGATGATGGCGGTATAGGTTCCGGCGATCATAACGTAGATCATCGAATGATCGAACCGCCTGAGCAGCCATTTCAGCGCGCTAGGCGGGGCCATGTTGTAGGCCAGCGAAAACCCCCACATCAGGAAGAAGCCCGCGGCGTAGACCGAAAGCGCGGCAAACATCCCGACCCCGGCCGTTTGCAGCGTGTGAAACAGCAGGATCGGAAAGGCGATCAGCCCGGCCAGAAGCGCCAGCGCATGCACGATCCCATCGGCCAGAAGCTCGTTCAGCGTGAGATCACGCTTGGTCATCCGGTAATGGTCGGCGGGCAGGGTCATGGACTCAGTCTGACAAGTATTCCTTTTCAAAGGATGATCTTGCCAGGGCGTAGGTCAAGCCGTCATGCCGCCGCATGACCCGACGTCGCAGTCAGTAGCGCTGCGCCGGTTCGGGCCGGTTCTGCACCACGTCCTCGATCGCCGCCATCACCTCGGGCGTCAGCGCCGCCTTGCGGTCCAGCGCCGACAGGTTGTCGGTCAGCTGTTCCAGCCGCGAGGCACCAAGGATCACCGTCGACACCCGCGGGTTGGCCAGGCACCAGAGCAGCGCGAGGTGGTGGATCGGCATCCCGGCATCGTCCGCGATCTTCGCCAGCGCCTTCACCTGCTCTACCCGGCGGCGGCCCTTCGGCCCGGCGATGATGTCGCGCAGCCATTCATACCCCGGCAGCGCCGCCCGGCTGTCCTGCGGGATCCCGTCATTGTACTTGCCGGTCAGCAGGCCCGAGGCCAGCGGCGACCAGATCGTCGTCCCCAGCCCATGCGTGTCATAAAGGGCGGCATAGTCCCGCTCTACCTTGTCGCGCTCGAAAAGGTTGTACTGCGGCTGCTCCATCGTCGGAGGCGTCAGCCCATCACGGCGGGCCACCAGATGCGCCTCGGTGATCTCCTGACCCGACCATTCCGACGTGCCCCAGTAAAGGACCTTGCCCTGGACAATCAGGTTGTGCATCGCCTGGACCGTTTCCTCGATCGGGGTGTCGATGTCGGGACGGTGGCAGAAGTAGAGGTCAAGGTGATCGACCCGCAGGCGCTTCAGCGCGGCATGGCAGGCCTCGGTCACATGCTTGGCGGAAAGGCCCCGCTGCGTCGGCTTTTCCCCGCCCCAGAACACCTTGGACGAGACGATGTAGCTGTCACGGCTCCAACCCAGCTCCTGGATCGCCTGGCCCATGACCAGCTCGGACCGCCCGGCCTCATAGCCTTCCGCGTTGTCGAAGAAGTTGATACCGGCGTCATAGGCCGCCGTCAGAAGCTCCTTTGCCGGCCGCAGGTCCACCTGCTTGGCGAAGGTCACCCAGGACCCGAAGGAGAACTCGCTGACCTTCAGCCCCGATTTTCCAAGACGACGATAGTCCATGATGGCCTCCATAGGGTTGCGGTGGCCCGCCACGGTGGTGGCGGACCGGAAATGTCAGGCAAGGCGGTTTGCAGGGGCCTAGACCCCGGCGTAGATCTGCGCCACCCGAGCCACGGCGGCCTCAGGCGACATCTCTTCGCTTTCTCCCGTCCGGCGGCTGGTCAGTTCGACCACCCCGTTCGCAAGGCCCCGCGGCCCGACGGTGATCCGCCATGGCAGGCCGATCAGGTCCATGGTCGCGAACTTCGCCCCGGCCCGTTCGTCGCGGTCGTCGTAAAGTGCTTCCAATCCCTTTGCCTTGAGGGCCTTGTAAAGCCCGTCGCAGGCGGCATCGGCGGCACTGTCGCCCTGCTTGAGGTTCACGATTCCGACCGGGAACGGGGTCACGCCCTCGGGCCAGATGATCCCCTTGTCGTCGTGGCTTGCCTCGATGATGGCACCCAGAAGACGGCTGACGCCGATCCCGTGCGAGCCCATTTCGACCGGTACCTTGGTCCCTTCCTTGGTGACCACCTCGGCCCCCATCGAGGCCGAATACTTCGTGCCGAAGTAGAAGATCTGCCCGACCTCGATCCCGCGGCCGACCTTGCGATGGGCCTCCGGGACCTGGTTGAACACGGCCTCGTCATGGGTTTCGTCGGTGCGGGCGTAGAGGGTAGTGAACTCCTCGCAGACCTTCGCGACCTGCATCCGGTCATCGTAGTCGATGTCGCGCTGGCCGAGTTTCAGCTGTGTCACCCGGTCGTCATAGAAGACCTCGCTTTCGCCGGTCTGGGCGAGGACGAGGAATTCATGCGTGTTGTCCCCGCCGATGGGGCCGGATGCCGCCCGCATCGGGATCGCGGTCAGGCCCATGCGTTCGTAGGTCCGCAGGTAGCTGACCATGTGCCGGTTGTAGGCGTGCAAGGCCGCATCCCGGTCGACGTCGAAGTTGTAGCCGTCCTTCATCAGGAACTCGCGCCCCCGCATCACCCCGAACCGGGGCCGCATCTCATCCCGGAACTTCCACTGGATGTGGTAGAGGGTGAGGGGCAGGTCCTTGTAGCTGGAAACATGGGCGCGGAAGATGTCGGTGATCATCTCCTCGTTGGTGGGTCCGTAGAGCATCTCACGCTCCTGCCGGTCCTTGATCCGCAGCATTTCCTGCCCGTAGTCGTCATAGCGGCCCGACTCGCGCCAGAGGTCGGCGGGCTGGAGCGTGGGCATCAGGAGCGGGATGTGACCGGCCCGGATCTGTTCCTGGTGGACGATCTCTTCGATCCGCTTCAGGACCCGGAAGCCAAGGGGCAGCCAGGAATAGATCCCGGCGGCCTGCTGCTTGATCATCCCGGCCCGCAGCATGTAGCGGTGGCTGACGATCTGCGCCTCGGCGGGGTTTTCCTTGAGGACGGGGAGGAAGTAGCGGGAAAGACGCATCGGGAGCCTGCCTTGGAAAGGGACTTCGGTTTCCTAGCGGGTCCGGGCCGGGCAGGCAAGGTGCGAGGGTCTGACCACAGTGGTCAAATCCGGGATCGCATTGTATTTCAATGGGTTAGTCGTGGGCGTTAACCGTTTGGAAAGGTGTGGGAATGGGCGCGATTCCCGTAGGCCGGGCTTCAGCACGGCATCCCTGTCGGAAGATGGGCGCGCGCCGGGCTGACGCCCGGCCTACGGGTCGAGCGTGCTTTGGCGGGGGGTGTCCTCTTCCCGTGCCGCCCATCTGAAGGCGTCGTCGCGGCGGGCGGGAAGCTGGACGGTACGTTCCCGCAAGGACATGGCGTCCTCGACGGTGACGATCTGGAGTTTCGGGACGGGGGCGAATCCGGGTTCGTCGCGGAGTACCGCAGAGGCGGCTTCAGAGATGGGAAGGCATCGCGCAGACGATGTTCGATCAGGCCGATGGCAAGGTGGGTGATGTCGTCGCCGGGATTGGTGGAGGCGTTTAGGAACGTTGTGAACGTATAGGCAAAGCGGCGCCGTCAGTGTCAAGTGTCAAGCGTATCTCAAACAGGAAGGATCGGCTTGATCGCCTGCCAAAGCTTTTCGGCGGCACCTGCCAAAGCTGCCACACCGCTGACCTTTTCTGTAATTGCTTTCATGACAGCGGTGATAGTTGCTGGCTTGCGTTTTCCAACAACTTCCCCAGCAAGAGTCTCAGTAAGATCAATTAGCTCGTTTTGCTGAAGCGTATCTAGTTCCTTGGATTTGATGACTGCTTGCGTAAGAGCATTTATCAGGGAGCCCACTTCCTCTGCGTCGGATCCTTTTGACAGGGTAATGGCCGCATCTATTCTTTCGATAGAGCCAGTATTCAGGACGCCGATTTGCGACTGGGAGATATGAATGTTGTTCAACGTATGGCTCCTCTGCATCGCTCGGGCAAGTGCTTGAACAGGCATCCGCCCACCAGAGATTGGAAAGCCAGTAACCATGTCTATGTCGTCTAATGCGCGGTTCATCATCGCTGCATTCTGAAGAAACTCCATATTCTGTATATGCGATAGCTTCGCATAGCAGTCGAGACATAGAGGTATGTTGCCCTTCTCGCCCACCAAGTACATTGCAGGACGGTTACACTGATAGCACTTCATCAGTCTGTTTATACCTTTGCACCTAGGGTAAACAAACCCTGCACCTCTGCCGCCGCGGCCCCGTTACCGGAGCGGAGGACATCGGCGAAGGCCGACTCGGCGCTGTCGTTCCAGTGCCAGGTGTCGTCAAACGCCTCGATCTGCGCCGCACTCCCCGACCCATCGGGGGCCTTGAAGAGGACGTTGTACCCGGCGTTCGAGTTGAAAGGCGGTTCGAGGTAGATCAGGTCCACGCTCTCATCTCGGATGCTGTCGCGCAGGACGGTGAGGTTGTCGCCGTAGTGCAGGTGGTTGGGCATGCGCGCGCTCCGTTTCAGGGAATCCTATCCGGGGGAAACGGTTAAGGGCAAGTGAAGCCGGGTGGGGGAGAATGGTGCGCAATGAATGCGCACCCTACGGGTTCGGGGCGGGGGGAGTCGGGCTGAAGCCCGACCTACGGGTTACCGCTCGACCCGCCCTTGACTTGCCCCGCCCTTCCCCCTCCCCTGTCGCCATGCGTCCGCATGACAACCGTTCGTGGTTTCTTGTCCTTCCGGCCCTGACACTTCTGGGTGTTTTCGGCGCGTTACCGCTGCTGGCGGTCATCAACCATGGCTTCCACGACATCTTCACCCTGAGCGACGTCCACTGGGTGGGGTTCCAGTGGTATGCCGACATCCTGCAATCGGAACGCTTCCTTGCCACCTTCGGGCGGAGCCTGCTGTTTTCCACCCTCGCCATCGGCATCCAGGTGCCCTTGGGGATCGGGGTGGCGCTTCTCCTTCTGGCCTATGGCAGGCGGGCGGTCTGGGGGCTGATGCTGGTGGCGCTGCCCCTTGTGGTGCCCTGGAACATGATCCCGATGTTCTGGCTGGGGCTGGTCCAGCCCGAGACCGGGCTCCTGGGGCCCGGCCTTGCGGCCATCGGCTTCGACTGGAAGTTCACCGGCTGGCACACCTGGGTCTTGATCCTGGTGATGGACACCTGGCACTGGCTGGGGCTGGTCGTGGTCCTGGCCTATGCCGGGCTGGCGGCGATCCCGCCGGCCTACCGGCAGGCGGCAGCGATCGACGGGGCGTCCCGCTGGGCGGTCTTCCGCTACATTGAACTCCCGAAGCTGGCGGGCGCACTGGCCATCGTCTTCCTTCTGCGCTTCGTCGACAGCTTCATGATCTACACCGAGGCCTTTGCGATCAACGCAGGCGGGCCGATGGATGCGACGCGGTTCCTGTCCCTGGAACTCGGGGAGGAGATCAAGGGCTTTTCCTACGGGCAGGCGGCGGCGCGGGCGACGCTTTACTTCCTGATCGTGCTGGCGGTGGTCTGGGCCTTCATCGCGGTGACGCGGAGGCCCGAATGATGCGGCACCTGGGCATCGCGGCGCTGGCGGTCTTCATCCTGCTGCCCCTCGTGCAGGCAATCATCCTCAGCTTCACGGCCACCCTGCCGACCGACACGGTGGCGGAGGGCACCATTGGCCTGATGAACTACCGGGGTGTCCTCGCCTCACCCGAGCTTCGGGCGGCGATGGTCAATTCGCTGATTTATGTCCTCCTGAACGTGGTGCTTTGCATCAGTTTCGGCCTGCCTGCGGCCTATGCGCTGGCGCGCACGCGCTTTACCGGAGACCGGCATTTCCTGCTTCTGATGCTGGTCTTCCGCGTCACGCCGCCGGTGGTGCTGTCCCTGCCGATCTTCATCCTTTTCTCGCAGTTCGGGCTGGTGAACACGCCCGTTGGCATCGCACTGGTCCATTGCCTTTTCAACCTGCCGGTGGCGATCTGGATCCTGGAAAGTTTCATCCGCGCCGTCCCGCCAGAGTTCGACGAGACGGCGTTTCTGGACGGTCATTCGGGGCCGTCGTTCTTCCTGCGCCACCTGATCCCGCAGATCGCGCCGGGCATCGGCGTCGCGGCCTTCTTCTGCTTCATCTTCTCCTGGGTCGAGGTGGTCCTGGCGCGGATCCTGACGGTGACCGGGGGCAAGCCGATCACCATGGCGATCCAGGCGATGTTCGGGTTCCAGACGGATATCGGCCTGGTCATGGCGATGACCTGCCTGTCGCTGCTGCCGGGCGTGCTGATGATCTGGTTTGTGCGGCGGCATCTGGCGAAGGGCTTCACGCTCCGCGCCTGATCACGGGCGATCACCCTTCTGTCAGGCCCGGTAACGTGGTGGTCCGGTGCGACATGACGCCGCGTAACCGGCTTGCATCCCCAAACACAGGGAGGGGAGCATCAACGCCAACCAATGGGGAACCACCATGGCATATCGCACCTTCGCCGCCGCTGCATTCGCGGCACTTACCCTTGGCACCGCCGCCAACGCCGCCAACATCGTCGAGATCGCCGCGGGGGATGAGCGCTTCTCGACCCTCGTCGCCGCCGTGACCGCCGCCGGTCTGGCCGAGACGCTGGCTGGCCCCGGCCCCTTCACTGTCTTCGCGCCGACGAACGATGCCTTCGCGGCCCTGCCCGCCGGGACCGTCGACACGCTTCTGAAGCCCGAGAACAAGCAGCAGCTGACCGATGTGCTTCTTTACCACGTCGATGACCGCAAGCTGACGGCAGCCGGCATCCCGTCGGGGTCGAACTACTTCAAGCCGGTGCTGACGAGCCAGCGGCTTTGCATCACGAACTCGGGCACCGCCGTCACCATCGCGGACGGGACCGGAGAGGTGGCGACCGTGATCGTGGCCGACATCATGGCCGACAACGGCGTGATCCACGTCATCGACAAGGTGCTGCTGCCGGGAACCCGGCCGGCCTGCCACTAAGCTTGATGCGTCGCCCCCTGCCCACGGGCGGGGGGCTCATGCGGCGGGGGAATCCGCCTCTGGCCGTGCCGGGGGCAGGCTGGCACCGAGGAGGTCCTCGACGAAATAGGCGGCGAACTGCGCGCGGCCCGAGACCCCGGCCTTGGCATAGATCTTCGTCAACTGGGCGCGGACGGTGCCCTGGGCCGCCCCGCGCATGCCCGCAATCTCGGCCACATCCAGACCCTTGAGCGCGAGGAAGGCCACGTCCCGTTCCGCGGGAGTCAGGGACCAGGCGGTGAACTGCTGGTCGATCACCTGCGACAGTGCACCGCGCGCGACATCGAGGGCGGCCTCCTGGGCTCGCAGAAGCTCGATCGTGCGGCGAAGCGCCCAGACGCCGAACATGATGCCGAGCACGAGGACGAAGGTGACCGCGGCCTCGAAGATGAAATGGACCGACCCCGGATCCTCGCGCAGGTCGCCGATGACATCGCCGACGAAGAACACGGTCCCCAGCGTCTGGACGACCAGGAAGCCCGCGAGGGCAGCCGTCTGCCGCCGACCGGCCTGGCGCAGGTCGGTCGTGCCGGTCATTTGCGCCGGTCGCCCTGACCGAGAAGCATCGGTGCGACCAGGTTCCGCCGCAGCGCGCGCCCTTCGATGACGACGCCCGCCACATGGAGCACGGCGAAAAGCAACATCAGGTTCGCGGCCACTTCGTGGATCTCCTCGGCGGTATGGCGGAGCGTACTGTCCTCGTCGTCGGACGACTCGCCTTTCTTAATCAAGGCCGACCAGTCGCCGGATGCAACAGCGGCCTTTTCGCGGGCGACCTCCATCGGTGTCGCGCCGCCGGTCAAGACCAGCCCGGTCGCAATGACGATGCCCAGGCAGGCCCAGAGCGCATAGGCCATCAGCGCGCCCGCCGGGTTGTGCGAGCGGTATTCGCGCGGACGACCTTGCACAAGATCGCCGAGGTGGCGGAGTGCGGCGGCGGGGTTCGGCGGAAAGGCCGAGAACCGCGCTTCATTGGGGCCGAGGACCCCCCAGATCACCCGCAGCAGCAGGAGCGCCATCCCGAGCCAACCCAGGGACACATGGGTCAGGCTGCCGCCCTCAGTGACAAGGGCGTTGGAAAGGACCGCAACGGCGATCCCCCAATGGGTCAGGCGCACCACCGGGTCCCAGAGGCTGGGCGCGGTGACAACTGCCGGCTGCGGGCTTGCCAGGTCAAGGTCGGGGACAACAACCTTGGGCACGATCTGGGGGGATACCATGTCAGTCTTCGGCCTTGATATCGACGACGGCGCCGGAGGCGGGGTCGATGTAGACTTCCATGTCCTTGTTGGTCGCCGTGTCCTTGCACTTGGCCTCGATCTTGCCGTCCTCGGCTTCGAACTCGTCGACCATGCAGCCGGCGGCTTCCAGCGCGGCCTTCGCGGCTGCGGGATCGGTGCCGACGACATCGCCGATCGCGGGCATCGCAAGCGCGGCCATCGGGGTCAGGGCGGCGAGGGAAAGGGAGAGAAGAAGTTTCTGCATGTGTCTGCCTTTCAAGCATTGCGCCGGGCGTTGGGCCTCGGCGAGGCAGCGATTGACACGGCGGTGCGGGGTCTGGCGATTGCCGGGCTGCTTACCCGGGGCCGGATAAGCAGGCGCTGACGCTTTGAAACCCGCCCCTTGCACGTTGCCCCGGCTGCGGCGATACCTGTGACGTCGCAGAAGGACAGACCATGGCACTGCCGATCAAGGACCAGTTCCGCTACTGGGGCATTGCCGCCCTCATCTTCTTCGTCCTGATGTGGTTCCTGGGCGACGTCCTTCTGCCCTTCATCGTGGGTGGGGCGATCGCCTATTTCCTTGATCCCGTTGCCGACCGGCTGGAACGGGCCGGCCTGAGCCGCGTGGCTGCGACCACGGTGATCTCGCTTGTGGCGCTTCTGGCGGTGGTGCTGATGGTGCTGGCGGTGATCCCGACGCTGGTCAACCAGCTGACCGCGCTGGTGAATTCGGCGCCCGAGATGGCGCGGCGGGCCCAGGCCTTCCTGATCGAGACCTTCCCGGACCTTGCCGACAGCACGTCGGTGATGCGCAAGGCCCTGCAGGACATCGGCCTCGCGATCCAAGAACGCGGCGGTCAGCTTGCGGGGGGCATCCTGTCTTCGGCCATTGGCCTCGTGTCGATCGTGGTCTTCATCGTCGTCGTCCCGGTCGTGGCCTTCTACCTGCTTCTCGACTGGGACCGGATGGTCGGGCGGATCGATGCGATGCTGCCCCTGGACCATGCGCCCACGATCCGGAGGCTGGCGGGCGAGATCGACGCCGTGCTTGCCGGTTTCGTGCGCGGGCAACTTTCGGTCTGCCTTCTCCTTGGCACCTACTATGCCTTCGCGCTGATGCTGGCTGGGCTGAACTATGGCCTGATCGTCGGTGTGATCGCCGGGGCGATCACCTTCATTCCCTATGTCGGTTCGCTGGTTGGCGGGATGCTGGCCATTGGCCTTGCGCTCTTCCAGTTCTGGGGCGACTGGACCTCGATCGCCATCGTGGCGGCGATCTTTGCCAGCGGGCAGTTCATCGAGGGCAACATCCTGACCCCGAAGCTCGTCGGCAAGTCGGTGGGTCTGCACCCGGTCTGGCTCCTGCTGGCACTTTCGGCCTTCGGGTCGGTCTTCGGCTTCGTCGGCATGCTGGTGGCGGTGCCGGTCGCGGCGATGATCGGTGTCCTGATGCGCTTCGGCGTAGAGCAGTACCAGGCGAGCCTGCTTTACCGCGGGATCGAAGGGCGGGAAGAGCCACCCTCGGATGAAGGCAGACGGATGGAACCTCCGGCACCGCGCCGCAGCCGCAAGAGCCGGAGCGGAGAAGGGGCGTGATCCGCCAGCTGACCTTCGACCTGCCGGGCACCGAGTCCCGGTCGCGTGACGATTTCCTCGTGGGCCCTTCAAACGCGCTGGCGCTGGGGATGCTGGTCCAGTGGGCGACCTGGCCTCAGGGACGGATGATCCTTGTCGGCCCCGAAAGTGCAGGCAAGACGCATCTCGCGCATATCTGGGCCGCCGAAAACGGGGCCGAACTGGTGCCCGCCGCCAGCATTGCCACTTGCGACATCGACCGACTGGCAGAGTGGCCGGTGGTGGTCGAGGATGCTGACCGGCTGGCAGGCTCTGTCCCGGGCGAGGCTGCGCTCTTCCACCTTCTGAACCACATCGGGCCGGGGTGTCCGCTGTTGATGACCGCCCGAACCCCGCCACGTGACTGGGGCATCGCGCTCCCCGATCTTCTCAGCCGCCTTCAGGCCGCCCCGGTCGCGCATCTGGAAGGCCCGGACGATGCGCTTCTGTCGGCCGTCCTCGTCAAGCTTTTCGCGGACCGCCAGGTCACCGTTGCGGCCAACCTGATCCCCTATCTCGTCAGCCGGATGCCGCGCCAGATCGCGGCCGCGCGCCAGCTTGTGGCCGCACTAGACGCCCGCGCCCTGGCCGAGGCGCGACCGATCACCCGCCAACTTGCCGGAGAGGTTCTGGACAGCCTTTTCCCGGAGTGAAAGACTGTCATCGCAACGTCACACTTCGCAGGGCATATCCTCGCCCATGATCCAAGCCGATTTCCTCAACTCTGCCTTCCCGCCCGCGACCGAGCTGCCCTTTGCGGAGACGGCGGGGCCGGGGCGCTACTTCAACCGCGAACTCTCCTGGCTCGCCTTCAACTGGCGCGTTCTGGAAGAGGCAGCGAACCCCACGGTCCCGCTTCTGGAACGGCTGCGCTTTCTGTCGATCAGCGCGACGAACCTTGACGAATTCTATACCGTCCGCGTGGCAGGTCTGCGGGCGCTGGTCCGGAACGGAAACGCCACCTTGTCGGAAGACGGCCGAAGCCCGGCCGAGCAGTTGCAGCTCATCAACGCCGACGCCCGCAGGCTTATGCAGACCCAGCAGTCAACCTTCAACCGGCTGCGGAAAGAGATGGAGGGCGAGGGCATCTCGATCCTCCAGCGCGCAAAGCTGACGGCGCGTGACCTGAAGCACCTCGAGGCCCACTTCCTGCAGAACGTCTTTCCCGTGCTGTCGCCCCTGGCGATTGACCCGGCGCATCCCTTTCCGTTCATTCCGAACACCGGCTTTTCCCTTGCGCTGGAGCTGGAGCGGGAAAGCGACCACCGGCAGCTGAAGGCGCTCTTGCCGATCCCGCAGCAGATCGCCCGCTTCGTTCCCCTGCCCGCGAAGGACGGCGAGCACCGCTTTCTGCCGCTGGAAGAGCTGCTGCTTCTGCACCTCAGCATGCTTTTCCCGGGATACACGGACCGCGGCCACTGCACTTTCCGCGTCCTGCGCGACAGCGACCTTGAAGTCGAGGACGAGGCCGAAGACCTGGTGCGCGAATTCGAGACCGCGTTGAAACGCCGCCGCCGGGGCGAGGTGATCCGGCTGAAGATGTCGGCGGGTGCCCCGGAAGAGCTGCGCGCGCTCATCATGGAGGAACTGGCCGTCACCGAGGATGAGGTGGTTGAGGTCAAGGGCCTGCTGGGCGTGGCGGACCTCAAGGAGCTGATCCTTTCCAGCCGCAAGGACCTCATGTGGCCGCCCTTTACGCCGCGCGTGCCGGAACGGGTGACGGACCATGACGGCGACATGTTCGCCGCGATCCGGCAGAAGGATATGCTGCTGCATCACCCCTATGAGACCTTCGACATGGTCATCCGCTTCCTGGAACAGGCGGCGCGGGACCCGAACGTGCTGGCGATCAAGCAGACGCTCTACCGCACCTCATGGGACAGCCCCATCGTCAGCGCGCTTTGCGAGGCGGCTGAGGCCGGGAAGTCGGTGACGGCCCTGGTCGAACTGAAGGCACGCTTCGACGAGGCGGCGAACATCCGGCAGTCGCGGCGGCTGGAACGTGCGGGGGCCCATGTCGTCTATGGCTTCGTCAACTACAAGACCCACGCCAAGATCAGCACCGTCGTCCGGCGTGAGGGCGACCAGCTGGTCACCTATACCCATTACGGCACCGGCAACTACCACCCGATCACCGCACGGATCTATACCGACCTGTCCTTCTTCACCTGCGATCCCGCGCTTGGCCGGGATGCGACGAAGGTGTTCAACTATCTTTCGGGCTATGTTCAGCCCGAGGGTCTGGAAAACCTTGCGATTGCGCCGGTAACGCTTAAGCCGCGCCTCCTGGAGATGATCGCCGCCGAGGCCGACCATGCCCGCGCGGGTCGTCCGGCGGAAATCTGGGCCAAGATGAACAGCCTGATCGAACAGGACGTGATCGACGCGCTTTACGCGGCCAGTCAGGCGGGGGTGAAGATCAGCCTCGTGATCCGCGGCATCTGCGGGCTTCGCCCGGGCGTGAAGGGTCTCAGTGAGAACATCCGCGTCAAGTCGATCGTCGGGCGGTTCCTGGAACACAGCCGGATCGTCTGCTTCGGGAATGGCTTCGGTCTGCCGGCCAAGAATGCGCGGGTGTTCTTTTCCTCCGCCGACTGGATGGGGCGGAACCTGACGCGGCGGGTGGAAACGCTGGTCGAGGCGCATAACCCGACGGTGAAAAGCCAGATCCTGACGCAGATCATGGCCGCGAACATGGCCGATACCGCGCAAAGCTGGGTGCTTGCGCCGGACGGCACCTACACGCGCGACCTTGGCGCGTCGGGGACACGGCTCTTCAGCTGCCATCAGTTCTTCATGGAAAACCCGTCGCTTTCGGGGCGCGGGACAGCGGCAAAGGACGCACCACGGCTGGTGCAGATCCGCGATGATGCCGGGGCAAGCGACACCGCTGCCGAGTAAGATCAGCGCGCGGACAAAGGACGAATCGACCCGGCCCAACGTCCAGACAAAGGGGAATATCCTTCCCTTTCGGACGATTGACCATGTGCCGGGCGGAGGTCACGATGCCGCCGCAAGACGAAGGGGATTCCGGCATGGCTGACGGACAGAAACCCATGGGGGACGAGGATGACGAAGGCCCGTTCGGCCCGCCTCTGTTTGATGATCCCTCGGCCCGCGCACTCAGCCGGGTCGGAGTGGTCGATGTCGGGTCGAACTCGGTCCGGATGGTGGTCTTCGACGGTGCCGCGCGCAGTCCGGCCTATTTCTACAACGAAAAGATCATGTGCGGGCTGGGCAAGGGTCTGGCGCAGACCGGTCGGCTGAACCCCCAGGGCCGCGTCCGTGCCCTCTCCGCGCTCCGCCGTTTTGCCCTTCTGGCCGAGGGGATGCAGGTGAACCCCCTGACCGTGGTCGCCACCGCCGCCACGCGCGAGGCCGCCGACGGGCCGGAGTTCCAGGCCGAGGTGCTGCGCGAAACGGGCCTTCGGCTTCACGTCATTGACGGCGACGAAGAGGCCCGGCTTTCGGCGCAGGGCGTGCTTCTGGGCTGGCCGGATGCCAAGGGGATCGTCTGCGACATCGGCGGGAACTCGATGGAGCTGGCCCGGATCGGCGACGGCAAGGTCGGCAAGCGCGTCTCGACGCCCCTTGGCCCGTTCCGGCTGCAGCAGCTTTCGGATGATCCAAAGGCCCGCCGGGCGCATATCGACAAGGTGCTGAAGTCGGCCCAGTCCATGCTGAAGTCGACCGGAGAGCGGATCTACCTTGTGGGCGGCAGCTGGCGCGTGATCGCGCGGCTGGACATGGAGCGGCGGAACTATCCGCTGACCGTGCTGCACGAATACCGCATGACCCCGCGCAGCCTGGACGACACGCTGGACTGGCTGGCCGTCGCTGACCTTGCCGTCCTGCGCGGCCGCACGGGGACAAGCGCCGAACGGATGGAACTCGTCCCCCTTGCCTGCGAGGTCCTGCGCGAACTTCTGGCGATCTTCAAACCGTCCGAGATCGACGTTTCGGCCTATGGCATCCGCGAGGGGCTTCTTTACGAACACATGCCCGAAGGCCTCCGCGCCCGCGACCCGCTGATCGAGGCGGCGCGGATGTCGGAACTCGTCCAGGCCCGCATCCCGGGCTTCGGAAAGAAGCTTTTCAACTTCCTCCTGCCCCTGTTCCCCGAGGCGCCGAAGGACCGGCTACGGCTGATCAAGGCCGCCTGCCTTCTGCATGACACCACCTGGCGCGCGCACCCCGACTTCCGCGCCGAAGCCTGTTTCGACAACGCCACCCGCGCCAACCTCGGCGGGCTCGACCATCCCGGCCGGGTGTTCCTGGGCCTCGCCCTCCTCCACCGCTACAAGAACAGCCGCTCGGGCTCGCGGCTGGAGCCGATGTTCCGCCTTCTGGAGGAAGACCAGATCCAGGCGGCCGAGGTGCTGGGCAAGGCCATGCGCTTCGGTGCCATGTTCTCGGTCGGCGACCCGGCCAAGGCCGGCAGGCTCATCTGGCAACCGAAGAAGCGGGTCCTTGAACTGGAGCTGACCCCCGCAGGCGAAGGATTGTTCGGCGAGGTGGCGCAGGCGCGATTCCAGTCCCTGGCCCTGGCGATGAAGGCCGAAACCCGCGTGACCCGGACCGGCTGATGCTGCACATCGACCATCTGGCCGTCGTGGCCGAACGGCTGGAGGACGGGGTTGCCGCAGTCGAGGCGCTGATCGGCGTGCCGATGGCCGGGGGCGGCAGGCATCCCCTGATGGGCACACACAACCGCCTGCTGAACCTCGGCGATCTGTACCTCGAGGTCATCGCCCCCGACCCCGAGGCGCCCCACCCTGGCCGCCCGCGCTGGTTCGACATGGATCGCTTCACCGGACCGCCACGCCTGACGAACTGGGTCGCCGCCTGCGATGACCTTGCAGCCGAAGTGGCGCTGGGGCCCGACGGGATCGGCGACCCCATAGCCCTCAGCCGGGGCGACTATCGCTGGCAGATGGCGGTTCCCCCTGACGGTCGGCTCCCCTTCGACGGGGCCTTCCCGGCGCTGATCCGCTGGGAGGGGACATCCCACCCTGCCCCCGCTCTGCCCGACCACGGCCTGCGCCTGACCCGGCTGGAGATCGGCCACCCCGAAGCAAAAGGCCTGTCGGCGGCCCTGATGGGGCGGCTGGACGACGCGCGGGTCAAGGTCATCCACGCCGACCGCGTTTCCCTGCGGGCCACCATCGACACGCCAACCGGAAGCCGCGTCCTGTGCTGATCCGCCGCGCCAACGCCGCCGACGCCACCGCCATCGCGGCAATCTGGAACCCCTACATCCGCGACACCGCGGTGACCTTCAACCCGGTCGAGAAATCCCCCGCCGATATCGCCGCCTTCATCGCCGACCGTGACCGGCTGGGCCATGCGACCTTCGTCGCCGAGGCGGAGGCCATCCTTGGCTTTGCCTCCTACTCCCAATTCCGCGCCGGGGTCGGCTACCGGACCTGCATGGAACATTCGATCCTCCTTGCGCCCTCGGCGCGCGGCCGTGGGGCCGGCCGGGGGCTGATGACCGCGATCTGCCAACACGCGGCCGCCGCCGGCGCGCATCAGATGATCGCGGGCGTCTCGGCAGAGAACACGGACGGGGTCGCCTTTCACGCCGCCGTCGGCTTCACCGAGATCGCGCGCGTCCGCGAGGCCGGGCACAAGTTCGGACGCTTCATCGACCTTGTGCTGATGCAGAAATTCCTCTGACAAGCGGCACCTGCGCGGCTAGTATCGCCGCATCATGTCGATCTGGACCCGCATCGCCGAAGCCCTGTCCGCCCTTGCCAGCGGAGAACCCCTGTCGGTCGTCTTCGACCGGCTGCGCGGGGCCCCGGCACCCGAACAGTCTGTCGGCTTCACCATCGCGGTCCTTGCCCTTGGGGCCAAGATGGCCAAGGCCGACGGCACCGTGACGCGGGACGAGGTCACCGCCTTTCGCCGGATCTTCACCTTCCCCGAAGGCGAAGAGGCGCATGCTGCCCATGTCTTCAACCTTGCGCGGCAGGACGTGGCGGGGTTCGACGCCTATGCCCGCAAGGTCGCGCGCCTCTTCAATCCCGACGGCCACAAGATCTGTGCCGATGACCATCACGTGCTGGTCGACATCCTTGAGGCGCTTTTCCAGGTTGCCATCGCCGACGGGTCCTACCACGCGGGCGAGGACGCCTTTCTTGCCCATGTCGCCGACGCGTTCGGGCTGGACGAGGCCTGCTTCCGCATCGTCCGCTCGCGTCTGGTCGAAGGCGCCCCGCGCGATCCCTATGACGTGCTCGGCCTGCCCCGCACGGCGACCAAGGCCGATGCCCGCAAGGCGTGGAAGGACCTCGTGCGCGATACGCATCCGGATGTGATGCAGGCCCGCGGCGTCCCGCCCGAAGCGATGAAGCTGGCCGAACGGCGGATGCAGCTGATCAACGAGGCCTGGCGCGAGATCAACGCGAAGGAAGCGGCGTGATACCGGACCGCCCCCTGCGCCTTGCGACCTACAATGTCGAATGGTTCAACGCGCTCTTCGACGATCATGGCCGGCTTCTGGAGGATGGCGCCCCCTCGACGCGCTACAAGGTCTCGCGCGGGGAACAGCTTGGGGCGTTGGGGATCGTCTTCACCGCGCTTGATGCCGACGGGATCACCATCATCGAGGCGCCGGATACGAACGGCAAACGGTCCACTGTCAAGGCGCTGGAAAACTTTGCCCGCGCCTATGGCCTGCGGGCCCGGAAGGCCCTGATCGGCTACCCTTCCGAGACCGAGCAGGAGATCGCCTTTCTTTACGACCCCGACCGGCTGCATGTGCGCCACGACCCCAAGGGCGCGGCATCGACCAGCCATGGCTCGTCTGAGGCCCCGCGTTTCGACACGACTTTCCGCTACGACCTTGACGCCGACATGGTCTCGGAAACGATCCGCTTTTCGAAGCCGCCCTTGGAGCTTGCGGTCACGACCGCCAAGGGCGCGAAGCTGCGGCTGATCGGGGTGCATGCCAAGTCGAAGAACCCCTACGGCGCGATCGGACGCGAGGCCCAGATGCGCCTTTCGATCGAAAACCGCCGGAAACAGTTGGCGCAATGCCTCTGGCTGCGCCAGCGGGTCGAAGGGCATCTGGCGGAAGGCGACAGCCTTGTCGTGATGGGTGATTTCAACGACGGCCCTGGGATCGACGAATTCGAAAAGCTCTTCGGCCATTCGGGGGTCGAGATCGTGCTTGGCACCACGCCCGATCCCGCGCTGCGGCTGACCGACCCCCATGCCGCGATGGCGCTGCAAAGCCGGGTGGGCCTGTCACCGACGACGGCGCGCTTTTACCTTGCGCCGCAGAAGCGCTTCTTCGAAGCCCTGCTCGATTTCATCATGGTCTCGCCCGACCTTGCAGCGTCAGGGCCGAAGTGGAGGATCTGGCATCCCTTCAACGACCCCGATGTCGCCAAGGTCCCCGACCTGCGCGAGGCGCTTCTGCAGGCGTCGGACCATTTCCCGGTGACGGTCGACCTTCCCCAGTTGTGAATTGTATTGCAGGGACGCCTTCCCCATAGTGGCGGCATGAGACTCGCCTTGGTCCTTTCGCTTTGTGCCGCGCCCGTGCTGGCGCAGGACACCGCCCCCGCGCCGGTGCCGGAAGACGACGGTTTCAGCCTTGTCGAGGAAGGCGCGCGGATGGTGCTGCGCGGCCTCTTCAACGAGATGCAGCCGGCGCTCAACGAAATGGGCAAGGCGCTGGACGAGGTCGGTCCGGCGCTGGAAGGCTTCGGCGAAGAAATGGGCAAGGCGCTGGATGAGGTCGGACCGGCGCTCGAAGGATTCGGCGAGGAGATCAGGCCGAAGATCGCCGAGCTGATCGCGATGATCGACGACTTCAGGAATTACGACGCGCCGGTGATGCTGCCGAACGGCGACATCCTGATCCGCCGGAATGCTCCCCTTGGGTCGCCGACACCCCTCGTGCCCCTGCCCCGCCTGCCGGACACGCCCGTTCCCGGCCCGAACGGCGAGATAGACCTCTAGATCGGCCGTGCTAATCTCCCCGCCATTTCAGGGGGAGACGATTCCATGTGGGCATTCCGGCTGTTCCTGTTGCTTCTGCCGCTGGCCGCAGGGGCCGAGACTGTCACTGACATCAAGGCCCTGTTTTCTACGCCACCCGCGCCGCTGGACCTTGCCGTCACGACCGATGAAGGCGCCGCTGCGTCAGCGGTAATCGGAACCAGCGGGGGCTCGCTTGACCTTCGCAATGCGGCTGGGGACCAGTTTCTCCTGACCTTTCCGGAAGGTGCGCTCCTGACCGACACCCGGATCACCGCCACGCCGATTTCCGGCACCTCCGGGTTGCCCGAAGGGACCGGGGCCCTTGTCGGCGTGCTGCTTGAACCGGACGGGCTTCAACTTGCCCGGACAGCCACGCTCGAGATCAGGCCGGCAACCCCGATCCCGGTCGAAAACCGGCTGCACTGGGGGTTCTACGGGACCGGCTCGGACGCGTTCCTGCACATTCCGGGCCTTGAAAGCGACCGCATCACCCTTTCGATCGACCATTTCTCGGGTGCGGGCGTCAGCCTTGCCGACCAGGTGAACCTGCAGCTTGACCGCTGGAAGCAGGCATCCCTGCTTGACCGGCTCAGGACGCAGGCAGCGCTGCTTTTGCGCGAAGTCAATGCGGGCCGGGCCAGCATGGACGCGGTCGTCAACCTGTTGGTCGAGGGCAGGCGCGCGATCGAGGCCGGGCAGACTGCCATTGCCAACCGTCCGGGCGCGCGATGCAGCGATATCACCAACGCGCTGAACGAGATCATCGGGGCCGAGCGGATCACCGCGCTGTTCGGCGTGGACACGGGGTCCGAAGCCCTGGACCGGGTGGCCGGGATCATGAACGCGCGGGTCATGAGTTGTCTGGAAGAAGCGCTGCAGGTCTGCCTTGCCAGCGGGGATCTGACGGTTCTGGTCAAGTTCGGCATCCTTTACGAACGGATGCGGGCGCTGCTTGGCATGGGGGGAGGTGACGAAGCGCTCGACCCGGCGATGGTGGCGGCCATCCGCGCCGCGATGGAACGCTGCGGGCGCTACAAGCTGACCGTCAGGGCATCCGGACGCTGGGAGGACGAGGCGGGGGTGTACGGCACGGCAGAATACACCATCGACGTGCCGATCCGGCTAAGCTTCACCGATGCCGGCTACACAAGTTACCTTCTGGAAGGCGAGGCTGGGCCGACATCGCACAGCGTGACCTATGTAGATCCCTTCACGGACGACAAGCTGGCTTCGGTAAACATCAAGGGCCCGCTGATGGCACGGTTGCGCAACCTTGAGTTTCGCGAAGACCGCCGACCGCTCAGGGTCGAACTGAGCATACGGCCCCTGCAGATGACCGAAGTCATCAACATCGAGGACTACGGTCCCCTTGAACAGGATTCCGCGGCCGTGCTTTGGGAAATCGCCCACAGCCGGGAACGGGCGGGATCGGTCTTCAACCTCAGGCTCATGAAGCCCGGATCGCATCCGAAGATCTTCAGCTACGCTTGGGAAGGCCGCGGCAGCGCAGACGGTATCACAGCCAGCGATACGACCGAACTGGTGCTGGAACACATCGGCAGATAGGAACGGCAGGTCTCGCAGGGGGTTAACGAAACCCTTACAGAAGATCCTAACCTGTTGCAAAGATTGACAAGTCCAGGATTGTCCACCGTGGACACCTTACGCCCGCGCCGCCCTGATCAGGTCCAGGATCTCTTTCGCCGCCTCGGGGATGTTCGTCCCCGGCCCGAAGATCGCCTTCACGCCGGCGGCCTTCAGGAAATCATAGTCCTGCTGCGGAATGACCCCGCCGCAGATGACGAGGATATCCCCCGCCCCCCGGGCCTTCAGGACCTCGATCAGCTTCGGGGCCAGCGTCTTGTGCCCCGCCGCCTGGGACGAGATGCCGATCACATGGACATCGTTGTCGATGGCATCCTGGGCGGCTTCCTCGGGCGTCTGGAACAAGGGTCCCACGTCGACATCGAACCCGATGTCGGCGAAGGCCGTGGCGATGACCTTCGCCCCCCGGTCGTGGCCATCCTGGCCCATCTTCACCACCAGCATCCGGGGGCGTCGACCCTCGGCCTCGGCGAAGGCCTCGACGTCCTTCTGGATGCGGGCAAAGCCCTGGTCGCCCTCGTAGGCGGCGCCATAGACCCCGGCGAGCGTCTTCACTTCCGCCCGGTGGCGGCCGAATACCTTTTCCATGGCGTCCGAGATCTCCCCGACCGTGGCCCGCGCGCGGGCGGCTTCGATGGCTGCTTCCAGAAGGTTCCCGCCCTCGCCTGCGCGCCGGGTCAGTTCGGCCAGCGTGGCCTGCACGGCGGCCTCATCCCGGCTGGCGCGGATCGACTTCAGCCGGGCGATCTGCGCCTCACGCACGGCGATGTTGTCGATGTCGCGGATGTCGATCGGGTCTTCCTGATCCTTGCGGTACTTGTTGACCCCGACGATCACCTCGTCGCCCCGGTCGATCTTCGCCTGCCGCCGGGCCGCAGTCTCCTCGATCCGCAGCTTGGGCATGCCAGAGGCCACCGCCTTCGTCATGCCCCCCATCGCCTCGACCTCTTCGATCAGCTTCCAGGCTTCGGAGGCGAGCCTGTCCGTCAGCGCCTCGACATAATAGCTGCCGGCGAGGGGGTCGACGACATGGGTGATCCCGGTCTCTTCCTGCAGGATCAACTGGGTATTGCGGGCAATCCGGGCGCTGAACTCGGTCGGAAGGGCAATCGCCTCGTCGAGGGCGTTGGTGTGGAGGCTTTGGGTGCCGCCAAGGACCGCCGACATCGCCTCGTAAGCCGTGCGGATCACGTTGTTCCAGGGATCCTGTTCCTGCAAGGACACGCCCGAGGTCTGGCAATGGGTGCGGAGCATCAAGCTTGAGTCCTTCTTCGCCCCGTAGCCCGCCATGATCCGGTGCCAGAGCATCCGCGCGGCGCGCAACTTTGCCGCCTCCATGAAGAAGTTCATCCCGATGGCGAAGAAGAACGACAGCCTTCCAGAGAAGTCGTCCACGTCCATCCCGCGCGCAATGGCGGTCTTCACGTATTCCTTGCCGTCGGCGAGGGTGAAGGCGAGTTCCTGCACCAGGTTCGCCCCGGCCTCCTGCATGTGGTAGCCGGAGATCGAGATGGAGTTGAACTTCGGCATCTCTTTTGCGGTGTATTCGATGATGTCGGCCACGATCCGCATCGAGGGTTCGGGCGGATAGATGTAGGTGTTCCGCACCATGAACTCTTTAAGGATGTCGTTCTGGATCGTCCCGGACAGGGCCGCGCGGGACACGCCCTGCTCTTCGCCAGCCACGATGAAGCTGGCGAGGATCGGGATCACCGCGCCATTCATCGTCATGGAAACGCTGATCTTTTCCAGGGGGATGCCGTCGAAGAGGATCTTCATGTCCTCGACGCTGTCAATGGCCACCCCCGCCTTGCCGACATCGCCAAGGACGCGCGGATGGTCAGAGTCATAGCCCCGGTGGGTGGCAAGGTCGAAGGCGACCGACACACCCTGCTGGCCGGCGGCAAGGCCCTTGCGGAAGAAGGCGTTCGATTCCTCAGCGGTGGAGAAACCGGCGTACTGCCGGATCGTCCAAGGGCGGCCCGCATACATCGTGGCGCGGACCCCGCGCGTGAAGGGGGCGACGCCGGGCACCTCGTCCAGCTGCGGCAGGCCCGCCACGTCAGCGGCGGTGTAGAGCGGCTTAACGGGGATGCCTTCCAGCGTGTTCCAGACCAGGCTGTCGGGTGTCGCACCCTTCAACTCGCGCGCGGCCAGCGCCGCCCAGGTATCAAGCTTGTCCGCCATCGGAATCCGTCCTTCGCATCCTTGTCCGGGGGTCAGGCCCCGGCAAAACCTTGGGTTTCCTGCGGCAGTGCCCTATATCGGGGCCAAAGGGGTGCCGCATGAAGTTCTTCCATATCCTTGCCGTCGCAGCCGTTCTGCCCATTGCCGCCCTGGCTGAGGAGGCCGCGCCGAAGGAGTTCACCGTCGGGCCCTACAGCGCGGCCGAAATCGGCGATCTTGACCAGTTCCTCTGGCTGCGCCGCCCGGTAGTGGTCTTTGCGGACACGCCGAACGATCCGAACTTCCGTCGCCAGATGCAGGCGATCGAGGCAGATCTTGCCAGCCTTGAGGACCGCGATGTCGTCGTCATCACCGACACCGACCCCGAGGCGCGCAGCGCCGTGCGCCAGCGCCTCAGGCCGCGCGGGTTCTCGCTGGTCCTGATGGACAAGGACGGCGAGGTGAAGCGCCGCGCCCCGGCGGCCTGGTCGATGCGCGAGATCGTGCATGCGATCGACCGCTTCCCCTTGCGGCGCGAAGAGATGCTGGAGCGGAACCCGGCGGGGCGCTGATCCGCGACCGCTCGTCGATGACTTCGTTACTCCTCGCTGCGGCACCGCCGACGAGAAGACGAAGTCGCACGAGGAGGCCGCGACGGGCGACATCATTCAAACTCCAGGATCACGTCGTCGACCTTGAGGCTTGCGCCCGCGTTGGCCTTCACCGCCTTCACCACGCCCCGGCGTTCGGCCTTTAGGATGTTTTCCATCTTCATCGCCTCGACGGTCGCCAGTGCCTGGCCTTCCTGCACCTCATCGCCGACGCCCACGTTGATCTTCACGACCAGTCCCGGCATCGGGCAGAGTAGGTATTTCGAGGTATCCGGCGGGGCCTTTTCCAGCATGAGGCCGGCCAGCGCATGCTGGCGCGGCGTGCGGACGTGGACCTTGAGGTCCGCGCCGCGGAGGCGCATCCGGAAGCCCATCGGGATCTTCCCGACCTTGATCGCCAGCGTCGCGCCCTCGACCCAGATCCGGGCAAGGGGCTGCCCTGGCGTCCAGTCGCTTTCGACGCGCAAAGCCTGCCCGTCTGCGAAGGTGACGGTCGACCCATTCGGATCCGCGGCAATCTTCACCGCATAGACCTCGCCCTGCAGGCTGACCATCCAGTCGTCGCCGACCCGGCGAGTGTGGTTGTCCATCGTGCCGGAAATGCGCGTGCGCCGGATTTCCGCGACCCGGTTCATCGCAGCAGCAGCAGCCGCCACGCGGCGCAGCGTGACCTCGTCCAGCGTCGCGCCCTGGAAGCCTTCGGGGTATTCCTCGGCGATGAAGGCGGTGGTGATGTTGCCAGACACGAAACGCGGATGGTCCATCACCGCGCCGACGAAGGGCAGGTTGTGACCGATGCCTTCGACCTCGAACGTGTCGAGTGCAAGCCGCATCTCCTCGATCGCCTCTTCCCGGGTCGGGGCCCAGGTGCAGAGCTTGGCGATCATCGGATCGTAGAACATGCTGATCTCGCCGCCCTCATAGACGCCGGTATCGTTCCGCACGATCCCGCCGCGGTCGGTCCTGCCCTCGACCGGGGGCCGGTAGCGGGTGAGGCGACCGATGGAGGGCAGGAAGTTCCGGTAGGGGTCTTCGGCGTAAAGGCGTGACTCCATCGCCCAGCCGTTGATCCTGATGTCTGACTGCTTGAAGGGCAGCGGCTCGCCGTTGGCGACGCGGATCATCTGTTCGACAAGGTCGACGCCGGTGATGAGTTCGGTGACCGGATGCTCCACCTGGAGGCGGGTGTTCATTTCGAGGAAGTAGAAGTTGCGGTTGCCGTCGACGATGAATTCGACCGTCCCGGCGCTGGTGTAGCCCACGGCCTTGGCCAGCGCGCAGGCCTGTTCGCCCATCGCCTTGCGCGTCGCCTCGTCCAGGAAGGGCGAGGGTGCCTCTTCGATGACCTTCTGGTTCCGGCGCTGGATCGAGCATTCGCGTTCGTGGAGGTAGACGCAGTTGCCGTGCTTGTCGGCCAGCACCTGGATCTCGATGTGGCGGGGTTGGGTGACGAATTTCTCGATGAAGATGCGGTCGTCGCCGAAGCTGGCCGCCGCCTCGTTCTTCGAGGATTGGAAGCCCTCGGCTGCCTCCTGGTCGTTCCAGGCGATCCGCATGCCCTTGCCGCCACCGCCGGCCGAGGCCTTGATCATTACCGGATAACCGATCTCGCGGCTGATCTTGACCGCTTCGTCCGCGTCGGCGATCAGGCCCATGTAGCCCGGCACCGTGCTGACGCCCGCTTCCTGGGCGATCTTCTTCGAGGTGATCTTGTCGCCCATCGCCTCGATCGCCGGCGAGGGCGGGCCGATGAAGACGACCCCGGCGGCTTCAAGAGCGGCAGCGAAGTTGCGGTTTTCCGACAGGAAGCCATAGCCGGGGTGCACGGCTTCGGCCCCCGTCGCCTTAATCGCGGCCATGATCTTGTCGATCACGATGTAGGACTGCGCGGCGGGGGGCGGGCCGATGTGGACCGCTTCGTCTGCCATCTGGACATGGAGCGCGTTGCGGTCGGCATCCGAATAGACCGCGACGGTCCTGATCCCCATCTTGCGCGCGGTCTTGATCACGCGACAGGCAATCTCACCCCGGTTGGCGATCAGGATCTTCTTGAACATGGCGTCCCCCTCAGGCGCAGAAATGCCGAAGGCCACCCGGACGGTCTGCCCGGGTGGCCTTGCGTGGTGTTGTGGTCCGCCCGTAGGCGGTCAGGTCAGTAGCCGGTGTCGCAGGGCGGCAGGCCCAGTTCGATCCCGCAGGTGGCAAGGCCGGCCATGCCGCCAAGGGCCGCACCGGCAAGCATGTTTTCGTCCAGCGCATCGGCAATAAGCGCGCCGCCGGCTGCACCGGCAAGGCCGCGCGTCGCAGGATCCTGCATGCAGCCGGCAAGGGTTGTGGTGAGAAGAGCGAAGACGATAAGCGACTTCCGCATGGTGAACTGCCTCGTAGCGTTGTTGTTATTGGGGCAGATTTTACCGGAAAATCAGGGATTTCCAAGCGGTTTTTGATCTGGCTTACCGCTGCGCCCCGGTAAGGGGACGGTCCGGCCAGGGACGGGCCGGACCGGAAGTCAGGGGAAGGGAAGCGATCAGTCTTCTGCTGCCCGGACTGCCGCTGCGCCCGACCAGCACCGAAAGAATTCACCAGTGGAACCGACAAGGCAAACCCCATGCCAGGGTCGCGCGGACCCTGCGCGAAAGCTTGCCGAACCGGACCCTGCGTTGGCGAAATCATGCCGAGTCCTCGTCGTCGTCATCCCCGGCGATCACCGGCGCATCCTCGGCGAAGACCTCGGGAAACGAGGCTTCGGCCCGCTTCACGTCGATGCGCAGAAGCGCGTCATAGGAGGCGGGGTCGAAAGGATCTTCGGCCGGCACAACCTCACGCCCGAACAGCCAGGAGAGGCGGCCGGCGTCGAGATTGCCGCGTTCGAAGGGTTCGGCACCGAAATGCTGCCAGAGGGCGGCCATGAAGGTCTGGTCGGCCAGACGGTCGACATGCTTGCGGTCCTTGAACCGCTCGCGCCGGATCAGCCTGGTCGCGCCTTCCTTGACGTTGGCGCGGCGGATCGTGAACTGGAAATCGGTTCCGGGCATGCGCCCCGGAAAGCCGCGGTGCTTCAGCATCTGGCTTGGCTCCTTGCAGGACCGAAGGCCAGATCAGCCGAAACCGTGCCAGAAAGGCGCAGCGAGCCTGCCGATGATGGTTGGAAAAACTGCCTCGGACCGCTGTGCGGGAGGCCGGGGAAAGGTGCGGGCCCGGCTGGCGATGGCCGCCAGGCCCGCGCCGTCAGATTACTTGTACTTGCCGGTTTCGGTCGGCTCGACGGTGATTTCCGGTGCAGGCTCCGGCGCTTTCGGGGCGCAAGCCGCCATGACAGCGGCGACAGCCATGACCAGAACGATCTGAGCGCTCTTCGACATCCTCGACTCCATTCTTCTTGTTGCGCTGACACCAATCCGGTGCCGAAGCGCGGTTTACGGAACGTGGCCGAACTTGGCCGGCCTGCCGCCACCCATAGCGAAGCGCGTGATGAAGGGCAACAGGCCCTTGTCACATTCGCGGCCCGTGGTGTGCTGAAGGCACGGTAACGGGACATTCTGTGCATTTCCGGTGCAGCACGCATCAGAAGGGCTCCACCACGCAAGCGCCGTCCTCGACCCCGTAGGTCTCGAAGAACTGGACGACATCAGGAGAAGGCTGGCCGAAAGGAACCTCGGACGCCATCAGGGTGATGATGATCTGCTGCGGCACAGGCACCATTCCGACCGTCAGCGGGATGGCATGATCATCGCAAAGCGCCTGCATGTCGGCCGCGGAAGCCTCGAGATCATCCTCGTCGAGACCCGGAACGACAAAGCGAAACCGCGCGGCGGCGCCCGCCGTGCCGGGCACATTGGTGATCACGTCCAGCGGCTGGACGTTGCGGCCGGAGGGGACCGCAATGGAACCTTCGGCAGGCGCGTCCTCCTGACAGGCGGCAAGCGCCGACGTGGCCGCCAGAAAGACCGCAAGACGTGAGGAGGCGCGCGCGTGCATCGGAACCTAAAGCGGAATGTTGTCGTGCTTCTTCCAGGGATTGGCCTGCTTCTTCGACCGCAGGGCGGCGAAGGCGCGGGCGACACGGCGGCGGGTCGAATGGGGCATGATCACCTCGTCGATGAAGCCCTTTTCGGCTGCCACGAAGGGGTTGGCGAAGCGGTCCTCATAGTCCTTGACCCGCTGGGCGATCTTGTCGGGCTCGCCGAGTTCGCTGCGATAAAGGATCTCGACCGCGCCTTTGGCGCCCATCACCGCGACCTCGGCCGTCGGCCAGGCATAGTTGAAATCGCCGCGGAGGTGCTTGGACGACATCACGACATAGGCCCCGCCATAGGTCTTGCGGGTCAGGACGGTGACCTTGGGAACCGTCGCCTCGGCATAGGCAAAGAGCAGCTTCGCTCCGTGCTTGATCACACCGCCGTATTCCTGGCTGACGCCGGGCAGGAAACCGGGCACGTCGACAAGCGTCAGGATCGGGATTTCGAAGGCATCGCAGAACCGCACGAACCGTCCGGCCTTGCGGCTGCTGTCGATGTCAAGGCATCCGGCGAGGACCATCGGCTGGTTTGCCACGACCCCCACGGACTGCCCTTCCAGCCGGATGAAGCCAGTGATGATGTTGCCGGCGAAATCGCGCTGGATCTCGAAGAAGTCGCCCTCGTCGGCGATCTTCACGATCAGCTCTTTCATGTCATAGGGCTGGTTCGGGTTGTCGGGAACAAGCGTGTCCAGCGACATCTCGACCCGCGCGGGATCGTCGAAGAAGGGCCGCACCGGTGCCTTTTCGCGGTTGTTCAGCGGCAGGAAGTCGATCAGGCGGCGCGTTTCGGCCAGCGCCTCGACATCGTTCTCGAAGGCGCCATCGGCAACGGAGGATTTGCGGGTGTGGGTGCTGGCGCCGCCCAGTTCCTCTGCTGTCACCTGTTCGTTGGTCACGGTCTTCACCACGTCGGGGCCGGTGACGAACATGTAGGAGGAGTCCTTCACCATGAAGATGAAGTCCGTCATCGCGGGCGAATAGACCGCGCCGCCGGCGCAGGGGCCCATGATCAGGCTGATCTGCGGCACCACGCCGCTTGCCATCACGTTGCGCTGGAAGACCTCGCCATAGGCCGCAAGCGAACCGACGCCTTCCTGGATGCGGGCACCGCCGGAATCGTTGATCCCGATGACGGGCGCCCCGTTCTGGATCGCCATGTCCATGATCTTGCAGATCTTGGCACCGTGGGTTTCGGAAACCGAGCCGCCAAAGACCGTGAAGTCCTGCGCGAAGACATAGACCATGCGGCCGTTGACAGTTCCCCAGCCGGTGACGACGCCATCCCCCGGCGGGCGTTCCCCGTCCATGCCGAAATCGGTGCAGCGGTGGGCGACGAACATGTCGAACTCTTCGAAGCTGCCTTCGTCGAGCAGAAGCTCGATCCGTTCCCGCGCGGTCAGCTTGCCCTTGCCATGCTGGGCCGCGACGCGCTTTTCCCCGCCCCCGGCGCGGGCGACGGCACGGCGTGCTTCAAGTTGTTCCAGGATGTCCTTCATCGTTCCCCCCATGACCGATGGCGGGGCCAATCTAGGGGAAGCCACAAAACGAAAGAAGCAGGAATGAGAAAATTTGCAAACGTCTTTGAAAGTACTGTGATCAAATTGCGAAATTGCGAAACTCTGGTGCTGCGATGCGACAGCTTCTATCCAGAACGGGCCCTGAACCCGAGGTCTCCATGTTGTCACTTCCCGTCCCGGTCATCACCATCGGCCTCCTTCTCGCCTCCAACATTTTCATGACCTTTGCCTGGTACGGGCACCTGAAATTCAAGGAATCCGCGTTGATCACGGTGATCCTTGTCAGCTGGGGAATCGCATTCTTCGAATACTGCCTGATGGTGCCCGCGAACCGGATCGGCCACGGCCATTTCTCGGCAGCAGAGCTGAAGACCATTCAGGAAGTCATCACGCTTTCGGTCTTCGCGGTGTTTTCGGTTCTGTACCTGAAAGAGCCCTTGACCTGGAACCACCTTGTGGGCTTCGGCTTCATCGCCACCGGGGCCTTCTTCATTTTTCACAAGTGGACCTGATGCCATCTTGAACTGATGGCCGGGCGCCGGGCCTATTCCGGGACCGAGTCAAAGTCTTTTCTCCCGTCGAGACCCAGACTGCCGGCAGAGTAATGCCTGCGGGTCCTGTGCGCGTCGTGTCCAGGGAACATCGCCAATGCGCATTTCGAGGATGTTCATGCGGGGGGATGCGGCCAGCGTTACCTAGGGAACAGCAACGGCTCGCAAGATGAGGGAACATCAGTTCAAGACGAACCGAAACCCACCCTACGGAGACCCGCCATGCTTCCCTTCTGCAACGGTAATGTCATCATGACGTCGCTGGTCGGCCAGGACAACGGGCCGGAAATCCTGAACGACGATCTCGCCCACCACCTCAAGACCGCTCCGGCGCCGATGCGGGCTTCCTGGCCGATGCGCCTGCTGCCCGCGTCGATCCGCGAGACCATCAAGGCGCGCAAGGCAGCGCGCGATTACGAACGGTCCCTCATCTGCATGTGGGAGACCTCGCCGCACCTGCTTGACGACATCGGCATCGTGGTCCTGCCCGGGCAGAAGATTTCCGCTGATCAGGCGGCTGCCCCTCACCGTGTTACCGGACATGTGCTGGCAAGGACTGCCCAGAAGACTGCGGTTACCTTTGCCGAACCGCAAACGGTAACGACCCGCGCGGCGCGCGCCCCGGCCCCCCGGATCTGGGCAAAAGCGCCCGTGACGGTCGCGCAAGGCGGCGTGCCGGCCTGATTGCGGGTTTCACGTTTTTTCAAGGAGCATTGGACGACATGCCTTTCGGGTCGCATCGGCCCATCTGGGGGCAGCCGGCGGCGCAAGCTTCTGGTTGCCCCCATTTTTGCGATTTGCGACCTTGCGGACATCGCGGGCGGATGCTGGACTCCGACCGAATGGAGGCTTAGTCCTCAGCAATGAGCGAGCCGACTTCTCCCCGTTTTCTTGACCGGACGACCCCTCCCAAGATCGTCACGCTGATCCTCCTTGCGGGCCTGTCGGCTCTGACGATGAACATATTCCTACCATCGTTGCCGGGAATGGCCGCCTATTTCGGCGTGCCTTATGGCCTGATGCAGCAATCGGTCGCCCTCTATCTGGCGCTTTCGGCCGCGCTGCAGATCGTGATCGGCCCGATTTCCGACCGCTATGGACGCCGGAAGGTGCTGATCGGATCTCTGATCCTGTTTCTTTTCGCCACCGTAGGCACGCTTCTTGCGCCGAATGCCACGGTCTTCCTGATCTTCCGGATGGCGCAGGCGGTTATTGCCTCGGGCATGGTCCTGTCCCGGGCGGTGGTCCGCGACATGGTCGCCGACGCGCAGGCGGCCAGCATGATCGGCTATGTCACGATGGGAATGAGCCTTGTGCCGATGATCGGCCCGGTGATCGGCGGTCTTCTTGATGATGCCTTCGGCTGGCGTGCGAGCTTTGCCTTGCTTCTTGTCGCCGGAATCGCCGTGCTGGCGCTGGTTTGGGCCGATCTTGGCGAGACGGCGGAACTTCGCGACGTCAGCCTTGTCGCGCAGGTCCGCAGTTATCCGACCCTGCTCGCCTCGCGGCGATTCTGGGGCTACACGCTGGCAGCGGCCTTTGCCTCTGGCTGCTTCTTCGCCTTCCTGGGAGGCGCCCCATATGTCGGCGACAAGGTGTTCGGGCTTAGCTCGACCGAAGTGGGCGCTTTGTTCGCATTGACCGCAATCGGCTATGCGGTCGGCAATTTCCTGGCCGGTCGCTATTCCGTCAGGGTCGGCATGAACCAGATGATCCTGATCGGCACGCTGGTCACCACGTTTGGCCTTGCTGTGCTGGCTCTGCTGACAGTTGCGGGCCTGTCTGGCCCGGTCGTGTTCTTCGGCCTGACGATCTTCATGGGCCTTGGAAACGGCATTTGCCTGCCGAACGCGAACGCGGGGATGCTTTCGGTCCGCCCGGAGCTTGCCGGAACAGCCTCGGGCCTTGGCGGCGCGATCCTGATCGGCGGCGGGGCGGCGCTGGCGGCGGTCGCCGGGGTGCTTCTCGGCCCCGGAGCGACCGAGATGCCGCTGATCCTTCTGATGCTGGCCTCTTCGGTGGCCTCTGTGATCGCAACCCTTTTCGTCATGCGCCGCGCCCGGCAGATCGGCGCTTGACGGCACGTTTTTGCAAAGCCAACGTCCCTTTTGCAAAGGGGACAGGAATGGCAACCCAGAAGCTTTATGCCGGAGTAAAGCTGCGCGAGATCCGCAGCCGACTGGGACTGACCCAGAAGTCCTTTGCCGACAAGCTTTCGGTCTCGTTGCCCTATCTTAACCAGATGGAGAACAACCACCGCCCCGTCAGCGCCGCCGTGGTGCTGGCGCTGGCGCAGGAGTTCGGCCTCGATGTCACCGAACTGACCGTCGGCGAAAGCGAGCGTCTTGTCACCGATATGCGCGAGGCTCTGGCGGATCCGGTCTTCACCTCGGCCACGCCGCCGGTCGCGGACCTGCGCCTGGCGGCGTCGAACGCCCCTGCCCTGGCGCGTGCGTTCCTGAACCTGCACCGGGCCTACCGGCAGACCCATGAACGCCTTGCCTCGCTTGACGAGGCGCTGGGGCGAGAGGATGCAGCCCTGCGACCTTCCGCTTGGGAAGAAGTCCGGGACTTCTTCCATTACTGCGACAATTACCTTGATGCCATCGACCGGGCAGCCGAACACTTTGCCACCTCGACCAACGGGAAACCCGTCGAAGTCCTGGCGCAGGACCTGCTGAAACGGGCAGGGATCAGCCTGCACTATTCGGGCACCGCACCTTTGCGCCATTACGATCCCAGCGCGCGCAGGCTGGACATCTCGGCCCGCGCCTCGGGTCCGTCGCAGCGGTTCCAGCTTCTGCACCAGATCGCCCTACTGACCCAGAACGACCTTCTGGAGGCGACGCTCGACCTAGCACGCTTTTCCACCGACGAGGCGCGCGAGATCGCGAAGATCGGGCTGGCCAACTATTTCGCCGGGGCGGCCCTGCTGCCCTACCGCGCCTTTCTTGCCGCAGCACAGGAGGTGCGCCACGACCTTGAGCGGCTGGCCGACATTTTCGGCGCGTCAATCGAACAGGTGGGTCACCGGCTTTCCACCCTGCAACGCCCGGGCGCGAAGGGTATCCCCTTCTTCTTCGTCCGCGTCGACCAGGCCGGAACGATCACCAAACGCCACTCCTCGACCCGGCTGCAATTCGCCCGCTTCGGCGGCGCCTGCCCCTTGTGGAACGTCCACCAGGCCTTTGAGACGCCCGGGCAGTTCCTGCGCCAGCTGGCCGAGACGCCGGACGGCGTGCGCTACCTGTGCCTTGCGCGCGACGTGTCGAAACCGGCGGGGGCCTACCTTGCCCCCGTCCGGCGCTATGCAATCGGGCTGGGCTGCGAGGTGCAGCACGCCCCGCAGCTTGTCTATTCCGACGGGCTTGACCTGAAAGGCCGGTTCGAGCCCATCGGCATCTCCTGCCGGATCTGCGAGCGGGTGAACTGCCACCAGCGCTCGGTCCCGCCGCTGGAAGGCAGGCTGAAGATCAACCCCAACGCCCGGGACGTGCTGCCCTACGAAATCGGCTGATTCCTCGTCGTTCCCTTCGGTCTTCCTCGGCCGCGAGGAGAAGCCGAAGGCGCACGACGAGCGTCACTTGCGCAAGGCCGCCGCGATCTGGTCCTTCAGCCGCGACCGGGACTTGCGCAGATGCTCTTCCTCTTCCTCGGTCAACAGGTCCAGCCGCATTTCCGACCGATGCACCTTGTCGTTCACCGCGTCGTACTCGACCAGAAGCCGGGCGAAATGCGGATCCGCGGCCTTGAGCGCGCTGATCTTCTGCGCCTCTGCCGGGAATTCGTCGTGCAGCGTGTGCGGGGTGTTCGACATGCCTGTCTCCTTCTTGACTGTCACGCCAATTGTAGAAGACGGGGCCCCACCCTGCATTGACCCGGATCAAGTCTAGCGCTGTGCGGTGCGCCAGTTCGGGTTGATCCAAGGTTCAAGGTTCGACGCCGGCAGGGGCTGGCGGCCAAGGATGTGGTCCGCGGCCTTCTCGCCCACCATGATCGAAGGCGCATTGAGGTTGCCGTTCGTCACCTGCGGGAAGATCGACGAATCCGCGACCCGCAGCCCTTCGACGCCGATCACCCGGCACTCGGGGTCGACGACTGCCATCGGGTCCGACGCCCGCCCCATCCGCGCCGTCCCGCAGGGATGATAGGCGCTTTCGGCGTGCTCGCGGATGAAGGCGTCGATCTCGGCGTCGGTCTCGACGCCCGGCCCCGGTTGAAGCTCGGCCTTCACATGCGGCTTCATCGCCGCCTGCCCGAAGATTTCACGAGTCAGGCGGATGCAGGTGCGGAACTCTTCCCAGTCGTCGGGATGCGACATGTAGTTGAAGCGGATCACTGGCGCGTCGGCCGGGTTGCCCGACCGCAAGCTGACCGCCCCGCGCGACTTCGACCGCATCGGGCCGACATGCGCCTGGAACCCGTGGCCTGCTGCCACGGCCTTCCCATCATACCGCACCGCGATCGGCAGGAAGTGATACTGGATGTCGGGATATTCGATCCCTGCCCTTGACCGGATGAAGGCGCAGGCCTCGAACTGGTTTGAGGCGCCGGGGCCCTTCCCGGTCAACAGCCACTGCGCCCCGACCCAGGCTTTGCCCCAGAGATTCCAGTACTTGTAAAGGGTGATCGGCTGGGCGGCCGCGAACTGCATGTAGATCTCGAGGTGATCCTGCAGGTTCGCCCCGACGCCCTTCCGGTCGGCGACCACCGGCACGCCATGTTCCTGCAGATGCGCGCCGGGACCGATCCCGGACAGCATCAGAAGCTTCGGCGTGTTGATCGAAGACGCGGCAAGGATGACCTCCCTGCCCGCCCGGATCACCCGCCTCTCGCCCCGCGTCTCGATCTCGACGCCGACGGCACGGGTCCCCTCCATCACCACGCGGCGGGCGAAGCCGTGGGCGATCTGCACATTGCCGCCAGCCATCGCGGGCTTCAGATAGGCATTCGCCGCCGACCAGCGCTGGCCCTTCCAGATCGTGGCCTCGAAGGGGCCGAAGCCCTCTTGCTGCTGGCCGTTGTAGTCGTGCGTGACAGGATATCCCGCCTGCCGCCCGGCCTCGATGAAGGCGTCGAAAAGCGGGTTCTCCCGTGCCCCGCGCGAGATGTGCAGCGGCCCGTCGGTGCCCCGGAACTCGGCGCCCGAGCCACCGTGCGACTGCTCCATCCGCTTGAAGTAGGGCAGCACGGCGGCATAGGACCAGCCATCCGCCCCCAGCTCGGCCCAGGTGTCGAAGTCCCGCGCATGGCCGCGGACATAGACCATCCCGTTGATGCTGGATGACCCGCCGATGACCTTTCCGCGCGGCGTCGCCAGCCGCCGCCCACCGAGGTGCGGCTCGGGTTCGGTCGCAAAGCCCCAGTCGTAGATGCCCATGTTCATCGGATAGCTCAGCGCCCCGGGCATCTGGATGAACGGACCCGCGTCCGACCCGCCGTGCTCGATGACCGTCACGCGCCGCCCGGCCTCGGCCAGCCGGTAGGCCATCGCACACCCCGCCGACCCTGCGCCGACAATCACATAATCCGCGTGCATCAGGCCCCCCGCACCAGTTCGGCTTCAAGGTGCCGCAGCGCCAACGCCACGGCGGCAGCACCGTCCGGCGGCCCCGACTTCAGGACTTCGCGCAGGTAAAGCCCGTCGATCAGTGCACCAAGCGATGCGGCAATATCCGGCGCCCGGTCCCCCGCCAGCGGGCGCAGCGCCGCGATCAGGTTCGACTTCAGCCGCCCCTGATAGACCGCGAGCAGGCGCTTGGCCTCGGGCACCGACTGCGCCAGCACCCAGAAGTTCAGCCAGGCGCTGACCGCCTCGCGCCGGAAGTTTCCCGGGCTGAACGAGGCGCGCAGAATCGCCTTGATCCGCCCGTCAGCCCCCTCGGCAGCCGCCAGCGCACCGCGCACCTCGGCCCCGTAGAGCGTCAGGATATGGCGCATCGCCGCAAGGAACATGTCTTCTTTCGAGCCGAAGTAATGATGCGCCAGCGCGCTCGACATGCCTGCCCGCCTGGCAATCTGGCTTACGGTGACGTCTAACGAACCTGTGCGCCCGATCTCGAAAATCGTGGCTTTGACAAGGGCTTCCTTGCGGATAGGCTCCATCCCAAGCTTCGGCATCGGCGCGGCCCCAGAAAATGCTTGCCAGACCGTATCAGCACGAAGTTTATTGACTCGTCAATCAACAAAAAACCACGGGGAGAATCCATGTCCGTCCGTTCCACTCTACTCACCACCGCCGTAACCTTCGCCCTGGCGGGCTCCGCCTTTGCCGAAGGCTGCGACAAGGTGGTGTTCTCAGATGTCGGCTGGACCGACATCACCGCCACCACCGCCGCGACGACTCTGGTCCTCGAGGCGCTTGGGTATGAGACCGAGACAAAAGTCCTGTCGGTTCCGGTCACCTACACCGGCCTTGCCGAAGGCGACGTCGACGTCTTCCTCGGCAACTGGATGCCGACGATGGAGGCCGACATCGCCCCCTACCGCGATGCTGGCACCGTCGAGACGATCCGCACCAATCTTGAAGGCGCGAAGTACACGCTCGCCACCAACGAGGCCGGCGCGGCCCTGGGAATCACCGACTTCAGCAACATTGCGGCGCACAAGGATGCGCTTGAAGGCAAGATCTACGGGATCGAGCCCGGTAACGACGGCAACCGCCTGATCATCGACATGATCGCCTCTGGCCCCTTCGGCCTTGACGGCTTCGAGGTTGTCGAAAGCTCGGAACAGGGGATGCTGGCCGAGGTCGCCAAAGCCACCGAGGATGGTCGCCCGATCGTCTTCCTTGGCTGGGAACCGCACCCGATGAACGCCAACTTCAAGATGACCTACCTCTCGGGCGGAGATGACTATTTCGGCCCGAACTTCGGGGGCGCGATCGTCGCGACCAACACCCGTGCCGGCTATGTCACGGAATGCCCGAACACCGGCAAGCTGCTGCAGAACCTTGTCTTCTCGCTTCCGATGGAAAACGAGATCATGGGCGCGATCCTGAACGACGGTGCCGATCCGCGCGATGCCGCGAAGGCCTGGCTTGCCGCCAACCCCGCCACCTGGGAGCCATGGCTCGAAGGCGTGACCACCAAGGACGGCGGTGATGCCAAGGCAGCGGTTGCTGCTGCCCTGCAGTGATAACGGGGCCCCGGCGAAAGCTGGGGCCTTTCTCCTCGCGCGGGGGGCGGAATGGACTGGCTGACTGACTACAAGATCCCGGTAGGCAAGGCCGCGAAAGCAGCCTTCGACTGGATGAACGACAACCTTGGCGGGGTGTTCGATGCGATCTCCGCCGTGCTGGAATGGATGATCGACGGCATCCTTTGGCTGCTGCAAACCCCTCACCCCCTTATCATCATTGCCCTTTTTGTCGCCCTGACCTGGTTTCTGCAGCGGAACTGGAAGGTCTGCCTCGGCGTGGTGATCGGCTTTCTCTTCATCCTGAACCAGGGTTACTGGGAGGAAACCACCGAAAGCCTGACCCTGATCCTCTCCGCCTGTGTCGTCTGCATGGGCCTCGGCGTGCCGATCGGCATCGCTGCCGCGCACCGCCCCCGGCTTTACCGCGCCATGGTGCCGGTCCTCGATCTGATGCAGACCCTGCCGACCTTCGTCTATCTGATCCCGGCCATCGTATTCTTCGGTCTTGGCATGGTGCCGGGCCTGATCGCCACGGTGATCTTCGTCCTGCCCGCGCCGATCCGGCTGACTCACCTGGGCGTCTCGTCCACCCCGCAGGCGCTCCTTGAGGCAGCAACGGCCTTTGGCGCCACGCCGAAACAGCGGCTGTGGAAGGTCGAGCTGCCCTATGCCTTCCCGCAGATCATGGCCGGGCTGAACCAGACTATCATGCTGTCGCTCTCCATGGTCGTCATCGCCGCACTCGTCGGCGCGAACGGCCTTGGCGTGCCGGTGGTGCGGGCGCTGAACAGCGTCAACACCGCACTCGGGTTCGAATCCGGCTTCATCATCGTGGTGGTGGCCATCCTCCTCGACCGCATGCTGAGAGTTTCGCGATGACCGACACCGCAACTGAGAAACCGGCGGTCATCTTCGACCGCGTTTCGATCGTCTTCGGCGACCACCCCGAACGCGCCCTGCCCCTGATGGACAAGGGCCAAAGCAGGGCCGAGATCCAGGCCGCCACCGGCCAGATCCTGGGCGTCCATGACTGCTCGCTTACCGTGGCCAAGGGTGAGATCCTGGTGCTGATGGGCCTTTCCGGTTCCGGCAAGTCCACCCTCTTGCGCGCCGTGAACGGGCTGAACCCGGTTGTGCGCGGGTCGGTGACCGTCAATGACGGGGAACGCTCGGCGAACGTGACGAAATGCACGCCCGCCGAGCTTCTGCGCGTCCGGCGCGAGGCCATCGCGATGGTCTTCCAGCAGTTCGGCCTTCTGCCCTGGCGCACAGTGCGCGAGAACGTGGGCCTGGGGCTCGAACTCGCAGGCCAAAGCCCGGAACAGCGCAAGGCCAAGGTCGATGAGCAGCTGGCGCTGGTCAATCTGACGCAATGGGCCGACCGGAAGGTGGGTGACCTGTCCGGCGGCATGCAGCAACGGGTTGGCCTGGCCCGCGCCTTTGTGACCGATGCGCCGATCCTTCTGATGGACGAGCCCTTCTCGGCCCTCGACCCCCTGATCCGGTCAAAGCTGCAGGACGAGCTTTTGGACCTCCAGCGCACGCTGAAGCGCACGATCATCTTCGTCAGCCACGACCTTGATGAGGCGTTCAAGATCGGCAACCGGATCGCCCTGATGGAAGGCGGCCGGATCGTCCAATGCGGCACCGCGCGCGAGATCATCGCCAACCCGATCAGCGATTACGTCGCCGATTTCGTCGCCCACATGAACCCGCTTTCGGTCCTGACCGCGCGGGACGTGATGGAGCCAGGCGAAAACCCGGCGGCGCGCAAGCTTGACGCGGAAACCCCGGTCAAGGACATCATGGCAATGATGTCGGGCGGGGTGACCGAGATGGTCGTTCAGGAAAACGGCCGCAACCTCGGCCTCATCCGCACCGCCGGGCTGATGGCCAAGCTTCTCAACCCGCGCGGAAGCTGACGGGCTGCGATAGCCCTGCGTTTAGGTTCAGATGTCTTCCACGACGTCCGGCCCTTCGGCGACGGCCGTCTTCTTCGGTGCGGCCTTCCCGGCGGCTGCCTTCTTTGCCGGAGCCTTGGTTGCCGCCTTCTTCGTTGGCGCCTTTTTCGCTGCTGCCTTTCGGGCCGGGGCCTTCTTGCCGCCCTTGCCCGCCTTTTCGGCTATCAGCGCAAGGGCTTCGTCCAGCGTCACCGCCTCGGGCTCGACCCCTTTCGGCAAGGTCGCGTTCACCTTGCCCCATTTGACGTAAGGCCCGTATTTCCCCGGCATCACCTGAACCTCGCCCCCGTCCGGGTGGGTGCCGAGCACCTTCAACGGTCCCGCAGGCGCAGCAGAGCCCCTGCGTCCGGCAAGTTTCTGCGCCAGAACCTCCACCGCCCGGTTCATGCCGATGGTGAAGACCTCCTCGACGTCCGGAATGTTGGCGTAGACGGCCCCATGCTTCACGTAAGGCCCGAACCGGCCGATCCCGGCCTCGACCAGCGTCCCGTCCGCCGGGTGCGGCCCGATCGGACGCGGCAGCGACAGAAGCGCCAGCGCGCGCTCCAGCGTCATCGTGTCGGGCGACCAGCCCTTGGGCAGGCTTGCACGGTCGGGCTTGGGGTTGGCTTCCGACGCCTCCCCCCGCTGGACGTAAGGGCCAAAACGTCCGGCCCGCAGGCTGATCTCCGTCCCGTTCTCGTCCTGGCCAAGGACGCGCCCATCCGAGGCGACGCTTTCGGCATCGCCCGCCAGGGGGCGGGTATAGCGGCATTCAGGATAGTTGCTGCAGCCAATGAAGGCCCCGCCGGACCGCGCCGTCTTCAGATGCAGCCGCCCGGTGCCGCAGGTGGCGCAGACGCGCGGATCGCTGCCGTCGGCGCGCGGCGGGTAAAGATGCGGGCTGAGGAAATCATCCAGCTTTTCAAGAACTTCCCCGATGCGCAGGTCAGCGGTTTCCGCCACCGCCGCACTGAAATCGCGCCAGAAGCGCGCGAGCACGTCCTTGTAGTTACGGTCCCCGGCAGAGACATCGTCAAGCTCGGATTCAAGATCCGCCGTGAAGTCGTATTCGACATAGCGCTTGAAGAAGTTCGCAAGGAAGGCCGTCACCAGCCGCCCCTTGTCTTCCGGGATCAGGCGGTTCTTGTCCTTCCGGACGTATTCACGGTCGACGATGGTGGTCAGGATCGAGGCATAGGTGGATGGCCGACCGATGCCGAGTTCTTCCATCCGCTTGACCAGCGTCGCCTCGGTGTAGCGCGGCGGGGGCTGGGTGAAGTGCTGGTCGGGCGTGATGGCGCCCTTGTCCAGTTTTTCTCCCTGCATCACCTGCGGCAGGCGGCCTTCATCCTCATCCTCGTCGTCGCGGCCCTGGTCGTAGACCTTCAGATAGCCGTCGAAGAGGATAACCTGCCCGTTCGCGCGGAACGCCACCTGCCCGTCCGGGCTGGAAATGTCGACCGCCGTCCGCTCCAGCCGCGCCGCCGCCATCTGGCTGGCGATCGTGCGCTTCCAGATCAGGTCGTAAAGCTTGCGCTGGTCATCCTCGACCCGGATCTTTTCCGGCCCGAGGCCCATGTCGGTCGGGCGGATGCATTCATGCGCTTCCTGCGCGTTCTTGGCCTTGTTCTTGTACATGCGCGGGCTGTCCGGCACGTAATCCGCGCCGAAGCGGCGCTTGATCTCGTCCCGCGCGGCCATCACCGCCTCGGGCGCCATGTCGATGCCGTCGGTCCGCATGTAGGTGATGTGACCCGCCTCATAGAGGCGCTGTGCGGCATTCATGCACTGCTTGGCGCCCATGCCATACTTGCGGCTCGCCTCCTGCTGGAGGGTCGAGGTCATGAAGGGCGGCCAGGGGTTGCGGGTGGCGGGCTTCGATTCCACTGCCGCCACGCTGAATGTTCGAGAAGTGCAAGCAGCGACCGCCAAATCAGCCGCGGTCGCGGTCGGAATGTCGAATTTCTGCAGCTTCTTCCCGCCAAGCGTGACCAGCCCGGCCTCGAACTCCTGACCTCTCGGCGTGCGGAAGACGGCTTTCACGGTCCAGTATTCTTGCGCCTTGAAGGCCTCGATCTCCATCTCGCGCTCGACGATCAGGCGTAGGCACACCGACTGCACCCGCCCCGCCGATTTCGCCCCCGGAAGCTTGCGCCACAGGACGGGCGACAGCGTGAAGCCCACCAGATAGTCCAGCGCACGGCGGGCGAGGTAGGCCTCGACCAGCGCCTGATCGACCTCGCGCGGTTCCTTCATCGCCTTCGTGACCGCATCCTTGGTGATCGCGTTGAAGGTCACCCGGGCAACCTTCTTGCCCTTCTTCAGACTCGAGGACAGCGCTTCTTTCAGGTGCCAGCTGATCGCCTCACCCTCGCGGTCAGGGTCGGTCGCAAGGATCAGCGTGTCGTCGGATTTCAGCGCCTCGGCGATCGCGCGGACATGCTTCTTCGATTCGGGCGCCACTTCCCACTGCATGTCGAAGCCATGCTCGGTGTCGACCGACCCGTCCTTCGCCGGCAGGTCGCGGACATGGCCGTAAGAGGCAAGAACGGTGAAATCGGGGCCGAGATACTTGTTGATCGTCTTTGCCTTGGCGGGGGATTCGACGACAACGACTGGCATGGTGTACCCGAACTCCAAAGGCCTTGCGAATGGGGCGGCACCATGTGGGCGAAGCTGCCTGCTTGTCAACCGGGCGCACCAGCGACCACCTGCCGCCGCTACAGGGGCCGTTTTCGGTTACCTTCGACACGCAGGAACGCCCGCGATTGAACCCCGGACGTCAGTCGATCCGGGCCAGAAGGCCTCCGGGCTGCCGGGCGATCCGCCCTTCAAGCTCCAGGTTCAGAAGCTCCGGTGCAAGTTCGGCGGGCGTCACCTTCAGGTCGCGGACCAACTGGTCCTCGGCCAGGGGGCTGGGGCCAAGCCGCGACAGGATCATGGAGTGCAGTAGCGCAACCTCTTTCAACGGGCGCTGCGCGGCCTCGGGTCCCGGCAGGACCGGCAGCCGGACCTCGGGCTCGGGCCGCGTCGGCGCGCCCAGAGCCTCCAGCACGTCCGAGGTGCCGCGCACCAGAATGGCCCCATCCCGGATCAGGATGTTGCAGCCCGAGGCGCGGGCATCGAAGGGATGCCCGGGCACTGCCATCACCTCGCGACCATAGTCCAGCGCCGCCTTCGCGGTGATCAGGCTGCCGGATTTCGCTGCCGCCTCGGCCACGATCACGGCCCGCGACAGGCCCGCGACGATGCGGTTGCGCAGGGGGAAATGGCGCGCCTGCGGGTCCAGCCCCGGGGGGTGTTCGCTGATCCGGCAGCCCCGTGCGGCGATGTCCCGGGCAAGCGCCGTATTCTCCGGCGGGTAGATCACGTCGATCCCGCCCGCCATGACCGCGACCGTGCCGCCCGGCCCCTCCAGCGCAGCCTCATGCGCGGCGGCATCGATCCCGCGCGCCAGGCCCGACACCACGGTGAAGCCTGCCTCGGACAGCCCGTTGCCCAGCCGTTTCGCCATCCGCACCCCAAGGGACGAGGCGTTGCGCGCCCCGACCATCGCGACCATCGGGCGCGTCAGAAGCGACAGGTCGCCCAATGCCCAGAGGATCGGCGGGGCATCCGGCACCTCGGCCAGAAGGGCGGGATAACCCGCCTCTCCATGCGCGATCAGGCTTGCCCCCAAGGCCCGACCCTGCCGCAACTCGGCCTCGACGACGCCAAGGGGGCAAACTTCATAATCTTCCACCCCCGCAGCCTTCGCGATGGCCGGAAGGGCCGCTAGGGCCGCGCGGGCGCTGCCATGTTCCGTCATCAGCCGATGGAAGGTCACCGCCCCCACCCGACGAGACCGCAAGAGGCGCAGCCGGTCGATCCGGTCGTCATCGGCGATCACAAGCTGCCCATCCGCCATCATCCGCCCCCGATTCGCGCGCCCAGTGTCATCTTCCGGCTGTAGCCTGCATTCTCTATCCTTAACGAAAGCTGAATCCGTCCCGGCGCCGCCTGTGAAACAAGGATTGAACCCGGTCGGTAAATTTGATCAAATAGAGACAAGCACGACTCCCCGGGCCCATGCACGCTGGACGGGGGTCGCCAAGAGGAGTTGAACCATGCTGAACGCCGAAGTCGCCAAGCGCCGGGACGAAGCCATCTCGCGCGGGGTCGGGATGATGACCCAGATCTACGCAGATCGCGCACTGAATTCCGAAGTCTGGGATATCGAGGGCAACCGCTACATCGACTTTGCCGCCGGGATCGCGGTGGTGAACACCGGGCATTGCCACCCGAAGGTGATGGCCGCCGTGGCAAACCAGATGTCGAAGTTCACCCACACCTGCCACCAGGTGATGCCCTATGAAAACTACATCCGCCTGGCCGAGCGCCTGAACGACAAGGTGCCGGGCAACTTCAAGAAGAAGACGATCTTCGTCACCACGGGCGCCGAGGCCTGCGAGAACGCGGTCAAGATCGCCCGTATCGCCACCGGGCGGAACGCCGTCATCGCCTTCGGCGGCGGCTTCCACGGCCGGACCTTCATGGGTATGTCGCTGACCGGCAAGGTCGAGCCCTACAAGAAGGGCTTCGGCGCGATGATGCCGGATGTCTTCCACGTGCCCTTCCCGATGGACCCGCACGGGATCTCGACCGCCGACGCGATGAAGGGGATCGAAAAGCTGTTCAAGGCGGACCTCGACCCCGCCCGCGTCGCCGCGATCATCTTTGAACCCGTGCAGGGCGAAGGCGGCTTCTACCCCGCGCCGACCGACCTTGTGAAAGCGATCCGCGCGCTTTGCGACAAGCATGGCATCGTGATGATCGCCGACGAGGTGCAGACCGGCTTTGCCCGGACCGGCAACCTTTTCGCGATGGAAATGCATGGGGTTGCGGCCGACCTGACCACGATGGCCAAGGGCCTTGCCGGCGGGCTGCCGCTGGCCGCCGTCACCGGGAAGGCCGAGCTGATGGACGCCGCCAATCCGGGCGGTCTGGGCGGCACCTATGCCGGCAACCCCCTCGGGATCGCCGCCGCGAACGCCGTCCTTGACGTGATCGAGGAAGAAGACCTCTGCGCCCGCGCGAACGAGCTTGGCAGCCGCCTGAAGCAGCGGCTTGAGGCCCTCCGGGCCACGACGCCCGAGATCATCGACATCCGTGGCCCGGGCTTCATGGTCGCGGTCGAATTCGGCGACGCCAAGACCAAGGAGCCCGACGCGGGCTTCACCGGCCGGGTGCGGATGGAAGCGCAGAAGCGCGGGCTGATCCTTCTGACCTGCGGCGTCTACGGCAACGTGGTCCGCTTCCTTGCCCCCATCACCATCCCCGATGCCCATTTCGCTGAGGCGATGGACATCCTTGAGGCTTCGGTCGCCGCGGCCCGCCAAGCCTGAGCGTTTCGGCAGACTTGGCTGGCACCCCCGGTGGCCGTTTCGGTCGCCGGGCCCCTCATTGGTAAAGGTTGCGCGAAAAAGCGCGCTACTTGCTGAATCTTCTGGAATACTGCGCGCGACACGGCATAAAGCTTCACGTGTCCATGAACGGGAGAATGTCATGACTCGCCTCACCTATCTTGCTCTGCCCCTCGTTATGCTTGTGTCGGCCTGCACTCCGGAAACCCAGGCAACCACCGTCGGAGCCCTCAGCGGCGCGGCGCTTGGCGCGGCGGTTTCCTCGGGCAGCGACCGCAACAAGGGCATCGCGGTCGGCGCGATCGCCGGTGGACTTGCCGGCAATCTGATCGCCCGCAATAACAACGGCCAGTGCACCTATCGCGACGCGAACGGCAACACCTTCCAGGCTGCCTGCCCCTGAGCCCATGGCTGAAGCGCCCTGATCCGGGGCGCCATCCCGGTCGCCTCTTCCGCCCTGCGGGAGAGGCTTCAGGTCCCGGATGCGCACCCTGGAATGGCAGCGCATCCCGGACCCACCTCCATGCCCTCCCCACCAGACACCACGGCATTGCAGCCCTCCGAAGGCATCCACCTTGCGGGGGCATCCGTGCGCCTTGGCGGGCGTTTGGTGCTTGAGGACGTGTCGCTCTACCTGACCGAGGCGCGGATCGGTGTCCTTGGCCGCAATGGATCGGGCAAGACCACGCTTCTGCGGCTGATCGCCGGGCTGATTCCGGCCAGCGAAGGCACCGTGCGGGTCGAAGGCGCGGACCCCTTCCGCGATCGGAAGGCCGCGCTTTCGTCCCTGGGAATCCTCTTCCAGAACCCCGATCACCAGATCCTTTTTCCGACGGTCGAGGAAGAGCTAGCCTTCGGCCTTGTCCAGCAGGGAATGACACGCCCGACCGCCCTCGCACAGGTGCATGCGGCCCTTGCCGCAGACGGGCTTGCCCACTGGGCCACCACCGCAGTCTCGACGATGAGCCAGGGGCAACGGCAGCGTCTTTGCCTGATGGCGCTCCTTCTGATGGCACCCCGCACCATCCTGCTGGACGAACCCCTGTCTGGCCTCGACCTGCCGACGCAGGCCCGGCTGGCACGTCGCCTTGCCGCTTTACCGCAACGGCTGGTGACGATCACCCACGACCCCACTACCCTTAGCGGGGCGGACAGGGTGATCTGGATCGAGGCAGGCCGCATCGCAGCCGACGGGCGGCCGGAGGATGTGATCCCCGCCTTCACCGCCGAAATGCACCGGATCGGAGCCGAAGATGCTGACGCAGCCCCTGGCCACTGATAGCGCGCTCCACCGCTGGCCCGCCGGGGTGAAGTTTGGCCTTCTCGCCGTCCTTGGCCTGGCCCTTGGCCTTACGGCTGACCCGAGGCTTCTGACCGCCGCGCTTCTTGCCGTATGGGCCGCCGCCCTGCCCCTCGGCTTGGCCGAGGCGGCACGGCTGCCCCGCCGCCTCTGGCCGCTCTGGCCCTTTGTCCTTGTCATCGGCGGCTGGCACCTTTTTCGCGGGACACCCGAGACCGGCCTCGCCATCACCCTGCGCATGCTGACCATGTTCGCGGCGGCGACCTTGATGCTGATGACCACACGGTTCGACGAGCTTCTGGCCACCTTCTCCCGCATCATGCGCCCCCTCAACCGCCTTGGCCTGCCGGTTGACCGCATCGCGCTGGCGCTTGCCATGACGGTGCGCTTCGTGCCTGTCCTGTCCCAACGCGCCGGCGACCTGTCCCGGGCCTGGAAGGCGCGCTCGCCGCGAAAGCCACGCCACCGGCTGCTCGCACCCCTTGCCTTGGCCGCCCTTGATGAGGCCGACCATGCCGCCGAGGCCTTGCGCGCCAGAAGCGCTTCGGTCTAGGTGCGTCCAAGCCGGAAGGAGACCGCCTTGGAACGCAGCATCGCCTATATCGCCCTTTTCGCCGCGCTGATCGCGGTGCTGGGCTTCCTGCCCCGGATCGACCTGATTGCCGGCGTGCCGATCACCTTCCAGTCGCTGGGGGTGATGCTGGCCGGGGCCGTCCTGGGTGCCCGCAAAGGGGCGCTGGCGGTGCTGGTCTTCGTTGCACTCATCGCGCTTGGGCTGCCGCTTCTCTCAGGCGGGGCGAACCTTTGGGCGGTGCTTTACACCCCCCGCATCGGCTATGTGATCGGCTTCCCCATCGCCGCTTTTGTCACCGGCTGGCTGACCGAGCGGCTGACGATGATCTCCCTGCCCTGGGCCGCCGGGGTTGCCGCCGTGGGTGGCGGGATGGTCACGCTTTACGCCATCGGCATTCCGGTGGCCGCGTGGATGAACGAATTCACGCTGGCCGAGACGGCGGCGGGCGCCCTTGCCTTTGTGCCGGGTGACCTTGCCAAGGCCGCCGTTACCGGAGTGGTCACCGGCCAGCTCGCCCGGATGCGCCCCGGCGCGGTCCTGTCACGCGCCTGAGGCTTCCACCAAAAGCGCCGTCCCGATCCCGCCGGCCGCCGCGATGGCGGCAAGGCCTCGTCCAGCCTTAAGGCCGTGGAAGAGCCGCACCGCAAGGATCGCGCCCGAAGCGCCGACCGGGTGCCCGCGCGCCAGCCCGCCCCCTCCCGGATTGACCATAGCGGGGTCAAGCCCCGCCCCTTCGACGACCGCGATGGCCTGCACGGCATAGGCCTCCATGACCTCTGCCATCTCAAGGGGTTCGCCCCGCCAGATGCGGGCGATGGCGGCCACAGGGGCGAGTCCCGGTTCTTGCGGCGCGCCGCCGACCGTGGCCCCGGCCAGAAGCGCGAGGCCCCTGCCCTCTGCCACGCGGTCCGAGACGACAAGGCAAAGCGCCGCCCCATCCGCCGCGACCGCCGCCGTGGCGGCGGTGATGCTGCCATGGACAACCGGCGCACGGGCCAGAAGGCTGGGCGAAAGCCTGCGCGGAAAGGCATCCTGCGTGACACCGTGAAGCGGCACGATCTCAACGGAATGGTCTGATTCCAAGGCCTTGGCATGGCTCTCCATCGCCCATGCCTCTTGCCGATGCCGGCCGATCCCCAGCCGTGACGCCAGCGCGTCCGCCGCCTCGGACATGCCGGGATTGCGGTCGGGCCAGGGGGTGAAGGGCGCCTCGTCGTACGGAAGCGGCGGCCCGCCATCGGGATCGGTCGCAAGGCGCAAGGGGCGGCGGGAATAGCTTTCCGCCCCCCCGGCGAGAACTACATCGGCAGCGCCACTGTCGACCAGCGCCCCGGCAAGGAGGATCGCATCCAGCCCCCCCGCGCATTGCCGGTCAATCGTCAGCCCCCCCACCCGCTCGGGCAGACCCGCCGCCAGCGCCACGCGCCGCGCCGGATTGCCGCCCGCGCCAAGGGCGTTGGAGAGTATCAACTCGTCCACCCCATCAGCCCCAATCCCGGCATCTGCCAGTACGGCTTGCACGACCGGGGCGGCGAGGTCCTCGATCGAGAGGCGCGCAAAGGCCCCGCCACGCGGGACAACGGCGGTGCGGCGGGCGGCGATCAGGCGGGCCAAGGAATCCGCGCCTCCAGCGCGCGAAGGTCGGTCTTGCCCGAGGGCAGGACCGGCCAATCTTCCTGCCAGATCAGTGATTTGGGCGCCTTGAGCGGCCCAAGCCTTTCGCGGACGGCGGCAAGAATGGCCCCTTCGCAGGCGGGGTCCCCCTGAGCCATCGCCACCAGCACGTGCCCGCGACGCGGGTCCTGCACCGCCAGCACCGCCACCCGGTCGACACCGGGCAGGGCCTGCATCAGGGCCTCGATCTCCTCGGGAAAGACGTTCTGATCGGCGACCGTGACCATCCGGCCTGCCCGGCCATGGAGGTAAAGAAAGCCATCCTCCATCCGCCCGATCTCGCCCACCGTAAGCCAGCCGTCGCGCCAGCAGGCGCTGCCGGGGTCACCCGCGTAGCCCTTGAAAAGAAAGGGACTTCTGACCCAGACCTCGCCCCCGGGATCCAGCGCGATCTCGACCCCCGGATAGGCGCGCCCGACCGATCCTTCCGGGGTATCGGCACCGGCAAAGGTGATGAAACTTGTCTCGGCCGCGCCGTAGAATTCATGGACCCGCGCCGCCGGGGCCATCGCCTGGAGGCCAGCCCGCAGGCCGGGGTCAAGCTTGGAGCCGCCGACGAGGATCACCCGCAGATCGGGGCAAAGTCCGTAGTCGTCGACCAGAAGGCGGAGTTGCGCGGGTGTCGCGTAAAGGTGGGAAATGCGGCGTGCAATCAAGGCTTTGCGCTGGCGGTCGGGGCGCAGACTGTCCAGAAGGTGGACCTCGGCGCCAAGATGCAGCCCCTCGACCGCGCCGTAGAGCGAGAGAGAGTGCACCAGCCTCCCCAGAACCGCGACCCGTGCGCCGGGGCCGATGCCGATGCCTGCGTTCACGGCAAAGCTGGCGGTCCAGGACGCTTGCGTCCGCAGGATGCGCCGGGGTGTGCCGGTCGAGCCGGAGGTGAGGGTTTCGAAGACCGGAACATCCGCCTGTTGGGGCGCGGACTGATCAGGCGCACCAATGCGGAAGGCTTGCAGATCAAAGGCTTGCGCCAGCCCTTCGGCGCTGTCGGGCAAAACCGGGCCAGTCGCCCTGCCCTTTGGCACCTCACGCCCGGCGCTGTCGAACAGCCGCGCTTCGGGGTGCCAGCGGAAGCGGTCCGTCATGCCGCCAGAAGCGAGGCCAGACGGCGCAACGCCAGAAGATAGCCCTCGGTCCCGCAGCCCGCGATCACGCCGTCGGCGCGGTGGCTGACGTAGGAATGGTGGCGGAACGCCTCGCGCTTGTGGATGTTGGAGATATGGACCTCGATCACCGGGCCTTCATAGGCATTGAGCGCGTCAAGGATCGCGACCGAGGTGTGGGAATAGGCGCCGGGGTTGATGATGATCCCGGCCGAGGTGCCGCGTGCCGCCTGGATCCAGTCGACCAACTGGCCCTCGTGGTTCGATTGCAGCGCCTTGACCCGCAGGCCCAGTTCCTCGGCCAGATCGGCCACGCGTGAGGACACGTCGTCCAAGGTCTCGCGCCCGTAGATTTCGGGCTGGCGGAGGCCAAGGAGGTTCAGGTTCGGACCGTTCAGAAGGGTGACAAGCTTGGACATGGGACTTCCGCCGCAAGGGTTCGGGCGACATTAGCCGATCATGGCAAGGGGGCAAGCAAAAGGAAAAATGGCGGCTTTCCGGACCCTGCTGGGGAACAGGTCGGAAAGCCGCCCAGGGAGACATCGTTTGCCTTCAAGAGGCTGAAATCATGCAACCTTTTCCAAGGTCACCTCGGGCGCGATGCCCAGCGCTCGGACAACCTCGCGGGTCAGGTGCGGTCTGTTAAGGGTATAGAAATGAAGATCCTCAACGCCGCCCTGGAGCAGCCGGTCGCAGAGCGCGGTGCACTGGGTAAGCGCCAGAAGCTCTTCCCGCCCGTCGCGGGCGGCAGTGGTGAAGGCCTCGTCCAGCTTCGGCGGCACGCGGGTGCCGCAGCGAGCAGCGAACTTCTTCGCCCCTTCCCAGCAGGTGATCGGCAGGATGCCGGGGATGATCGGCGCGGTGATCCCGGCCTTCAGGCAGGCATCGCGGAACCGGAAGAAGGTGTCGGCCTCGAAGAAGAACTGGGTGATGGCGGATGAGGCCCCGGCGTCGATCTTGCGCTTGAGCCAGGTCACGTCCGAGGTGCTGTCGGCGGCATCGGGGTGGGGTTCGGGATAGGCGCCGACACGGATCTTGAACTTGCCGGTTCTGGCAAGCTTTTCAACCAGTTCCACCGAATTGGCAAAGCCGAGGGGATGCGGCACGAAGCGTTGTGCCCCTTTCGGCGCGTCGCCGCGCAGGGCGACGATCTCGGTCACCCCGGCGGCGGCGTAGGATTCGGCGATGGCCAGCGTCTCGGTCTGTGTGGCGTCGACGCAGGTAAGATGCGCCGCGACCGGCAGGCGGTAGTTGCGGTGGATGGTCGAGACCGCCTCATGCGTCAGTGTCCGGGTCGTGCCGCCCGCGCCGTAGGTGACCGAGACGAAGGAGGGCTTCATCGGCGCCAGGGCCTGCACCGTTTCCCAAAGCCGGAACGAAGCGTCGAGCGACTGCGGCGGGAAGAACTCGAAACTGATGCGCGGCGTGACCATGGGCGTCTCCTTTCCCCATCTTGTGCCAGAAAGGTTGATGTGAGACCAATTCATAGTTCTCACGTTCTTCATGAGGTTCGTTCATGTATATCGAGCTGCGTCATCTGCGGACGATCCGCGCGATCCAGCAGGCCGGGGGGCTCGCGCGGGCGGCAGAGATGCTGAACATGACCCAGTCGGCGCTGAGCCATCAGGTGGCGGGGCTGGAGGATCAGGCGGAGATGGAACTGTTCGTCCGCCGGTCAAAGCCGATGCGGCTGTCTGCGGCGGGACACAGGATGTTGCGGGCGGCGGAGCGTATCCTGCCAGAGATAGACGCGATGGAAGAGGAATTCCGGGCGTTGAGGGCCGGGAGAACCGGCAGGTTGCACATCGCGATCGAGTGCCATGCCTGTTTCGACTGGCTGTTCCCGGTGCTGGAGATGTTCCGCCACGCCTGGCCCGAGATCGACGTGGACATCAAGGCGGGCCTCGCCTTCGAGGCGCTGCCGGCCTTGAACCGCGAGGATGTGGACCTGGTGATTTCCTCGGACCGCGAGCCGCCGCCGGGGATCGTGTTCAACCCGCTGTTCGATTACCACCCGACCTTCGTCGCCTCGTCCCAGAATCCGCTGGCTGAAAAGGCATTCATCACGGCGGAGGACTTCCGCGACCAGGTACTGATCACCTATCCGGTCAGCCGCGACAAGCTTGATATCTTTACGGAAATCCTGACGCCGGCGAAGGTGGAGCCGCGCGCTCAGCGCACGGCTGAGCTGACGGCGGTGATCCTGATGCTGGTCGGATCGAACAGGGGGGTGGCGGTCCTGCCGGACTGGGTGATGCGGGAGGTGAAGACGAATGCCGACTATGTCACGCGACCCTTAGGGCCGGAGGTGGTGACGAAACGGATGTACGCAGCGACGCGGGATGCCGATGTGGCGAAGCCCTTCATGGCGCATTTCCTGCGGCTGGCGCGGTCGGAGCCGGTGAAGCTGCAGCGTGACCTGTAAGCCCTTCAGAACGCTGGGTTAATCCGGGGTGTTTCGGAAAGGTTGAGCGTCTTGAACGCGTCTTCCTTCTGTCTTCCTTCCGTCTCTACGCGCGGAGAGACGAGAAGACGTTAACCATATCGCCCGAATCGGTTTCAGCCCCCCTATCGGCGGTCAGCCCGAGTTCTCTACCGCCATCCCGGCGTTGCCGACCATGAGGTCGCGACCGGCGTAGATGTCGCCGGCGAGTTGCAGGGCGAAGCGGTCGGCGTCGCGGAGGCGGACCTCGGCGATGGTTTCCTCGACCCGGTCGGGGTCCTCGCCAAAGGCGCGCAGAAGGGTGGCGCCCATGCTGAGAGCGGATTCGAAGGTTTCGCGGATCGGGTTTTCCACCCCGGCCTTGATGAGCTCGATCGAGTGGCGCCGGTCGAAGCTGCGGGCGAAGACCGGGATCAGCGGGCATTCGTCATGCAGAAGATGCGCGATGCGGGTGGCGGCACCCTGGTTGTCGACGGCGATGACGACGGCGCGGGCGTGGCTGACGCCAGCGGCGCGCAGGATATCAAGCCGGGTGCCGTCGCCGAAATAAACCTTGAAGCCGAACTCGCGCGCCGAGCGGATCTGTTCGGGATCGGTGTCGATGATGGTGAGGCGCAGGCCCATGCGGAGAAGCGGTTGCGTCACCACCTGGCCGAAGCGGCCGAAGCCGATCAGGACCACGGCATCGCCGTCATCCTCGGGGGCCTGCATGCCGTCGGTCGAGACCTCGGCCTTCGGCATGAAGCGGTCGTGGAGAAGGATGAAGACCGGGGTCATCACCATCGACAGGATGATAACTGCGGTCAGGGTGGCGTTCTCTTCGGCGGTGATGAGGCCGACCGACAGGGCGGCGGCATAGAGGACGAAGGCGAACTCGCCCCCCTGTGCCATGAGGACCAGGCGCTCGACCGCCTCGCGGTGACTGGCCTTGAAAAGGCGCGCGACGGTGTAGATCGCCAGCATCTTGAGAAGCGTAAGGGCGACGACCGAGATCAGGATCAGCTGCCAGTTCCGTGCCACGACCGAGAGGTCCAGCGCCATGCCGACGGCAAGGAAGAAGAGGCCGAGGAGAAGGCCCCGGAAGGGTTCCACGTCAGCCTCAAGCTGGTGGCGGTAGGAGGATTCCGAGAGGAGCACACCGGCAAGGAAGGCCCCCATCGCGGCGGAAAGCCCACCGACCTGCATCCAGAGCGCGGCCCCGAGGACGATGAGCAGGGCGGCGGCCGTCATCACCTCGCGCGCCTGGGCGGCGGCGAGGAGCGAGAAGACGGGGTTGAGAAGATAGCGCCCGGCAAGGATCAGGACGGCAATGGCGGCAAGGCCGATCACGATGCCTTCTGCCCGGTCGGCCATGGTCAGCGCCTCGCCCCCCGGGGCGAGAAAGGCGACAAGGGCCAGAAGCGGGACAATGGCGAGGTCTTCGAGAAGCAGGATCGAGACGATCCGCTGACCCTTGGGGGCCGAGATGTCGCCGCGTTCCTGCAGCATCTGCATGACGATGGCGGTGGAGGTGAGGACAAAGCCAGTGCCCGCGACCAGCGAGGGCGCGAAGGGATAGCCCAGGGCCAGCCCGACCAGCGACAGGAGGGCCATCGACACGAGGACCTGCGTCAGCCCCAACCCGAAGATGTCACGCCGCATCGCCCAGAGCCGGGAGGGCTGCATCTCGAGCCCGATGATGAAAAGGAACATCACCACCCCAAGTTCGGCGACGTGAAGGATGGCCATGGGGTCGGAAAAGAGGCCAAGGCCGAAGGGGCCGATGGCAAGGCCCGCCGCGAGGTAGCCGAGGACCGAGCCGAGGCCCGCGCGCTTGAAGACCGGCACGGCGACCACCGCCGCGCCAAGCAGGATCACGACTGAGGCAATGTCGACGCCGGCGCTTTCGGTGGCCATGAGATGCTCCTTCGGGGGGCAGCGTGGCGGCAAGCCTGCGGTCATGCAAGCCCTGCCATTGTGCGACGAAGCAATGGCCCTATGCTTTGGCACAGGGGGACCGCATGCGCCTTCTGTTGAGCCTGCTTCTGATGACTGCCCCGGCGTCCGCCGAGTGCCGGCTGGCGCTGGCTCTGGCGACGGATGTCTCGCGGTCCATCGACGCTGCGGATTTCGTGATCCAGACCGAGGGGCTGGCGCTGGCTCTGGAGGACAGGGAGGTGCAGCGCGCGATCCTTCAGGGCGGCGGGACGGTGGCGCTGGCGGTCTATCAGTGGAGCGGGGCGAGGCACCAGGAGCTGGTGCAGGACTGGATCATGGTCGACGGCCCCGAGGCGCTGGACCGGGTGATCTGGGCGGTGCGCGCGGCACGCCAGCCCGAGGTGCGGCAGCTGACCGCGCTGGGAGAGGCGATGCGCTTTGGTGCGGAACTCCTGGATCGCGCGCCGCCCTGCGACCGGCGGGTGCTGGACATGGCGGGGGACGGGCAGAACAATGACGGTGCCCTCGTCTCGAACGTGCGGGCGACCCTGGACTTTGACCGGATCACGATCAACGCGCTTGCCATCGGCGAGCACGAGCAGGGGCTGGTGCAGTACTTCCAGACCTATGTGATCGGCGGACCCGGGGCCTTTGTCGAGCTGGCAGAACGGCAGATCGACTTTCCGCAGGCGATCCGCCGCAAGCTTCTGCGCGAGCTTTCGGGGCCCGAGATCGGCGGACTGGCGGTGCCGGGATCACCCCCCGGTTGACCGCGGCTTCTCCTGGGTAAGCGGCGGAAGTCCTGTCCCGGCTCACCGCGAAATTTCCTTTGACTTGCCACGATTTGCTGGAATCCTGACGGCATTGAACATTGACGTCGGAGGATTCCATGCGCGGGTATTTCGCTGCGCTTGCCCTGGCTGCGGCCTTTCTGGCCCCTGCCGTGGCCCATGCCGAGCGGGTGGTGGCCCGCGTGTCGATCTCGTCCCAGACGATGAAGGTCTATCACGAGGGGCGGCATCTTTTCACCTGGACCGTTTCGACTGCCAAGCCCGGGAAGGTCACCCCGACCGGCGTCTTTGTCGGGGCAGAGGCGCTGTCAAAGCATCACCGATCGCGGCTCTACAACAACGCGCCGATGCCTTACGCGATTTTCTATGACGGGCATTACGCGATCCACGGCACGGATCAGATCAAGAAGCTGGGTGCTCCGGCGTCGAACGGCTGCGTGCGGCTGCATCCGGACAATGCGGCGATCCTGTTCCAGATAGTGAAGGCGGAAGGCAAGGACAACATGCGGATCGAGATCGTTCAGTAGGCCCGCGTTCGGCGGGGGATAGGGGCAGAGTTTGCGCGGCTACAACCTGATTCTCCTGCTTCTCGCCATCGGCTCTTGCAGCGGCTGGTGCTGGACCGAGCGCTTCCCCGCCTGGCCGGGCGGGTGACGGGCGGGGTTGCGGTCGTACTGGTGCTGGCCCTCCTGGCGGGCGCCCCTAGCCCTGCAGCGCGCGGATCACCTGGGCCAGGCAGGCCTTGACGCGTGTCCAGTCGGCCTCATCGGCCAGGGCAAGCCCGGAGAACCGGCCCGAGGTCGCGCCGGCCAGCACCATATGCTGAACCGCCGCGATCAGGAGGGCGTTCAGGGCCGGCGTGTCGACCTGGGGCGCGGGCTGGCGGTCGCCGCGCAGGCGTGCGACGAGCTCGCCCAGCGCTCGGGCGCGCTGGTCGGCCAGGCGGCGGACGTGGGGTGAGGGGTCTGACAACTCCCACGCAACAAGCTTCTGCATCAGCGAATCGGCGCGGAGCGCATCGAGATAGGCGAAGAGGACCGCCTGAAGCAGATCGCCATAGCCGGGGCCGGGGTCCTTGGCAAGGATGGGGTCCATCCGGCTGGCGACCCAGCCGGCAAGCGCCTCGCCCAAGGCGTCGATCAGGCCGTCGAGCCCGCCGAAGTAGCGGTAGATCAGCTGCTTGTCGAAACCCGAGCGGCGGGCCAAGGCATTTACACCAAAAGAGGAAAATCCCTCTTCCGCCAGAAGCTCCTGGGCTGCGCGCAGGATCGCGGCGCGGGTTTCGTCGCGGTTGCGGGGACGGGGTGCAGGGGAATCTGCGGGCATGGTTCCTCCGGCTGTTGCGCATGTCACCGACCGGTGATATACCTCAAGTCACCATAGAGTGACACACAAGCATCGTGAGGACAACATGCAACGGACCCTTCTCGGGACGGCCGCCCTTCTGCTGGCCATCGGCTACAACCTGCCTTTTGCGGGACTAGCCGCACAGTTCGACTATCCCGACATCCTGCGCCGCCCGGCGGGCGAGGTGCTGGAGGCCTTTGCCGCCGGTGGTCCGGCGCTGGTGCTGACCTGGTATGCCTTTGCCCTGTCTGCGGTGGCGCTGATCCTGTTCGCCCCGGCGCTGGCGCTGGAGACGGCGGACTGGGCGCGGCGGCCGGGGCTGGCCGTGGCGGCGGCGATCGTGGGGCGCTGGCGGGGCTGGCGCAGGCGATCGGCCTCATGCGCTGGGTCTTCGCGATTCCGGGGATGGCGGTGGCCTATGCCGATCCCGCTGCAGACGTGGCGACGCGGGCGGCGCTGGAGGTTGGGTTCCACCTTCTGAACCAGTGGGGCGGGGTGGCGATCGGCGAACACCTCGGCCAGATGCTGACGGTCATCTGGGTTGGGCTGGCGGCGCGGCAGGCCTGGGTCACGCGGCTGCCCTGGTCGCGGCTCGCGGCTGTGCCTGCCGGGGTGGCTGTGGCCGGCATCACGCTGGGCCTTGGCGAAGGGCTCGCGCTTGCGCTGGGGCACGAGGCCCCGGTACTGGGGATGCTGGCGGTGGCGGGGTTCCTGGCCCTTTCGCTCTGGCTGGTGATCCTGGGCGCGGGGCTGATCGCGCGCTCGTTTTCCAAGGCTCCAGTGCGTCCCTAACCGCGCGACCGCAGATTCTTCAGCGAGGCGCGCCCTTTCGCGGTCGAAACGTCATGCAACAGCATTCCGACCAGCGCTGCCGCCGCGAAAAGCGCGCCATCCCCAAGGAACTGCCCTGCGGCGACCATCGCTGTCCCCGGCGAAAAGCCCGAAAGACCCCAGCCGAGCCCGAAGATCAGGCTTCCTGCGGCCAGCCGGGCATCAAGGGCAAGGACCTCGACAGGGACAGCCGGGCCGGGAAGCAGGGCGCGGCCGATGCGGCGATGCAGGCGGATGCCCGCGAAGGCAACCAGTACCGCCGCAAGGATCGCAAGGCCGAAGCCCGGGTCCCAGCCGGAACCGGGGCGCAGGAAAGCCTGGACCCGAGCCGGATCCGCCATGCCCGAAATGATCAGGCCAATCCCGCAAATGAGCCCGCAGGCCAGGGCAGCAAGCCGGATCATGATGGCACCCTCGCGTCAGGAACCCATCCAGATGCCCCGACCCCAAGGAGCCCGCCCAGGAGAAGGCAGATCACCGCCACCAGCGACCGTATCGACGGTCGCGCAAGTCCGAGGATCGCCTGGCCGCTGATGCCGGTGCTGCCAAGGCGCGCACCGAACCCTGCAAGGAGCCCGGCCACGATGACCAGTGGCAGGTTCACCGGGCCGCCCGCTGCGGGCAGCGGCGCCCAGACCAGCCAGATCGTCGGTGCAAGAACCAGACCCGCCAGGAAGGCAATGCTGGTGGCCGCCAGCCCCTCGTGGCCACCAAGGAGGCTGCCAAGCATGGCGGACAGGTTCATGGCGCGTCCGGTCAGCACGAGAAGGAGCGCAGCCGCCAGGCCGACAATGCCACCGCCGATGAGTGCGGCACAATGCCCTGACTGAAGCCAATCGAAGATCATTCACCCACCCTCCCTGAGAAGCTTGTGCCGAGCATGGAGAGTTGCGCCAGTGAATCAAGCGAAAGCGCGCAATCGACGCGGCGATGCATCTGCCGGCACTTCACTTTGCGGCGTCGCCCGTGTATGCCCGCGCGACCTCTGCGGCGACCTGACTTCCGTGGACCCCAGACTTACGCCGCCCCATCGCCGACAGCCGAAGACCGACCGGAGTACGCCCATGCAAGGCTCTGCCAACCTGAACCTGATGATCAAGGCCGCGCGCAAAGCTGGCCGGAGCCTCGTCAAGGATTTCCGCGAGGTGGAGAACCTGCAGGTCTCGACCAAGGGGCCGGGCGACTTCGTCTCGAAGGCCGACCGCGAGGCGGAGCGGCTGATCAAGGAAGAACTCCTCGGCGGCCGGCCGACCTATGGCTGGATCGGCGAGGAAACGGGCGTGCAGGACGGCGCCGACCCGACCCGGCGCTGGATCGTCGATCCGCTGGACGGGACCACGAACTTCCTGCACGGGATGCCGCATTGGGCGGTTTCGATCGCGCTGGAGCACAAGGGCGAGATCGTTTCGGCCGTCGTCTATGACCCGGCGAAGGACGAGATGTTCTGGGCCGAGAAAGGCGCGGGCTGCTGGCTGAACGACAACCGCCGCCTGCGGGTTTCGGGTCGCCGGGCGATGCACGAGGCGGTGTTCTCGACCGGGGTACCGTTCGGTGCGAAATCAACGCTGCCGGCCATGCTGCAGGATCTTGCGCGCCTGATGCCGGCCTGCGCGGGCGTGCGGCGCTGGGGGGCGGCGGCGCTGGATCTCGCCTATGTCGCGGCGGGCCGCTACGACGGCTATTGGGAGCGCGAGCTGCAGCCCTGGGACGTGGCCGCCGGGATCCTCTTGGTCAAGGAAGCAGGCGGCATGGTCGAAGGGCTGCGCAAGGGCGCCAATCCCCTGGACGGCGCGCTGGTCGCCGGGAATGACGGGTTGTTCGACGCCTTTGCCGGGGTGCTGCGGGGCTGAGGGCGCGCGGAGTTTTCGAAAACTCCGGACCGGAGCCTTCTAAGGCTCCGTTCCGATTTCTTGGAAGAAATCGGTTCCCCGTCACATCCTCCGGCGCGGGATGACCGGCACGCTGGACCGCGCGGCTTCGAACTGGGTTTCGGGGTGCGGCGGGTGGCCATGCGTCTCGGCCCAGAAGCGCGCGCCACCAAGCCGCAGCCAAAGGGGGGCGGTCAGGACAAGCCCCGCGATGAACCCCCCGGCATGGGCCCAATAGGCCACGCCGCCCGCGTCACCGGGCGTGTTCAGCCCGCCGAAGATCTGGATCGCGAACCAGATGCCAAGGACGATCCACGCCCGGATGGCGAAGATCCTGAAGAAGATGATGAAGATGAAGAGCACGTCCACCCGCGCCTTGGGGAAGAGCAGGAGATACCCCCCCATCACCCCGGCAATCGCGCCGGAGGCGCCGACCATCGGGATGCGGGAATAGACATCGGCCAGCATCTGCAGCGCGGCAGCGGCCAGCCCGGCCGCAAGGTAGAAGAGCAGAAAGCCGAAGTGACCGAACTCGTCTTCCAGGTTGTCGCCGTAGATGTAGAGAAACAGCATGTTGCCGGCGAGGTGCAACCAGCCGCCATGCAGGAACATCGAGGTGAGGAACGTCTCATACCCGTCGCCCAGCATGATGCGGGCCGGGACGAGGCCCCAGGTGAAGAAGAAACCGTTGAGCTCGGGTTCCGAAAGCGAGACGAAGTAGCCAAGGAAAACCAGCACGTTGATCACGATCAGCGCGATCGTGACATAGGGCGTGCGGCCCGAGGGGTTGTGATCGCGGATCGGAAACATCGGCGGCAGCCTTTCCGATCCGCGAAGGTCCGTCAAGCGTCGGCGACTGCGGCAAGAAGCTCGGCATTGCCGCCCGAGGCGGTGGTGTCGATGCAGAGGTGCCGTTCGAGGCAGGCGTGGCCGGCATCGGGTGCGGCGATCAGGGGCAGGATCGGGCCGGTGCGGGCGGCGAGCGCCTGGGCGTAGGGGCGGCCAGCCTCGGCCTCCCCCCACCAGAGCGCGCCGGAAAATCCCTGAAGCTTGCCAAGCGCCTCGGGGGCAAGCCCCGGTGCTGCGACTGCCGCGCCGCCAAGGTTGCGAACGGCCTGGGCCTGCGCTTCGGCCGTGGTGCGACCGGGGCCGAGGCAGAGCAGTGGCGCGCGGGCGACAAGGGACAGGCGGTTTGACTCCCCAGTGGGGCCGGGCAGGTCATGGGTGACAGGGGCGGCGGGTGCGGGCGGGGCAGTCAGGGCGCGGGCGACGGCGTCGGGCGTGGCGGTGCTGTCGTCGGGGGTTGCCGCCGGATGGGGCGGGCGGGTGAAGCGGGTCAGGTAATGCGGGCCGCCGGCCTTGGGGCCGGTGCCGGAAAGCCCCTCGCCCCCGAAGGGCTGCGACCCGACGACCGCACCGATCTGGTTGCGGTTGACATAGGTGTTGCCGACACGAAGCCTTTCGGTGATGCGCTGCACGCGATCATCGATGCGGGAGTGAAGGCCGAAGGTCAGCCCGTAGCCTGTGGCGTTGATCGCATCGACCACGGCGTCGATCTCCTGCGCCTTGAAGGTGGCGATGTGGAGGACCGGCCCGAAGATCTCACGCGGCATGTCGGCAATGCCGCGGACGGAGAGGACGGTGGGGGCGATGAAAGTTCCCTCGCGCGGGGTGTTCAAGGCCTTCAGCAGCCGGCCATCGTGGCGGGCGGCGTCGATATAGTCGCGGATGCCGCCACGGGCGGCGGTGTCGATCACCGGGCCGATGTCGGTGGAGAGGTGCCAGGGGTCACCCAGGGCAAGGTCGTCCATCGCGCCGAAGAGCATCTCGGTGACGGTTTCGGCCACGTCCTCCTGCACGTAGAGGCAACGGAGGGCGGAGCAGCGCTGGCCGGCGGACTGGAAGGCAGAGGCGAGGATGTCGCGCACCGCCTGTTCGGGAAGCGCGGTCGAATCGACCAGCATCGCGTTGAGGCCGCCAGTTTCGGCGATCAGGGGCGCGGTCGGGTCGAGGTGGTCGGCCATATTGCGGCGGATTGCCTGGGCGGTGGCAGTGGAGCCGGTGAAGGCCACGCCCGAAACGCGCGGATCGCGGGTGATCGCGGCGCCGACTTCGCCGCCACCGGGAAGGAGTTGCAGGGCTGTGGCGGGGACGCCTGCGGCATGGAGGTGCTGGACGGCGAGGGTTGGGATCAGCGGGGTCTGGGGGGCGGGCTTCGCAAGGACGGCGTTCCCGGCGGCAAGGGCGGCGCCGATCTGGCCCGAGAAGATGGCGAGCGGGAAGTTCCAGGGGCTGATGCAGGCGAAGACGCCGCGCGGGGGATGCGGCTGGTCGGCCTGGGCCGCGTAGTAGCGCAGGAAATCCACCGCTTCGCGCAGTTCGGCGACCGCGTCGGGCAAGGTCTTGCCCGCCTCACGTGCGAGAAGTGCGAAGATGCGGCCGTGGTCCGCCTCCAGCCGGTCGGCGGCGCGGTTCAGGACCTCGGCCCGCTGGGCAGGCGCGGCGGACCAGGGTTCGGCAAGGCGGAGCGCGGTGTCGACGTCGGGCTGGGCGGCGGTCAGCACATGGCCGACGAGGGCGCCGGTGGCGGGGTTCAACACGGGATGACGCGGGCCGCCGACCGCGCGGCCGGCGAGGATGGGGTGGGCGTCGAAGGCCGTGGTCTCGAAGGGGCCGCGGGCGGTGTCGAGGGCGGCAAGGGTGGCCGCATCGGTCAGGTCCCAGCCGCGGGAGTTCTGGCGGGGGGCGAAAAGCGTGGGGCCGGTGGCAAGGGCGGGGCTGGGGATCGCGGCAAGGCCTTCGACGAAGGTCAGGGGGCAGGCGGCGACGGTCGCGGGGGGCACGTCCTCATCGACGATCTGGTTGACGAAGCTGGAGTTGGCGCCGTTTTCCAACAGGCGGCGGACGAGGTAGGCCAGAAGATCGCGATGCGCGCCGACCGGGGCATAGATCCGGCAGCGGGTGGACTGGTCGGTCAGGACGATGTCATGCAGGCGTTCGCCCATCCCGTGCAGGCGCTGGAACTCGTAGTCGAAGGGTGAGCGTCCCATCTCCCCGGCCATGTTCAGGACGGCAGCGACGGTGTGGGCGTTGTGGGTGGCGAACTGGGGGTAGATGCGGTCGGTGAGGCCCAGAAGCTTGCGGGCGTTGGCGATGTAGCTGACGTCGGTCGCCTGCTTGCGGGTGAAGACCGGGAAGCTTTCCAGCCCCATCACCTGCGCGCGCTTTACCTCGGCGTCCCAGTAGGCACCTTTCACGAGGCGGACCATGATCTTGCGGTCAAGGCGGGTGGCGAGGTCGTGGAGCCAGTCGATCACCGCGCCCGCGCGGCGGCCATAGGCCTGAACGACGACGCCGAACCCGTCCCAGCCTTTCAGGGCGGGGTCGGAAAGGGTGGCCTCGATCACCTCGAGCGAAAGGGCCAGCCGGTCGGCCTCTTCGGCGTCGATGTTGAAGCCGAGGCCGGCGGCCTTGGCGAGGGAGGCAAGGGCGCGGACGCGGGGCACGAGTTCCTCCATCACCCGGGCGCGCTTCGCCACCTCATAGCGCGGGTGGAGGGCCGAAAGCTTGACCGAAATGCCGGGATTGGTGCGGATGTCGTTGCCTTTCGCCGCGCGGGCGATGGCAGTGATCGCGCGGGAGTAGCTGAGGTGGTAGCGGCGGGCGTCTCCTTCCGTGCGGGCGGCTTCGCCGAGCATGTCGTAGCTGTAGGTGTAGCCTTTCGCTTCCAGTTCCGTGGCGCGGTCCATCGCGAGGTCGATGGTTTCGCCCAGGACGAAGTTGCGGCCCATTTCTTTCATCGCGCGGGCAACGGCGGTGCGGATCACCGGTTCGCCCAGCCGTTTGACTGCGGCGCGAAGGTGGCGGGTGATGCCGCCTTCGGCATCGTCCAGCACCTTGCCGGTCAGCATCAGCGCCCAGGTGGAGGCGTTGACGAGGGAGGAGGCGGATTTGCCAAGGTGGCGGCCCCAGTCGGAGGGGGCGATCTTGTCTTCGATCAGGGCATCCATCGTCTCGGCGTCGGGCACGCGGAGAAGGGCTTCGGCAAGGCACATGAGGGCGATGCCTTCGTCGGTCGACAGCCCGTACTCGGCGAGGAAGACCTCCATCAGCCCGGGGCGCGCGCTGGCGCGGATGCGGGTGACGAGATCGGCACCGGCGGCGGTGATCCTGGCCCGCGCGGGGGCGTCAAGCGCGGCCTCGGTCAGAAGCCGGCGGACGAGCGGTGTCTCGTCGGCGAGGGCTTCGGTGGTGATCACGGTCCAGGCGGAATCGGTTGGCATATGGCACCCTTCGTTTTGTCCAGTATAAGGGCAAAGTGCCGGGCTGTTTTCCCGAAGCTTTTGCGATATGCAGGCGGAACGCCGATCCAACGGGGATTATGCAATGTCAAATGACCGCGCCGATCTGGACCGCTTTGACCTGGCCATCCTGCGGGTCCTGCAGACCGAGGGCCGCATTGCGGCGGTGGAACTGGCGCGGCGGATCGGGCTGTCGAAATCGCCGACCCAGGCGCGGATGAAGCGGCTGGAGGAGGCTGGGGTCATCACCGGCTACCGCGCGATCCTGGACCCGATCCGCATGGGGCAGGCGCATGTGGCCTTTGTGGAGGTGCGCCTTTCGGACACGCGCGAGGCGGCACTGACCGCCTTCAACCGCGCGGTGCTGGCGGTGCCGGAGGTGGAGCAGTGCCACATGATGGCATCAAGCTTCGACTACCTTCTGAAGGTCCGGACCGCCGACATCCAGTCCTACCGCCGGGTGCTGGGCGAGGTGATCAGCGCCCTGCCCCATGTATCAAACACCTCGACCTATGTGGCGATGGAAGCGGTGAAGGAGGTGTTCTGAGGCGCAGGTCGGGCATTGCCCATCCTGCTGCGGGTCATTCCTTCGGCTTGCCCGAGGAGATCGTCACCTTGGCGTTGGTCGAAGCGACCGAGACGGCCGGTTTCGCGGCCTCTTTCTTCGGCTTCTTCGTTTCCTTGCGCTTGTTCATGCCCTTGGCCATGTCAGTCCCCCGCTGCCCGGAACGGGCGATGCCTTACCCTACGCCTCTGGCCCCGTCCTTGCACGGCAAATCGTCGGGCGGGCTTGTCATCTGGTGGGCCTTGGCGGCACAGTCAGGCATCTGCCGGGGGTGGGAGACAGGGGGTACAGGATGAGCCTTGACCATCGCGAGTTTGCGGCCGCGAAGGAACCGCTGAACCGGGCGCGGTCCATGCCGGCGGGGTTCTACACCGACCCCGCGATCTTTGCGGCGGAACGGGAACGGGTGTTCCTGAAGCACTGGTTCTTCCTGACGCTTGACGAGGAACTGCCGCACCCGGGCGACTACCGCGCCTTCGACAGTCCCGGCGGGCCGATCCTGCTGATCCGGGGGAATGACGGGCGCTTGCGCTGCTTTGCCAACTACTGCCGGCACCGGGGCTCGATCCTTCTGGAGGGCAAGGGCAATGTCGGCGGGAGGATCACCTGCCCCTATCACGCTTGGAGCTATCTGAACGACGGGCGGCTTTACGGCTGCCCGGACATGAAGGACGCCGAGGGCTTCGACAAGGTGGAGAACGGCCTTGTGGCGCTGGACCTTGACAGCTGGGAGGGGTTCGTCTTTGCCCGCTTCACCAACGACGGGCCGACCTTGCGGGAGCATCTGGGGGATTTTCCCGACCGGATGGCCAGCCACAAGCTGGGCCAGATGCGCTGCACCTGGAAGGTCACGCTGGACGTGGCCTGCAACTGGAAGCTCATCCTGGAAAACGCGATGGAGACCTATCACACCGGGATCGTCCACAAGAACACGGTGGGCGCGCAGCAGTCGCGGACACCGGTGACGAAGGGTGACTGGATCTGCATCCAGGTGATCTCGGGCCGGTCGATCGCCACGCTGACCGATGCGGTGCCGCCGTTCGACCCGATCGCGGGGCTGGATGACGAGGCGAAGCAGGGGACGTATTTCACCGTCGTCCTGCCGACGGTCCAGTTTGCGGTGGCGCAGGATTGCCTGTGGTGGCTGAACACCCTGCCCGTCAGCGAGAACCGGACGCTCCTGGAGGTCGGGGGCTGCTTTCCGGCGGATCGCCTTGACCAGCCCGATTTCGCCGAGCGTGCCGCTCCCTATTATGACCGCTGGGAGCGGGTGGCGCGCGAGGATGTGGGGATCCTGGAAAAGCAGCAGCGGGCGCTTGCCTCGGCGCTGTACCGGCCCGGGCCGCTGAGCTGGCGCGACGACATGGTGCAGGCGATGGGCGTCTGGGTGGCGGACCGGCTGGAGCTCTAGGAGCTTCCGAGCGGTCACGTTAACCCGGTTTTCGCTGGCGTCGGCATGGGGTCGCCTTTTCTGATCCGGAGGCCTTGACCTTCCCATCATGGGAAGCCTTATCTAGGGCAGGTCCCAAGGTCGGGAGGACCTGCCATGACCCAGCATCAGACCATTCACCTGCCCGTCGAGGGCATGACCTGTGCGTCCTGCGCGGCGCGGGTCGAACGTGCGATCAAGGCGGTACCCGGGGTGACCGGGGCGGCGGTGAACGTGGCGACCTCGCAGGCCGAGGTCGAAGGCACGGCAGGCGTCGCAGCGGTGGTCGCGGCGGTGGAAGGGGCCGGATACTCCGTGCCGGCCCGCAGCACGGGACTTTCCATCATCGGCATGACCTGCGCCTCTTGTGTGGCGCGCGTCGAGCGGGCGCTGAAGGCGGTGCCGGGCGTGTCCGAAGCGCGGGTGAACCTTGCGACCGAGACGGCCGAGGTCGTGGGCGTGGCAGAGGCGGAGGCCCTTGTCGCCGCGGTCAAGGGAGCGGGCTACGAGGCGCGGCTGGCGGTGTGGGGGCCGGACGCCCCGGCCGATGACGCCAAGTCCCGGGCCGAAGCCGAGGAGGCAAGGCTGAAGCGCGATCTTCTGCTTGCCGCGGCGCTGACGTTGCCGGTCTTCGTGCTGGAAATGGGCGGGCACTTGGTGCCGGCGATTCATCACTGGGTCCACGCGACCATCGGCCAGGGCACAAGCTGGCTGCTTCAGTTCGTGCTGACCACGATCGTCCTTGCTTTCCCCGGACGGCGGTTCTTTGCGCGTGGGCTGCCGAACCTTTTCAAGGGCGCGCCCGACATGTTCAGCCTTGTTGCGCTCGGCGCAGGGGCGGCCTGGGCCTATTCGACGCTGGCGACCTTCTTGCCCGCGCTCCTCCCGCCTGGCACGATCGCCGTCTACTTCGAGGCGGCGGCGGTGATCGTGACGCTGATCCTTCTGGGCCGGCTGCTGGAAGCGCGGGCGAAGGGGCGGTCGTCGCAGGCGATCCGGCGGTTGGTGGAGTTGCAGCCGGCCGTGGCCCATGTCCGGCGGGATGGCGGGTCCGTCGACGTGGCCGTAGCCGAAGTGCGGCCGGGGGACATCCTGGACCTTCGGCCGGGTGAACGGGTGCCGGTCGATGGCCGTGTGGTCGAAGGGCAAAGCTGGGTCGACGAGGCGATGGTGACGGGCGAGCCGGTGCCGGTGGCGAAGGGTCCGGGCGATACGGTGATCGGCGGCACGGTGAACCAGGCCGGGGCGCTAACGATGCAGGCGGTGGCGGTGGGTGCGGATACGATGCTATCGCGCATCATCCGCATGGTCGAGGCGGCGCAGGGCGGGAAACTCCCGATTCAGGCGCTGGTCGACAAGGTGACGCTCTGGTTCGTCCCGGCGGTGATCGCGGCGGCGCTGGCGACCTTTGTCCTCTGGCTGCTTCTCGGCCCTGCCCCGGCGCTGCCGATGGCGCTGGTCAATGCGGTCGCGGTTCTGATCATCGCCTGCCCCTGCGCGATGGGGCTGGCGACGCCAGTCTCGATCCTTGTCGGCACCGGGCGGGGGGCGGAACTGGGTATCCTCTTCCGCAAGGGTGAGGCATTGCAGGCGCTGGAGGGGGTGGAGGTCGTGGCCTTCGACAAGACCGGCACGCTGACAGAAGGCAAGCCGCGCCTGCTGGCGTTTCACGTGGCGGCGGGCGAGACGCGCGAGGGCCTGTTGCCGCTGATCGCGGCGGTCGAGGCGGCGTCGGAACATCCCGTCGCCCGCGCCATCGTGGCGGCGGCTGAGGGGATGGGCTTGCCCGTTGCGGAAGGGTTCCGCGCCAGCCCCGGGCATGGGGTCTCGGCCCGGGTGGCGGGCGAGGAGATCGTGGTCGGTGCGGCGCGAGAGATGACAGCACGGCGGATCGACATTTCCGCTTTCGCGGGAAAGGCGGCGGAGCTTGCCGACCGGGGCGAAAGCCCGGTCTATGCCGCGAAAGGCGGGCGGGCGGTGGCGCTGATCTCGGTCGCCGATGCGGTGAAGGCGGAAACGCCGGGGGCCATCGCGGCCTTGAAGGCGCGGGGCCTGCGGCTGGCGATGATCACCGGCGACGATGCCCGGACGGCAGGGGCCATCGCGCGCGACCTCGGGATCGACGAGGTCGTGGCCGAGGTCACGCCCGAGGGCAAGGTCAAGGCGCTGCATGACCTGAAGGCGAAGGGACGTCTCGCCTTTGCCGGCGACGGGATCAACGACGCGCCCGCGCTGGCCGAGGCGGATGTGGGCATCGCCATGGGCACCGGCACCGAGGTCGCGATCGAGGCGGCGGATGTGGTGCTGGTGGGCGGGCGCCTCCCCGCGCTGGACCAGGCGATCGGGCTTTCGCGCGCGACGATGCGGAACATCCGTCAGAACCTCTTCTGGGCCTTTGCCTACAATGCCGCGCTGATCCCGGTGGCGGCGGGCATCCTCTACCCGGCCTTCGGCATCCTACTCTCTCCTGTCCTTGCAGCGGGGGCGATGGCCTTGTCCTCGGTCTTTGTCCTGACCAATGCCCTGCGGCTGAAACGCTATGGAGCCACAGCATGAACATCGGCGAAGCAGCGGAGGCCTCGGGCGTCTCGGCCAAGATGATCCGCTACTACGAGGCGACGGGCCTGATCCCCGCCGCAGGGCGCACGCGGTCGGGCTACCGTACCTATGGCCCGAAGGAGGTGCAGACGCTGCGCTTCATCCGCCGGGCGCGCGACCTTGGCTTTCCGATGGAGAAGGTGGCCGAGCTGCTGGCGCTGTGGCAGGACCGGTCGCGGGCAAGTGCGGATGTGAAGCATCTGGCGGAAGTTCAGGTCGCAGCACTGGAGGCGCGGATCGCCGAGATGCAGGCGATGCAGGCCACCCTGCGCCACCTTGTCCACGCCTGCGCGGGGGATGATCGGCCTGATTGTCCGATCCTTGAGGACCTGGGGGGCAAGGCGGGGTAACGGGGCGCTCATCCCTTCCCTCCGGTCGGTCTTCGCGGTCGGCCCGGCGATGAGCGACCGACGGGGAGCGAAGAGAGGCTCAGGTGCGCCGGAAAGTCAGGTAGTGCGGCTGGCGGCCTTCGCGGAGGGCCTTCTGTTCATAGCGGGTGGAAAGCCAGTCCTCCCACGCCCCGCCCTGCCCCGCCTGATGGACAAGCGTGAACCCGGCAGGGGGCACCTCCTCCAAGGTCTGGCGGACATAGTCGGGAATGTCTGTCGCCACGCGGAACTCCGCCCCCGGGATCATAGCGCGGGCGAGCGGGTTCAGATATTCGGGTGTCACGAACCGGCGGCGGTGGTGGCGCGCCTTGGGCCAGGGGTCGGGGTAGTTGAGGAACACCTTCGAGAGGCAGGCGTCGGGCAGGACATCGAAGAGGTCCCGCACGTCGCCGGGGTGAAGCCAGAGGTTCCGGACCCCCGCCCCGCGGATCTTGCCAAGGAGCATCGCAATGCCGTTCACGAAGGGCTCGGCCCCGATGAGGGTGACGCCAGGGTTCGCGGCGGCCATGTGGACCAGATGCTCGCCGCCGCCGAAGCCGACCTCGAGCCAGAGGGGACCCTTCACGAAGCCGAGGTCGAGCGGCGTCCGGGCGGGGTTATCCTCGCGCGTCACGCCGCGCAGGGTCAGAGGACCAAGGTCCCGATCCAGATACTCCTTCTGGCTGGCACGCAGCGTCTTGCCGCGGATGCGGCCATAGAAGTTGCGGCGTTCGCCGACATCCGTCATGTGAAAAGGCCCCGAAGCTGATCCGGGGCCTTCAAGCAGAGCGGGGCCGAAGGGTCAAGGGAAGCCCGGAGCCCAACGTGGCGACGCCGTCCGAGGGTCTCGATGCCCCGAGGGCGGCCCCCCGGAAAAAGGTCAGACGGCCTTCTTCAGCGCCTCGACAAGGTCGGTCCGTTCCCAGGAGAAGCCGCCATCCGCATCCGGCGCGCGGCCGAAGTGGCCGTAGGCGCTGGTGCGGGCGTAGATCGGCTTGTTCAGGTCAAGATGCGTGCGGATACCGCGCGGGGTCAGGTCCATCACCTCGGCCACGGCCTTCTCGATCCGGGCGGCCTCGACCTGGCCGGTGCCGTGGGTGTCGACGTAGATCGACAGGGGCTTGGCGACGCCGATGGCATAGCTCACCTGAAGTGTGCAGCGTTCGGCCAGCCCGGCTGCGACCACGTTCTTCGCCAGATACCGCGCGGCATAGGCCGCCGAGCGGTCGACCTTCGTCGGATCCTTGCCCGAGAACGCGCCGCCGCCGTGCGGGGCGGCCCCGCCATAGGTGTCGACGATGATCTTGCGCCCCGTCAGGCCCGCGTCGCCGTCCGGTCCGCCGATCACGAAGGTCCCGGTCGGATTGACGTGCCATTCAGTCTTCCGGGTGATCCAGCCGTCGGGCAGCACCTCGCGGATATAGGGCTCCACGATCTTGCGGATGACCTTCGAGGTCTGGCGCTTCGAGGTGTGCTGGGTCGAAAGGACGATCGAGGTCACCTCGACGGGTTTGCCGTTGGCATAGCGCAGGGTGAGCTGGCTTTTGGCGTCCGGCCCCAGCGTCGGCTCGGCGCCGGATTTCCGCGCCTCGGTCAGGCGGCGGAGGATCGCATGGGCATACTGGATGGGCGCCGGCATGAATTCGGGCGTCTCGAGCGTGGCGTAGCCGAACATGATGCCCTGGTCGCCCGCGCCGTCACGGTCCACGCCCTGCGCGATATGCGCCGACTGTTCGTGGATGTAGTTGTGAACCTTGATCTTTTCCCAGTGGAACTTCTTCTGCTCGTACCCGATGTCGCGCACGCAGTCGCGGACGATGCCGTCGATCCGGGCCATCATGCCATGGGTGGCGTCCTTCGAGGACAGGCCCACCTCACCGCCGACGACCACCCGGTTCGTGGTGGCAAAGGTCTCGCAGGCGACGCGGGCGTTCGGCTCTTCCTTCAGGAAGGCATCAAGGACGGCATCGGAAATCCGGTCGCACACCTTGTCGGGGTGCCCCTCGGAAACGGATTCCGAGGTGAAGACGTAATCAAGGCGGCTCATGGGGAAGTGCTCCATTCGGTTGATCCCCGCCACGTCAGGAAGCCGTTGTGGCGGTTCCATTTGCGCTTAGCTGCCGGCAACCCTGCCGTCAATGGGCGGCCACGCGTGGACGGCGCAAGGCAAGGAGGGCGAGGCCGGCAAGCATCAGCATGACGGGCAGATCGCCCGTCCGGGAATGGGGCGTCAGCGGGAGGGCCGCGGGAAGTGTGGTGTCAAGCACCCCGACCTCGCCAAAGGGCAATTCCTGCCGGATCCGGCCCCGGGCGTCGATCACGGCGGTAACGCCGGTATTGGCAACCCGGATCAGCGGCAGCCCCTGTTCCACCGCGCGAAGGCGCGCCTGGTCAAGGTGCTGGAACGGACCGGTGCGGATGCCGAACCAGGCGTCGTTGGTGATCTGCAGCATCCAGTCGGCCCGTTCCGGGGCGGCGTTCACAAGGCGGGGAAAGACTGCCTCGTAGCAGATGAGCGGCAGGACCCGGCCGAGGGGGCCAAGGTCGAGGACCCTGGGCCCCGGCCCCGCCGAATAGGTGGACCCGGCCTGTGCGGCAAAGGCAGAGATCCCGAACCAGCGATAGGCAAGGTCGCCGAACGGCACGTATTCGCCGAAGGGCACCAGATGGTGCTTGTCGTAGCGCGCCATTTCCTCGCCCGTCCCGGTCAGGACGCGCAGGCTGTTGAAGAAAAGCGCCCCCTCTTCGCGCTGGATGCCAGTGGCGACCGGGCGGCCCTGCGAGGCCTCGGTGATCATCCCCGCCACCGAAGGCGCGTATTCCAGCATGTAGGGCACCGCCGTTTCCGGCCAGATCGTCAGGTCGGCGCCCGCACCTTCGGCGGTCAGGGCGAGAAGGCGGTCAAGATGGCTGCGCGCCAGCGTCTCGTCCCATTTCAGCGATTGGGCGGCATTGGGCTGGACAAGGCGGAGTGTGGCCGCGCCGTCGGCGGGCAAGGGCTGGGCAAGACGCCAGGTGCCGAAGCCGACGGCAGCGGTCAGCACCGCGGCCGAAAGCGCAAGGCCGCGCCAGCGAAGGGCGACTGGCAGTGCGGCGGCCAGAAGGGTCAGGAGGGTGAGCCCCGACGGTCCGAGCAGGGCGGCAAGCTGGTCAGCGGGCGAACCGATCCAGACATGCCCGGCCATCGCCCAGGGAAAGCCGGTCAGGATCACACCACGCAGCCATTCGAGCGCGGTGAAGGCTACCACGAAAGCCAGCGCCGGGCGCGGGAAGCGCAGGGCGAGGGCCGCCGCTGCGGCCCAGAAGAGGGCGAGGCCCGAGGAGAGAAGGACAACCGCGAAGGGGGCCATCCAGCCGTGGCGGGCAACATCGATCAGGAAGGGTTCGATGATCCAGGAAAGGGCAAGGGCGAAATGCCCGGTGCCAGCGGCAACCCCGATCCAGAAGGCAGCGCGCGCAGACCCGGCTTGGCTGACCAGCCAGATCAGTCCCGCCAGCGCCAGAAGTGTCACGCCGTACAGGTGCCAGGGTGCCTGGCCCAGCGCCGCAGCCACCCCGAGAAGGGCCGCCGCGACCAGACGGCGCCAGCCCGTCAGCCAGGCATCAGGACCCATGCCTCAGGCCGCGTCCGTCTTTGCCGGAGGCGGAGCCGTGCCTTGCGCCGACGGCAGCCGCACCCGCAGCCGCTTGATCCGGCGCGGGTCGGCATCGACGATCTCGAACTGGACGCCGCTTTCGTGCGGGATCACCTCGCCCCGCGCAGGCACCCGGCCCGAGCGGAGGAAGACAAGCCCCCCCAGCGTGTCGATCTCTTCGTCCTCTTCCCCGGCGCGGAGGGCAAGGCCAAGTGCGGCCTCGATCTCTTCCAATGGCGCGGTGGACTGGGCAAGGATCACGCCGGGCCGTTCCTCGACCCAGAGGGCACCCTCGTCCTCGTCATGCTCATCCTCGATCTCGCCGATCACGGTCTCGATCAGGTCCTCGATGGTCACAAGGCCGTCGACCCCGCCGTATTCGTCGATCACCAGCGCCATGTGGGCGCGGTCCTTCTGCATCTTCTGCAGCAGGACCCCGGTCGGCATCGACGGGGGCGCGTAAAGGATCGGGCGCAGAAGCCGCTTCAGGCTGAACCGCCCGGTAGCCCCGAAGCCGTGCTGAAGGGCCAAGTCCTTCAGAAGCACCAGCCCCTGCGGATGGTCAAGCGTGCCCTTGTAGACCGGCAGGCGGGAAAAGCCGTGCTGGCGGAAGACCTCGACCAGCTCGTCCTTGCCGATGTCCAGCGGCACGGCCACGATCTCGGCCTTGGGGATCGCCACGTCATCCACACGCATGCGGCGCAGCGCGCCAAGACCTGCGGCGGTGCTGGCCGAAGGGGCGGCTTGCGGGGCACTGTCGCCAGCGCTGTCCGAGGTGGGAGTAAAGGCGGAAAGCAGCCGACCGAAGAAGCCCTTCTGGCCCTGGTCGGAAGTCGTGTCATCGGCCAAGTCCTGCAGCGCGCCCTGCGCCGCGGCTGACCCGTCGGTGCTACTGCCCATCGGTCCTTTTTCCAGAACGTACCCGTCCTGCGGGTACCGCCTCAGTATGGGTCAGAAAGCCCGAGCGTTGCAAGTATCCGCACCTCAAGCGCCTCCATACAAGCGGCATCCGCCTCATCGATGTGGTCGAAGCCCAGCAGATGCAGCACGCCATGGACGACAAGGTGGGTCACGTGGTCCTGCATCGGCTTGGCCGCGGCCTCGGCCTCACGGGCGCAGGTCTCCCAGGCGATGGCGATGTCGCCAAGGGATTCGGGGTCGTCCGCCGCGCCCGGTTCGGGCAGGTCGGGCATGCCGCCCGGGGTCTCGGCCGCCCGCTCTTCCGAGGGCCAGCTCAGCACGTTTGTGGGCTGGGGCTTGCCGCGGAAATCTGCATTGAGCGCGGCGATGCGGGCATCGTCGCAGCCCATCAGGCTGACCATGAACCCCTCGACCGGAATCTCAAGCGCCGCCAGCGTGGCGCGGCTGGCGCGTTCGGCGAGGGCGGGAAGGCCGAAAGCCTCCCAGCGCGCATCCTCGATCAGGGTCTCGACCAGCTCCATCCGCCTCCCCTATCGTGGCCCTGGCGAGAGGTCAAACCGCCCCTTTGGCTTTCCTTTCTGTCAACATATCCCGGGGAGCTCGAGGAGCAGCGCCCCTCGTCAGCCGAGGAGGAGGCGAAGGCCGACAACGAGAGGAAAGGCTTGCGCGCCAGCGCTCCGCTTCCTTCGCCCGGTCAGCCGGCGCTTTCGTCGGCTTCGTAGGCCTGGATGATCCGCGCGACCAGGGGGTGGCGCACCACGTCCTGCGAGGTGAAGTAGTTGAAGCTGACGCCCTTTACCCCTTTCAGGATCCGCTCGGCCTCGGCCAGGCCCGAGGCGGTGCCGCGCGGCAGGTCCACCTGCGTGCGGTCGCCGGTGATGACCATGCGGCTCCCCTCGCCCAGGCGCGTCAGGAACATCTTCATCTGCATGGCGGTCGCGTTCTGCGCCTCGTCCAGGACGACGAAGGCGTTCGACAGCGTCCGACCGCGCATGAAGGCCAGCGGCGCGATCTCGATCCGCTTTTCCTGCATCAGCTTTTCCACCTGCTTCGACGGCAGGAAATCGTTCAGCGCGTCGTAGAGCGGCTGCATGTAAGGATCGACCTTTTCCTTCATGTCGCCGGGCAGGAAGCCGAGCCTTTCGCCCGCCTCGACCGCCGGACGGGAAAGGATGATCTTCTCGACCGCGCCGGAGATGAACATCGTCACCCCGACCGCGACGGCGAGATAGGTCTTCCCCGTCCCCGCCGGGCCGATGCCGAAGCCAAGTTCGTTCTGGAAGAGGTTCGCCACATAGGCCTTCTGCGCCTCGGTCCGGGGTTCGATTGGCTTTTTCCGGGTGCGGATCTCCATCCCGGTCTGGAAGAGTTCCCCCTGGTCGATGCCTTCCGCCTCACCCACCGGGCGGCCCATCCGCATCGCCCCGTCGATATCGCCTGCCGCGACGCCCCGGCCTGATTCCAACCGGGCGTAAAGCGACCGGAGCACCGCTGCCGCCTGTTCCCGCGCACCCTTTTCGCCGATCACCGCAAGACGGTTGCCCCGTCTCAGGATATGCACCCCCATCTGGTGTTCGACCTGAGCGAGGTTGCGGTCAAATTCGCCGCAAAGGTCGATCAGAAGCCGGTTGTCGGGGAATTCAAGGACAGTCTCGATGATATCCTCGGCGGTCGGGGGGGTCAGCGCGCTGATGCCCAAGCGGGCGCTCCTTCTTGTCAGGGCCACGGGGAAAGTCTGCCCCTGCCTACGTGATCTGGCAAGCGAAACCCGCTGCCACCACAAAGTCTTGTGCGGAAAGATGCAGGTTTCGTGACAGCCAAGGCCTTGCCGCAAAGAAAAAGGGCTCCGGCAATCGCCGAAGCCCGGGTGCCCGCGTCAAGAACGCCTAGTTCGCGCTTGGGTTCCCGCGCGGGCCCGACACGCGGTCGGGGAAGGGCGCGTTGGAAGATTCGTAGGGACCAAGCACCGTTCCGGGCGGATAGCGCCCGTCACAGACCGGCAGCCCGGTTTTCGGATCAAAGCGCGCGGTGGCATAGCCTTCGATCCCGTCGTCGATGATCCAGACCTGGCAGCCGTCGGGATCATAGGCGATGCCCGCCTGTCCGTCGACGAGATTGCGGTTGTCGACGCCCTGGTCCTCGCCAACGGCAATGACCGAGTCGGGGCCGGAATAGGGCTGGGTGCCTTCAAAGCCGAAGCCTTCGGTATAGGCACCGCAGCCCGAAAGACCTGCGACCAGGATCAGCATCAGGGTCGGCCGCACCGAAGCAGCGGCAGTGAAGCGGGGCATGTGAGGTCCTGCAAGCATCATCACCTCACCCCTTCTTGCACAGGACTTCGACACGGCGGTTCTTCGCCATGCCTGCGGCGGTCGCGTTCGAGGCGACTGGCTGGCTTTCGCCGAAGCCGGTCTCGCTGTCCACCACTGCACCCACCGAGCGCGCGACATCGGCCACCGCCTTGGCCCGGGCTTCGGACAGGGTCTGGTTGTAGGCGTCCGACCCCCGGCTGTCGGTATGGCCTGCCACCGTGTAGGAAAAGGCGTCGGACGTGGTGAAGAAGGTTTCAAGCTTTGCGCGGCCTTCGGCGCTGAGCATGGCGCTTGCCGTATCGAAATAGGCGTCGGTGCTTTCGGTCAGGCAGCTTGACTGCTTCAGGCAGACCGGCTTGCCGGTTTTCGGGTCGCGGCGCGCCACCATATAGCCTTCAGTGCCGCCATCGGCCCACCAGTGCTGGCAGCCATCGGGATCGACCCAAATGCCCCAGTCGATCTTGCCGGTGACCGACCGGCCCTGAAGATCGGCCTCCTGCGCCGAAGCGGCCGCGCCGAGGGCAATCAAAAAACCCCCGCACAGCAGAACCAGCCCGCGCCGGACCATGCCCGAATTCGCCATGAACCCCTGTCTCCCCGTCTCTGCAGGCGCGCGCGACTCACACCACCTGTCGTTGCCTGCAATAGAACGACCGCAGGGTTTAGGGAAAGTCCGAAGGTTCCGTCGGGGCAGAATCTCGTGGATAACTGGCTCGACGGCGCGGAACTTGAGCGTTCGCGCAACAATCGCGGCGCCTTCAGCCGATCCGCGACAGCAGTTCGCCCGCCAGCGAGTTGGTTGAAGACGCGCGGATTCGCACCCGCACCAGTTGACCAACCTCGCCCTCGGCATCAGCGACATGGACAGCGTGCAGATGATCGGACTTACCGACCATCTGGCCCGGCATGCGACCGGCCTTTTCGTAAAGGACGGTCACCTCGCGCCCGACCATCGCCTCTTGTGCGGCGCGTTGCTGGGCGGTGATCAGCGCCTGCAGGTCTTGCAGCCGGGCATCGGCGATCTCGGCCGGGACCGGGTTCTTCTCGGCCGCCGGGGTGCCGGGGCGGGCCGAGTAGCGGAAGGTAAATGCCGCGCCGTAACCGACCGCCCGGATCAGGTCGAGCGTCGCGCGGAAATCGGCATCCGTCTCGCCCGGAAAGCCGACGATGAAGTCCGAGCTGAGAAGGATATCCGGTCGCGCGGCACGGATGCGCTCAACAAGGCGCAGGTAGGCCTCGGCGGTGTGCTTGCGGTTCATCGCTTTCAGCACGCGGTCCGACCCGGATTGCACCGGCAGGTGAAGGTAGGGCATCAGAGCAGGTAGATCGCCATGGGCGGCGATCAGGTCGTCCTCCATGTCGTTCGGGTGGCTGGTGGTATAGCGCAGCCGCGCAAGGCCCTCGATCTTCGCCATCTCGCGCAGAAGCCGCGCCAGTCCCCAGACGCCATCCGGACCTTCGCCGTGATAGGCGTTGACGTTCTGGCCCAGAAGCGTGATCTCGCGCACCCCTTGGGCGACCAGCGACCGGGCCTCGTCCAGAAGCCGCGTGACGGGCCGGCTGACCTCGGCGCCCCGGGTATAGGGCACCACGCAGAAGGCGCAGAACTTGTCGCAGCCTTCCTGCACCGTGAGGAAGGCCGTCGGTCCGCGCGAGGCCTTTCGGCCGGGAAGACGCGAGAACTTGTCCTCGACCGGGAAGTCGGTATCGACCTGCCGCCCGCCCGCCGCCACCATTGCGGGCAGCCGGTGATAGGCCTGCGGACCGACGACCAGATCGACGATCGGCGCGCGGCGCAGGATTTCTTCCCCTTCGGCCTGGGCAACGCAGCCCGCGACGCCGACCTTGAGGTCAGGCTTTGCGGCCTTCAGTTTCCGCAGCCGGCCAAGGTCGGAATAAAGCTTCTCTGACGCCTTTTCGCGGATGTGGCAGGTGTTCAGAAGCACCATGTCCGCCTCATCCGCGACCTCGGTCGTGACATAGCCTTCCGCGCCCAGCGCCTCGGCCATGCGCTCGCTGTCGTAGACGTTCATCTGGCAGCCGTAGGTCTTGACGAAGAGCTTCTTCGGGTCGGGCATGGACGGGTCTCCGGGATGCGCCGCTTCTAGCGCAGGGCCACCCGTCCCGCAACCGATCCCTCCCCCCACCGCAGCCCGGCCTTGCATCCCGCCGCGGGATCGCGGACCAATGCAGCCAAGACCCGGACCGGACCCCGATGCGCCACGCCTCACTTGATGCCCTGCTTGACCGGAAGGCCGCCGCTTTGCGCAAGGGTCCCGTGGCCATCGTCATGGCCGAGGATGCGGTCGAGGTGGACAGCACCCTTGCCCATCTGCTCTCCGCCGGGTTTCGCGACATCGTGCTGCTGGCCCCGAAGGGACTGGAGGTCGCGCCGGACCATGAGGATGCGGTCGAGATCGCCGTTCACGACGTCTTTGCCGAAGATGCCCTGCCGCATGCCGTGAACAGGATGATGGACCGGATCGCGGGGGCCTGGGTGCACTGCTGCTATAACGCGGAATACCTGTTCTATCCGTTCAGTGAGACCCGCAGCGTCCGCGAGCTTCTGGCCTTCCATGCCGAGGAACGCCGCGCGGCGATGCTGACCTATGTGATCGACCTTTACGCCGGGGACCTTCAGGCCCGGCCCGATGCGGTGTCGCTGACCGATGCCTGGCTGGACCGGTCGAACTACTATGCACTGGCGCGCAAGGACCCGGCCCGGAACTGGGAACCGAAAGAGCGCCAGATCGAGGTCTATGGCGGCCTGCGCTGGAGGTTCGAGGAACATGTGCCCTGGACCCGCCGCCGGATCGACCGCATCTCGATCTTCCGGGCCGAGGCCGGTCTGCGCATGGCACCGGATTTCACGCTGAGCGAGGACGAGCTCAACACCTATGCCTGCCCCTGGCACCACAACCTGACGGCGGCAGTCTGTTCCTTCCGGACGGCCAAGGCGCTGCGGACGAACCCTGGATCACGTGATGCGATCCCGACCTTCCGCTGGCCGAACTCGGTCCCGTTCCAGTGGAAGAGCCAGCAGTTGATGGACTTGGGGATGATGGAACCGGGGCAGTGGTTCTGACCCGGTGAATGGTTAAGCCAAGCGGTCAGGCCTTGCGCAGGCGGATCACGACCTCGACCCGTGCGACTTCCATGCCGGCGGGCGCCTTCGGCAGCGCGGCGATCTCAAGCTCGTCCGCCGGGGCATCGGTCAGGGTGTGGCTGTCTTCCCAGTAGAAATGCGGGTGGTCGTCGGTGCGGGTATCGAAATAGCTCTTCGATCCGTCGACCACGACCTCGTTCATCAGCCCGGCGTCGCAGAAGGCGCGGAGCGTGTTGTAGACGGTCGCAAGGCTGACCTTCTCGCCCGAAGAAGAAGAGAGCGCGTAAAGACTTTCGGCGGTGACATGGCGGTTCTTGCCGTCGCCGACCAGAAGCTCGGCCAGGGCAAGCCGCTGACGTGTCGGCCGCAATCCGGCCGAGGCCAGCCATGCCGTGCTGCGCTGTGTCTGCCCTGGGTCTGTCGCCTTGGTCATCGTGGTTCCTGTCTGTCCCGTCATATAAAGGACAAATCGGCCCGGTTTCAAACCCTATCCGCGTCCCTTCACCTGATCGAGACCACGTTGCAGCGGTCGCTGGGCCAGAAGGGCCAGCAAAAGCATCAGCCCGCCCGCCGCCCAGATCGGCACCGTCAGCGCCTGTGGACGCCCGACAAGGCCCTCGGCCAGCCCGATCAACCAGCCCGAAAGGCCGATCCCCAGCGGGATCATGCCCCAGGCCAGAAGCCGGTAAAGGCTGTTCACCCGCCCGCGCAATTCGTCCGGGATCAGCCGCTGGCGCAGGCTGACCGAGACGATGTTCCAGGTGATCCCCGACATCTCGAAGACGACGAAGGCAGCGGCGAGCCACCAGCCGTTCGGCGCCAGCGGCACAAGGATCAGCATGATGGCGCTGAGGATCAGGGTTAGGCGCATGGTGCGGCCCGTCCCCAGCCGTGCGGCGATCCGGTCGCCGGTCAGCCCGGCCACTGCCCCACCGACGGCAAAGGCGGTGAGGACAAATCCATACTCCTGCGCGGAAAGTCCCAGGTTCTCCTGCGCATGAAGGACAAGGGCGAAGAGCGTCGCCTCGAAGCAGAGGTTCCACAGGCCGGTCACCACCGCCAGCAACAGCAGAAGCGGCTGGCCCCAGAGATAGCGCCAGGCCGTGGCCAGGGCCGCACGCCAGCGCGCCTCGGACGGCGGGCCGGGGTGGAAATCGCCCCTGATCCGCGCCATCAGGATCGCGGCCAGCGCATAGGCCAGGGCGTTGAAGGCAAAGGGCATCGCCAGGGCCACGCCCAGAAGGAAGGCCCCGAAGGCCGGGCCGACCATCTGGTTCGCCAGCGCCTCGGTCGTCCAGAGCCGCCCGTTCGCGCGTTCCAGCCCGGCATCCGGGACGATCGCGGGCAGCAGCGTCTGCGCCGCATTGTCGCGGAAGACTTCGGCGATCCCGACGGTCACGGCGCAAAGGCAAAGGGCGATGAAGAGGGGAACCGAGCTGACCCCCTCCATCGGTGCCGGGCCAGCCTCGCCCCGAAGGGTCAGCGCGGCGGCTGCCGCAAGGAAGGCCAGTGCCCGCACCGCGTCCATCGCGATCACCAGTTGGCGCCGGTCCACACGGTCGGCCACGATCCCGGCCGGAATGGCAAAGATCGCCCAGGGCAGCCGCAAGGCGACGGGGACCAGCGCAATCAGGCCTGCGTCGCGGGTCAGCGTGCTTGCCACCCAGACCCAGGCCAGCGTCGCGATCCCGTCACCCAGGTTGGCCAACCCGCTTGCCGCCAGAAACCGCCGGAACATGCCGCAACCCTTCCCGTCAGGACCGCCAGCCTTGCCACGCTTTGCCCGCGGATGCTAGGGAGGGTTAAGAGGATTGCAGGGGACTACTAGGTATGGCGTCTTATCCCACCAGTTTCGACAAGGAGGCGCTGCTGGCCTGTTCCAGGGGCGAGCTTTTCGGCCCCGGCAATGCCCAGCTTCCCGCCCCGCCGATGCTGATGATGGACCGGATCACCGACATCTCGGAGGACCGGGGCGAGCATGGCAAAGGCCATGTCGTGGCCGAGTTCGACATCACCCCGGACCTTTGGTTCTTCGAATGCCACTTCCCCGGCAACCCGATCATGCCGGGCTGCCTTGGCCTTGACGGGCTCTGGCAGCTCACCGGCTTCAACCTCGGCTGGCGCGGCTGGCAGGGGCGCGGCTATGCGCTTGGCGTCGGCGAGGTGAAGCTGACCGGAATGGTCCGGCCGGACCGCAAGAAGCTTACCTACTACGTCGATTTCACCAAGGCCCTGCAGACCCGCCGCCTGACCATGGGCGTGGCCGACGGCCGGGTCGAGGCGGATGGCGAGACGATCTACCTTGTCAAGGACATGAAGGTCGCGCTGAGCGAGGCGTGATCCCGATGACCACGTCCACATTCCGCATCCGCCCCGTCCAGCCGGGCGACCGTGCCGGGTGGGAAGTCCTTTACCAGGGCTATGCTGCGTTCTACCGGGTCGACCAGACGCCGGCGATGCGCGACAAGGTCTGGGGCTGGCTGCATGATCCGGCGCATTCGACCGAAGGGCTGGTGGCCGAGGCAGGCGATGGTCGCCTCATAGGGCTCGCCCATTTCCGTCCCTTCGCGCGGCCCCTGTCGGCGACGACCGGCGGGTTCCTGGATGACCTCTTCGTCGCACCCGAGGCGCGGGGCTCTGGTGCCGCCGAGGCGCTGCTCGCGGAACTGAAGGCCATCGCAGGACAGCGCGGATGGTCGGTAGTCCGCTGGATCACCGCCGAGGACAACGCTCGCGCCCGTGCGCTTTACGACCGGGTTGCCGCGAAAACCGGGTGGGTGACCTACGATCTGAAACCTTAGCGTCCGGCCCAGCAGGCGACCGTGCCCCAACTGCCTTGCCCCCCTTCCCCCTCTCCCGTAAACAGTTCCCCAGGTACCAAGGGAGGCCCCATGCGTCGCGTCGTCATCACCGGGATCGGGATCGTCTCTTCCATCGGCAACACCGCTGCCGAGGTCGAGGCCAGCCTGCGGGCGGGCAAATCGGGGATCGTCTTTGCCCCGGACTATGCCGAGCATGGCTTCCGCTGCCGGGTTCATGGCCAGCCGAACATCGCGCTGGAAGACCATATCGACAAGCGCGACCTCCGGTTCATGGGCGATGGCGCGGCCTATACCTTCATCGCGATGGACCAGGCGGTGAAGGATTCGGGCCTTTCAGAGGCCGATATCTCGAACGAACGCACCGGGATCATCGTCGGTTCGGGCGGCCCGTCGACCAAGTCCTTCTTCAAGGCCCACAACATCGTCCGCGAAACCGGCGCGCCCAAGCGCATCGGCCCCTTCGGCGTGACCAAGGGCATGTCCTCGACCGTCTCGGCCTGCCTTGCGACGCCCTTCAGGATCAAGGGCGTGAACTATTCCATCACCTCGGCCTGCTCGACCAGCGCCCATTGCATCGGCAACGGCACCGAGCTGATCCAGATGGGCAAGCAGGACATCGTCTTCGCCGGCGGGGGCGAGGAACTCGACTGGACGCTCTCCTGCCTTTTCGACGCGATGGGCGCGATGTCCTCGAAGTACAACGACACGCCCGAACGCGCGAGCCGCACCTATGACGCCAACCGCGACGGGTTCGTCATCGCCGGCGGCGGCGGGGTCGTGGTGCTGGAGGAACTGGAACACGCCCTCGCCCGCGGCGCGAAGATCTATGCCGAGGTCACCGGCTACGGCGCAACCTCCGACGGGTACGACATGGTGGCCCCCTCGGGCGAAGGCGGCGAACGGGCGATGCGCCTTGCCCTTTCCACCCTGCCGAAAGGCCGGAAGATCGACTACATCAACAGCCACGGCACCTCGACCGCCGTCGGCGATGTGACAGAGGTGGAAGCGATCCGCCGCGTCTTCGGCCAGGGCTCGACGCCCCCCATCGCCTCGACCAAGTCCTTGACCGGCCACTGCCTTGGCGGCGCAGGCGTGTGGGAGGCGATCTACTCGCTGATCATGATGAACGGCAACTTCATCGCCGCCTCGGCCAATGTGGAAACGCTGGACCCCGCCCTCGACCCGTCCGAGATCGTCACCACGATGCGGGACAATGTGGCCATCGACAGCGTGTTGTCGAACTCCTTCGGTTTCGGCGGCACCAACGCCACCCTCGTCATGTCCAGGTATCCGGGGTAACGCAGCATGGCCGACCTGATGAAAGGCAAGCGCGGGCTTGTCATGGGCGTGGCGAACGAACGCTCCATCGCCTGGGGCATCGCCGCGGCGCTGGCGGCGGAAGGCGCGGAACTGGCGTTCAGCTACCAGGGCGAAGCCTTCGGCAAGCGGGTGCAGCCGCTGGCGGCCAGCGTCGGATCGGACTTCATGGTCGATGTCGACGTGACCGACGACGCCAGCCTCGAGGCCTGCTTTGCCGCGCTGAAGGACCGCTGGGGAACGATGGACTTTCTTGTCCATGCCATCGCCTATTCCGACAAGGCCGAATTGACCGGGCGCTTCATCAACACCACGCGCGGCAACTTCCAGAACTCGCTGTCGATCTCGTGCTTCAGCTTCATCGATGTCGCGCGGCGCGCGGCGGACCTGATGCCCGAGGGCGGGTCGCTCATCACCCTGACCTTCCAGGGCTCGAACGCGGTCGTACCGAACTACAACGTGATGGGCGTGGCCAAGGCGGCGCTGGAATCGGCGACGCGCTACCTTGCCAACGACCTTGGCCAGCAGAAGATCCGCGTCAACGCGATCAGCCCCGGTCCGATGAAGACCCTTGCGGGGTCAGCGATCGGCGGCGCCCGCGCCACCTTCCGCCACACCGAGGAAAACGCCCCCCTCCGCGCCAACGCGACGCTTGAGGCGATCGGCGGCACGGCGGTCTGGCTCTGCTCGGACTATGGCGCCTGCACGACGGGCGAGGTGGTGCATGTCGACGGCGGCTACCACGTGCTGGGGATGCCGCAGGGCGAGAACCTTTAGGTCCGGCCCCCATGGAATCCCGGTCGCGGTCAATCTGGCAGGGTGAAGCGGCAGGCGGACGACCGCTTCCGGAGGGCACCGCAGCGTGACGCGACCGGTTCCCCGCTACGTGCAAGAGCCTGACGGCTCGTCCCTGACTTTCTCGGTCTGCACGCTGGTGCAGAGTGACGAGAAGTACGACCGCCTGCTCAGATCATTTGGCAGGCTGGGGTTTACCCCCGGGAACTCGGAATTCCTGGCAGCCGACAACCGGTCCGGGAATAGGTTCGACGGCTATTCCTGGACGAAGAGCCTTCTGGCCGAGGCACGGGGCCGCTACGTGATCTTCTGCCACGACGACGTGGAACTGATCGAAGACGGCCATGACGCACTTCTGGCCCGACTTTCCGAGCTTGATGCAATTGACCCCGCGTGGCTATTGGCCGGCGTGGCAGGGGGCCGCTGGCGCGTCGGACGCAACAACTGGAAGCGCCTTGCCACGCATATCTCGGACCCGTCGGGCGAAGATCGCCGCCTGGGCACGCTTCCCTGCCGGGTCGAGTCCCTGGACGAATGCTTCATCCTGATGCGCCGGTCCCGACCGGTGGTCAGTTCCTACGACCTGACAGGATTTCACTATTACGGGCCAGACATCTGCCTGCAGGCCGAATTCCTTGGCGGCACGGCCTGGGCCATCGACTTTCACCTGCGCCACTATAGCAAAGGCCGCAAGTGGCAGTCCTTCCACGAGAGCCGCGCCCGTTTCGTGGCCAAATACGCCAGGTATCAGCCGGACCGGTACCTGCACTGCACCACGGGCATCGTCCACCTGTCGCCCCCGGATGAAGACCCCGACCGCTGATGCTTGCATGGCAAGACCAGGGCGCCTGCACGACGGGCGTGGTGGTGCATGTCGACGGCGGCTACCACGTGCTGGGGATGCCGCAGGGCGAGAACCTCTGACCGGAACGCGCCCCGATCACCGGGCGTTCGCCTGTTCGATCACCACGACCTGCATGCCGGGCAGACCGGCCTGCGGCGGCTCGACCTTCCGCAGGGTCCAGCGCCGACCGACCTGCTGGAAAAGCTGCACCTCGTCCGGGGCCTCGGCCAGCCGCACAAAGCCCTTGGCGCGGAACACCCGGCGGCCCAGCCGGTCCGCCAGCCGGGTAAGGGCCTGCCGCGCCACCGGGCGGTCGCGCGTCAGGACCCAGGAACGGTAGGCCGTCGCGTGGCCGCTGCCTGCGGGCAGGCTGAAATAGACCTCCCGGTGCGGCACCCCGCCCAGAAGTACGCTGCCGGGAACGACACCCTGCGTGGTCACATGCACGGGGGCCGAAGGGGCATGTTCCGCCAGCCAGTCCCGCAGCCGCTTCAGCTCGAACTCCGGCACCAGATCGGCCTTGTTCAGGACGACCATGTCGGCCTGCTGCAACTGGCGGCACACCGTCTCGCCGATATAGCGGTGCCGGGCCTGCTCGCGCACCTGTTCGGCATCGACGACGACGATGATCCCGTCGATCGGCACGCGGAAGGCCTGCGCGGTCTGGGCGATCTTGCCGGGTTCGGCCACGCCGCTGGCTTCGACGACGATATGGTCGATCTCGCCGGGGTTCTTCAGAACCCGCGACAGGGCCGCTGCGAACCCGTCGGCCATGCTGCAGCACATGCAGCCGTTCTGCAGGCTGATCGTGTCCCCGTCGTGGCTGGCGATCAGGGCCGCGTCGATGTTCACCTCGCCGAAGTCGTTCACCAGAACGGCGCAGCGGATGCCGGTCGGCTGCGTCAGAAGCTGGTTCAGAAGCGTGGTCTTCCCCGCCCCGAGATAGCCGCTGATGATCGTGACGGGAAGCCGCGCGGTCGGCATCAGGCCGCCCGCTTGTAGACGGACACGCCGTCCTTGAAGGTTTCGACGGCGGCAATCGACATCAGCGCGCCTACCTCGGCCGTCAGGGGGTTGGCATCCAGGATCACGAGATCCGCAAGCTTGCCGACCTCCAGCGTGCCCTTCTCGGCCTCCTCGCGGATCTGCCAGGCGGCATCGATGGTCAGCGCCTTCAGCGCGGTCCAGGCGTCGACCCGCTGGTCCGGCCCCAGCACCCGGCCCGTCCGCGTCTCGCGGGTCATCGCACTCCAGACCATGCGCATCGGGTCCATCGGGGTGACCGAGAAATCGCAGTGGTTGGAAAAGCGCAGGCCTGCCGCCTGTGCCGCCGCCATCGGGCTGATGAAGGCGGCCCGTGCCTCGCCGGTGTTCTCGACATGGACATCGCCCCAGAAGAAGCAATGCGCGGTGAAGAAGCTGGGCGACATCCCCAGTTCGGCATAGGCGGCGATCTGGTCGGGACGCATGAACTGCGAATGGATGATGACGATCCGCCGGTCCTGATCCGCCGTGACGCCCGCCAGCCGCGTGGCGTCGATCATCATGTCGATCGACGCATCGCCGTTGCAATGCACGAAAAGGGGCACGTTCTTCCCGGTGATCTCGGCGACGGCCTTGTTCAGCATCTCGGGCGGCAGGTTGGGCTGGCCGCGCCAGTTCTCTTCGCCGCCCGGCCCCTTGGTCAGCAAGGGCTCGGTCCAGAAGGCGGTCCGGCCCTGCGGCGAGCCATCAGCCGGAATCTTGATCCCGCCAAGCTTGAGACGCCGGTCGTAAAGGCCGAAGGCCTCGGACGCGGTGTCCGGGATCGACATGGTCCCCCCGCTCCAGGATGGGAAATACTCTTTCACATACTGCGGCACATCGAGGATCAGCGGCAGCGCCACCACGTCGAGGTAGAGGCGCTCCTGCTCGGCCGCCGTCTTCAGGAACTTCAGGTCCCCGATATGGGTCGCGCCTTCCTGACAGGTCGTCACCCCGACCGAAGCGTAGATCTGCTGCGCGTCGAACAGCGTATCCAGAAGCTCTGCCTCGGTCGGCTTCGGCCAGTTGGCCAGGATCGGGGCAAAGGCCGTCTCCATCACCAGCCCGTCCGGCACGTTCGATCCGGGCTGGCGCAGGATGATGCCGCCGGGCGGGGTTTCGGTCGTCTCGTCGATCTCGGCCCAGGCAAAGCCCAGCGAGTTCAGGACCACCCCGTGGTTCGACACATGCATCAGCATCACCGGGTTCTCGGGGAACACCGGGTCAAGGTCGTCGCGCGACAACTCGCGCCCGTCGGCCAGCGCCGACCCGTCGTAGCCGTAGCCCAGGATCCATTCGCCCGGCTTGATGCCCCGCTTCTCGACATGCGCCTGCAGCGCCGCGATGATGTCGGGGATCGCCGTCACCGGGCCGACCGGCACCGGCGAGACATTGGCCCAGGCCACAACCTGCAGCGAGTTCATGAAATGCCCGTGGGCATCGATGAAGGCCGGCAGAAGCGTGCGCCCCTGCAGGTCAATGACCTGCGTCGCATCGGTGGCCAGCGCCGTGATCTCTGCCGCCGTCCCGACCGCCGAGATCCGCCCTGCCGTGACCGCAACCGCTTCGGCCGAGGGGGCGGCATCGACCATCGTGACGATCGGCCCGTCCAGGAAGATCAGGTCCGGCCCGGCTGCCTGGGCCGCCGCGACCCCGATCCCCATCGCCTTGGTTGCGCCCACAGCCGCAGCCCCCGCCTTGATGAATCCGCGCCGGTTGATGCCATCGGTCATCTGCACCTCTCCCTTGATCTGCCCCCGTGCAGCGCAGGCGCCGCCGCGCCGTTACTTGCGCGGGATGTTGGCACGACATTCGCCAGCGTCGCAAGCTTTGGTTCATGCGTTACGAAACCGTAAACGCCCACGACCAAGGCTTTGATTTTACGCGGAAATCAGATTCTGACCACTGTGGTCACCCCGGCAGGAGTCAAGGCCGGTGGTGTGGAGCGGGCGGCGGGAATCGAACCCGCGTCTTTAGCTTGGAAGGCTAAGGTCTTACCATTACACAACGCCCGCGCTGCCTTTGGTAGGTATGCGCAGCCGGAGGTCTCGTCAAGGCGTGCAGTGCTGCCCTTTGGCGGACTTGGGTGCCTGGCTCAGGCGGCAACCGGCAGGATCAGGTCAGGCCCCGCTGCCCGGTTCGAGTTCACAGCGACCCCCACCCGGTGCGGCCGGGTCATCACACCCTCGGCGGACGCCTTCATCAGGACCGCCGCGCCGTGGCCCGCCTCGCCCAGCCACAGGGGCCAGTCCTCGCGTTCCAGGACCACCGCCTCACGGTGGTGCAGGCCCGACATGCCCGGCCCGGCGTCGGTGGAAACGATGGCAACGGTGTCGATGTCCTGCCAGCGCTGCCACACTCCGGCCAAGGCCATCGGCATGCCGTCGGCACGGGTGAAGTACCAGGGCAGCTTTTCGCCCTTCTCGCCCGTCGACCATTCGTAGAACCCCGAGGCAGGCACGATGCAGCGCCGGCTGCGGATCGCCTCGCGGAAGGCGGGTTTCGTGGCAACGGTGTCAGACCTTGCGTTTATGATTAGCGGACCGTCGTTCGGCGCCTTGTACCAGGACGGGATGAACCCCCAGCGCATTGCCCGAAGCCGCCGCTGCCTCCCGTCCGAGGTGACGACGGTGACGGTGTTCGTCGGGCAGACGTTGTAGTTCGGCCCCGGCGGCAGATCGTTGCCCGGCACGGCATCGAAGAGGGCTGCCAGCGCCTCGGTCGGGTGGGTGATGGTGAACCGGCCGCACATGTCCTCAAGATAGGCGCGACCTGGCCTGCATGCAAAGCCCGGCAAACCATGCTACCCTCGTTTGGCCTGTTCCGCGCAGAAGGGTGCCCAGATGCGGCTTTCCGGACCGCCCAGCCAGATCGCCCGCCGCGTCGAAAGTCTTGACCGCGCCCGGGCCTTCTGGCGCGACACGCTTGGGTTCCCCGAGCTTTACGCCTTCCCGGGCCTCGCCTTCATCGACCTCGGCCCGACCCGCCTGATGCTGCGCGAAACCGGCAGCCGGGACGAGGCGGACCTTCTTTACCTGCCGACCGCCGATATCGCCGCCAGCCACGCCGACCTCGTCGCGCGCGGCGTCACCTTCAGCTCCGCGCCGCACCTGATTCACCGCCATCCGGACGGGACCGAGGAATGGATGGCCTTCTTCAAGGACGACGATGGCCGCGACCTCGCGCTTCACAGCGTGGTACGCTGAGCCCCCCTCGTCCTGCGCCTTCGGCTTGTCCTCGGACGCGACGAGCGACCGAAGGAAGTAAGGAGCCCGCCCCGGCCTATTGCCCCAGCTTCCTGATCCGCCCCTCGACCGCCAGGTTCACCGTCCCCAGCTTCTCGACATAGGCCATCACGTCATTGGCCAGAAGCTGCCCGGTCGGCCCTTCGGTCACGATCCGCCCGCCGCCGAGCGACGCATAGCCGTCACCGCCGCCCAGGATGTAGTCGTTCACCGCCACGGTATAGACCTTGTCGGCCTCAAGCGGCGCGCCGCCGACCATGACCTCGCTGACCCGCGACCCCGGCTCGGCCGCGGCATCGAAGGCGAAGGTCACGCCCGACACCTGCGGAAAGCGGCCCGAGCCTTTCTCGACCTGGCTGACCCCGTTCTCCAGCGCCAACAGCACCTGGCTGCCCGGCAGTTCCGTCACCACCGTCACATTGCCGAAGGGAAGCTCGGTCAAGATATCGCGCCGGGTCAGTTTGCGGCCCGCCTCATAGGTCGTGTCACCGCGGATGCCGCCACCGTTCATGATCGCGATATCTGCCCCCGTCACGTCGCGCAGCGCGTCGGTGATCAGGTTGCCCATCGTCGCCTCTTCGCCCCGCACCACGTTGCGCCGGCTGTCGAGCGGGGCTTCCAGCGTGCCGATCTCGACATTCAGGTTCTGGTCCATCGTCGCGCGCAGGGCATCGGCCATCGCCACCGACTCGGGGTCGGGTGTCACCTCTGCCGTGTCGATGAAGCGGAAGGCCGGGGTCCAGCTGATCTCGCGCGTGCCGTCATCCTTCACTTCCACCTCGACCGTCAGGTCGACGGGCGACAGGAACTGCCCGTCGATCGAGGTCTCGACATAGGCCGTCCGCCCGTCATAGGCCGTGGCATAGGAATGGTCGTCGCCCGACAGGATCACGTCGAAGGCCCCGCTGGCCATCAGCGCGCGGTCGTTATCCATGTTGGTCTGGACCACCCCGACGACAAGGTCCGCCCCGTCTTCCCGGGCCTTCTCGGCCGCGGCCACCCCCGTTTCGACCGTCGGCAGGAACTTCAGGCTGCCGGTGGAACTCACCTCGGGCGAGGTATCCTGCGCCACCGGAATGAGCGCGATCTTCAGCCCGGCCACCTCCTTCACCATCACCCCGCCCAGGCCCTCGATGGCCGAGCCGTCATCCTTGGTGATGTTGATCGCAGCCCAGGGATATTTCGACGCCTTCATCTTCTGAAAGAAATTCTCCGGCCCGAAGTCGAATTCGTGGTTTCCGGGCACGGCAAGGTCGAAGGGGACAAGGTTGGTGAAGTCGATCGTGTTCTGCCCCTGATCAAAACCCGAGGCCAGCGAGGGCGACAGCATGTCCCCGTTGAACAGGTAAAGCGTGTTCGGGTTCGCCGCACGCTCGGCCTTCGCGACCGCATTCAGCCGCGCAAAGCCGCCGCGCCCGTCCTCTTCCTCGAAATTGTAGACATCACCCACGCCCAGAAGCGTCAGCTTCACCGTCTCGGCCCCGGCCGGCATGGCGGCCAAGGCGATCAGAACAGCCAGTCTGGAAAACCCGGTCATCGCGACTCTCCTCTACTTGTACAAACTATGGGCCGACTCTGCGCCCGCGGCCGCCGGACTGTCAAAGGATCAGGCCCTCGCGCCAGCCGGTCGGCGGGAAATGGCAGACCATTGCCAGCCCCGGCAATCGCCGGTATTTCCGCGCCATGCTGATCTACAAGATCCTCCGCCGCCCCGAATGGGATGCCTTCCGCGCCGCAGGCGAGACGCATGGCGCGCCGATCGACCTTGCCGACGGTTACATCCATTTCTCCACCTCCGCACAGGTGGCGGAAACGGCGGCGAAATGGTTTGCCACGGAAAGTGACCTGGTGCTGGTCGCCTTCGACCCCGACCGCCTCGGTCCCGCGCTGAAATGGGAGCCCTCGCGCGGCGGGCAGCTTTTCCCGCATCTCTACCGCGCGCTGAAGCTGGACGAGGTCGTCTGGGACAAGTCCCTGCCGCTTGGCGCGACCGGCCACATCTTCCCCGAGGGCCTGTGGTGAGCCTTCCGGAACGCGCGGGCCTCGCCCTTCTGCACCGCATCGATCCCGAACGCGCCCATGCCCTGTCGCTGATCGCGCTGCAGACCGGCCTTGCCCCCCTGCCCGGCCCGGTCTCCCTGCCGCGCCTTGCCTGCACCCTTGCCGGCATGCCGCTGGTGAACCCGGTGGGCCTGGCAGCGGGCTATGACAAGAACGCCACGGTCATCGGCCCCCTCAGCCGCGCCGGTTTCGGCTTTATCGAGGTCGGGGCCGCCACGCCCCTGCCCCAACCCGGCAATCCGAAGCCGCGCCTCTTCCGACTGACCGAGGACCGCGCGGCGATCAACCGCTTCGGCTTCAACAACGACGGAATGGAAGCGATCCGCGCGCGGCTTGCCGCCCGCACCCGCACCGCCGTGCCCGTCGGCCTGAACCTCGGCGCAAACAAGACGAGCGAAAACCGCGCTGCCGACTTCGCCCGCGTGCTCAAGACCTGCGGCCCGCATGTCGATTTCGCCACAGTCAACGTCTCGTCGCCCAATACCGAGAAACTTCGCGACCTCCAGGGCCCTGCCGCCCTTGCAGCCCTTTTGCATGGCGTGATGGAGGCCCGGGCCGCCCTGCCGCGTCCGATCCCGGTCTTCCTCAAGATCGCGCCCGATCTTTCCCCCGAAGAGCTTGGCCAGATCGCCGAGGTCGCCCTTTCCTCCGGCCTTGCCGGGATCATCGCGACGAACACCACGCTTTCCCGCGAAGGCTTGAAATCTGCAAGCCGAAGCGAAGCAGGTGGCCTTTCCGGCGCGCCATTGTTCGAAAAGTCCACACGCATCCTCGCGCAGCTTTCGCACCTGACTGAAGGAAAGCTGCCGCTGATCGGCGTAGGCGGCATCTCCAGCCCCGAACAAGCGTATCAAAAGATCCGCGCCGGCGCCTCGGCGGTGCAGCTTTATACAGCGCTGGTCTACGAGGGGCTGTCCCTGATCCCAAGGATCGCGAAGGGCCTCGATGCCCTTCTCGCCCGCGACGGTTTTGACAATGTCACCGATGCCGTCGGCACAGGCCGCAGCGACTGGCTCTGACTCTTTCAGACTTCCTTTCTGCCCAAATATCCTCGGGGGGTCCGGGGGGCGAAGCGCCCCCGGGGTCGGGCAAGGGTCGCTCCGGGACGATCAGAACGCCTTGCCTGATCGCGCGGGCGATCAGAACGCTTTAAACGTCATCGTGGTCAGCGTGCGCTGGATGCCAGGAATGTCGAACAGCTTCGACGACAGGTAATGCCCGGTGTCCTCGCCCTCGGGGATATAGACCTTGGCAATCAGGTCATAATCGCCGCTGGTCGAATACATCTCGCTGACCACCTCGCGGTCCCAGATCGCATCGGCGACCTCGTAGGTCATGCCGGGCGTGCAGCGGAACTGGACGAATACCAATGCCATGGGACGGCTCCTTCTTTGCCGCAAGGATAGCCGGGAAGGGTGGCAAGCTGAACAGCCCGCACCCAATTTTTCGCCGAAAAATTGTGGCCCCCCGGCCTAGCCCGCCTGGTCCAGGGTCAGGCGCGACGGTTCGCGCCGCAGATCCTCGACCGAAAGCGGCCCGGTCGGCCGCGCGAGGCGGTTCCGCACCACCCAGTGGAGCCGGGTCTGCGCCCGCGTGATCGCCACATAGGCCAGCCGCTTCCACAAGGGCACCCCCGCCTCGGACCGCCCCGAATAGGCGGCGGCGGCAAGATCGGGGGCGAAGACCTGCACCTCCTCCCACTGGCTGCCTTGTGCCTTGTGGATGGTGACGGCCGCGCCATGCAGGAAGGCCGCGCCCATTGTGGCGGCATGGGGGATGAAGGGCTCTTCCTCGTCCGGCTTCTCGATCTTGATGATGCTCGCCGCCGAAACCTGCGGCTCCTCCGCCCCCACAACATGCAGGCGCGCAAAGCCGGGCCGGTTGCCTTCGCCAAGGTAGATCACCTGCGCGCCCTTGATCAGCCCCCGCGCTTCAAGGTCGATCCGCTTCTTCCGGTGCTTCAGCGGCAGCTCGATCCCGTCGCAGATCAGGGGCTCGCCCGGCAAAAGCTGGTCCTCGGGCGCTCCATAGGCCGCGCGGAAGGCCTGGATCAGCCGCACCCGCGTCGCGTTCCGCCAGACGAGGACCGGCGAGCGTGCCATCAGCCCCGCTTCCACCCGCTCGGACCAGACCACGCGGTCATCCTCCCGCGCCGTGTCGGCCACCAGCCCCTCGAACTCCTCGAACCCCAGCCGGTCGTCCCCCAGCGCATGGGCAAGATCGAGGATCGGGTTGTCCTCGGTCTGCCGGTGGATCCGGTGCAGGATCAGCTTCCGCCCTTCGGAAAGCTTGTCAAAAACCATCTCGCCCGACTGCCCGACCGGCGCCAGCTGTGCAGGATCGCCGAAAAGGACCAGGGTCGGAAAGATCTCGCGCAGGTCCTCGAACTGGCGCTCGTCCAGCATCGAGGATTCATCGACGAATCCCACATCCAGAGGCTCTTCCCGCCGCTTCCAGCCCTTGATGAAGTCGCTGCCCTTCAGCCCCGCCGCCGCCAGCGCCCCGGGAATGCTGGCCACCTGGGCATAGAAGGCATGCGCCCGGTCCAGCGCCACCTCGGTCAGCCCTTCGACCGTGGGGCGCGTCCCGGTTCCGGCCAGCCATTCGGCGATCTTTTCGTATTCCGGATCATAGACCGGGGTGTAAAGGATGCGGTGGATCGTCGTCGCCGGGACGCCCCGCAGGCGGAGCACGCTCGCCGCCTTGTTCGTCGGCGCAAGGATCGCCAGCGTCCGGCGGTCCTTCCGCCGCCGACCTTCGTAATCGCCCGAGACGATCTCGATCCCCGCCGCTTTCAGCGCGCGGTAAAGCTCGGCCAGAAGCATCGTCTTGCCCGATCCCGCCTTGCCGATCACCGCAAGGACCACGGCCTTGCCTTCCGCCATCGGCTGCGTCCCGCCTTCGGCAAGATTGATGCCCTGCCCCAGGAGGGCCGCGGCGACGCGGTCGTAAGCCTCGGCCTGGTCGTCGGAAAAGATCAGCGAGGGGGCGTGCATGGCCGGACCTTAGCCAGCTTCACGCCAAAGCGTAAGGGACGCCGGTTGGCTGGCGATGGAAAGGCTAGTGAATCCGCTCCGGCCCCGCAGGACAGGTGTCGACCTCGCCCACCGCGTCATGGCCCGCCGTTTCCCGCCGTGCGACCGCGAGTGTAGACCCGACGCTGGCGGCAAGCTCGGGCAGGTCGTTTGCCCGCGCATAGTCCTGCAGGTCCGAGAGCATGTCGAAAATCCAGTCATGGCGGCGCATCGAACCCTCGGGCAGAAAGCCTTGCACGGCGGCGATGGCCTGGCGCCGCCTGGCGCGCCGGTCTGTCCGCAGAACCTTCAGCTCTCCACTTTCACGGATCAGGGTAAACCCTTGATTAACTCTGCCCCGGGTCCGCCGCGGGAGAACGATCAGCGCTGCTGGCTGGCTTCCAGCGTATCTTCCCAGGTCCGGAGGCCCGTGCGCGGGGCCTGCACAAGAACCGCCATGTTGCCGGGCTTGTGCTGGTTCTTCCACATCAGCGTATGCGCCCGGGGAATCTCGGCCCAGGGGAAGACCTCGGACATGCAGGGGTCAAGCCGGCGCTCGACCATCAGCTTGTTCGCCGCGGCCGCCTGCTTCAGATGCGCGAAATGGCTGCCCTGCAGGCGCTTCTGGTGCATCCACATGTAGCGCACGTCGAAGGTGCAGTTGAACCCGGTCGTGCCGGCGCAGATCACCACCATGCCGCCCTTCTTCACCACCAGCGACGAGACCGGGAAGGTCGCCTCGCCCGGATGTTCGAAGACCATGTCAACGCTGATCCCCTTGCCGGTGATGTCCCAGATCGCCTTGCCGAAGCGCCGCGCCTCTTTCAGCCAGTCGTTGTATTCCGGGCTGTTGACCTTCGGGAGTTGCCCCCAGCACTTGAAGTCGTTGCGGTTGATGACCCCCTTCGCCCCCAGCGACATCACGAAGTCGCGCTTCGATTCATCGCTGATGACGCCGATGGCATTCGCCCCCGCCGTGTTGATCAGCTGGATGGCATAAGACCCAAGGCCCCCTGACGCGCCCCAGACAAGGACGTTCTGCCCCGGCTTCAGGTCATGCGGCTCATGCCCGAAGAGCATCCGGTAGGCGGTGGCAAGGGTCAGCGTGTAGCAGGCCGATTCTTCCCAGGTCAGGTGCTTCGGACGCGGCATCAGCTGCTGCGACTGCACGCGCGTGAACTGGGCGAAAGAGCCGTCATGCGTCTCGTACCCCCAGATCCGCTGGCTGGGTGAGAACATCGGGTCGCCACCGTTGCATTCCTCGTCGTCGCCGTCGTCCTGGTTGCAGTGGACCACCACCTCGTCCCCGACCTTCCAGCGCTTGACCTTGTCGCCCACCGCCCAGACGATGCCCGCCGCATCCGAGCCGAGGACCGCATAGGGCTGCTTGTGGCCGTCGAAGACGGAAACCGGCTCGCCCAGGCAGGCCCAGACGCCGTTGTAGTTCACGCCCGCCGCCATCACGAGGACCAGGACCTCGTTCGAATCGATGGCCCAGGTGTCCACGACCTCCTGCTGCATCGCCGTTTCCGGGGCCCCGTGGCGCTCACGCCGGATGGTCCAGGCATACATCTGCTTCGGCACATGGCCGAGGGGGGGCATCTCGCCCAGCGCGTAAAGGTCCTTCTTCGGCGCGTCCTGCGTCTGGGTTGCGGTCTGCGTGTCCAAAGCCAATCGTGCCTCCCGGTCGTTGCCGCGCCGCAGAATCACCGCGCGTCTCGGCGCAGATGACATTCTCGCGCGCAATAATGCAATAGCAGGTAGGCTTATTTTGTAATTTTATGTCTGCCGCGTTGCGGCAAGGCCGAAATCTCGGGGACGGCGGCCGCGTAGAAGTTCAGAAGGTCCCGCTCCGCCGCAACGGGCTGCAACCCCTCGGTCACAATGCCGCGCTTGATCAGCGGCGTCAGCCCCTCGGTCAGGATGGCTTCGGTTCCCACTGTCGGCAGGTTCAGCTCTGCCTTGTGCGCGGCAAGCTCTGCGATCCGCGCCTCCACCCGACCGGCCAGTTCCTCGCGTGAGGCCGCCCCCTCGCCCAGGGCCTTCGCCACCAGTGGGACCGACAGCACCGGCACCACCTCGGCAATCGCCGACATCAGCCGCTCGCCCAGCCCCTCGACCGTCCCACCCGCAGTCAGGTATTCGCGCAGCGAGATCGGCGCCCCGAAGGCCGCCGCTGCCGTGCCGAACCCCCGGGTCCGTCCCAGCACCCTTGCCACAAGGAACCGCAACGCGTGAAAAGCCACGCGAACCGGTCGGTTCCGGAACCGCCGCGTCGGGCCTTTCGCCGCCTCGACCAGCACCCGGTCCTCCAGGACCCGGTCATAGCCAAGGCCGACCGGAAGAAAGACCACATCCCGGTCCTGCGGCTCGAACCCCTCGACGATATAGGACAGAAGCCCCATCCGCGCCGGATGCAGCCGCCCGTCAAGGCTCAGCCCGCCTTCGGGGAAGATCGCCTGCGTCGTCCCTTCCTTGGTCGCCATCTGGACGTAACGGGCCAGCACCTTGCGATAAAGCGCGTTGCGGCTGCCACGCCGGATGAAATAGGCCCCCATCGCCCGCACCATCGCCGACAGCGGCCAGACCCGCGCCCATTCCCCCACCGCATAGGACAGCGCCGTCCGGTTCGAGACGAGCCAGGTGATCAGCACATAATCCACGTTTGACCGGTGGTTCATCACGAAGATCACCGTCGCCTGCGGGTCGATGCTGCGCAGCTTGCGGTCGATCTTTCCGACCCGCACGCGGTAAAGCAGGCGGCTCAGCCATTTCGCCAGCCGCGTCGCGATGCCGAAGTAAAGCGTCGCGGAAAACCCCGGCACGATCTCGCGGGCATAGCGGCGGGCCTCCTCGAAGGCCACGGCAGCCGGCACACCGGTCTCCTCGGCATGGGCCATCGCGGCCTCGACCACCTTCGGGTCATAGGCGAGGCGCGCCACCATGTCCGACCGCTGCGCCAGCTTGAAAAGGTCGATCTTCCGGTCAAGCCGCGCATTCAGCCGCGTCAGCGCGCGTTCGGCGCGGTCGCGGAAGAACCAGCGCACGGAAGGGAACAGGAAATGGGTGGCAAAGCTGATCGTCGCGAACCCGAGGATCAGGATCAGAAGCCAGACCGGAACAGCCACCGTGCCGAACATCACGCCACCCTGCCCCAAAGCGGCACCGTCGTCGATGATTTCGTCAAGCAGCGTCGCGCCTGACGACGAGAAGCCAAAGGCGCACGAGGAGTGTCGCCGCAGCGCAGCGATTGACATTGGCATGATCTGTCGCGTATGCCGCCATTGACGCAATAAAATTACCCGAACGACTCGCGAGGCCGAGATGACCAAAGACGCCCCCAAGGATGCTCCCTGGCTCTTCCGCACCTATGCCGGCCATTCCACCGCCGCGGCCTCGAACGCGCTTTACCGCACCAACCTCGCCAAGGGGCAGACCGGCCTCTCCGTTGCCTTCGACCTGCCGACCCAGACCGGATACGATTCCGACGATCCGCGCAGCCGGGGCGAGGTTGGCAAGGTCGGCGTGCCGGTCGCCCATCTCGGCGACATGCGCGCGCTTTTCGCGGACATCCCGCTGGAAGAGATGAACACTTCGATGACGATCAACGCCACGGCCCCCTGGCTCCTGGCGCTTTACATCGCGGTGGCCGAGGAACAAGGCGCCGACGTGTCGAAGCTGCAGGGCACCGTGCAGAACGACATCATCAAGGAATACCTTTCCCGCGGCACCTACATCCTGCCGCCCCAGCCTTCGCTCCGCCTCATCACCGACGTCGCCGCCTATACCGGCAAGCACCTCCCAAAGTGGAACCCGATGAACGTCTGCAGCTACCACCTGCAAGAGGCGGGGGCGACACCGGAACAGGAACTGGCCTTCGCCCTCGCCACCGCCTGCGCGGTGCTGGATGATCTGAAAGTGAAAGTTCCGGCCCAGGATTTCCCGGCTATGGCCGGCAGAATGTCGTTTTTTGTAAACGCCGGCATCCGCTTCGTGACCGAGCTCTGCAAGATGCGCGCCTTCACGGCCCTCTGGGACGAGCTTCTGGAGACCCGCTACGGCATCACCGACGCCCGCTTCCGCCGCTTCCGCTATGGTGTCCAGGTCAACTCCCTGGGCCTCACCGAACAGCAGCCCGAAAACAACGTCTACCGCATCCTGATCGAGATGCTGGCCGTCACGCTCTCGAAGAACGCCCGCGCCCGCGCCGTCCAGCTTCCCGCCTGGAACGAGGCGCTCGGCCTCCCCCGCCCCTTCGACCAGCAATGGTCGCTCAGGATGCAGCAGATCCTCGCCTATGAGACCGATCTTCTTGAATATGAAGACCTTTTCGACGGAAACCCCGCTATCGACCGCAAGGTCGAAAGCCTGAAGGCCGGAGCCCTGGAAGAACTCGCCCACATCGACGCGATGGGCGGCGCCGTCGCGGCCATCGCCTACATGAAGGGCCGTCTGGTCGAGGCGAATGCCGAACGCCTCGCGCGGATCGAATCCGGTGCCACCACCGTCGTCGGCGTGAACCGCTTCACCACGACCGAACCCTCCCCCCTTGCCACCGGTGAAGGGGCGATCATGACCGCCGACCCGAAGGCCGAGGCTGACCAATGCACCCGGCTCGCCCAGTGGCGCGAAAGCCGCGATCCCGGGAAGGTCGCCGAAGCCCTCGCCGCACTCCGCCAGGCCGCCCAATCGGGCGAAAACATCATGCCCGCCTCGATCCTCTGTGCGAAAGCCGGGGTCACCACCGGCGAATGGGGCGGCGCGATGCGGTCGCTTTACGGCGAATACCGTGCCCCGACCGGAGTGTCGCAGAACCCCTCCAACCGCACCGAGGGGCTGGAGCCGGTTCGCGACGCCGTGGCCGCAGTCGCCGCGAAACTCGGCCACCCCCTGCGCCTCCTTCTTGGCAAGCCTGGTCTCGACGGCCACTCCAACGGCGCCGAGCAGATCGCCGCCCGCGCCCGCGACTGCGGGATGGAGATCACCTACGACGGCATCCGCCTCACCCCACAGGAGATCGTCACTGCCGCGGTCGAGAAACAGCCTGATGTCATCGGCCTTTCCATCCTGTCCGGCAGCCACGTCGCCCTGATCCGCGAAACGATCGACCTCATGCGCAAGGAAGGCCTGGCCCAGCCCCTCGTCGTCGGTGGCATCATCCCGGATGAGGATGCGCTGACCCTGAAGGCGATGGGCGTCGCGCAGGTCTATACCCCCAAGGACTTCCAGCTGAACCGGATCATGTTGGACCTCGTGGCGCTGGCCGACCCCGCTCCTGTTGCTGCGGAATAGCCAAGCCCAGGCTCCAAGCCCCCTTGCGATCCCCGCTGCGCGCCGCCTTAATGGACGGTGAAGTGGCCGCACGTCTTCACCAAAGGAAGACGCGGGCAAGACAGTAAGAAGACGCGGAAAACATCGCAGATCCAAGGCGTTAACCCTGATTTGCGGAACTGGGGGAAGAATGACCGTCCACATCGGTGCCAAGCCCGGCGACATCGCCGAAACCGTCCTGTTGCCGGGCGATCCCTACCGCGCCCGCTGGGCCGCGCAGACCTTCCTAAAGGACGCCGTCCTGGTGAACGAGGTGCGCGGGATGCTCGGCTACACCGGCACCTGGAACGGCCACCGCGTCACGATCCACGGGTCCGGCATGGGGATGCCCTCGCTCTCGATCTACGCCAACGAACTCATCCGCGACTACGGCGCCAGGACGCTGATCCGCGTCGGTTCCACAGGGGCGCTGCCTGAACATGTGAAGGTCCGCGATGTGATCCTGGCGCAGACTTGTTCCACCCTCGGCTCACCTTCGCGCGCGATCTTCCGCGAGTTGAACTTCGCGCCCTGCGCCGATTTCGGCCTTCTCTCAAAGGCTTACGCCGCCGCCACGGCCAAGGGCACGCCCGTCCACGTCGGCGGCATCTATTCCTCCGACACTTTCTATGACGAACGCCCCGACCTATGGAAGGAACTGACCCGCCACGGCTGCCTTGGCGTGGAGATGGAGGCGGCCGAGCTTTACATGGTCGCCGCCCGCCACGGCGCGCGGGCGCTGGCGGTCCTCACCGTGTCCGACCACATCGCCACCGGCGAAGCCCTGCCCTCAGACCAGCGCGAGCGCAGCTTCGGCGCAATGATCGAAATCGCGCTGGAGGCGGCCTTCGCATGACCCACCTCGCCCCCCGTCCCTGGGTTCCGAAAGCCTGTGAAACCTACATCCAGACCCTTGCGGAAAGGGTCGCGCAGCCCTCCTCCGCCGTCGCGGCGCGGTTGGACCAACTCATTGAACGCAATCGCGAAATCCACGACCAGGACTGCTTCAACCTCAACCCCGCGACCAATGTGATGAACCCCCGGGCCGAGGCGGCGCTGGCGTCCGGCATCGGCTCGCGCCCCTCGCTCGGCTACCCCGGCGACAAGTACGAGACGGGGCTCGAAGCGATCGAGGAGATCGAGGTCATCTGCGCCGAGCTTGCGGCCGAGGTCTTCGGGGCGCGATATGCCGAGATCCGTGTCGGTTCTGGCGCATTGGCGAACCTTTACGGCTTCATGGCACTGGCCAAGCCCGGCGACAGCATCATTGCGCCCCCCGCTACGATCGGCGGCCATGTCACCCACCACGCCGCTGGCTGCGCAGGGCTTTACGGGCTGACCACCCATCCCGCCCCCATCGACGCCGATGGCTATACCCTTGATCTTGCAGCCCTTCGTGACCTCGCCCATGCCGTCCGGCCGAAGATCATCACCGTCGGCGGCAGCCTCAACCTCTTCCCGCACCCCGTGGCCGAGGTCAGGAAGATCGCCGATCAGGTCGGGGCCAAGGTCCTCTTCGACGCGGCCCACCAATGCGGGATCATCGCGGGCGGGGTATGGGCCAGTCCCCTGGCCGAGGGCGCGCATCTGATGACGATGTCGACCTACAAGTCCCTCGGCGGCCCGGCCGGCGGGCTGATCGTCACCAACGACGCCGCCATCGCCGAACGGCTCGACGCCATCGCCTTTCCCGGCCTGACCGCGAACTTCGACGCGGCGAAATCGGCGGCGCTGGCCTACACCCTCCTCGATTGGCGCGATCACGCGGCGGCCTATGCGAAGGCGATGGTCGACCTTGCCCGGGCGTTGGCCCAGGAACTTCTTAACCTTGGCCTGCCAGTCTTTGCCGCCGACCGGGGCGTGACCACCTCGCACCAGTTCGCGATCGAGGCGGCGGCCTTCGGCGGCGGGCAAGCTGCCTCCAAGACCCTGCGCAAGGCCGGATTCCTCGCCTGCGGCATTGGCCTGCCGCTGCCCGAAGTGCCGGGCGATATGAACGGCCTGCGGATCGGGACGCCCGAGCTTGTGCGCCGCGGTGTGACACCTGCGGACGCTCCTGCCCTCGCGGCGCTGATCGCCGAGGGGCTGCGGTCGAACGCGCCCGAAACCGTGGCCCCCCGGACCCGCGCCCTGCGCGCCCGGTTTCAGGGCCTGCACTACGTGACGCCATGAAGACGCGTGGACTTGGCCGGAACGGACCGATGGTCTCGGCCCTTGGACTGGGCTGCCTCTCCTTCGGTGGCATCTTCGGCCCGACGACCGAGGCCGACTCGCTCCGCACCCTCGACGCCGCATGGGACGCCGGGATCACCTTTCTCGACACCGCCAACATCTACGGCAAGGGCGTCAGCGAAACGGTGATGGGCGAATGGCTGCGGACCCGGAAGCACCGGCCCCACATCGCGACAAAGGCGGCCTTTACCGACGATCCCACCCGCCGGATCGACAACCGGCCCGAGCATCTGCGGGCCGAGTTGGAGGGGTCGCTGAAACGTCTCGGCTTAGACCACGTCACCCTTTTCTACGCCCATCGCCACGATCCGCAGATCCCCGCCGAAGACCTGGCCGGAACCATGCAACGTTTTGTTCAGGAAGGGAAAATCCTGGGCTACGGCCTCTCCGAAGTGGCGCCCTACACGGTCGAACGCGCCCATGCGGTGCATCCCGTGATGGCGGTGCAGAATGAGTACTCGCTGTGGACACGGCAGCCCGAACTTGGCCTGATCCAGCTTTGCGCGCGGCTGGGCGTGGCCTTCGTCCCGTTCTCGCCCCTTGCGCGGGGCGTGTTCGGGACCCCGATGGCAGACCCGACGACCTTCGCGGCGGGGGAATTCCGCACCCGCATTCCGCGGTTCCACGCGGAGAACTGGCCTCACAACCGGGAACGGCTTCAGGCCTTCCACGCCTTCGCCATGAGCCGCAGGGTCACCCCGTCCGCCCTGGCCCTTGCATGGCTTCTCGACCGCGGGCCGCACATCATTCCAATCCCCGGCACCCGCACGGCCGATCACCTGTGCGCCTGGCTTCAGGCCCCAGAGATCGACCTTGACGACCATGACCGGGAAGAGATCGACCGCCTTCTCCCCGTCGGCTGGACCTGGGGCGACCGCTACGACGACGCGCAGGCGGCAACGGTCGAACGCTATTCCTGACCGTGGCTTCGGTCATAGGGGTTCGGTCCCGGCGGTGCCCAGCCTGCGGGCGGAGCCTTTGGGCGGAAGACCTGCACCAGAAGCGGATGGCAGGCCGCCGTGTCCGAGGAATGCTCGGCTGAACAATCCCCGCCCGGGCAGGCCGACAGTGCGCCGATCAGGTCGATTTCTGCCATGAATTCAAGGTAATCCCCGGGCCGGACGGGCGACGCCTTCATGAAATACTGGCCCGTGTCCCGGGTAAACCCGGTGCACATGAAGACGTTCAGCACGTCATGCACATGCAGCTCTGCCGCGTGGAGAGGCAGGCCCGCATGGGCCGCCACCGCCCGCGTCAGGTTGGAATGGCAGCAGTGGTGGTACTGGTCCCCGCCCGAGAGAAGCGCATGGGTATAGGGGTCGCAGCGCGTACCGATCACGTCATGCACCGCCCCGCCGAAGGCATCGAAACCGTACCAGTCCAGCGTGTCCTCGGTGATCGTGGCCATCGGGCGCAGATAAGGCAGGCAGGACCACATCCGGTCGCCCGCAGAAAGATGCGTTCCATGCAGCGCCCGGGTCTTGCCGGAGAAGAACCTCTCCCCCAAGTCCTTCGCGGAAAAGAGATTCAGGTCACCAACCTGCGGCCCCTCGACGCTGACGATGCGAAAGAAGTGGCCCGCCGGCACCTCGAAACACCGCGCCTCACGCGGGGGCACCAGAGTTTCCGACACCATCGTCCAGCATGCCCGGGCCGTGCGATAGGCGGCAAGGTCGGGGCGTGGCAACCCTTCGACCGGGTAGCAGATGACGGGGGCCACGCCCTTCCGGGCGGCAGCATCGGGCGGCGCGGGGTGATCGGGATGGTCAGGTTTCATGCACGGCAGGCTTGCCCGAAAATGCCCGGACGGCAAGCCTGCCGAAAGCCTGCTGGAGTCACACCACGCGTTCGACCATCATCTTCTTGATCTCGGCAATCGCCTTCGCCGGGTTCAGCCCCTTTGGGCAGGTCTTGGCGCAGTTCATGATCGTGTGGCAGCGGTACAGCTTGAAGGGGTCCTCCAGCGCATCCAGCCGCTCACCCGTCGCCTCGTCACGGCTGTCGATGATCCAGCGGTAGGCATGCAGCAGCGCCGCCGGACCAAGGAACCGATCCGAGTTCCACCAGTAGCTCGGGCAGGCGGTGGAGCAGGACGCGCACATCACGCATTCATAAAGGCCGTCCAGTTTCTTGCGGTCCTCGATCGACTGGCGCCACTCCTTGCCCGGGGTGTTCGTCTTGGTCTCCAGCCACGGCATGATGCTGGCATGCTGGGCGTAGAAGAGCGTAAGGTCAGGGATCAGGTCCTTGATCACCGGCATGTGCGGCAAGGGGTAGATGCGGACGTCGCCCTTCACCTCATCCAGGCCGTAGATACAGGCCAGCGTGTTGATCCCGTCGATGTTCATCGCGCAGGACCCGCAGATGCCTTCACGGCACGAGCGGCGGAAGGTCAGCGTCGGGTCGATCTCGGTCTTGATCTTGATCAGCGCGTCAAGGACCATCGGGCCACAGGTGTCCATGTCGACGAAATAGGTGTCGACGCGCGGGTTCTCGCCGTCATCGGGGTTCCAGCGATAGATCTGGAACTTGCGAACATTCTTGCCGTCCGGCTTCGGCCAGGTCTTTCCGGTGCGGATCTTCGAGTTCTTCGGCAAGGTGAACTGGACCATCGGTCTGTCCTTTCAGGTCTGGCAAACAGGCTGGGCGGCCGAAAGCGGCGCGGTCGGCAAAAGGTCAAGGTCGGCAAGAACGTCCATGTTCTCGGCTGTCTGGTCGGGCGAGGTTCGCACCCGGGCCATCCAGGCCGCGAGGTCGGCCTGAACGGCGGCACGATAGGCGTCGGGGTCCCAGTGCGGCCTGAGGTCGATCCCCATCCCCGCGAAGACGGCAAAGAGGACTTCGGGATCGTAAAGGCCGACGTCAAGGTCGTTACGGTTGCCGCGACGTTCGGTCCGGGTGCCAAGGCGACCGGCCAGAACCGGGTGGTAGACAAGCTGACGGCACCGGGCCCCCAGTTGCACCCGTGCCGTCTTGCGGAACGGTCGGCGCGGCAAAACGTGGATCTGCTGGTCGATGAACCCCAGAAGACAGCGCCCATGCAGCGCCGAGCCTTCGGCGAAGATCAGCACCTCGGCCCCGGCGTAGATTTCCATCTGGCGGCGGACCGGCAGCCCTCCGGGCTCGATGACCCGGACACCGAGCTTTTCCAGAAGGCCCGCAAGGTAGCTTTCGCCGGCATGTCCACCCTTGCCTTGCGCGACAAATCCCACGCGGCTGATGTAGACGAACCGGTTCCGTTCCGGCACCAGGCCGTTCCGGTCCGCCATTGCTGCAAGAAGCTCGAGGAATTCGTCGGTCGGGGTCGGACCGCCGAGCGTCTCGCCCTGGGCAGCAACCCGAAGCTCCTCGGCAAGCAGCGGCTCGTCAACAAGGCGAAGCCGGTCGCGCCGCAGGCCATGCCAGTCCAGCACATCCCAGACGAAGCCAGGCAGGGTCTCGGTGCGCGCACCCGGCATGCCGGTGAAGAGGTAAAGATCATCCGGGCGGTCACGCAGGGACTGCGGCAGGCGGGTGATATGCTCGCTGACCAGATGCCCGAAGTGATGGATCAGAAACCCGCCCCAGACAACGGGCTCGGCCAGCGGGCGCAAGCGGTCTGGGCGTTCGGGCCTGACGTCGCAGGCCAGACCGCCCCGGCAGTGGCGCGCCTCGAACTGGGTGTCGAAATCCGGCCAGATCGGACCGCCCTCTCCCTTCAGGCGCTGGACGCGTCTGACGGGAACGACCGGAACATCATGGAAAAGCTGCATGGGGGCCAAGCCGGTCATCGGCCGGTCCAGTCCGGATGCGAGAAAAGCGGGCGCGACGGTGCCTGCCCTGCCTTTTGCCGCACGCAGGTCTCATAGACGACAGCGGGATCCCTGCCGGTCAGGAAATCGCTGGTCACCTCGACCGAGAATTCCGTGCTTCGCCGCCCGCCCGTCCCGACGCCGAAGCCCACTTCGCCGCGCGGTTGCTGGGCAAGGCGGGCGCGTTCCACGCATTGCCTTTCGGCCTGGGGCAGCGGGATCGGACCGCAGGCCGCAAGCGCGAGAAGAAGAGGGGTGACGGCCCGCCGCATCGCCTTACCGGATCGGCGGCACGCCGCTGGCGGCGAAACAGGCCTGTGCGCCGGGACGCAGGGCGATGGACCGGATGGTGGCCTTCGTCGAGCTTCCGGCAACGACCCCCACGTCCCGGGCGAGCAGCCGCAGTTCTTCCGACGTTGCCTCATTCAATATGCAATCGGTGGCGGACTGCGCTGGTCCGGCGGGCATGTCAACGTTGACGACCGGAAAGACCACTGTCTGGACCGTACGTTTCAGCGCCCTGTCCGCGACCTCGGCCGGATCGCAGGCCGCGACCAGAAGGGCTGAGGCAAGGACAAGGGCGGCGCGCATCAGAACTTCCTTTCCGCAGGGGCGATCTTCTTAAGCGGGATGCCGCCCTGTGCCTCGGTCGTGAGGGGTTCGGTGCGAACCGGACGATAGTCCAGCCTGACCTTCGCGCCGTCAATCCATGCCAGGCTGTGCTTGCGCCAGTTGGCATCGTCGCGCTGCGGGTGGTCCTCATGCGCGTGCGCCCCGCGGCTTTCGGTCCGGGCATGCGCGCCGTAGATCGTGGCCAGCGCGTTCGGCATGAGGTTCGCAAGCTCCAGCGTCTCCATCAGGTCGCTGTTCCAGATCAGGCTGCGGTCGGTGACGGAAAGGTCGTCCATCTTGCCGGCGATCGCGGTCATCTTCTTCTCGCCCTGGGCCAGGGTTTCCTCGGCCCGGAAGACGGCGGCGTCGGCCTGCATCGTCTTCTGCATCTCCAGGCGCAGGGCTGCCGTCGGCACGTTGCCCTTGGCGTGGCGGAAGGCGTCGAAGCGGGACAGGGCCTTGTCGACCTCACCCTTGTTGGTTGCGGGGACGCTCGCGTCGCGGTCCACGACTTGCCCGGCGCGGATCGCGGCGGCGCGACCGAAGACCACAAGGTCGATCAGGCTGTTCGACCCCAGCCGGTTCGCCCCATGGACCGAGGCGCAGCCCGCCTCACCCACCGCCATAAGGCCCGGGAAGACCGCGTCCGGGTCCCCAGCCGTGGGGTTCAGAACCTCGCCCCAGTAGTTCGTCGGAATGCCACCCATGTTGTAATGCACAGTCGGCAGGACCGGGATCGGTTCCTTCGTCAGGTCCACGCCGGCGAAAATGCGCGCGGACTCGCTGATCCCTGGCAGCCGCAGTTCCAGCGTCTCTTTCGGCAGGTGGGAAAGGTTCAGGTGGATATGGTCGCCTTGCGCGCCCACGCCCCGGCCTTCGCGGATTTCCAGCGTCATGCAGCGGCTGACATAGTCGCGCGGCGCGAGGTCCTTGTAGTGGGGCGCATAGCGCTCCATGAACCGCTCGCCATTGGCATTGGTCAGATACCCGCCCTCACCCCGTGCGCCTTCGGTGATCAGACAGCCCGAACCGTAGATGCCGGTCGGGTGGAACTGCACGAACTCCATGTCCTGCAGCGGCAGGCCCGCGCGGGCCACCATCCCGCCGCCGTCGCCGGTGCAGGTATGGGCCGAGGTCGCGCTGAAATAGGCGCGGCCATAGCCACCCGTGGCCAGCACCACCATCTTGGCGTTGAAGACATGGATCGAGCCGTCGTCGAGCTTCCAGGCCACCACGCCGGTGCAGGCACCATCGGTGATGATCAGGTCCAGCGCGAAGTATTCAATGTAGAATTCCGCATTGTTCTTCAGGCTTTGCCCATAGAGCGTATGCAGGATTGCGTGCCCGGTGCGGTCGGCGGCGGCACAGGTGCGCTGCACCGGCGGGCCCTCGCCGAACTCGGTCGTGTGGCCACCGAAGGGGCGCTGGTAGATCTTGCCCTCTTCCGTCCGGCTGAACGGCACGCCGTAATGTTCCAGCTCGTAGACTGCCTTCGGCGCCTCGCGCGCAAGGTATTCCATCGCGTCGGTGTCGCCCAGCCAGTCCGACCCCTTCACGGTGTCATACATGTGCCACTGCCAGCTGTCCGGCCCCATGTTGCCAAGGCTGGCCGCGATCCCGCCCTGGGCCGCGACGGTATGGCTGCGGGTCGGGAAGACCTTGGTCACGCAGGCGGTGCGCAGGCCCTGTTCGGCCATGCCCAGTGTGGCGCGCAGACCGGCACCGCCGGCCCCGACCACAACCACATCGTAATCATGCGTCTCGTAAGCGTAGGCTTGCATCATGCGTCCTTCAAAGTGCGATCCGGGCCAGAGCGAAAAGGCCCGTGGCCGCGATTGCCCAAGCCAGCGCCACGGCGCCGATGATCAGGGCCTTGCGCGTGGTGCCCTGGGCATAGTCCTCGATCATCGTCGTGGCACCCATTGCGAAATGGCGCATCCCCACCACCAGTACCAGCGCCGTGACGATGGCGGCAAAGGGGTTGGCGAAGGTCTCAAGCACCGCCTCGCGCGGCTGGCCCAGCGCCTTGCCGAAGATGTAAAGCCAGATCGGGACAAGGATCGCCAAGCCGACCGCCGAGACGGTCATCGACCAGTGATGCTCGGTCCCGGTTCCGGCGGCGCCACGGCCCTCGGCACGCTTGCGGGCGGTCAGATAGCGCATGGAACCCTCACTGAACCAGAAGAACGGTGATCACGGTCAGGACGACCGACCCGATGATGCAGGCCCAGCCCAGCTTTTCCGCCGTGGGAATGTCCATCCCCTTGCCCGCGTCATAGTAAAGGTGCCGGAGGCCCGCGAGGAAATGGTACCAGACCGCCCAGGCGGCGAGGGTGAAGACAAGATCGCCGAACCAGCTGGTCACCACCGCGTCGGCCACGGCGAAATAGGCCTCTGACGTTGCCGCCGCCAGAAGCCACCAGACCGCCAGCGCCACCGCCACGATCAGCCCGTTGCCGGTGATCCGCGTGAGGATCGAGGAGATCGAGGTCATCTGCGGCCGGTAGATCTGCAGGTGCGGCGACAGGGGCCGCTCGGCCCGCTTCATGTCTGCCATGGCTGTCCTCGCGCTTGCTTGCCGGAGGGTCCCGGATCGGGCCGCTGCCGGTCGTTGCTATCCTGCCCCTGAATAACGCGGATTTCGCGCATGTCACGCGCGACGATGCCGCATACGCGAGATGTTTCCGCTATCTGCCCAAGTTTTTCAGATTTGTGATCGCAAATTTTCGGGGCGTGATCACAAAAACATGGGCACGCTCGCGCTGATGCAGCCAAACGAAAAAGGCCGGGCTGGCCGCCGGCCCTCTTGGGAAGTGAAGGCAATCAGCCGCCGAAGATGGTCGTATCCCAGGCCAGCGACAGGCCAAGATAGCTGTTTTCGTATTCGGTGCCGTCATAGTAGCGGAAATCGACCGAGGTCTCCTCGCCGAGGAAATAGGTCGCACCAAGCTCCCATTCTTCCTCGCTGCCGGCCCCATCCACTTCGTATGAGCCGTAAAGCCCGGAAATCTCCAGCGAATCCGTGGCAAGGAAGGCCGCGCCGACGTAGCCGGACCAGAGCGATTCCGCCCCTTCGAAGGCCGGGGAGTAGTAGACCTCGGTTCCCACCGCGAACTGGTCGTTGAGCGGAACATCGACCTCCAGACCGAATTCGCCGCCGCCGTCATAACCGTCGTTGGGATAGTAGTAGCGGGTGTAATAGGCGTTGTAGGCGACACCTGAAGCCAGTTCGTTGCGGTAGCCGAAGTAGAGGTCGACCTCGTCCAGCACATCGTCGCTGGCAAGCTGGCCCCAGAGGCCGATGTAGAGCCCGCCGATGTCAACCTCGCTGTAGCCCGACAAATAGGACGTCGTGCCGGAGTCGGAACCGAACTCGTCGTAGGTAAACTCGATCGCCGCTCCGCCGTACACGATGGGCTCCTGACCCTGTGCCGTCCCGGATGCAAGGGCCAGTGCCATCGCTGTCACGAGTGTCCGCATGTGAAGTGCCTCCATGGTTCGTTTGACGAATCATGGCACGGAATTCCGACTGACTGAACGGTCAATGCTCAGCTGGCACCAGAAATAGTGTCTAGCGTGGCAGGAATGCCCAGTAATCGAGATCCAGCAGCACATCAGTCAGGTATTTCCCCTCGGCATCGCGCAACGCACCAGCCTTCCCCCGCGTCACCACCAGGCGCAGGCGCAGCGCGCCGACACCGGGTGCCGTGGTCTCGGCCCGGTCCAGCACTTCGGACCAGGCGCGCACCGTATCGCCGGCAAAGCAGGGGTTCACATGCGCGCCGGCGTTCAGGCCGGCGATGAACTGGGCATTGGCCAGACCGTTGAAGCTGAGCGCCCGGCCAAGGCTGATGACATGCCCGCCATAGATCAGGCGGCGCCCGTCTTCGCGCTGGCTGACGTCGAAATGGACCTTCGAGGTGTTCTGCCAGAGGCGGGTCGCCAGCATGTGCTCGGCTTCCTCGATGGTCACCGCATCGACATGGTCGATCACCTCGCCCACGGCATAATCGCCCCAGCGATGGGGTTCACCGGCAAGGGCAAAGTCGTAGCGGGTGAAATCGAGGCCGTCGGGAACGACAAGCTGTTCTGGGCTAACGGCGGCGGCAAGCTTCGGGACATGCGTCTCGACCACCACCTCGCGGCGGCGCTTGCGCACCATCACCCAGCGCACGTAGTCGAGGACGACCTCATCCCGCTGGTTCATCCCCTTGGTGCGCACCCAGACCACCCCGGTCGCACCGCTGGAGGTTTCCTTCAGCCCGATCACCTCGGAGACCGACCGCAAGGTATCCCCCGGCCAGACTGGGCGCAGCCAGCGCCCCTCGGCATACCCAAGGTTCGCCACCGCATTCAGGCTGATGTCCGGCACCGTCTTGCCGAAGACGGTGTGGAAGGCGATCAGATCGTCCATCGGGCTGGCGGCCAAGCCCACCGACCGTGCAAATTCGTCCGAGGAATGAACCGCCCCCCGCGCAGGGTAAAGCGCGTGATAAAGCGCCCGCTCGCCCGCGCCGACCGTGCGCGGCACGGCATGGACGATCACCTCGCCCAGCCGGTAATCCTCGAAGAAACGGCCCGGATTGGTCTTCATAGCTCGCCCAGCTTCAGGTCGGGGTGATAATCGCCCGGAGCCTCCTTCACCACCGCCTGCCCGCAGCGCATGACGCCATTGGCCGCATCGAAGGCATAGGTCGGGCTGCCGTGAAGCTCCCACCCCTTGTTCAGGGCCGCCGTCACCTTGTGACAGAAGGCCGACGTGTCATCCGCGCTGAGGAACCGATAGAGCTTCATCTTCCGCAAACCTCTGACAATTCTACTAAAATTGTCATCCTTTCTGCCCAAGTATCCCACGGGGGTAGACCTTTGGTTTCGCCATTTGTTCGAGAAACCAATGGGCTGGGGGGTGTGACCCCCCCCGTCCGACCTCAGCCATAGGGCCAGACCCCCAGCCAGTTATGCACCCAGCCGATCGCCGCCGTGACCAGCACCGCGCCAAGGACCGCGCCGATCTCTTTCCCGGCCGGGGCGGGCGGGTTCAGCGCCGGGCGCGGCTCGGCCCGGTTGATCAGGATCACCTCGAGCACCGCCCAGGCCAGAAGCCCGCCGAAGAGAATGACGCTTGCAAGGTCCCCGTTCACCAGAAGATGCGCCACGGCCCAGGTCTTCACCGCCGTCAGCTGCGGGTGCCGGATCACCCGCGTGATCCGCGTCTTCATCCCGCTTGCCGCGTAAAGATAGATCGCGAGCAGCATCAGAAGGTTGTTCACATGGGTCAGGAAGGCTGGCGGATACCAGAGGTCGATGTGTTCGACGCCCCGGTAGCCGATCACCATCAGCACCATCCCGGCCAGGACGCCGACCGCCACAAGCCCCTTGCCGGCGTCGCCCATCGCCGCCCGGCGCGCCGGCGCGAGCCGTTTGAAAAGATGGGCGCCCCACCACAGAAGCAGTCCCAGAATGATCAGCGTCATGCCCGTCCCCCCGATGCGTCGCGCGCCACCCTGCCCTCAATCGGCAAGCGCCGCAATCGCCTCGGCCTTCGCGATCAGTGCCTCCGCGGTCGCGACATGCAGGTTCTCGACGATGCGTCCGTCGACGACCGCCACCCCCTCGCCACGGTCGCGCGCCTCGGCATAGGCGGCGATCTGCCGCCGGGCGAGCGTCAGGTCTTCGTCGCTGGGCGCGAAGACCGCGTTCGCCACGGCGATCTGCGCGGGGTGGACCAGCGTCTTGCCGTCAAAGCCCATGTCCCGGCCCTGCTCGCATTCGGCCTTCAGTCCCTCTTCGTCGCGGAAGGCGTTGAAGACACCGTCCACGATCAGCTTGCCTTCGGCGCGCGCCGCCAGAAGGCAGGTGCCAAGCGCCGCCATCAGCGGCAGCCGGTCGGCCCGCGGCCGGGCCCCAAGCTCGCGCGCAAGGTCGTTCGTCCCCATGACCATCCCCTGCAAGCGTGGGTGAGCCGCGATGGCTGCGGCGTTCAGGCAGCCGCGCGCGGTTTCCATCATCGCCCAGATCGGCTTGGCCACCCTGGGCGCCACGGCTTCGAGATCCTCGGTCCCGTTCACCTTCGGCACCAGCACCGCATCCATGCCGGGATGATTGGCGAAGGCCAGGAGGTCCGCGGCCCCCCAGGGCGTCTCAAGCCCGTTCACCCGCACGATCCGTAGGCGCGGGCCAAAGTCCGCTGACGCAAGTTCGGCGGCCAGAAGCGTCCGGGCCCGGGCCTTCTCTTCGGGGGCCACGGCATCCTCAAGGTCGAAGATGATCGCATCCGCCTGCAGCTCACGCGCTTTTTCCAGCGCGCGCTCCTTCGAGGCGGGGATGTAGAGGACCGACCGGACAGGACGCAACACGACTCACCTCCGCGCAATATTCTTGCGCTTGAAAGCATGATTTCGTCACAAACGGCAAGGGCTTTCTTTCTGCGCCGCAGCATTCCGGAGCCAAATCCGTGCCAACCCCGGCGAATTGCGGGCTAGGCCGCACTCAGGCGGAACGTCACCTGGTTCCGCCCCGATCCCTTCGAATCCAGAAGCGCAAGGTCCGCAGCCTCGATCACCGCGTCTGATGAGTTCAGGCGCGTCCCATCCGACACCGCCACCCCAATCGAGACGGTGACCGTCAGCAGGGCGCCCGAGGCAAGCCGGATCGGCCGCTCCTCGATCGACCGGCACAGGCGTTCTGCGACGGTGCGGGCCAACGCCATGCCGGCATCAGGCAGGGCCACAAGGAACTCCTCGCCTCCGATCCGGGCCAGAAGATCGCCGGTGCGCAGGTTGGCGGTCAGGCGGCGCGAGACCTCGACCAGTACCTGATCGCCAGCCCCGTGGCCGTGCCGGTCGTTCACCAGCTTGAAGCGGTCGAGATCGACGATCATCACCGCGAACGGCCTTCCCTCTTCCGCAGCCCTTGCGGCGATGGCGGCAAGCTGGGGCATCGCGTAGCGGCGGTTGTGCAGCCCGGTCAGCGGGTCGATCATCGCCAGGCGCAGTCCGTCCTCGATCCGGGCGCGCTTCTGGTCGCCCCGCTGTTTGCGGCGGATCAGCCCACGGGTCCGAAGCGCCAGTTCGGCGGTCGTCACCTCGGCCCCGACGACATCATCCGCCCCAAGATCAAAGACCATGGCGGCATCATCGCCTTCGCCGAACCGGCGCAGAACGCAGACCGCCGAATAACGGGTGGCCGTGTGGCTTTTCAACTCCGAAAGAAAGCGCAGCGTGCTTGTGCTGTCAGTGCCATCATCCTGCAGGATGAAGACATCGGGAACGGCGCTTGGGTCCGTTTCGGCCAGGGTCGCCTCGGCCAGCGCCTGCGGGCGCGAAAGAAGCAGAAGATGCGCGCCCAGCGCATCGGCAAGGTCGGCCTGCAACTGGCGGCCGCTGTCGCGCTGGCCGGCCACCACGGCGACGGTCGCCTTCCGCTCGAAAGCCTGCGCCGGCTCGGCAAAGCCGGGGGCAAGCGCCTCACCCACCGGGAAGTCGAGCCCAGCCTTGGCACGAAGGAGGTTGCGCATCCGTGCCAGAAGCACCGCATCCGCCGCCGGCTTGCCGATCACCTCATCCGCGCCTGCGGCAAGGGCTGCAAGCCGCACGGCATTGTCGGTCGCGGCGGTCAGCACGATTACCGGGATGTCCCGCGTTGCCGGATCGGCCCGCAGGCGACGCAGCACCTCGTTTCCCGGCAGGTCGGGAAGCTGCAGGTCCAGAAGGATCAGGTCAGGTTGGTGCGAGGCTGCCATCTCAAGACATGCGACCCCCGACTCCGCGAGGATCGGTTCATAGAACGCCGCCGCCAGCCGGGACCGGTAGAGGATACGGTTGGTAGCGATATCATCGACGATCAGGATGCGCCCGTTCATCTGGCAGAGCCGTCCTTTCCCACTTCGGACGAGTGTGTTACCGAGTTGGTTAAGAAATCCCTAACAGTCCCGTCGTAATTCCGGCCTCAGTAAGCATCCGAGAGAACTCCTAAGAGCCTGTAATCGCTTTACTTCTAGGGTGCCGACGGCTAAGTTTACTGTAGGTTCGTTAAGCAAACTCGGTCGTTGTGACGCCGATTTGATAACGAGTGCTTACTTTTCCGGCTCCGGCTTACTCAATGGTGACTCAATCAATGCCCAAGCTCCCCGAAAACGTCGTCCCTCTGATAACGCGTGGTCCGGGCCGCGGTCAGATCGACATGGACAAATGTGCTGATTTACCTGCCCGAGATGCGCTGGTGTTGCACTACCATCCGGGCCTCCCTGGCCTCAGCCTGAACGTCTATCCCACCGGGCGGAGGGGATGGTTCTTCCAAGGAAAGCTCCGAGGAAAGTCGCGGCGAGTGCAGATCGCAGAGTTCGGGATCGACGATGCTTCGCTCATGTCCAAGGCGAGGCTATGGGCGACCGAATTCCGAGAAGGCCGCGACCCGATTGAAGCCGCCCGTCAAGCGGCGGCGGCGGCCTCGTCGGTCGACGGCCAGCTCACGACTTCCGGACTGTTCGAGGAATACATTCGGGTGCGCGGAACGAAGCTCCGACCCGCATCGGTGGCGCTCTACCGGAAGATCATGAAGAACTACGTCAGCGGGCTGGCTGGGAAGAAGATCACCGACCTACGGCCTCTGGACTTCGTGAACCTCTACCAAGGTCTGACAAAGGAGAAGTCGGCGGCGACGGCCAATACGACCCTCGACATGCTGCGTGCCATGTTCCGGTTCGCCGTCGATCTGGAGCTTCTCGAGAAGTCGCCTGTTGAGGGTGCCCAGCGTCAGAAAATCCGTGTGGCGAGCGGCGTTCGGTCGAGGGTCGTGACGGCCGAGGAGCTTCCCGCGTGGTGGGCGGCAGTCACGAAGCATCCTGAGGAATACCCGTGGAGCGTCATGATGCGACTGGCGATCCTTACGGGTGCCAGACGTGGAGAGATCGCGGGCATGGTATGGTCGGAAGTAGACATGCGGGAAGGCGCATGGACCATCCCGGGCGAGCGGTCCAAGAATGGAAAGTCACGGACAATCCCGTTCACGAGGTATGTGTGGGAGCTCATGAAGCAGGCTCGTGCGTTCGGCGATATGGTGCAACGAAGGAACCGGAATCTGAAAAATGATGGCCTTGTGTTCTTTGTCGGCGGGGACAACGAGCTGCGGCCGTCCAAGAGGGCCGTCTCGAACTTTCAGGTGCCTATGGCGCGGGTTGCCCGTGACGGAGGGCCGCATGTGTCGTGGCATGACCTGAGACGCGCATGGAGCTCGTTCGCAGCTATGACGCCGGGAGTCCAAGAGATCGTGCGACGGAAGGTGCTCGGTCACGCGATGGTCGGGGTCACGGAAGCCCACTACACGGTGATCGGAGTCGAGGACATCCGCGCGGGGATGCAGTTGGTCGAAGATCGAATCCTGGCGATCACCGGTGATTTTCCGCAGCGGTAGTCGTGAGCAGTCTGGCGATCAATGTATGACGGCGCGCGCGCGCCGTCACCTTTTCCGAATTTCGTGTTCAACCAGTTCGAGGGAGTCAGCGCGCGCGCGCTGACTCCAATTCCACAACGAACTACTCAGGACTACCGCTTCGGCGCGCGCGGTTGATTTTCCGCAACGGGTCAGAAGCTCATTTTCGGACGGTTTTGGACGTGTTTAGTCGGCCTGCGACCGGAAAAACCGGACCTGTAGGACTGTTCGTGAAGGGTAAACGGGTAGCGGGCCGGGTTTGACGGCTGCAGCGCTGCTCAGATTTTCCGGCGAATGATCTCGCGGGTCAGGGAGGATGCGAGTGCAGTCAGCCCGCAGTCCTGAGCATAGGCAAGCCTCTCACGCACTTGGGCGTCGGAGAGGTCTTTCCACGTCGACGTGGAATTGGCACCTGCGTTGAGAAGCATGTCCTGTTGTCCACCGGCATTGGTAACACGATCTGAATGGCGCGTGTTGGTGGATCTTGTCACTGATCAGGCCCGTCCAATTCGTTTATCGTCTTGATCGATGTCCAAGACGGGTTCCGCAGGCTTGGCATCGTCGACAGGAGGGCTCAACCATGGAGGGAGCCAGTCCTGTTTCCCAAAGAAACTGACTGAAGCCGCGTCCTGAGCTTCTTTTGGGGATGGAGATTTTCCCATGTGACCTCCCTCAGTTGATCGTGAAGTTCTCGGGTGCGACGATCATTTGCGGCGCGGGGCCGACAAGGCGCGGATGCTCGGCCAGCACCTCTGCGATCTTCTCGATACTGGGATCGTCTTGCATGGTCCGCAAATAGATGGGGAGAATATCCCGAGGAAGCGTGTCGACGAGATAGGCGTCCCGCAGCTTCTGTCCGATCAGTCTGATCTGTAGTCCGGCAAGAAATTGTGGAAGGAGCTCCTTAGCGTGAGAACTGAGCTCTTCCCTGTGCCGCATACCAATCATGGTGTACAGAATTGAGGCCCTGATCGCCTCCTGAGAATTCTTGCCGCCGAGCTTCTCGAGCTCCAACGCATCCTCTTCAGCAATGCCAAGATTTTCGCAAAGCTGGACCGCAGCGGGAGCAATCTTCAGAATTTGAGAGTCAGAGAACTTGAGAAACTGGAGGGTGTTCGAAATCGTGAAAGCTGATCCGGCGACTAGTATTTCGGCGGTCGGATCGATGAAAGCGAAACCGGCACTGGAGATGGTGTAGCCATTGGTGACCGCGAGTAGTCCACGAGAGTCAAACTTCCTCTGGATCGTGACGACAGCAGCGCCATCCTGCGCATAGGCAACACAATGACCAATCTCGTGGATAAGGAGGTCTAGAGCTTCAAGTTCGGTGTCGGTGCTCACTGTGTCGGTCTCCGATGTCGAATGAGGTGTGAAGGAATCTGATCGCCCATCGGGCCAGGATCGAGGGCCTTCCCAAGAGTGGCTTTCGCTTGCCGGATGGCATCACGCGCAATGGCTTGCGGTATGTAATGCTTGAGCGGAAGTGGATCGGGAAGGTTGCTTGCCTTCCGGAGAACATCAGCCAGCTTACCAACACGCCTCAGTCCAAGATCCTTCACGATATGGGAGACCGCCAGTACGACGATCAGCGGCGCAAAGGCATCGCCGTCCCACTTTGCGGCGAGTGCAACATCGGCCTTCGAAAGAATTCCGTGACGTTCGTAGTCGTCGAAGTTGCCCGCCCGAGCAGACTTCAACAGTGTGGCAGGTTCCTCGGCGCCCAACGGCCCGAGTGCCCACAATGGCGCAGCCCGTTTTGCAAGAAGCTCGCTCGGAAGGTGGCAGGCAAACTCACCCTCTTGTGTCTTCACATCCACATACACCAGAGCTTGATCGTAGACATCGCTTCCCGGTGCGAGGAGCTCTACGGCCACTCCACACGAGATCGTATGTAGCAGTTCGTGTCTGGCGATGTCTCGTGCGACCATCAGAGCTTGTGTAGAAGTGGTGGGTGAAGACGACATCAGGTGCTCACTCCAGCGCCCTCTCCACCCAGTCAGGCGCGGTTCCTCCAAGAGTGCGTGCCCGACGTAGCAGTATGTTGTCCGCAAAAGTCTTGATCGCCTGAAGGTTTGCCAGACAGATGCCCATGGCCGCACTCTTCAGGATCAGGTTTTCGTCGAGTTTGGCGATCCGCTGGTCGACGGACGTGGCCAGACTGTCGAGAGCCGACTTCTGCTGTTGAGACTGCTCACGGAGGGCCTCACCTAGTGCTTGAAGGAGTGCCTTGGGAACCGGGTTGCCTGATGGTGTCTTCTCACTGGACATGATCAGCTCTCCCACACCGACTGGAATTCGCGCTCAAGTTCGGCCTTTCTCTGGGAAAGCTGGAACGCCTTGCTATCTCGGGACTTCGACCGGGCGGCTTGATTTTCGCGGTTATGATGTTCGAGACACTGAGCCCGGATTGAGTTTTGATCAGACAGAGAAACACTCTTGTCCAGAGTCCAAGAGTGCGGGAGCTCGTAGCGCGAAAGGACGACGAACGGCTTGACATCCTTTCGAATCACGCAGTTCCCGGCTGCTTTCCGACACGCATCGTCGATTTTCGAAAGCCGAGATTTGGCTTTCTCGATGTCGTTGAAGAGGTCGTCAGCGGCCTGATTTACCGAGGCCAGCACCTCGTCCAGATCGAATTCGGCATCGGGAGAGGCTTGCTTGATCGCGTCCATGAGGGACTTTGCCATTTCGGCGGTCGACTGTAGAGGTCCCTGTCCAAGGACTGTTCCGTCAGTCAAAATGGACGAAACTTCCCGAAGGTCAGTCATTGTCTTTTCGACGGATGCGATAGCGGACTTGAAGTCGTCCAGAATGACGTGGGCCTTCTCGACCAAATCAAGAGCTGAAACATCGTCCGGAGCGTCAGCAACGGATTTGGCAATTCGCAAAATCTCGCTGACTGCGGCGTAGCCAATGAGTGACAGAGATTTTCGTGAAACAGTGATGGGAGTTGAGCTGATCGAGAAATACGCAGGATTTAGGCGTTTGATCAGCATGTGAACCTCCCGAAGAACCCACGTAGGGCGCTTGACTAAGGGTAAGCTACCGCCCAGGTGTAAAGGCGTAAAGTCCTTGAAAAGTCCTGAATTTTCAGAACTTCGGACGGAACAAGAGGTCTCGCGGGTCTCTCCCGGGAATGACTGGGGGACTATCGGGAATTGAGGGATTTTCGGCGACTTTGGGAGGCTGAATGGAGACGGCAACACGACCACTGGCGAACTTTCCGCTGCTCGTTCTGGCCTGGGTTGAAGCATTCCCTTTTCGCTGTTCAGACATCAGCGATTGGGAACTTTCCGGAACGTGGTGCTTCAATGATCGCTGGTATTTGGCCATTTTAGGACTCCTCTGAGGTCATTATAAGGGCCTCTGGACTCCGGTGAAAAGAGAGCTGTTGACGGAGCCGCGAAACGTTTTTCGGCCGCCCCCGCGCTGGTTTGACGCCCCCAACGCGATTTTAAAACTCAGCCCCCCCCCGGCCTCGCCGTGGCCCCTCGTGACGCCCCAGGATTTTCGTGGGCGTGTGTGATGCGAACATCCCGAGTGAAGATCACGAGTGACGATGTTGCCCGACGAGTGGTGGGAGTGAGTGGGTGAGTCAGCCTTGGTGGTCCAAGGACGAGTCACCGTCCGGCGCGCGCGCCGGAGGCTACGCCCAACCCGAGGGAGGCCCGTGGTGAGCGTGAGGAGGGCCTGCCAGCGCGTCGGAGGGTGGCCGGGTATAGGCGGCGCGGGCGGTGGCCTGTGAAGGCCAGCAAGCGCCAATCTTCAGGAGCATCGTCCAAAGATGATCCCACTCCCGGATATAACCTCCAGAGGTAAGACACCTTCCCTACACTACCCTGGGCGGGTATGGGTAAAGGCCCTCAATGGTAATAGGGTTTCAACCTCCTCCCTATATTCTTATACCATTGAGGGCCTTTACCACCCCTTTACCGACTTTCGGAGTCGTTGGTCACGTCAGCCCAAGGTCGCAGGTCAAGCTTCCAGTCCTTCCCGTAGAGCTCCGCAATCTCGGACTCCGCCCCATAGACTCCGTTGAAGACGACCACGCGGATGCCCTTTCCCTTCCGTCCAGCGATCTTCAACCGACCGTCGTGTGTCGGCTCCCCAAACCCGGTAAGCCTCAGCCGATCTTGGTCTAGCAGAAAACTCTCCACATCCCTCCTTGCGGCCTTCGCCGTTTCCCACCTTCCGGAAGCCACCATCAACTCGTAGTCCGCGATCAGCGTCCCGCCAAAATCCTGTATCCACGTCTTCACCCGGCCGGACGGACCGTTCCTGTTCCCCTTGACGCTGATCCAGTCGTGCCATGGAATGATCCCTCTCAGAGGCAGACCTTCGATTGGATACAGGCCGATCTGGAAAATCTTCTTTGGACGCTCTCTCGCATTCACCGTCCGTATGCGTTCCGCCGCCTGAGCAAGTTCAGAGTAGACGACACCCTCGTAGATTTTTCGGCTCAGCTCGTCCGTCGGAAGGTAGATGTCAGTGACTATCGGCGGCATTCCCTCTTGAACAAGATGTGGAACGCTCGTGAGTTCCCACGCAGGCTTTATCGTGTAGTCGTGTGTCTTCATTTTCTGCGTGATCGCCGCAACGATATTGTTCGTGAATTCGTCGTTGAGTCCGGTTCGACCCATGATCACAGCCACATCATAATCCGAGAACTCGTTCAGTCCCCTGATCGCACCGAAGTGAGCGAACTCCGCATTCGGGAAGTCGGAGCACCGCGGTGCGCAATACTCCTCCACATCCTTGTATGTGAAGAACACCACCTTCTGATCCAGAAGAGGCCCGGCCAACATTTCTCGTATGGCCTTTAGAATGCGGAGTCTTTTCGACGGGAGCTTTGTAGTGGAAGCCATAGTCGTTGGAAACCCGGATACGATGTTGTATTCAACATGTCGTTCCAATTGGGCCTCAAAGACCGTGAGGTTTTCGAAGAACATTTTCAGGATGTCGACCGGAGCGGTGCCGTCCAAGAACACCACGGGCCGCTTGTGAGCGAGAGTCCGCACTTCTCTCCGATAGCGAATGATGAACTCAGCTGGATTGTTCGGGTTCTTGTGGATGCAATGCGGAAGAACTCTTGGAAAACTCAGTTCGTCGGCCAGAAGCCGGAATATCTGTGATGGAGTCCAAGAGTGCTCAAACTCTTGGAGCTTGGAGATTTTCTGTTCTTCCGTCAGTCCGCCGAGGTCAAACTCGGTTTCTTCGTCACAGAGCTTCACCATATCCTTGAGTTTTTTCGCCGTGTATCCAAGCGACCGTGGGTGCTCACCCGCCTTTATCTTGTCGAAGATCGCAGTCAGCATTGCGTGAGCCTCGGCCGGCATGGGCGCACGGAGAACCTGTTCAAACTGCTTGAGGCTCGACACCTTGACGACCTCGTCTCGGATATCTTCGTCGATCACCGAACCAACGATCCTTGGTCCAAGTGACTCAAGCGGACTGTCGAAGAGGTGAGTATGGGTGAGGATCAAGACTCCGCTCGACAGAGGCGCGCTCGCCTTGTCCGATTTGTCCGCAAGCACCAGCTGGTCAAGCCGCCTCCAATACTCGCACTCTCGACGGAAGGGACACTCCGGGCACAGGAGTTTGCGAACCGAGAGTCCCTTGGCCACGATCAGCTTGAAGAGGTCGTCTTCAGTTCGGTGGCACATCTTGTCGGGCTGGCCGACGATCACCGGCTGATCCATTCCGTGGACGGAAAGAACCGGAACGTCTGGATGTTTCGACCGGAACTCTTGGACTATTTCGTCTTGAAGACGGCGCGTCGGCACATGAAAGCTGAAGTATCCAGCGAAGGGTTTGCCGGACAGAACACGATGTGAGGTCACCGACGCTCTCCAGAGGTCAGCGATAGCAGAACACGCAGCCGTCGTCTTTCCGCTGCCCTGGGTGACACGGATCAGGTGTCTGGCACTCGGCGTCTGGAGGGCGCGACTGACTTCCTCATACAGCTGAGCACGGAGTTCACTTTTGCCGGAGAGTTCCGGATGTTGAACTCGCTGCCCGACGGAAAGACCGAAGCGGTTCCTCTTTCGACGTCGGACCTGATCCGAAAGGCTCTGTCCTTTCGGAGGCAACGACGGAATAAAATCGTGGACATGCTCGCCGACATACTGTGCTTGAACAAAGAGTTCGTCCCAATCACGAGCTGCCTCTTGGATATATTCCACGACCTCACTCGGAATGAACCCATAATCCGACAAGACCGTTTTCAGAGTGCTGTAGGCGAGCTTCGCCCGCTCCAGTTCGGAGGAAACATCCAGTGTTTGGCGCAGCTTGATCTGCCAGTCTGAGGAATGCGGTTTCCAGTGAATGCTGCGAAGAAGCTTCCGCCTCTCTATGTTCGCGAGAGACTCTCGGAGTTCGGACTTCGCGCTCTGTTCTGGATTTTCGTCAAACGTCAAGTCCCAGCCCCTCAAAGGAGCGAAGGGACTTGTCCTGACCGACACTACCCGCTATATCTAGTTGTAAGGGCGACCAACCCATACTAGATTGCGAGTCGGGTCGGCGGAGGGTTCATTCCCTTCGCCGTTTCGTCTTTTATTGATTGAGCTTTGAGGTAGGTTCGTCCAACGAACCGCCAGGGACTCGGCCCCGGCTATAGACCTACACTAACCGTGTTCGGCCTGATCCGCTAGGCCTCACGAAAATCCGATACTCTGGCCTCGTGGGCAACTGTCGAGATACTGTCAAACTACTGTCATTCTCTTCTTGGAGTGGCGAGACCGACTGTCTGCAAGCCAGTCTTCATACGAGTCCCACTCTGTCCCCCACTTGTCCGTGACCTTCCCGTCGGGTCGGAGTATCTCCTGATACCGACCATCTTCGGCCACTCCAATTCGCTGATTTTCGACATCCTCAATATCTACGAGAATTCCGATCAAAGGACTCTTGACGATAAATTCCTCGTCGGCAAATGAGTAGGCCAACCCGAAGTATCCTTGTCCTCCGACCGGCAACAACGTCAGGGTCAGAGAGAAGATGTCCCCTTGAACACCAAGATCAAATCTCTGACCCCCCTCCGTATATCCGATGCAAACGCCTGTTTGCTGATCGACGTTGATCCGAACGAGCTTGTCCAGATTTACCAAGTCACCTGAGTTCACCCGCAACCACTTTCTCATTTCGTTCTCCATTCGCAGTTTCATTCTTCGGACTGGGGAGGCCATTCCCTCGGATCACCAATCTTGAGTTCCCTGTTCAGGAGCCTCTCGAGCTCCATAGTCTCGCGCCACATGGCCAGGTGACGCTTGTGGTCGGCCTCCAACTTCCGGAGTTCTTTTCGGGCAGCACGATACTTCGCGTCTTCCCTCGGATCAGAACCCTCGAGCCAAGCATCGTTTCGAAGCTCTGCGGTTTCCTCGTCGAGCGCCATGATCTGAAGGTCCATGGCGTGCATCCGGTGCGATATCTCGATCCGCATTTCGGTGAGTAGATCGAGAAGATCGCTTGTCGATTTTCGCTCTCGAAGTTGCGGCACGATGTTGATCACGTTGCTTGCCATCATTTCCTCCTTCGTCGCGCGATGGCCGACCACCGGCGGACACTGTTCGCTACTTCTTCCTTCGATCGGCGAGCTTCTGATGGCGGTCGAGTTCCCGATCCAGCGCTCCCCGGATGAACCCTACGAAGGTCAATTCCGTCCCATGGATAGACGACTTGATGGCGGCTATCTGCTCCACGGGCAGCGCGACCAGCACCTTTTTCTTCGGCTCGCCGTAGTCCACAACCTTCGCGACCATATCCTGCTCCTGTTAGCCTTCGCCTACCGCAAGTATAGGCGCGAGCTAAGGCTCTGAAAAGTTTCAATATAATCGCGCTCCGCGTGAATCTAGCTCGAGCAAGCGAATAGCGTCGCCAGCCAAGCGAACTTGCCCCACGGCAGTCCGGGGAATTATCAAATGACCGGCGACGTCAGCAGTGCGCGAGGCCAACGATGAACCTGAGATCAGACCTACGACATTGCAGAGGATGCGACGGATACTTCTCTCGGTCGTCGTTCAACGGCGCCAAGAACTGTCCCGAGTGCAAAGCGAACCCGAGGCCACGGAAAGGAATGCTCCCGATAGAGATCCTTCTTGGTGGGAATGCAGCCTACGAAGAGATGCGGTCACTGGCTCGGCAACGCGAGGCCGAAACCGGCATCCCGCATGACGTCGATCACATCGTCCCCTACTGGGGCAAGCCGACCCGCCCCGGTCTAGTGGCAATCTGTGGCCTGCACATTCCGAGCAACTTCCGGGTCATCCCGAGTGCGGAAAACCAGAAGGACAAGCGATGGTTCTTCACAGAGGACGAGGCCAGGGCGGAAGAAGCCCGACTGATGTATCTCGCCAGGTCTGGAACCTGGGTCGATTGACAACCGATCTAGGGAGTTTCAAAGCTCGTCTTCGACAATTGACTCATCGTCAAACTCGTCTGTATCCACGATGCGAGTGAACTCCTCAGGCTCGTCTCCTACAATTCGCACAAAGACATTCTGCTTTGCAATATCAAAATCGAGCTGAAGAAAGTCCTTGTTGGAAACACCCAATGCAAGGAAGGCAACCCGAAAACCAGCCATAAATCCATTCTCAATCCTTGCTACACCGACACTTAATCCATCGACAGTTCGCACTGTCCAATCACCCGATGTCAAATTAAAGACAAAGGTCGGAACTGAACGTGTACCAGCCTTAGCAGACGGCCTATCTACTTGAAAATGCCACCAAAGTGTCCCAGCCTTAGACCACCCAAATGAGTCGTCAAAACGACTATCTTTGATACTCTCCTTAAGCTGCCTGATCGCACCAGGAGTAACGTCTTGACCAACTAACGCAAACACACCCGTAGCGAGTTTGGTGATAAACGGCGAGTAACTCAAATAGACATAGAAACTATTGATATTCATTCCTAGTTTGTCGATGCAATAGTCCTCTAGTTGCTCCCTAGTCAAGGGACTTCCGAGCGCCAGAAAAGCAGACACCAAGCCTTGATCATTTGCGCCAAGCTCAGTCGGCTCAGAACTCTCCACTGCAATCGCAAACCCGCTAGAGATGTTTGCAATACCATAGTGCTGGAGAAGGCAACCAAGGGCCACTACCGGGGGAACGAAGTTGACCCTAACATGACGTCGTAGCGCAGCGCGCAACTCATGAACTTCCACCTTTGGCGCCACAGAAAGAACCTTTGCTGCAATGTTCGCCAGTCGATTTCGTGTCGACCGCTTAGACAAAAGCCACATTGAGTCTTTGTCCAACCATTCGACCTCCGGAAACAAGTTCAGCAAGATTCGCACTCTCTCTACATCATCAAGATCAAGTCCTATGATGAGTGCAAGACGTTGAATGCTTGTACAGCCGTTTGAAGAAGTCTCCTTTCGTAGTGCTAAAAGAAGTTTTTTGGGAACAACGATTTCATCCCGTGTACCGAACAGATCTAGATTCCCAATACGGACCTTAGCTATCGAGTGACGTTCACCAACAAGCTCCAATGCGCTAAGGACTCCTTCAACATGAAAACTGATCTCGGAAAGTCCAGACCTCTGCGCAACGCAGAAAAAATCCTCATTTGTGAAAACTGGCCCAAGATCCGAGTTAAGAAGACCTTTCGCCCTCTCCAAACACGGCAAAGGGCGCCAAATCCCACTTAGCGCCTTCTGTGCCCTGGAGGATATCTGCCGAACTCGCTCACGTGTCAGGCCATACCTTTGTCCAGTGAATTCAAGAGTCTTTGGTCCCGATGCGTTAAAGCCATAAAGCACAGCGAGCATCTCTGCGTTTCGCTCATCCTCGACTTCATTTAGCAGGGCCGACAATTCGCTTTCGAGAGTGTCGTGATCGCGCCAAGTGGTCGGACACAGTTCGAAGACCCGCTTGTGCACCCGGCGACCCATGGCTTTGCGGGCTACTGACGCGAGCTCATCCTCCCAACCGCTTAACTTCATGTCAAACGAGAGGCCCAGCATTTTGAGCACAGCACTAGCGTCCCTGTAAGACTTCCATCCCAGTCCCGGCTTGTGAAGAACATCGTCAGGGGACAGCTGCACAAAGCTACCTAAAAGAACGACTCCATCATTCTTCATGGATGTGACAAGCCGGTTCGGCATGCCAACCTCAGCAAGCGTTGCCAATAGAACTTCATTGCCACCCGACCAAGGCACGTCGAACAATGTTCGCTGTCTCCGCTTCAAGAGTACAGGGTGCCAGCAGCCAACAAGGCCATACGGTTCATGCCCTCTCGAACAGCTGTGATCGCGTCCTGCGGATCCATGAAATGTCCATCATTAGCCATTTCGACCGAGAGCGCGATTGAGTACTCAGCAAATGCTACTTCGTAGGCTAGTCGACGGAATGCTACATCCTCAATACCGCCAACCTTCAGGGCAGCAGCAAGCTGCGGATGCTCGACATTGACCAGAATGCTACGGCTAGACGACTCGTATTTTGCGCGGGGTTCGAACTCTCCCATTTCCTTGAACTCAACACTGAAGCCACCCCCTCGGGACTTCTTGATAGAATCCAACTTACGCTTTCCTGCTTTCTCTTTACCCTCGCTGTCGTCGTCATAAGTGGAAGCGGAATGGTCCGGAGTAGGATCAGGATTGGGTGGCTTCGAGCTATCATTATGGATATCTGATGGAGCACCATCTTCTGATAACTTGATAGCAGGGTGGTCCCCCTTACCGGCAAGGGTATCATAGTCCTCCTCATCTGCTATGATTGATGGCTTGTAGTCTTTCGCTCCCGCTGTGTGCGCGAGAACATTCTGGATTTGAACCTTCCACTGCTGAAAATCCTTGTTGATGATATCAGCAATTGCATCGGCCTCTTTCTGGAGCCGCTTGGTCTCTTCCTTTTGTTTCCGAAGGCGCTCTTCTTCTTCCAGTTCCTGCAAAACCAATTCTAGTTTCATACCAACGAACGAAATAATGGCTCGCACCAATTCGTTCTTCTGGTTCAAATGTCCAGAGCGGGACATGTCAAAAGGAGGTATTGGTGACTTGTCGTGTGCCAGTGCCGGCACATCAATGTTCCCCAAGATGTAGTTCGTAAACTGGCGTTTTTCCTGACCAGCCAAGGTCGACTCGTGCAGGACTCCGTTAGAGGTTACGGCGATTCCTTGCTGTTCCTTTGCAAGCGGTGCTTTAGAAACACCTATCCGCAAGGTCACGTCACCCAGTTGCTTGGCGAACGGTGACTCAGATGCCTTGAACTCTCTCTGGATTCGAACCGACGGTTCCACGTATTCGCACTGATGCGTACCAACAAAAACGGTGACGCCCTTCCAGAATGCGATGTGTTTTTCGATCTCGCGTGTTATTGCGTTGGTGTCGATGTTTCTTAGATTAATGTCCCCGACTTCAACGACGGTGCCATTCGGCTCGTGGGTGGCGACCTCTTGCTCTATAAGTCTGATTGGAACCGTCTCAGCCGCCTCTGGTCGCTCAATGTCTGCTCTGTGCAACTCAACTCTTGACCGCTTACCATCCTTTACGGTCGTCACCCGCAGTATGTTGGCTATGCCAAAAGCAGCTGACTTTCCAGTTCCAAACATTCCACGCCCAGGTCGACCAGCCTTGGCATCAATGTTTTCACCGTGCATCGTGAAGTAATTCCCAAGGTCAGCAAGGTTCATACCCCTTCCGTTATCCTTGATGATCATTCGCTTTTGGCTTTGGTCGATGTTCACAGTCACCACGGGTGTCACGTTGGCATCGACATACTGAAGGCCGTTGGAAACATACTCCCACGCCACCTGCCATTCATGTTTAAAGAGGGCAGCACTTTGAAGCAAGTCTCTACCAATGTGCGATCTTACCTTGAGAGTGGCGGGCTTGTTATTCACGGTCTCGCACCTTTTTTGCAATATCCTCGATTGCCTGTGACATTACATGGTCGGCAGCAAAAACATCTCTTGCCCGCTTCACACGGGAGCGCCGCAAATCGCCAACGATGTAATCGTCTATACGAAAGAACCTCTCAGCTTCGACGGCTTGAATATCGTTGGCGTTCCCATCCTGCCACTTCCGAAAGGCCGTTTCAGTTTGCATACGCACGCGCTCTCGCGTTGCCCACGATTGCTCTTTCTGTGACATGCGGACTGTTTCTTCAGAGTTTCGTCCAAACTCTTCCGAATGTTCTTGGCAGAACTTCAATCCCGCCTCAGTGAGCAACCAGCCATCTCGCTCAGACCCTGTTAAGAGCCGCCCCATCTTTTCGGATGCGGCATCCCAGAGTCGCTTTCGAATTGTTTCGATGTTGATCTGCGCCGGATACTTACGCCAACTGAACCGGCCAGGCGCCAGCTCGGATGCCTTGACTGCAATATCTTCTGTGTCGGCAGGCCCCCTGGAAGCACCAGCTAGATGCGCGGCAAGTACGGCAACCTGCGTGTTCGATAGTCGCGCTGCTTCGTTGGCAGCGTCCGTGGCTTTTTTTGCCATGCCGCCTCTCTACAGTTTGAATTTCTGTCCCGACTTCGAGCGAGGGGAAGCAAAGCGCCCTTCCACTTCGCTGACCTCTGCCCTGAGCGCCTTGATGATACTTCTAACTTCCTCTTCCTCCCACTCATAGAGGGAACGATTGGATAGGTTGGATATCCGCCCTATCGCCTCAAGAGCCTTGTTCGTGCGGCTCTCTGCAAGCCTACGAAATTTTTCGTGTCTTTCACTATCGGCCATCGCGCAGAATCCTTCCAGTTTTCGCTCAGGAGTGTGAGATTTTCTCTGCATAGAGTCAACAGAGAATTCTCCAAATTTTCTCTGTATATGCGGACGAATATTTGTCGTGCTTTTTTGATGGGTTTCGGGAGAGCTGTGGGAGTGCTGGAGGAGAGCCTTTGCGCAAGAAGTGTAGCAAGTATCAGTCTGGCCTTTAGGGTTGAGCTTCGATCATCGCACAGTCTAACCGCTAGTTTTTGGTCGGTGAGGTTGCTGCCTCTGCACATCGCCCGCGCTTGCGGACGTAGGAAATCGATTCCTACCGGGGGCTGGCCGGGGTTACCCGGCGAGGGTCCGAGCCTCCTTGTAGGTCCGCCGAACGCTCGTCCCGTAGCTCCCGATTACGACCGCCGCCGACTTCTGGGCCTTTAGCCGCGCAGGCCGCGAACTCGGCGAGCTGCATATGAACGATGAGGCGATTGTCGGGAGGAAGGTGTCGACGGACTTCCTGTCCAAGACGCCACATGAGGCCCACCAACCGCTAACCCGATGTAATCGGACGTTAAATCTAGGTCCGTGCAGAGGCCTCGGAAGGGGGACCGGCTACCTAGCCCTACGGCGGAATTTTGAACGTCCTTGTAGGTCCGCCAATAAAGGACGATTTTGGTCCTTGGACCATTGACGCCACGTCACTCTTGCAGTCACCCCCCGACTCAGAGTACCCGACGCCCGCTGGGGACGATTGTCTCAGAGCTTATCTCAAGAAAATCGAGAGCTCTGACATCCCTGGCTTCCCCCAAAGTCAGCCATCGACCACAGGCTCTTCGTTTTCTTGATCGCTCTTGGACTCTCGTGATCTCCAGCGTTCAACCAACGGAGACCACTATGGCCACCAAAGCCAAAGACCAAACCGCGCCAGCCGCCCTATTCCACTTCTATCTGCACTGCCATGCAGATTTCACGAATGGCGCTTGGGAGGTTGACATTGAAGATTTCACAATCGCAGTCCCCAAGAATTTTGCACACGCGTTGATTGATCTTCTCAAGAGTCCTAGAATGTCGGAAGATCATTCTCATATTCAGGGGATTACAAGCGTTAAGTGGGGTGAGCACCCACCCAAGATCCTTCACATTGGAACAGAAAGCTGAAACTCACCGGTTAATCCAAGAGGGAACGAATTCCTCTTGGACAGTCCCGTCGGCCCACGACCGCCCAGCCCTTTACTTCCAATGAGCTGGGCGGCTAAACTGAGGGCGGGGACTGGACCTGCGCCTTCTGGCTTCATTCCGGATCGAAAATGCCGCTGCGGCCGTCGAACTCGCCCACCTTCTTTATCAAGAAATTCCCGAGGTTGCGCCGACGCTGAAATGGGATGCCGGTCGTCAGAGGTGGACTGTCATAATCCAATCCACCGCCGAGTGGCACAAGCTCAACGAGTGCGCTGTTGGACTACAGTCGGGACTCGTTTTCAAGATCACACTTCACGAGTTGCCAGGTGCCTACGGCTCGGGCTAGGCGGAAGTCCAAGACACCTAGCAGGAACGGCTGGCGGAGGCCCAAGGAGGCTCTTTACTCACAGGCGTAGGGCCGGGGCGCGGGCGGGAGATCGACCGTCTGCCGCCCGAGCGGAAGAAACATCAAGGATACTGGTGGGTTTCGGAGAACTTTGATGTGTAATCTCGAACGCAGAGCTGAAAGATGAAGCAGTTTCTAGTCTGGTTCGTGATTGCCTACTTGGTTGTCTCACTCGTGATTTGGGGCATCGATGTCTAGCACGCGCATGATCCCGAAGCTCGCGGCATACCACTCTGGCCCGTTTCGCCTCGCCTACATGTTGCAAGATCCCTGGGGGCAGCACACCGCTGGATCAGGTGCCGCAGTCACGAACGAAGTCGGCGTGCTAAATCCTGATCCCAGCGCCCGAACCTGCAAAGCTGCAATCGAAGCTGCTGGCCTGACGATTGCCGAAGTTCTGCCGCTCAATGCCATACCGTGGATCAATGGTAAGCTGACCCGTGACCAGCTCCGCGAAGGCGCAGCTTACAATCGTGCCCAGATACTGGCGTCGGGCGTTCGGGTCGTCGTACTGGCTGGCAAGGCAGCTCAACGCAGCGAGGAGTTCCTCGACCTTCCGCCGTCGATCATCGTTCGATACGCACCACATCCGTCGATACGCGGACTGGCGAACTTCTTCCGCGATGGGCGCAGGCTAGCAATCGATGAGGCGAGAGAGGTGTTTCAGTCGGCATTTCGCTCGTAATCCAAATAGCCGCCCGGTGGAGCCCGATGGGATACCTGCGGAGCGGCTGGCGGACCCTGCAGAGGGTTCAGACGCTAGGCCGGTAGGGCCGGGGCGCGGGCGGCAGGAGGCCTCAACAGCGGCTCCTCAGGCGGCGTCTTCCATGGACCCGAAGGCTATCTCCACTCCGGCATCCGAGACAGCCACGCCACGTTCCCGCAGCAATTTGCGGGCGGCGCTGAACATCACACTCGAAGCTGGGTTCCGGGGAATATTGAACCGCTTCCTGAGGCCCGAGTCCTTCTTGATCTCAAGGATGGCATCGAACAGTGCGCCCATGTTGGGCATGATCCGTGCATAGTAGGTGTCCGGGTGAATGCCGGCCAACGACAGTAGAGTGGCAAGATCTTTGGAGGGTTTGGTGAGGAAGCGGATGTCGACGTCGTTCCCCGCAACGGCATGGCGGACAGTTTCTCGCAGAACAGCGCACCATAAGGATCTGAGGCGTCCGCCTTCGATGACCATCTTGGCGCTTGAATGCAAATGGTCGTCCAGACTTGGGCGAACGGAATTCCGACCGTTGGACGTGGTGGGGAGAAGGTTGACTGTGGACAGATTGTCCATGACGGATCGGCCAGGGACGTAGGCGGTCGCTGTCTGCACTGTGGACTCCTTGTGCTGTGAGGGCGGCTAGGAGTAGGGTAAAGCTCACGAAAGTTGGTGACAAACCCTTGCTTACTTCTCCTGAGTTTTGCAGTAAGCTAGAGTGCGATTACCTTCCGATAACAGTGTGTTACGAGTGACAACCTTGGAAAGAAATCCTTTCCGATTTCCCTCTCATCTTCATTTCGTCGCGATCAGCGCGGCCTTTTGGAACCGCCCGGGTGCAAACCGACTCCGCCCAGATCATCGCCCTCCAGGCCTTGGCTTGGATCGTGTCCGACGATGACCGTCTGGCCGCGCTGATGGCCAACAGCGGCATCGATCCAAGTGGTTTGCGCGCCCGTGCCGACGACCCCCAGACGCTGGCCGCGGTCCTTGACCACCTGCTTTCCGATGATCAGGCCGTGATCGCCTTTTGCGACGCCCATGGCCTGCCCTACACGTCTCCGCTTGCCGCCCGCGCCGTGCTGCCGGGCGGCGATACCCTGCACTGGACCTGAGAGCCGCCGCATGATCGACGCCCTGCTTTTCGACAAGGACGGTACCCTCTTCGACTTCCGCATCAGTTGGGGCGGCTGGGCCGCCGGGTTCCTGGCCGAAATCGCCGATGACGCGGCCCATGCCCAACAGCTGGGGCGGGCGATCGGCTTTGACGCGGTAAACCGGACATTCGCCCCGAACAGTCCCGTCATCGCCGCCACTGCCGCCGATATCGCAGCGGCCCTCGCCCCGCATCTGGGCGGCATTTCGGTCGCCGACCTGACCGACCGGATCGACGAAACCGCCGGCAGCGCGCCGATGGCCGAAGCCGTTCCCCTGCGGCCCCTCCTGCAGGCGCTGCGGGGCCGTGGTCTGCGGCTCGGGGTTGCCACCAACGATTCCGAGGCTCCGGCGCGGCAGCATCTTGCGGTACATGGCATCACCGACTGCTTCGACTTCATCGCCGGCTACGATTCCGGCCATGGCGCAAAGCCGGGACCGGGCATGTGCCTTGCCTTTGCCGCAGCCTGCGGGCTTGACCCGAACCGGGTGGCGATGGTCGGCGACAGCCGGCACGATCTCCAGGCCGGACGCGCCGCCGGAATGCGCACCGTCGCCGTCCTGACCGGTATCGCGCGCCCTGACGACCTTGCCCCGCTGGCCGACGTGGTGCTTCCCGACATCGGCGCGATTCCGTCCTGGCTGGACCGGATTTCCGCCTGACCGGCCACCCTGCCGCGTGAAAACGACGCAATCGCGTCGCGGACAGAGTGAGCATCCGCGCCACTATCCGTCATCTTCGCGGTCCAAGGACAACGGAGAACCAGGATGACCGACGAGCCAGTCCGCAGGAAGCGCGCCGGTGGGCGGGCGGGGATGCAGGTCCGCGCCGGAAGCGCCGTGATCGACCAGATGCCCTGGCGGATCCCGGTCAACCCGGACCGCCCGACCGAACCCCTCGAGCCCGAGGGCGTGCAGCGCATCCACAAGACGGCGATGCGGATACTTTCGGAGATCGGGATCGAGTTCCTGAATCCGGACGCGGCGGAGCACCTGAAGAAGGCCGGATGCCGGGTGAACGGCACCAATGTCCGGATGGACGAGGACTTCGTGATGGAGATGGTGGGCAGCGCGCCCTCGACCTTCACCATCACCCCCCGCAACCCGGCGCGCGAGATCGTGATGGGCGGCAACCATATGGTTTTCGTCAACGTCTCCTCGCCCCCCAACGCCTGGGACCTCGAACGCGGCAAGCGGTCGGGCGACTTCGAGACGTTCAAGGAATTCATGAAGCTGACGCAGTATTTCAACTGCATCCACGTCGCCGGGGGCTATCCGGTCGAGCCGATCGACATCCACCCCTCGGTCCGCCACCTTGACTGCCTTTATGAAAAGCTGACCCTCACCGACAAGGTCGTCCATGCCTATTCCCTCGGGGCCGAGCGGGTCGAGGATGTGATGGAGATGGTCCGCATCGCGGGCGGGCTGACGGAGGACGAGTTCCGGGCGAAGCCGCGGATGTATACCAACATCAACTCGGTCAGCCCGCTGAAGCACGACTTCCCCATGCTTGACGGCGCGATGCGGCTGGCCAAGCGGGGGCAGCCGGTGGTGGTCACGCCCTTCACCCTTGCCGGTGCCATGGCCCCCGTCACCATGTCCGGCGCGGTCGCCCTTTCGATCGCCGAGGCTTTGGCGGCGGTCGCCCTCCTCCAATACATCGCGCCGGGCTGTCCGGTGGCGATCGGGACCTTCACCTCGAACGTTGACATGAAGTCGGGCGCGCCGGCTTTCGGTACGCCGGAATACATGCGGGCGACGCAGATGACGGGGCAGCTTGTGCGGTTCTACGGCGTCCCGATGCGGGCCTCGGGCGTCTGTGCGGCGAACATTCCCGACGGGCAGGCGATGTGGGAGACGTCGAACTCCCTCTGGTCCGCGGTGCAGAGCCGGACCAACATGGTCTACCATGCCGCCGGCTGGCTGGAGGGCGGGCTGATCGCCTCACCTGAAAAGTTCATCATGGACTGCGAGGTCCTGCAGATGATCCAGCGCTATTTCGAGGAGGCGACCTTCGCCACCCGGGACGAGGACCTGGCCTTCGACGCGATCAAGGAGGTCGGGGCGGGCGGGCACTATTTCGGGGTCCAGCATACGCAGGAGCGCTATCAGAACGCCTTCTATGCCCCCTTCGTCAGCGACTGGCGGAACTATGAGGCCTGGCAGCTGGACGGGTCGGTCTGGACCCCGGAACGGGCGCACCGAATCTACAAGCAGATCCTGGCCGAGTTCGAGGCGCCAGAGATGAACGGCGACCACCAGGAAGAGCTGCGCCGGTTCGTCGCGAAGCGGAAGCAGGAAGGCGGCGCTCCGACCGATTTCTGAGGGGGTGCGGAGCCTCCTCGTGCGGCTTCGCCTTCTCGTCGGGAGGGTCCAGGCGCCCATGACCACGCTTTGACCACGGTGGTCAAATCTAGCAAGTCTTTGTAAAAATTATATATTCCAGATTCCGTTAAGGTTTTGGAAAGGTGTCCGCAACCACCGTTTCGACGCCGGTCAGCCCTTCGCCGGGCGCGGGCAGATCACCGGCGATTTCAAGGATCAGCTTGCGCCGGACCGCCTCGACAAATCTGTCGGTGCGCTCGGTGGCGATGACGAAGGCGCCCGGGCCACCGATCAGCTGGTCGCGATAGATTTCGTCCAGCGCGTCGCCATCGCCCCCATCAAGGATCGGCAGGCCGTTGATCGTGATCCCGGCGGCAAGGACCGAGGCGCGCGCCTCGGCGATCCCTGCCCCGCTGAAATTGCCAAGGCTGTCGCCGGAGAAGTCGATCACACGGCGCAGGCCGGTAATGCGGTTTTCGTCAAGCAGGCGCTGGCCTTCGAGAAGCGCATCGCCGATGGCGTTCCTACCGATCGCAAGGCGTGGCGGTTCCAGCAATGCCAGAGCGAAGGCCTCCGCCGTGGCTTCGCCGTCGATCACCGTCCAGTCGACGATCACCACCTGATTGGCCGCCCATTCGACATAGGTGACCGCAATCGACCCGGTAAGGTTCGACCGGATCGCCGCCAGCACATCGGGATGGGTGATCGCGGCGGCATAGCCCTGGCGCTGGAAATCGATCTCGGACTGGGTGATCGAGCCGGAGGCATCGGCGAGGAGCACAAGTTCAAGGTCCACCTCCTGCGCCTGCGCGGAGGCGGCGAGGGGCGGCAGCACGACAAGCGGGATCGCAAGGATACTCCTCATTTTCCAGAGCTAGAACGCTTCGCCCGCAGGACAATCGCACCCCGCACCACGCACCGCCGGAAACTGCAAGGTGCACGGATGCGGCAATCGGCGGCAGGTCGGCCGCGAGGATTGCTTTGACCGCCGGGGGCAAAGGTGGTCTCCTTTCCTTCAGGCCCGCGCGGTCGGCTGGGGTCGACGATGCGTCCGTTCATTCCCGGGAAAGGAACGCCGCGATGATAACCACAGACATTAACCGCTGCCAGCACATCATAGCCCGTCCGGGCTGTGCCTGCTGTGCGACCGAGGTCCGCGCGATCACGCGGAAGATCAACGGCGACCTTTCCCGGCGTGGTTTCATGGCCGGCACGACCGCATCGGTCGCGATGCTGGGCATCGCAGCCTATTCCCCTGCAAGGGCGCAGTCCGCCGATCCGGCGACGACCACCCTATTCACCAACGTGCGCCTTTTCGACGGGCTGGCGCTGAACACGCGCGAGGGGGTTTCGGTCCTTGTCGGTGACGGCATGATCCTCGATGTCGCCGACGGGGCGTTGTCGGCCCCCGACGGGGCGACCGTGATCGACGGCGGCGGGCGCACGCTGATGCCGGGGCTGATCGACGCGCACTGGCACACGATGCTGGCGAGCCTGCCGGTCGCGGTGATGATGACCGCGGATGTGGGTGACGTCCATTTTGCCGCCGCCGCGCAAGCCGAACGGACCCTCATGCGCGGCTTTACCACGGTGCGCGATGCGGGCGGTCCGGCCTTTGCGCTGAAGCGGGCGATCGACAGCGGCAGCGTCGTCGGGCCAAGGATCTATCCATCAGGCGCGATGATCTCGCAGACCTCGGGCCACGGCGACTTCCGCATGATCTGGGAGCTTCCGCGGGTCGGCGGCGATTTGCAGCGGGCCGAGATGGTGGGCGCGGCGCGGGTGGCCGACGGGCGGGACGCGGTCTTGCAGGCGACGCGCGAGCAGCTGATGCAGGGGGCGAGCCAGATCAAGATCGTCGCCGGGGGTGGCGTTTCCAGCAACTACGACCCGCTCGACGTGCTGCAGTTCCTGCCCGAAGAGATGGAGGCGGCCGTCCTCGCTGCTGCCGATTGGGGCACCTATGTGATGGCGCATGTCTATACGCCGAAGGGCATCCAGCGCTGCCTCGCTGCGGGGGTAAAGTCCATTGAACATGGCCAGCTGACCGACGAGGACACGGTGATGATGATGGCCGACAAGGGCGCGGTGTGGAGCCTGCAGCCCTTTGTCGAGGAACTGGAGGACCTGACCAACGTCGCACCCCTGCAGGTTTCCAAGAAACAGCAGCTTTGGGTCGGGACCGACACGGCCTATTCCCTGGCGGTGAAGCACGGCGTGCCGACCGGCTGGGGCAGCGACATCCTGTTCGACGCAAAACTGACCGAGCGGCAGGGCGAGAACCTGTCTTACATCCGTCGCTGGTACACGCCCGCGCAGGCGCTGGTGCAGGCCACCTCGCAGAACGCGTTCATCCTGGGCATGTCGGGGCCGAGGAACCCCTACCCCGGCACGCTGGGGGTCATCCGGAAGGGCGCGCATGCCGACATGATCCTGTGCGAGGGGGACCCGACCGAGGACCTTGATCTGGTCGCTGACCCCGACACCAACTTCCGCGTCATCATGAAGGCTGGGACGGTCTACAAGAACACGCTTGCCGCCTGACGGGGCGGAGGTCCTGTTCTTTTGCTGTCCTGCCCGTGATTTACGCCGTGGCCTAGTTCAGCTAGGGTTTCCCTAACGCACGGGTGAGATGCGGCTGGGAAGGACGCGGATGGCAGAGGCAGGCAAAGCGCACGTCTTCGTGCCCCGCTGGACCTGGGCCGCTCCTCTGCTGGTCGCGGTTATCCTGTCGCTGAAGTATTCCGGGATCCTGCCGAAGGAGTCAGGGCTGGTCCTGATCGCCTCGACCGCGCTGATAGGGTTCAGCGTCTTTGCCGCCGTGCATCATGCCGACCAGCTGGCCGCGCGGGTGGGCGAGCCCTTCGGGTCGATCCTTCTGGCGCTGGCGATCACGGTGATGGAGGTCGCGGTCATCCTGTCGGTGATGGCCGCCGGCACGGACGGGGCCGACGCGGTGGCGCGCGACACCGTCTTTGCCGCAGTGATGATCGTGCTGAACGGGATCGTCGGGCTTTGCCTTGTCGTGGGCGGGATCAGGCATCACGAGCAGGGCTTCCGCACCGATGGCGCTGCAGCGATCCTGAGCGTGATTGCGGTGATGGCGACGATCTCGCTGATCCTGCCGAACTTTACTCTGACGCGCGAGGGGCCCTATTACGCGCCGGTCCAGCAGGCCTTTGTCGGCGTGGTGTCGCTGGTGCTGTACGGCGTGTTCCTCTTCGTGCAGACCGCCCGGCACCGGCAGTATTTCCTGCATGACGACACGCCCGGACATCCCCATCCGGTGCCGGACAACCAACAGACTTTGGCCTGCACGGTCCTGCTTTTGGCCAACCTTGTGGGCGTGATCCTGCTGGCCAAGGCGCTGACGCCGGCGGTGGAAAGCGCGGTGCTGGGGGCGGGGCTTCCCATTGCCTTCGTCGGCGTGGTGATCGCGATGCTGATCCTTCTGCCCGAAGGCGTAACCGCCCTGCGCTTTGCCAATGCGAACCGGTTGCAGAGCAGCCTGAACGCGGCGCTGGGGTCGGCGCTGGCGACGATCGGGCTGACGATCCCCTTCGTGGCGGTGGCCGCGCTGGTCCTTGACCGGCCGCTGGTCCTTGGCCTGAATGCGGAAGGGATGACGCTTCTGATCCTGACGCTGTTCACCAGTTCGCTGACGCTGGCGACGGGGCGCACGACCATCCTGCAGGGTGCCGTGCATCTGGTAATCTTCAGCGTCTTTCTTGTCCTTTCTGCCGTGCCGTAAACGCCTTCGGGCCAAACCAGTAACCAGAACGAGGGAACCACAATGTCCAACATCGATCTTGCCTCTGCCGCCGCGATCTACAACCAGGCCATGCGCGAGGCCGTGGGCCGCCACCGGATGCTCTACCTTGTCCAGGCTGTGCTGATGGTCGTCGGCGGGGCCGTGGCCATCCTGTTTCCGGTCTTCGCCTCGGCCGCCTTCGTGCGGTTCCTGGGCTGGATCCTGATCGCGAGCGGGATCATCCAGGGCCTCAGCCTGCTGAGCGCGCGGAACCATCCTTCGTTCTGGCTGGCGCTGATCTCTTCCGGGCTGGCGGTGGTGGTGGGCTACCTGATGCTGCGCAACACGGTCGAGACGATGCTGGTGATCTCGATCCTGCTGATCGTGTTCTTCATGGTCGAGGGCATCGCGAAGATCGTCTTCGCGCTGACGATCCGGCCGATGGCGGGCTGGTTCTGGGTTCTGGCGAGCGGGGTGCTGGCGATCGTGCTGGCGGTGATCCTGTGGAACAGCATGCCGGTGACGGCGGGCTGGCTGATCGGGCTTCTCTTGGGCGTGAACCTGATCACCGAGGGGATGGCGCTGGCGGGGCTGGTCTGGACCTCGAAGAAGACAGCCTGACCCAAAACCTTCACTGCGTGAAGGGCCCCCCGGGAAACCGGGGGGCCTTTTGCTTTTCACCCCGCCACCCTCGTGCGGCGGATTGGCTCTTGTATATTACAGCTTTATAGCTTTATATATGTTTTCCTGTTTAACGGAGCCTTGAGTCGCATGCGTCGCCTACTTCCCGCCCTCGTGACCGCCAGCCTTGGCCTGGCCCTTCCCGTCGGATCAGAGCCCGTGACGGTCACCCCTGCCCCGGTCACCGAATGGAAAGCGGTCTATGGCACGGTCGAGGCGAAGGACCGCATCCCCGCGCGGGCGCGGCTGGGGGGCACCCTGGTGGAGTTGCTGGTAGCCGAGGGTGACATGGTCACCGCCGGACAGGACCTGGCGCGGATCACCGATGACAAGCTTGATCTGCAACTGCAGGCGCTGTCTGCCCGGCGCGAGGCGCTGACGGCGCAGCTTGCCAGCGCCGAGGCCGATCTGGCGCGCGGCGAGGACCTTCTGACCAACGGTGTCATCACCGCCCAGAGGATCGAGGCGTTGCGGACCGGGGTCGACGTGCTGAAAGGCCAGATCGCCTCCCTGGATGCCGAGGCAGGCGTGATCCGTCAGCAAGGGAAGGAAGGCGTCGTCCTGGCCCCGGTGGCAGGCCGCGTCCTGGATGTGCCGGTCACCAAAGGGGCCGTGGTGATGCCGGGTGAGGTGGTTGCGGTCATCGGCGGTGGCGGGACCTTCCTGCGGATCGCGGTGCCGGAACGCCACGCCGCTGCGCTGGACGAAGGCGACACCATCCGCATTGCCGGATCGGACGGCGATCGCGAAGGGCGCCTTGCCCGGGTCTACCCGCTGATCGAGGGCGGGCGCGTGGTGGCGGATGTCGAGATCGAGGGCCTGCCTGACCGCCATGTCGGGGCCCGGATGCTGGTCAGCCTGCCGGTGGGCGAGCGCCAGGCGCTTCTGGTTCCGGCGGACAGCATCGTGACCCGCGCCGGCCTTGACTTCGTTGGCGTGCGGACCGGCGAGGGCGTGGCCCTGCGCAGCATCGTGCCGGGCGCGTCACACCTGCAGGACGGCACCGCGATGGTCGAAGTCCTGACCGGCCTGAATGCCGGCGATGTCGTCCTGCCCGCCGCCGAACTTGGGGCCGAGGCGAGCCATGACTGACCGCAAGCACCCGCTTGGCCTTGCCGGGGGCCTGACCAAGGCCTTCATCAACTCGGCCCTTACACCCCTTTTCATCCTCGCAGCCCTTGCTGCGGGCCTTGTCGCGCTGGTCAGCCTGCCGCGCGAAGAAGAGCCGCAGATCTCGGTCCCTCTGGTTGACATCCATGTGCAGGCGCAGGGCCTGAAGGCCGAAGACGCTGTGAAGCTGGTGACCGAACCCCTGGAGGTCATCGTCAAGGGCATCAACAACGTCGAGCATGTCTATTCCTCGACCCGCGACGATGCCGCGATGGTCACCGCGCGCTTCGAGGTGGGGACGCGGGCCGAGGATGCGATCCTGCGGGTGCATGACAAGGTGCGCGCGAACCTTGACCGTATCCCGGTGGGTATTCCGGAACCACTGATCGTAGGCCGGGGTATCGACGACGTGGCGATCCTGACGCTGACGCTGTCCTCGGACACACTGGACGCCAACGACCTGACCCGCATCGCCCGGACCTTGCAGACCGAGGTCGCGAAGACCGACGACGTCGGCCTGACCTACCTTGTCGGCGACGCGCAGGACGCGATCCGGATCGCGCCTGATCCGGACCGCCTGGCGCTTTATGGTGTGACGCTGCAACAGCTGGCCGGCAAGGTCGCGCAGGCCAACCGCACGCTGAACACCGGAAAGCTGCGCGATCAGGGCCAGATGGTGGACCTTGTGGCGGGCGAGACGCTGACCGCGCCCGCCGAAGTGGCGAACCTGCTGATCACCACGCGCGACGGGCGGCCGGTCTATGTCGCCGACGTGGCGCAGGTCTCTTATGTTCCGAACACCCGCCAGACCATCGTCGCAAGCCTGACGCGGGGAGAGGATGGGCGCACCGTAGGCGGCCCTGCGGTCACGCTGGCCATTGCCAAGCGCGCCGGGGCCAACGCGGTTGTCGTGGCCGAAGAGGTGCTGCACCGCGTCCACGCGCTGGAGGCAAAGCTGATCCCCGACGGGGTGACGCTGACGGTGACCCGGGACTATGGCGAGACGGCGAACGAGAAGGCGAACGAGCTTCTCTTCCACCTTGGCCTCGCCACCGTCTCGATCGTCCTCCTCGTCCTTTTCGCCATCGGCTGGCGCGAGTCGGTCGTCGTGGCCATCGTGATCCCGGTGACGATCCTGCTGACGCTCTTTGCCGCCTGGGTGATGGGCTACACGCTGAACCGGGTCTCGCTGTTCGCACTGATCTTCTCGATCGGGATTCTGGTCGACGATGCCATTGTGGTGATCGAGAACATCGACCGCCACTGGGGCATGGACCGCCGGAAACCCCGGATCCAGGCCGCGATCGAGGCGGTGGCCGAGGTTGGGAACCCCACCATCGTGGCCACGCTGACCGTGGTGGCGGCCCTTCTGCCGATGCTGTTCGTGAGCGGGCTGATGGGGCCCTACATGTCGCCGATCCCGGCCAATGCCAGCGCGGCGATGATCTTTTCCTTCTTCGTCGCGGTCATCATCACGCCCTGGCTGATGGTCAAGATCGCGGGCCGGGCCGACATGCACGAACACGCGCATGACGACATCCACGGCGGCCATCATGGCGGCTGGCTGGGCCGGACCTATACGGCCGCCGCGCGGCCGATCCTGAAGACCCGCGCCCGCAGCCTGGGCTTTCTTCTGGTGACGGCGGCGCTGTCCTTCGGGTCGCTGGCAGCACTTTACACCAAGGACGTGACGGTCAAGCTTCTGCCCTTCGACAACAAGTCCGAGCTTTCGGTCGTCATCGACCTGCCGGAAGGCGCATCCGTCGAGGCGACGGACCGCGTGGCGCGCGATGTGGCCGACGTGGCCCTTGGCCTGCCCGAGGTGACCAGCGTCCAGACCCATGCCGGCACGCCCGCGCCCTTCAACTTCAACGGCCTCGTGCGCCACTACTATCTGCGGTCCGAGCCGCAGCTGGGCGAGGTGGCGGTCAACCTGACGCCCAAGACCGACCGCGACCGGGCAAGCCATGACATCGCGCTGGACCTGCGCGAACGGCTGAAGGCGCTGAACGTGCCGGAAGGGACAAGCCTGAAGGTCGTGGAACCCCCGCCCGGGCCGCCGGTGATCGCCACCCTTCTGGCCGAGGTCTACGGGCCGGATGCCGAGACCCGGCGCGAGGTGGCCCGGCTGATCCGCGAGGCCTTCGAGGCGGTGCCCTTCATCGTCGACGTGGATGACAGCTTTGGACAGGAAGCTCGGCGGCTGCGGGCGACGATCTCGACCGACGATCTCGAGTTCTACGCGGTGCAGGAGCAGGACGTGTTTGACACGCTGGCCCTTCTGAACGGCGGACAGACCGTGGGCTATTCGCACCGGGGCGAGGGGCGTTTGCCGATCCCGTTGGTGGTGGAACGCGACAAAGCCGACCGGGTGATGGACGAACGCTTCCTGACGACGCCCATTCCGGCGAACGCGCTTCCCGGCGCGCGGGGGGTGGTGGAACTGGGCGACGTGGTCCGGGTAAGCGAGGAGACCTCGAGTTTCCCGATCTTCCGCCGCAACGGCCGCGACGCCGAGATGGTCTCGGCCGAGCTTGCCGGCGATTTCGAGGCGCCCCTCTACGGGATGCTGGCCGTGGCCGAGCGGATCGAGGCGATGGACTGGCCCGAAGGGATGAAGCCCGAGATCGCGCTGCATGGGCAACCCGAGGACGAGGGGAAGGTCACCCTTCTCTGGGACGGCGAGTGGGAAGTGACCTTCATCACCTTCCGCGACATGGGGGCGGCATTCGGGATCGCACTTCTGGGTATCTACATCCTGGTCGTGGCGCAGTTCGGGTCATTCAAGCTGCCGCTGGTGATCCTGACGCCGATCCCACTGACCTTCCTGGGGATCATGTTCGGGCATTGGCTGTTCGGGGCGCCGTTCAGCGCGACCTCGATGATCGGCTTCATCGCGCTTGCGGGGATCATCGTACGCAACTCGATCCTGCTCGTCGACTTCATCCGCCACGGGCAGGGGCCGGTGACGGTGGACCTCCTGATCGAGGCCGGGGCGATCCGGTTCAAGCCGATCCTCCTGACTGCCATCGCCGCCATGATCGGCGCGGTGGTCATCCTGGCCGACCCGATCTTCCAGGGCCTCGCGATTTCCCTGCTGTTCGGTCTGCTCACGTCGACCCTGCTGACCGTCCTTGTCATCCCGGCGATCTACCGCGTCTTCCGCACCGGGGCGGAACCCACAGCCTGATCAGAAGAGGAGACTGAAATGGCGCATGTCGTCGTACTCGGGGCCGGACTTGGCGGCGCCATCATGGCCTACGAATTGAAGGACCAGTTGCGTCCCGAAGACAAGGTGACCGTCGTCACCAAGGACCCGAAGTATCACTTCGTGCCCTCGAACCCCTGGATCGCCGTCGGCTGGAGGGACCGTGAGGACATCACGGTGGACCTTGCGCCGACAATGGCGAAGAAGAAGATCGGCTTCATCCCGGTCGCGGCCGAGCGCCTGCACCCGGCGGAAAACCGGATCGAACTCGTCGACGGGCAGTCGGTCAGCTATGACTACCTGGTCATCGCCACGGGGCCGGAGCTGGCCTTCGACGAGATCGAGGGGCTGGGGCCGCATGGCGGGTTCACCCAGTCGATCTGCCATATCGACCATGCCGAAGCGGCGAAAGGGGTATTCGAAAAGCTGGTCGCGAACCCCGGGCCGGTGATCATCGGGGCCGCGCAGGGGGCGAGCTGCTTTGGCCCGGCCTATGAGTTCCTGTTCATCCTCGAAACCGCCCTCCGTCGCGCCAAGGTGCGCGACCGGGTGCCGATGACCTTCGTCACGCCCGAACCCTATATCGGCCACCTTGGCCTGGACGGGGTCGGCGACACCAAGGGGCTTCTCGAAAGCCAGATGCGCGACAAGCATATCAAGTGGATGACCTCGACCCGCATCAAGAAGGTGGAAGATGGCCACATGTTCGTCGAGGAAATCGCCGACGATGGGTCCGTGAAGGCGGAAAGGGACCTGCCCTTCGCCTTTTCGATGATGCTGCCCGCCTTCCGCGGCATCAAACCGGTCGCCGGTATCGAGGGACTGAGCAATCCACGCGGCTTCACCATCGTCGACAAGCACCAGCAAAGCCCGAAATACCCCAATATCTTCGCGGTCGGCGTCTGCGTGGCGATCCCGCCCATGGGGCCGACGCCCGTTCCCTGCGGGGTGCCGAAGACCGGCTTCATGATCGAAAGCATGGTCACCGCCACCGCCCACAACATCGGCAACCTTGTCCGCGGAAAAGCGCCGGACCAGATCGGCACCTGGAACGCGGTCTGCCTTGCCGACTTCGGCGACGGGGGCATCGCCTTTGTCGCCCAACCCCAGATCCCGCCACGGAACGTCAACTGGTCGTCCAGCGGCAAATGGGTCCACCTCGCGAAAGCCGGGTTCGAGAAATACTTCATCCGCAAGCTGCGGAAGGGAACGTCCGAGCCCTTCTACGAAAGCCTCGCACTCAAGGTGCTGGGCATCGACAAACTCAAGGAAACCACGAAAGGTTGAAGAAATGTCACTTGATGCAGCAGTTCTGCGGTTCGCCGGGGCCATGGTCCTTCTCAGCGTCGTGCTGACGGCCTATGTATCCCCCTTGTTCGTCTGGTTCACCGTCTTCATCGGCCTGAACCTGATCCAGTCGTCCTTCACCGGCGTCTGCCCGGCGGCGATGGTGTTCCGGGCGATGGGCGTGAAGAAGGGCTGTGCCTTCGAATAGGATGGAAAAGACATGGCAGAGATCCTGCAGGGATTCGGAGGAACGATGGAACAGGCCGCGCGTGCCGTGGCGCTGTTGAAATCCTTGTCGCATGAGGGGCGGCTGCAAATCCTGTGCCTGCTCGTGGACGGCGAGAAGAACGTCACGCAACTGGCCGAGGGGCTGGGAACGAGCCCCGTCAACGTCTCGCAGCAGCTGATGCGTCTGCGCGCCGAAGGGATCGTCGCGACCCGCCGCGAAGGCAAGAGCGTGATCTACCGGCTTGCCCGGAGCGAGGTTGACGCGATCGTCACGGCCGTGCGCGACACCTTCTGCCCGAAACACTAGGTCTGGCGCGCGGCAGTTCCGCGCGCACCATTAACAGCATCAAAGCCTGTTCCCGGCAGCCTTTCCGTGGTTCCCACGCATGGAAAGGCCACCGCATGCATCGTTCGCTTTTCGCTCTTTCGCTTGGCTTCGGCGGGGTGATCCTTGCCACCCAGATCGCGCATGCGAACCCGCAATGCGACAGCCGCGAGATCGTCACCGCCCTTCTTGCAGACCGCTACGGCGAAACCCGCCGCGCCCTTGGCCTTGCCGGTGAGGCCGCGGTGATGGAGCTTTTTGCTTCGGACGCAACCGGCACCTGGACGATCACCATGACCTTGCCGGATGGTCGCATGTGCCTGATGGCCTCTGGTGCAGGCTATGAGGCGGTGACTGAAGAGCTTCCAGCAGGAAGCCGGATCTGACCGGGGAAGCTCATACCTCCCCTGCGGTCGGTCTTCGCTGACCGTCCCGCGAAGACCGACCGGAGGGAGCGATGAGGCCTTCCGGGGTAAGCGCGCCAGAAAAGCAGGTCCCGCAGGTTCCGGGTCAGGCGAGGCCGCGCGCCCCGTCCCAGATCAGCTTGAGCGAGATCACCAGAAGCGCCCAGGTCACCAGCTGGAAAAAGAGCTTCTCGGGCAGCCAGCGAACCAGCCGCACCCCGGCAAAGACCGCCAGCGCCGCCGGGATCGCAAGGACCGCTGCCACCTTCAGGTTGCCCAGGTTCAACTGCCCTAGTGCGTAGTAGGGCACTAGCTTCACCGCGTTGATGACGGCAAAGGCGATGGTCGAGGTCCCGGCGAAGACCGCCTTCTGCATCCCCAATGGCAGCGTGTAGACCTGATAGGGCGGCGCGCCCGCGTGGCTGACGAAACTGGTGAACCCCGTGATCGCCCCCCAGAAGAGGCCCGGTGCCACGCGTGGCTCTTGCGGTTCAGCGACCACGGGCTTCCGCAGGATCAGGTTCGCAGCGAAGACCACCCCTATCAGGCCCACAAGCAGCGTCACCGCCGCCTCGGGCACCACCGTCGCCGTGGCCCAGCCGACGCCGATCCCGACCACCGCGCCGGGCAGAAGAATGGCCAGCACCCGCCGGTCGAAGGCATGGCGATAGGCGTAAAGCCCGAAAACGTCTGACACCACATAAACCGGCAACAACAGCCCCGCCGCCATCACCGGATTTATGACCAGCGCCATCACTGGCACTCCAAGCATGCCGACGACCGGAACACCGCCCTTTCCCATCCCCACCAGCCCCGCCGCAACCAGCGCCGCGACCCAGAACCAGACATCTGCCATCCCGTCCTCCAGACCGTTACCGCTACCGCGCTTCGCGGCCCCCCGAAAGCGGCAAAATTCCGCATACAATTGTATACTGAAATGCATTCCGGTGCTGGACAGACTCGCCCGAAGCCGCTACCCCAAGCGCGAAATCACCTTCGGAGGAAGTCCCATGGCCCGACCCAAGATCGCCCTCATCGGTGCCGGCCAGATCGGCGGCACGCTCGCCCATCTGATCGCGCTGAAGGAACTCGGCGACGTGATCCTGTTCGACATCGCCGAGGGAACGCCCCAGGGGAAGTCGCTGGATATCGCGCAGTCCGGCCCGGTCGAAGGCTTCGACGCGTCGCTCACCGGCACCAACAGCTATGCCGATCTTGAAGGGGCCGATGTCTGCATCGTCACCGCCGGTGTGCCCCGGAAACCGGGGATGAGCCGCGATGACCTTCTGGGGATCAACCTCAAGGTGATGAAGGCGGTCGGCGAAGGCATCAAGGCCCATGCCCCGAACGCCTTCGTGATCTGCATCACCAACCCCTTGGACGCGATGGTCTGGGCGCTGCGCGAATTCTCGGGCCTGCCGCACCACAAGGTCGTCGGCATGGCCGGCGTCCTCGACTCGGCCCGCTTCCGCCACTTCCTGTCGGTCGAATTCAACGTCTCGATGAAGGACGTAACCGCCTTCGTGCTTGGCGGCCACGGCGACACGATGGTGCCCTCGGTCCGTTATTCCACCGTCGGTGGCATCCCGCTGCCCGACCTCGTGGCGATGGGCTGGACCACGCAGGAAAAGCTTGACGCCATCGTCCAGCGCACCCGCGACGGCGGGGCCGAGATCGTGGGTCTTCTGAAGACCGGCTCGGCCTTCTACGCCCCCGCCGCATCGGCGGTGGAAATGGCCGAGGCCTACCTCAAGGACCAGAAGCGCCTTCTGCCCTGCGCCGCCCATGTGAAGGGCCAGTACGGGCTTGACGGCATCTATGTCGGCGTCCCGGTCATCATCGGCGCGGGCGGGGTGGAGCGTGTGGTCGAGGTGAAACTCGACGCCGCCGAGAAGGCCATGCTGGAGAAGTCGATCGACGCCGTGAAAGGCCTCGTCGCCGCCTGCAAGGGCATCGACCCCTCTCTCGCCTGACCGCGAAAGCCCAGGAATTTTCGACGAAGATTCCTGGGCCGCCCTTACGCCCTATCCTTCATCTCCGTAGGCGAACCCGGCCAGCCCTTCGGGGTCCAGAAGCCGGATCCTGTTGTAGCCGCAGGCGATCCAGCCCGCCGCCTCGAATTCCGCGAGCTTTCGCCCGACATGGTGGCGCGACAGGTTTGCCATTTCCCCCAGTTGCTGGTGCGTCAGCCGGAACCCTTCTGGCTCCTCCGCCGTGACCTCTCCGGCCCCCATGACCCGGTAGAGGACCGAGGCCAGCCTGCGCCCTGCATCCGGGGTCAGAAGATCGCGCGCGATCCAGGACCCAAGCCGGTTGCCGATCTCGGCCAGTTGACCGACCCGCACCGCCGTCTCGGGACCGGCCTGCATCAGGGGGACCATCCGCGTCCGGGCGATGAACAGAAGCCTCGACGGCTCAAGCGCACGATAGCTTAGCTCGCGCGGGCCGCCGTGCAGCACGGCCTTGATCCCGAACCACTCGCCCCGGCGGAACACATGACCCAGAAGCGGCGTCTGCCGCCGGTGCCCCCCTTCCACCCCGATTGCACCCGAGACGATGCCATAGAGTCCGTTCGACTCGTCATCCCGGCGATACACGTAGGTGCCGGCCTCCACGTCGAACGGCACCCCTTCGCCGAGCATGAGCGACTGGAAGGCCGCGGGATGTTCGGACAGCCAGCCACGGGCCGCGAAGACGGCCTGCAGATCGGTGGGAGGAGGGCGGCGCTGCTTTGGTTGGCTCATGCGCCCCTGATACACCAAAACGCCCCGGAAATGGTGCTTCCCGCAACATTCGGCCCGCCGGGTAAGCCAGAATGTGCACGACCACCAAACGGAGGATGCCCATGAAACGGACCCTTGCCCTTGGCACAAGCGCTGCCCTCGCCCTGGCTTTAACCGCCGGCTCCGTCGCGGAGGCTTGTTCGCGCGCGGTCTACTTCGGCCTTGAAGGCCAGACCGTCACCGGCCGGACGATGGACTGGTTCATCTCGGACATGGACACCAACATGTGGCTTTACCCGCGCGGGCTAACGCGGGAGTCGAACACCAAGACCCCGATGTCCTGGACCTCCAAATACGGCAGCGTCGTCACCACGATCTACGAAGGGGCCGCTGCCGACGGGATGAACGAGGCCGGGCTGGTCGCGAACCTTCTGTACCTGCCGCAGTCCGTCTATCCACCCGAAACCGCCGGGGACACGCGCCCGACCCTGCCGAACTCGGCCTGGGTGCAATATGTCCTCGACAACTACGCCACCGTGGCCGAGGCGGTCGAGGACCTGCGGAAAGAGGAATTCCGCATCGTCGCCATCCAGGCCCCGACCGGAGAGCCCGGGACCGTGCACCTCTCGATCTCGGACGCCTCGGGCGATTCCGCGATCTTCGAATATCTCGACGGCAAGCTTTCCATCCATCATGGACGCGAATACCAGGTGATGACCAACGCCCCGCCCTTCTCGGAACAGATCGCGCTCAATGCCTACTGGAAATCCATCGGCGGGTCGCTGATGCTGCCCGGCACCAACCGCGCCGCCGACCGCTTTGTCCGCGCCTCCTACTACATCAACGAGGCGACGCAGACCGCCGACCCGCGCCGCGCGGTGGCCACCGTCTTCAGCGTGATGCGGAACGTCTCTGTGCCGATCGGGGTGAAGCTGCCCGGCCAGCCCAACATCGCCGACACGCTGTGGCTGACGGTCGCCGACCAGAAGAACAAGGTCTACTACTACCAGGACACCAACAGCCCCAGCATCATCTGGGCGAACTTTGCCAAGCTCGACTTCAGCGAAGGTTCCGGGCCCCGCCGGCTGACGATGGACGGCAACCCCGACCTTGCCGGCGATCAGACCGCGAACTTTCAGCCGATGGAACTGTTCAAGTTCATGTCCCCCGACGTGCCGCACGAGTAAGGTGCGTCAGCTCGCCCTGTTGCATTGGCGCACCGGCACGTTGGCATCGGGGCGAAATCTGTCGCCAAGTGCATGAGCATTGTCCTATAGTGGCAGGAAATCGCGACCAAAAACTGTGGGACGAGTGCTTTCATGATCGAACCAGAACTGCGTGAGCTGATCCTGGCCAAGCCGGAACGGCTTCTGGAAGACCGCGACGTCATGAACGCCCTTGTGGCTGCGAACGAACGCGCGATGGGGGCGAACATCGTCGATTTGCGCGGCATCGCGATGCAGCGGCTTGAGAACCGGCTGGACCGGCTGGAGGATACCCACCGCTCGGTCATCGCCGCAGCCTATGAGAACCTTGCCGGGACGAACCAGGTCCACCGCGCAATCCTGCAGCTTCTGGACCCCACGAGCTTCGAGGAGTTCCTGATACTCCTTGGCAGCGACGTGGCCCGGACCCTGCGGGTCGACGTGGTGCGGCTGGTTCTGGAGACGGTGCAGGCGGACGGCGAGAACGATCCCGCCGTCCGCCGCCTGGGCGATGTGCTTCAGGTCGGGCCGAGGGGCATGGTCACCAGCTACATGACCAATGGCCGCAGCGTTGCCTCGCGCCCCGTCGTCCTGCGCGCGACCACTGCCCTCGCTGCCACAGTCTACGGCTCGCGGGCCGGGGACATCCGGTCTGAAGCGGTGATGCGGCTTGATTTCGGCAAGGGCCGGATGCCGGCCATGCTCGTCTTCGGCTCGGAAGATCCGCACATGTTCAAGTCGCTGCACGGCACCGACCTTCTGGCCTTCTTCGCCGGGGTCTTCGAGCGGATGATGCGGCGGTGGCTGGCCTGAACCCCTTCCTTGCGCCCGCCCTTGGCGCGGCGCTGCGCGAGTGGCTTTCCCAGCTGGCCGCCTTGCAGGGCGCCGCCCCGAATACGGTCGAGGCCTACCGCCGCGATGTGGCGGGCTACCTTGGCTTTCTGGCCCGCCACCATGGCGAGACCGGGGGCCTGGCGCAGGTTGCGGCCGCCTCGCAATCCGACCTTCGCGCCTGGATGGCAAGCGAACGCGCGCGCGGGCTTTCGGCCCGGTCGCTGGCACGGGCGCTGTCGGCCGTCAAGGGTTTCACTGCCTGGGCCGCCGACCGCAGCGGGGCGGATGCGACCACGGTCCTGGCGACCCGGGGTCCCAAGGTCCGCCGCAAGCTGCCCCGCCCCCTTGATGAAGTCGGCGCCGCCGCCATCCTGAGCGGGATCGGCGAGGATGCGCGGGAAGACTGGATCGCCGCCCGTGACACGGCGATCCTGACGCTCCTCTACGGCCTTGGTCTTCGCATTTCCGAGGCGCTGTCGCTGACCGGGGCCGACCATCCCCTGCCCCCAACCCTGCGGATCACCGGAAAGGGCGGCAAGACGCGGCTGGTCCCGGTCATCCCGGTCGCGGCGCAGACCGTCGCGGCCTATGTCGCACTTTGCCCGCATGACCTGCGTCCGGCAGAACCCCTGTTCCGGGGGGTGCGCGGCGGGCCGGTCAACCCGCGGCTGATCCAGGCGGCGATGGAACGCGCCCGCCTTCGGCTGGGACTTCCGGCGACCGCAACACCCCATGCCTTGCGGCACAGCTTTGCCACCCACCTGCTTTCGGCGGGTGGAGACCTTCGCGCGATCCAGGAACTTCTCGGTCACGCCTCGCTTTCGACGACGCAGGCCTATACCGCAGTCGACCCGGCCCGCCTGCTGGAGGTCTACGAAAAAGCCCACCCCCGGGCCTGACCTACCTGTTGCGCCCCGCCCCGTAATCCGCCATCAAGGCCCGATGAGCCCCAGACTACAGGCCCTTTCCGTCCACCTCCTCACCGCCACCGGCGCGGTGCTGGCGATGTTTGCCATGCTTGCCGCCGTGCAGGAGAAGTGGAGCCTGATGTTCCTCTGGCTGGTCGTGGCCCTGATCGTCGACGGGATCGACGGACCGCTGGCCCGGAAATACGAGGTCGACAAGAACTGGCCCACCTATGACGGGGTCCTGATGGACCTGATCGTCGACTACCTGACCTATGTCTTTATCCCGGCCTTCGCGCTTTTCCAGTCCGGCCTTCTGCCCGGCTGGACCGGTTGGTTCGCGATCATCGTGATCTGCTATGGCTCGGTCATCTATTTCGCCGACACGCGGATGAAGACAAAGGACAAGAGCTTTGCCGGCTTTCCCGCCTGCTGGAACATGGTGGTGCTGGTCCTCTTCGCGACGAAGCCGGGCGAGATGGTGATCCTTTTTGTGGTGACCCTTCTGACCATCACCATGTTCACCAACCTCAAGTTCATCCATCCGACCCGCACCCAGCGCTGGAACACCCTGTCGCTGGCGGTCTGCGTCGCCTGGATCGTGCTTGCGGCCTGGGCGGCATGGTGGGACTTCAACGAAGGTCCGGTGGCGAAGTGGCTTCTGGTCCTCGCCTCGCTGTACCTCTGCCTTGCCGGGATCGTGCAGCAGATGGTCCCAGAAGGCATCCGCCGGGTGCGCTGAGGTGCCGCTCGTCGACGTCTTCGACAGGCGTCGCTGGCAATACCCGCGAGGAGAAGACGCAGTCGCACGACGAGCCCGCCCGGTCAAAGCCGCATCAGCATCACGCCTGCGACGATCACCAGCGCCGCCACCACCTTGTCACGCCCCATCTTCTCGCCAAAGACCAGCCAGCCGATCAGCACGGCAAACAGGATCGAGGTCTCGCGCAGTGCCGCCACCACCGCGATGGGTGCCAGAGTCATCGCCCAGATCGATACTGCATATGCCCCGTAGCTTGCGACCGAGGCGACCGACCCCATCCGCCAGGCATGCCAGTTCCGCGGGATCACGTCCCGGCCCTTCAGGGCGAGCATCCCGAGGGTAAAGAACGTCCCATCGGCCACAAATACCCAGGCGACATAGGCGGCCGGCGAGCCAGAGACCCGCGCCCCCATCCCGTCGATCAGCGTATAAGTCGCAGTCGCGAGCGCGCTGCCCAGCGCAAAGGGCAGAAGCTTCCGGTCCTCGCCGCTGGTGAAGACCCCCCGTGCCATCAGCAGGATGCCTGCCGCCAGCACCACGATTGCCACGTATTCCTGCGCGCTGACGGCATCAGCCAGGAACACCGCGCCGACCAGTGCCACCACCATCGGCGCCCCGCCCCGGGCAATCGGGTAGACGCGGGAAAGGTCGCCCCGGTCATAGGCATAGGTCAGGAAGAACTTGTAGGCGAAATGGGTGCAGCCCGCCGCGATCACCCAGGGGATCGCCGCAGGGTCGATGGCAGGCGTCAGCAGCACCACGGCCAGCCCGATCGGCACCTCGACGATCGACAGGATCACCATCCCGCCGACCTTCGACGTCCCCAGCTTGATCAGCGCGTTCCACAGCGCATGCAGGAAGGCAGCGCCCAGGACTGCCAGGAAAACGCCAAGTGTCAAAGCGCACCTGTCATGAAACCGTTACAGACTGGCTAGGCCTTTGCACGCAGGCCTGCAAGCCGGGCGATAGGTCCAGCCTTCTTGTTTCGATAGGATCAGCGCGGGTCGCCACCGGGGCGGATGCCAAGCGAACTCATCTCAGCCGCAGCCGGATCGGCCCCCGTGCGGTCACCGGGTCCACCTCCACCGCGCCTTGTGTTGCCATCATCTCCGGCATCGCGGCCGCCACCGCCCGCACTTCGGGCATCAAGGGCCGCCAGTCGTCCGCAAGCACCTTCGCGACCTCTGACGGGCAGAGCGACTTCCCCCGCCCGCGCCGCAGGGCAAGATCTAGGATCGCAGCCCGGATGCGGTCGCTCACAACAGCAGCGCCCCTTCGTGGCGCAGAAGTGCCGCCTTGGTCTCCACCCCGCCCGGCGCGGAAAAGCCACCGAACCAGTCGGTGCCGGTAACCCGGTGGCACGGGATCAGGATCGGCAGCGGGTTGGCACCGCAGGCTTGCCCGACCGCCTGCGCCGGTGCGCCGACCGCCTTTGCGATCTGGCCGTAGGTCCGCGTCTCGCCAAAGGGGATCGCCGCCATTGCCCGGCGGACGTCGCCGTTCAGCCCCTCACCCCAGTCAAAGGGCAGGTCAAAGCGTGTGAGCCGCCGCTCGAAATAGGCCTTGAGCTGCGTCGCCGCCTCGGTCAGCAGCGGGGACGTCTCACCGCGGTCTTCGCGCCACTCCAGCCGCACCAGCCTGCCCTGATCCTCGACCAGCGTCACGGGCCCGAAGGGCGTCGTGACGCTCAGTCTGTGCAGGGTGAGGTCCACGTCACCCCAGCGCGTCGTTGCAGCGTTGACAGGTGCCAGGATGCTTGTGTGTGCCCACATCCGGCAGGACCTTCCAGCAGCGTTCGCATTTCTGACCGCGCGCCGGGTGGAACAGAACCGCCACCTCCGGAACATCCGACAGTGCAAAAGCGTCCGCTGGCGGCTCCGAGGTCCGGAGCGCAAGGTCCGAGGTGATGCAAAGCTCGGCAAAGTCGACACTGCCCAGAAGCCCGGCCATGGTGGGCGAGACGAAGACCTCGGGCGCGGCCTCAAGGCTCGCCCCGATCACCTTCGCCGTCCGCTGCACCTCGAGCGCGCCGGTGACCACGCGGCGGGCATCGCGGATCGTGTTCCACTTCGCCGCCAAGGCTTCGTCGCGCCAGGTTTCCGGCGTGTCCGGGAAGTCCACGAGGTGGATGCTCGACTGCTCGCCCGGGAACCGCTCCAGCCAGACTTCCTCCATGGTGAAGACGAGGACCGGTGCAAGCCAAGTTGTCAGGCGGTGGAACAGAAGGTCCATCACCGTCCGGCAGGCGCGGCGGCGCAGGGACGCGGGCGCATCGCAGTAAAGCGCGTCCTTTCGGATGTCGAAATAGATCGCCGACAGGTCCGTGGTGCAGAAGGTGAAAAGCTTCTGGAACACGCCCTGGAAGTCATACTTCGCATAGCCCTCGCGCACTTCCGCGTCGAGTTCGGCCAACCGATGCAGGACCCAACGTTCAAGCTCCGGCATCCGGGCCGGCTCCACCCGCTCGGCGTCCGAGAACCCCGCCAGCGCGCCCAGCATGTAGCGCATGGTGTTGCGGAGACGGCGGTAGCTGTCGGCGACGCCTTTCAGGATCTCCTTCCCGATCCGAAGGTCGACCGTGTAGTCCGACTGCGCCACCCAAAGCCGCAGGATGTCGGCCCCATATTCGCCGATCACCTCCTGCGGGGCCACCGTATTGCCGAGCGACTTGGACATCTTCATGCCCTTCTCGTCCAGCGTGAAGCCGTGGGTCAGCACGCCGCGATAGGGCGCGCGGCCCTTGGTGCCGCAGGCCTGCAGCATCGAGGAATGGAACCAGCCGCGATGCTGGTCGGTGCCCTCGAGGTAAAGGTCGGCCAACCCGTCCGCCGACCCATCCTCGCGGTCGCGCAGGACGAAAGCGTGGGTGGAGCCACTATCGAACCACACGTCCAGCACGTCGAAGACCTGTTCATAATCCTGCGGATTCACGATGCCGGACAGCATCTTTTCCTTGAATCCTTGCACATACCATACATCGGCGCCGTCCGCTTCGAAGGCCGCCTTGATCCTTGCGTTGACCTCGGCGTTCTTCAGAAGAAAGTCTGCCGCATCCGGCCTGGCACCCTTCTTCACGAAACAGGTCAGCGGCACGCCCCAGGCACGCTGGCGCGACAGGACCCAGTCCGGCCGCGCCTCGATCATCGAATGAAGACGGTTCCGCCCGGTTGCGGGCGTCCATTCCACAAGCTGATTGATCGAGTTCAGCGCCCGGCTCCGGATCGTGTCCCCATAGGTCGACATGCCGTCATCCAGCACCCGGTCGATCGCCACGAACCACTGCGGCGTGTTGCGGAAGATGACCGGAGCCTTCGACCGCCAGGAGTGCGGATACTGGTGCTTGAACTTCCCCTTGGCGAAGAGCGCACCGGAATAGGCCAGCTGCTTGATCACGCTGACGTTTGCCGGGCCTTCCTTGCCTTCGGGCGTGATGATGTGCTGCCCGCCGAACAAGGGAAGGTCCGCGCGGTAGGACCCGTCCGCCTCGACGTTCCAGGTCATCGGCAGGCCGAACTTCACGCCCATCTGGTAGTCGTCATCGCCGTGGCTGGGGGCGGTGTGGACGAAACCTGTCCCGGCATCGTCGGTCACATGGTCGCCCGGCAGCATCGGAACGTCATAGTCCCACTCCGCACTGCCACCTTCCACACCGCGGAATGGATGCGCCAGCACAAGGCCGCGCAATTCGTCAGCCGAGACACCGCGCAGCCGGCGGTACATTGTGCCGTCCAGCTTTGCCGCCGCAAAGACCTGCTCGGCCAGGGTGTCGGCCATCAGGTAAGTGAAACCGATGGTCACCGCGCTTTCCTGCGGGCGGCCCGTCACTTCGTAAAGGCCGTAGGACACCTCGGGATTGTAGGCCACGGCCCGGTTCTGCGGGATGGTCCAGGGTGTCGTCGTCCAGATCACCACCCGCGACGCCAGAAGGTCAGTCCGGATGCAGGCCCCGGTTTCCGCGAAGCTGTCCGCAGCGACCACCGGAAACGCCACCCAGACCTGGTGGCTGGTATGGTCGTGATACTCCACCTCGGCTTCCGCCAGCGCGGTCTTTTCAACCGGCGACCACATCACGGGTTTGGAGCCCTGGTAGAGCGTCCCGTTCATCAGGAAGGTCATGAACTCGTCGGCGATCACAGCTTCGGCGTGGTAGTCCATCGTCAGATAGGGACGGTCCCACTTCCCCGTCACGCCAAGCCGCTTGAATTCCTCGCGCTGGACGTCGATCCAGCCCTCGGCAAAGCGGCGGCATTCCTGGCGGAAGGCCACCGTATCGACGTCATCCTTGTTCAGGCCCTTCGCCCGGTACTGCTCCTCGATCTTCCACTCGATCGGAAGACCATGACAGTCCCACCCCGGCACATAGCGCGCATCGCGGCCCATCATCTGCTGGGACCGCACCACCATGTCCTTCAACACCTTGTTCAGCGCGTGGCCGATGTGGAGGTGCCCGTTGGCGTAAGGAGGCCCGTCATGCAGCACGAAGGGCGCCCGCCCCTTGGCATTCTCCCGCAGGCGGTCATAGACGCCGATCCGCTCCCACCGCGCCAGCCAGTCGGGCTCGCGCTGGGGCAGGCCCGCGCGCATCGGAAAGGCGGTCTCGGGCAGAAACACGGTATCGCGGTAGTCGGGAACGGTCGTGTCGGTCGTGTCGGAAGGCATGGGAGAACTCGCGGTCAAAGGGGGGGATCGGCCAAGCGCAATGAACCCGGCGGCTGGGGATCAGCCTGCCGGGCCGCTAATTCGACGCGAGATCAGCCCGTATTCCATGGCGGGCGTTATAGGCGGCAGCACGGGCGCGGTAAAGGGTCCGAACCCGATGGCCCGGGGCGCGTTGGACATCCCGACGGCCAGTGGCTCAGGGGTTCAGGTACTTCCACACCTCGGAAATCACCACCGACCCCTCCCCTACGCCCGCGGCCACCCGTTTGACCGACCCGGCCCGCACGTCGCCCACCGCATAGATGCCGGGACAGGAGGTCGCATAGCGCCCCCGCGCCCCCGCCCCCGCCGCCTCGCCCGTCAGGACAAAGCCCTGCCCGTCCACCGCCACCCGCCCCTGCAGCCAGCCGGTGTTCGGCGCGGCCCCAACCATCACGAACACGGCGCGGGCGTCAATCACCCAGTCCTGCCCGTCCTCGGCACTGTGGATGGTGACCGACTGCAGCGACCGCTCGCCCTCCAGCGCCACCAGCTGCGCGCGATAGTGGATGGTGATGTTCGGCGTCTGCACCAGCCGCTCGATCAGGTAGGACGACATGCTTTCGGCCAGGCCCTTGCCGCGCACCAGCACATGCACATGCTTCGTGCTCCGCGACAGGAACATCGCCGCCTGCCCGGCCGAGTTGCCGCCGCCGATCACCACCACCTCAGCGTCGCGGCACCAGCGCGCCTCGATCTCGGTCGCGGCATAGTAGACGCCCGCCTTCTCGAAATGCTCCAGCCGGTCGATGGGCAGGCGGCGGTATTCCACCCCGGTAGCCACGATCACCGACCGCGCGAGGACCCGCGCCCCGTTGTCCAGCGTCAGGCACCAGTCGCCGCCCTCGGGGTCGATCCCGCTCACCCGGTGGGGAATGGCAAAGCGGGTCCCGAACTTCATCGCCTGCAACGCGCCCCGGAAACAGAGGTCGGCCCCGGTGATCGCGGTCGGAAAGCCCATGTAATTCTCGATCCGGCTCGAGGCCCCCGCCTGCCCGCCGATCGCCAGATCCTCGACCACCAGCGCGCCGAGGCCCTCGGCCCCGGCATAGACCGCCGCCGAGACCCCTGCCGGGCCCCCGCCGACGATCACCACGTCAAAGGTCGCATCGGTGGGCGAAAAGGCGATGCCGATCCGTTCGGCAATCGCCAGGGGCGTGCAGTCGCGCAGGACCTCGCGCGCGCCGAAGATCACCTTGGGCCCTGCTTCGGGCGCAAAGCTGCAGGTCCGGCCCCAGTCGCCGGCCGCTTCGGAGGCCGGGTCGATCACCTTCACCGGCAGCTTGTTGCGTACGCAGAAGGCCGCGACGAGCCGCACCTGCCGGTCGTCCGGGTGGCCCACGATGGTGATGGCGTCCGTTGTCCGCTCCAGCATCGCGCGCCGCCGGGCGGCAAAGACCGAGACGATGATGTCCGACATCTCGGGTTCCGCCGCCATCAGCCGCAGCATCGCATCACGCGGAACGGCCAGCACCTCGGCCGGGCTGACCGCACGCATCGTGTAAAGCATCCGCCCCCCGGTCAGAAAGGCGATCTCGCCGATGAACTGGCCCTCGCCCAGGATATTGGCGTTCAGGGGACGGCCCGCCGCCTCGTCCCACAGCTGGAAGCTGCCCTTCAGGACGAAGAAGAACATATCGGCCGGGTCGCCCGTCCGCAGGAAGATCTCGCCCTCCGCCACCTCGCGCAGGGTGCCGATCCGGCGCATGGCGGCGACATGGTCCTCATGCAGCGGCCTGCGCACCATTGTCGCAAGGTCTTCGGCAAGGCTTTCCATCGGTGGCCCTTTCAGCGATCCTTGGTGCAGAGTTGGGCAGGCCGCCGCGAAAGGCAAGCAGGGGAGCCAGGGATGAAGGAACCATCAGTCAACGTTCTGGGCGGCCCTCTCGAGCCCTGTTCCAACGATCCGGTCACCGGGTTCTTCCGCGACGGCTGCTGCAACACCGGCCCGATGGACCGCGGGCAGCACACGGTCTGCGCCACCATGACGGCCGAGTTCCTGGCCCTGTCGAAATACCTTGGCAACGACCTTTCGACACCGCGCCCGGAATACGGCTTTGTCGGGCTGAAGCCGGGGGACCAGTGGTGCCTCTGCGCCAGCCGCTTCCTTCAGGCCTATCAGGAAGGTGCCGCACCGAAGGTACGCCTTGCCGCCACGCATCGCGCGACGCTGGACGTCGTGCCCCTCGACGCCCTGAAGGCCTCGGCGCTGGACGGCTAGGGCAGCGTCACGCCGTCCGGGCCGATGGCTTGTCGTCCGCCCCGTCAATCGGCGGGCGGATCACGCCGGTATCCCCGATCAGGTCATCGATGAACAGGGACAGAAGCTGGGGCCGCCCGGTGACGCCCGCCTTGCGGTAGATCGCGTTGGTCTGCGCCTTGACGGTGCCTTCGCTGGTCGACCGCAGGGTCGCGATCTCGGCCGTCGACATCCCCTTGATCGCAAAGAGGGCCACGTCCCGTTCCGACGGGGTCAGGCCCCAGGCGGTGAAACGCTCTTCCAGAAGGTCCATGAACGCCCCCGACGCGCGGCGTAGCTTTTCTTCCGCCCGGTTCCGGTCAAGAAGCGCCCGGCGCAGCACGAAGGCCCCGACGACCACGCCCAGCATCAGCCCCACCGCCGCGCCGATCTCCATCAGCTCGCGCAGTTCCCAGCTGACCGGCTCGGTCTCGATGCCGAGGACCGAGGTCAGGATGTCCCATGAAAAGAACGTCGCGCACAGCGCCTGAACCAGAAGGACAAGGGCAATCGGGAAGGCGCGTCTCACCGTGAGGCCATCCACCAGGGTTCGCAGCCGGTGTGATGAGGCGCGACGTCAGTCATCGTCATCGTCATCGTCGTCGCCGCCGCCGTCATTGTCGTCGTCGCCGCCGCTGTCGTCATCATCATCGCCGCCGCCGCCGCTGTTGCTGCTACCGCTTCCGCTGTTGTCACTTCCTCCATCATCGCCATCATCGTCATCGTCGTCATCATCATCATCGGCGCTACCCGAGCCCGAGCTGCTGCTGCCCGACTTGTCCTCGATGATGGTGGAGGTGCGGCTCCCGCCGCTGGTCGGCGACCAGAGGTCGCGGAGAATCTCGCCGCTATTCGGATTGATGATGATCTCGCGCCGACCGTCGCCCCGCATGCCGACGATACGGACACGGCCAAGCAATGTCCGTTCCTGGCGGACAATGCGGAAACCCATCCGCTCCAGCTGTGAAATCACGCTGGCAACATAATCCTGGGCCAGCGCGGGCCCGGACAGGATCGCCGCTGCAACCAGTCCGGACATGAAGTCACGGCGTTTCATTTCCTTCCGCCCCTTTTCCGGCACCAACTATGTGCCATGCGGCAGGCCCCGGCAATACCGGGGCCCGCCAAACCATTTACGCGGCGCGATCAGTCCTCGTCGCCGTCATCCCCATCGTCGTCGTCGTCGCTGCCCGAGTTATCGTCGTTGTCATCGTCGTCATCGTCGTCATTGCCGGAGTCGTCGTCGTCATCTTCGTCGTCATCGTCGTCACTGCCGGAGTTGTCGTCGTCATCATCGTCATCGCTGTCGTCGTCGTCATCATCGCTGTCGTCGTCATCGCCGTCGTCGTCGTCATCGCCGCCAACGAAATCCCGCTGCGAGTCCTCGATCTCCACGCCAGTCCGCCCGATGTAGTCGTCATCGGCATCCTCGAATTCCTGCTTGATCGGCTGGCCGCTGGCGTTGTCATAAATGACTTCGACCTTGCGATCACCCTTCACGGCCTCAAGCTTCGTCTGGGTCGGGCCGACCTTGACCTCGACATAGCTGTAGCCCTCGCGGATGTAGGCGTCCGCCAGCGTCTGCGGGTTGATCGCGGCAAAGGCCATGGTCCCGGAAAGGGCTGCGGCGGCGGTGAACATCATCAGTCTGGTTTTCAGTTTCATCTGTCGTACTCCGTTCCTGTCATCTGTCCGACCCGTCCGGATGCGCATCATCTCGGTTGCGGGATGACCCCAGAAACACGGCGTCAGGCTGGGTTGGAAATTGGCCCGGGGTTTAATCGGCGTCGATAAACCGAAGGGCGATCCGCCTAAACTGCGGTTTATGCCCCGCTTACGGGCGCCGGAAAGCCCGCGCAGCGGAAGTGAAACGGGCCGGAAGCTTGCGCCCCGGCCCTGCATTACCATTTCAAATCAATGGTTTATATCATCACACCTTCATGTCGAAGCCAAGGTGCCTCGCCACCGTGAAGATGTCCTTGTCGCCGCGCCCACACATGTTCATCACAATGATCTGGTCCTTCGGCAATGTCGGCGCGATCTTCGTCACATGCGCCAGCGCGTGGCTCGGCTCCAGCGCGGGGATGATTCCCTCAAGGCGGCAGCACAGCTGGAACGCCTCCAGCGCCTCGGCATCGGTGATGCTGACATACTCCGCGCGGCCCACGTCATGCAGCCAGGAATGCTCCGGCCCGATTCCCGGATAGTCGAGACCGGCCGAGATCGAGAAGCCCTCGAGGATCTGCCCGTCGGCATCCTGCAGCAGGTAGGTCCGGTTCCCGTGCAGCACGCCCGGCCGCCCGCCGGTCAGGGATGCGCAATGCTGCATCCGGTCGTCCACGCCCTTGCCACCCGCCTCGACCCCGATGATCCGCACCGAAGGGTCGTCGAGGAACGGATAGAAGAGGCCCATCGCGTTCGACCCGCCGCCGATCGCCGCGACCACGACGTCCGGCAGCCGCCCCTCGCCCTCCTGCTCGGCCAGCTGCCAGCGCACCTCCTTGCCGATGATCGACTGGAAGTCGCGCACCATCGCCGGGTAAGGGTGCGGCCCCGCGACCGTGCCGATGCAGTAGAAGGTGTCGCGCACGTTGGTCACCCAATCCCGCAGCGCATCGTTCATCGCGTCCTTCAGCGTGCCGCGGCCGGAGGTGACCGGGATCACCTCGGCCCCCAGAAGCCGCATCCGGAACACGTTCGGCGCCTGCCGCTCCACGTCATGCGCGCCCATGTAGACCACGCATTTCAACCCGAACTTCGCGCAGACCGTGGCCGTCGCCACGCCGTGCTGGCCTGCACCCGTCTCGGCGATGATCCGGGTCTTGCCCATGCGGCGGGCAAGGATGATCTGGCCCAGCACGTTGTTGATCTTGTGGGCGCCGGTGTGGTTCAGCTCGTCGCGCTTCATATAGACCTTGGCCCCGCCAAGGTGCTCGGTCAGCCGCGGTGCGAAGTAAAGCGGCGAGGGGCGGCCCACGTAATGCTTCCAGAGGTCGTCCATCTCGGCCCAGAAGCTCGGGTCTGTCTTGGCGTGGTTGTAGCGCTCTTCCAGTTCCAGGATCAGCGGCATCAGCGTCTCGCTGACGAAACGCCCGCCGAAAAGGCCGAAGCGCCCCTGCTCATCCGGCCCCGTCATGAAGCTGTTCAACCCGTCCTCGGCCATGGTGCACCCCTCTTGTTTCCCCGGATGTAACGCGATTGCCCCGGCGGGAAAAGGCCCAGCCAAAGCTTCATTCTTCGTCTTCAAATATCCCCGCCGGAGGCCGGCTGCCAAAGGCAGCCCCGAATTTTCGCAGAAAATTCGTTTACCGCAGGATCGGCACGCCCGCCTTCACCCCTTGCGCCGCCTCGACAAAAGCCGCGATCCGGCCGGCGTCCTTCACCCCCGGCGCGCTTTCGACGCCAGACGAGACGTCGACCTGCCGCGCCCCGGTCAGCCGGATCGCCTCGGCCACGTTCTCCGGCGTCAAGCCTCCCGCCAGCATCCATGGCTTCAGCCATTTCCGCCCGACCAGAAGCCGCCAGTCGAAGGCCAGCCCATTGCCCCCCGGCAGTGCGGCACCCTTCGGCGGCTTGGCGTCGATCAGAAGCTGGTCGGCCGCAAGGCTCATCTCGATCAGCCCGGCAAGGTCGCCCTCATCCGCCACGCCCATCGCCTTCATCACCGGCAGGCCATAGCGCGCCCTGACCGCGGCCACGCGGTCCGGCGTCTCGTGGCCGTGCAGTTGCAGCATGTCCAGCGGCACAGCGTCCACGATGGCGTCAAGCGTGACATCATCGGCATCGACCGTCAGCGCCACCTTGCACAGGCCCTCGGGCGCCGCCAGCGCCAGCGCCCGCGCCTCGGCCACCCCAAGGTTGCGCGGGCTTTTCGCAAAGAAGACAAAGCCCGCATAGGCCGCCCCCGCCGCCGCAACCGCAGCGACATCGGCTTCGGTCCGAAGCCCGCAGATCTTGACCCGGACCGCGCGCATCAGCGTGCCTTCGGCTGCTCGAGAAGCGCCAGCACTTCATCCCTCGGTGGAACCGCGTTGGCATCCCGCATTACCGCAAGCTCCCGCTCCAGACGGGCCACTTCGCGCGCCTTCTGGCTGGCGGTGGCGCGGTGGCCGTGTTCGCGGAACCATTCCCAGATGAACCCCACAAGGATTCCCGCGATGATCGCCGCGAAGATCACCAGGAAGAGGGGCAGCTCCATCGCCCAGGTCAGACCGGTCAGCTCGGCCAGGTCGACCGGCAGCAGCCGCACTTCCACAGGATTCCGGTTGGCCACCGCAACCGCAATAAGCGCCAGACCAAGCAGGCCCAGGAACACCAGTCTCAGATAACGGATCATGCGGGTCGGCCCCCAGTGGTCGCCCTCAATATCGGCGCGAATCCCGGCGGGCGCAAGCCGCGCTCAGCCCCGGGTGCCTGCCATCACTTGCCGTTCAGCCGGTCGCGCAGAAGCTTGCCGGTCTTGAAGAACGGCACCTTCTTGTCATCGACCTTCACCGCCTCGCCCGTCCGCGGGTTGCGGCCAACGCGGGCCTCGCGCGATTTCACCGAGAACGCCCCAAAGCCGCGCAGCTCCACCCGGTCGCCCTTGGCAAGCGCGTCGACGATTTCCTCGAAGACCGTGTTCACGATCCGCTCGACATGACGCTGCGTCAGATGCGGATTCTCATCGGCGATTTTCTGGATCAGTTCGGAACGGATCATCCGTTGTCCCCCCTGTGGTTCGGTCCCTGGCAGGCGACCGCCACGCTGTTGTTCTGCCGGACTATAACGACAGGATTTGGCCGCTGACAAACAAAAACGGGGACTTGGCGCCTGAATGCAAAAGGCCCCGCGTGTGGCGGGGCCTTTCCATTCAATCATCGGTAACGCTAACTCAGCTGCGGTCCTTCAGAGCGGCGCCCAGGATGTCGCCCAGCGAGGCGCCCGAATCGGACGAGCCGTACTGTTCGACGGCTTCCTTCTCTTCGGCGATCTCGCGCGCCTTGATCGACAGGCCCAGCTTGCGGGTCTTCGGATCGATGTTGGTCACGCGGACGTCGACGTGGTCACCGACCTGGAAGCGCTCGGGGCGCTGGTCGGCACGGTCTCGCGCAAGGTCGGACCGGCGGATGAACGACTTGGCGCCGTTGTACTCCACCTCGATCCCGCCCTCTTCGATCGCGGTCACGGTCACGGTGATCACCGCACCACGCTTCACGCCATCCACCGCATCGGTGAAGGTGTCGTCGCCCAGCGCCTTGATCGACAGGCTGATGCGTTCCTTCTCGACATCCACCTCGGTGACAGCGGCCTTGACCGTGTCGCCCTTGCGGTAGTTCTGGATCGCTTCCTCGCCACGCTGGTCCCACGACAGGTCCGAGAGGTGGACCATCCCGTCGATGTCGTTCTCAAGGCCGACGAACAGACCGAACTCGGTGATGTTCTTGACTTCGCCCTCGATGGCCGAACCGACCGGGTGGGTTTCCGCAAAGACTTCCCACGGGTTGCGCTGGGTCTGCTTCAGACCAAGCGAAACGCGACGCTTGGCGCTGTCGATTTCCAGCACCATGACGTCCACTTCCTGGCTGGTCGACACGATCTTGCCGGGGTGCACGTTCTTCTTGGTCCAGGACATCTCGCTGACGTGAACCAGGCCCTCGACGCCCGCTTCCAGCTCCACGAAGGCGCCGTAGTCGGTGATGTTGGTGACGCGGCCCTTGTGGACGGTGCCGATCGCATACATCTTCTCGACGGCATCCCACGGGTCGGACTGAAGCTGCTTCATGCCCAAGGAGATGCGGTGGGTTTCCTTGTTGATCTTGATGACCTGAACCTTGACGGTCTCGCCGATCGACAGGATTTCCGACGGATGGTTGACGCGGCGCCAGGCCATGTCGGTGACATGGAGCAGGCCATCCACACCGCCCAGGTCCACGAAGGCCCCGTATTCGGTGATGTTCTTGACCACGCCGTCGACCGTCTGACCCTCGGTCAGGTTGCCGATGACTTCGGCGCGCTGTTCCGCACGGCTTTCTTCCAGGATCGCGCGGCGCGAGACAACGATATTGCCGCGGCGACGGTCCATCTTCAGGATCTGGAACGGCTGCTTCATGCCCATCAGCGGGCCGGCATCACGCACCGGGCGGACGTCAACCTGGCTACCGGGCAGGAACGCCACAGCGCCCCCGAGATCGACCGTGAAGCCGCCCTTGACCCGACCGAAGATCGCGCCATCGACGCGCTGCTCGGCGGCATAGGCTTTTTCCAGACGGTCCCAGGCTTCCTCACGGCGGGCCTTTTCACGGGAGATCTGGGCTTCGCCGCGGGCGTTTTCCACGCGGTCCAGATAGACCTCGACGGTATCGCCGACCGAGATGTTCGGGGCCTCGCCGGGGTTCGCGAATTCTTTGATGTCGATGCGGCCTTCCATCTTGTAGCCGACATCGATGATGGCCTGGCCCGCTTCGATCGCGATGACCTTGCCCTTTACGACAGTGCCCTCTTCGGGGGTGTCGATCTCGAAGCTTTCCTTCAGCAGGGCTTCGAAGTCTTCCATGGTTGCTTTAGCGCACATATAGATCAGTTTCCTTTTCACGTGTTTTCACTGGCCATGCGGTTGGCTCCGCCGGTCTTGGCCCCGAATGGAAAAAACCGACCGGCCGGAAAACCGGCGGCGGCATGTCGCTTCAGGATGCGCGCTCTATAGTGGCAAAGCCGTCATGGGGCAAGGGCAAGACGATCCTGCGGTCAGGCGGTGTCCGCCGGCCCCGGTCCAGCCTCTGGCCCCGGATGTGCCTCGGCGCTGTCCTCGCTGCCGGAGGGGTAGAAGATCCCCAGAAGGATCAGCGCGATCCCCCCGCCGATCAGGAGGGCCGAGCGGTGACCACCCCCCGTCTTGCCGCCCTCACCGGCAGCGCCACCAAGGCCCGCAACCTCAGCCGGCGCATGCGTAGTGCCCCGGCCAAAGGGACCATGGCGAAGCAAGGTTCCCGCCGCCTGCACCGCCGTCGCCGTCCAAAGCGCGCGCGTCCCGGCCCGTGCTTCGGCCGACAGACGGTTCCGCCGCCGCGTCAGCCCGACGACGGCCAGCGCAAGGAGCACAAGCGCCAGCGTCACCACCGCGAGGGCCCCGACCATTCCCATCGGACCAGCCAGCAGCAGCACCAGCGCCGCCACCCCCAGCACCCAGGCCGTCGCCAGAAGCACCCCTGCCGCCACGGCCGCACCAAGCGAGGCCATCTGGTCCTGCACGGCCCCTGCAGCCATCTTCCTGATCGCGTCCAGAACCAAGGCCCACGCACTCCACCGGGATAGGGTTTCCAGACTGCCCGAACCCGGCCACCCCCGCAAGTGATGCGCTCAGGCGAGGGAGGCTCGCACCTCACCGATCTGGCGGGCATAGCAACGATGCAGGTCCGCATCCGACATTCCGACCCCAAGTGCTGCATATTCCCGCGCGAAAAGGACGTTCCGTTCCGCCAGCGTCTGCAACGTCTCAAGCCGCCCGGCCACCATGCGCTTCAGCCAGCCGCCGCCCTCGCAGACCGCATAGGCCCGCCGGATCGCCTCGGCATCCCGCCGAGCCAGCGCCGCGGCGAGGGCGCCCAGCCGCCCCACCTCGCCCGGACCCGCTCCTTGGGGATGGGTCAGGATATCCACGCCGTAGCGCGCCAGGACCGTCCCGCGCAGAAGGTCATGCACCAGCATCGGGTGATAGGCTTGCCGCAAAGCCGTGCCGGTCAGGCGTCCCTCGAACAGCACCGGGTTCCTGTCGCGCACTTCTGCGATGCAATGGCTCAGTCCCGCCCATTCCGATGCGTTCAGGGGCTGCCAGACCGCGCACATGCAGCACTCCCAGAAGAGGTCGACGTCATTGCGCGCCATCGCCATCGCGGCCAGCATCAGCGCCACGCCGCGCACCTCAGGGTCGGGCATCGGCCGCGCGCCGAAGTCGCTGGCGTAAAAGACCGTGTGGGTGAAAGCATAGGCCATCGCCCGGTCGAACCCATAAGCGCGCACCGCATCCCGCATCACCGCCGTGCCGCGCCAGTCGGGCAGCTTCCCTCGCCCCGTCAGCGCCAGAAGCCAGGGCCGCTCCAGCGCCCGGTAGGGCGTCTGTTCGCCCATCACCCGGTCCGCCGCCGCAAGATCGTCAAGCAGTCCTTCGTGCACCGGCGAATACAACTCCGCCGCCCGCGGTCCCAGCCGCAGGAAGACATAAGGTGTGGCGCATTGGTGCAGGACGAAGTCATTGGCCACCATCCGCAGCCAGCCCTCCTCGTGAATCCGGGCATGGATCACATCCTCCAGCCGCGCCGCCGCATCCTGATCCAACAGGTGCGCGGGATAATCTCGACGCAGGTAATGCAGCGCCATCGCCAGTTCGGTCAGGCACTTGGAATGGTCGCCGGAATGGCCATCGAACTCGGCCAGCAGGGGTTCGAACTCGGTCAGGGTGAATGTCATGCGCCTCTCCGGGGCGCGTGGCCCCGCCTCGCTTTTCTGGGGAAAGAAAGGGGACCGGCCGCAAGCCGCGCGCCGGTCCCGTGGCTGTTCAGCGCTGCAGCACCTTCGACAGGGCTTCCAGCTCGACCGCGCCGCCGGCCACGACGTAGCTCGGCCCGACAACGGCCCACCAGCCGTTCTCTTCGCCCGCGCCGATGCCGTCGGCGATTTCCATCTTCGAGGCGGCATCCATCACCTCGGCCAGCGTCAGCTTGGTGTTCAGGATGCCCGCCGCCTGGATCGATCCCAGTGCTCTTGCACGTTGCATGTCAGTCTCTCCGTCATGAAAAGGGTTGCTTGAGAAATCCGTCGTCCGAAATCCGGATGACCTGATCACTCTACCAAAAGGCGATCAATTCCCCGCGTGAATACCCGCCAGGGTTTCGCCAATGCCGGGCGAAAAAAGCGTCAGAGGTGCGTCAAGCGCGCCGGGGGGACTCAGCCGCGCGGCAGCCGCCCGGTGACCGCCGCAATGGCCATTGCCACCGCCTCGTCGATCCCGAGTTCACTCGTGTCGATAACCAGCGCATCTTCCGCCGCCCGCAAGGGCGCATCTGCCCGCCCCATGTCGCGGGCGTCGCGTTCCTTCACCTCGGCCAGAACCCGCGACTCGTCCCCGCCGACTTCCAGCCAGCGCCGGTGCGCGCGGACCTCGGGGCTGGCGGTGACGTAAAGCTTCACCTCCGCCTCCGGGCAGATCACCGTCCCGATGTCGCGCCCGTCCAGCACCGCCCCGCCTTCGGCGCGCGCGAAGCGGCGCTGGAAGTCGACCAGCGCGGCGCGGACCTCGGGGATCACCGCAACCCGGCTTGCCGCCTGCCCCGCCTCCAGCGTGCGCAGGCCGTCCCGCTCCAGGTCAGCGGGGCCAAGGGTGCGGGCGGCCGCCACCGGGTCGCCACCCTTCATCCCCACCGCGCGGTAAAGCAGTCCAGTATCCAGATGGCGGAACCCGAAGCGCGCGGCCACAGCCCGGGCGATGGTGCCCTTCCCCGCCGCCGCCGGCCCGTCGATCGCCACCGTGAAGATCATGTCCAACCCCCGTAGGTCGGGCTTCAGCCCGACTCCCCGCCGGTTAAGAAACCCCTAACGTCCACGCATAAGTATATGATAACTTTGGGTAATCCGAATTTGACCACTGTGGTCACTTCCCGCCTACCCCCGCTCGATCTCGGCCCCGAGCCCCCGCATCAGCCCCTCGAAGACCGGGAAAGAGGTCTGGATGGGCGACCCGTCATCGACCGCAACGGGGGCTTTCGAAGCCAGCCCGCAGACAAGAAAGCTCATCGCGATCCGGTGGTCGATATGGGTGGCACAGGTCGCCCCGCCCGGCACCCCGCCAGCGCCCATCCCGTGCACGATCAGGGTATCCTCGTCCTCCTCGACCTTCACCCCGCAGGCCTCCAGCCCCCGGGCCATCGCGTCGATCCGGTCGCTTTCCTTGACCCGCAGCTCCTTCACCCCCCGCATCACCGTCTTTCCGGTCGCGAAGGCCGCGACCACCGACAGGACGGGGTATTCGTCGATCATCGACGGTGCCCTCTCGGGTGGCACCTCGATCCCCTTCATGTTGCCCGAGAACCGGACCCGCAGGTCCGCTACCGGCTCACCCCCCTCCTCGCGGGGGTTCATGAAGTCGATCTCGGCCCCCATCTCCACCAGGGTGAGATACAGCCCGTTCCGGGTCAGGTTCTGGCTGACGCCAGGAACGGTGATGTCCGACCCCTCGACGATCAGTGCCGCGCAGACCGGAAAGGCAGCACTCGAGGGGTCGCGCGGCACGGCGACCGACTGCGGCCGCAGCTCCGGCTGGCCGGTCAGGGTGATGACATGCCCCTCCGCCCCCTTCTCGACGTGCAGTTTCGCCCCGAAGCCCACCAGCATCCGCTCGGAATGGTCGCGCGTCGGCTCCTTCTCGATCACCACCGTCTCGCCCGGCGCGTTCAGCCCGGCCAGGAGGACGGCCGACTTGACCTGAGCGGACGCGACCGGAAGGGCATACCTGACCGGCACCGGGTTCGCGGCCCCAACCACCGTCATCGGCAGCCGCCCCCCCTGCCGCCCGTAGGCGCGGGTTCCGAAGAGGGACAGGGGGTCCGTCACCCGCCCCATCGGCCGCTTCCGCAAGCTTGCATCCCCGGTGAAAGTCGCGGTGATCGGGGTCGTCGCCATCGTCCCAATGATCAGCCGCACCCCGGTGCCCGAGTTGCCGCAGTCGATCACATCCGCCGGCTCGCGGAACCCGCCGACCCCGACGCCGTTCACGGTCCAGGCCCCCTCGCCGTGACGCGTCACTGTGGCACCGAAGGCGCGCATCGCTTTTGCCGTGTCCAGCACGTCCTGGCCTTCCAGAAGGCCGGATATCCGGGTTTCCCCTACCGCCATCGCGCCGAAGATCAGGCTGCGGTGGCTGATCGACTTGTCGCCCGGCACCTCGGCCACACCCCGCAAGGGCCCCGACTTGCGGGATTTCATCGGTTGCGCGTCGCCATGGCCGGACATCTTGGTCTCCTCAAGTTTCGCGCCTGATAGCGCAAGCGTCACGCCTTGAGAAGCGCCAGCGCCTCGGCATGGATGGCCCGGTTCGCGGCAGCAAGGATGCGGCCCCCGTCATGGGCCGGGCGGCCCTGCCAGTCGGTCACCACACCCCCTGCCGCTTCGATCACGGCGATCGGGGCCTGCACGTCATAGGCCTGCAAGCCAGCCTCGATCACCAGGTCGATCTGCCCCGCCGCAATCAGAGCGTAGGCGTAGCAGTCGGTCCCGTAGCGGACGAGCTTTGCTCGGGGGGCGACCCGGCGGAAGGCGGCACCTTCCTCTGGCGTGCCGACCTCGGGGAAGGTCGAGAAAAGGATCGCCTCGGACAAGGGACGCGCTGCGCGGGTGGCAAGCCTTGCCTCGCCCATCGGTCCCACGACCCGCGCGCGGCCAAGGCCCCCTTCGAACCGTTCGCCGATGTACGGCTGGTCGATGATGCCATAGATCGGCCCCCCGGCGTCGCGGACCGAGATCAGCACTCCCCAGGTCGGCGTGCCGGAAAGATAGCCCCGCGTGCCGTCGATCGGGTCGAGCACCCAGGTCAGGCCGCTGGTGCCGGGCTTCGGGCCGAACTCCTCGCCCAGGATCGCGTCCTCTGGCCGGCGCTCGGCCAGGATCGCGCGCATCCGTTCCTCGGACAACCGGTCGGCGGCCGTCACCGGGTCAAAGCGCGCGGCCTCCTTGGTGTCGGCGACAAGGTCGGCTCGGCGAAAATGCTGGAGGGTGGCCACCCTTGCGGCATCAGCCAGCGCATGCGCGGTGGCGACAAGGTCATCGGCCAGGGTCGGGGAAACGGGCATCGCCACACCTCGTGCAAGGCAGGCGAAGGTCACCTGCCCCGCCGGCGCTAATGGCCGGCAGGGCGAAGGTCAAGCGGCAGGGATCAGGCAGCGTCCGACAGGACGCGGGCAAGATCGAAGAGACGCCGACGCTGGGCTTCCGGGATCGCATAGTAGGAGCGGACAAGCTCCAGCGCTTCCTTGTCAGCCATCATGTCGCCCTGCGGAGCGACCGCGGCAACCTGGCCCTCGGCAAGTCCTTCAAAGAAGAACGAGATCGACACACCCAGCGCATCGGCCACATCCCACAGCCGCGAAGCGCTGACCCGGTTCATGCCCGTTTCGTACTTCTGGATCTGCTGGAATTTGATACCGACCTTGTCGGCCAGTTGCTGCTGAGTCATGCCCACCATCCAGCGGCGATGCCGGATGCGCTTGCCGACATGGGCGTCAACGGGATGCTTCATACTTCACTCCAATGGAAACGGAACGTCACACCCATACCTAAGCAATTTTCGTGCCAAGATTTGCCGTTCTGGGGGCTTCGACGAAAAAAGTTTTGCGGGGTGCGAAAACCTAACCTTTAAGACAGGTCCAATTCTACAAGCGTATAACACACGGTCCGGTTGTTAACTACTTTGCCTCACAGGCAACTTCGACTCAGGGCACTCGCCCTAAAGGCGATTTCCAGTATGCATTGCATTTTGGAAAGAGTTTCTCAGTTTCTTAGCGTTTTGCATAAAACTTGTGTTGCCAGAGCGTGCAAAGTGCTGGACGAAGCGCTGTCGCATGTTAGGACTCGGAAACATCGGGGCGGAGAACACCATGCGTGCGTGGAAGATTTCGGCATTGGGGGCCCCGCCGGTCCTGTCGGAAGAAGCTAGGCCGGTTCCCGCAAAAGGCGAGGTCCTTGTCAGGGTTGCCGCGGTGGGTCTTAACTTTGCTGACCTTCTGATGCTGGCCGGCACCTATCAGGTCAAGCCGCCCCTGCCCTTTGTTCCGGGGATGGAGTTTGCCGGAACGGTCGAGTCTTCAGGGCCGGACACGAATGGCCCCGCGCCCGGCACCCGAGTTCTTGGCATTCCCGGATCAGGCGCCCTTGCGGAATGGCTGTGCCTGCCGGCTCATCACCTTACCCCGCTGCCCGATGCGATGTCGTTCGAGGAGGCCGCAGGCTTTCCGATCGCTTATGCCACCTCGCATCTGGCGCTGGCCTGGAAGGCGGCCCTGCAACCCGGCGAAACGCTGTTTGTCACCGGGGCGGCCGGGGGCGTCGGTCTGACGGCGGTCGAGATCGGAAAGCGCCTTGGCGCCCGGGTCATCGCTTCGGCGCGGGGGGCTGACCGTCTGGCGGTGGCCAGGGCGGCGGGGGCGGACGTGCTGATCGACAGCGAGGACCCGGAGCTGCAAGGCGCCGCGCTGAAGGACCGGCTGCGGGCTGAAGGCGGGGTGGACGTGGTCTACGATGTTGTCGGCGGCGCGGCCTTTGACGCGGCGTTGCGGGCCTGCAATCCGGACGGGCGACTGCTGGCCATCGGCTTTGCCGCCGGGCAGGTGCCGCAGATCCCTGCGAACCAGCTTCTTGTTCGCAACCTTTCGGTTATTGGCTTCTGGCTGGGAGCCTACCAGAGCCTCGCCCCCGCCCGCGTCCGGGGCAGCTTGACGACGCTTCTGGACTGGCGGGCGCGCGGCCTGCTGCAGCCCCACGCCGGTCAAGTCCTGCCGTTCGAAAGCCTGCCCGAAGGGCTGGAGCTCCTGCGCAGCCGCCGCTCGACCGGCAAGGTCGTGATCCGGGTTCAGGCCCCGTAAGCGCAGCGAAGCTCGGACAGAAGCAGTTCGGTCGCCTCATCCGAGGGGCGGTTGCTGCGGTATAATGCCAGTTTCATCTCGCCCAGCGCCGGCAACTGGTTGTCGCCCTGGATCACCTCGGTTCCTTCAGGGATACTGCCAGCCATGCGCGCCGTGATCGCAAGGTCCGCCGCAACCGTCGCTTCGACCGCCTGTTCGCTCTCGCCCCCCGTAGCCATCTCCCAGGGGATGCCCGCCACATCCAGCGCCCCCTGCGCCGTGGGCCGGAAAATGCAGGTATCCTTGAACCCCAGCCGCAGGGGCCGCCGCTGCCAGGCGCTGCCGCCGGATGCGCCCACCCAGACCAGGGCCCGCGACGACAGCACCTCGGCTCCCGGGTCAGGCGTGACCTCGGTCGTCAGGATCACGTCGAAATCGCCGCGCGCAAAGGCCTCTTTCAGCATCAGGGTAAAGGACGAGACCAGGTTCACCTGCACCATCGGGTAGGCCTGCGCCATCCGCCGCAGGAGTCCCGGGATCGCCGGATAGACCACATCATGCGGCACCCCCAGCCGGATCGGCCCGCAGCAAGCCGCGACCGAGAAGCGCGAGAGCGCCTCGTCGTTCAGCGCCAGCATCCGCCGACCATAGGACAGAAGCTGCTCGCCCTCTGGCGACAACGCAAGCTTGCGCGCGGCCCGAAGGAAAAGCTGCATCCCAAGCGACTCTTCCAGCCGCTTGATCTGCATCGACACCGCCGACTGCGTCAAGTTCAGATAGCCCGCCGCCCGCGTGACACCGCCGACTTCGGCGACCGTCACGAAAGAGCGCAGGGCTGCAAGGTCAAGGTTGCGCGGCATATCACGTATCCTGATGATGGGCGTCACAATCATTCGTTTCCATCATGCATCATGATGCGGCATTCTTCAAGCATCCTGATGCTGGACGTGACCGGCATCACCAAACCAGATGATTGGAGAAATGCCATGATCACCCACAGCCTTCAGGCGCTTTGGTCCGGCGCCATCCGCCCCGCCCGCTTTCTGCGCCATGTCCTGGACATGGCCGAAGTCACCCGGTCGCGCCGGGCATTGGGCCGGCTGGATGAGCACCTCTTGCGCGACATCGGCCTGACGCCCCATGAGGCCGAGGTCGAGGCCTCCCGCATGCCATGGGACCCGCCGCTGCACTGGCGCGATTGAAAGGTTTACACTTTTGCGCAGGCCTGCGACGGCAAGGCGCTTGAATTCAGGCGTCCGGTTCCCAATATTCGACGCACGAGGTCGCGCCGGTCCCCCCGGCGTTGCCCTTAGGGACAACATCGGAGGCTTCTATGGCTCAATATGATACGATCCGCAGCGTTGGCGTTGGTGCCCGCGCCGCGATCGACGAAGGGCTTCGCGCCCATATGAACAAGGTCTACGGGCTGATGTCCGTGGCGATGGTGGTAACCGGTGGTGTGGCCTGGTCGGTCGGCACCTCCGAGGCGCTTCTGTCGATCTTCCGCGACCCCGTGACCCTCAGCCCGAACATCCTTGGCTGGATCGTCATGTTCGCCCCCATTGCGATGGCTTTTGCCTTCGGCGCCATGATCAACCGCCTGTCGGCCGCTGCCGCGCAGCTTTTCTTCTACGCCTTCGCTGCGGTGATGGGCCTCTCCATGGCCTGGATCTTCCAGGTGTTCACCGGCGTTTCGATCGCCACGACCTTCTTCGTGACCGCGATCGCCTTCGCCAGCCTGTCGCTGTACGGCTACGTCACCAAGCGTGACCTCAGCGGCATGGGCACGTTCCTGATGATGGGTCTGATCGGCCTTCTGGTCGCGATGATCGTGAACATCTTCCTCGCCTCCTCCGCGCTCGCCTTCGCGATCTCGGTGATTGGCGTGCTGATCTTCGCGGGTCTGACCGCCTATGACACCCAGAACATCAAGAACACCTACATCCAGCATGCGATGTCGGCGGATCAGGAATGGCTGGGCAAGGCCGCGATCATGGGCGCGCTGAGCCTGTATCTCGACTTCATCAACATGTTCATGTTCCTGCTGCAGTTCCTGGGCAACCGGGAATAAGGCGGCAGCCAGAACCAGAAAGGGCCGGTCTTCGGACCGGCCCTTTTCTTTTGGTGCGCCCTTACCTCAGGCGAAGATCGGCCATCATCCGCAGGACCGGAAAGACGATGCCGGGCGCCAGCGTGACCTCGGCCTCGTGCAAGGGGCGGAACCCCAGCGCGGTATAGAACGGCACCGCCGTGCGGGTGGAAAGGCAGTTCAGCCACAGCATCCCCGCCCCGCGCGCATCATGGATCACCCGCGTCATCAGCGCCCGACCCACCCCGCGCCGCGCAACATCGGGGTCGGTCGCGACGTGACGGACATGGCCGGTATCCGGCAAGGCCGCACCGGGCGAAGGACCGCCGCGCGTCCAGCCACCGGCCGCCAGCACCCTGCCTTCGGGGTCCTCCGCAAGGAAATAGGTCCCCGAGGCCAGAAGCTCGGGCCGGGCCCGCATGATCCGGGGCACGGCCAGAACCAGCGTCGACGGCGGGTAGTCCGCCGCCAGAAGCCGTGGATAGCTGCGCGCCAGCAGCGCATCGACCGCCGAAAGGTCGGCAGGCGAGGCCCTGCGCAAGGACAGTGTCGGCATCATCCCCGTTAACTGGGGCGATCGGCGCAAAAGGAAAGGGCCGCGCTTGTGGCGCGGCCCCGAACCCGGACAAAGGAAGATCGTTACTTGATCTTGCCTTCCTTGTATTCGACATGCTCCCGCTTCACGGGATCGTACTTCTTGATGACCATCTTTTCGGTCATCGTACGGGCGTTCTTCTTGGTCACGTAGAAGTGGCCGGTGCCCGCGGTCGAGTTCAGGCGGATCTTGATAGTGGCGGGCTTCGCCATGGTCGTCTCTCCTGCATCGGGGAATCCGTGGGCCCCCGGTGAATTCTTGAAGCCCGCCTTTTATCCGTCTTCGTGGCAGAGTCAACCGCTATCGGCGGCCTTATTGCCACATCGCGGCGCGCATTTCCCAAGGCGTCACCTTGCCGTCGCGGTCGCTGTCGGCAGCCTCATACTGCGCCTTCTCGGCGGCCAGGAATTCGGCCATCGTGACCTTACCGTCACCATCGCCATCTTTCCCCGCAAAGCGGGCGGCGTGGCGGTCTTCCATACCGGGCATCATGCCCCGCGGGTTCATCATGCCCATCCGACCGCCACCGAATTCACCCGCTTCCAGGGCGCCGTCGGCATTGGCGTCCATCAGGGCGAACATCGCTTCGGCATGGCCGGCGGCCTCTTCGGCCGAAACATCGCCGCTCTGGTCGGCATCAAGGCCGGCCATCATCATCCCAGGTCCCATGCCGCCCGGACCTGCGCCACCCGGGCCGCCACCGCCCGGACCCATGCCCCAGCCTTGTCCGCCACCCTGCATCATGCCCGAGCCCGGACCCATGCCGTAGCCTGGCCCCATGCCGTAACCTTGACCCATGCCATAGCCCGGACCCATGTCCCAGCCCCAGCCTTGCCACCAGCCCTGGCCCGGCCCTCCGCCCCAGCCCGGCTGTCCCTGGGCGAGCGCGCCCGTGGCAGCACCGATTCCAAGCAGCACGATGATGGATAACGCTTTCATGACCATTCCTCCTGTACAGGCGGAAAGCCTTGCTGCGCTTCCCGCTTGATCAAGAACGCACATGCAGGACGGATCAGCGTTGACGGAGATCAACAACACGGGAAGGTGATCGGTCGCCCGACCCCGAGGGAACATGCGCGGAGAGCCTGTAAGCCGGATTCTGTCCCGGGCTTTCGCCCATGGATGACCATTCCTCTGCCAACCGTGTTGCCACGGCGGTCAAGCTGCCAACCCGGGCCTCTCGGGCGTTGGCGTCCCTGCGGGCGGTATCGGTTGCCCGACCGGCCCCCGCGCGAGGCCCCTATTTGGCATTGCTCCGGGTGGGGCTTGCCGTGCCGGTCCGGTTGCCCGTCCCGCGGTGGGCTCTTACCCCACCGTTTCACCTTTACCCTTGCGTACAAAGGAAGTCTCTTCTCTGTGGCGCTTTCCCTGGGGTTGCCCCCGCCGGGCGTTACCCGGCACCCTTGCCAACGGGAGTCCGGACTTTCCTCGAAGCCTCGCGGCCCCGCGGTCATCCAGCCCTCCGCGCGCCCCCGAGTTAGGAGGAGAGGGCCGTGCCGTCAACTGCAAAGGGGCGCAAACCGGCGGCAAGCCGGCAATCGGTGGCATCGAGCGGCCCTGACGCCCAGGGGCGAAAGCGAAGGCGGAAAGCGGTCAGAAGCGTCTCCGGCGGGCAGGAAGGATAACCGAAGGCGGCAAGGTCGGCCAGGAAACGCGCCGCATCCGAGTCTGCACTTCCCTCCCCCCGCGTGGGGGAGGGATTGGGTGGGGGGGTCTCCGCCACCTGCCCGGGCCAGACCGACAGCCCCTCCAGGGCCAGCCGCCGCCAGTCAAAGCGCGGCCCGGGGTCGCCCTTGCGGTCCGGGGCCATATCGCTATGCGCGATCACCGCCGCAGGGGAAAGGTCATGACGCTCCATCACCCCGCGCAAGAGCTGCTCAAGCGCCGCCATCTGCGGTTCGGCAAAGGGCCGGTCACCGGGATTGGCCAGTTCGATACCGATCGACCGCGAGTTGACGTCGTCCCTCCCGCCCCAAGACCCGGCACCTGCGTGCCAGGCCCGCGCGCCTTCGTCCACCAGCGTCAGAAGAGTTCCGTCTTCGTCGATCAGGTAATGCGCCGAAACCTCGGCCGCCGGATCACACAGCCGCTCGAGCGCCGCGGCGCAATCAAGCACGGTATAATGCAGCACCACCAGTTCGACCCGCCTGCCCCGCCGGTCCCCGAAGTTCGGCGACGGGTGCGTCAGGCTCACTGCAGCGCGGTGCGGAACGGGCGCGGGTCCCAGGAACAGGCAAAGCCGTCGCCGTCCGGATCGACACCCAGACGGTCACGCTCGGGGCCACCGCGTTCCAGGAACTCCTGCTGCGCCTGATCCGGAGAGGCAAATTTGGCGCAGGCCGCATCCTGATCCCGCAGCGCGATCCCGCCACGGCGATAGAGCTGCACCCCCGGCGCATGGTTGGTGGCAAGCGCGAACTCCACGATATTCGGCCCGGTGTCGCCCGGCCGCTGCGGCAGGGCACCCGGTTCGACGACGACGTATTCGGCCCGGTTCCGCGCGATCCGCTCAGCATCGCTTTCGATCGTCTCGCGCGCCGCCACCGCGTTGAAATCCTGCTCGTCCGAAATACCGACATTGCCGGCAACCTCGCCCGATTCCTCTTGGATTCCGGCCGGGGCGCTTCCACGCGGACGGGCCGGGTCCAGGCTCGTCGGCGGCAGAGGGGCCGGCGTGACCGCAGCCACGGGGGCCACCGGCGACACACCTTCGGCGCGGTCTATGGCCGCCGCAGCGGCCGCCGGATCGAAGGCGCCACCGATCGGAGGCACCACCACGGGACCCGTCGGCGGGGGGGGCGGCGCACTGCCGCGGATATAGCTGTTGTAGTCCTGGAAGCCGACGCCTGCGCCCGTGTCAACCGGCGGCGGCGGTGCACATCCTGCGACAAAAGCCGCCGAAACGACACCGACAGCGGACCAGAGGGAGAAGCGGCTCATCAATGCCTCGACAGGGTGATTTTGGCCCCCTTACCACCATTTTTCCGGCTTGGCCACAAAACCGGCGCGCGCTTCAAGCACTTGTGCAAGATTCAGAAGTCCCGCCTCGTCCCAGGGACGCCCGATCATCTGAAGCCCCAGCGGCAGCCCCTGTCCGTCAAGACCGACGGGGACCGCGATGCCCGGCAACCCGGCCAGGTTCACCGTCACCGTGAAGACGTCGTTGAGATACATCTGCACCGGATCGGCATCCGCCATCTCGCCCAGCCCGAAGGCGGCGCTTGGGGTCGCCGGCGTCAGGATCGCATCGACCCCGGCATCGAAGACCGTCTCGAAGTCGCGCTTGATCAGCGCCCGGACCTTCCGCGCGCGGTTGTAATAGGCATCATAGAACCCGGCGGACAGCACATAGGTCCCCACCATCACCCGGCGCTGCACCTCGGGCCCAAAGCCTTCGGCGCGGGTCTTTTCGTACATCTCGGTGATCCCGTCGCCCTGGGCGAGCTTCGCCCGGTGGCCGTAGCGCACCCCGTCATAGCGGGCGAGGTTCGACGACGCCTCGGCGGGCGCGATGACGTAATAGGCAGGCAGCGCGTATTTCGTATGGGGCAGGCTGATGTCCCGCACCACGGCGCCTGCGTCCTTCATCATCTCGATCCCGCGCGCCCAGAGCGCCTCGATCTCGCCCGGCATCCCGTCCATCCGGTATTCCTTCGGGATCCCGATGACCTTGCCCCGGATGTCCCCGGTCAGCGCCGCCTCGAAATCCGGCACCGGGATATCCGCCGAGGTGGAATCCTTCGGGTCATGCCCCGCCATCGCCCCCAGCATGATCGCCGCATCGCGGACGGTCTTCGTCATCGGCCCCGCCTGATCGAGGCTCGAGGCAAAGGCGACGATCCCCCAGCGGCTGACGCGGCCATAGGTCGGCTTGATCCCGACGATCCCGGTAAAGGCCGCCGGCTGCCGGATCGACCCGCCGGTATCCGTCCCCGTCGCCGCAAGGCACAGGTCCGCCGCCACAGCCGCCGCCGACCCACCCGAGGACCCGCCCGGCGTCAGCTGCACGTTCGACCCCTGCCGCCGCCACGGGTTCACCGCGTTGCCGTAGCAACTGGTCTCGTTCGACGAACCCATCGCGAATTCGTCCATGTTCAGCTTGCCCAGCATGACCGCGCCCGCATCGAATAGCTGCGCGGTGACGGTCGACTCATACTCCGGCCGGAACCCCTTCAGGATGTTCGACGCGGCCTGGCTCGGCACGCCTTTCGTGCAGAACAGGTCCTTGATCCCAAGGGGAATGCCGCACATCGCCGGGGCATCGCCGGCCTTCAGCCGCGCATCCGCCGCCCGGGCCTGATCAAGGGCAAGCTCCGGCGTCTTCCAGACGAAGGCATTCAGGTCATCGCCCGCATCCATCGCCGTCAGGCAGGACATGGTCAGGTCGACCGCCGAAATCTCGCCCTTCCGCAGGGCATCCCGCGCCGCCGCGATGGTCCACCGGTTCGCGCTCATTCCACCACCTTCGGCACGGCAAAGAACCCTTCGCGCGCGTCGGGCGCGTTCTTCAGGACCTGGCCCTGGATATTCCCGTCGGTGACCACATCCGCCCGCCGCTTCAGCCGCATTGGCGTCACGCTGACCATCGGCTCTACCCCGGTCACGTCCACCTCGTTCAGCTGTTCCATGAAGCCGAGGATGCCCGAAAGCTGCCCGGCCAGCTTCGGCAGATCCGCCTCATCCACGCGGATCCGCGCAAGCTTTGCCACCTTGCGCGCGGTGTCGATGTCAATGGCCATGGGCCCCCCTTTCAGGTTTCGCCCCGTTTAGCTGCGCACCTCAACGACCGCAAGCCGGGCGTCGCGCGCCCGCAGCTGGGGATCAGCCCAACAGGTATTCCGAAAGCCGTCGGCCCGCCGTCTTCTGCCAGTCCGGCGAAAGGCTCAGGAAACCGTCGAAACCCGGCCCGCCCGGCGGTGGAGCACCGCCCACCTCCCCCTTGGGTGGTGCCTTCTCGTTCTGCTTGGCACGGAACCGGTAGTGGTCATACACGTCGAGGACATGGGCGGTATAGGCCAGGGCAAGCGCCTGATGCCCCGTGACGATCGTCAGGTTCTCATCGTTGCTGTAGGACGCCTTGTAGCCAAGGTTGTGGCTGCCGAAAGCGACAACGCAGTTTTTCGGGTCCATCGGATCAATCACCATGACCTTGTCATGGATGATGGCTCCCACGCCACCGGGTGTCAGATGCTCTTCGAACTTGAAATCTCCCAGCGATCCGGCAATCGCCTGGTCCGCAAGCGCAGTGGCACAGATGACCGAGACGCCGTCCTGCTGGAAAATGAAGGGCGTCCAGTCCTGCGCCTTGTCGCCACTGACCTTTCGGTGGTCGTCGCTTTTGTCGAACATCGCCTGGCTGCTGGAGACCGCGCCGAGAACGGTCAACGCAGGATTGGCCAGACCAAGCTCGACCGCCTGTGTGACGATCGAATTGTCGCCACCCTTCGACGGGTCAAAGACGAGGAAGAACACCGCCTTCTGCGCCCGCGAAATCAGCTCGAACAGCTGCGCCATGTCGGGAGGCGCGACTTGCTCCTGTGCTTTGGGCGGCGGAGCATTCTTGCCGATCACGTTAGGCGAGAACCATGTCGAGATCGTGGTCCCGTCCGGAAGCGTACTGCTTACAGGCTTCTGGTTCGCCCTCTTCAAGGGATCCTTCTGATTGGCGAGAACACAGGTGGCAGAGGTTTGCACGGGTTGCGAGGTCGAATCCTCCAGCAGGTACTGCCAGTAGGTAGCAAAGCCATTCGCAATGGTCGGATCCTCGATAATGATGCAGTTGTTCGTTTCTGCTGTGGCGCCAGTCCACGTCCAGTTGGTTGATCCGGTCAGGACACGCATCGCGTCTCCAGTGTCTGACAGGTGCACGACAAACTTGTTATGACCAATATGCGCGCGACCATCGAAAAGCCGATTGATAAGCCGAAACTGGCGGTCTGGCTTGGCAGCTTGGTTTTCAGACGAGTCCGCAATTGCCTGCAATCTTGCACGCGCCGTGCAGTTGCGTCCGTCGAAAGCCGTCGGGGATTTCTTGTTCTTGCTGCCGGCATTCGCAAGGATCAGGTCAATACGGGCGGCGTGCTTTTCCAGAAGCGGCACTAATTCGTCATCATCCAACTCATAGAGCGCGATCTTGAACCGGCCGCTGTCGGTTGTTTCAAACATATCGTGCATCAAGTGCAGCACGTTACCCGCCATGTATCGGCGAAACTTGTCGTTGGGGTCCCGTAGCGAAACCTCCAGATCAAGTTTTCCACCGGCTGCCTTCGCTTCGTCGCCGACCTGGGTCATGAACTGGGTAGCGAGGATCCCATTGTTGAACGCAACCCGGAAGGGCGGGTGGTGCACGGTGACCTCGATCGGATTGGTCCATGCCGGATCGGTCAGAAAGCCCAGCGGGCGTGGGGTTCCCTGATAGGCATTGTCCTCGAGCACCTTGCTTTTGGGGTTGAAATGCTGCTGGATAACCACGGGAACCGGTTCAAGGCCGGGCTGAAGGTCGCCCACGGCCCTGATGCGATAGCGCACCCGCGTTCCAATCGGTACGGCACCGTTGTCGTCGCAGAACTTCCGCAGGCCAAGGTCGCGCCAGTTCAGCTTTTGCACCGGCCAGACGCTGGTATTCTGCGGTAGCCAGTCCGTGTTCTTCTGGGTTTCGAAGGCGACGAAGGTGGTCAGCGGGGCTTCCTTCGTGACCTTGCCCTCCGGATCAAGAAGCTCTCTCACGATATGAAAGCCAAGGCAGCCGGGCAGAAGCTCGACATCCAGCTTCCAAGCAAGGTAGCCGACCTGATCGTTCGAGAAAGCAGTGGCCTTGACAATGGCAGGCATGTGACCTCGCGCAGATTGATGATCCGAAGATGACAGGCAGGAAACCTCAGGGTCAATGCTTCTGTTTGGTCAATTGCCGCAAAGCAGGCAAAGGCATTGGGCAAGGCGCAATCCGGGAAAGCAGGAGTCGACAGAATACCGGAAATTGCCTTACCTTCCTCCCAGTTAAAGATTTCACCGGGGCCCGTGCCGCGTGGCACAGAGAGAAGGGAAGGACGGCCTTGACCAAACCCTGGTACGAGCGCTCATGCCTCGGCAACAGCCAGATTGCCTGGCAGCCTCGTCTTCTGAAACCCTCGGAACTCGAGGGGCTCTGGAAGATCGCAACCGCCATCTACACGACCTGGCAACTTGACCGGGCCGATCCGAATGACCCGTTCGCCCACAGTGCAACGCATATCCGCTCGACTTGGGCCGAACATGTTCACTTGCGGGCAATGCCGACGAAGGCCAGCGGACTGACGAGTTATGTCGGGGAATACGAGAACGCGTTGAACATCGTTCAGGAGCTCGAAGCCGCACAGCCTTCCGCCGACACGGCGACGGCCCTGCAGAAGCTCCTGTTTGCGCCTTCCCGTGCAGCTCCCGGATCTGCCCCCAAGCTGGACACGCCGCTCCTCCATGCCAAGCATTATGTCGTGGACGAATTCATCGCCGTGCTGATCGTCGGCGGGGGCTTCCGGCAATTCGGCGGCTGGAACTACAACGGCTTCCTCGGCGGGTCCCGCTATGACCAGGTGAACGCGATCGCCCGTCCCATCGACCCGCCACATCCGGGAGGCACGCCATGAAGAAGGACCAGACCGACCTGCTTCTGGTCGGCTCGGGGGTGGCGGCTGTCGCCTTGGCGAAGCGGCTTTTGGAAAAGACGCCATCGGCCAACATCCTCATGCTCGAGGCGGGCGACCGGATTCCCGCCCGCGACCGGTCGCTTTGGTGGGACTATGTCACCACGGGCAGGCTGCCTTACGACTACACTTACGATGATCCCGCCAGCTCCACTTCAACCGCGATGGACTGGCAGGTGCACGCCACCCGCATCGCCGCCCTGGGTGGCACGACGATGCACTGGGGTGGCTGGTCCCTTCGCTTGAAACCCGAGGACTTCCACCTTTGGACGAATACAGGCACCGGTGGGGACTGGCTGGTCGATTACGAGACGCTGGAAAGCTACTATTGCCAGGCCGAAGACTTCATGTACGTCGGCGGCGATGACCCTTGGGTCCACCCCCCTAGCCGCCCGCTGCCCATGCCCGCCTACCCGGTCCTGCAGGCCGATGTCGAATTCCGCAACGCATTCGATGCTCTCGGCGTGAAGCATGGCAAGATGCCGCTCGCGCGATACCGCCAGTGCATGACGACGGGCACCTGTCGCTACTGCCCGCTCGGCGCCCGGTTCAACGCCCAATACATCGCCGAGGAGCTCGAGGCGGGCCAGTTTCCGAATTTCGAGCTGCGCACCGGGGCCGCTGTCACGCGCCTTCTGCTGGACGGCGAAAAACGGGTCAGTGGTGCTGAATACCTGGACCGAACGACAATGACCCTGCGTCAGGTCGAGGCGGAAACCGTCATTGTCTGCGCGGGTGCTTACGAATCGCCCAAGCTCCTGATGGCCTCGCGTGGGCCGGGCCATTCTGCCGGCATCGGCAACAACTACGACCTTCTCGGTCGCTATCTCGTCTCCCATTCCTTCCTGTCGGTGACAGGGGTTTCACTTTCCAACCCGGAAAAGATGACCAGCGAGTTCGGCTTTCCGACCCTCATGTCACGCGCATACGACGATGAGACGCGGCAGTCGACGGGCAAGATCTTCATGTTCCGATTCGAAACGACCCCCGGCCAGAAATGGGAACGTTTGATGCAGAATGGAATGACCCGCTCTGAGATCGATGCAGTGGCCACGGGACCAAGAACGCTGGGCCTGTCCGCATTCATCGAAGAAGCCGGATCCTACTTCAACCGTGTAGAGATTGCTCCGGGCGCACCGGACGCCTTCATGCGCGCGCCGATGCGGATCACCTACAATCGGGCAAGGGGCTTCGAAGAGAACGCGCACAAGCGCCTTGATGAGATGAAGAAGTTCTTCACGGCGATGCCCGCCTACCCCACGGTCACGACCAGCATCGAAGGGGCTGCGGGCTATCACGCATCGGGCACCTGCCGGATGGCCGCGACACCCGACCAGGGTGTGACCGATGGCGATCTGCGCGTGCACGGGATGGAGAATCTCTTCGTGCTTTCGAACGCTGTCTTCCCGTCGGTCGGCGCGGTGAACCCGACGCTGACCCTGGTCGCCATGGCCTTCCGGCTGGCCGATCATCTTGACGGCGGGCAGGCGACCACCGGGGCACGCGCCTCGTCTCTCAAGGCGGAGACGGTAGCATGACTGCAACGCACATGGATCAGTCAACCCCGCATGTCGGGAGCCTGGTAGAAGAATGGGCCGTCGACGCGCAGGCTGGCCGCGCGGCGCAGATGGACTGGCTGCACCGGGCGCTGGAAACCGCGATCCAGCTGGAGTTCTCGACTATCCCGCCCTATCTGACCGCGCTCTGGTCGATCAAGGACCAGAGCACACCCGTCGCTCTGGCGATCCGCGGCATCGTGCAGGAAGAGATGCTGCACATGGCATTGGCCTGCAACATGCTGGTCGCCATCGGAGGAACGCCACCGCTTCTTAGCGCAAACTTCCCGCCGGTCTATCCCGGACCGTTGCCGGGGGGAGTCCACCCCTCGCTTCGGGTCGGGCTATCAGGACTCACGCGCGAGGTGGTCAAGGCCTTCATGACGATCGAGCGGCCCGAGGCCGACCTCTCAAAGGAAACCGCCGAACTGATGCAGGCTGCAGAGCTTGATCCGGCCGAGGATGGCGCGGCAGGGATCGGTGCCTTTTATGATTGCATCCTTGCGGCATTTCAGACGCTGAAGCCCGATCTGTCGACCGACCGGCAGATCTCTGGGCCACTGTCGTGGTATGCGGTGCGCAGCCTGCCCGAAGTCAAGGACGCGATATCGATGATCCGCCATCAGGGCGAAGGCACGGCTATGAACCCGCATCAAGGCATGGACAAGGTCACCGGCAAGCCGGAACTGGCGCATTTCTACCGCTTCCTTGAGATCCATGAGGGCAAGGGGATCGGACTTCTACCGGAGAACGGCCTCTGGGGGTTTACCGGGGACCCGGTCGCCTGGCCCGAGGTCTGGCCCGTGGCCGAGGTTCCTCGCGGCGGCCATGACCCGGCCAAGGCTCCGCCAGCTGTGGCGGCCCTCCTGGCCGAGTTCGACGGCGCCTACGCCCTGCTTCTTCAGCAGTTGCACGATCTCTGGGCGACCGGCGATCAGGGGCATCTTGTCGCAGCGATCGGAACGATGTTCACCATGCAGGAACCGGCGCGCAAGCTGATGCAGACCCCGATTCCCGGCGACGCGGCAGGCCGGACCTATGCCCCGAACTTCCGTCCTCCCGAGGCCAGCCGATGACGGATGCCTTGCCCCCGCTGCCGCAGATGCCGCTCGCGACAGAATACCTGTTTCGCATCGTCATCGAGACCACCCCCCCGCTAAAGCTGTCCAAGATGCCCGACGGCGATCTTGTCGTCGTTCCCATCACGGGCGGAACCGTGACGGGGCCCGGCCTTTCGGGCGCGGTCTCACAAGCTGGCGGCGATCTCAGCACGATAACGGCTTCAGGGCTGGTGCTCCTTGACTGCACGCTTCTGATCCTGCCCGAGGACGATCCCGACCACCCGATCCGCATGTCCTACACCGGGGTCAGCCTTCGCTTGCCGTCTGGCACCCCACCTCCGGCCCGGGCGGTCGGCACGCCCCATGACCCGGGCGAGGCATATTTCCGGATCACGCCCAGGTTTCAGACCGACGCGCCGCGCCATGCCGCGCTTAACGGCATGCTGGCCGTGGGCGTCGGGTGCCACCGCGAGAAAAGCGGTCCGATCTACGATGTCTATCGGGTGCTTTGACAATGGCAAGAACGCCGGGGGACATGGGATGAGGCGACCATGATCTGTGGTCAGTGCAAGACCGAGAACCGCAAGGGGCGCAAGTTCTGCGCATCGTGCGGTGCCGGGCTTGAGGTGGCCTGCGGAGAGTGCGGGTTCAACAATGATCCCGATGACCGTTTTTGCGGCGGATGCGGTGCGGCCCTCGGCGCTGTTCAACCGGCGGATCCAACCAGGACGGCGCGGCCGACAGTTCCTCCGCCACGACCGGCGACCGAGGCCGCGCCTTCGCGTCCGCCGCTGCCCCCGGTCGCCAGCGAGGATGCCCGCAACGAACGACGGCAGGTCACGATCCTGTTCGCCGACATAAGTGGCTTCACCGAGATATCGAAGTCGCTGGACCCCGAGGATGCGCATGCGCTTCTGCAAGACTATTTCGCGATTGCCGACAGTGTGATCGAAAGCTTCGGCGGCCGGGTCGACAAGCATATCGGTGATGCTGTCATGGCTCTCTTCGGCGCGCCGGTTGCACATGGCGATGATCCGATGCGCGCTGTTCGTTCGGCCATCGAGCTTCATTCGGCGGTAAGGAAACTCGTCCTGAAGGATGGCACCCCAATCTCGATCCACGTCGGCATCGCCTCGGGCGAGGTGTTGGCGGGTGCAGTGGGAGGTGTCAGCCGAGAGTACACTGTCGTCGGAGACTCGGTGAACCTTGCGGCCCTGCTGCAAGAGAACTGCCCGGCGAACCAGACGCTCATTTCCGATTCAGTGCGCATTGTGGTCGAAGGCAAGCTTGCCTGTGAACAGGTCATGGTCGCCGCGGACGAGCCTGACGGCCAGCCCATTATGGCCTGGCGCGTCACGGAAAGCGATCTTGCTGGGCGGCAATGGCAGCGAACGCCCATGGTCGGCCGCGATTCCCATGTCCGGCAGTTCCGGTCGATCCTCGCGGCGATGGTTGAACAGCTTCGCGGCGAGGCGGTTCTGATCCGGGCAGAAGCGGGCGTCGGCAAGACACGGCTGATCGAGGAATTCGCAGCGGTCGCGACCGGCCAGGGTTTTTCGGTGCATGGCGCGCAGATTCTCGATTTCGGGGCGGGTGAGGGACAGGACGCAATACGCATGCTGGTGCGAAGCCTCCTTGGCCTGCCTGAGAAAAGCCGCAGCGAGGACCGTCTCAAGGCGGTCACGCGGGCTCAGGATGATCGCCTTGTGGACCCCGAACAGCTTCTGTTCCTGCATGAATTCGTCGGTGCAGCGATCCCCGAGGACCAGAAGGCTGCCTTCGATGCGATGGATTATCGCACGCGCTGGGAAGGCAAGAAATCAACGCTCGCAAACCTTGTCGTCAGAACCAGCCGACGTGCGCCGCTGCTGATCTTCGTGGACGACCTGCAATGGGCTCACCAGGTGACGCTGGATTACCTCCTGTACCTCCTGGAGCATATCGCCGAAACCCCAGTCGTCATGGTGATGAGCACACGGATCGAGAATGATCCGATTCAGGGCGCCTGGCGCGGCCTTCTACACGGTGTCCCGCTGGTAGAGATCAACCTCGCACCGCTCAGCCGTTCGGACAGCCAGCGGCTGGCCCTCCAGCTCATGTCCGATCCCTCGCCGATGGTCGAGGAATGCGTAGCGCGGGCCGACGGCAACCCATTGTTCCTGGAACAGCTCCTGCGCTCGATCCAGTTACAGGACCGCATGGCCCTGCCGGCGACGATTCAAAGTCTGATTCTTTCCCGGATGGATCGTCTTTCGGCCCCCGATCGCGCGGCTTTGCAGGCTGCGTCTGCAATCGGTCAGGTCTTCAATCTTGATGCGCTCCGGCATGTCTCGGGCATGCCCGAGTACGACCCGCGCCAGTTGATCGAGGGCCAGTTGATCCGGCCTGATGGTGGCGGCTACCGTTTCTCGCATTCGCTGATCCGGGACGGGGCCTATTCCTCGCTGGTCCGGTCGACCGCGCGGCAGCTGCACAAGGCCGCCGCCGGCTACTATCGCAAGACCGACACCGGCCTGGCGGCAGAACACCTCGACAAGGCTGGCGACCCGGACGCCCCTGCGGTCTATCTCGAAGCTGCCCGCAGCCGGCAGGAAATTCACCACAACCAGCAGGCGCTTGAATATGTCCTGCGCGCTATCAGCATAGCGCAGGATGCCCAGATGCTGTTCGATCTGCACAGCTGCCATGGGCAGATCCTGCGCTCGCTCGGCCAGAGTGCCGCGTCGGTCGAGGCCTATGCACGCGCGCGTGACGTCGCCCCGCATGACGAAGGCCGTTGCGAAGCGCTGATCGGAATGGTCGAAAGCATGCGGGACGCCTCCGAGGCCGATCAGGCCATGGCCCTTCTGGACCTGGCCCAAGCAATCGCCGAGCGTCAGGCGCTGATGAAGGCGCTGGCCCAGATCCACGGACGGCGCGGCGACCTGCATTTCCCGCGCGGACAGGTCGAGGCATGTCTTGATGAGCAACGCCAGTCGCTGCGGCTGGCGAAAATCGCCGGATCTATCGAGCTTGAGGTCAAGGCACTGAGCGGTCTCGGTGACGCCGAGTATGCCCGCGGTCGCATGTCCACGGCGCATGACCATTTCAGCGAATGCGTCGACCGGTGCCGCCAGAACAGCCTGCTGCAGTTCGCCAACCCCAACCTCGCGCTGCGTGGCCTCACCGCCTTCTACTGCGGCCAGCCCAAGGACGCTGCAGACGACTGCGCCGAGGCGATCCGGGCTTCGACCGTCTCGCGGCAGGCGCGCGCCGAGTTGGTCGCCCGCACGGCAGCCGCACCGGCCCTGATCGAGATGCTGCGACTGAGTGAGGCCGAAGCCGAGGCCGAGGCCGCCTCGCATCTTGTTGAGCGGCTGGGGGCCCGGCGTTTCCTGCCGGAATGCCTGAGCTTCCAGTCCCGGCTCTGCCGCATCGCCGGTCAAACCCAGAAGGCCGAACGCCTCGCTCGCGAAGCGGTCGAGATCAGCCTCGAGAACGACGCCGCGCGTGCTTTTGCCGGCCCTTGGTCGCTTGGCACGCTGGCCCTTGCTGCGCAGCGCGTCGAAGTCAGGCAGGAAGCCCTGGCTCGGGGTTCGGCGCTTCTGGAAATGGGCTGCGTCAGCCACAATCACCTGTGGTTCTACCGCGATGCGATCGAGGCCAGTCTCCTTGCCGGCGACTGGACGGTGGCTCAGGCCTATGCAGCGCGGCTCACTGCCTTCACGGCGCCCGAGCCGCTTGGCTGGTCGGCCCTCTACATTGACCTTGCCCGCACCATGGCCAACGGACGCAGTTCCGCGGCCGAGATCGAACTGGAACGGATCGGCCGAAGGGCCGAAGCAGCAGGTCTTGCGCTTTGCGCTAGGCTCGCCGAAGAGCTGGCGTCCGCCTGACTTCAGCCCGGACTGGAGGTGTCGGCCGGCACCGGCCCGACATAGCTGAACCGCGGACCCTTCTCGCCGTTGGGCAGGTCGATCACCTCGTTGAAGCTTTCAAGCGTCCGGGTGAACATCGGAAAGGGGCCGAACTGGCTGATGAGCAAAGGTTCGTCGATCTTGTAGGTCGCGCGGTAGACGACGGTTTCCATGAACTGTGTCACATGCTTCTGCGCATCGAGGACCTCTCCTTCCTTGTGAACGGTGTCCAGTGCCACGCCGATCACCTCGTAGAGGTGGTCGATTCCGTCCGTGGCTCCGTTCCAGCGATAGATCCCAGGCTTGATCATGGTCCCTCTCCGTTTCCCCGTTTCGCAATTGGCCCGCTGCAACCGGACCCGTCATTCCGCGCTGTCTGATACCGTCCATTCTGCCACAGCAGCGCCGTCGTCGCCATCAATACCGCCAGACCAGCTGCGGACGCAGGTGAGGCCTGCTCTCCGCTTCCGACCGGGTCCAGACTCTCTGCCTTCACCGCGCCTCAGCCGGTCGGCAATCTTCCGGATGAACGCGTTGAAGGGGCACCGTGCCGGCATCCGGGCCGGCAGGCCGTTCCGCCCGAAAAGGATTAATCGGCATGCTGAACCGGATGGCCTCAGGTCCCGGTTTGGCAATAGCGGCGGTAGACCTCGATCATCCAGCCCAGCATCAGGCCGTTCAGGATATGCCACAGGAAATGCGTGCCGAAAGGCGTCAGGTCGCACAGGGGTTCGTCCAGCGTCCGGAAGGTCAGGCTGACGATCAGGATCACCGCCCCCAGCGCCATGCCCTTTGCCGTCGCCGGTGACCGCCGCCAGAGGGCCGCGGCATAGCCGAGGATCAGGACCGGGATCGGCGCATATCCGGCCGAAGAACCAAGGAACGGCATCGCGGTGGAGAATGCGGGGACCATCAGCGCGGCATAGGGAAAGAAGGCGACCACCGCCCCCGCCGCCCAGCGCCAGCCAAGACCAAGAAGGTCCCGCGTGGCCGCGAAGATGTAAAGCAGGATGAAGATCAGGATCGGCCCCACGTCCGTCGCCGCCGTCAACCCGTTGGCATGGGTGTGGAAAAGATACGACCCCACCCCGATCGCCGCGAGCACCACGCACATCGCCCGGGCCAGCGGCAACCCTTCCGTCCGCCGCCACATGATGACCGCGGCGATCAGGAAGGCTGCGTTCGTCACCGCATTGACGGGCTCTGCCCAATAGGCGGCAGAGGTCCGCTCACAATAGGCGTCGATCGGGTCCAGCATTGTCATCCGCCTTTGGCTTGGGAAAGGTGACGCCTTCCGAAGATAGTGCGAAGGAGCGTCCCCTGCACATCACCTGGCTTGGCCAGTCCGGCTTTCGGATCAAAGTCGCACCCGCTGCGGCCGGCTCATGGGACGACGATGCAGCGATGCAGCGTCATTCCGGGTGAACGGATACCCGCCGCTTTCAGCGCAGATTGCAGCCGATCAGACAGAAAAATGCGGCTACCCATTAGCAGGTCGATCCAGAGGTCTGCCCCATCAGATGATGCTGCACCTACAGCAAGTAATTCTTCTGTCGACGAGTCCGGAACCCACTGCGCTCCGCCATATTCAGGTTTCTTTATGCCAGTTGACTGCTCTGGCACCAGACAGCTCTTCGTTTCGCTGATGTGAAAAAGGTACCAATGCCCCGGTTGCTGCACGCCTTGACGATCCACCAGCGGAACCTCGATGATCTGGGATGTGCCAAGATCGAAGTCGACCAGCACATTGCGGAACCGTTCAGAAATGAAGTACAGCCCACCGGTAATGTATACCCAATCTCGTTTATTCAGGGGATTTCCTGATACTTTTGAAAAAATGCGCTCGGGCACAAGACTGGCTGACAATCGCTTGCCATCAGGGTAGTTGAATGCATTAGACACAGCCACCCGGTTGTGTGATACATTGTCTGCGAGCTGATAATCTAGGTGGGCAAACGCTCTTGTATCACTTGGAAATCTTGTGTTCCAGACTTTGGGCAGTGCCTCGGCCATCTTAAATCCTCCTTGCCAACCCGCATTCCCCACCTTGCCCAACCAACCGGCGAGCATCCGCCCACGCCGGCCGATCCGGAAGCGCAGGGTTGTCATCCGGCCGTCAGTCCCGGATGGTAGCGCCTTCCCGACCACGATTGAAGGAGCGTCCCATGCACATCACCTGGCGTGGCCGTTCTGACTTCGGGTCAAAGGCGCACCCGCTGCGGCCGGCTCATGGGACGACGCGGCAGCGATGCATTGTCATACCGGATGAACGGATACCCGCCGCTTTCAACGCAGATTTCAGCCGGTCAGACAGGAAGATGCGCTTCGATAGGTGAGGGTCGAACCAGAGATCGACGCCTTTCGACGACGCGGCACGCACAGCAAGCACTTCTTCTTCAAACCAGCCTGTTTCCCACTTGCCGGGAACAAGCTCCCTTTCCTTCAGGCCAATAGACTGCTCTGGCACCAGACAGCTCTTCGTTTCGCTGATGTGAAAAAGGTACCAATGCCCCGGTTGCTGCGCCCCTTGGCGATCCACCAGCGGAACCTCAATGATCTGCGTTGTGCCAAGATCGAAGTTGACCAGCACATTACGGAACCGTTCAGAGACGAAATACAATCCGTCGGTGATCCGCACCCAATTCCGCGCTTTCAGGGGATCCCCCGATACCTCCGAAAAGATGCACACGGGCACAAGGCCGGCAGGCAATGGCTTGCCATCGGGATAGTGAAATGCGTCTGACACAAGTACGCGGTTTGAAAGCTCGTTGTTCAAAAGCCGATAGTTTAGATCTGCAAATGCTCTTGAATCGCTGGGAAATCTCGTGTTCCAGACTTTGGGCAGTGCCTCGGCCATCTTCAGTCCTTCTTGTTACCCCACATTCCTACCCTACCGGGCGGCGAGCATCCGCCCACGCCGGCCGATCCGGAAGCGCAGGGTTGTCATCCTGCCGTCAGTCCCGGATGGTAGCGCCTTCCCGACCACGTTTGAAGGAGCGTCCCATGCAGATCACCTGGCTTGGCCATTCCGGCTTTCGGATCGAGATCGAGGACGCCGTCCTCCTTGTCGACCCCTGGCTGACCGGCAACCCGATGTTTCCAGGCGAACGTGAGGATGAGGCGGTGGCGGGGGCGACCCATATCCTTCTGACCCATGCCCACGGCGACCACGCCTCGGATGCGGCGCGGCTGGCGGGGAAACTTGGCGTCAAGGTGCATGCGATCCACGAGGTCTCGGAATGGCTGAACGGCCAGGGCGTCCAGACGGTCGGCTTCGGCAAGGGCGGCACGCTCAACCTTGGCGGGGCGAAGGTCACGATGGTCAACGCCGTCCATTCCGCCAGCATCGACTTCGGCGACAGGGGCCTTTTGCCCGCTGGCTCGGCGGCAGGCTTCATGATCGCGGGCGAAGGCCACACGATCTATGTCTCGGGCGACACCGACATCATGGCCGACATGGCTTGGATGGCCGAATATCACCAGCCCGACATCGGCATCCTCTCCTGCGGCGGGCATTACACGATGGACATGGACCGCGCCGCTTGGGCCGCGCGGAAATGGTTCAACTTCCGCTGGGTGATCCCCTGCCATTACAAGACCTTCCCGATCCTCGCGCAGGATGCATCCGTGCTGCGTGCGGGTCTGCCGCCGGGGATCGAGGTGATCGAGCATGAGGTGCTGGATCCGATCCGCATCTGACCTGCCGTGCCGCTCACGAGTTTTCTGCGACAACTCCGGGTTTTCGCAGAAAACCCGTTCGCGGCAGGCGGTCGGTCAGCCGTCGGGAAATGCGTGCAAACGCCTGTGGACACACCTTTCCAAATGGTAAACGTCCACAAGCAAACTATTGATATATAAAGATATTCCAATTTTGACCACTGTGGTCACTCACCGCCGGTCCGCGAAGAACGCCTTCAAGAGCGCCTCTGCCTCGCCCGCCCCGATCCCGTCGTAGACCTCGGGGACATGGTGGCACTGGGGGTGGCTGAAGACCCGCGCCCCGACGGCAACGCCCCCCGATTTCGGGTCCGCGGCCCCATAGTAAAGCCGCCCGATCCGCGCCGCCGAAATGGCCGCGGCACACATCGGGCAGGGCTCCAGCGTGACGTAAAGATCGTGGCCCCCCAGTCGTTCCGACCCCGCCAGCCGGCAGGCCTCGCGGATCGCCAGCATCTCGGCATGGGCCGTGGGGTCGGCCAGCTCCCGCGTCCGGTTCCCCGCCCGCGCGACGATGAGGCCGTCCCGCACGATCACCGCGCCCACCGGCACCTCCCCCCGTGCAGCCGCCGCCCGCGCCTCCTCCAGCGCGGCGGCCATATGGGACCGGAACCCTTCGCGTTGCTCTTTCATGCCCGCTTCGATACCCTGCCCGCCCGGCCTACCCAAGGCCCGAAGGATGACGCCCATGGCCGGAAAAGAAAAGCCCGAGACCCCCGAGGGCGAACGCATCGCCAAGGTCCTCTCCCGCGCCGGCGTCGCCTCGCGAAGGGAGGCCGAGCGGATGATCGAGCTGGGGGAAGTCTCGGTCAACGGGAAGGTCATCACCTCGCCTGCCCTGAATGTCACGCCGAAGGACAAGATCACCGTCAAGGGAGAGCCGGTCGGCCAGCCCGAACCGCCCCGCCTCTGGCTTTACTACAAGCCCGAGGGGCTAGTGACATCGGCCTCGGACGAGAAGGGCCGGGACACGGTTTTCGACCACCTGCCCGAGGACATGCCCCGGGTGATGTCGGTGGGGCGGCTGGACTTGAATTCGGAAGGTCTTCTGCTGCTGACCAACGACGGCGAGCTGAAGCGCCGGCTGGAGCTGCCCTCGACCGGCTGGCTGCGGAAATACCGGGTGCGGGTGAACGGGAACCCGACCGAGCCCGAGATCGAGCCCCTGCGGAAAGGCATCACCATCGATGGCGAGAAGTTCCAGCCGATGGAGGTGAAGATCGACCGCCACCAGGGGGCGAACGCCTGGCTGACCGTGGGCTTGCGCGAAGGGAAGAACCGCGAAATCCGCCGTGCGATGGCCCATATCGGGCTGACCGTGAACCGGCTGATCCGGGTGTCCTACGGGCCCTTCCGGCTGAACGAGCTGAAGCCGGGCGAGGTCGAGGAAGTGAAGCCCCGCATCCTGCGCGACCAGCTTGGGCTGGGCGGAGAAGGCGACGAGGCATCCCCGAAGCCAGCCCTGCGCCGCGCGCCGCGACCCGCGGCGAAGGGGGCCGGTGCCGAGGGGGCGGCGAAGCCCAAGGTGACGCTGAAACCGGGCGAAGGGCAGCGCCGCCTTTCCGAAGCCTGGCAAAAGGCGACGCGGGGGTCGGCAGGCAAACCTGCGGCCGACCGGGGCCCCTCCCCTGCCCGCCCGGGCCGGTCCGCGCCGAGACCCGGTCCCCGACCGAAGGGACCACGGGGCGGTTGAGGGGCACCCGCCGGACACCAATTTGCCGCCGATTCCCCGTCGCTTCCGCTGGCATGGCGGGCGGGCATCGGCTAAGGTTCGCGCGTCTGGCCGAAGACGGGAAACGGGCATGTCAGGATCGGGACTGAAGAACCTTTCGCTTGCCCTGCTAGTGGCGCTGGTCGCCTATGTGGCCTGGTCGGGGGGCGCCTGATGGCCGAGAGGTTCGGCGGCAAGTATTCCCCGCAGGGTGGCGGGTCGCAGAAGGCGGGTCCGCCGATCCTGGCCGAGCCAAAGCCCCGCGGCGGCTGGCGTGCGACGGTCCTGTTTCTGACGGCCTTCCTGTTCCTGTTTCCCGCTTTCGGCGACGGCCCGCGCGAGATGCTGCTGGGTCTTCTGGCCGGGGGATGCCTGATCCTTGCGGCCTGGCTGGCGCGCGAGGGGCTGAAGGCAGAGGCCGCCTACAATGACCGCAAGGTGGCACGCCGCCCGGCCTTTCCGCGGAAGCTGGCGGGAGCAGTCCTGACCGGCGCCGCGCTGGCGATCGGTGGGGTGATCGCCGATCAAGGTATTGTTTATCCTGTACTTTATGCCGTTTTCGGGGCTGCCCTGCATCTGGGCGCCTTCGGGCTGGACCCCATGTCCGACAAGGGGATGGAAGGCATCGACAGCTTTCAGGTCAACCGCGTGGCGCAGGCGGTGGAAGAGGGTGAAAAGCACCTTGCCGCCATGAAGGACGCCATCCTGCGCGCGAAGGATCGCGGACTGGAACGGCGGGTGGACCAGTTCGCCGCCACGGCACGGGGTCTTTTCCGCACCATCGAGGGCGACCCGGGCGACCTGACAGCCGGGCGCAAGTACCTTTCGGTCTACCTGATGGGTGCGCGCGATGCGACGGTAAAGTTCGCCGACCATTATGCCCAGACCCGCGATGCCGCCGCCCGCGCTGATTATGAGGCGCTCTTGACCGACCTTGAGACGACCTTCGCCCAGAAGACGACCGCGTTCCTGACGAACAGCCGGACCGACCTTGACGTCGAGATTGCGGTTCTGCGCGATCGCCTGAAGCTTGAAACCTGACCACAGGAAAGGGAATTCCGATGACCGAGACCGTCCAGTCCAGCGCCGCCGCCCTTCTGACCGAGGTGGAGAAGGTCACCGCCGTGATCCTGCCCGAACCTATGGCCGAGGTCGTGCCGCTGGAGGCCGCCCCCGCCCCGCAGGCGGAGGCGATCCGCAAGAAGATGTCAGAGGTGGACCTGACCAGCACACAGTCGATCATCTCGTTCGGGTCGGGCGCGCAGGCGGAATTGCAGGTCATCAGCCAGGCGATGCTGCAGGATGTGAAGAACAAGGACGTGGGCCCGGCAGGCGATAGCCTGCGCAAGATCGTCACCACGATCCGCGGTTTTTCGACCGACGAGTTGGACCTGCGCCGCGAGGCGAGCTGGTGGGAGCGGCTTCTGGGCCGGGCGGCCCCGTTTGCCGAGTTCGTCGCGAAATACGAGGACGTGCAGGGCCAGATCGACAAGATCACCAGCGAGCTTCTGGGCCACGAGCATACGCTGCTGAAGGACATCAAGAGCCTTGATATCCTTTATGAAAAGACCCTGACCTTCTACAACGAGCTGGCGCTTTACATCGCCGCGGGCGAGGCGAAGCTGGCCGAGACCGACAGCACGACCATCCCCGCCAAGGAGGCCGAAGTGGCCGCCGCCCCCGAGGCAGACCAGGTGATGAAAGCGCAGGAACTGCGCGACCTGCGCTCGGCGCGGGACGATCTGGAACGCAGGATCCACGATCTGCGTTTGACCCGGCAGGTCACGATGCAGTCGCTGCCCTCGATCCGGCTGGTGCAGGAGAACGACAAGAGCCTTGTGACCAAGATCAACTCGACCCTCGTCAACACGGTGCCGCTGTGGGAGACGCAGCTGGCCCAGGCTGTGACCATCCAGCGGTCGAAAGAGGCGGCGACGGCGGTGCGTGAGGCAAACGACCTGACCAACGAGCTTCTGAAGTCCAACGCCGAGAATCTGCAGGCGGCAAACAAGGTGGTGCGCGAGGAGATGGAGCGGGGCGTCTTCGACATCGAGACGGTGAAATCCGCGAATGAGACGCTGATCGCCACGATCAACGAAAGCCTTGCCATCGCCGACGAGGGCAAGGCCCGCCGGGCAGCGGCCGAGGCGGAACTGGTGAAGATGGAGGCCGAATTGCGCGACACGCTTGCCTCGGCCAAGGCCCGACAGACGGCCCCCAGCGCTTGAGGAAACCCTCTGCCCAAATGGCGCTGTCCCGAAAATCGACGACGCTGGTGGCCGGAGCCGCCTGCCTTGCGCTTGCCGCCTGTGAGGTTCCTGCCCCGCGCGAACCGACCGTCGTGGTTGCGCCAGTGGTTGCCCCCGCCCCGCCGACGGCGAAAAGCGCAGCGGCCATGGCCTATTATGCTCAGGTCCAGCAGGTTCTGCTTTCCCAGGGTATGATGCGCAGCGACCCGGGGACAAACATTCCGTTCACCGATCGCATGCTTGCCGAGAACTTCATGCGAATCGCCCTGTTCGACGAGTATCGACGCGGCGACGGCGGCTTTGTGCGAGAGGAGACCGCGAGCAGACTGCGACGCTGGGAGGGGCCGGTTCGGATCGGTGTACGTTTCGGCGACAGCGTGGCACCCGATCGTCGGGCAACGGATCTTGCGCGCATCGCCAGCTTTGCGGCGCGACTGTCCGCGATCACCGGTCATCCGATCGGGCTGGACGATGCCAATCCGAACTTCCTGATCCATGTCGTCTCGGAAGACGAACGCGAGGCACTGGGGCCGAAGATCCAGGCCTTCCTGCCGAGCCTGTCACCGAGCGACGTGGCCGGCATCACCAACATGCCGAGATCGACCTATTGCCTGGTCTATGCGCTGTCTGCCGGCAACTCGGGTGACTACACGCGGGCCTTCGCCGTGATCCGGTCAGAGCATCCCGACCTCTTGCGTCTGTCCTGCCTGCACGAGGAACTGACCCAGGGTCTGGGGCTGCCGAACGATTCGCCACGGGCGCGGCCATCGATCTTCAACGACGACGAGGAGTTCGCGTTGCTGACGGACCATGACGAGCTATTGCTGCGGATGCTATACTCACCCGAGCTTCGCCCCGGCATGTCTCCGGAGGAGGCACGTCCCGTCGTCGAATCCCTTGCGCGCCGCCTGATGGGCGGTGAAAGTTGACCGAACCCTCAGGGAGGTAGCCATGGTCTTCGATTTTCTCAAAGGCGAATTCATCGATGTCATTTCCTGGCTGGACGACACGCGCGACACGATGGTGTGGCGGTTCGACCGGCGCGGTCAGGCGATCAAGTATGGCGCCAAGCTTACGGTGCGTGAAGGGCAGGCTGCGGTCTTCATCCACGAGGGACAGCTGGCGGATGTCTTCAGCCCCGGTCTCTACATGCTTGAGACCAACAACCTGCCGATCCTGACCACGCTGCAGCATTGGGACCACGGGTTCCAGTCGCCGTTCAAGTCCGAGATCTATTTCGTCAACACGACCCGGTTCAACGACCAGAAATGGGGCACGCAGAACCCGATCATGACGCGCGACCCGGAATTCGGGCCGGTCCGCCTGCGCGCCTTCGGGACCTATTCGATGCGGGTCTCGGACCCCGGCAAGTTCATCACCGAGATCGTCGGGACGGACGGCGAGTTCACCTCGGACGAGATCAGCAGACAGATCCGCAACGTGATCGTGCAGGCGGCCGCGCAGGTGCTGGCCAAGTCGGGGATCCCGGTTCTGGACATGGCGGCGAACCTGGGCGACCTGGGCAAGATCATCGCGAATGCGATTGCGCCGCAGGTCGCGGAATACGGCCTTTCGATCCCCGAGTTCTACATCGAGAACATCAGCCTGCCAGAGGAAGTGGAGAAGGCGCTGGACAAGCGGACCTCGATCGGGGTGGCGGGCGATCTGAACAAGTACATGCAGTTCAACGCAGCCGAGGCACTGGATCAGCCCGGGTCGGCGATGGGCGCGGCCATGGGGGCCGGGATGGGGATGGGGATGGGCGCCGCGATGGCGCAGAACGCCGGACCCTGGGGGGCTGCACCTGCGGCTCCGCCAGCGCCGCCCCCGGCCCCTCCTCCGGCCCCCGGCGCGCGGGCGTGGCACCTGGCCGAAAACGGCGCGACGTCCGGCCCTTTTGGCGAGGCCGAGCTTGCGCGGATGGCGGCCGAAGGGCGGCTGAGCCGGGCCTCCATGGTCTGGACGGCCGGTCAGGACGGCTGGAAGATGGCCGCCGACACCGATCTTGTCCGCCTGCTGGACAGTGTGCCGCCCCCGCCGCCTAGACCCTGACGAGCCATGTCCGCGCCGCAGGAACACCGCTGGCCCTGTGCCCAATGCGGCGCGCAGCTGCGCTATGCGCCGGGACAGACCAGCCTGACCTGTTCGCATTGCGGGCATGTCCAGTCCATTGTCCCGGATACCCCGTGGTCGCGTGCGGAGGCGTTGCGCGAGCTTGATCTTGTCCGCGGTCTGCGCGACGACCTGTCGGCCGGCGACATGGCGGAGGTCCGGACCACGAGTTGCCCGAACTGCGGCGCCCAGGTCGAGATCCGGGGAGCGACGCATGCCACCGAGTGTCCGTTCTGCGCGACTCCGGTGGTGCTGGACACCGGCAGTCATCGCATCATCAAGCCGCAGGCCGTGCTGCCCTTTGTCCTGACCGAAGCGGAGGCGCGCAAGGCGATGATCGCCTGGATGGGCAGCCTCTGGTTCGCGCCGGGGACGCTTCTGGAATATGCCCGTAAGGGGCGGGCGATGACCGGGATCTATACGCCCTTCTGGACCTTTGATGCCGACACCGCCAGCCGCTACAGCGGCCAGCGCGGCGAGTATTACTACGAGACGCGAACCGTGACCGTCCGCGTCAATGGCCGGACCGAACAGCGGCAGGAACAGGTGCGCCACACGCGCTGGTATCCCGCGTCGGGCCGGGTGGCGCGCGATTTCGACGATGTGCTGATCATGGCGTCGCACAGCCTGCCTCGGCGGTTGGGAGACGAGTTGACGCCTTGGGACCTGGGCAAGCTGGTTCCTTACACGCCGGAATACCTGGCCGGCTTTCAGGCCGAAGGATATACCGTGCCGCTTGCCGACGGCCACGCCCAGGCGCGGGAGCGGATGGCCGACGTGATCCGCAGCGACGTGCGCCGCGCGATCGGCGGGGACGAGCAGCGGATCAGTGCAATCGACACCGATTGGCGGAACGAGACCTTCAAGCACATCCTGCTGCCGGTCTGGATGGCGGCCTACAAGTACAACGGGAAAAGCTATCGTTTCGTCGTCAATGGCCAGACCGGAGAGGTTCAGGGCGAACGGCCCTGGTCGATCTGGAAGATCGCCTTTGCCGTCCTTCTGGTGCTGGCACTGGTCACGGGCGCGGTCTACCTTGCCGAACCGCAGATCGTCGAAGAGGCGCTGCCGTCATGGATGGACTGAGGCCACGCCTTGGCTGGTCTCAGTCACGGTCGCGGACGTAGAAGAGCTGCCATCCCGCATAGGTGCCCGCCGCGAGGAAGAGAAGGCCCCAAAAGGGCGACTCCATCACGAAAAGCTCGATGATTCCCCAGAAGAGCGGCAAGAGAACCGAGACCCAGCGCACCCAGGCATGCCGGAAGAAGGGGTCATTCGGGTCAAGAAACTTCATGCCTTTGCTCCCCATCCGTGGCAAGATCAGTGCAGGAGAGGGAGGCCGACATGCCGCAGATTGTCAAGGATTTCCAAGGGCAAACCGTCATCACCACCTTCGAGACCACGCCTGCCACCGCCTTCGACCTGATCGAGGCGCTGGAAGCCGCCTATCGCGACTGCATCCGCCACCAGCCCGGCTTTGTGGCCGCAGGGCTGCACATGAATGACGCCCGTACGCGGATCTGCAACTACTCCCAGTGGCGTTCGCGTGAGGATTACCAGGCCATGCTCCGTACCCCTGAGATGCGCGCGCGAAACCGGGCGATAAACGACCTGTGCCGAGGCTTCGAGCCGGTGATGTACGAAGTTACGGCGGTCTTCTGACCGACCGGGCGCAGAAAAGCGGGACTTTACGTGGCAGGTCCGGTCCCCTTAACCTTTGCGGATGTCCGGCCTTGTCACCCCGTCGCCGCTCGTCGATATGCTGACGCTTCGCCCGCCGCAGCTGACACTGGCAGGTGTGGGTTTTCCCGAGCTTGTTTTCCTGATCCTGATCGGGGGTGTCTTCGTCTTCCTGTGGCGGAAGCAGGGACAAGAGCGCAGGGTCGACACACCCGACCAGCGCCACCCGCCTGACAAGGGCCTCAAGCCGCAACGCGACAGGAACTGGATCCTGGTCGACGGGTCCAACGTGATGCATTGGGAAGACAACACACCTCAGATCGAGCCGGTCCGTCGCGTCGTCGCGGCGCTGAAGGCCAGGGGGCTGGACCCCGGCGTGGTCTTTGATGCCAACGTCGGCTGGAAGCTTGTCGGGCGGCACCTGGGTAAGGACGAGTTGGCTCGCATCCTTGAACTTCCCGCCGACCAGGTGCTTGTCGTCCCGAAGGGCAGTCCGCCCGATCCGTGGCTTTTGACCACGGCGCGCGACTTCGGCGCGCGGATCGTTACCAACGACCGGTTCCGGGACTGGGCTGAAGAGCATCCTGAAGTTGCCGAACCGGGGTTTCTGATCCGCGGCAGTGTTGCAGGTGAAGGCGTCTGGCTGGAAGGGATGCGCCAAAACGGTGACGTGGCCGATCGGTGATCGGGCCGGGACAGCCTGGCGGGTGCTGTCCCCGCTAACTCGACAAATCGCTTCGCTTGGTGATGTCAGCTTTGTCCGTCCTGCATCGACAGCCGGTCGGGTCGGACCCCTGGCAGGTCGACCTCTTCCTCGGGCGTGATGGAGGTGATCCAGCCGTCAAGCGGTGGCATCGTGTGGCTGATGACGCGCAGCGACGGCAAGAGCGGATCTTCCGCACCTGGGCAAGCGGCAAGAACCGTGTTGCTGCTGCCGATGATCATTCCACCGGCATGGACGGCGAGCCCGCGGGACACGCCGGAGAACCTGTCGTCAGGCCTTCCCAACTTGACGCTGCCTGACGCCACCACAGCGATGTTCGAGGCCATGAGATGGAACGGCAGCTCGAGGTCGCCCATGACCATCATAACGCTTCGGAGGCTTGCATCGCAGTTGCGCGCGGGATCGCCGATCCGGGCGCCGGGGCTTGCATAGGCCAACCCGCCGTCGGCAGCCGTCGAGATCACGAGCGCCCCTTCGATACGGGCGTGATCCGCAAGGCGGATCGGGCAGTTCGTGACCAGTACGGCATCGCGCAGCGCCGGGGATTCGGGCCATTCGCCGATCACGAGCTCTTCTATGCCATCCTCTGCGATCTCGGCATCCGGCTGACCGCAGAGGACCTGATACACCAGCCCGGACGGCACCTCGCGCAACAGACGGAAACGGAAGGGGGAGAGCGGCACGACGCTGCCCGTGCGAAGGCCGGTCGCGTCAGCCCCGACTTCCAGCAAGGGTTCGAGATCGCGCGCGATCGGCCGACTTGCAAAGAAGGCGCGTTCTTCGGCTAGCCTTACGTCCGGCTTGGTGAAACCCTCTGTCAGCCGGGTGATGCGGGTTCCAGCCTCGGGCATGATCAGGTTCATCTCTGCGGCGGCGGCGCAGGCCTTGCCCGCGCAATCGGCGCGCGACGGAAGGCTGACCAAGGGTTTTCCCTCATCGGACGACCGAGCGTCCGGCAGGTCAAGCGCCGCCTGGCTGTGGACGCAGACGGAATCGCCAAGCTGCGCCCCTGCATCTTTCGGGCCAAGCCTGATCGGGCCCTGCGCGTAGAGACCGCTTGCATTCATGCAGCGTCGCGTCGGGGCGACGACTGCAACGCTGGCCGAACCTGCGGACCAGTGGTCAAAGCCGAAGAGACCCAGCAAGAGGGTGGGGATGGGATTGCGGGCAGCCTCGCTTTGCTGAACGTTGACCAGAATGGCATTGGCCGGCGTGTCAGGATCGGGCTTGGTCAGGGTCCCATCGGCCGGGTTCACCACGACCGCGCTCAGATCCTTTTCAGGGTTGGCGAGCAGGCTTTCGGGGTCGACCGCAGTGTTGCGCGCCAGGACGTCCATAGCGGCATCCTTGGCGGCGCGTTCCGTCGCTCCGCGGGCCAGGGCAGTAGCGCCGGCATGTGCCGCCGCATCCGACGCTGCCCGCAGCATGGCCTGGTGGCGGTAAAGGTTCGAAGCATCGATTGCGAAGCCGACGCACATCACCGTCAGTAGCAGGGAGAAAAGCGCAAGGAGGGTGACTCCGCCGGACTCGTCACGCAGGGCGCGGCGGATCGCGTGCGTGCGGGGCGAATTCATGTCGGCTCGAGCGCCTGGGATACGGAGACCGTCAGTTCTCTGCCGAGAGCACGGCTGATGATCCCAAACGGCGCAATCTCATCAGAGGCCGCGCTGATCACCACCGTCACGATCTGCGTGTCCGAATCGATATCCACCGTCACGTCCGGACTGTAGCCACCCTGACGCAGAAGCCCCGAGGCGAAGACCTCGGCCGCTTCGGCGTCAAGCGCGTGGCGGGAAACGATCCGGGCCGTCTGCTGGGAAACGCTCAGCATGTTCGACTGACGCGTGAAGATGGTTGCCGTGTCCGCGGCGAAGACGACCAGCCCCATGAAAACCGGCAGAAGCACGGTGAACTCGACCGAGGCGTTTCCATCCTCGGCGTCAAGGAAGCTGCGGACGATTTTCCTCACCCTGTACACGACTTCTACCCCTGGTTGCACCATTGCAACGATGACAACTTCTGCCTCAAGGGTGACCTACTAAGGCAAGACGGCGGCATTGTGGAGGAATTGAGGCCGAATAGGCGGATTTGTACCAAGACTGTTTACCGTCAGACTTCCCTGTTCTTCCTGCTGAAGTCCTGACCACGCAATCGCCGAAGAGGCATTGTGCACGCCCCGTGCGAAAAGCTCTCTCGTCCCGCCGCCCCCTCGCCTGACCGGCCGCGATCCTGTAGACTGCGCCCATGACGGCGGCCCAGTTAAACTTCCGCAGGACATTGTCGGCCCCAACCGGGGCCGCAGCGACCGGACTCGGTGGTGGTCGTTTGTCGCTGGCGGTGGCCCTGTTTTTTGCGCTGATTGCGCTGCCCATCCACTTCAATGTCGGGCCGGTATTCATGACCGGAACACGGGTGGTGTTGCTTGCCACCATTATCCCTCTGACCATCCGGCTTCTGACCGGACGGCTGGGGCGCATCCTGCCGACCGACGTCCTCTTGCTGACTTACGGGGTCTGGAGCGTGGTGACGCTGTCGATCAATTCTCCAGAGTATGCGGTCAGCTTTGGCGGATCCTATGTGCTGGAGGTTTTTGGCAGTTACATCCTGGCCCGAAACTATGTGCGCACCCCCGAACAGTTCCGCGCAATGTGTCGCGGCCTTTTTGCCGTGCTGATCTTCACGCTTCCGTTCGCGATCTACGAGACGCAGACCGGACGCGCGATGATCCCAACGCTGATCGCGAAACTTCCGGTGGTCTACAGCTGGGGCGATTTCAGCAATGTTCTGGCGGGCCGCCGCCTTGGACTTGAACGGTCACAGGTCATCTTCTCGCATCCAATCCATTACGGGCTTTTCTGTGCCAGCCTCTTCTCGCTTGCCATTGTGGCATTCAAGGACATCGTAAAGGATTGGCAGCGCTATCTGCTTGGTAGCCTGGTCGCTGTTGGCGTGATCTGTTCGGTCTCCAGCGGTGCCATCCTGCCCATGATGCTACAGGCCGGACTGATGATCTGGGCATGGTGGTTTAGAAGGATCCGGGCCCGCTGGGTGATACTCTGTGCCCTTATCGCAGTCTGCTACGTGATCGTCGACCTGCTTTCCAACCGCACACCGATTACCGTCTTTCTAAGCTATGCCGCCCTGTCCAAGGAAACGGCTTATATGCGGGTGCACATCTTCGAATGGGGCATGAACAACGTCTGGAAGAACCCGATCTTCGGAATTGGGATGAACGAGTGGGAGCGCCCGTCCTGGAAGTCGGCGAGCATGGACAATTTCTGGCTTCTGACCACCGTTCGATATGGCATTCCGGGTTTCCTGCTGCTTGCAACTGCATACGGACTGGCGGTCTGGGCGGCGATGAAGCGCGATTTCGGAGACGGCGGAATCGTCTGGCAATTCCGGCGTGCCTGGGTGTTCCTGCAAGTCGGGATGATCCTGACACTCTGTACCGTCGATGTCTGGTCGACCGCGCTTTCGTATGTCTTCTTTCTTTTTGGGGCCGGAATCTGGCTTCTTTCGATCCCGGCAGACGCGGTTTCGAGTGATGGCGGCCCAGAGATGACCACGGCGCCGGCGCCCGGTGCGGCACTTCAGTATACTCGCTTTGCAGGCTCGGGGCCAAAAAGGGCAAGGCCTGTCGTCCGGCCTACGAGACGCGATGTCACAGGACGTGACGGCAATCGGTGATCAAGTGCCAGGCGGCTCTGCCTTGCCCGCTCCGCGTCCTATCGCTATCGTCTCGGGAAATTCATGAAGTTTTTGGACTGAAGAGGCCATGAAGGCATATTGCATCAATCTGGACCGACGCCCGGACCGACTCGCTCACATGACGGCAGAGTTTGCAAAGGCTGGCATTCCGTTTGAACGCATCCCGGCAGTGGACGGACAAGACCCCGACGTTGCAGCGGCGGCGGCGCGGTTGCCAATGTCAAGACTGGGCATTCGCATCAGCGCCGGCACCTACGGCTGCCTACAAAGCCACCGGGAATTCTGGCGTCGCCTGGCAAGGAGCGATGAACGCTGGGGGATGGTCTTTGAAGACGATGTCGTCCTTGCCCGGAACATTTCGGCATACCTGAATGATGATTGGCTTCCGGCCGATGCCGATATCGTCAAACTGGAAACAGCGGAAATGCTGGTCCACATTTCCATGAAGAAACTGCCCGCTCCGGGCGAGCGTTCGCTAGCCAGATTGCATTCCTCGCATAGGGGGACCGGCTGCTACATCGTAGGCCGGGCGACGGCGGAACGGCTTTTGCGCCAGACCGAGAACGCGGCCGACGCTGTCGACACCCTCCTGTTCAGCACCTACCGGGACTTGTTTGAAAGGATGAATGTTTATCAGATGGTACCGGCTCCGGTCGTCCAGGGACAGTACAGCGCTACCCATCAGTCGAAAGGCTGGGCGGAAACATCCCTTGCCGAACGGTTCGACGGAAGGTTCTTCGCGAGCGGAGTTCCGAAGGAGCCCTGGATACGCAAGTTGCGAAAGCGTTTCCCCGTCAGGCAGACGGTTCGCGGCCTCTTTCAAGGAACCCGCTTTCAATATGTACCCCACGGCTAGCCGACCCGGCGTAGCTTGGTATGGTGACGTTGAACTGTGTCGGACGGTGCAGTTGCGACTTGAGCGGATCACCCTCTTGTCATCCGCTCGCCCTCCTCCGAAAACACAAAGGTCGAAAAGTGAGGTGATCTTGATGTTCCACGATGCGATATCGTTTGATGACCCATGCCTCGACAATTGCACCGGGCTGCGCACGGCGGGCCAGCGCCGGTCCGGATGCACAAGTCCGTCGTTTCCGGATGTCGACGTGACCCCGGCATCACGGGGCGCCGTGCCTTGGAACTAGACCTCGCCCGGCCCCGAATTAGCCTCGCGGTCGTGGCCGCCGTAAATGACGAGGCGACTCTGGCCCGCAACCTCCTTGCTTCCACGATCCTGCACTACGACAGCGTGTCATTCCACGGGTACCGTGGCTGTCGCTCGGCAGCCGAGGCCTACAACCGCGGCATCGACGAGACGGATGCCGACATCATCGTCTTTGCCCATCAGGACGTATACCTGCCGCAGCATTGGGAAAGCGCATTCTGGCGGGCCATTGACACACTTGAGCGCAAGGATCCGGATTGGGCCGTGATTGGCGTGATCGGTGTGGGTGCAGATGGCACCGTCGTGGGGCGCTCTTGGTCTTCCGGGTTGGGGCGTATGGTAGGCGACCCTCTGGCGGAGCCTGCCCCGGTCATCTGCGTGGATGAACTGCTGATCGTGCTGAAGCGGTCGAGCGGACTTCGGTTCGACGAGAACCTGCCCGGATTTCACCTCTATGGCAGCGATATCGTTCTGACGGCAAGGGCCGCAAGGCTTGGGGCCTATGTCGCGGACCTTCCGGTCATTCACAACAGCAAGCCGGTCAGGGGCCTTGGTGGCGCCTATGCCAGAGCCTATCGCTTCATGTGCAGGAAATGGGCCTCGATCCTGCCCGTGCCGACGTTGATCGTTCCTTTGGCGCGGGGGCCCTGGAAGCTGTGGAGGGTGCAGTTCAGGCTTGCGCGTTCTAGCGGTGCGCGGCTCGCCCGTTCTGTTGACCCAGGTTCGGATCCGAGGGCACTGGCGCGCGCTGCGGGGCTTGAATGACTTGCTGACGCTTGCGCTGCATCTTGTATTTGCCGGCTATTGATACCCTGCCAGCCAGTCCCTGCGCTGGTCCCAGATCGTCTTCCAGTATGCGTGACGTTCGACGTCCTTACTGCCGCCCGGGATGGCGAGACACCGCGAAAAGCACACACGCAGCGCTGCCCAAAGCCACATCATCCCTATCCCGAATGGGACCTGCCAAGCCGTCCAATGGTCGCGGATCAGGGTGACGCGTGCCTTGGTGACAAGTAGCCTTTTTGTAGCCCTTGAGGTCGAAGCTGCACCCACCAGATGCATGATCTGGGCGTTGGGCGTAATCATCGGGCGGCACCCCAGACGGCGCGCGCGCAGGCAGAGGTCTGCTTCTTCGCCATACATGAAGTAGCGGAGGTCGAAACCGCCCAGACGTTCCCAGACTTCGCGGCGGACAAGGAAGAAGCACCCCACAACGATATCAACCTCGCGCACCGTATCGCGCTGCCAGCTCCCGATGGCCTCAGGGTCGAACAAAGCCGTGCGAGGAAAGGCGGCAGTCAGGCCGAACGCGCTGCAGAACACACTCCAAGGCGAAATCCGGTTCCAGCAGGAGGCTATGTTCAGCTTTCCATCCGGAAAGACCGTGCGCCCGCCATAGATACCCGCTTGCGGATGGGATGCGGCAAACGCCATCAGATTGTCGAGCGCACCCTCGTGACACTCCGTATCTGGGTTCAACAGCAGCAGCCACTCCGTGGAAGCTGACTGTGCCACAAGATTGTTGGCCCGGGCAAAGCCCAGATTCTCTGTTGAACGGATAAGCTCTACCTGCGGGAAGGCGTCTTCGACTGCCGTGGCCGAGCCGTCAGTCGACGCATTGTCGAGAACCACGGTCCGGAACGCGGTCTTGCGGGTGGTGGAATAGAGCGTGCGCAGGGCCGCAAGCGTGAGGTCACGCGTGTTGTAGCTTACCATGATCACGGTGAGATCATGCCGCGCGGTCACTGAGGTACCCGTGCGATCACTTGCTTAAGGGCGTCTTCATAGATGCCAAGTCTTGCCAGTCCCCGGCGGGTCGCTTCCTTTGCCGCGACAGAAAGCCGGGCGCGGTCTTCGAATGAGGCCATGATCCTTTCGGCAATCACGTCGTTGCCTTCGGTCTGGCAGTCGACTGTGTAAGGGTAGCCCAGTCCGCCGAACAGACCGGTGAATTTGCGGCTGTAGGCCATAGGGACGACTGCCACGCCAGAAGACAGCGCTGCGATGCAGGCATGCATCCGTGCGCCGATGAAGAAGTCGAACCCGGAAATGCAGCTTTTTGCTTCCGAGGGCGAGGCAAAGGCTGGCGCAAGTCGCAGTGCGGGAAACTCGGCTTGCAGCGCGGCAGATGCGCGATAATCGTCTTCGACAGCCAGTGAACCACCATGGACAATAACATGTGGTACCAGATGCACTTCGCAGTTCGCGGGATGGGCAAGAAACCGCTGAATGAGATCTCGCACAAGGGCGGGATAATCCGTCTGGAGCCCGAATTCGTTGCGACCCGAATAGCCTTTGTTCATCAACAAGCCAGAAACGTTGAAACCAATGCGGATTGGTCCTTCGGGGTCGCGCGCCACAGGTGGATCATAGGGCAGGCGCAGCGCCACGTCCGAAGCTTCGATCAAGGCCCCCGTGAACCCCAAATCTCGGGCAGCCGCGGCGGAAATATGATCTCGCGTTGAGACCACCGCTGAAAGCTGCATCGTCATCCGCGCGAGGATTCGGGAGAGCCGCCGGGTGAAGGGGCCGACCGTCTGAGGAGCCATGACCAGCGGGCTGCGAACAAAGTGGGTCAGGAACTTAAGGATGAACATCCGGGTGAGGCGCCGGGAGCCGTAGATGTCCGCGAAGCTATCGCCTGCCCCGATGTCGATGACCAGATCCGATCCCCTTGCAATTGCAAGATAACCGAAGGGGTTGAGCATCGTCTTGCCGTCCAGGTCCACGATCCGGATATCCGGGCCGGAGACATAAGGCGGCCGCTTGTCTTTCCAATCCATCACCGTGATGGCGATGTCACGGCCGATGTCCCGGCCAATGTCTCGCAGGATCGCGACTTCCGAAGCGGTCAGGGCGCCGACACCCATGTTGTCCGAACGGGTCGAGTGCATGATCAGACAGACACGGATCGGACGGGCGGACATGGATGCTCCTTCGGGTCTGATCGCCCCCCGTCAGCGCCGGGGAAGCAGCACCCGCCGGAGGGTGCCAAGAAAGTTCTTCACATTTCGCCGTATCGGATTTTGCATCGCCGCCGATACGATCTGCAAGCCCTCGTAGCGCGGAACCGGGCGACCCGCCAGACGAAGCGCCAGCAGCCGGGCAAGCAGCGCCCGCCGACGCTCTCTCTGTCCGGGCTGGATGGCGGCGAGGCTTGCCACATCGAAGGTCGCTGTCTGAATCCGGCCCGAGGTCCTTGCCTGGTCGACGAGGTGCTGCCCGAGGGGCGTGCGCGCGACGATCAGGCTCACACCCGGCTTGTCCTCGAAACTTGGAAAGCCCTGGGCATCGGCCTCCCAGGCATCGGCGCAAACGATGTCCGCGGCTGCTCCGGCGCCGTCGGCACATATCTTGCATCGGTTCTGGACATGCTTTGAAAGGATGCCGCCCCAACTGTCATGGTAAGTCATCGAGTGGGTGGAGCCGTCTTTCAGAACCGCGGTCGCACGACCTGGCCAGCCGTTTCCGCGATAGCGGAAGCTGGCGACCTCGCCCTCGGTCACTCCGAGGGAAGCAAGAACCGCTTGAGCGCCGGCCTGGGACGGCACACCTGCGCAGAAGAAGGACAGGATGACCGGGAAGGCCGCTGCCGCCACTTCATCTTCCTCTACCAGCGCCCGCAGCGCCACCGCATCGCAGGGCTTGCCGACAAGTGCAAAGCGGCGCCTGGTGGCAAGATGGTCTGCCAGAAGGGCCGAAAGCCCCGCCAAGGGAGCGGAGGCAGCATAACGCGAGCCAGCGGCCGCCATGATCTCTGCGGGCGTGCTGCTTACCACCGTCCGATTGGCAACCGGAGTCTTCGGATCGGCAGCGATCTGGACGACGCCATCGACAAATCCGCTTTCCAGAAGGTGCGCGGCCAAGGCCGAAAGCGCGCCGCCCGAAGCTCCGGCAAAGCGGAGGTCCGGATCTGTGGCCCAGCCCGTCACCATTTCGACATAGGGCCCCCAAAGAACATCATCCTTGCGCCCGGCTGCCTTCAGTCGCTGGCCGAGGCCGGGGCAGATGCGGGCGATGCTGGCATCTTCCTCGGGCGTGAGCGTGGCAAGCTCGACCGGGCGCAGGAAACCGGGTGGAGCGAACTCCATCGCGACCTTGCCGGGCAGAAGTCCCGCGCAGGCGCCGCAGCCGGCGCAGAGATTTCCCTGTGCTACGACAAGAAATGAGTGGCATTGCCGAGACATCCAAGCGTTTCCGTCAATCAATCCTGGGCGAACTCCGTATCTGCTAGATCGTGCGATCAAGCCGGCGACGTTGACGCAGCAACATGCCATAGGCGGAACGGCCGAGAATCCCGACCGCTGCAGCTTTGCCCCACCCGATCAGGGCGGATGGGTGGCGCCGTGCGGATTTTCGCAGCATCTCCTGCTCGGCGGATCGATCCCCCTCTGACAGGACCCGGGCCATTCTGAAATAGGCTCCGGACAGCTTGCGATCGATCATTGCGGCTTGGGCGGCGTTCAAGTGTCGCGGCAGCAGTTTTTCCAGGATCCGGATCTGCATCTCGCAACTGTATCGCGCGTTCTTTCGGTGCAGTTGGGAGATCGCGTCCCGATCGCCTTCCATCCGCTGTATGTGGGCCATGAGATCGCCCGTCACAAGAAACGGCCCTTCCAGGGCAAGCTGGCAGAAGAAAGCCGTGTCCGAGAGCATGCGCATACCTGTATCGAAGCCGCCCAGCCGCTGGAACACGTCGGCACGGACCGCTGCGCCCTGCAATGTCATTCCCGACACGACAAGGGCCAAGGGATCAGCGACGCGGATCGCTTGGGACTTTGCAAAGCTGAGGCCCTTTATGCCGAACAGGCCTTCGGAATAGCCGCTGCCCGTGTAGACCACATCTCCGATATGAGCCACTATGTCTGCCGCTGCTTCGCGCAAGTCCCGTTCGACGATCGCAAGGTGGTCCGGCGTCCAGAGATCGTCGCTGTCCTGAAACGTGAGCCATTTGCCCTTCGCCTTGCTCGCTCCGAGATTACGTGCGGCAGCGACCCCGGCGTTGGGTTGCCTCAAGAGCACGATCCGCGACATGACCGTCGCAAGAGCCGTGTCGAGATCATCGGTCGAACCGTCATCCACCACGATGACTTCATCCGGCGGCCGCGACTGATCTAGGACAGACTGAAGGGCCGCGAGAATCGAATGGGCGCGGTTGAAGACCGGAATGATGACTGAGAAACTCATGCTTGAAATCCCTTAAGACACTATCGCGCCGAGCTCACGCCCAAGGCTATGGACACTGGCTGGCGGAAACCGCATTTCGGGCAGATCGCCGGAAAACGCCTTCAGAGGTGCTTGATCCGGGCGCGAAACAAACACCTACGCCTCGCTATTCTACGATGCCATGCGCCGAAAAACCTCGCTGCGCGTGATCAGTTCATCAAAATTGCCTTGTGCAGCCAGTCTGCCGTTCTCGATCAGGAAGATCGTGTCGCAGGCACGCACCGTCGTCAGGCGATGCGCGATCATGATTATCGTCTTCGCATGTGCAAGGTTCGCTACGGCATCCATCACAGCCCGCTCGGTAAGGTTATCAAGTGCGCTTGTCGCCTCGTCCATGATCAGCACCGTGGGGTCGTGATACAAAGCCCGCGCTATGCCGATGCGCTGACGCTGCCCTCCCGAAAGACGGACGCCGCGTTCCCCAACTTCGGTGTCGTATCCCCGCGGAAGGTCGTTCATGACGAACTCATGCAACTCAGCCAGCCGAGCAGCCCGCTCGATCGCCGCGACGTCGCGGGCCTCAGGCGGCATGCCAAAAGCAATGTTCGCTGCCACGCTATCATCGGCAAGGAATATCTGCTGGGGGACGTAGCCGATGGTATCCTGCCATGCCCGCATGTTGTCGGGTCCGAGCGGCACCCCATCCACCATGATACGTCCTTCGTCGGGGGCAAGAAGCCCCAGGATCAGGTCTACTGCGGTGGTCTTGCCTGCGCCTGTTCCCCCGACAATTCCCACTGTCGATCTTGCAGCCACCGAGAGCGACAAACCTTTCAGCGCAGACCGTCCGGATCCCGGATAGGCAAAATGGATTTCCTCAAGCACCAGTTCCTTCGTCAAGGGCAAGGACGCGAGGCTATTGGTGACGACAGGCAAAGCCTCCTCCATCAACTCCTCATGTAGCTTTGCCAATACGGGCGAACCAAAGCGCATTTGCGTAAGCGCGTGATAGATCTGCTGGATTGAGGGGAATATCCTGAGGACTGCGAAGCCGAAAACGCCTAAGGTTGGAAGCACATCTGCCAGCTTTGCATCCTGCAGAACAAGAAGGCCGAGAATGATCAGGACCAGTCCGCCGAAGGCGATCGCTTCGAGGAGGAAGCGGGGGAGTTCACCGATGATCTGACTTGTGGCTATGGAATTGACGTATTGGCGCGATGGGCCGTCGTATCGGCGAACGTATGAGCCCTCCAACCCCATGAGCTTCACATCCTTGATGCCGCCGAAGGCTTCCTGTGCCACTCGATATCGGCTTGTATTCGCACGCGCCTGTTGCTGTCCCATCCGGCCAAGGCTCCGCCGGACAAACAAGAAAATGAGGGCGTATGCTCCCCCAACTCCAATGGCGGCCGATAACGCAACCCACGGGCTGACGAGAATCAGCAAGCCCACAAGACAAAGAAGAGAAATCGAACTAGACAGAATCCTAAGAGCTGGCAGCAGCACGCTCGCGACAACCCGGTCGCATTCCGAAAGAATTGCTGCCCCCAGCCCTGCACTATTCCGCGGCAGGAACCACACATACGGGTGGGAGAGGTACTTCGCCAGCCGCTTCTGGCTGAGGCTGTGGTTGCGTGCGTTGGCGTAGCGAATGATCTGGTACTGTCCAAGCAGCTTCACCGCCATTCCGAAAAGGATGAACGCCAGCATCAATCCCCCAAGGACCAACAGGAATTCACGGTCTGAGGTGGCCCCGCTCTTTTCGTAGAGGAATGCCAGAACAGCATTCTCTCTCGCAACTTCGGGATTGGCGGCAAACGCCAAGAATGGCAGCACGGCCGCCACCCCGACAAGATCTATCAGCGCAATGAGGGTCACAAGAATCAACAGGCCGTAGAACTGGCGTCGCTCTGACCGATCAAGAAGGGAGAAGAGCTGACGATAGATTGTGAGCATTCCGTCGATCTTTCCCTGTACCTTGTCTTGGGGCGGTGCGCCGGCTCCAATCCCCGGAGGCGCTTAAGCGCTCAAACCCATTTTCATTCAAGAGAAAAGGTTATCGCGCTGCCAGCCTCACCCCGGCCATCCACCCTATCAATCTGGAAAGAACCGAAGCCGCGCGTTTTGAAACAGTACGAGCCCTATCACCTGGAGATGCCGGCCGTGAAGACACTTCGGCAACAGGAGGTTGCCTAGGCACGTTGACTTGTGCAGCCGGGACACTGGGAGACATCACAGGCACCGTTGGTGTCGGTTGCTCTACCTGGACTGGCCCTGTTGTTGGGGCTGGTTGAGCGACCTGCGCCGGCTCTGTGACTGGTGTCGGTTGCGCGACCTGCACGGGCTCATTCACTGGCTTTACACTTGACGACGGGGGCGTTGCACTACCTTCCTGTACTTCAATAGCTCCGCGATCGGGTAAAGAACCGCTTGGGCGCGCGTTGCCGAGCAAGTCTTTGGCAGGTGCAACGTCAGCATCACCACTATCGATAAACCCGCTTGTTGCTTTCGGCCTGTAGTCATGGACAAAAGGATTCTCGAAGACGACTGACGGCTTGCCGATGACCGAGTTGTTGCGGAAGAAGACACGGTTTGTCTCGCTTGCTCCTCCTCTTATACTCATCGCGACGTTGTTGGCGACGAGAGCATCAGTAGAAGGCACACCTTCCTTGGACGGGCTGACAAAGATGTACGGATGCGTCACGGTATGCCCCCTAGTATGTGCGACAGTATTGTTCAGAATCTGGACACCACTGACACCATAAATGGAGATTCCATGATATGCAGAGACTACTATCAGGTTGTTCTGGATAGTTATGTTTCTGTAGTTCCCGTTGAATAGGCCTACACCCTGAAGCGGGCAACGCAGACTATTCGCAAAATCACCGGTCCATTCAAGTACTGTATTGCTGTCCAATACGAGGTTCGACACGCCGGCCAAAAATTGAAAACCGTCGTCATGGTTACCATCCGTCTTGACACAATCCACGATACGGTTGCCCATTACGAGGCTGTTGCTGCCGGACCGCATCCCATCCCCGTTGAACCCGGAAACGCTGTTCCCGATAATCTGGGACCCGCCGGCGACCAGGATACCATGGTAGATTCCAGTCAGTATGCTATTTGTCACCCTTCCATTTGGGCCCTGCAGCAGAATTCCGCTGAACTTGCGTGCGTTCCATCTTTCCGCGGTCCAGTTCTTGTAGTCAGCAGCACCCTCTTCGCTTCTGATATCGAGGCCATCAACAGTGATATGTGAAGTACTGTCATAGGCCCGAACCAACCAGTTGGATCCCGTCGCCGGATCTCTTGGCCACACTGACAGGTTTCGCAAGGTCAGATTGCGCGTGTTTCCAGCCAGGAGGATGCTATCGAAGTGTGCCGACTTGGCATTCTGCGAGGCGATCTCTACCGGCGAGTCGAAGGCTGCGTTGGCCTTGATCGTGACTCTGCCATATGCTCCATCCTTCAGGAGCAGCGTGTCGCCTCCCTTTACCTTACCCGAAGAGAAGGCCGCGCCAAGAGACAGGAAGGGCAGGCTCTCTGATCCGTCAGACACCCCCCTGACTGTCGTACCGGGAGGAGCGACATAGTAGGTTTCACTATGCGCCGGGCCGTTGATGATTGCGACCAAACCAACCAGCAGGATGACGAGTCTGAGCATAACCTTACCTCATCGTTTTCGAACTGACACTGTATTGTTTCCGAGTTATCGACCAATTGTGGCGTTGCTGCGGTGAAGCAGTGGCGATCTGGGGTCTTTGGGCACTCCTCTACCAGATTTGCACGAAACAGGATCAAGCGCGATGTGTCGCGTACGGGTCAGGCAGAGAATCGCGAAACGTATCGAGCCACAGATCTGACGGCGACACCTCGGACCGGTTACGGTGGCAAGCCACACATCATTCACGTTCAAGGCTGCCCGGATGAGCCCAGAAAAGGCCGTTGCCGTAACTTCATGTGTTCAGGCCACCCGAAGGAAGAGCTAAATGCACAGGCAGACAGCGTTGGCGCCATTTTGCCGAGTGGGTCCCTGAATCTATTCAGCGTGGCCCAAGCCCTACGTTCCATAGTAGTCGTAGCCGAAATCCTTTTCCATGTACCGACATTTGTTCAGGATGACCCCAATGACATTGGTTTGTCCGGCAACCTCACGTTCGCAGCGATCGATCTCCTTGATCGTTGTCAGTTCGGCGGAGGCAAGAATAAGCGCTGCGTCCATGTGGCCCATGATAGCCATTGCATCGTCGCTTGCGAATACTGGCGGCAGATCGCAAATGATTACAGCCGGATCGTACTCTGCCTCTATCGCGTCAAGAGCCGCGCCCGTCGAAGGATTGTGCAACAGTTCCGCTGCGTTACGGACTGGCCCGGATTGAGTGGCGATTGCGAGGTTCGCGCCGTAGCGCACGGCATTTTCCGGCAAATGAGCAATGCCTTCAAGAACATGTGAAAACTGGTTCTTTGTGGTCAATCCCAACATTCGGGCAAGAGAAGGCCGGCGGAAGTCCATTTCCAGAAGAATCGTCCGAAGGCTGGGTTGTCGCCCCAGGGAGAAGGCGAGGTTGAGGGCCAATGTTGACTTTCCGCAACCCGGTCCGGGTGAAGTAATGGCCACCCTCTTCCAGCCGTTTGCGCGCATCACCTGCAGTAAGCGTGTGCGCATGACGTCGAAATGCACGGCTTCGGAACTGCCGATAAATGTTGCTACATGGTTCCGCGCCATGAGGGCCGGGGGCGGCGAGAAGGTAGGAATTGTCTGCCATCGCGAAGTCACGGCGATGGAAGCAGCTTCGTCCGGATAGGTTGTCAATATCCTTGATGCAACCCTGGTAGAGTGTTGCACGGTAGATCCTGATCCCGACACGACAGGTGCGGACGTTTGCTGTTGGGCCCCTTCACCTTGACTGCTCGAAGCAGTTCGATCTGCACGTGCCTTCGCAATGGCTGACTGGATCTTTTCCATCGTTGTCCTTACCCAACCAAGAAGCCAAGCTTCGAATCCAGAGCGGCAAGGCCAACCCGACTCAAGAGCTGATTTAACAACAGGTCAAGGGGACGATAGTAAGTGTCGATCGCCCAGAGACCGAGTGGAATTGCAACGATTACAATGGCGAAGACGAACAGAATGATTGCTCGACGATTACGCACCTGGCCTCGGGTGCGCATGAGCGGAATGGTGGCAAAGGGTGCTATGCCAAGCTTTGACGTCAGTTCCTGCGGCCGGCGTATGGCGGTGTTAAGCAACTCCATCAACAAGACAATTCCAAAGCCAAGCGCAACACCTGCACCGATACCCCCGGCAGCAATCAACGGCCGATTTGGACTCTCTGGCGCGCGCGGCGCAACGGCTTGTTCAATGATCGAGATTCGCTGCCCTTTTGCCAGTGCCTCGATCACATCGCCAGTCTCAGCCCGGGCAAGGTTTGCAACGGCGGAATCATACTGGGCTCTGGTGTTCGCATAGTTGCGCTCAAGCGTATCTATCCTGATCGCATTCCCGGGTGTTGCTTCGATCGTGATGAGCAGGGCCTCAAGCTCACTTCGGATCTGAGATCGCTGCGCTTCGATGAAGCTGAGTTGTCCGTCGATGTCTGCAAGTTGCAGGTCATAGACTGACAGTCCCGTATCTGCAGTGGACTGTCCTCCGGCGGCCAATTGCCCTGCAATCCTCTTTTCCAGCGTTTCTATTCGCGAGGCGAGCATCTTTACCCGAGGGTTCTCGGGCGACAGAACCGTCAGCATTTGCGCCATCTCGTCCTGAAGCTCAACGAGCTGACGCTGCTCGGGCGTTTGGTTTGCAGTCGAGCCCGCATCGACTTGACCTGTTTGTTCGTAGATCTGGACAAGTCGCGCACGTCGATCCTTGAGCAGCGCTTCTTCGCGATCCAGCTGCAGCAGACGCTCTTGCGCAGCCGATTGCTGGGATCGACGGAAATCCAGGCTGTCGGGCAACGCGTCTTTGTTTGCGTTCTTGAATGCAAGGATCTCGGCTGCTTGACGGGATAACTCCTGGTCCAGTCGCTCCACTTCCTGCGAGAAGAAGTCCAGTGTCTGGCCTGCCACTGATGTCCGCATGGCCACGTTCTCTTCGAGGATAAGGGTCACCACCTCATTAGTGACGGCGGCTGACAAGGCTGGGGTCGGTGCCGCAAAGCTGACGGAAACAAGGGTGGCTTGGGTGGGCCCCCGCGTGCTGCGCCCACCGGTTGTGACAATGCGGATGCGCTCTCGAAGATCGGCGACAATCTCATCCGGGGCCATGCGACTGGTCGAACCGGACTGGTCCCCGCCGTATATGTCCAACCGATTAGCCATTTCCAACAACCTATCCCGGCTCAGGATACGCTGCTGAATGATCTGTAACTGTTCAGTCGCTTCGGTCTGAACGGTGGAAGCCGCCAACTCATCAGGGATCTGCTCACTTTCGACGACAAGCTTCGCTTCGGCCCGGTAGACCGGCGGCAGCACACGGGCAAGGGTCAGCCCGACGACAGAGCAAGTCACGACCGCAAGCAGGAAATAAGGAAGGCGTCGAAGGAAGAGCGAAAAGTAGAACCGGAAATCCATCGCGTCAGTCAACCCTTTTTCACAGACTTCCGCCGGGGTGCGGGCGCAAGGTCGCGCAGTCCACCCCCAAAGAAGACACCATCGTTCAAAACTTGTCGCACCGTTTTCCAAAGCACACGCTTGTGCCCATTCGTAAAGGCATAAACCAGCGAAAGATCACAAAGTTGATTGACCAGCCTCGGCACTCCCCCAGTCACCCGGTGAATTTCCTTCATCGCAAGGGGGCTGAAAAGCTCGCGCTGAGCGCCTGCCACTGCCAGACGGTGACGGATGTAGCCGGCTACGGTGGCTGCATCCATAGCCTGAAGATGGAAGCTTGACGCCACCCGCTGTGCAAACTGCGTAAGGTCCGCCCGCAGCACCATACTGCGCAACTCGGGTTGACCGACTAGCACGAGTTGGAGCAGTTCATCCTTCCCGGAGTTGATGTTTGTGAACATCCTGAGTTCTTCAAGGCTCTCCCGGCTAAGGTTCTGTGCCTCATCAAAGATCAGGATCACGCGTCGCCCAGCTGCATATTCCGAGATCAGAAACGTCTGCAGTTGCGCGAATAAATCAACGTAACCTGCGTCGCGCGGTGCGGCCTCGCCCAGAGCCATAAGGACCCAACGAAGCAGTTCGCCCCGATCACCATGGGCGTTGGATACCAAGCCGATCCGGACATCCGGGCCAACCGAGCGCAGGAGCTGGTGCAAGACCGTGGTCTTGCCTGCGCCTACCTCGCCGGTGATCAGCGTGATTGGTGCGCGTGTGAGTATCCCGTACTCCAGCATTGCGAACGCACTCTGATGCTGTTCGGACCAGAAGAGAAAATCCGGATCCGGCAATAGTGAGAACGGGCGCTCCTTCAGTCCGAAGTGCACATTGTAGATATCAAGAGTGCTTTCCATAGCTCCACGAGTATCAGAACGGAGTGTCTTCTGCACGCAAAGTCTGGCCATTCCAAGGCTTGATGATGTCAACGCTCTCTATCGAGAGAATCGGTTCGCACAACTATTGATTGCAGATGCGTGAAATCTTTCGCCCCCTGCGTGACGATCCGCCAAGAGCGCCGACAGGAAAGTGATGTTCCTGGACGGAAACAATGCAGAGTTGTGGAAAAATTCCGCTTTTCAAAGGCTTGACGAACTGATTCGTGACCAGACTGGTTAAATTCCGTTAGCATCGATTTCCGCCGGGTGTTATCGTCGTCAAGTTGAGACAAAGGCCGTATACCGATGTATTGCCCCGCGCCTGCCCTTGTATTGCCTCGCGCCTGCCCTTGGGATTTTGCCCAGAAAACCATGTGGCGGTCCGCTCAAGTTCAACATGAATCGTGCAAGTGAGTAGTATTCTGATGACCACACATTATAGATTTCCGGATCAGCACAACCATACTTTTGCGACCGAAAGGGGCACTCGGAGGGAGCGTCATGACGGCGTTTACCGCTCCTACGTCAAGCGTGCCCTTGATGTCGTCCTTGTGATTGTCGGCCTGCCGTTTGTCCTTCCGCTCATACTTGTCCTTGCGACAGCAGTCGCCATGAGCGGCGGAAGACCCTTCTATCTCCAGGATCGTGTCGGGAAGGGCGGTCGCCTTTACCGGATGTGGAAACTTCGTACGATGGAGCTTGATGCCGACGAAAGGCTTGCCGCCTATCTCGGGACAGACCCGGTCGCGCAGGCCGAGTGGAATCATAGCCAGAAGCTTCGCCACGACCCCCGCGTTACGCGCCTTGGCAAGCTGCTGCGCCGGACCTCGCTGGATGAGCTGCCGCAGCTTTGGAATGTTCTGCGGGGCGACATGAGCCTTGTCGGACCGCGACCCATGATGCCATCGCAGCGTGCGCTTTACCCTGGCGATGCCTACTACTCGCTGCGTCCGGGGATCACCGGCCTCTGGCAGGTGTCGGCGCGCAACGAGTCGGGCTTTGCTGCGCGCGCGAGCTATGACTATGAATATGACCGTAACCTGTCATTCGCGACGGATGTTCGAATCCTCGCTGCAACGGTTCGGGCAGTAGCTCGCGGTACCGGATGCTGAACTTGCACTCATGTGCCCTTCCCGAACGCAGACGGGTCGATCTGTCTGGGAGCAAGTCGTGTGCTGAAAACCTCTGATCGGCCTGCCCACCCGAGCGGAACCAGACCATGCGCTTACGATCGTTTCTGACCCTCTTCCTGATCCTTTGGACTCTCGCGTTGTCTGGCTGCGACAGTGCGGAGGAACGCGCCGAAAAACACTATCAGTCTGCCCTTGCTCTCCTTGCTGAGGGAGATACCGACCGGGCCCTCGTTGAACTGCGCAACGTGTTCGAGCTGGACGGATTCCACAAGGAAGCGCGCCAGCTATATGCGGACACCATCTTGGCGCGCGGTGAGGTCGCTGATGCCTACAGCCAGTATCTTCGTCTGATCGAGCAGTACCCGGATACGCCGGAGGTCCGCCTGAAACTGGCCGAGCTTGCAATCGGCCGCGGGGACTGGACAGAGGCCGAGCGGCACGGACGCGAAGTCGTAAGGCTGGCACCCGAGATGACAGGCGTCCCGGCAATCCGGCTTGCTCTGGATTATCGCAAAGCAGTTACCGACCGCGATACCGCCGCGCAGAAGGAATTGTATGAGCAGGCACGCGCCTTGCTCGACGCCTCGCCAGATCAAGAGTTAGCCCGCCGCGTTGTAATCGACTATCTGGTCGAAGGGGATACACCTCTTGCCGCCCTTTCCGAGATCGATCGCGCCATCGAGGCAGAGCCGGATTCGCTCGAACTCTACAGCATGAAACTGCGGCTCCTTGCTGATGCAGGGGATATAGATGGCCTAGGAAAGCTGCTTGAAGCAATGTTCAACCGCTTCCCAGACAATCAGGACGTTCGCAGTTCACTTGTTGGCTGGCATCTCGCCCAGGGAGACCTCGATGCGGCGGAAGAATTGCTTCGGCGCCTCGCCGGTGAGCTGACATCAACTCCTGAAGGCCATCTGGCGGTCGTCCAGTTGCTTCAGTCGGCGAAGGGTGCGGAGGCAGCGCGCGCTGAACTCGACAAGCTCATCGCAGCAAATGCTGGAACGCCGAACTCAGACCTCTACCGCGCCCTGCGCGCGGGGATAGACTTCGAAGCAGGTGAACGCGAAGCGGCACTGGAAGAACTGGAGGCCGTTATCGCGGCAGCTGCGCCATCGGACCAGACCCGGCGCATCAAGGTGATGCAAGCACGAATGCTCGAAGCCAATGGGAATCGGGTTGGCGCTCGTGCGCGCGTCGAAGAGGTGCTTGCCGAAGACAGCACAATGGTCGAAGCGCTCAAGATGCGGGCGGCCTGGCATGTGTCCGAGGACAGGCCGGGTGATGCCATAATCGATCTGCGCGCGGCACTGGACCAGGCACCCCGGGATCCGGAAATTCTGACGCTGATGGCGCAAGCTCATGAACGTGACGGTGCAATCGACCTGGCTGGCGAACGTTTGGCGTTGGCGGTCGAGGTCTCGGGACACGCCGTCGAGACTTCCCTTCGATATGCCGCGTTCCTGATGCAACAAGATCGTATGGATGCAGCCGAAACGGTACTGACCGATGCGAGGAAGGCAGACCCAACCAGCGTTTCGGTTCTCGCTCAACTCGCAGAGTTGTATCTTGCCTCTCAGGACTGGCTCCGAGCGGAAGAGATTCGCGCAGCGTTGCGACAGCTTGGCACGGCAGAGGCTCTCGAAACCGAGCGAGGCCTTCAAACTGCCCTGCTCCTCAGCCAGAACCGGGTCGAGGAAGGGATTGCATTTCTTGAGAGCCAGATAGGCGAAGGAAACGACGATCTTCGCGCCATCACACTGATCGTGCAGACACATGCCCGCGCAGGGGAGCTTACCAAGGCACGAAGCTACCTTGACGCCCAACTTGCCAAACGCCCCGATGAGCCGCAATTGAAGCTGCTTGACGCTGGTCTGCGCGTACTGGCGGGTGAAAACGACCTCGCTGAGGCGACGCTACGCGAATTGATCGCACAGGATCCCTCCTCTGATACGCCTCCGAGACTGCTGTATGGCTTGCTCAACTCCGCCGGGCGGTCAGCTGAGGCAAGCTCCGTTCTAGATGCAGCACTCGTCGCTCAACCGGCCTCAAGCTCACTCAGATGGTTGAAGGCTAGCGAATTGGAACGCGCAGGCGATTTTGAAGGAGCCATCTCAATCTACGAAGCCATGTACGCCGAGGACAGCAGCAACGTCGTTGTAGCAAACAATCTTGCAAGTCTGATCACGACGCATCGTACCGATCCGGAAAGTCTCGAGCGTGCCTTTGCCGTGGCCCGTCGCCTGCGGGGATCCGACGTGCCCGCCTTCCAGGACACCTACGGCTGGATCGAGTACCGACGCGGTAACCTGGAAGAGGCACTGAGTTACCTTGAACCAGCGGCCGCGGGTTTGCCAGATGACCCCTTGGTACAGTTCCATCTTGGAATGGTCTATGCTGGATTGAACCGGCCAGAAGATGCTCGTCGTCAATTGAGCACCGCGCTGGAGCTCGCGAAAGACAGTCCGTTGCCTCAATTCCAGACCGCACGCGAGACTTTGGCATCCTTGCCTCCCGCTCCTTGAGGGCGCCGAACCTGCGGCAGGGAAGCCACGCTCCTGCAAGTTCGCATAGGGTATCCGACCCTCTATGGACAATTGTGCTTTCAGATGTTGACGATAGCGACTAAAGTTTAAGCTGAGTGTTTTGCGGGCCAGATGCTTGCGGCCCAGGGGAGACTGCGAAATGAAGCGGATTGCTCGCAGGGTTAGCACAGTTGTGTTGGGTAGCGTGCTGGCTGTCTCGGCGGTGGCAGACGACGTTGCTGCACAGGACTACCTTATCCGGCCAGGCGACGTCCTGCGGGTAGAGGTTCTGGAAGACCCCGGCCTTAACCGTTCGACGCTTGTGTCTCCGGATGGTCGCATCTCCTTCCCGCTAGCGGGCGGCGTTGTTGCGGCGGGCCGTACGATCGAGCAGTTGCAGAGCGATCTGGCCGGAAAGATCGGCGCGAACTTTGCGACCGTTCCCAACGTCTTTATTTCCCTTGAACAAGTCGCCGAGCCGCGAGCTGCGTCCGGCGGCCAAGCAACCCCCGCGGTCATCGAAGTCTTTGTGATCGGTGAGGCGGCAAAAGCCGGCAGGTTGGACGTCGAGCGCGGCACGAATCTTCTCCAGGCCTTTGCCTTGATGGGTGGCTTTTCGCCGTTTGCCGCGACCAAGCGCGTACAACTGCGGCGTGGTGGCGAAATCACCACAATCAGTTATGATGCAATCGAACGCGGAACCAGCAATGCAGGATCAATCGTCCTTCAGGACGGTGATGTGATCATGGTGCCGCAGCGAAAGCTATTTGAATAACAATCGCGCAAGAACTGGCCAGCAAGGCCGAAGGCGCACAAGGGCGGGCATGACATACGGGGCGTGGATCGCAACGACTGTATCGGGACTAGGGCTTGCAGCTCTGGTCGTCTTTCCCGTTTTGGCACAGGACGACGGCGGATTGCGGCTAAGCTTCGGTATTTCTGGCCGAGTTGAAAGTGCTTCAAATCCTGGCCTTACCGTGCCGGCAGAACCTAGGCGGGATCGATTTTCTTCGCGGCTGACCTTCGGGCTGACCGATGCGACTCGTACCGGTGAAGTAGCTCTCTCCGCAGGCGGAACTCTTTCCGCCGACAATGACGACGTCAGTCCAGACGGCTTCATAGACCCCAATCTGCGCCTCTCGCTGAAGCGATTTGGCGCAACATCTTCGCTTACGCTATCCGGATTCTTGCGGGAGAACGACCTCGATACGTTGCGGGAGTTTGTCCTTGATCCCGAGACCGGAGACATCACCCAAGACGTGGTTGGAAATGGCACACAACGCCAGACTGGGGGCGCGCTTGCTTTCTCCTTCGGCGACGAAGGGCCGTGGGGTGGGTCACTGACTGCCGGCCTCACCGATACCACGTATAGCGGCGCAACAGATGAAGTTGACAACCAGCGTAGCAATGCCGGTGCGAGTTTGCGTTTCTCTCTGGACGACGCGACGGAAGTGACAGGGGGCCTGCGCTGGTCGCGTTACGATGAAGAAGGCGACGACCCGCGCGACACCCTTCGCACAGAATTCGGGTTGCAGCGTGATCGGCCTGCAGGTTTCGCCTCTGCCAACGTCTTCGCTGAAGACACTGAGGACGGCACACGGGCGGGCTTTAACTTTGGTCGGAGTTGGGAACAACCGGACAGTTCGCTTTCCTTCAGTGTCGGTGCAACGCGCGGTGTCACGGGCGAAGTGTCTCCGACAGGCCGAGTTAACTGGCAGCGAGACCTGCCTCGTGGCAATCTGAGCGCAAGCCTTAGGCACGAAGTGACCTCAGGTGATGACGATGAGGAAACCATCGTTACGACTGCCAGCCTCGGACTAAGCCACTCCATTTCCCCTCTTTCGTCGGTTAACTTCGGACTAAGCGCCAGCGACAGCGAGGCTACCGAATCCGACGAAACGACCAGGAATGCTGCCGTTACGGCAAGCTACAACCTGAGTTTGCCCTATGACTGGATCCTCGATGCGGGCGTTACGCATCGTATCCGCGATGAAGATAACACTGGTAATGCAACGTCAGACACCGTCTTTCTTGAACTCCGACGGGCATTTGAATGGCGTCCGTGACCGAAACATTACCCTGATCGGCCTAATCCCCGTCGCCAAGGGTCGAGATCAGGTGCCGCAACTTTGCCTGAGGAACAACTGCCCAGGACCGAAAAGGTCCATCCACGGATGATGCCACCATCACGGCAACTACATGCCAACCCTCCGGATCCTGTTGCAACAACGGGGCACCCGAGTTACCCGAGACAACCGGGCAATCAAGCGCAATCAGGCCGTCAGTCTGTGCCAATGGCCTGCAAGAAACGGAACGGCGCAGTTGGTTCGGTGTGGCACGGTCAAAAGCGGTCAGGAAAAATGGCCCGCTCCCTGGGTCCGTCAGCAGCAGCGGCGAGAATTCATTGGTCGGGAAAGGTGTGTCCAAGACCACAAGCGCCACATCTTCGACCAGTCCAGCAAGTCCCGGCCCGCCTTCGCCACCCGCGAGGATGACCGCTGAACCACGGCGTCCGGTCGGCTGACCCTTCGACCAACCTGCCACAAAATGGATGGTTTCCGGGCTGAGTGCAGCATCGCGAACACAATGAGCAGCCGTCAGAACCACATCAGATGTGACAAGTACTCCGGTACAAATTGCACTGCCTGGAACCGGCTCAGCGCCATAGCTTATCCGTCCAATGGCAGCGGGCACCGATTCTGCCTGCGCGCCATGAGGAGCCAGCATCGCGATCAATGTGCATGCGACAAGGACAGGACAAGCCATACGGAAGCCCTTTCATCCATTCACGGTTCAACCAACGCGACGGATGAGAGAGTCTGACGCAAGGCCAAACGCAAGGTCAAGCCTCGCATGTGCCTAACACTTCGTGATCAGTGTGTTTTCGTTCTGGTTCCGCTGGCCAGACTGATCGCAAAACAGTAGTGTATCCTGTGCGTTTCTTCGGGTTCTTGTTGCCATGACATACTTGGATTCTCAGGGTCGCCTTGGGGCCGTCAATCCGGCCGGTCTTGCCTGGTTTCTTTTGCTGACTGTGTCGGCAATCCCGGTCTTCTGGCTGGGCCTTGTCTCCCTCGGTGCGGCATGGACAACGGCTGAATACAGCCACGGCCCGCTAATCCCGGTGATTTCTCTCTACCTTTTTCTTCGAGAGCTTCGGCAGGCCCCGCAAGTTGACCCGACTGCTCCAGTGGATCGACGCCCTGGAGTTGTGGTTATCTTGTTCGCCCTCCTGCTCGGCATCTTCGGCAATCTGGTCCGTATCCCTGATATAGTGACCTATGCGCTGATCATCTGGATTGGCGGCGTCGTTCTTGTCTGCATGGGCTGGGAGCGGGGACGTCTGCACCAGTTGCCTGTGCTTCACCTGATCTTCATGCTTCCTCTGCCCCAGTTCGTTTTCTGGCAACTGACCATCTTCCTGCAGCTCATTTCCTCTGAACTTGGGGTCTGGTTCATCCGTCTGGCTGGCGTTCCGGTCTTTCTGGAAGGCAACGTGATCGACCTGGGCGTCTACAAGCTTCAAGTCGCCGAAGCCTGCTCAGGTCTGCGCTACCTGTTTCCGATCCTCTCATTCTCCTACCTCTTCGGAATTCTTTACCGCGGGCCTTTCTGGCACAAGGCGGTACTCTTTCTTATGGCGGCACCGCTGACCGTTTTCATGAACAGCTTCCGGATCGGCATGATCGGCGTTCTGGTGAACAGTTATGGCATCGAACACGCAGAAGGTTTTCTGCATTTCTTCGAAGGCTGGGTGATTTTTGGTGCTTGCATTGGGATCCTATTCCTTATGGCAATCGGTTTGCAGCGCCTGACCCGGGACCCGAAACCCCTGTCTGAAACCATTGACCTCGACACCACTGGCTTTGCAGCACAAATGCGCCGACTTCCTGCCATTGCGCCTGCGCGAGGCATTATCGTTGCTGCCCTGATGACGCTGGCAGTGACAGTTGCGTTTGTCGCCACTCCTCCTCGGACTCCTGTCGCCGTAGACCGCGACCCGTTCAGCCTCTTTCCGCGCGACCTTGGTGTTTGGTCTGGGCAAGTTGAACGACTCGATCCTGAAGTAGAGCAGGTTCTGGGTGCCGACGACTATATCAACGCAACCTATCAGGCCCCGGGCGAGACCGGCTTTGTCAACTTCTTCGCCGCGTTCTACGAAAAGCAGACCGAAGGGTCCGGCATTCACTCCCCGGAAGTCTGTCTGCCCGTCGGCGGTTGGGAGGTGTCCTCAATCGACCCGACTCCGGTTTCGATCCCTGGAACGGTTTACGGCGATTTCACAGTCAACCGCGCAGTCATCCAGAAGGGACTATCAAAGCAGTTGGTCTATTACTGGTTCGAACAGCGCGGCAAGCGCATGACGAACGATTATGCCGCCAAGGCCTCGGTCGTCTGGGACAGCCTTACCATTGGCCGCACCGATGGTGCCCTCGTGCGCTTCGTAACGGCTATCGGCCCGGATGAGACCGAGGCCGATGCGGAAGCGCGGATGCAGCGCTTCATGGCTGAAGCGCTGCAGAGACTGCCCCGATTTGTTCCGGATTGAGCCAAGTGCCACCGAACACCAAGGCAGGAGGCGGTTGCCATCTTGGGAGCGAGATCTCAGGTCTCTTATGCGCATCTCAGTGATCATTCCTCACCTCAATCAGCCGGAAATGCTGGAGCGCTGCTTGACGTCACTGCTCTCCGGATCGAAGCAGCCTGACGAAGTGCTCGTCGTCGATAACGGATCAGCGGTCCTTCCGACAGGTATCTGTGGCGCACACGACGGAGTCCGCCTGATCCAGGAACCCACTCCTGGTCCAGGACCTGCCCGCAATGCCGGCGTTGCCGCATCGCGTGGCGAGCTTCTGGCGTTCATCGATGCTGATTGCATCGCCGACCGCGACTGGCTGGCGGTTGGGGCGGCCGAGATGACTGATCCCAGCGCCACGATCCTTGGCGGCGACGTGCGAATTGCCTGTGCCAACCCTGCCCGTCTGACAATTCTGGAAGCCTACGAAAGCATCTATGCCTACAGGATGGATCGATACATCGCACGTGAAGGCTTTACAGGTACGGGCAACCTGCTCGTTCGCCGAAGTGTATTCGACGATGTCGGCCCTTTTGCCGGACTTTCAATCGCGGAAGATCGTGACTGGGGGCAGCGGGCAACACGCCGAGGTTACCGGATTCGCTTTGTGCCGCAGATGCGGGTGTACCATCCGGCACGTGCCGATTTCACGGGCCTTTACCAGAAATGGGATCGACATACCGCACATGATTTCACCTCGGCCAAGATGAAGCGAGGGGGTCGATTGAAGTTCGCCGTGAAAGCGCTTGCGATGGGTCTTTCGCCCTTGGCCGAAATCCCGCGCATACTCGGCTCCGACCGGGTCTCCGGCCTTCGCAGCCGCGTCTTGGCCTGGGCCGGACTCGTGCGCATTCGGCTTTACCGCGCACGGGTGATGCTTTGGCTGCTGTTCGGAGGCGATCCGGCGCGGCTATCTGGCGCGTGGAACCGTGGTCAGAGTCGTCAGCACTGAGACAGAGCGTCAGGGCACTTCATCTAACAAATGAAGCCGGGCGGCCCCTTGACCGCCCGTCTTGAACTTTCTGCAGCCTTGACTGACGTCAGACAGCCCGACGACGCCGACGAAGCGCGGCCAAACCACCCAGAGCGCCGATCATCAGGAAACCAGCGGCAGGAAGCGGGATGGGGGCGGGAGTGTCGCCTACATACCAGAGGTCGTAATGCGATATACCAAAGGTAGGCTCAGACGTCGAAGAATCTGCAGTAAACCAAGTTCCAGCCTTCGCGTTCACCAAGAACGCAGCGTAGGTTGTGCCTTGCTTAATCCCGACAAGGAACTTCAGCGTCGCAGAAGGCGCATCGCTCAACTCCCACCTTCCGGCGGTGAAACTTGCGAAGGAAAAGGCATTGTCACCCTTTTCCTGTGCGCTACCAACACCACCTGCCGACTTGTACGCAAGTGTGAACGTGTGACCAAACGCATCGAGTTCAGGCGTGCCCTCATCCGTCGAGTAGTCTGGATTTCCCTCTTGGCAGAACACATTGCTTGCGTCGTTTGCTTCGACCGAAAAAAGCGAAACGAATTTGTTCCCGCCAGAACAGGTTCCGCTCACCGTTGCAGCGCCCACCCCACCAGCCATCAGCGCAATAGCGCCGGCAGCGAGAAGCGTCTTCATTTCACCGGTTATACCCATCATCACTCTCCAAAGTACATAAGCCGCCCCAATGCCATAATTCTGCCCTGTTTTCCTGGCGAGCGCAAAGCGATTGCCCGTTGATGCTGCGTTTGCAACCGACGATTGCCGCGGGGACATCAGTCACGTCTCGTAGTTCCCGCCAAGCGTGCAAAGAATTCGTCCGTTGGATTGGGACTGTGTGGCTGGATGACGGCAGGAACCGAATCAGTCGCCGTGATCAATTCGTCCATAGACGACCGCGAAAAAAACGAGCGGCCCCCAAGGGACCGCTCACGCTTCATTGAATAGACTTCGGACTATTCAAACCTTCTTGCGACGCCCGACGACCGCAAGTCCGCCCAGCGCGACAATCATCAGACCAGCCGAAAGCGGAACCGGAACCGGCGTCGCAGTCACAAGGTCTTGGTTCTTCTCGCTCTCAAGGAAGGTCAGCGCCCACCTCTGCGTCACCTTGCCTGACAGATTGTCAAGGAATGCCTGTCCGACCGCGATGGCGGCGGCCGCTGAATTTCCTGTCACTGTCAGGCTGTCGTTCCGCAGGTCGAGTTTCTTGGCCGGGTCCTCGTAAATGATCTCCCAGAGCGCAAGCTGGAACCCTGCCGACTGACTGGCCTTTGACAAGTCAAGCTGTGCATATGCGGTATTGAACAGCCTTCCGATGTTCCCAAGCTGCTGGTCGGTAAGCTTGTCCTGTTCAAAGGGCGTGTTCGTCGGCTTGTACGTCTTTCCGTCCGCCAGATAGTGCGCAATGTCGAGACACCAGCCGACGAAATTCTCTACCCCGTTCCCGAAGATATCGCCCCTCAGGAAGAAACCGCCAGCGCGCGCATGTATTGTGGTGACCGGAGGCAAGGTAGACTTGACCCAAACCGATACGCTGCCGTTCCCGTTGAACGGATCGCCTGACTTCTGATAGCTGACCGTAGTGGCGTTTCCCGCCCCGACAAACAGCGACAGGAGCGTAGCGAGCGCGACCCTTTGCGCCAAAGATTTCATGATCCGCCCCGCACCTTACCATAGTCACTACGGATAGTAGGCGCTGGCCCAACCACACCAAAGCGCAAATCCCGGAACGCTTCACTTTGCAACCACGGGCTGAACTTCATCAAGATCGGAAGGTTGGCATTTCTCGCGCAAGTCGAATTGGTTGCCTGGAAGGCAACAATGGCATCCGCGCGTTTCTGCAAGCCCGCCGCTCGAGCCGAATCATGCGAACCTTGCCAGCCATGGAGAGGCGCGCCACTGTCACGCCCATGCACAACCGGTTCCCTCATCAGGCTCCCGCAATCCCATGGTCAGTTTGGGTCTTGGCGATGTTCTGCGTTATGCCCGAAGTTATCCTTCAGGGAGCAGACTGGGGTCTCTGGGGTTCAGAGCGCTGGCGACCGCTTGCATATACCCAGGGTGCATTCTGGGCTGGCCTGCTTCACGGCTGGACACCGAACTATCCACAACAGCCGGCGTTGATGTTCTTCACCTATACCTGGTTGCATGCCGGAGCGGGACATCTTGCCGGCAACATGTTTGCCCTTTTCTGGCTGGGGCCGAAGGTGGCGGCTCGGCGTGGGAACGTCGGGTTGCTATGGTTCTGGTGTCTCTCCGCCCTTGGCGGCGGCCTGGCCTTCGGTCTTCTGACTTCCACTCCTGCGCCTATGGTCGGGGCGTCGGGCGCTCTTTTCGGGCTGGCAGCCGACTGGGTTGTGGCCGAAGTGAAGGGCGCCACTGGTGCGCGCGCAAAGTTGCTGCGGTGTGCAGGTCTGGTCACACTGCTCATTGCCATGAACGTCGCCGTCTGGGTTCTCCAGGGCGGTCGCCTCGCCTGGGAGACCCATCTCGGCGGCTTCCTGGCCGGGCTGGCTCTGACGCCGCTATGGCGCAGAGTTTCTCATCCTTGAAAAGATCCGGTCATAGGCAGCCAGTAGGGATGGCACCGAGTGTGCCCAGGACAGTCGCTCCATCACCCGCTCGCGACCAAGTCGGCCCATTCGGACACGCTCTTCAGGTCGCTCAATAAGCCAAGCGATCTGTTCCGCGAAATCTTCAGGGTCGTTTGCCCGCGCATAACGTGATGCTTCTCCTGCCGACGCCCGCCCTTCCGTTAGGTCGAACTGCACCACTGGCTTTTCCAAAGCCATGTATTCCATAACCTTATTCATAGTGGAGATGTCGTTCATCGGATTCTTTGGATCAGGAGCCACACCGACGTCTATCGCATTTAGCGCCTCCAGCAACTCATCTCCGTATAGCGGACCTGTAAAGGTGAAGTATTCCTCGAGTCCTCGGCCCGCCACATCGGCCTGCACATCGCCCAAGGAAGGACCGAATCCGACGACAATTACATGAATGTCTCGATACCCTAAACGGCCAACGAGATGATCAATAGCAGAAACTAGAAGATCCATGCCTTCTTGCTGACCAATGACTCCAACGTATCCAAGGACCGTCGCGGCTCCCCGGCGCATCGAGACATCACCTAGACCTGGCAGAAAGCTTTCGACCCTAGGCGCAGAACGCACGACAAAGACGTCTTCCGGTCGCATGCCACCGCGCGCAAGGGCTATTCGGCGGAAACTCTCGTTGGTTGCCATCGACACCGTAGCAGTTGCAAAGGTCATCCGTTCCAAAACTCGCATGAACTGGTGCAGGATACCCCGCTTCCCAAACTTCGCTTCGAACAGTTCAGGGCAGACATCATGATGGTCGAAAAGAAAGCGAACGCCCCGAAGTCGCCAAAGCAACGCCAGTACGAACAGAAGATCCGGCGGATTGCAGCCCTGCACGACATCGAATCCGCGTTTTCGCCACACGACAGGCATTAGGCGTGCCATTTGCCAAAGGGCGGTGCCCCATTCCCGTGCATAGGCAAGCGCCCCAGAATGCGCCTCCGGCGGTTCTGGATATCGCCAGATATGAACACCATCAATTACCTCAAATGGCTCAGTCCAGCCACGCCCTGACGGACAAATTACGTTTACTTCATAGCCCGCTTGCACGAGTGTCGTGGCCTCAAGCCACACGCGGCGATCAAGCGGCACCGGCAGGTTTTCTACAAGGATCAAGACCCGACGGGCCGGATTGAATGAGATCAAGAGAAGGCTCCAATCCAGAGTGACTTCATGGCGTATTGCAAGTCGTGGCGACCAATTGACTCATCAACTGCGGAACCCGAAGCAATGTCTGAATGAGGTAATGGCTGCCCCAATTGATGAGCTTGAGCCTGAATGAGGCTGACAGGAGTGTGGTGACGGAAATAGTCTTTCACCCTCAGACTTACGCGCAGAAGCTCGCGGCTGAAACAAATTCTCGCCACCTCTGAGCAGCAAGAAATTGAGCGATCCGTTCTTCGACTAAGGCGGCTGCACGCTGTTGTGAAGCCGACGTATCCAAGTCCGAAAATGACAATCTTCACTGAACTACCCCGATGTTAAATCACGCAAGTGGGCCTAGCAGATGAACTCATTCTATGCAAAACGTTCGGATCTGATCGAGTGTTGGCTGAGGGGTCGTACATCCTGCCCTATGGTCCAAGACGTGTAGCACGAGGAGGTCGTCGGCTGTGCGCATTGTGGAGGTTTCATGAGCCTGATTGTTCTAGTTATCCTCTGCGGCGGCTCTGGCACAAGACTGTGGCCTTCATCACGGGCGACGTTTCCCGAGCAGTTCTCAGCACTCTTGGATCCGAATCCCTTTATCAGTCCACGCTGCGTCGCCTCTCCGGTCCAGGCTTTACGGCGCCATTGGTAATGACGGGAACCGATTTCCGGTTCCTCGCGACAGAGCAAGCAGTTGCTCTGGGGCTATCTGATGCACGTGTGCTTATCGAGCCTGCGGGTCGCAACACCGCTCCAGCAGTGCTTACGGCTGCGCTCAGCCTTGCGCATGAGCCTGATGCATTGATGCTTGTCGCGCCTTCGGACCATTTGATCTCGGACACTTCCGCTTTCCAGACTGCTCCAGAATGCGGCGTGCAGGCGGCCCGCGATGGTCGACTGGTCACATTCGGTGTGCCGCCCACACGGCCAGAGACGGGCCATGACTATCTTGAGCTTACTGGCGCTTCCCGCCCTGGTGAGGCGACAGAGGTCGCCCGCTTCATTGAAAGGCCGGCTGCCGAGCGCGCCGCCCAACCGGCGATGGCAATGAATTGCACAAACACGCTCCTGCGCACGGAAGAGCCGGGAATTCAATTGGTCGGACTGGGTCTTGATCGGATAGTCGCCGTCGCAATGCGCGACGCCGTCCTCGTCGCAGACCTGGACCGGGCACAGGATGTCAAGGTTCTGGTTGCCCAGCTCAAGGCCTCAAAAGTGCCGCAGGCGACGGACTATCCGCGGTTTCATCGTCCCTGGGGCTGGTATGAAACACTCTGCATCGACAGCCGTTTCCAGGTGAAACGAATCTGCGTTAGGCCCGGCGGCATGCTTTCGCTGCAATCTCATATGCATCGATCAGAACACTGGATTGTCGTTGCCGGAACTGCGCGTGTGACCGTGGAGTCAGAGGTCAGGCTGCTGACAGAAAACCAGTCCGTCTACATCCCGCTGGGAGCAGTTCATCGCATGGAGAACCCTGGCAAAGTGCCCATGTATCTTATCGAGGTCCAGACCGGGGCCTACCTCGGTGAAGACGACATAACCCGCTATGATGACGTCTATAACCGGCAGTGACAGGCGGCTCGGCGACGATACTGAATCCAAAGCACCTGGCCTTCAGCGGTAAGCGAAGCTTGCGGCAACACGGCCGACCAGGCAGGTCGTGAGTAGCCCCCCCGATCGCGCCTTCCTTGCCGCAATTGCCCCAAGTTGAGGCACAGAGCCGCCGATATCTTGACACAATCATCTGGCGAACTGGAGCAACAAACTCGCCCAAGGGCTTAAGACATGACACTCGGGTTCGTTATCTTCGGCATAGCAACTGGCGTTCTCTTGGCAGGCTGTGTGCTTGCGATGGGTGGTGGCGTGTGGCTCTCGGCACTGGCATACATAGGCGGCGGACTTACGGGCGTCCTTTTCGGACTAGCTAGCACGCTCGTGCCGTCTCCGATGGCTTCTGGTATTCCCTCTCACGACCGGCGCTGATTAATCCCTGTGCCGATAGAGGTTGGATCCTGACCTGCTAACGCTTGGAGCCGGAGGAGCCAAACGCTCAGTTGCGAGGCTTCTGAGTCGTACTGAAGATTGTGCAACCGCTGTGGACGACCGGTCCGCCATGCTTTCTCTTGCGATCAAGAGGGCCGGCTTGGATCTGGAGCCCAAAGGCACCACCGTTAGGTGTTTGATCCCACGGTTTGATGGTGCGATCCTTTCTTGGGAATGGAAGGAAGCACTATGGGAAAAATGGCGGAGTGGAAGGGATTCGAACCCTCGAGACGGTTTCCCGTCTGCACCCTTAGCAGGGGTGTGCCTTCGACCACTCGGCCACCACTCCGCCGACCCGTTTACGGAAAGGGGGCTCTGGGGGCAAGGGGAGAAAGGCGCGGCGACCGGTTTCCATTGGAAAGAGTTCATCACGTCGGTCGGTCACTTCGCGCCGGTGTTGGTGCTGTCAGTTGGTTGGAACGCTAATCGACCTGAGCCAGGTGAGGACCGAGGGCGCGATCGATTTGCTGGGTCAGCTATTGGCCCTCAAAGCGGGAGAGAAGACGATCATGTCGGCCCACCGGAGATGGACATCGGGTAAAGTCGAAACTGCGGCGGCGCTCGAAGACGGACTTTCAGGATCCGCGTCACGCCGCGGGATGCCCGCCGCGAAATCTGAAGAAAGTCCTAACGGAAAACCACAACTATATGTAAAAAATAGATTTTCTCAAGGTGACCACAGTGGTCACTCATCCGTTGAAGAGGAAGTGGAGCACATCCCCGTCCTTCACTTCGTAGGTCTTGCCTTCGACCCGGAACTTGCCCGCTTCCTTTGCGCCCGCCTCGCCCTTTCCGGCGACATAGTCTTCGTAGGCCACGGTTTCGGCCCGGATGAAGCCCTTCTCGAAATCACCGTGGATCACGCCGGCCGCCTGCGGGGCAAGGGTTCCCTTGGCAATCGTCCAGGCCCGTGCCTCCTTCGGCCCCACGGTGAAGTAGGTCTGCAGGCCCAGAAGGTCGTAGCCGGCCTTGATCAGCCGGTCGAGCCCGGCCTCATGCAGTCCCATTTCTTCCAGGAACATCGCCGCCTCGTCGGGGGCAAGCTGGCTGATCTCTTCCTCGATCCGGGCCGAGATCACGACCGACCCCGCCCCCTGCCCGGCCGCCATCTTCGCCACGCGCTCTGACTGGCTGTTCCCCGTCGCGGCCGAGGCCTCTTCGACGTTGCACACGTAAAGCACCGGCTTTGAGGTCAGCAGCTGCAGCATCCGCCACTGTTTCTGGTCATCCTCGGAAACCTTCACCGTCCGGGCGGGCTTGCCCGCCTCCAGCGCCGCCTGCGCTGCGGCCAGAAGACGGTCCTGATCCAGGCTCTCCTTGTCGCCCCCCTTCAGCTTCCGCGCCAGATTCGCGCGCCGCCGCTCGACGCTTTCAAGGTCGGCGAGCATCAGCTCCGTCTCGATCGTCTCGGCATCCACGACCGGGTCGATCCGGCCCTCGACATGGGTGATGTCGCCGTCTTCAAAGCAGCGCAGGACATGGGCGATGGCGTCGCATTCCCGGATATTGGCCAGGAACTGGTTGCCCAGCCCCTCTCCCTTCGACGCCCCCCGCACCAGCCCCGCGATGTCGACGAAGGTCATCCGGGTCGGGATGATCTGCTTGGACCCGGCAATCCCGGCCAGAATGTCGAGGCGCGCGTCGGGTACGGCCACTTCGCCCACGTTCGGCTCGATGGTGCAGAACGGGAAGTTGGCCGCCTGCGCCGCCGCCGTACGGGTCAGCGCGTTGAAAAGGGTGGACTTGCCCACGTTCGGCAGCCCGACGATGCCCATCCTGAAACCCATGTCCGACCCCTTCAGCCCAGCACGGCGCCGTCTCTACGGCGCGGACCGGTCCGGTGCAAGCTTTGACACCGTCAGTCCCGCCATTCCGACCGTTCGCGGGACTGGAAGATCAAGAGCCAGGCCAGGAGGATGAACATCGGATGCGTCAGGCCGCCCGAAAAGATCAGGGCCAGCACCCAGATCGGAAAGACCAGGATGCCCAGGATCGGACGTCCGGTCAGGACGATCGACAGGGGCGGCAAGAGAAGGGCGAGAAGATAGTTCATGCCAAGGAAGATGGGATTGCAGCGGCAGAATACCAGAGGCCCTGGCACCGCATGCCGCCTTGGGGCCATTGATTTCCCCCGCACACGCATGGCAGATGGGGCCGGAACTCCCGGGGGGCCAGCCATGACACGGATCGACGACACCTTTGCGCGGCTCAAGGCCGAGGGGAAGAAGGCCTTCGTCGCCTATATCATGGGTGGCGATCCGGATGAGGCGACCTCGCTTGCCATCATGCAGGGTATGCCCGCCGCCGGGGTCGATGTGATCGAGCTTGGGATGCCCTTTACCGATCCGATGGCCGATGGACCGACGATCCAGCTTGCCGGCCAGCGCGCGCTTGAGGGCGGGATGACCATGGACAAGGTGCTGCACATGGTCCGCACCTTCCGCGCCGGGGATCAGGCTACGCCCATCGTGTTGATGGGCTATTACAACCCGATCTATTCCCGCGGGGTCGACCGCTTTCTGTCTGAGGCAAAGGCCGCCGGGATCGACGGCCTGATCGTCGTCGACCTGCCCCCCGAAGAGGATGACGAACTTTGCATCCCCGCCCAGAAGGCGGGCCTGAACTTCATCCGCCTCGCCACGCCTACGACCGACGACAAACGCCTGCCCAAGGTGCTGCAGAACACCAGCGGATTCGTCTACTACGTGTCAATCACCGGGATCACCGGTGCCGCCGCCGCGCAGGCGGATGACGTGGGCCCCGAAGTCGCGCGGATCAAGCGGTCGACCGACCTGCCCGTGATCGTGGGCTTCGGCATCACGACGCCGGAACAGTCGAAAGCCATCGCCAGCGTCGCGGACGGTGCTGTCGTCGGCTCTGCCATTGTCAAGGATATCGGCGCTGGCGTCCCGGTTGCCGAAGTGCTGGCGAAAGTGAAGGCGCTGGCCGAAGGCGCGCATTCGGCCTGATCAGTCGTTCTGGCCCGGATCGCGCATCCGGTCCATTACCTGACGCAACTCGGTCAACACCGGAAGAACCTCGGCCAGGCGATCTGCCGGATAGGCGCTAGCAATGGCCGCCATGTCCGGCATCAGGCCTTCGATGGCCGTCTGGCGGAAACTGCGACCTGCTTCGGTGATGAAGACGCATTTCGACCGCCCGTCACGTTCGTTCGGGCGCAGTTCGACAAGCCCGTGCCGTTCCAGCACCGCGAGGCTGTGGGTCATGCTGGTCTTCGGCACCTGAAAGGCCCGCGCCAAGGCCAGCGGGGTCTGGCCATCCCTGACCCGGATCAGGTGGTTCAGAACAGCGAACTGCGGCAGGTTGAAGCCATGGGGAAGCCGCGCCTCGAAGAGGGCGCGGCTGAGTTGAGCAAGGATTGCGACCTCGTTGAAAAAGCCGAAAAGCGTGGCTTCCGGGGTCGCGGCACGGTCAGGCATCCAGGATCTTCGCCTCCAGCGGCCAGCGGGGGCTGGGCGCCACCTCGGGCCCATAGCCGATACGCCCCAACATCTGGACCGTCCCGCCGCCCGGTGCAAGCTTCGCATGCACCTCGGCGAAGAGTGCCGCCATCTCCGGAAATTCCTGCAAGGCCTGGCTCAGCGGCTGGAACGCCACCCTGGCCGCCGTCGCGGCAAGGTTCACCCGCAGCCAGTCCGCCCCGGTGGCGATCTGGTCAAGGCGGCTGTTGCCCTTCGTCACCAGCCAGACATGGCCCATCGCCGTATCCGCATTGGCATAGACCGCATCCAGCCCGGCCTGGTAAGCCGGCGAAGAGGTATCCATCAGCCCATCGCGCGTCATCAGGCCTGTCGCGCCGAGGACCTCAAAGAGGGGACCGGTAAAGTCGATTCCGTCGGGATTTGCATCCACCTCGGCCCGGCCGATCCGCATCAGGTCGACCGACTCCTTGTAGGTATGCGGCGTCTCAATCTCTATCCGCAGCGCCTCACGGGTGAAGGCGCGCCAGGCCTCGACCTCCTCCGGCGCGATGGTGCCACCGAAGGTCGCGCTGGTCGCAACGGCCAGGCGCTCCAGGCTGCCAGCGGGCAGTGGGCGCGTCAGGTCATAGGGCTCCTTGTTCGACCGGCGGTCAGCTGCATGTGCAAACAGCGGGTCCGGTGTCACCGAGGCGTCGGCCACGAACACCGCCCGCGCCACGGGCCGGCCATCCAGGGCCAGGTCGTCAAAGCCTTCCGGGAAGGGCGTGATCTCGACCCGATGGCCGTCATGGCTTGCGGCCATCCGCATCAGTTCCAGAAAGCACCCCAGTCCGATGGTGATCTGCCGGTTGTAGGGGTCAGTGAAGGGCAGAAGCTTGTTGGTATCGACATAAAGCGTCACCACCCCGGCCTCGCGCAGGTCAACCAGCCAAGGCTGGCGGTTATGCGGGTTCGGCGCAAGCAGCGCCCAGGACAGCGCCCGGTGGCGGGCATCTTCGCCCTGCCCCGCTTCGCCCCAGGGCAGAAGGGCGGTACGCGGCTGGCGGGTGGCGATGGCGCCCAGAGAGGCAGTGGCAGCAAGGATGACGCCGCCTCCGATCAGGGCAAGCGTGCGGCGTCGGGACAGGGTCATGGCGGGCTCCTATTTGATACGATATCGCAGCATCTAGTGCGATATCGTATCAAATGCAAGCCCGATCTTGCATTGCGTGTGCTTCGCTGAATTGGTAACCGAAGATGACCAATCCCGGGGGAGCCCATGCCCGTCATCACTTGCATCGAGGACCTCAAGCGCCTGCACCGGAAGCGCACGCCGAAGATGTTCTGGGACTACTGTGAAAGCGGCAGCTACACGGAACAGACCTTCCGCGAGAACACCTCGGACTTCGCCAAGCTCCGCTTCCGCCAGCGCGTCGCCCGCGACCTGACCGGGCGCGACCTGGCGACGACGATGGCCGGCCACAAGGTCACCATGCCGGTCGCCCTCGCTCCCGTCGGTTCCACCGGCATGCAGCACCCGGATGGCGAGATCCTCGCCGCCCGCGCCGCTGCGCGCTTTGGTGTTCCCTTCACGCTTTCGACCATGTCGATCTGTTCCATCGAGGACGTCGCCGCCGCCAGCCCGGACCCGTTCTGGTTCCAGCTTTACGTGATGAAGGACGAAGATTTCGTCGACAGCGTCATCGAACGTGCCCGGGCCGCGAAATGCTCGGCCCTTGTCCTGACGCTGGACCTGCAGATCCTCGGCCAGCGCCACAAGGACCTGAAGAACGGCCTCACCTCCCCGCCCCGCCCCACGATCCCGAACCTGATCAACATGGCCACGAAACCGCGCTGGTCGATGGGGATGCTCAAGACCCCGCGCCGCCAGTTCCGCAACATCGTTGGCCATGTGAAGAACGTCACCAGCCTTGCGGACCTGACCGCCTGGGCGAACGAACAGTTCGACCCCAAGCTCGACTGGGCCAAGGTCGCCCGCATCCGTGACCAGTGGAAGGGCAAATTCATCCTGAAGGGAGTCCTTGACCCCGAGGATGCGAAGATGGCCGCCGACATGGGCGCCGACGCCGTGATCGTCTCGAACCACGGCGGGCGGCAGCTTGACGGCGCCCTCTCCTCAATCCGGATGCTTCCTTCCATCGTCCGCGCGATCGGTGACCAGACCGAGGTCTGGCTCGACTCGGGCATCCGCTCCGGCCAGGACGTGCTGAAGGCGCTCAGCCTCGGCGCAAAGGGCACGATGATCGGCCGCGCCTATATCCACGGGCTGGGCGCGATGGGCGAAGCCGGGGTGACCAAGGCGCTGGAGGTGATCCATAAAGAGATGGACATCACCATGGCCCTTTGTGGCGAGCGTGACGTGAAGAACATGGGCCGCCACAACCTTCTGGTGCCCGAAGATTTCGAGGGCCGCTGGGCCTGACCACCCGCGCGTCGTCCGCTTTCGGCGCACCTCGCTGACCGCCCGCGTCGAGAAGCCGGAGGCGCACGAGGAGCAGCCGCTTGCTATTTGATCAAATTCCGGCATAAACGCAGCGACTGTTCCCGGGGCCTGCCATGACTGCTGAAACCATCGCCGGAATCTCCACCGACCGCCTGGCCGCTTTCGCCAAGCGCGAGGCTGACATCTACGCCAAAGCCCGCCCCAAGGCCTTGAAATCGCTGGCCGCAGGGGCCGGAACCTTCCTCGGCCGCGTCCCGATGCACTGGATGTCGGACTGGCCAATGCCGCACCTGCCTCTCGTCGCCAAAGCCCATGGCGCGCGGATCGAGGATATCGACGGCATCAAGCTTGACGACTTCTGCCTGGGCGACACCGGGTCGATGTTCGGCCATTCGCCGGCGCCCGTCGCGAAAGCCATCCGCCACCAGGCCCGCCGCGGCCTGACCTACATGCTGCCGACCGAGGCCGCGCTTGAGGCCGGCCGCCTCCTGACCGACCGTTTCGGCCCCTTCCGCTGGCAGATCGCAACCACCGCGACCGACGCCAACCGCTTCGCCCTCCGCGTCGCCCGCGCGATCACAGGCAAACCCAAGGTCCTCGTCTTCAACGGCTGCTACCACGGCACGGTGGACGACACCTTCGTCAGCCTGGAAAACGGCAAGACGGTCACCTCCCCCGGCCTCCTCGGCCAGGTGAGCGACCTGACCCAGACCGCCGTCTGCGCCGAATTCAACGACCTCGCCTCGGTCGAGGCCGCCCTGGCCCAGGGCGACGTGGCCGCGATCCTGACCGAGCCGGTGATGACCAACTCCTGCATGGTCCTTCCGCAAGCCGGGTTCCATGACGGCCTCCGCCAACTCTCGAAGAAATACGGCGCGCTCCTCATCATCGACGAGACCCATACCATCTCCTCCGGCCTTGGCGGCTATACCCGCGTTCATTCACTACGCCCCGACATCTTCGTCGTCGGCAAATGCGTGGCTGGTGGCATGCCCACCGCCGTCTGGGGCCTGACCGACGAGACCGCGAGAGCGTACGAGGAGGTGAACGCCAACCGCCCCTCGGGCCGCAGCGGCATGGGTACCACACTCTCGGCCAACCCCATGCAATTCGCCTGCCTCGTCGCCACCCTGTCCGAGGTGATGACGGCGGACAATTACGCCCATATGGAAAAGCTGGCCGAACGTCTTTCCCACGGCCTTGCCAAGGTCATCGACCGGCACAAGGCCCCCTGGCACGTCGTCCGCGTCGGCGCACGCGTGGAATTCATCTGCGCGCCCGGCCCACTGAAGAACGGGACCCAGGCCGGACATGCCCACCAACCCCAGCTCGAGGCCGCAATCCACACCGGTCTCATCAACCGCGGCACCCTCATCGCACCCTTCCACAACATGATGCTCATCAGCCCGGCGACGAAGAAATCCCAGGTCGACCACCTGATTGCCAACTTCGACGCCATTCTGACCGAACTCTTCAAGGCCTGACCATGACCGCGACCAGCCCCTCCGGGTCCACCCCAGCCGAGGCGCAAGCCTTTCTCGATGCCCATCCCGAGATCGAGGCTTTTGACATTATCCTGCACGACGCCAATGGCATCGGGCGGGGAAAGATCATTCGCCGGCATGAGCTTTTGTCCTTTTACAATAATGGCCGCCACTTACCGATCTCGATCCTCGGCCTCGACATCTGTGGTGAGGATGTGCATGAGACCGGCCTAATCTGGGACCAGGGCGACGGCGACCTCCGCGCCTGGCCGATCCCCGGCACGCTGAAGCCACTCCACAACACGACCCCGCCGCGCGGCGAGGTGTTCATGTCGATGTACACCCTTGACGGCGCGCCGATGACCTCGGACCCCCGCCACGCGCTGCAACGGCAGGTGGACCTCCTTGCCAAGGACGGCCTCCACCCGGCCGGGGCGTTTGAGCTGGAATTCTTCCTTCTGGACCCGGAGCGTGGGCCCGACGGCAAGATGCAGCCCGCCCGCGATGTCTTCGACCGCCGCAAGTCCAACAAGACCGAGGTCTATTCCGTCGACCACCTCCACGGGATGCTGCCCCTCTTTTCAGACATCTACGCCGGTGCCGAAAAGGCCGGGATCAAGGCCGAAACCCTGATCTCCGAATACGCGCCCGGCCAGTACGAGCTGACCCTGCATTACCGCACCGACGTGATGCAGGCCGCCGATGACCTTATGCGCCTCAAGCGCATCGTCCGCGCCCAGGCCCGCGCGCATGGCGTTGTCGCCTGCTTCATGGCCAAGCCGAACGAGAATTACGCCGGTTCCGGCATGCATTTCCACGTCTCGCTTCTGGACGACCTCGGCCACAACTTCTTCATCGAAAAGGAAGAGGGCAACTGGAACCCCACGATCCTGCACGCTCTTGGCGGCCTGAAGCAGACGATGGCGGAATCGATGCTCGTCTTTGCGCCCCATGCCAATTCCTGGCGCCGCTTCGCCAGCCAGTCCTATGCGCCGGTCAGCCCGTCCTGGGGCGTCAACAACCGCTCGGTCGCGCTGCGCATTCCGGCCGGCGACATCAAGGCGCGGCGGATCGAACACCGCCCCGCCGGCGTGGACGCAAACCCCTATCTCGTCGCCGCAACCGTCCTTGCCGGGATCCGCAAGGGACTGCGCGACAGGATCGACCCTGGCCCGGAAACCACCGGCAACGGCTATGAGGACGAGGACGGCGCCGCCATCCCGACCGACTGGAAATCCGCGATCGACGCTGCAAGGCGCTCGGACTTCCTGAAAGAGGCCTTGGGCGAGGACATGCACCGCACCTTCACCGCGATCAAGGCAGCGGAATATGCCCGCGTCATGCGGACGGTCAGCGAGGTCGACTTCGACCTTTACCTGCACACGGTCTGACCGGCGAAAGGCAGGCCAGGCCCGTGTTCCGGCGCACGGGACAGCACTTCCGTCGCGTCGGGGCCTGTTCCCTTTCCAATGGAAACCCTTATGATAGCGGTAACAGCCGCAGGTGCCGCATGACTCAAGCCCCCATTCTTACCCTCACTCTCAATCCCGCCCTCGACATGGCAACCGAGGTGCATGAGATGATTCCCGGCCACAAGCTGCGCTGCACCGAACCCCATCTCGACCCCGGGGGCGGTGGCCTGAACGTCAGCCGCGCCATCAAGGCGCTTGGGGGCGACAGCCTTGCGCTTGTCGCCATCGGCGGGCTGACCGGCGACCGGCTCGCCGGCCTGATCCGCGCCGAAGGCGTCACCTTCCTGTCGATCCTCGGCCCCGGCGAGACCCGGCAATCCCTGACCGTGAACGAGGCCACCTCCGGCAAACAGTTCCGCTTCATGCTTCCCGGCCCGGTCTGGGGCGAGGCGGAACGTGCCCGCGTCTTTACGCTCCTGCGCGCCACCGCCCGGCCTGGCGGCATCTCTGTCATCTCGGGCAGCCAGCCCCCCGGCGTGCCGGTCGATTTCCCGGCCCAGCTTGCCGCCTCGATGCCGGAAAGCCGCGTGGTGCTTGATACCTCCGGCGCAACCCTGTCCGAGGCTGTGCGTCACCCCATCCCGGGGCTGGAGGTCCTGCGGATGGATGGGCCAGAGGGCGAAGAGCTCGCCGGCCATCCCCTGCCGCAGCTTGCCGACACGGCCGAATTCGCGCAGTCGCTGGTCCGGAAGGGTGTTGCCAAGACCGTCATCGTCGCACGGGGAGCGGAAGGCAACGTTCTGGCCGACAAGGATCAGAAGCTCTTCGCCCGTGCCGCCAAGGTCCGGGTCAAGTCCACCGTCGGCGCGGGGGACAGCTTTGTCGCCGCCTTCGTCCTTGCCCTCTCGCGCGGCCAGTCCAACGCCGAGGCGCTGGCCCTCGGCTCGGCTGCGGCCTCTGCTGCGGTCACGACTGACGCCACCCAGCTCTGCCGGCCCGAAGATGTCATGCGCCTTCTGCCCGAATGCGCGGTGGTCGCCGTCTGACGTGAGACCCCGTTAGAACTCGATCTCGGCCCCCACCGCCCGGTGATCCGACGGCCATGGCATGACCATGATGTCGCTTCGCGGCCCGTCCTCGCCGACGATCGCCGCGTCTGTCACCCGCAGGCCCTCGCCCCTGACCATGACAAAGTCGATCCGGTCGGGCTCGTCATCCGTCGCCGCCTCGTCATAGCGCGGCGTCCAGGTGTAGGCCGGCTTCGCCACAGGGTCGGGATGGATGGCACGATAGGCATCGACAACCCCGTCCGCCACCAACCGCCCCATCGTGGGCCATTCCACCGCCACCGGCCGCTGCCGCCCCGGTTGCCGCGGCCATGCCAGCCTAGAGGAGATGACAATCGTACTGCCCAAGCATTCCGATCTAGTCGCGCAGGAACCCCGCGCGGGGCTCGCCCATCATCCGCACCCGGTCCACGAGGCCCATCTGCGTGATCCAAGCCGCCATCGCCGCAGTGACCTGCCCGAACAGCATCACCTCGACCAGCTCGCCCGCCGCGCGGAGCGCCGCCATCTCCGGCCAGCCCATGATCAGGTCGTGATGCGCGACCCAGGCCTCCGGACTGGCATAGGTGACCACGGCCCGCCCCTCGGCCACGGTTGGTCTGTAGAATCGATAGCCCCGCACACCAGGGTGCCCCTCTTCCCTGACCCGGGCGACCAGCGCTGCGACTGCGCGGTCAAACGCGCCGGCATCGCGCAAGTCATAGCGGTTAACCGCTATGACCTCAGCCATCGTCCCGCCACCTGTTCACGATCGGATAGCGCCGGTCCAGCCAGAAGGCCTTCTGCGTCAGCCGCACCCCCGGTGCCGCCTGGAACCGCTTGTATTCGGCGAGGTAGAGGAGGTGTTCCACCTTCTTCACTACCGCCCGGTCAAACCCCAGCGCCACGATGTCGGCAACCGCCATCTCCTTCTCCACCAGGCACTCCAGGATCGCGTCCAGCACCTCGTAGGGCGGCAGGCTGTCGTCATCCCGCTGGTTCGCCCTGAGCTCCGCGCTTGGTGGCCGCGCGATGATCCGCTCCGGGATCACCTCCCCCGCCGGACCCTTCATCCAGGCCCGATGGTTCTCGTTCCGCCACCTTGCGGTCAGGAACATGCGGGTCTTGTACATGTCCTTCACCGGGTTGTAGCCGCCGTTCATGTCGCCGTAGATCGTGCAGTACCCCACCGCCATCTCGGACTTGTTGCCCGTCGTCAGCAGCATCTCGCCGAACTTGTTCGACAGCGCCATCAGCAAGAGGCCGCGCAACCGGCTCTGGATGTTCTCCTCGGTGATCCCCGCCTCGGTCCCGGCGAAAAGCGGAGCCAGCGCCTCCCCCACCGCCGCCTGGGCCCCCGTGATCGGCACGGTGTCATAGCGGCAGCCCAGCGCCTTCGCCGCCGCCGTCGCCAGGTCCAGCGACTCCTGGCTCGTGAACTCGCTGGGAAGCATCACGCAGCGCACGTTCTCTGGCCCCAGCGCATCCACCGCCATCGCCGCGACGATGGCGCTGTCGATCCCGCCCGAGAGGCCAAGGAGCGCCTTCCTGAACCCGGTCTTCCGCATGTAGTCGCCCAGCGCCATGACGCAGGCCCGGTAATCCGCCTCGCCGATCGGCGGGATCTCGGCGATTTCCCCCTGATCGGCAAGCCACCCCTCCGCCCCACGCCGGAAGGTCACCATCACCAGTGCCTCGTCAAACTGCGGCAGCTGCGCCATAAGCCGCCCCCCGGGGTTCAGCACCATCGAGGACCCATCGAACACCTGGTCATCCTGCCCGCCGACCATGTTCAGGTAAACCAGCGGCAGCCCTGTCTCCACAACCCGGGACACCATTAGGTTCAGCCGCAAATTCGGCTTCCCGCGGTGATACGGAGACCCATTGGGGATGAGGAGGATCTCCGCCCCCGTCTCGGCCAGCGTCTCGGCCACGTCTGGGTGCCAGGCATCCTCGCAGATCGGCGTCCCGATCCGGACACCCTTCACCACATAGGGCCCATGCACATCGGCCGAGGCGAAAACCCGCTTCTCGTCGAAGACCGCATCGTTCGGCAGGTGGTGCTTCAGGATGCGCGCATGCACCTTGCCGCCTTCAAGGACGTAGTAGCCGTTGTAAAGCTTGCCCTCCAGCCGCACCGGCCCGCCGATCCCCAGCGCAGGCCCGGCCGCACAATCCACCGCCAGCGCTTCCACCGCCGCCACCGCCGCCGCGACGAAGGCCGGCTTCAGGATCAGGTCCTGGGTCTGGTAGCCCGTCACGAACATCTCGGTCAGGGCAACCATGTCCGCCCCCGCGTCGCGGCCTGCCTCCCAGGCCGACCGGGCCTTGGCGATGTTGCCGGCGATGTCGCCGACCACCGGGTTCAACTGCGCCAGCATCAGGCGGAAGATGTCGCTCATCAGGGCTCCCCTTCGATCACTTCTCTTCTACCAGACTGCCGGCCAAGGGAAAGCCGCACGACCTTTGCTTGTCACGGCGGCCCGCTTCCCCTTACCTTGGCCCCGGTCTGCCCCCGGTCCGCCCACGAGAGTCGCCCATGCGCCGCCTTGCCTCTATGACCTGCCTTGCGCTCTGCCTTGCCACGCTTCCGGCCCTGGCCCAGGACGGCGAGGTCATCACCAAGCAGTATGACGACGGCTCGGTCTACGAAGGCACCTTCCTCAACGGCCGCCAACATGGAACCGGCACCTACCGCCTGCCCTCCGGCTTCGAGTACACGGGTGAGTGGGTCGAGGGCGAGATTACCGGTCAGGGCACGGCACGCTATGCCAACGGCTCGATCTACGAAGGCGCCTTCGTGAAGGGCCAGCCCGAGGGGAAGGGCAAGATCACCGCCCCCGATGGCCGCGTCTACGAAGGTGACTGGGTGCAAGGGCAGATGACCGGTCAAGGCGTCGCCCGCTATGCCAATGGCTCGGTCTACGAAGGCGCCTTCACCCGCGGCCAGCACAACGGCAAGGGCAAGCTGACGAACGCCTCGGGCTATACCTACGAAGGCGACTGGGTGCTGGGCGTCAAGGAAGGCACGGGCAAGATCACCTACCCTGACGGTGCCACCTACGAAGGCACGCTGGTCAAGGGCCTGCGCTCGGGCCGGGGCAAGCTGACCATGCCCGACGGGCTGGTCTATCAGGGTGAATGGGCAGACGGGCAGATCAACGGCAATGGCATCCTGAGCCAACCGAACGGCGATGTGTATGAGGGCAGCTTCGTCAACGGCCAGCGCGAAGGCGAAGGCAAGCTCACGCATGAAAACGGCGACATCTACTTTGGCGCATGGGTGAAGGACCGTCGCCACGGCAAGGGCGTCTTCACCGCCGCCGACGGTTTCCGCTATGACGGCACCTGGGTCGAGGGCCGGATGGAAGGCACCGGCTCGATCACTTATCCCGACGGCTCGGTCTATGTCGGCGCCATGAAAGCCGACCAGCCGCATGGTCAGGGGGCGATCACCTACCCTGACGGCTCGACCTACCAGGGTGACTGGAAAGAGGGACTGATCACCGGCCAGGGCCGAGCGACCTATGCGGATGGCCGGGTCTACGAAGGTGCCTTCGTCAATGCACGTCCCCAGGGCAAGGGGGTGATGACCCTCCCCGACGGTTATCGCTATGAGGGCGACTTCGCCGACGGCCAGCGCGAAGGCGTTGGGGCCGCTGTCTATCCCGACGGCAGCCTCTACAAGGGCGACTTCAAGGCCGGGCTCCGCCATGGGCAGGGCGAGTTCACCACGACCGACGGCTTCCGCTATGTCGGCAACTGGGTCGCCGGGCAGATCGAAGGGCAAGGTGTCGCCACCTATCCGGGCGGCGATGTCTACACCGGCCTCTTCAAGGCCGGGCTCCGCGAAGGTCAGGGCACCCTGACCTATGCCAGCGGCGAAGAGGCGACCGGAATCTGGCTGCGCGGCGTGCTGACGGCGCCACCCGAGCCCGCGCCAGAAACCGCACCCGGTGCCACCTCGACCGAGCCCGCTGCGGCAGACACCACGACCGAACCCGCAGCCACCGAACCCGCTGCGCCCGAATCCGCGCCCGCCGAACCCGCGCCCACGCCGGACGCCCCGGCCGAGGAACCTGCGACCAGCCCCTGAAACGTCCTTCCGGGTGCACTGGGACGTGATCGCCGGGACAAACCCCCGGCCACCGGATCAGACGCAACCCTGCCCACCTGACACCTCCCCTCCCCACAGTGGGGAGGGGATGGGGGTGGGGGCCTCTCTGTCTCAGCAGGGAACGGCCGCGACCCGCTTCCTCCCCGTTGTGGGAAGGCACCTCCCCCAAACGACCGGTTACACCAAAGACGATCCCGTTGTAGCCTACCTGCAGGAGGAGGGACCGATGCAGAACGAACTGCTGATCCGGCTTGCGGTCTTCCTGGGGGTCTTTGCGGCCCTCGCCGTCCTTGAACGCGCCTATCCGCGCCGCCGCCCGCTTCAGCCCAAGGCGCGGCGCTGGGCGGCGAATCTCGCGCTGGTGCTGATCGACACGGTGGCGCTGCGCGCGCTGGCCTTTGCCCTGCCGATCCTTGCGGTGATTGCCGCCGCCGATGCCCAGACCCTCGGCCTTGGTCTATTCAACCAGCTGGACTGGCCCTTCTGGCTTGAGTTCATCCTGGCCGTCCTCGCGCTCGACTTCGCGATCTGGGCCCAGCACCTCGTCACCCACAAGGTGCCGCTCTTCTGGCGCTTTCACCGCGTCCACCATGCCGACCGTGATTTCGACGTGACCACCGCACTGCGCTTTCACCCGGTCGAAATCATTGCATCGGCAGGATTGAAGGTGGGGCTTGTCTATCTCCTTGGCCCCTCCGCCCTCGCCGTGCTGGCCTTCGAGATCCTTTTGAACGCGACCGCCATGTTCAACCACGCCAACCTCGCCCTGCCCCGGTGGCTCGACCGGATTGTCCGCCTCGTGCTCGTCACGCCGGACATGCACCGCGTCCACCATTCCGTTCACCGGGACGAGCATGACAGCAACTACGGCTTCGCCCTGTCGATCTGGGACCGTCTGTTCCGGACCTACCGCCCGCAGCCGATGGCAGATCACCCGACCATGCCGATCGGCCTCGACTGGCAGGACGACCGGACGATGCGGCTGGGCTGGATGCTCACCCTCCCCTTCCGCCGGTAGGTGCCCCTTGCCGGTCGCTTCCGGTCTTGCCTTGGCCGCGCGTTGGGCCATCCTTGCAGTATGGAGGACTCCACCGACCAGACCCATCCCGGCACCGGCCAATCCCTTCCCGGGATCGCGGCCCTCCTTGACCGCCACCGGCTGGAAGTCCTGGGCGGGTTCCACCCCCGGCCCGACGAGGAAGGCCTGCCCAAGGGGACCCGCACGATCCTCCTCATCGGACCTGCCGAACCGGGATTCTGGGCACACCTTCAAGGCCAACCGGAATGGGACGGCCAGCCCGACCCGATCGACCGCTGGTCGCGCCGGGTGATCGGCCGGCTGGCCTGCGACCTCGGGGCCAAGGCCCTCTTTCCCTTCGGCGGGCCGCCTTACCACCCCTTCTATCGCTGGGCGCTCCGGACCGGGCAGGTCTGGGACAGCCCGGTCCGGCTTCTGGTCCATGCCCGGCAAGGTCTGATGGTCAGCTTTCGCGGGGGCCTTGCCCTGAAGGAGGAGGTCGCCCTCCCGCCCCCCTCCCCCCGCCCCTGCGACGGCTGCCCCGCCCCCTGCCTGACAGCCTGCCCGCCCTCAGCCCTGACCGGGGCAGGCTATGTCGTCCCCGCCTGCCACGCCTTCCTCGACCGACCTGAAGGCGGGGCCTGCATGACCGGCGGCTGCCTTGTGCGCCGCGCTTGCCCGGTGTCGCAGACCTATGCAAGACTGCCGGAACAGTCGGCCTATCACATGGGGCAGTTTCACAGATGAAGCGGTTGATCCTGACGCGGCACGCGAAATCCTCGTGGGACGATCCTCTCACCCCCGACCACGACCGCCCCTTGAACGACCGCGGCAAGGCGGCGGCGGCGGACCTGGGGCAGTGGCTCGCCAGCCGCGACTATGTCCCGCAGGAGGTGCTCTGCTCCGACTCGCTACGCACCCGCAAGACCTTCTCTGGCATCGCCCCCGCGCTGCCCGGTGCCCCGGTCCTTGAACTGAAACCGGCCCTCTACCATGCCGGGCCGGATGTCATGATGGCGGTCCTCCGGCATGCGAAGGCCGAGACGGTGATGATGATCGGCCACAACCCCGGCATCGCAGAATTCGCCGCCCGCCTCGTCGCCCATCCGCCCCATTCCCCCGACTTCGCCCGCTACCCGACCGGGGCTACTCTGGTGGTGGATTTCGACGTAAAGGACTGGGCCGATGTCACCTTCGGGAGCGGGGTAACGGTCGATTTCATCGTCCCGCGCGAGATCGCGGCCTGAGCTGACCACAGTGGTCAGATTCGGATTTCCTTTTGTTTCAGGAAGGTTGCGCGTGGACGGTAACCATTTGGAAAGGTTTGCCCACGGGGGGTCAGGGAGGGAGTTGGGCTGAAGTCCGACCTACGGGTCGGGAAGCGTTGGAACGGAGGGCGGCCTGCTATGGCGGCGGCATCCAGTTCCGCTTCAGGTAGTCCTCGAACATCGGGACGGTGAAGGCGATGTCGCCGTGGGCGGGGCTGTAGATCATTCCCTTCTCGATGATCTTGGCGCGAAGGGGGCCAAGGCTGGTGACCTTGGTGCCAAGCTTCTCGGCGACGTCAGAGGACCGGAAGGGACCGACGCCAAGACTGGCCATGGCGATCACGTAGTCGCGTTCCTTGGGGGTCAGCCGGTCGAAGCGGACCTTGAAGAAGCCTTCGTCCAGGCGGCGCAGGGCCTGCACGGTGGCCTGTAACACGTCAGCCTCGTCGATGGGTGACTGATCGGCGATGTTCCAGGCATGGAAGCCCCATTCCTGCAGGTAATAGGGATAGCGGCCCGTCGCCGCACTGATCGCCGTCAGCGCAGCATCGGAAATGGATTCGCCTTCCGCTTCGACCGGTCGCCGGATCGCGGCCCGCGCCGAGGCGTCATCAAGGGGGCCGATGTTCGGGTAATTGAAAAGCCGTTCGGCATAGGATTTGGCCTCGCCCGACAGCGCGGCGACCTGCGGCAGTCCGGCCCCGAAGAAAAGGACGGGCAGGGCCCGCTGGTTGCATTTGTGCAGGGCCACGATCAGAGCGGCGAGTTCCGTCTGGTCAAGGTACTGAACCTCGTCAATCAGGAGCGTCCACCCCTTGCCGGCGGCCTTGGCCGTCTCTCCGACCCGGAGGAAGAGATCGGTAAGGTCGTATTCGAGGTTGCCGCTGTCAGCGACACCGGGTTCGGGGTCAAGCTCGATACCGTAATCGCCGTACCTGACCTTGAAGGCACCCGCGAAGGAGCGGAGCGCGCGCAGGGCGGTGTAGGCCGATGCCTTTGCCTTCTCGATCCGCGACAGGCTTTGCAGGGCATGCTGGAGCCGGGGATAGAGCAGGTCGGCAAGCTTGCGGTCCTCGGGCGCCTCGATGAAGGACGTGACATGGCCGGCAGCCTCGGCCTCCTGTTCGATCTTGTTCAGAAGGACGGTCTTGCCGACGCCGCGCAGGCCCAGAAGGATCTGCGACCGGCTTGACCGTCCGGCGATGGCCCGCTGAACGGCAATCCGCGCGTCCTCGATGATCTGATCGCGCCCCGCAAGCTGGGGTGGTTGCGTGCCTGCACCAGGTGCGAAGGGGTTACGGATCGGGTCCATGCGGGAACTCTACCGGATTTATCCATTTATAGCTTGTATAGACTATAATGCTGTCACAGTCGATACAAACCTAAGCCTGTGACATCAGGAGCAACCCCACACCGGCCACGATCACCGCCATCCCGGCCTTCTGCCGCGCGCTCACCGGCTGGCGGAAGACGAAGGCCGAGACGGCGAGGGCCATAAGCACCTCAACCAGCGCAAGGGTGCGGACGTTGGCGGCACTCGTCAGCGAAAAGCCGATGAACCAGAACTGCGACGCGAAGGCGCCAAGGAAGCCAGCGAGGAGCGAGACCCGCCAGACGGTGAATGAGGCGGTCAGGGCCGTCCGGTCGAAGAGCGCGAGCCAGAGGAGGAGCACGGCGCTTTGGATCACGAGGCTGAGGACGAGGATCGTGGAGGCGCGGATCAGGAAGCTGCCCTCGGGAAGGTTGATGATCCCGCCGCGAAAGCCGATGGCGGCGACGCCGAAAAGAAGGCCGGCGAGGAGGCCGGTCGCGGCGGGCGTCCAGTCCGTCAGCATGCCCTTCGCGGTTTCAGGCTTCGTGGAAAGGATGACCACTCCGGCAGTCGCCACCACGATCGCAACCAGCTTCGGCCAGGTCAGCGGGTCGCCGATCAGGAACACGGCAAGGAGGGCGACGAGGACCGGCTCGGTCTTGATCCAGGCGGTGGTGACGGCGAAGGAGCGGCGTTTCATCGTGAGCAGCATCAGCGCCGTCGCGCCGATCTGCGCCAGCGCGCCGAGCGTGGTGTAGGCGAACGCCGTGCTGGTCAGCGCGGGCGGGCCTTCGCCGGTGCCGAGGCTGGCGAGCCAGAGGAACAGGGCCGCAAAGGGCAGGCCGTAAAGAAAGCGGACCTGTGTGGCGCCCAGCGTGCCGATCTTCGCGGTCAGCCCCGCCTGCGCGGTGTTCCGGGCGGTCTGGGCGGCGGCGGCGACAAGCGTTGCCAGGACCCAGAGGCTGCTCAGCATCGCACCGAACCGAGATTGACCATCAGCGCGGCCCTTTCCTGCCGGGCGCGCGGAGTTTTCGAAAACTCCGCACCGATTTCTTCGAAGAAATCGGCCCGGACAACAGGGTCAGCCGGCATCTGTCTCTAGCCGCCCCGGACCGTGTCGATCATCAGCTGCACATTGTCGGGATGGGCGTCGGGGGTGATGCCGTGGCCGAGGTTGAAGATATGCGGACCCTTGGAAAAGGCCTGCACGACATGGCGGGTCGCCGCGACCAGAGCCTGCCCGCCGGTCACCATATGCTCGGGCGCGAGGTTGCCCTGCACGCAGCCGTCGATCTGGACGTTGGCCGCTGCCCATTCCGGGCTGACGGAGTTGTCGAGCGCCACGCAATCGGCCCCGGTGCGGTGGGCAAAGCCGATGTAGCCCTGCCCTGCCTCACGCGGGAAGGCGATGACGGGAATGCCGGGGTGGCGGGCTTTGAGGGCGGCAATGATCCGGGCGGCGGGGGCCTCGGCGAAGTCCTTGAAGTCCTGGCCCTTGAGCGACCCGGCCCAGCTGTCGAAGAGTTTCACCACCTCGGCGCCCGCGTCGATCTGGGCCGAGAGGTATTCGACCGTCGCCTCGGTGATCCGGTCGATCAGGGCCTGGAAGGTCGCGCGGTCCTGGTCCTTGAGCCGATGGGCGGCGGCCTGGTCCTTCGAGCCCTTCCCCGCGATCATGTAGGTGGCAACCGTCCAGGGCGCGCCAGCAAAGCCGATCAGCGTGGTCTTCTTCGGCAGTTCCTGCGCGAGGATGCGGACGGTTTCATAGACCGGGGCCAGGGTTTCGTGGATCGCCTCGGTGGGTTTCAGGTTCGCGACCTGCGCCGGCGTGGTGATCGTTTCCATCCGCGGGCCTTCGCCGGTTTCGAACCAGAGCTTCGGGCCGAGCGCCTGCGGGAGAAGGAGGATGTCGGCGAAGAGGATCGCGGCGTCAAAGCCGTAGCGGCGGATCGGCTGCAGCGTCACCTCCGCTGCAAGGACGGGGTTGTAGCAGAGCGACAGGAAATCGCCCGCCTGTGCGCGCGTCTCGCGGTATTCGGGCAGGTAGCGGCCGGCCTGGCGCATCATCCAGATCGGGGGGGTGGGCAGCACCTCGCCCTTGAGCGCGCGCAGGATCGTCTTCGACATCGTGGGTCCTTTCCGTGACGGTCCATGCGTCCGACGGCAGGCGAGGGTTGTCAAGAGTTGTCAGGCTTGATTGACAGCGTTATGGCTTGGGGCATGAGCGATACCCTGCCCTCCCCCGCCCAGCCCTTGAAGATCGGAACCCGTGGTTCGCCGCTTGCCCTTTGGCAGGCGCATGAGGTGCGGCGGCTCTTGGGTGAGGCGTTTGCACTTCCCGAGGCGGCCTTCGAGATCGTGGTGATCAAGGTCACCGGCGACCAGATCCAGGACAAGGCGCTGCGCGAGATCGGGGGGAAGGGTCTTTTCACCCGCGAGATCGAAGAGGCGCTGCTGGACGGCGGGATCGACATCGCGGTCCATTCGATGAAGGACATGCCGACGGTGCAGCCCGAGGGGCTGGTGCTGGACTGCTATCTGGAGCGGGCGGATGTGCGCGATGCGTTCGTCTCGCCCGGCTTTGCGGGCATTTCGGCGCTGCCCGAGGGGGCGGTGGTGGGGTCATCCAGCCTGCGGCGGCGGGCGCAGCTTGCCTTGCGGCGGCCGGACCTGAAGCTGGTCGAGTTCCGGGGGAACGTGCAGACGCGGATGCGGAAGCTGGAGGAAGGGGTGGCGCATGCGACCTTCCTGGCGATGGCGGGGCTGACGCGGCTGGGGATGACCGAAGTGGTGCGGTCGGCGATCGAGCCGGAAGAGATGCTGCCGGCCGTGGCGCAGGGGGCGATCGGGGTGGAGCGGCGGGTGGCGGATGCGCGGGTGGCGGGGATGCTGGCAGCCATTCACCACCATGAGACCGGCCTCAGGCTGGCGGCGGAACGCGGGTTCCTCGCGCGGCTGGACGGGTCCTGCGAGACGCCGATCGCGGGTCTGGCGGTGGTGACGGGCGGGGAGCTGTGGCTGCGGGGCGAGATTCTGCGGCCCGACGGATCAGCCTCGGTCGCCGGAGAGCTGCGCGGGCAGGTGGCGGATGGGGCGGCGCTTGGCAAGGCTCTCGCCGATGAGTTGCTTGGCCGGGCGGGACCGGGGTTCTTCGGCTAGAGCCGCTCATCCGGTCCTGGCGGACCGTCTTCGCCGAACGGGTCCCCCTTACAAAATCGTTGCATAAGCGTTACAGAAGGGCCTGAAAGGGGACCCTGCTGGTGACTGTGCCCGATCTTGATCTCACGATTCAGTCAGCGCTGGACGAGCCGTTCCAACGGGTGCAGCGGCTGGACCTGCCGGACGGACGGCGGTTCTGGCTGAAGCGGGTCGAGCGACTGACCGGCGTCATGCGGGCGCAAAAGGGTGACCCGGCGAAAGCCTTCGAAGCCGAGCGCATGGGGCTTCATGCGCTGGCCGATGCGGGGCTGCCGGTGGCAGAATTGGCCGCCGAGGGGCCGGACTGGATGCTGATGCCCGATGCAGGGCCGGTCCTGACCGATGTCGTGGCCGATCCCTCAAGGGACGAGGCCGCAAAGCGCGCGGCCTTTGAAGCGGCTGGGCGGTCACTGGGCCGCCTGCACTGGGCGGGGCTGGTGCATGGCCGACCGGCGGTGCGCGACATCTGCTGGGACGGCACCGAGGCGCGGTTCATCGACCTTGAGCGGTTCCGGCCGGGCGCGCGGGGCGGGGTGCGGCAGGCCGCGGATATCGTGATGTTCGCGCAGACGGCGTTTACCCAATGGCCCGAGGACCCGCGCTGGCTGGAGGCGGCGCTTGCGGCCTATGCCGTCAGCGCCCCCGAAGGCGCGATGGACCGGGTGCGGCGGCTGGCGATCGGGCTTCTTCCCCTGGGCTGGATTGCCGCGGGGGCAGCACGACTGAAGCCCGAGAGCCGGGAGCTCAGGGCGGTCGGACTGACCCTCAGGCGGCTCCGCCGGTAGCAGCCGATTTCTTCGAAGAAATCGTGCCGGAGCCTTTGAAGGCTCCGTTGCGGAGTTTTCGAAAACTCTGCTTGCCCTAGCGTCAGTCCTGCGCGCGGAGCGTCTGGGCCGGGCGGGCCGCCAGCGGGCGGAGCGCGAAGGCGAGGCCCGCAAGAAGCGTGGCGATCACCCCGCCCGCGACGATGCCGATGGCCGAGACGGGCTCGAACCGGTAGGTGCCGTCCATCACGAAGGTCATCACCGCCCAGCCGGCGATGCCGCCCGCGATGACGGCGACCACCCCGGCCGCCGCCCCCATGAGGCCCGAGCGCAGTGCGAAGCTGCCAAGGATGCGGCCGCGCGTGGCGCCGATGGTCTTCAGGATCGCGGATTCGTAGATCCGCGCGCGTTCCCCTGCCGCGGCTGCCCCGATCAGCACCATGAAGCCGGTCAGAAGCGTGCCGCCTGCGGCCCAGGCAGTGGCCGTGGCGATGGCGGAAAGCGCCTCGGCCACGCGGTCCACGGCCTCACGGATCCGGATGGCGGTGATGTTGGGCCAGGTCTTGGTCACGTCGCGCAGGATCTGCGCCTCGGCCTCGGGCGGGGCATAGACGGTGGCGATATGGGTATGGGGTGCCCCCGCGAGCGCCGAGGGATTGAGCGTCATCACGAAGCCCATCCCGGCGTTGGAGAAGTCAACCTCGCGGAACGAGGTGATCGTGCCGGTGATGTCACGGCCAAGGATGTTGACGGTCAGGGTATCGCCAAGCTTGAGCCCCATCTCCTCGGCCTCTTCGGCAGCAAAGCTGATCTGGGGGTCGCCCGTGTAATCCTCGGGCCAGAAGGTGCCAGCGGTGATGCGGGTCTTTTCGCCCGGCGTGGCGGCATAGGTGATGCCCCGGTCGCCGCGGACGACCCAGTGATCCACCACCTCGCGCGCGGGGCGGCCGTTGATCTGGTTCACCACACCGCGCAGCATCGGGGCGGTTTCCACCTCGGTCACCGCGGGGTCATTGGTCACGCGGTCGAGGAAGCCTTCCAGCTGGTCGGGCTGGATGTCGACGAAGAAGAAGGCCGGCGCGCGGGTGGGAAGGTCAGTCGCGATGGCCGAGCGGAGGTTCCAGTCGATCTGGCCGACGGCGGCGAGGACGGAGAGGCCAAGGCCAAGCGACAGGATCACCGGCGTCGCGTCCGACCGTGGCGCACCGATGGCAGCAAGGGCGGCCCGGGCGCCGGGCCGGCCATGGACGGCACGGCTGCGGGCAAGGCGGCGTGCGACGAGGCGCAGCGCGAGTGCTGCGAGCGCCAGCACGAGGAGCGAGCCGACGATCCCACCCGCCGCCCCGAGCGCTAGTTCAGGGATGCCGGACAGCCAGGTCGCGCTGCCGATCAGCAGCAGGGCCGCGGCCACCAGCGCGGCAAGGTAGCGCCGGCGCGGCCAGGCGCGGGTGCCCTCGCCGCCGCGATAAAGCGCGGCCGGGCGGATGCGTTCGGTCCGCGCGAGGGGCAGAAGCGTGAAGATCAGCGCCGACAGCGCGCCGTAGAAGGCGGCCTCGACCAGCGCCATCGGGGCCAGCCGGATCTCTGCCGGGAAGGGGAGAGACGCCTCGATCAGAGGCGCTGCGAGCAGCGGCACCACAGCCCCGAGCGCGACGCCGATCAGGATGCCGAGGGCCGACAGAAGCGCCGTCTGCCAGAGGTAGGTCCGGAAGATCAGCCCGCCGGTCGCGCCGAGCGTCTTCAGCGTGGCGATGGTTTCCACCTTGCCGTCAAGGTAGCTGCGGATCGCCGACGAGATCCCGACACCCCCCACCGCCAGCCCCGCGAGGCCGACGAGGACGAGGAAGCTGCCGATGCGGTCCACGAAACTGTCGATCCCCGGCGCGGCACGGCGGCTGTCGGTCCAGCGCATGCCCTTGTCGCGAAAGGCGGCCTCTGACTGATCCTCAAGCGCCTGAAGGTCGGTGCCGGGGGGCAGGGTCAGGCGATACCGCGTCTCGTAGAGGGATCCGGCGGTGAGGAGGCCGGAATTTGCCAGCGCGTCGGTCCGCACCACGCTGCGGGGCCCCAGGGCAAAGCCGGTGGAGGCAGAGTCCGGCTCACGCACCAGGGCGGCGGAGAGGCGGAACCCCTGCGTGCCCAGACGGAAGGTGTCGCCGATGGCAAGGCCGAGGCGTTCGATGAGCACGGGGTCGAGGATCGCGCCGGGAAGGCCGTCCTGGTCACCCAGCGCCTCGGCCACCGGAATCGCGGGGTCGAGCGTGGCGGCCCCGGTCAGAGGCCAGCCGTCATCGACCGCTTTTACCTGCGTCAGGGCCTGGTCGCCCTCGATCAGCGCCATGGAGCGGAAGTCGTAGACCTCGGACACGCGGGTGGCGATCCGGTCCATGAAGGCGCGTTCGTCGGCGTCGGCGGCGCGGTAGGTAAAGCGCATCTCGGCATCGCCGCCCAGGATCACGGCGCCCTGGTCAGTCAGACCCTGCTGGATGCCGGTCCGCAGCGTGCCGACGGCGGCGATGGCCGCGACGCCCAGCGCGAGGCAGGCGAGAAAGACGCGGAAACCGCGAAGGCCGCCGCGTAACTCACGCCGGGCGATGGTGAGGGCGAGGCTCATTCTGCGGCCTTGGCGAGGGCTTCGGGCGCAAGAAGGCCATCGGCAAGGCGGATCACCCGGTCGCAGCGCGCGGCAAGTTCGGGCGCGTGGGTGACAAGGACGAGGGTCGCCCCGTGGCGGTCGCGGAGGCCGAAGAGGAGGTCCATGATCGCCTGGCCATTCACCCCGTCAAGGTTGCCCGTCGGCTCATCCGCCAGAAGGATCGCCGGGCGGGGTGCCGCGGCGCGGGCCAGGGCCACCCGCTGCTGTTCGCCGCCCGACATCTGGCTGGGATAGTGGTGCATCCGGGAACCAAGGCCCACGGCCGTCAGTTCCGCCTCGGCCCGCTGGAACGCATCTGCTGCACCGGCCAGTTCCATTGGCAGGGCGACGTTCTCGAGCGCGGTCATCGTCGGAATGAGGTGGAAGGATTGGAACACAACCCCCATATTCCCCCGACGGAAGCGGGCGAGCGCGTCTTCGTCCATCGCGGTCAGGTCCTGGCCCAAGGCCAGCACCTTGCCGCCGGTGGCACGCTCCAACCCGCCCATGAGCATGAGGAGTGACGACTTGCCCGACCCCGATGGCCCGATCAGCCCGACCGTTTCGCCTCTGCCGACCGTCAGCGAGATGCCTTTCAGGATCTCGACCGGCCCCGCATTGCCGGCAAGGGTCAGCCGCGCATCGGTCAGTGACAGGACGGGATCGGTCATTCTTTCGGCCCTTCGGGTGATTGCTACGGCTGGATATGGCGCGGTTCGGAAAGTCCGCAATGCTGCGTTTGCAATATTTGCACTGTCAAGTTCAGTCATGGCGGAACCGGTCACGATCGTGGCACTGGGCGACAGCCTGACGGCGGGTTATGGGCTGGCCGATCCCGGCACAGGACTCGTGCCGCAGCTTGAAGGCTGGCTGAAGGCGCGCGGGGCCGATGTGGTGATCGAGAACGCGGGCGTCTCGGGCGATACGACGGCGGGGGGCCTTGCGCGGGTCGGCTGGGCGCTGGGGCCCGAAGCGGATGCGATGATCGTGACGCTGGGGGGCAACGACATGCTGCGGGGGCTTGACCCCGCCGCCAGCAAGGAGAGCCTTGACGGCATCCTGAAAGAGGCATCGGCGCGGGGGCTGCCGGTGCTGCTGGTCGCCATGAAGGCGCCGGGGAATTTCGGGCCCGAATACAAGGCGGCCTTCGACGGGATGTATGCCGAGCTTGCGGCCCAGTATGGCGCGGTGCTGGCGGAGGACTTCTTCGCCGGCCTTCGCGCGGCGGGCGCGGACCCGTCCGATCCCGCCTCGCTCACCGCCTACATGCAGCCGGACGGCATCCATCCGAACCCCGAGGGGGTGAAGCTGATCGTCGAGGGGCTTGGGCCGAAGGTGCTGGAGCTGCTGGGGCGCGTCGGGAGGTGACGGCGTGACCGCAGGCGTCAGCGACCCCGCAGGAAGGCAGCGACGATCGGCCAGCCGAAGAGCGCGGCCGAGATCGCGGCGCTGAGGATGATCTGACCCGCCTCCGGCCGTGGCGGGTCGGCGAGAAGCAGGGGCAGCAGTCCCATGACGCAAACGGCCAGTGAAAGGGCAAGGAGCGCGGCCATGATCCCCCGGAAGGCCAGCGACCGCCGGGGACCGGACGCCGCGAGGTGCAGGCCGCAGAGCGCGATGGGCGCATAGATGCCTTGCATGCCGTAGATGGCGAAGGCCTGGAAAAGCTCGGGGTCAGAGCGATCCCCGAACACGAACATGGCGCCGATCGCGTAGAACGGAATGGCGAACAAGATCATGGCCAGACCGGCCAGGACCTTGATCACCGCCACGCTCAGTGCCCGAGGATCTGGCTGAGGAACAGCTTCGTCCGGTCGGATTTCGGGTTCGAAAAGAACTCTTTCGGTTCGTTCTGCTCGACGATCTGGCCCTGGTCCATGAAGATCACGCGGTTCGCCACGGCCTGGGCAAAGCCCATCTCGTGCGTGACGCAAAGCATGGTCATCCCCTCCTCGGCCAGCTGGATCATGGTGTCCAGCACCTCCTTGATCATCTCGGGGTCAAGGGCCGAGGTCGGCTCGTCGAAGAGCATGATGCGGGGCTTCATGCACAGGGACCGCGCGATGGCGACCCGCTGCTGCTGGCCGCCGGAGAGCTGGCCGGGGTACTTGTGCGCCTGTTCCGGGATCTTGACCTTCGACAGGAAGTACATCGCCGTTTCCTCGGCCTCTTTCTTCGGGACCTTGCGGACCCAGATCGGGGCGAGGGTGAGGTTTTCCAGGATCGTTAGGTGCGGGAAGAGGTTGAAGTGCTGGAACACCATCCCGACCTCGGACCGGACCTTGTCGATGTTCTTCAGGTCGTTCGTCAGTTCGGTCCCGTCGACGATGATCTGGCCCTGCTGGTGTTCCTCCAGCCGGTTGATGCAGCGGATGAGGGTGGACTTGCCCGAGCCCGACGGCCCGCAGATGACGATCCTTTCGCCGCGCTGCACCGTCATGTTGATGTCGCGGAGGACGTGGAACGTGCCGTACCACTTGTTCATGCCGGTGATCTGGATCGCGACTTCGTCCGAGATCTGCATCTTTGCTGCGTCTGCCATGATGTGTCCTTACCGGTGGTCGGTCTTGAGCTTCCGTTCCAAGTACATCGAGTACCGGGACATCCCGAAGCAGATGAGGAAGAAGATCGCGCCGACGAAGATGTAGGGCTCCCAGTAGATGCCCTTCCAGTTGATGTCGGCGCGCAGGATCTGGGTCACACCGCGCAGGGGGTCCATGAGGCCCACGAAGCTGACCAGCGTGGTGTCCTTGAAGAGGCCGATGAAGGTCGAGACGATCGCCGGGATCGACACCTTCAGCGCCTGCGGCAGAATGATCAGCCGCTGCGCGCGCCAGTAGTCGAGGCCAAGGGCATCCGCCGCCTCGTACTGCCCGCGCGGCAGGGCGGCGAGGCCGCCCCGGATCACCTCGGCCAGGTAGGCGGCGGCGAAGAAGGTCACAAGGATGATCACGCGCAGGATGATGTCGAAGTTCGTCCCCGGCGGCAGGAAGTACTGCAGGAGGAGCGAGGCGGTGAAGAGAAGCGTGATCAGCGGCACGCCGCGCACGAATTCGATGAAGCCGACCGAGAGCGTCTTGACGATCAGCATGTCGGACTGGCGGCCAAGCGCCAGGAGGATGCCGATGGGAAGGGAGAACGAGATCCCGGTCACCCCGATCACGGTGGCAAGGAGGAAGCCGCCGAACTGGTCGGAATTGACGGCGGTGATCGCCAGGGGCAGGACCGATTGCAGGGCCTCGACCAGCGGTCTGTCAAGGTAAAGCCACCACAGAACAGCCGCGACGACCCCTGCGCCGGCGGCCGGTGAAAGACCGATCAGCGGCGACAACAGGCGGAAGACGGCATAAAGGACGGCAAAGCCCGCCATTGCGACGATGGGCGACCAGAGCGACCCGCCCCACAGGAGCCAGAAGCACAGAGCCGGATAGATCAGGGTGAACCACAGAAGCTTGCCCGGCATGACCTGCGCCAGGCCGATCAGCCCGGCGACCAGCAGGATGGCAAGAATGAACGCCAGCAACGGGGCTGCGGACAGCCACAGTGCGACCAGAAGAAACAGCGCGACCACGCCGAGAAGCACGGTCAGGTTGCGCTTCTGCCCGGCATAGAGGACAGGTGCCAGTGCGGCGAAGAGAAGGCCGAAGGCAAGGACCGGGCGCCACCATTCCGCCGGCGGGTAGAAGCCGAAGATGAAGGCCCCCCACCAGACCCGGATCGAGGCCCAGCAGGCGCCGGTCGCGCCTTCGCCCGCCGTGGCCGCCACGATGTCGCGGCATTCGCCAAGGCTTCCGGCGTTCCAGACCGAGTTCAGCCACCAGGGGAGCGAGCTTGACAGCAGCCACCAGATCGCAAGCAGGGCCAGTACGGTCAGGGCGACGTTTAGCGGCGTCGAGAACAGGTTGTCGCGCAGCCACTTGACCGCGCCGCGCTCGGTGATCGGCGGCGGCATGGGGGGCAGCATCTCGGTACGGGCAAAGTGCTTGTCCATCTTAGCGCGCCTTCAGCTGGACGGATTTGTTGTAGATGTTCATCACGCTGGAGATGATCAGGCTGATCGTGAGGTAGATCAGCATCATCAAAAGCATGCATTCCAGCTCTCTCCCCGTCTGGTTCAGGGTGATCCCGCCCAGGGTGCCGCGCAGGTCGAGGTAGCTGACGGCGATGCCAAGCGAGGTGTTCTTGGTCAGGTTCAGGTATTGGCTGATCAGTGGCGGGATGATGACCCGCAGTGCCTGGGGCAGGATGATCAGGCTCATCGTCCGGTTGGGGCGCAGACCCAGCGCAAAGGCGGCCTCGGACTGGCCGCGGCTGATCGCCATGATCCCGGCGCGCACGATCTCGGCGATGAAGGCGGCGGTGTAAAGCGTCAGCGCGATCAGAAGCGCGGTGAAGCTGTGCGCGACAAGGATCCCGCCCTGGAAGTTGAAGCCCTGGAGCGAGGGTATCTCGAGGTGCAGGCCAAGGATGAACTTCAGCGCGACAACCGGCCCGAAGAGGATCAGGAGCGACTTCCACCAGGTCACCGGCCGGTTGCCGGTTGCCTCCTGCTCGGCCCGCGCGCTGGCCAGAATGCGCCGGTTAAGCCAGACCGATCCGGCAATTGCCAGGATGAAGGCCAGAAGGTTCAGGTTCAGGGACAGGAACCCCAGGTCAAGCGACCCGAGGCTGCGGTCGAAAAGCGGGGCGGGAATGTTGGTGCCGCGGTTCGTCACGGCAACCGTGTCGAAGAGCATCATCGAGGCGGCCGGTGCCTCGCCAGCCGCGGCCATTTCGTCAGTGATGCGGAAATCGCGGGGCTGGGGCGTCGTTTCGGACAGGATCACGTAAGAAAGCAGGATCCAGAGCAGAAGCGGCACGTTGCGGAACACCTCGACATAGACGGTCATCAGCCGGGACACGAGCCAGTTCCGGGAAAGCCGGAGGACGCCGATGATCACGCCAAGGATGGTCGCGAAGATGCAGCCGAAGATGGCCACGACCAGCGTGTTCAGAAGGCCGACCAGAAGCGCCCGGAAATGCGTGTCGTCGTTGGTGTAGGGGATCAGCTGCTGGCCGATGTCATAGCCCGCGCGCTGCCAGAGAAAGCCGAAGTTGAACTCTTTCCCGCGCGCTTCCAGGTTCTGGACGGTGTTGTTCAGAAGCCAGGCCACCGCCATCGCGAAGAGCACCAGCACCACGATCTGGATCGTGTAGGACCGGTAGCGCGTATCGTAGACCAGCATCGAAAGCCGAAAGCCGTCTTTCGGCGCATCCGTTGCCATTGCCATGGCTTCCCCCTGTATCCCTTGGCCGGCACGCGCGCCCCGGGTTTTCCCGGTGACGCTCCGGGGACTTGCCCCTGACGGTCAGGTTGTCATTGAAACGAAGAGGGGGGCGCCTTGACGGCGCCCCCGGGTCCTTCCGATCAACGGAAGGGCGGTGCGTACTGCAGGCCGCCCTGGGTCCACAGCGCGTTCAGCCCGCGCGCGAGGTTGATCGAGGTGCCTTCGCCGATGTTGCGGGCGAAAATCTCGCCGTAGTTGCCGACGGCAAGGATCGCGTTCTTGAAGGCGGCGTTGTCGAGGCCGAACTTTGTGCCGAAGTCGCCCGAGGCACCGAGGAGGCGCTTGACTTCCTCGTCAGCGGTCGAGGCGAGCACCTCTTCCACGTTGGCCTGGGTGATGCCCTTCTCTTCGGCGATCAGGAGCGCGTAGTAGGTCCAGCGGACGACGTCGCCCCAGTTGTTGTCGCCGTGACGGACGACCGGGCCGAGGGGTTCCTTCGAGATGATCTCGGGAAGGATGATGTGGTTTTCGGCATCCGGCATGGTCGCGCGGCTGGCGGCCAGGCCCGAAGCGTCGGTGGTGTAGGCGTCGCAGGCGCCGGCCAGGTACTGGCGCTGCGCTTCCGAGTCGTCGGCCACGGTGACCGGCTGGTAGCTGATGTTGTTCTGCTTGAAGAAGTCAGCCAGGTTCAGCTCGGTGGTGGTGCCGGTCTGGATGCAGACGGTGGCGCCGTCGAGTTCCTTGGCCGAGGAGACGCCGAGGTCCTTCTTCACCATGAAGCCCTGGCCGTCGTAGTAGTTCACGGCCACGAAATCGAGCGCCAGTTCGCTGTCGCGCGAAGCGGTCCAGGTCGAGTTGCGGACCAGAAGGTCGACTTCGCCCGACTGGAGCGCGGTAAAGCGGGTCTCGCCGGTGGTCGGAACGAACTTCACCTTGGTTGCGTCACCGAAGACCGCTGCGGCGATCGCCTTGCACAGGTCGACGTCAAAGCCCGACCAGTTGCCGCTGGCATCCGGGGCGCCGAAACCGGTCAGTCCGGTGTTCGACCCACAGATCAGCTCTCCCCGCGCCTTGATGTCGTCAAGCGTGCCGGCCATGCCCATGCCCGCAACGAGCGTGGTGGCAGCCAGCGCGCCGAAGAATACGGATCTTTTCATTCTTACCTCTTCCTGAGTGGGCGACCCTTCAAAGGGCCGCGTTTTTGGTGCCCCGCGATCCCCTCGCGGCGGCGCAACTGTTGGAGGTGAGCCTCTCCCAGTGCCGTTCAGTTTCAACGAAAGCGGTTTGAAAGGTCAAGCAGCGATGGCCAGAAACAGGAAAAACGTATGTTTTCGGCAGGTTGCACGATCTGATCTTCCGTTATGCAACCCGTTGCACAGGGAATGGGCAAACTTGTTACCGGCACAATAGGAAGAATCGGTCGGCCTGCAGGAAGTCCGCCCGCTTCCGCGCCGCCGTTTCGGCCGCTTCCTCGTCCTGGCCCCAGAGTTCGGCCTGCCAGGTCTCGTCGATCCGGCTGAGGTCCCAGGCCTCTTTCGCACCCAGTCGGCCGCGGATGACCGCAAGCGCAAGGACCAGCGAACCCGACAGGGCGACAAGGTCATGGAAGGCCGAAAGCTCGAAGGCGGTCAGGCCGCGCACGGCGGCATCAAGGGCCGCAAGGCTGGCCGGGGGCTGATCGATGTGCATGACGCCAGCGGTCACATGCAGCGGCGCCCGAAGCGCGGATGCGGCCCAGTCGATCATCGGGTCCCAGCCCGCGGCCTGGCGCGCGACAAGCCCGGGGGGATCAACGGCGCGGTAGCAAAGAAGGTCGGACCCGCCATAGGCGGTCAGCATTTCGGCCACGGCATCGAACTGCCGGGCCACGCTGTCGATGGCCGAATTGGCGGTACGGGTGAAGGGCATGGTCGCCGGATTCACCGAGCCGGTCTGCGCCTGCCATTCGGCGGCCACCTCGCGCGCCAGCGCCTCGGTCGGCAGGATCAGGGGCGCCTTCTGCGGGGTCCGCACCGGGCGCGCATCCAGAAGGACGGCAAAGCCCTGCCCTTCCGGCCGGACAGTCACCTCGGTCCAGAACCTCTTTGCCGACCAGCCCGTCAACGGCAGCCCCTCATCTGATCGCCTCGAAGGGGTCGGCGGGCACGTCGTCTTCCTTCCAGTCCAAAACCTTCCAGGTCCGGGCCATGTGGTCGGGCAAGGGCGCCGTGAAGGTCATCGTCTTCTTGGTGATCGGATGTTCGAAGCTCAGCGAGCGGGCATGGAGGTGCAGCTTCTTCGACAGATCGCCGCCCACGGCAGCACCCCAGCCATCGCCTGCATTCTCTTGCGCGGACCCGCCATACTTCCCGTCACCAAGGATCGGATGCCCGATCTCGGCCATATGGGCACGGAGCTGGTGGGTGCGCCCGGTGACCGGCTCCAGCGCCATCCAGGAAAGACGGGTGCCAAGGAACCAGAGGGTGAAATAGTCGGTATGGGCGCGCTTGGCGTCGGGGTGGTCCGCCAGCTTTGCCGGGTGGACGCAGAGCATCTTCTCGCCCTCGCCCCCCCTGCCCCGGCCCGGCGCCTTTTCCAGGGCGAACTTGATCGAGCCCTGCCGGGGATGCGGCACACCGGCGACGACGGCCCAGTAGATCTTGCGGGTGGCGCGGTGGCGCAGCGCCTCGGAAAGTGCTCGGGCGATCCGGTCGGTCCGGGCCAGCATCAGGAGGCCCGAGGTGTCCTTGTCCAGCCGGTGCACCAGCTTCGGGCGATCCTTGTAGCCGAACTTCAGCGCCTCGGTCAGCCCGTCGACATGCCGGTCGCCCTGCCCCGACCCGCCCTGCGACGGCAGTCCGGCGGGCTTGTTCAGGATGATGATATGCTCGTCCTTCCAGAGGACCGCCGCCTGGATCATCTTCGCATCCGCCGCCGACACGCCCGGCACCCGCGCTGCGGCCGGGGGCGGAGCATCAGGCAGGGGCGGCACGCGGATCACCATGCCTGGGGCCACGCGGTCCGACGCCTTGGCGCGGCCCTTGTCGATCCGGAGCTGTCCGGTCCGGCACATCTTTTCCACCGCCACCTGATTCAGCTGCGGAAACCGGCGGCGGAGCCACTTGTCGAGGCGCTGTTCGCCCTCATCCTCGGTCACTGTCAGAAGCTGGACGGTCATGCGAAGCCTCGGGCAAGGGCCACGCCAAGCGCGACAGCGATGAGGGAAAGAGCGACAGAACCAAGGACGTAGAGCGCGGCCTGGAGGAGCTGGCCGGCCACGATCAGCTTGATCGTATCCATCGAGAAGGCCGAAAAGGTGGTGAACCCGCCCAGAAGCCCGGTCATCAGGAAGAACTGCCAGCCGACACGGGTGCTGAGAAGGACGAAGAGGACACCGATGGCAAAGCTGCCGATCACGTTAACCGCCGCCGTGCCCCAGGGCGCACCAACAGCCGCGACCATCAGGTAGCGCAGCACGGAACCAAGTGCGCCGCCAAGCGCGATGAGGGGAAGGGTCTGGGACATGGGGGTGCTTTGCGGCGGCGGCGGCGGAAAGTCAATGTTTGCTGGCCGGGCGCCGGAATTTTCGAAAATTCCGGTCCGGAGCCTTCAAAGGCTCCGGTTCGATTTCTTCGAAGAACTCGGCGCCTAGCTCTCCTGCCGTTTCGCCCGAAGCTTGGCGAAGTAGTCCAGCCGCTTCTTCAACTCGCGCTCGAACCCGCGTTCGGGCGGCAGGTACCAGACCGGGCGCTTCATGCCTTCGGGGAAATAGTCCTGCCCGGAAAAGCCGTCCTCGGCATCGTGGTCATAGGCATAGCCCGCGCCATAGCCCTGGTCCTTCATCATCCGGGTGGGCGCGTTCAGGATATGCTTCGGCGGCATCAGGCTGCCGGTGTCGCGCGCCGCTGCCCGGGCGGCCTTGTAGGCCACGTAGACCGCGTTCGACTTGGGCGCCAGCGCGAGGTAGACCACCGCCTGGGCAAGGGCGAGTTCGCCTTCGGGCGACCCAAGCCGCTCATAGGTCTGCCAGCTTGCCAGGCACACCTCCTGCGCCTGCGGGTCGGCCAGGCCGATATCCTCCACCGCCATGCGGGTGATGCGGCGGGCAAGGAAACGGGGATCCTCGCCGCCTTCCAGCATCCGGGCGAACCAGTAGAGGGCGGCATCGGGGTCGGACCCGCGGACCGATTTGTGCAAGGACGAGATCAGGTTGTAATGCTCGTCGCCCGCCTTGTCATATTTCGCCGCCCGCCGCATGAGGCGTTGCGAAAGCTGGTCACGGGTCAGGGGGGCATCGGTCTTCCAGGCGGCGATCTGTTCGATCAGGTTGATCAGCGCCCGACCATCGCCATCCGCCATTTCCAGAAGCGCCTCGCGCGCTTCGCCTTTCAGGGGGAGGGCGCGGCCGATTTCCTGCTCGGCGCGCTGGGCCAGCCGTTCAAGGTCGGCAAGTTGAAGCCGCTCCAGCACGATGACCTGGGCGCGGGAAAGAAGCGCTGCGTTCAGCTCGAAGGACGGATTTTCGGTCGTGGCACCGACCAGAAGGATCGTCCCGTCCTCCATATAGGGCAGGAATCCGTCCTGCTGCGCCTTGTTGAAGCGGTGGATCTCGTCGACGAAGAGAAGCGTCCCCTGCCCGTTCTGGTGCCGGATCTTCGCGGTCTCGAAGACCTTGCGCAGCTCCTGCACCCCCGAAAAGATTGCCGAGATCTGGACGAAGGCCAGGTCGGAGGCATCTGCCAGAAGCCGGGCGATCGTGGTCTTGCCCACGCCGGGCGGCCCCCAGAGGATCAGCGAACTCAGCGACCCCGCGGCAAGCATCGCGCCAAGCGGTCCGTCGCGCGACAGGACCGCCTCTTGCCCGACGACATCGGCAAGGCGCTGCGGACGCAGGCGGTCGGCGAGGGGCCGCGGGCCTGGTGTCGCAGGTGTTGAAACGCTGTCGAACAGGTCTGCCATGGGCACAGTCTAAAGCCACAGCTGGCCATGCAAAAGCCCGAAGCGTCCGGCCGCCCTGACGGGCAGGTCCGCGCCACCGAAACCCGCATGATCCGGCGCTGCAGGCGGTCAATGCAGCTTCGTCGCCATGCTGATCGTCACGCAGACCGACCGCGTGCCGCCAGCGTCGAAGACCGGTCCGCAAGGGATGCAATCGAGGCCAACCCGCCGGGCAAGGCGCGGGGAATGTTCCGGAATGATCCCCAGAAGCGTCACCGCCCCCAGTTCCCGCGCCGAAATCACCATCTCGTGGATCAGCTGCATCTGCACGCGCAGCCGGTCGGCCGCCGGCACGTCGTTCGAGACGAAGACGCGGCTTGATTCCCAGACATGCGGGTCGACCGGGGCCTCGAAGTTCAGAAGATCGCGCGGGATGGTTTCCAGAAGGCCGCGCTGGGCATCGCGGATCATGTAGGTATAGATCCCGCAGCGATGCGTCGTGGGCGTCAGCCGCACCCCGGCCAGAACGTCGCCGTTGTTGTGGACACAGACCCAGCGGCTTGCCGGGGTGTCATACTGGTCGAACTCCATCCCGTTGGCTTCGGGCAGGTCCCATTTGGCGTTCTGGATGAACGTCCGATGCCGGGCGCGGAACATGTTGGCGAAAAGTTCGCCGTGGTTGTGCAGGTTGTCGTAGGACAACGTGGTGGCCAGCATTTCCTTCTCTCCTTCTTCTGGTCCAAGAACCGATTGAAGGGGAAGGCACGAATTTAGAGCAGCCGATATTCCCGCGCCTTGCGGATCGCTTCCGAGGTGGTGCGGGCCTCAAGCCGGACACGCGCCGACAGAAGCCGCGCCTTGAAGGCGCTTTCCGATATGCCGAGTTTCTCCGCCGCCTCTGCGTGCCTGTCCCCGTTGGCAAGGCATTGCAGCGCTTCGATCTGCGCTTTCGTCAGTTCGGACGGCGGCTTTGCCTCGATATGCAACTGGATGGTCAGTTCCTTCAACCGCTCGAGTTCTTCCTCGTTGAACTCACGGTCCGAACGTCCGATCCCGACAATCGAGCGCGAGGTGATCGGGCCGTAGGATGACACCGCACCGTACTTCAGGCCGTGGCTTGCGGCCTTCTTCATCACGCCGAACGGGTCAGGCAACGGGATCGAGCTCCACCTCGTGGTGCCCTCGACGCCGACGCCCCAGAAAACCAGCGGGTCACGCAGATAGTAGGAATGGCTGTTGTAATGCTCGACCCATGCGGGGGGATATGAGCTTTTGTAGACAAGCGGTGTGGCAAATCGGATGTGAAGCCCGACCGTGTAACCCATCGGAGCAAGCTGGTTGAGCCGGTCAAGCAACATGGCGATGGATTTCTTTTCGGACATTGGGGACCACTTATGCAACTCGTGCGATTCTACTGCAGATTGATCTTGTCTGCCTGAGGCATCAGCGCAAGCTGTATTGCAGCAATACGACGCGCAACGCTGCGTTTCGTCCAAATAAAAAGGCCCGCGTTATGGCGGGCCTTTCGTCAATTGCATAAGTGAAGCCTCAGGCTTCGGCCGCTTCCTCGCGGGCGCGGTCGGCGGCGCCCTTGGCGCTGGTGTCGCGATCGACGAATTCGATGATCGCCATCGGTGCCATGTCGCCATAGCGGAAGCCGGCCTTCAGCACGCGGACATAGCCGCCCTGGCGGTCCTTGTAGCGCGGGGCCAGCACGGCGAAGAGCCGCTCGACATGGGCGTCCTGCTTCAGCTGCGCCGCGGCCTGACGGCGGGCGTGAAGGTCACCGCGCTTGGCCAGCGTGATCAGCTTCTCGACGATCGGGCGCAGTTCCTTGGCCTTCGGCAGGGTGGTCTTGATCTGCTCGTGCTCGATCAGGCTGCCGGCCATGTTGGCGAAAAGCGCCTTGCGGTGCTCGTGGGTACGGTTCAGGCGGCGGTAGCCGCGGGCGTGACGCATGATGATCTCCTAAACGTCGTTTTGCTTTGTGTTGCCGCCCGTGCGTGCGGGCGGCGTCGTTGGGGCGGGATGCCCATGGTTTCCCCGGCTGTCCGGGCATTTGTCGGTTCGGCGGTCTGAAGCCCGCCCTACGTAGGTCGGGCTTCAGACCGGCGGTTAAAACTGGTCCTCGAAACGCTTGGCCAGGTCCTCGATGTTCTCCGGCGGCCAGTCCTCGACATCCATGCCAAGGTGGAGGCCCATGCCCGACAGCACTTCCTTGATCTCGTTCAGGGACTTGCGGCCGAAGTTCGGGGTGCGGAGCATCTCGGCTTCGGTCTTCTGGATCAGGTCGCCGATGTAGACGATGTTGTCGTTCTTCAGGCAGTTGGCCGAACGGACCGAAAGCTCCAGCTCGTCGACCTTCTTCAGAAGCAGTGGGTTGAACTCCAGCCCGCTGTCGATCTCGCCGGCCTTGGCCGATTCCGGTTCGTCGAAGTTGACGAAGATCGACAGCTGGTCCTGCAGGATGCGCGCGGCATAGGCCACGGCGTCATCCGGCGTCAGGGAGCCGTCGGTTTCGATCTTCATCGTCAGCTTGTCATAGTCCAGCACCTGGCCCTCGCGGGTCGGGGTGACTTCGTAGCTGACCTTCTTGACCGGCGAATAGATCGCGTCGATCGGGATCAGACCAATCGGCGCATCTTCTGGGCGGTTCTTGTCGGCGGCGACATAGCCCTTGCCGGTATTGACCGTCAGTTCCATGAACACGTCCGCGCCATCGTCCAGGTGGCAGATCACGTGATCCTTGTTCAGGACTTCGATCCCGTTCGATTCACTGATGTCGCCCGCGGTGACCACGCCCGGCCCTTTGGCCGAGATCGTCAGGCGCTTCGGCCCTTCGACTTCCATCTTCAGGCTGACGCCCTTGAGGTTCAGAACGATGTCGGTGACGTCCTCACGCACGCCGGCAACGGACGAAAACTCGTGCAGGACGTTGTCGATCTGGACGGATGTGATGGCCGCGCCCTGCAGCGAAGACATCAGGACACGGCGCAGCGCGTTGCCGAGGGTGAGGCCGAAGCCCCGCTCCAGCGGCTCGGCGATGACGGTCGCGGTGCGGGCGGCATCGGCCCCCGCCTTCACAACCATCTGCGACGGCTTGATGAGTTCCTGCCAATTCTTGTGGATCATGCTGAAGCCCCTATTCTTGTCCGCTGCCGATGTCCTAAGCCTACGGACGCCCGAGGATCGTAAACGACGAAAACCGGGCTGCGAGGGGGCATCCCCCCGCAGCCCGGCCGAAATGATTGCCTTAAACGCGGCGGCGCTTCGGCGGACGGCAGCCGTTGTGCGCAAGCGGGGTCACATCACGGATCGAGGTGATGTTGAGACCCACGGCAGCCAGCGCGCGCAGCGCCGACTCACGGCCCGAACCCGGACCCTGCACTTCGACCTCGACGGTCTTCATGCCGTGTTCCTGCGCCTTGCGGGCTGCATCCTCGGCGGCCAGCTGGGCGGCATAGGGCGTCGACTTGCGGCTCCCTTTGAAGCCCATGGTGCCCGAGGACGACCAGGAAATCGCGTTGCCCTGAACGTCAGAGATCAGGACCTTGGTGTTGTTGAAGGACGAGTTCACATGAACGACGCCAGCGGCGATGTTCTTGCGTTCCTTCTTCTTGCCGCGGACGGCCTTGGTATCGCGTGCCATATCCGGGCCCCCTTATTTCTTCTTGCCGGCAATGGCCTTTGCGGGGCCTTTGCGGGTGCGGGCGTTGGTGTGGGTGCGCTGGCCGCGGACCGGCAGGCCCTTGCGGTGACGCAGGCCACGGTAGCAGCCAAGGTCCATCAGACGCTTGATGTTCATCGTGACTTCGCGGCGGAGGTCACCTTCGACGGTCAGGTTCGCGTCGATGTATTCGCGGATCGCCAGCACTTCGCTGTCGGTCAGCTGGTTCACGCGGCGGGCGCGGTCGATCTTCAGCGCTTCGCAGATCGTCTCGGCCGTGTGCGGCCCGATCCCGGTGATATAGGTGAGCGCGATCGGAACCCGTTTCGCGGTCGGAATGTTGACGCCAGCAATACGTGCCAAACGTGTCGTCCTTTTCTGTTGCGGTTCCGTAGTGCCAGAACCTTTTTTCACAACTCCACCACGGGGCAGGCGCCCCCGGTGGTCCGAACTTCCAATGCGGAAGGCCCGTCAGGCCGATTCTGCCACGGGACGCCGTGCATTAGGGGCTTTTCGGGAAGGCGTCAAGGCCGCGAGATCAGTTTCTCAGGCCTTGTCAAGAACCGATGCGATCGCCGTGGCAACATCCTGCATTCCGGCCATCCCGTCGATCTGCACGAGGTCTCCCTTGGCCCAGTAATAGCCGATCAGGGGTGCCGTGCTTTTGTAGTATTCGCGCAGGCGAACCTCGAAGACCTCGGGCGTGTCATCCTTGCGGACCGCCTCGCCGGCAGCACGGGCCTCTTCGGCGCGCTTGACGATCCGGCCGACCAGGGCCGTGTCATCCACCACCAGCTCGATCACCGCGTCCAGCTTCATCCCCCGGCGCTCAAGGAGCGCGCCCAGGGCATCGGCCTGCTTCAGCGTGCGCGGGAAGCCGTCGAAGATGAACCCGCCCGCGGCGCCTGCTTCAAGCTTTTCCTCTATCAGCCCTATGACAATCTCGTCGGTCACCAGCTGGCCGCGTTCCATCACCTCGGCGACCTTGCGGCCCATTTCGGTGCCGCTGGTCCGCGCTGCCCGCAGCATGTCGCCGGTAGAGAGCTGCACCATGCCGCGCGTCTCTTCCAGCCGCTTGGCCTGCGTTCCCTTGCCCGCGCCGGGCGGGCCCAGAAGGATCACGTTCGCCATGCCGTCAGCGCCGCGCCGGGGCCTTGGGCGCGCCGGTTTTCTTCTTCCCGCGCAACTGCGACTTCTCGATCAGGGCTTCGTACTGGTGGGCCAGAAGATGCGACTGGACCTGCTGGATCGTGTCCATCGTCACCGAGACGACGATCAGCACCGATGTCCCGCCGAAGTAGAAGGGCACGCCCAGTTCGGTGATCAGCACCTCGGGCAGAAGGCAGACCGCCGCAAGATAGGCCGACCCCAGCACAAGCACGCGGTTGACCACGTATTCGAGATACTCCTCGGTCTTCTTGCCGGGCCGGATGCCGGGGATCGAGGCGCTCTGGTTCTTCAGGTTCTCGGCCACGTCGTCGACCTTGAAGGCGACGTTGAAGGTATAGAAGTAGGCGAAGAACACGATCATGACCGCCAGGAACAGAAGGTGGAGCGGCTGGCCATAGCCAAGGTTCGCCGACAGCCAGCTGAGGACCGGGTTGGTCCCCCCGCCCGAGAAGGTGCCGATGGTCGTGGGCAACAGAAGGATCGACGAGGCGAAGATCGCCGGGATCACGCCCGACGGGTTCACCTTGATCGGCAGGTGCGAGGCGCTGCCCTCATAGACCTTCATGCCGACCTGGCGGCGCGGATAGAGGATCGAGATCTTCCGCAGCGCGCGTTCCATGAAGACGACGAAGGCGATGACCGCGATCACCATCACGATCACGCCCAGGATCACCGGCGTCGACAGCGCACCCGACCGGCCTTGCGCGAAGAACTGCGCCAGCGCGGCAGGGATCTCGGCGACGATGCCGACGAAGATGATGAGCGAGATGCCGTTCCCGATCCCGCGGGCGGTGATCTGCTCGCCCAGCCACATCAGGAACATGGTGCCGCCGACCAGCGTGATGACGCAGGAGGCGATGAAGAAGAGGCCGGGGGAATGAGCCAGCCCGCCGGCCTGGATCGACACCGCGATGCCGTAGCCCTGCAGGATCGCCAGCGCCACGGTGCCGTAGCGGGTGTACTGGTTCAGCTTCTTCCTGCCCTGCTCGCCCTCTTTCCGTAGCTGCTGCCAGGGGGCGTACATCGTGGCCAGAAGCTGTACGATGATCGAGGCCGAGATGTAGGGCATGATCCCCAGGGCGAAGATGCCCATCCGGGACAGCGCGCCGCCGGTGAAGAGGTTCAGCATCCCGCCGACGCCCTGGCTGACCTGGGTCATCACATCGCGCAGCGCCTCACCGTCGATGCCCGGAACCGGGATATAAGTCCCGAGGCGATAGACCATGAGAAGGCCGATGGTGAAGAAGATGCGTTGGCGCAGGTCAGTGGCCTTGCCCAGCGTTCTCCAGCTGAGGTTGGCGGCCATTTGCTCGGCGGCAGATGCCATGTGTTGGTCTCTTTCAAGCCAAGCGCCGCCGGACCGTCTTCCGGTCGGCGGCGCGGAAAAACTTCCGGTGATGTAAGCGACCTTGCGGCCGCTCACAATGCCTTTCGGCGTCCTTACTCGGCCGCAGCCGCGACCGGTGCCAGAAGCGTGATCTTGCCGCCCGCCTTTTCCACCGCTTCCACGGCCGAGGCCGAGGCGCCGGTGACGGTCAGGTTGACCTTGGTCTTGATCTCGCCCTTCGCCAGCACGCGGATGCCGTCACGCTTGTTCGAGGTCAGGCCGGCCGCGACCAGCGCGTCCTCGGTGATCTCGGACTTGGCGTCCAGCTTGCCGGCGGCGATGAACTTCTCGATCAGGCCGAGGTTCACCACGGCGAATTCCAGCCGGTTGGGCTTGTTGAAGCCCCGCTTCGGCAGGCGACGGTACAGCGGCATCTGGCCGCCTTCGTAGCCACCCAGCGCCACGCCCGAACGGGAGGTCTGGCCCTTGATGCCGCGGCCGGCGGTCTTGCCCTTGCCCGAGCCCGGGCCGCGCGCAACGCGCTTTTTCTTCTTGGCTGCGCCGGCGTTGTCGGCGAGTTCATGCAGTTTCATGTCGCTTCTCCTTGCCGGATACGCCCCCGAAGCGAAAACGGGACGACCACGGCTTTTCTTGATTCTCGTGGCCAGGATCGGCCACCGGGGGGCGATACACGAGGCAATCCCGGAAAGCAAGGAAAAGGCTGACCACAGTGGTCAATCCGATACAACCCAATTATTTCCGAGTGTTACCGGATCGCATTAGGGTGGCCTTAACCTCTGCCCCCCAAGGTCGGAGCCGGGCGTCAGGACGGCTCTGGCCAGACAAAACCGGGCTGAAGGCCAGAGTAGACCGGGCGTCCGTCCTGCGGGGCAGGATAGCCCTTCGTCTCGTCCCAGAAGGCATGGTAGGTCGCCTTGGGAAATGTCGCGTCGTCGTAGCCCATGATATTCGGCACGGCCACACGGATCCGGCCCTGTTTGTCGTCCAGCAACAGGACCGCACCGCAATCGGTACAAAGGCAGATCTCGACAGGACCGTTCGGATTGTCCTTGTTGAATGGCACCCGCTTGATCTTCTCTGGATGATCGACCTGCATGTCGCCATGGTTGAAGAATACGACATGGGTCGTGTGCTGGCCGGTCACCGACTTGCAGACGTTGCAGTGGCATTCGTGGTTGTCGATGGGCTCGGCGGTGGCGGTGACGTGAACATGCTGGCAGCCACCAGCGTAATGGGTGGTCATGGATCAGTCCTCCCTGAGCTTCAGCCAGCCCGTTATCGGGCCGGTCCTGAGTCGCACGCAAAAAGTCTAGCACCGCGGTTCTGCGCTGCGCTAAGTTTTGCAGCAGGTCTTGATGGCCTTGGGGAGGCATCGATGGGCGAGTTTCACACGGGCAATCCGGTTTTCGTCACCTGGATGATCGCCACGGCACTCACGGTGCTGAAGGTGATGGGTCAGGGCTGGATGACAGTCTACCGGATGATGAAGGTCGGCGGCGGCTATGCTGCGCCCGAGGATCTTAGGCCCGGTCTGATCAACAAGGCTCCGGACCCAAGGCAACTGGAGGTCAACGACTACGTCGACCGTTCCCGCCGGATGCACCGGAACGATCTTGAAAACATCCCGGCCTTCTGGGCGGCAGGTCTGCTTCTTGTGGCGGTCGCTCCTCCCCTCTGGCTGTCACAGGTGCTCATGTACGGGTTCGTTGCGGCCCGTGCGGCCCATGCCGTTGCCTATGCCACGGCACAGTCACACGAAGTCCGGGCGACGTTCTATACCCTTGGGTCGCTGATCGTGATCGTGATGGCGGTCTATGCGCTGGTCGCTGTGATCTGACTTCCGCCGCGATCACTGCCCCGGCGGATGCGTCACCGGGTTTGTCGCGTCCTGCCACGCGGCAATCGCCGGGATCGGATGGATGACGCGGATCGTCGTCAGGATCAGGCTGTCGCGTGCCACGACGGCCGACAGGATCTCCATCCCCAGCATCAGGACAAGCCCCCAGCGGAACGGCAGCGCCAGCACAAGGAAATAGCCGGCCAGCATGAAGACATAGTCCATGACCGCGTTCAGCACCGTGTCGCCGACATAGCCCTGGTAGATCGTCTGCCCGCGAAAGCGGTCCAGCACCATGTCGGTGTGCTCGATGATCTCCCACCCAACGCCGATGACCAGCACAAGGGTCAGAAACGCCGTTTGCGGCACCCGGGGGGAAAGCGCCCGTCCGATCAGGCCGATCAGCATCCCGAGGATCGCATGGGACAGGGAGTACCAGTCGGCGATCTGCTGCGAATTCTCGGCCGACCAGATCGAGTTCACCCAAAGCCGGATCTCGCCTGACCGGCTGACCAGCGGCTGCCCCCAGGCCCAGAGCGTGACCCCGATCACGATGCCGCCAAGAAGCAGCGCTGGATAAAGAACTCGTACCATACTGCGTGCCTCCGGGGCACCTGCCTGGCGTGACGTTAACCATCAGGGTGGCAGGCGGCAATCCCCGTGCTCCGTCCGACCGCCGTCCGTCCGGCGGGCCTGACCGCGCAAGCCATCCGGCCAGAGGGTCCGGCAGTACGGTACCGCCGCCGTGGAACCTCAGGGCCAGTTGAAGGTTTTGATGTCTCAAACCCGCCGGACGATCCGGCAGCCATCATGAGGAGTGCATCATGGCGAGCAATCAAGGCCGGTCCGGACAGGGCCAGGTGAAGGACCCGAAGAACGACGGTCGTCTGAAGGAAAACCGCGACAAGTAACCGCGGTCCGCCGGGGCGGGCGGCCCTGAACCGTCACGGCAGCCCCAGACGAAAACGCCCCGCCGGCACCGGCGGGGCGTTTGAACCTTCGCGGGGCGCGAACGCCCGAGCCGGCCTTAGCCGCGCTCTTCGACGATCACGACCAGGTGGCTGATCGAGTTCACCATGCCGCGGACGGAAGGGGTATCCTCCAGCTCGCGGGTGCGGTTCAGCTTGTTCAGGCCCAGGCCCTTCAGCGTCGCGGTCTGCACGGCCGGACGGCGGGCTGCCGAACGGATCTGCTTGACGACGATGGTCTTCTTCGCCGCATCGGTTTTCTTGGCAGCCATGATCAGGCCTCCACGGTTTCGGCTTCGGGCTTGCGAAGGATCTCGGCGACCTTCTTGCCACGACGCGAGGCGACCGCACGGGGCGAGGTTTCGGCCTTGAGGCCGTCGATCGTCGCGCGGATCATGTTGTAGGGGTTCTGGCTGCCGATCGACTTGGCAACGACGTCCTGGACGCCCAGCATCTCGAAGACGGCGCGCATCGGGCCGCCCGCGATGATGCCGGTACCCGCGACGGCGGTCCGCATCACGACCTTGCCCGCACCATGACGGCCTTCCATGTCGTGGTGCAGCGTCCGGCTGTCCTTCAGCGGCACGCGGATCATGCTGCGCTTGGCCTGTTCGGTCGCCTTGCGGATCGCTTCCGGCACTTCCTTGGCCTTGCCCTTGCCAAAGCCGACGCGACCGCGCTGGTCACCGACGACGACGAGTGCTGCAAAGCCGAAGCGCTTGCCACCCTTGACGGTTTTCGAGACGCGGTTGATCGCGACCAGACGGTCGGCGAATTCCGGGGTTTCTTCCGGGCGATTGTCGCGACGGTCGTCACGACGCTCCCGGCGGTTCTCACGTTCTGCCATGCGGCAATTCCTTCGTGGTGGCGACATCGCGCCGTTGAAGCCAATCCTGGTGTCCCCGGCGGGCGGGGACCCGGATCATCGGGGCGGTGTTGCCACCGCCCGCCTGGATCAGAATTTCAGACCGCCTTCGCGGGCTGCATCGGCAAGCGCCTTGATCTTGCCGTGGAAGAGGAAGCCGCCGCGGTCGAAGTAGCACTCTTCGATCCCGGCCTTCTTCGCCCGTTCCGCAATCGCGGCGCCCACTTTCGCGGAAGCCTCGATGTTGTTCTTGCCGACCACGCCGAGTTCCTTCTCGAGCGAGGAGGCCGCCGCGACGGTCACACCCTTCACGTCGTCGATCAGCTGGACGCTGATGTTCTTCGACGAACGGTGCACCGACAGGCGCAGACGACCATGCGAGGTCGCCTTGATCTTGTTCCGGACGCGCAGGCGGCGCTTGAGGAACAGCTCTCTCTTGTTCAAAGCCATTTTCGCCACCCTTACTTCTTCTTGCCTTCCTTGCGGAAGATGTACTCATCCTTGTAGCGGATGCCCTTGCCCTTGTAGGGCTCGGGCGCGCGCCATTCGCGGATGTTCGCTGCGACCTGGCCGACCTGCTGCTGGTCGATCCCTTCCACGATGATCTCGGTCTGCTTCGGGGAGGTGATGGTCACCCCCTTCGGCACGTCGAAGTTCACTTCGTGGCTGTAGCCGAGCGACAGTTTCAGCACGTTGCCGGCCATCGCGGCGCGGTAACCGACGCCCTGGATTTCCATCTCCTTCTTGAACCCGGTAGTCACGCCGGTGACCAGGTTCTCGATCATGGAGCGGGTCATCCCCCACTGCTGGCGCGCGCGCTTCGAGAGACCCCGCGGGGTCACCTTCACGGTATCGCCTTCGATGGTTATGGTGACGTCGTCACCGGCGGTGAACTTGCGGGTGCCTTTCGGGCCCTTCACCTCGATGGTCTGGCCGCTGATCGAGGCAGAGGTGCCTTTCACCAGCGTGACGGGTTTCTTGCCGATACGGGACATTCCACCCTCCTCAGAACACGGTGCAAAGCACTTCGCCGCCGACGTTGGCAGCACGTGCATTTGCATCCGAAAGAACGCCCTTGGGGGTCGAGACGATGGCGACGCCAAGGCCGTTGCGGACCGAGGGAAGCTCGCTCACACCCATGTACACACGACGGCCGGGCTTCGAGACGCGCTTGAGTTCGCGGATCACGGGCTCGCCTTCGTAGTACTTCAGGCTGATGGTGAATTCGCCCTGCTTGTTGGCAGTGTCCGACTTCTCGAAGCCACGGATGTAGCCTTCCGACAGGAGCACTTCCAGGACACGGGCGCGCAGCGTCGAGGCGGGGGTCGTCACGGTGGACTTGCCGCGCATCTGGGCGTTGCGGATACGGGTCAGCATATCGCCGATAGGATCGTTCATGGACATCTGATCCCTCCCTTACCAGCTGGACTTGACCATGCCCGGGATCTGGCCGAACGAGGCCAGGTCACGCAGCATGATGCGGGAAAGTTTGAGCTTGCGGTAATACGCATGCGGACGGCCCGTCAGCTGGCAGCGGTTGTGGATCCGCACGGCAGACGAGTTGCGGGGCATCTCGGCCAGTTTCAGGGTCGCCTTGAAGCGCTCTTCCACCGGCTTCGACTGGTCGTTGATCACCGCCTTCAGCGCGGCGCGCTTGGAAGCGTGCTGCTTCACCAGCTTGGCGCGCTTCACTTCGCGGTTCACCATGGATTTCTTTGCCATTTTCGGTTTCCTCGCGCTTACGACGTGAAGGGCATGTTGAAATGCTTCAACAGCGCCTTGGCTTCCGCGTCGGTTTTCGCGGTGGTGCAGATGATGATGTCCATCCCCAGAACCTCGTCGACCTTGTCGAAGTTGATCTCGGGGAACACGATGTGCTCTTTCAGGCCCATGGCATAGTTGCCGCGACCATCGAAGCTGTTGCCCTTCACGCCGCGGAAGTCGCGGACGCGCGGCAGAGCCACGTTGATGAGCCGGTCGAGGAATTCGTACATCCGGTCGCCACGCAGGGTGACCTTGCAGCCCAAGGGCATTTCCTCACGGACGCGGAAGCCGGCGATCGACTTCTTGGCCTTGGTGATGACGGCCTTCTGACCGGCGATCTGGCCAAGTTCCTCGGCGGCCTGCTTCACCTTCTTGGTGTCCTTGACCGCTTCGCCGACACCCATGTTCAGGACGATCTTGTCCAGCCTGGGGATCTGCATGTCGTTCTTGTAGCCGAACTCCGACTTCATCGCCGCACGGATCGTGCCGGTGTAGACGGCCTTCAGGCGGGGTGTGTATTTCGCTGCATCAAGCATCACAGCACCTCCCCGGTGGTCTTGGCGAAACGGACCTTCTTGTCGCCTTCCATGCGGAAGCCGACGCGGGTCGGTTTGCCGTTCTTGTCCACGATGGCGAGGTTCGACAGATCGATCGGCATCGCCTTCGGCAGACGGCCGCCCTGCGAGGCCGCGGACTGCTTGGTGTGCCGGATCGCGACGTTCACGCCGTCGACGATGGCCTTGTTCTCGGACGGCATCACCGCGCTGATCGCGCCGGTCTTGCCCTTGTCCTTGCCGGTGAGCACGACGACCGTGTCACCCTTCTTGAGCTTGGCAGCCATCAGAGCACCTCCGGAGCCAGCGAGATGATCTTCATGAAGTTCTTGGCACGCAGCTCGCGCACGACCGGCCCGAAGATACGGGTGCCGACCGGTTCGCCCTGGTTGTTCAGGATGACGGCGGCGTTGCGGTCGAAGCGGATCGAGGTGCCGTCTTCACGGCGGACTTCCTTGGCGGTGCGGACGACGACGGCCTTGCGGACGTCCCCCTTCTTCACGCGGCCCTTCGGAATCGCCTCCTTGACCGACACCACGATGATGTCGCCCACGGAAGCATAACGGCGGTGCGAGCCGCCAAGAACCTTGATGCACTGCACCCGGCGCGCGCCGGAGTTGTCAGCGACATCCAGATTCGTCTGCATCTGGATCATTTGAAAGTCTCCCGACCTTCAGGGCACTGCCCTGGGGTTTCGTAGAAGACCGCAGGGACTTAAGCCGAAGCTTCGGTCACCACGGTCCAGCGTTTCGTTTTCGAGATCGGGGCGCATTCCTCGATGCGGACCACGTCGCCGACCTTGAACTTGTTCTCCGCGTCATGGGCGCGGTATTTCTTCGACTTGCGGACGGTCTTCTGCAGCAGCGGGTGCTTGAAGCGACGTTCCACGAGAACGGTGATCGTCTGCTCGTTCTTGTCCGAGGTGACGACGCCTTGCAGGATGCGTTTCGGCATTGGTTTTCCCCTTACTTCGCAGCTTCAGCGGCTTTTTGGCCGAGAACGGTCTTGATGCGGGCAACGTCGCGGCGGACGGCACGCATGCGGGCGGTGTTCTCAAGCTGGTTGGTCGCTTGCTGGAAGCGCAGGTTGAAGGCTTCCTTCTTCAGCTGAACCAGGCTGTCGCGCAGCTGGTCCGGCGTCTTCGAACGCAGTTCATCGGCTTTCATGCCGGTCTTTCCTTTTCACAATCGCCAGTCGGCCCCTACGGGAGGGTCACCGATGCCCTGGCGGATCAATGACAAACCGCCGACTCCGAGTCACCCCGGAATCGCGGATGCGCCCGTATAGGGGGGAAGGCGCCGGGGGGCAAGGGGGAAGTTGGGGGGGGTGACTAGATGAGGTTTACATCCAGCCCGGCCCGCTTCAAGCGATCAGCGATTTTCTTCATCTTAGCGAATTCGGTTCCGAAAGACACGCCGATGCCAAGGGCAGCGCAGAATTCCTTGCCTGTAACGTCCTCCAGGTTATCCGAGTACTTGATCACTTGAAGATGAAATTCGGCAACGTATCCGTTGCGTGGCGATTGATCGAGAGCGGTCTTGATGCGGTGAATGATATTGGTGTCCAGCATTTGAGCCTCCTGAGCCTGTCCAGAGGACAATATGAAAGCTTTTAGCTAAAAGCAATATGCTTTAAGCACAGAAGCGCGCCTCACCCCAACTTCTCCGCAATCCACATTTTGATCAGCGACTGCCGCGTGACGCCCAGCCGTGCGGCCTCGCGGTCAAGGTCGCGCACCATCCAGGCCGGGAAGTCCACGTTCATCCGGCGCGCCCAGCATACCGCGACAACGTAAGGTGCGCTACAGCGCACCAGCGGACGGTGCGCTGTAGCGCACCCTACGCCATCCTTGCCCGGATATGTCAGTAACTGCTACGATTTGCCAAATGGAGGGCCGCCGATGCCGAAGGTTCACCTCACCAAGCAAATGCAGGAATACGCCCAGGCGCAGATTGAATCCGGGGCTTATGCCAACCTGTCCGAGGTTGTTCGCGCGGGGATGCGAGAGTTGATGTAAGGTGATCGCGCGGCGTTCTTTGTCCTCAAAGGCGAATTGGAAGAGGCAATCGCCGCGGCTGAACGGGGTGAATATGTCGAGTTCGACCCACGAGAGTTCGAGCCTCGCGCATTCCGGTGACATCCGTAGGGTGCGCTGTAGCGAACCCTACGATGCCCTACTCACTCCCACCCATAGTTGAAGCTGACCGAGATCCGTTCCTCCTCGGACATGTTCATCGGCACCTCGTGGCGCAGCCAGCTTTCCCACAGGAGGACCTCGCCGACCGAGGGTTTCACATAGACAAACCGCTGCAGCTCCTGTGGCGCGGATTTCAGGGGGACGGGGGCCAGCATCATCATCGCCAGGCGCGGGTCCTCCAGTTTCAGCACGCTCGTCCCCTCCGGCATCGCGACATAGGTCGTGCCCGAGATCACCGAATGCGGGTGGATGTGGCTGGCATGGGTGCCGCCTTCGGGCAGGATGTTGATCCAGAGGGAATTGCACCTGAGCTTCCTGTCGCCCAGGTCGAACCCGAGGTCCTTGCAGAAGGCCGCGACATGGGCGTCGAGCGCCTTTTCCAGCGCGCCGAAGATCGGCATCCGCCAGGGCAGATCGTTCAGCGAGGCGTAAGAGGTATAGCCCGGATAGCCGTTCGCCTCGCACCACTCCTGCCCGGCCTCGTCATCCTCGGCCACCATCTCGCAGGTCTGTCGCAATTCGTCGTAATCGACCTTCTTCTTCGCAAGTTCGTTCAGCTTGGCGCGGTAGAGGCGGGTGACGAAAAGAGAGGTGATGTCGGGCACCGGCGCGATCCTTCCTTCGGATGTAAGGTCGGGTTAGCCCAGCCGGCCCCACTTGCAAAGGCCCGTGTCCGGCTGTTTCCCTATCCTTTCCAATACTGGGCATCCTTCTTCCTTATTTATGCCATCGTCGACAACGAAACCCACGCAGGGCGCAATCGGGCAGGCGGCGGATGGACTACACGGCGATTTTCATTCTGGCCTGCATCTTCATTCCGCTGGAGCGGCTGACGGCGCTTTACCCCGAGCAGGGCACGCTGCGGCGTGACTGGCTGAATGACGTGATCTACGTGCTCTTCAACGGGTTCTTCATCCGCATCGGGATAACCTTCATCGCCGGCCTGTCGATGTATCTCTACAAGGTCGTCTTCGGTGCAGCTCCCACCTCCTGGGTGTCGGACTGGCCGCTCTGGGCCCAGGTGATCGGCTGCATCGTGATTGCCGACATCGGCTACTACACGGCGCACCGGCTCAGCCATGCGGTGCCGTTCCTCTGGAAATTCCACGCCGTCCACCACAGCATCGAGGAAATGGACTGGCTTGCCGCGCATCGTGTCCATCCGTTCGACATGATCTTCACGCACTGCTTCTCGCTGCTGCCGCTCTATTTCCTCGGCTTCACGCTTGAGGCGGTGTTGATCTTCAGCCTCATCTACCAGGTGCAGGCCCTTCTCCTCCACGCCAACACCCGGATCCGGTTCGGCCCGCTGAAATGGCTGATCGCTTCACCCGAATACCATCACTGGCATCATGCCAACGAACCCGAAGCCTATGACCGGAACTTCGCCTCGCAACTGTCGGTGATCGACCTGATCGCCGGCACTCTTTTCCTGCCCAGCCGGCGCCCGGCCCGCTATGGCATCAACGAACCCATGCCGCGCTGGTATCACCAGCAGCTCCTCCATCCCTTCCGCAGGACCGGTCGCGTGGCCCGCCCCCTGCCCCCAGCTCATGAAAGGACACCCCGTGAACAGGACGCTTGAGGATCGCATTGGCCAATTCCTGATGCTGATGATCTTCGGCTACTTCATCGCCAAGAAGATCGGTTACTTCTATCTCCTGTTCGAACATGCCGACAAGTTCAGCCTCTGGTACCTCACCTTCGCCTCGCAAGTGGCAAGCTTCGTGTTCGTGGCGCTGATCGTGTGGTTCACCGCCATCCGGCTGCCGGCGCGGGACGCAGCTCATGGTCTGATGCCCCGGATCGTCGCAATCGCCGGCACCTTTGCGATGATGCTTCTGGTTCTGCTTCCGCCGGATCCGATCGGGCCGGTGATGACCGTCATTTCCTCGGTCACCATCATCGTCGGAACGCTGCTGTCGGCGTGGTGCCTCAGCCATCTTGGCCGGTCCTTCTCGATGGTCGCCTCCGCCCGCGAACTCAAGACGGCCGGCAGCTACGCCTATGTGCGCCACCCGCTCTACGCGGCCGAGGTCGTGATGATCCTCGGGGTGGTCCTGTCGCACGGGACCGTCATGGCATTCGGGGTTGGCCTCGTCTGGCTGCTGCTGCAGATCCGCCGCGCACAATACGAGGAATCCATCCTGCGCAAGACCTTCCCCGAGTACGAAGACTATGCGCGCCGCGTGCCGATGCTGATCCCCGGGCTGCGGCTTTCCTTCCTCGAAGCCAGCGTCAGCAAGCCTGCAACCGCACACCAGTAACGGCGCGGCATCCGTTCGGCGCAACCCCCGACAAGAAAGGCCCCCGTCGTTTCCGACGGGGGCCTTTTTCGCAGGGTGCGCTACTGCGCACCGAACCTTACCAGTCTTCCTTCGCGACGATCCGCGTGGTGACCGGAAGCTTCATCGCGCCAAGGCGCAGGGCCTCGCGCGCGGTTTCCTCGTTCACGCCGTCGATCTCGAACATGATCCGGCCGGGCTTGACCTTGGCCGCCCAGTAGTCGGTCGAGCCCTTGCCCGAGCCCATGCGGACTTCGACAGGCTTTGCCGACACCGGGACGTCCGGGAAAATCCGGATCCAGACCCGGCCCTGACGCTTCATGTGGCGGGTGATCGCGCGGCGGGCCGCTTCGATCTGCCGCGCGGTGACGCGCTCGGGCTCGGTCGCCTTGAGGGCGAAGGAACCGAAGTTGATCAGGAACCCACCCTTGGCTTCGCCATGGATGCGGCCCTTGTGCATCTTGCGGAATTTCGTGCGCTTTGGTTGCAGCATCTAATTCACTCCTTACGCGCGTTCGCGGTCGCGGCGCGGACCACGGGGGGCCGGGCCGTCAGCCGCTTCGGCAAGACGACGGTCATGGGCCTGGGGATCATGCTCAAGGATCTCGCCCTTGAAGATCCAGACCTTCACGCCAATGATCCCGTAGGGGGTCTCGGCTTCGCTCAGCGCATAGTCGATGTCGGCGCGCAGCGTGTGCAGCGGCACGCGGCCTTCGCGGTACCATTCGGTCCGGGCGATCTCGGCCCCGCCAAGGCGGCCCGAGACGTTGACCCGGATGCCAAGCGCGCCCATCCGCATCGCGTTCTGCACGCCACGCTTCATCGCGCGACGGAAGGAGACGCGACGCTCCATCTGCTGGGCGATCGACTCGGCCACCAGCTGGGCGTCAAGCTCTGGCTTGCGGACCTCGACGATGTTCAGGTGCAGTTCGGACTTGGTGAACACGGTCAGCTTCTTGCGAAGCGTCTCGATGTCCGCGCCCTTCTTGCCGATGATGACGCCCGGACGTGCAGTGTGGATGGTCACACGGCACTTCTTGTGCGGACGCTCGATGATGACTTTCGAGATCCCAGCGGCCTTCAGCTCTTCATGGATGAACTCGCGCATGCGGAGGTCTTCCAGAAGAAGATTGCCGTAGTCCTTCGATTCAGCGAACCAGCGGCTGTCCCAGGTGCGGTTGACCTGGAGGCGCATACCGATCGGATTGACCTTCTGACCCATTATGCGGACTCCCCGGCTTGACGGACCTTGATCGTGATTTCAGAGAACGGCTTCATGATCTTGCCGAACCGGCCACGGGCACGCGGACGACCGCGCTTCATCACCAGGTTCTTGCCGACCCAGGCTTCCGCCACGATCAGGCTGTCCACGTCGAGATTGTGGTTGTTTTCCGCATTGGCGATCGCCGACTGCAGGCACTTCTTCACGTCACCCGCGATGCGGCGCTTGGAGAAGGTGAGGTCGGCCAGCGCCTTGTCCACCTTCTTGCCCCGGATCATGCCGGCGACGAGGTTCAGCTTCTGCGGCGAGGTGCGGAGCATCCGCAGGATCGCCATCGCTTCGTTGTCCGCCACGCGGCGCGGGTTCTTTTCCGTTGCCATGGCTTACTTCCTCTTCGCTTTCTTGTCGGCGGCGTGACCGTAGTAGGTCCGCGTCGGCGAGTATTCACCGAACTTCTGGCCGATCATTTCCTCGGTCACGGAAACCGGGATGTGCTTCTTGCCGTTGTAGACCCCGAAGGTCAGACCAACGAACTGCGGCAGGATGGTGGAGCGGCGCGACCAGATCTTGATCACCTCCGCCTTGCCCGATGCCTTCGCCTTCTCGGCCTTCTTCAGAAGGTAGCCGTCGACGAACGGGCCTTTCCAGATGGAACGTGCCATGGATTAACGCCCTTTCTTCTTGGCGTGGCGCGAGCGGACGATCAGGCTGTCAGAAGCCTTCGGCTTGCGCGTCTTGTTGCCCTTGGTGCCCTTGCCCCACGGGGTGACCGGGTGACGGCCACCGGAGGTGCGGCCTTCACCACCGCCATGCGGGTGGTCGATCGGGTTCATCGCGACGCCGCGGACCGTCGGGCGGATGCCCTTGTGCCGCATGCGGCCGGCTTTACCAAAGTTCTGGTTCGAGTTGTCGGGGTTCGACACGGCACCGATGGTGGCCATGCATTCCTGACGGACCATGCGAAGCTCGCCCGAAGACAGGCGGATCTGCGCGTAGGACCCGTCACGGCCGACGAACTGGGCATAGGTTCCCGCCGCACGCGCGAGCTGGCCGCCCTTGCCGGGCTTCAGCTCGACGTTGTGGACGATCGTCCCGATCGGCATACCCGAGAACGGCATCGCGTTGCCCGGCTTCACGTCGGTCTTCGCACCGGCGATGACGCTGTCGCCGACGGCGAGGCGCTGCGGCGCGAGGATGTAGGCCAGCTCACCGTCCTGGTACTTCACGAGGGCGATGAAGGCGGTGCGGTTCGGATCATACTCGATCCGCTCGACGACCGCCGGGATATCATACTTGCGACGCTTGAAATCGACCACCCGGTAAAGACGCTTCGCGCCCCCGCCCTGGTGCCACATCGTGATACGTCCGGTGTTGTTCCGGCCGCCGGAACGGTTCAAACCCTCGGTGAGGTGCTTGACCGGGCGGCCTTTCCACAGCTCCGAACGGTCGATCAGAACCAGCCCGCGCTGGCCAGGCGTCGTCGGTTTATACGACTTGAGTGCCATGTTTCCTGTCTTCCGTTTGCTTGCACGGGTGTCACCACCCGGCGGTGAAGGGCTCCGAAGATCCCCGATTAGGTGCTTGTTCCTTCTGCGGCTGCATCGGGAACGAACAAACCAAGAGCCCCGGACGAATCCGGGGCTGCTGGCGTGGCGCGGGAGTAGCAGAGGGGGGTGGGGGTGGCAAGGGGGGAAGGTGGGTTTTGTTGCCAACCGGGGCAGACGGTTACGACGGACAAAAGCTGCCACCAGGCTTCATGGCAAGGGGTTCGGGCAAAAAGAAGCCCCAAAGACTAGATTGCGAGTCCCATCACGTCAGTAACTCCCCATGAGAAGCACTCCTTCGGCGCTTGGTTATCGAGCTCACACCAGTCAGTGTCTTCAAGTTGTTCGGGTTTAAGGTCAGGAAGCTCAACCCTGAAACTCGCATCGCCCATAGGGTCGATCCAAATTGGTGTTTCGGCAAATGCCTTTTGTTCCTTACCATCTTTGTCGAAGATACTGACGCCGACCTGCACCCATGTCGTTACGTGGTCAGCGGTTTTGTTCTCAAGGTTTCCTTCCCAGCTCACGATCCCCTGATCTACTCGCGGACCCGCTTTGCCTGTCGCTAAGTCCGCAAGGTATAGTCGCTTATGGAAAGTCTGGACGCATGATGCTTTGATGGCATCTTGGCTAAGAAGCTCGCTTTTCGCGTAGACAACACATCTCTCGACACCCCTTAAGGTGCCTTGGTTAGCGGTTTCGTTTACGATCCGCTGCACGGGCTCAATACCGAATGCCAACGCTGCAACTAGGAGGGCCAGCCCTGCAATCAGGTAGTTCTTCAATTAAGCCTTCCCCCCACAGTCCACATCTGCAAGTTGCATCATTAAGTCGGATGCGACAACGAAAAAGCCCCAGCCTCCCAGCAGGGGCATTCCATACTTGTAGGTCGGGGCTTATCCCGACACCCCGCTCAAAAACCAGTCGTCAAGTCGATCGTCTGACCGTCTTCCAGCATGACATTGGCCTTTGCCGGATACCAAGCTTTGGTATATCCTGCCCCAAGGAGGTGCCCCATGCCCCGGAACACATCTGTCGCGCTTGGCGATCACTTCGTGGAGTTCATCGACGGCCAGGTGCAGTCCGGCCGCTATTCCTCGGCCAGCGATGTCGTGCGGGCGGGGCTTCGGCTTCTGGAGGAGCACGAAGCCAAGGTCAGAACCCTATGCGAGGCCTTGGTGGAGGGGGAACGCTCCGGCCCGCCACAGGCCCTGGATTTTGAGGGCCTGAAGGCCGCGAAGCGCGCCGGGTTCAGCCGGGAAGACGCGTGACCCTGACCTTCTCGCCCGCCGCAGTCGCGGATATCGGTGCGATCTGGGACTACACCGCCGAAACCTGGGGCATGGATCAGGCCGACCGCTATGTGGATGACATCCACGCTGCCTGCATCGCCTTGGCGAGTGGTGCAATGGCGGGAAGAAAGGTCCATGTGCGGGATGGCTACCTGAAGTACCCGGTCCGGCGGCACCTGATCTTCTTTCGTCCGGACGGGCCGGGGATCGTGGTCATCCGCGTGCTGCACCAGAGCATGGATGTCGACCGGCATCTTTAGCGGCAAAGACAAAAGCCCCCGCGCGGCGCAGGGGCTTTCGCAATTCGTAGGTCGGGCTTCAGACCGACTCCCGCTCAAAGACCAGTCGTCACGTCGATCGTCTGACCGTCTTCCAGCATGACATAGGCCTTCTTCTTGTCCGAACGCTCGCCTGCGCGACCGCGGAAACGCTTGGCCTTGCCCTTGGTGATGGTGGTGTTCACCGCCTTCACCTTCACGCCAAAGATCGCCTCGACGGCTTCCTTGATCTGCGGCTTGGTCGAGTCCATCGCGACCTGGAACACCACGGCACCCGCCTCCGAGGCCATGGTGGCCTTTTCGGTGATGACCGGCTTCTTGATCAGGTCGTAGTGCTCTGGCTTGATGGCCGCAGCGGTTTTCGGTGCTTTGCTCATTTCAGGCGAGCCTCCAGGGCTTCGACACCGGCCTTGGTGATGACCAGGGTGTCACGCTTCAGGATGTCATAAACGTTCGCGCCGATGGTCGGCAGGACGTCCACGCCCTCCAGGTTGCGGGCGGCCAGGGCGAAGTTCGCGTCGACCGAGGCGCCGTCGATGATCAGGACGCGCTTCCAGCCGAGCTCCGACTTCATCTTGGCGAGGTTGGCGGTCTTGGCTTCGGCGAGGGTCGCCGCGTCCAGGATCACCAGCTCGCCCGCCTTGGCCTTGGCCGAGAGCGCGTGCCGCAGCCCGAGGGCGCGGAACTTCTTCGGCAGGTCATGGGCGTGGCTGCGCGGCTGCGGGCCCTTGTAGACGCCGCCCTTGCGGAAGATCGGTGCCTTGCGGGACCCGTGGCGTGCGCCGCCGGTGCCCTTCTGGCGGTAGATCTTCTTGGTCGAATAGCTCACGTCCGACTTGCCCAGCGTCGCATGGGTGCCGGCCTGGGCCTTCGCCCGCTGCCAGCGCACGACGCGGTGCAGGATGTCGGCGCGCGGCTCAAGACCGAACAGCGCTTCGTCCAGGTCGATGGAGCCGGCCTTCTTGCCGTCCAGCTTGATCACATCGAGTTTCATGCTTCACCCCCTTCGGCGGCGACTTCGGCAGCCGGAGCGGCCGCAGCAGCTGCGGTGCGGATCGCGGCGGGACGCGGGGCGTCCTTGGCTTCCGGCTTCTTCACGGCGTCCTTGATGGTGACCCAGCCGCCCTTCGACCCGGGGACGGCGCCCTTGATCATGATAAGGCCGCGGTCGGCATCGGTGCGGACGACCTGCAGGTTCTGCGTGGTCACGCGGACCGAACCCAGGTGGCCTGCCATCTTCTTGCCCTTGAACACCTTGCCGGGGTCCTGGCACTGGCCGGTCGAGCCGTGCGAACGGTGCGAAACCGACACACCGTGGCTGGCGCGGAGGCCGCCGAAGTTGTGCCGCTTCATCGCGCCGGCAAAGCCCTTGCCGATCGAGGTGCCCGCGACGTCGACGAACTGGCCCGCAAGGTAGTGGTCGGCGGTGATTTCCGCGCCCACTTCGATCAGGCAATCCGGCGTCACGCGGAATTCCGCGATCTTGCGCTTCGGTGCCACGTTCGCACGCGCGAAGTGGCCGCGCTGCGCGGCGGTGGTCCGCTTGGCCTTGGCAACGCCTGCACCCAGCTGGACGGCGGTGTAACCGTCCTTGTCAGCGGTGCGCTGCGCCACGACCTGAAGGCTGTCAAGCTGCAGAACCGTCACCGGAACCTGCTTGCCATCCTCAAGGAACAGCCGGGTCATGCCCAGCTTCTTTGCGATAACTCCAGAGCGCATGGTCCTGCCCTCCTTACACTTTGATCTCGACGTCCACGCCGGCAGCGAGGTCGAGCTTCATCAGCGCGTCCACGGTCTGCGGGGTGGGGTCGACGATGTCGAGAAGCCGCTTGTGCGTGCGGATCTCCCACTGGTCGCGCGACTTCTTGTCGATGTGCGGACCACGGAGAACCGTGAACTTCTCGATCTTGTTCGGCAGCGGGATCGGCCCGCGCACCTGGGCGCCGGTCCGCTTGGCGGTGTTGACGATCTCCAGCGTGCTGGCGTCCAGCACGCGGTAATCGAACGCCTTCAGGCGGATGCGGATGGTCTGACCTTGCATCTTCGTTTTCCTTTTAGAACATCGGCCTGAGGATCGCCCCACCCGAGAGGTTCTGTTTCGTTTGTTCGGAAGGGCGGGCTTCTACAGCCCGCCCGTCATGAGTTCAAGTCGCCTCAGGCGATGATTTTCGACACCACGCCTGCGCCGACGGTGCGGCCGCCTTCGCGGATGGCGAAGCGCAGTTTCTCTTCCATCGCGATCGGGGCGATCAGCTCGACCACGAACTTCAGGTTGTCGCCCGGCATCACCATCTCGGTGCCTTCCGGCAGCTGCACGGTCCCGGTCACGTCGGTCGTGCGGAAGTAGAACTGCGGACGGTAGTTCGCGAAGAACGGGGTGTGACGCCCGCCTTCTTCCTTGGTCAGGATATAGGCCTCGGCCTCGAACTTGGTGTGCGGGTTCACCGACTTCGGCTTGCAGAGCACCTGGCCACGCTCGACGCCGTCACGGTCGATGCCGCGCAGCAGGACGCCCACGTTGTCGCCGGCCTCGCCGCGGTCGAGGAGCTTGCGGAACATCTCGACACCGGTGCAGACCGACTTCTTGGTCTCGCGGATGCCGACGATCTCGACTTCGTCGCCGACGTTGATCACGCCACGCTCCACCCGGCCGGTCACGACCGTGCCGCGGCCCGAGATCGAGAACACGTCTTCGATCGGCATCAGGAACGGCTGGTCAACCGCACGGGCCGGGGTCGGGATGTAGCTGTCCACCGCGTCCATCAGCGCGCGGATCGACTTTTCGCCGATTTCCGGGCTTTCGCCGATCATCGCCTGGTGGGCCGAGCCCTTGATGATCGGGATGTCGTCGCCGGGGTATTCGTAGGACGACAGAAGCTCGCGGACTTCCATCTCGACGAGCTCGAGGAGCTCTTCGTCATCCACCAGGTCGACCTTGTTCATGTAGACGACCATGTAGGGGATGCCCACCTGACGGCCGAGCAGGATGTGCTCGCGCGTCTGCGGCATCGGGCCGTCCGAGGCGGCCACGACCAGGATCGCGCCGTCCATCTGCGCGGCACCGGTGATCATGTTCTTCACATAGTCGGCGTGGCCGGGGCAGTCGACGTGGGCGTAGTGACGGGCAGCCGTCTCGTATTCCACGTGCGCGGTCGAGATCGTGATCCCGCGGGCCCGCTCTTCCGGCGCGCCGTCGATCTGGTCATAGGCGCGGAATTCGCCGAAATACTTCGTGATCGCCGCCGTCAGCGTCGTCTTGCCATGGTCAACGTGACCAATGGTCCCGATGTTCACATGCGGTTTCGTCCGTTCAAACTTTGCCTTCGCCATGATGGCTTCTCCTATTGGTTCAGATGCGCCGGTCTGAAGCCCGGCCTACGGGGTGGTAGGGCGGGGTTCACCCCGCCGCACCGTCATGCGTATTTCTTCTGGATTTCCTGGCTGATGTTCTCCGGCACCGCGTCGTAGTGGTCGAAGAGCATCGTGAAGACGGCCCGGCCCGAGGTCATCGACCGCAGGTTGTTGATGTAGCCGAACATGTTGGCCAGCGGCACCATCGCGTTGATCACGTTGGCGTTGCCGCGGCTGTCCTGCCCGGTCACCATGCCCCGACGCGAGGTCAGGTCGCCGATGACGCCACCGGTGTATTCTTCCGGGGTGACGACTTCGACCTTCATGATCGGTTCAAGAAGCTTCGCGCCGGCCTTCTTCAGACCTTCGCGCATTGCAGCGCGCGAGGCGATTTCGAAGGCGAGGACCGAAGAGTCGACGTCGTGGAACGCACCGTCAACCAGCGCCACCTTGAAGTCGATGACCGGGAAGCCGGCAAGCGGGCCCGAGTCCATGACCGACTTGATGCCCTTTTCGACGCCGGGGATGTATTCCTTCGGCACCGCACCGCCGACGATCTTCGACTCGAAGGAATAGCCTTCGCCCGGTTCTGTCGGGGTGATCTGCAGCTTGACGCGGGCGAACTGGCCCGTACCGCCGGTCTGCTTCTTGTGGGTGTAGTCGATCTCGTGCGCGTTCGAGATGGTCTCGCGGTAGGCCACCTGCGGGGCGCCGATGTTCGCCTCGACCTTGAACTCGCGCCGCATGCGGTCGACGAGGATGTCGAGGTGAAGTTCGCCCATGCCCTTCATGATGGTCTGGCCGGATTCCAGGTCGGTCTCGACACGGAACGACGGGTCTTCGGCGGCGAGGCGAGCGAGCGCGAGGCCCATCTTCTCCTGGTCGGCCTTCGACTTCGGTTCCACGGCGATTTCGATCACCGGTTCCGGGAAAGTCATCGTTTCAAGAACCAGCGGCTTGGCCGGATCGCACAGGGTGTCCCCGGTGGTGGTTTCCTTCAGGCCCGCCAGCGCGATGATGTCGCCCGCGAAGGCTTCGTCGATTTCCTCGCGGTTGATGGCGTGCATCATCATCATCCGACCGACACGCTCGCGCTTGCCCTTGGTCGAGTTCAGCATCTGGTCGCCCTTCTTGAGCTGGCCAGAATAGATGCGGGTGAAGGTGAGCGAGCCCACGAAGGGGTCGTTCATGATCTTGAACGCCAGCGCCGCGAAGGGCTCGGCGTCATCGGGCTTGCGCTCGATGTTGCGGGTTTCCGTCTCGTCGCCCGGGGCGTAGCCCAGGTAGGGCGGGATATCGAGCGGCGAGGGCAGGTAGTCGATGACCGAGTTCAGGACCGGCTGGACGCCCTTGTTCTTGAACGCGGAGCCTGCGGTGACCGGGACGAAGGCCATGCTCAGGCAGCCCTTGCGGATCAGCTTGCGCAGGGTGTCGACATCCGGCTCCTGGCCTTCCAGGTAAGCCATCATCGCCTCGTCGTCCTGTTCGACGGCGAGTTCGATCAGCTTGCCGCGCCAGGTTTCCGCTTCGGCCTTGAGGCTGTCGCGGATGTCGCGGATTTCCCAGGTCGCGCCCAGGTCTTCGCCCTGGTAGACCCATTCCTTCATCGTCACGAGGTCGATGATGCCTTCCAGCTTGTCCTCGGCGCCGATCGGCAGGGCGATCGGGGCCGGGGTCGCGCCGGTGCGGTCCTTGATCATCTGGACGCACTTGAAGAAGTCGGCACCGATCTTGTCCATCTTGTTGACGAACACGATGCGCGGAACCTTGTAGCGGTCAGCCTGACGCCACACGGTTTCGGTCTGGGGCTCGACGCCGGCGTTGGCATCGAGAAGGCAGACAGCACCGTCAAGCACGGCGAGCGAACGTTCCACCTCGATGGTGAAGTCCACGTGGCCGGGGGTGTCGATGATGTTGAAGCGGTGCTTCGGGCCTTCCATCGTGGTGCCGTCGGTGGTGCGCTCCCAGAAGGTGGTCGTCGCAGCCGAGGTGATGGTGATCCCGCGCTCTTGCTCCTGCTCCATCCAGTCCATCGTCGCGGCGCCGTCGTGGACTTCGCCGATCTTGTGGGACTTTCCGGTGTAGTAAAGGATGCGTTCGGTGGTCGTGGTCTTGCCCGCGTCGATGTGGGCCATGATCCCGAAGTTGCGGTAGAGGTTCAGCGGATACTCGCGTGCCATGATGCCCTCTTACCAGCGGTAATGGCTGAACGCTTTGTTCGCGTCGGCCATCTTGTGGGTGTCTTCGCGCTTCTTCACGGCGGTGCCGCGGTTCTGCACGGCATCAGCCAGTTCAGCGGCCAGACGCTCTTCCATCGTGTTCTCGTTGCGCTTGCGGGCCGCGATGATCAGCCAGCGGATCGCCAGCGCCTCACGGCGCTCGGACCGGACTTCGACCGGGACCTGGTAGGTGGCACCGCCGACGCGGCGCGAGCGGACCTCGACCGAGGGCTTCACGTTGTCGAGCGCTTCGTGGAAGGCTTCGACGGCGGGACGCTTCAGGCGGGTCTGGACGCGGTCAAGCGCACCGTAGACGATGCTTTCGGCGACCGACTTCTTGCCGTCGAGCATCAGGTTGTTCATGAACTTGGTGACCACCCGGTCGCCAAACTTGGCATCGGGCAGGATTTCGCGCTTTTCGGCGGCGTGACGACGGGACATCTCTTATCTCCTCACTTCGGACGCTTGGCGCCGTATTTCGAACGACGCTGACGACGTTCTTTCACGCCCTGGGTGTCCAGAACGCCGCGGAGGATGTGGTAACGCACACCCGGAAGGTCCTTGACCCGGCCGCCACGGATCAGGACGACAGAGTGTTCCTGAAGGTTGTGCTTTTCGCCGGGGATGTAGGAAATGACCTCGAAGCCGTTGGTCAGACGCACCTTGGCGACTTTCCGCATGGCCGAGTTCGGCTTCTTCGGGGTGGTGGTGTAGACGCGGGTGCAAACCCCACGCTTTTGCGGGCAGGATTCCAGGTGCTGGGACTTGGACTTCCGCGGCGCTGCTTCCCGGGGCTTCCGGATCAGCTGTTGAATCGTCGGCATTCACATTCCTCGTTTCGATACTCGCCGGGTGCCACCCCGACGCCGCTTCTCGACCGTGCATTGCGCGAATCGCAAAACACGAACACCGCACCCATCCCCAGCGGGGATGACGCGGTGGAATTCCAGAGGATCGGGGCGTTTTCGGCCCGGATCATGACCACTTCAAGCGCTCTGAGCCCTTGTCCCGGTCTTGGCCGGAGGTTCGGGTTGGCGGGCGTATATGGGGAATCGCGTGGGGTGTCAACACGGCGGCCCGGCGGGCGCGACGGCCGGGGCCGGCCCGTGAAAGCGCCTCAGGCCCTTCGGTCCTTCAACTGCCGCTCGCGCCAGAAGGTGAAGATGCCCGTGGCCACCACCAGCCCGGCACCGAACAGAGTCAGCGCATCGAAGAGGTGCCCGAAGATGACGAAATCCAGGACCATTGCCCAGAGCAGCGCGGTATAGCGGAAGGGCGCGACAAAGCTGATCTCGCCCACCCGCATCGTCATGACGACCGTCAGGTAACCCACGATCAGTGCACCTGCTGCCGCCACCAGAAGCAGCCATTCCCGCCCGCCGACCGGCTGCCAGCCCTCGACCGCCGTGCCGACCGCGCCCATCACAAGGACCGTGACCGCCGCCGTCAGCGCCACCGTGACCGAAGGCAGCGAGGCGCTCATCCGCCGGGTCACGAGGTCCCGCACCACAACGCAGGCAACCGAGGCAAGGCCGACCAGCGCCCAAAGGTCGAACCCCTCCGGCCCCGGCCGGATGATGATCAGGACCCCGGCAAAGCCGACAAGGATCGCCGTCATCCGCCGCCAGCCGACCCGATCCCCCAGGAAAAGCGCGGCCGCCAGCGTCACGGCCAGCGGCAGCACCTGCAGGATCGCCGAAAGGTTCGCGAGCGGCATGTGGTTGAGGGCGGCAAGGAAGGTCAGCGTCCCCAGGACCTCGGCGGTCGAGCGCAGGGCCAGAAGCCAGCGGTCGCGGGCCGGCAGGTTAAGCCTGAGGCCCCCCATGCGCCAGCCGATCAGGACCAGCGCAAAGGTGGCCAGGAGTCCGCGCAGACCGATGGCCTGGAACAGTGGAACTTCCAGCATGACCAGCTTCATCGCGGTGTCGTTCAGTGTGAAGGCCGCCATCGCGACCGTCATCAGAACCGCGCCGCGCGCGTTGTCGGAAAGCTGCATCTTGCCCCTGCCCCGTTGCCGCCCTTCCTAACCCAGCCCCCCGGCAGGCGGAAGGGGCCGACGGCGGCCGTGAAATGAAGAACCCCCGCCGGTCTGAACGACCGGCGGGGGCAAGGCTTTCAGCGTTGATCGTAAGGATCAGTCGCGGCTTTCCACCGTATCGACCAGTCCCATATCCAGATCGCTGTCGACATCGGCTTCCATCGTCTCCACCGGTGCGGCCAGGGCAGCGGCGGTTTCCGCCTCGCTCCGGCGCGCCTCGATCACCGTCTGGTCGCGGTCCGCCGCGATCTTCTTCACGCGGCTCGTCGCACCGCCGGTACCTGCCGGGATCAGCCGGCCGACGATGACGTTTTCCTTGAGCCCGACAAGCTTGTCGCGCTTGCCCTGGACCGACGCCTCGGTCAGGACCCGCGTGGTCTCCTGGAACGACGCGGCCGAGATGAACGACCGGGTCTGCAGGCTGGCCTTGGTGATCCCCAGAAGGATCGCCTCGCCCGAGGCTTCGCGCAGACCACGTGCCCGGGCCTTGGCGTTCTCCTCGTCCAGCTCCTGCTTGTCGACATGTTCGCCCTTGAGAAGCGTCGTGTCGCCCGAATCGAGGATCTCGATCTTCTGCAGCATCTGCCGCACGATCACCTCGATGTGCTTGTCGTTGATCTTCACGCCCTGCAGCCGGTAGACGTCCTGCACTTCGTCGATCATGTAGTTGGCCAGCGCCTCGACGCCCATGATCCGCAGGATGTCATGCGGGGCCGGGTTGCCGTCCATGATGTAGTCGCCCTTCTGCACGAAGTCGCCTTCCTGCACCGGAATATGCTTCCCTTTCGGGATCATGTATTCCATCGGGGTCAGCGTCTCATCGACCGGTTCCACGGTGATGCGGCGCTTGTTCTTGTAGTCCTTGCCGAAGCGGACATAGCCATCCGCTTCCGCGATGATCGCGTGATCCTTCGGACGCCGGGCTTCGAAGAGTTCCGCCACGCGGGGGAGACCCCCGGTGATGTCCTTCGTCTTCGCCCCTTCGCGCGGGATACGCGCCACCACGTCGCCCGGCCGCAGTTCCTGCCCGTCCTCGACGGAAAGGATCGCGTCCACCGACATGGAATAGCTGATCGGCGCGCCCTGGTCATTGCGGACCGGATCGCCCGTTGCCGGGTCCATCACGATGATCTCGGGCTTGAGGTCACCGCCCTTCGGCACCGAACGCCAGTCGGCGACGATCTTCTGGGTCATGCCGGTGGCTTCGTCGGTATCCTCGCGGACCGAGAGGCCCGCGATCAGGTCCTTGAACCGCGCGACACCCGCCTTTTCGGCGATGATCGGCAGGGTGAAGGGGTCCCATTCGAAGAGCTTGGTGCCACGCTTGACCGCATCGCCTTCCTTCACATGCAGCTTCGCACCATAGGTCAGCTTGTGCGCCGCACGCTCCTGGCCGACGTCGTCGATGATCGCGACGCTCATGTTCCGGCCGACGACGATCTGCTCGCCTGCGGCGTTCTTCAGAAGGTTCGCGTTGCGGAACTCGATCTTGCCTTCCTGGCTTGCTTCCAGGAACGACTGCTGGCCACCCTGCGCCACGCCGCCGATGTGGAACGTCCGCATCGTCAGCTGGGTGCCGGGTTCACCGATCGACTGGGCGGCGATGATGCCGACCGCTTCGCCGATGTTGACCAGCGTGCCGCGGGCAAGGTCACGTCCGTAGCAGAGCGCGCAAACGCCCTCTTCCGCTTCGCAGGTCAGCGGGCTGCGGATACGGATCGAGGCGACGCCCGAACCCGAGATCAGGTCGGCGCGGCGTTCGTCGATCAGCTCGCCCCGGGCGACGATTACCTCGTCGGTCCCGGGCGAGATGACGTCCTCGGCTGCGACACGGCCCAGCACACGCTCGCCCATCGGCACGATGACTTCGCCATCGTTTACCGCCGCCGAAGCGGTGATCGCGTTCTCGGTGCCGCAGTCGTGTGTCCGCACGATGCAGTCCTGTGCGACGTCCACCAGACGGCGGGTCAGGTAGCCCGAGTTCGCCGTCTTCAGCGCGGTGTCCGACAGACCCTTCCGCGCCCCGTGGGTCGAGTTGAAGTATTCAAGAACGGTCAGACCTTCCTTGAAGTTCGAGATGATCGGCGTCTCGATGATCTCGCCGGACGGCTTGGCCATCAGGCCGCGCATCCCGCCAAGCTGCTTCATCTGGATGACCGAACCCCGGGCACCCGAGTGGGCCATCATGTAGACCGAGTTCGGCTCCTTCTCGGCGCCATTGGCGTCGAAATGGGTGGCCGAGATGGTCGACATCATCGCTTCGGTGACCTTGTCGTTGCACTTGGTCCAGGCGTCGACAACCTTGTTGTACTTTTCGCCCTGGGTGATCAGGCCGTCCATGTACTGCAGTTCGAAGCCGGTGACCTGCTCGCGCGTCTCGTTGACGATCGACCACTTCGACTCCGGGATCACCATGTCGTCCTTGCCGAACGAGATGCCGGCGCGGAACGCCTCGCGGAAGCCAAGGCTCATGATCTGGTCGCAGAAGATCACCGATTCCTTCTGGCCGCAGTAGCGGTAGACGGTGTCGATGACGGTCTGCACGTCCTTCTTCCGCAGAAGCCGGTTCACGAGTTCGAACGGTGCCTTCGCGTTCAGCGGCAGAAGGTTCCCCAGCCGCAGGCGGCCCGGGGTGGTCTCATACCGCTTCCAGACGATGTTGCCGGTCTCGTCGACCTGACGCAGACGCGCCTTGATCTTGGCGTGCAGGTGCACGGCCCCGGCGGCCAGGGCGTGTTCCACTTCCTCGATATCGGCAAAGGCCATGCCTTCGCCCGGCATACCCTTGCGCTCCATCGTGACGTAGTAGAGGCCGAGAACCATGTCCTGCGACGGCACGATGATCGGCGCGCCGTTGGCGGGCGACAGCACGTTGTTCGTCGACATCATCAGGACGCGCGCTTCCAGCTGGGCCTCAAGGCTCAGCGGGACGTGCACGGCCATCTGGTCGCCGTCGAAGTCGGCGTTGAAGGCCGAGCAGACGAGCGGGTGGAGCTGGATCGCCTTGCCTTCGATCAGGATCGGCTCGAAGGCCTGGATGCCCAGGCGGTGCAGCGTCGGCGCCCGGTTCAGAAGGACGGGATGTTCGCGGATGACTTCATCCAGGATGTCCCAGACCTCCGGGCGTTCCTTCTCGACCAGCTTCTTCGCCTGCTTCACGGTCGAGGACAGGCCCTTGGCCTCCAGCCGCGAGTAGATGAAGGGCTTGAAGAGTTCGAGCGCCATCTTCTTCGGCAGACCGCACTGGTGCAGCTTCAGTTCCGGCCCGGTCACGATGACCGAACGGCCCGAGAAGTCCACGCGCTTGCCAAGGAGGTTCTGGCGGAACCGGCCCTGCTTGCCTTTCAGCATGTCCGACAGCGATTTCAGCGGGCGCTTGTTGGTGCCCGTGATCACCCGGCCCCGACGACCGTTGTCGAAAAGGGCGTCAACCGCTTCCTGCAGCATCCGCTTTTCGTTCCGGACAATGATGTCCGGCGCGCGAAGCTCGATCAGTCGCTTCAGGCGGTTGTTGCGGTTGATGACCCGGCGGTAAAGATCGTTCAGGTCCGACGTCGCGAACCGGCCGCCGTCCAGGGGGACCAGCGGGCGCAGTTCCGGCGGGATCACCGGCAGCACGGTCAGGATCATCCATTCCGGACGGTTGCCCGACTCGAGGAACGACTCGACGATCTTCAGCCGCTTGATGATCTTCTTCGGCTTCAGCTCGCCCGTCGCTTCCTTCAGCTCCTCGCGCAGCTGGTCGGCCAGCGCCTGCAGGTCGATCGCCGCCAGCATCTCGCGGATCGCTTCCGCCCCGATGTTCGCGGTGAAGGCGTCAGCGCCGTACTGGTCCTGGGCGTCGAGGAATTCCTCTTCGGTCATCAGCTGGCCGTAGGTCAGGTCGGTCAGACCCGGCTCGATCACGACGTAGTTCTCGAAGTAGAGGATGCGTTCCAGATCCCGCAGCGTCATGTCGAGCATGAGGCCGATCCGGCTCGGCAGCGACTTCAGGAACCAGATGTGGGCGACGGGGGCGGCGAGCTCGATATGGCCCATCCGCTCGCGCCGCACCTTCTGCAGCGTGACTTCAACGCCGCATTTCTCGCAGACGACGCCGCGATACTTCATGCGCTTGTATTTGCCGCAGAGGCATTCGTAGTCCTTGATCGGCCCGAAGATGCGCGCGCAGAAGAGGCCGTCACGCTCGGGCTTGAAGGTCCGGTAGTTGATGGTTTCCGGCTTCTTGATCTCGCCATAGGACCAGCTCAGGATCCGCTCCGGCGATGCCAGAGAGATCTTGATCTCGTCGAAGGTCTTGACCGGGGCAACCGGGTTGAACGGGTTGGTCGAGAGTTCCTGGTTCATTTCATCTTCCCATGTGAAGGGCTGCGGTCAGAGGCTCGGAGACACAATTTTTCTGCGAAAAATCAGAGTTTTCGCAGAAAACTCGTCCCCTATTCCTCCTCCGCATCCAGGAGTTCCATGTTGAGGCCGAGGCCCCGCACTTCCTTGACAAGGACGTTGAACGATTCCGGCACGCCGGCCTCGAAGTTGTCCTCGCCCTTGACGATCGACTCGTAGACCTTGGTCCGGCCTGCCACGTCGTCCGACTTCACCGTCAGCATTTCCTGCAGGGTGTAGGCGGCGCCGTAAGCCTCCAGGGCCCAGACCTCCATCTCGCCGAGACGCTGGCCACCGAACTGCGCCTTGCCGCCAAGCGGTTGCTGGGTGACGAGGCTGTACGGGCCGGTGGACCGGGCGTGCAGCTTGTCGTCGACCAGGTGGTGCAGCTTCAGCATGTACTTCACGCCGACCGTGACCTTGCGCTGGAACTGCTCGCCGGTGCGGCCGTCGAAGACGATCGACTGGCCCGAGGTGTCGAACCCGGCACGCTTCAGCGCGTCGTTCACGTCCGCCTCCTTGGCCCCGTCAAAGACCGGCGTGGCGATCGGAACGCCTTTCGAGACGTTGCCGGCAAGCTCGAGGAATTCATCCTCGTCCCGGCCCGCAAAAGCCTCTTCGTAGGTCTCGTCGCCGTAGGCCAGGCGCATCGCCTCCCGCACCGGGGTCATGTCACCCGAGCGGCGGTATTCCTTCAGCGCCTCGTCGATCTTCAGGCCCAGGCCGCGCGCGGCCCAGCCCATGTGGGTTTCCAGGATCTGGCCTACGTTCATCCGGCTCGGCACGCCCAGCGGGTTCAGCACCAGGTCAACCGGGGTGCCATCGGCAAGGAAGGGCATGTCCTCGATCGGCACGACCTTCGAGATGACGCCCTTGTTGCCGTGACGGCCGGCCATCTTGTCGCCCGGCTGCAGCTTGCGCTTCACCGCGACGAAGACCTTGACCATCTTCATGACGCCCGGGGGCAGGTCGTCGCCACGGCGCACCTTTTCGACCTTGTCGTCGAACCGGTGGTCAAGCGCGCGCTTCTGCGCCTCGAACTGGTCGTGCAGGGCTTCGACTTCCTTGGCGTCGTTCTCTTCGCCAAGGGCCAGCTGCCACCACTGACCACGGCTCAGCGTGCCCAGGAGTTCGTCGTCGATGGTCGACCCCGCCTTGATGCCCTTCGGCCCCTTCACGGCGGTCTTGCCCATGATCAGCGACTTCAGGCGCGCATAGATGTTGCGCTCGAGGATCGCGAGCTCGTCGTCACGGTCGCGGGCAAGGCGTTCAACCTCTTCGCGCTCGATCTGCAGCGCGCGCTCGTCCTTGTCCACGCCGTGGCGGTTGAAGACGCGAACCTCCACGATCGTGCCATAGGCGCCCGGGGGCAGCCGCAGGCTGGTGTCGCGGACGTCGGACGCCTTCTCACCGAAGATCGCCCGGAGGAGTTTTTCTTCCGGCGTCATCGGGCTTTCGCCCTTGGGCGTGATCTTGCCGACCAGAATGTCGCCCGGCTGCACTTCAGCCCCGATATACACGATCCCCGCTTCGTCAAGGTTGCGCAGCGCTTCCTCGCCGACGTTCGGGATGTCGCGGGTGATTTCCTCGGGCCCCAGCTTGGTGTCCCGGGCGGCGACTTCGTATTCCTCGATATGGATCGAGGTGAAGACGTCATCCCGCAGGATACGTTCCGAGATCAGGATCGAGTCTTCGTAGTTGTAGCCGTTCCAGGGCATGAAGGCGACGACGACGTTCCGGCCAAGGGCCAGTTCGCCCATGTCGGTGCAGGGACCGTCGGCCACGACTTCGCCGCGCTTCACCACGTCGCCCACCTTCACCAGCGGACGCTGGTTGATGCAGGACGACTGGTTCGACCGCTTGAACTTGCGCAGACGGTAGATGTCGACGCCCGGCTCGCCCGGTTCCAGCATCTCGGTCGCGCGCACGACGATACGGGAGGCATCGACCTGATCGATGACCCCGGCCCGGCGTGCCATGATCGCAGCACCCGAGTCCCGGGCGACGACCGCCTCGATCCCGGTGCCGACGAAGGGCGCGTCCGATTGCAGCAGCGGCACGGCCTGACGCTGCATGTTCGACCCCATCAGCGCGCGGTTCGCGTCGTCGTTCTCAAGGAACGGGATCAGCGAGGCCGCGACCGAAACCAGCTGCTTCGGCGACACGTCGATCAGGTCCACCGCATCCGGCGGGTTCAGCATGAATTCCCCGGCCTTCCGGCTGGAGATAAGCTCGTCGGTGAACTTGCCTTCGGCATCCTGCGCCGCGTTCGCCTGGGCGACGGTGTGGCGCATCTCTTCCGTGGCCGACATGTAGACGACCTCGTCGGTCACCTTGCCGTCGATCACCTTGCGGTACGGGGTCTCGATGAAGCCGTACTTGTTCACCCGGGCGAAGGTGGCGAGCGAGTTGATCAGGCCGATGTTCTGGCCTTCCGGCGTCTCGATCGGGCACATCCGGCCGTAGTGCGTCGGGTGAACGTCGCGGACTTCAAAGCCCGCCCGTTCCCGCGTCAGACCGCCCGGCCCGAGGGCCGACAGGCGGCGCTTGTGCGTCACTTCCGACAGCGGGTTCGTCTGGTCCATGAACTGGCTGAGCTGCGACGAGCCGAAGAATTCGCGGACAGCCGCCGCCGCCGGTTTCGCGTTGATCAGGTCCTGCGGCATGATCGTGTCGATCTCGACCGACGACATCCGCTCCTTGATCGCGCGCTCCATCCGCAGCAGGCCGACGCGGTACTGGTTCTCCATCAGCTCGCCGACGGACCGGACCCGGCGGTTGCCGAGGTGGTCGATGTCGTCGATCTCGCCCTTGCCGTCACGCAGTTCGGTCAGGGCCTTGATGCAGGCGACGATATCGTCGCGGTCCAGCGTGCGCTGGGTGTCCGGCTTGCCCAGGTCCAGACGCATGTTCATCTTCACCCGGCCGACGGCCGAAAGGTCATAACGCTCCTTGTCGAAGAAGAGCGTGTCGAAAAGGGCCGAGGCCGCTTCGACGGTCGGCGGTTCGCCCGGACGCATCACGCGGTAGATGTCCATAAGCGCGGTGTCCCGGCCCATGTTCTTGTCCACCGCCATGGTGTTGCGGATGTAGGGGCCGACGTTGACGCCATCGATGTCGAGAACCGGGATCTCCGTGATCCCCTGGTCAAGAAGCAGCTTCAGCGTGCCGCCCTTCACACCGCCGTCGCGGTCGTATTCCATCGTCAGCTCGTCACCGGCTTCGACCCAGATCTCGCCGGTTTCCTCGTTGATGATGTCCTTGGCGACGAAACGGCCGACGATCTGGTCGAACGGAACCAGAAGCTCGGTCACCTTGCCCGACTTGATCAGGTCATTCGCCATGCGCGGCGTCATCTTGTCGCCGGCCTTGCAGATCACCTCGCCGGTCGCGGCATCGACGATGTCGAACTGCGGGCGGGTGCCACGGATACGCTCGGGGAAGAACTTGGTGACCCAGCCCTTGTTCTTCACGTGACGGTAGTTGACCGTCTCGTAATAGGCGTCCATGATCGCTTCCTGGTCCATGCCCAGGGCATAGAGAAGCGTCGTCACCGGCAGCTTCCGGCGGCGGTCGATGCGGGCAAAGACGATGTCCTTGGCGTCGAACTCGAAGTCCAGCCACGACCCGCGATAGGGAATGATCCGGCAGGCGAAAAGAAGCTTGCCCGATGAATGGGTCTTGCCCTTGTCGTGGTCGAAGAACACGCCGGGCGACCGGTGCATCTGGCTTACGATGACCCGCTCGGTCCCGTTCACCACGAAGGTCCCGTTCGACGTCATCAGGGGCATGTCGCCCATGTAGACGTCCTGTTCCTTGATGTCCTTGACCGACCGGGCCCCGGTGGTTTCATCGACATCGAACACGATCAGGCGCAGCGTCACCTTCAGGGGGGCCGCATAGGTCATGTCGCGCGACTGGCATTCGTCCACGTCGTACTTCGGCTTTTCCAGCTCGTACTTGACGAACTCCAGCACCGAGGTCTCGTTGAAATCCTTGATCGGGAACACCGACTGGAAGGTGCCCTGCAGCCCCTCGCCGTCCATCGGCTTGTCGCCGTCGCCGGACCGCAGGAAGAGATCGTAAGAGGATTTCTGAACCTCGATCAGGTTCGGCATCTCCAGCACTTCGCGGATCTTTCCGAAGTAGCGGCGGATGCGTTTCTGGCCAACATAAGCTTGCGCCATGTGTCTGGTCACCTTTCCATTTTTCGCTGGCACTTCCCCATCGGGCCATGGGGTCGTGCCGCCTGCGAAGGGCCGCGAGGGTTCCATTCGTGCCGCCCGTCCCTTAGGGCGGCTCCCGAACCCGTATCGCGCCTGGAAAGGGGCTTCTTCACCAAGCCCCTTTCAAGACGCGCATGGCTGGGACCGACGCAAGGTCGGACCCAGCCCTGTTTGATGCCGGGGTTTCCCCCGCCTGTCCGATTACTTCAGCTCGGCCTTGGCGCCAGCTTCTTCGAACTTCTTCTTCATCGCCTCGGCGTCGGCTTTCGAGACGCCTTCCTTGATCTTGCCGCCGGCTTCGGTCAGGTCCTTGGCTTCCTTGAGGCCCAGGCCCGTCAGTTCGCGGACGACCTTGATCACGTTGATCTTGTTCGCACCGGCGTCGGTCAGGACGACGTCGAACTCGGTCTTCTCTTCTTCGGCAGCGGCGGCAGCACCGCCGGCAGCCGGACCAGCAGCCATCATGACGGCGCCACCGGCGGCCGGCTCGATGCCATACTTGTCCTTCAGGATGGTCTTCAGTTCCTGCGCTTGCAGGAGGGTCAGACCGACGATCTCTTCGGCGAGTTTGTTCAGATCAGCCATTTTTCAGTTCCGTTTGTTAAGATGGGTTCCAACGGTGCGGGGTCAACCACACCAGGCAAGGGATCAGGCGGCAGCCTTTTCCTCGATGGTCGACAGGATGCCCGCAATGTTCGAAGCAGGCGCGCCAATGGCCCCGGCGATGTTCGAAGCAGGCGCACCGATGCACGACACGATCTGAGCGATAAGCTCTTCACGCGACGGCATGGACGCGACAGCCTTGACACCGGCCTGGTCCAGAACCGTGTCGCCCATTGCCCCGCCGATGATGACGAACTTGTCGTTCGTCTTGGCGTAGGCCTCGCAGACCTTGGCCGCAGCCACGGGGTCTTCCGAGAAGGACAGCACGGTCATGCCCGTGAGCAGGTCACCCATCTTTGCAGCGGGCTTCCCTTCAAGGGCGATCTTGGCGAGCGTGTTCTTGGCAACGCGGACGGACCCGCCCACGTCGCGAAGCTTCGCGCGCAGGTCCTGCATCTGTGCAACCGTCATCCCGGTGTAGTGGGCAACCACCACAACGCCAGAGCTTTCGAAGATCTGGCCGAGTTCCTCGACCACTTTCTCTTTCTGGGCTCTATCCACAGTTTCACTCCAAGGTTGGGGGTTTCCCCCCGGCTCATGTTTGCCCCCCGCGAAGGGGGGCGTTCGGGTCCGTAACGGTTCCCGAAACCAAGACCGCCCGAAGGCGCCCCAAATCTCGTTCCCCATCTCAGGAAGGATTTATGGTGTTTGCGCACCACCCTCCGTCTCGGACAGACCGGGCCTTTCGGCCCGGGTAGTCTCCCGGTCACCCGGGAATTCGTTACGCCTGGGTCGCCGAGGCGATGTCGACCGAAACGCCCGGCCCCATGGTCGAGGACAGCGACACCTTCTTCAGGTAGGTGCCCTTGGCGCCCGTCGGTTTCGCTTTCGAAACGGCGTCCACGAAGGCGCGCACGTTCTGCGCCAGCTTGTCCTCGGTGAAGCTCACCTTGCCGATCCCGGCATGGATGACACCGGCCTTCTCGACCTTGAACTGGACTTCGCCGCCCTTGGCAGCTTCGACGGCCGATTTCACGTCCATCGTCACCGTGCCGACCTTCGGGTTCGGCATCAGGTTGCGCGGCCCGAGGATCTTGCCCAGGCGGCCGACCAGCGGCATCAGGTCCGGCGTCGCGATGCAACGGTCGAACTCGATCTTGCCCGACTGGATCGTCTCCATCAGGTCTTCGGCGCCGACGATATCCGCGCCCGCAGCCTTGGCCTCGTCAGCCTTGGCGCCACGCGCGAAGACGGCGACGCGCACAGTCTTGCCGGTGCCGTTCGGGAGTTGCACGACACCCCGGACCATCTGGTCCGCATGGCGCGGGTCAACGCCCAGGTTCATCGCGATTTCCAGCGTCTCGTCGAACTTGGCCGAGGCCGCCGACTTGATCAGCTTCACGGCCTCTTCGACCGCGAGGTTCGCCTTGCCAGCGAAGGCTTCGTTCGCCTTGGCGACGCGCTTTGCAATCTTTGCCATGGTTCTCAGCCCTTCACTTCGATGCCGCAGGACTTGGCCGACCCGAGGATGATCTGCATCGCAGCTTCCACGGAGTTGGCGTTCAGGTCCTTCATCTTCGTCTCGGCGATCTTGCGAAGCTGCGCCGTGGTGATCGTGCCCGCCACTTCCCGGCCGGGCTTGGTCGAGCCTTTCGAGCGGCTGCGCTTGCCCACCGGCGGCAGACCGGCAGCCTGCTTGATCAGGAACGAGGCCGGGGCCGTCTTCAGCTCAAGGCTGAACGACTTGTCCTGATAGTAGGTGATGATGACCGGCGTCGGGGTGCCCGGCGCGATGTCGGCGGTCTTCGCGTTGAATTCCTTCACGAAGGCCATGATGTTCAGACCGCGCTGACCGAGCGCCGGACCGACCGGGGGCGACGGGTTGGCCTGCTGGGCCTTCACTTGCAGCTTGAGGCTGCCGATAATCTTCTTGGCCATCTGGCCTCTCCTTTGTCACTGCATCCGAAGATGCGGTTTAGTGGTCCGGTCCGTCACGCCCCGTATCCGGGCCGCGCTCGCCTCCCACGCGCTTCCTCAGGCCCCTTTCGAGACCTGAGTGAATTCCAGTTCCACGGGCGTGGCCCGGCCGAAGATCGACACGGTCACCTTCAGGCGGTTGTGCGCCTCGTCCACGTCCTCGACCATGCCCGAGAAGCCCTCGAACGGCCCGTCGGTCACTTGCACGGTTTCACCAATGTCGAAGCGGATCAGGTTGCGCGGAGCCTCCTGGCCTTCTTCGACCCGGTTCAGGATCGCATTCACTTCCGCGTCCCGCATCGGCATAGGCTTGCCCTGGGGGCCAAGGAAGCCAGTCACGCGGTTGATCGACGAGATCAGGTGATAGCCCCGATTGCTCATCTCCATATGCACCAGCACATAGCCCGGCATGAAACGACGCTCGGAGGTGACCTTCTTGCCCCGGCGCATCTCGATGACCTCTTCGGTAGGCACCAAGACTTCGTCGATCTCTTCCTCAAGGCCCGCGTCGGTGACGGCGGTCCGGATCTGCTCGGCAACCTTCTTCTCGAAGTTCGAGAGAACGCTCACCGAATACCAGCGCTTCGCCATCTGCCTCAATCCTTGCTTCCGGGGCGCTTTCGCCCGCATTCATGGTCGTGCCCGGAACAAAAAACAGCGCGCACCCCGAATCGATGCGCGCCGGTTGTCCCTTTGGTTGGCGGTCAACTATCCGCTGCCCGCCCCGAGTTCAAGGGAAAACCGCCGCGCTCACGACCCGATGATCGCGGTCAGCGCCGTGCGGATGCCAAGGTCGACAAGGCTGAAGAACGTTGCCGCCAGCGCCGACAGGATGAAGACCATGATCGTGGTCAGCAGAACCTCGCGCCGCGTCGGCCAGACGACCTTCGAGACTTCGCTGCGCACTTGCTGAAGGAACTGAAGGGGGTTCGTCATGGCCATGGTGCGCTCGCGGTTGGATTGGCGGTCAGATACGGGTTCCGGTCGGGGATTTCAAGCGGGGGGATGTCGCGAGCCGGGAAAGGCCCGGCTCCGCATGCCACCCAAGTAGGCTGGGGCGTGCCTTGGCACATTTTAATCCGTGCCCCCGTCGGCTGAGTGCCAACCCACCAATCCCCGATTCTCTCCGCATGGTTAACCCCCCGTGATCTCCACGCGCGTAGAGACGGAAGGAAGACAGAAGAAAGACTGGAAAAAGACGCCCTTCTCCGCCCCGGATCAACCGATTAGCCCAGCGTTCGCAAGGGCTTACACCACCTCGCCCCGATCGAGCCGACCCAGCACCGACTCTGCCCCCTCCAGCACCCTTTCCCGGTGCCCTTCCTCCATCCCGTCCCACACCCGGTACATCTGCCCCATCCTCGGGTTCGCACTGAACCGCTCCCGGTGTCGGGTCAGGAAGTGCCAGTACAAAAGATTGAACGGGCAGGCCCTTTCGCCGGTTTTTTCCTTCACTCGGTAGTGGCAGCCACCGCAATGGTCCGACATCCGGTCGATGTAAGCCCCTGAAGAGACATAAGGTTTTGACCCCAGCAGGCCCCCGTCGGCGAACTGGCTCATCCCCAGCGTGTTCGGCGCCTCGACCCATTCGAAGGCGTCGATATAGACCGACAGGTACCACTCATGCACCTCCGCCGGGTCCACTCCGGCGAGAAGCGCGAAGTTCCCCGTCACCATCAGCCGCTGGATGTGGTGGGCATAGGCCAGGTCCCGGGTCTGGGCGACAGCGGACTTCACGCAAGCCATCCGCGTCTCGCCCCCCCAATAGGCCGCCGGCAGCTTCCGGGTGTGGCCCAGGGTGTTCCTCTCCAGGTAGCTCGGCCCCTCTAACCCCCAGATTCCCCTCACATATTCCCGCCATCCGATGATCTGCCGGATGAACCCCTCCGCCGCCGGAAGCGGCACCCGCCCCGCCTTCCAGGCCGCTTCAACCGCCCGGCAAACCTCCAGCGGGCCAAGGAGGCCGAGGTTGATGTAGGGCGACAGAAGCGAGTGGCTCAGGAACGCCTCCCCCTCCAGCATCGCATCCTGCTCCTCGCCAAAACGGGGCAGGCGATGGGCGACGAAATCCTGCAAAGCCGCCAAGGCCCCGTCCCGGTCCGTCGCCCAGCGGAAGGGGCGCAAGCGACCGAAGTGGCGGAAGCGTTTCTCAACCAGATCAAGCACTTCCTCGACCACCGGGTCCGGCGGAAAGTCCTGCGGCCTTGGCCTCAGCAAGTCCTGATTTGCCGGTTTGCGGTTGTCGTGGTCAAAGTTCCACTGCCCCCCGGCTGGCTGGTCGCCTTCCATGAGAAGCCCGGTCCTGCGGCGCATGTCGCGGTAGAACCACTCCATCCGAAGCTGCTTCCGCCCCTCGGCCCAGGCGGAAAACTCAGCCTCTGAACACAGGAAACGATCATCCTCCAGAAGCCTGACCGGCAGCGGCAAATCCTCCAGCGCCCGCACCAGACGCCATTCGCCGGGCTTGGTCGCCAGCACCTCCCCCGCCGCGGTCTCCGTGGCACGGCGCAGCAGTTCCCCTTGAATTGATTGCGAATTTTCGGGATCATCCAGCCGCGAATAGGCGACGTTCCAGCCGTCGGCGCGCAGTCGGGCGGCGAATTTGCGCATTGCGGCAAGGATCAGCGCGATCTTCTGCGGGTGGTGCGGGACGGACGTGCCCTCGCCCATCACTTCGGCCATAACCACCACGTCCCGCGCCCGGTCCGCCGCCTTCAGCGCGGCGACATCCGGGGTCAGCTGGTCGCCAAGGACAAGGACCAGCCTCACCACGGCACCACCTCGCCTTTCCAGTCGAAGAACCCGCCCGAGGCAGAGGGGCCAAGATTTTCCAGAACTCTCAGAATGTTAGCCGCAGCCTCAGCCGGTGGAACAGCCGGATGCCCGGCCCGCTGCGCCGGGGCGAGGCCGGTTTCCACCGTCCCGGGATGCAGCGCCACGAAGACCGATTGTGGATGGGTCCGCGCGGCCTCCACCGCCGCGGTCCGCACCAGCTGGTTCAACGCCGCCTTCGCTGCCCGGTAGCCATACCAGCCGCCAAGGTGGTTGTCCCCGATCGACCCCACCCGCGCCGTCAGAACGGCAAGCTTCACCAAACGGTCGCGCGGCATCAGCCACAGCGCGTGTTTCATCACCAGCGCGGGACCAATCGCGTTGATGGCGAAAGCCCGCGCCAGCCCGTCAGCCGTCACTGCCTTCAAGGTTTTTTCCGGCCCCTGCCCGTCCAGCACCAGGGCGCCGGTCGCGACGATCACGAGGTCGAAGCCCGGCTCCAGCGCCCCCAGCGCAGCCGCAACGCTGGCCTCGTCGGTCACGTCCAGCCCGTCGCCCGACCGGGACAGCCCCACAACCTCACCCTTTGCCCGCAGCGCTTCCACCAGCGCCCCGCCGATCCCGCCCGACGCCCCGACCACCAAAGCCCGCATTGCCCCTCCGCGTCCAAGGCCGCACCACATAGCGCCCGCGACCGCCGCGCCCATGCCTTCCTTTCTGCTGAAATATCCCCGCCGGAGGCTCCGACAGCCGCCCCGCGCGCACCGGTCGCAGGGATGGTCCCGCGGCAGCGCCGCCTCGGGGGGCTCGATGCCCCCCAAGGCGGCACCCCTTCCGAAAATCCCCCTTCCCTTCCAGCATTTCCGCCGTATAGTCCGGCCCCATGACCAAGGGACCTCACATCCGCGCTGCCGACCGGGCCATCCGCCCGGCGCTGCCCCTTGGACTTCTCCTTCTTAGCCGCCTCTGAGCGTGCCCCCGGGCGCGACCGCTCAGAGGTGACCAGCGCCCAGGGCTTGAAGGCTAAGAGAAAAGGACCACTGACATGACCCAGCAAGACCGAGTGGTTATCTTCGACACCACGCTGCGCGACGGCGAACAATCCCCGGGCGCGACCATGACCCATGAGGAAAAGCTCGAGATCGCCTCGCTCCTCGACGAGATGGGCGTCGACATCATCGAGGCGGGCTTTCCGATCGCCAGCGAAGGCGACTTCGCCGCCGTCAGCGAGATCGCGAAACGGGCGAAGACGAGCACCATCTGCGGCCTCGCCCGCGCGAACTTCAAGGACATCGACCGCTGCTGGGAGGCGGTGAAACACGCCAGGTCCCCCCGCATCCACACTTTCATCGGCACCTCGCCGTTGCATCGCGCCATCCCGAACCTCGACATGGACCAGATGGCGGACCGGATCCACGAGACGGTGACCCACGCGCGGAACCTCTGCGACAACGTCCAGTGGTCGCCGATGGATGCGACGCGGACCGAGCCTGACTACCTCTGCCGTGTCGTTGAAATCGCGATCAAGGCCGGGGCGACGACGATCAACATCCCCGACACCGTCGGCTACACCTACCCGATGGAGTCGGCGAAGATCATCAGGATGCTCCTCGAACGCGTCCCGGGGGCCGACCAGATCATCTTCGCCACCCACTGCCACAATGATCTGGGCATGGCGACGGCAAACGCGCTGGCGGCGGTGGAGGCAGGTGCCCGGCAGATCGAATGCACGATCAACGGCCTGGGCGAACGCGCGGGCAACACCGCCCTCGAAGAGGTCGTGATGGCGATGCGGGTCCGCAACGACATCCTGCCGTTCCAGACGGGCATCGACACGACGAAGATCATGAACCTCTCGCGTCGGGTTTCCCAGGTCTCGGGCTTCCCGGTTCAGTTCAACAAGGCCATCGTCGGCAAGAACGCCTTCCTGCATGAATCAGGCATCCATCAGGACGGTGTCCTGAAGAACGTCCAGACCTTCGAGATCATGCGGCCCGAGGACATTGGCCTGTCGCAGGCCAACATCGCCATGGGTAAGCATTCGGGCCGCGCCGCCCTGCGCGCGAAGCTGAAAGAACTGGGCTTCGACCTTGCCGACAACCAGCTGAACGACGTCTTCGTCCGGTTCAAGGCGCTCGCCGACCGGAAGAAGGAGGTCTATGACGACGACCTGATCGCTTTGGTCAGCGATGAGCAGACGAACGACGCCTATGAATACCTTCAGCTGAAGAAGCTGCGCGTGGTCTGTGGTACCGAAGGGCCGCAAGAGGCCGAGATGGTGCTGTCGATCGACGGGGTCGACCACCACATTGACGCGACCGGGGACGGGCCGGTGGATGCGGCTTTCATGTGCGTGAAGATGCTCTTCCCGCACAAGGCGCGGCTGCAGGTCTACCAGGTGCATGCCGTGACCGCAGGCACCGACGCCCAGGCTACGGTTTCCGTTCGGCTAGAGGAGGAGGGGCGGATCGTCACCGGTTCCAGCGCCGATACCGACACCATCGTCGCCTCGACCCGGGCCTATATCAACGCGCTCAACCGCCTCATCATCCGCCGGCAGAAGACCGCGCCGGGTGAGGATGTAAAGACGGTAAGCTATCACGCCGAGTAATGGGACAGGCCCAAGAATTTTCGTCGAAAACTCTTAGGCTTGACCACCTCTCAGGGACTGGTCTCACCCGCCCTTCATCTCCTGCAGGGTGTTTCCCCCATCCACCACCAGCATCGCGCCGGTGACGTAGGACGCTTCCCGGGAGGCGAGGAAGAGGGCACAGGCCGCCACCTCGTCCGGCGTGCCGGGCCGGCCGGCGGGGGTGCGTGTGCCGGCGGCGAGCTCGTCCGCCGAGGAGCTTTCGGTTTCGATCCAACCGGGGAGGACCGCGTTGCAGGTGATGCCGTGGCGGCCGTATTCCAGCGCGATCGACCGGGTCATGCCGGTGATCGCGGCTTTGGCGGTAGCATAGGCGGAACTGCCGTCGATGGTCACCACCGGGCCGGTGACCGAACTGATGTTGACGATCCGACCGTATCCTTGCGCCACCATCCCCGGCAGCGCAGCGCGGCAGCAGTGGAAGGTCGTGTTGATGTTCAGCGCCATGTGATGCGCCCAATCGGCATCCGACCAGCCGGCCAGCTGCTGGCGGGCGACGTCTTTGCCAGTCTGGACCATGCCGGCGTTGTTCACCAGGACCGAGACCGGACCAAGCTTTGCGGCGACGGCAGCGAAGAGGTCTTTCACCTGTGCCGGGTCGGTCAGGTCGGCGATGTGGGACATGCAGCCAAGCGCGGCCGCGCGATCGTGGATGCGCGGCGAGGTGGCGGTGACGCAGACCTTTGCGCCCCCCGAAACGAGCGCCCGGGCGATGGCGAAACCGATTCCCCCCGGCGCCCCGGCCCCCGTCACCAGTGCGATCTGCCCCGAAACGCCTGCCATCTTCCGCCCCTCCGCAACGTCACAAGATCAACCATACCAGGGTGCAGGATCAACCGCAGGTTCGTTTAGGTCAATTACAATGCTGGAACAGAGACCATTCCGGGTCAGAAAGCCGGATTTCTGCAAGTGCACGATTGTGTAAGCGGGGGATCGCGCGCTGTGCTACAAGACCTTTCGCTCACTTGCGCAGGTTCTTATATGGGGGCGCCCGCCTCAGACCCTGAGTCGCCGGGACAACAGCTATTGCACTTGGGGACACCGTTAATGTCGTTCTTTCCCGGCCTCTTCTCGTCAGACATGGCGATCGACCTCGGCACGGCGAACACGCTTGTGTACATCCGCGGCAAGGGCATCGTCCTGAACGAGCCCTCGGTCGTCGCCTATCACAACAAGGACGGCAAGAAGGTCGTGCTCGCGGTGGGCGAGGATGCGAAGCTGATGCTGGGGCGCACGCCCGGCACGATCGAGGCGATCCGCCCGATGCGTGACGGCGTGATCGCCGACTTCGAGGCGGCGGAAGAGATGATCAAGCACTTCATCCGCAAGGTGCACAAGCGCTCGACCATCAGTAAGCCGAAGATCATCGTCTGCGTGCCCCACGGCGCGACGCCGGTGGAAAAGCGGGCGATCCGGCAGTCCGTGCTGTCGGCGGGGGCCAAGCGGGCCGGGCTGATCGCCGAACCCATCGCGGCCGCCATCGGGGCGGGGATGCCGATCACGGAACCCACGGGCAACATGGTGGTCGACATCGGCGGAGGCACGACCGAGGTTGCAGTCCTGTCCTTGGGCGATATCGTCTACGCCCGGTCGGTCCGCGTCGGCGGTGACCGGATGGACGAGGCGATCGTGAGCTACCTTCGCCGCCACCAGAACCTGCTGATCGGGGAATCGACGGCCGAGCGGATCAAGACCTCGATCGGCACGGCGCGGATGCCCGACGACGGGCGGGGGGCCAGCATGACGATCCGGGGCCGCGACCTTCTGAACGGGGTTCCGAAGGAAACCGAGATCAACCAGGCGCAGGTTGCCGAGGCGCTGGCCGAGCCCGTGCAGCAGATCTGCGACGCGGTGATGCAGGCGCTTGAAGCGACGCCGCCGGACCTAGCCGCCGACATCGTCGACCGTGGCGTGATGCTGACCGGCGGGGGCGCGCTTCTGGGCGAGCTGGACCTGAGCCTTCGCGAGCAGACCGGGCTTTCGATCTCTGTGGCCAACGAGTCACTGAATTGTGTTGCCCTGGGCACCGGGAAAGCGCTGGAATACGAAAAGCAGCTTCGGCATGTGATCGACTACGATACCTGACGCCGGCCTGCCGGCTGAGAGGGCAACCCCGTGGCCAAGACCCGCATAGGACCGGAAGAATTCTCGCGCCCGCTTCGCCGCCTTCTGGTGGGGATCGCGGTCCTGGTGCTTCTTGGCCTCTTCCTTCTCTGGCGGATCGACAGCCCCCGTGTCGAGCGCTTTCGCGCGGCCCTGATCGATGCGGTGGTGCCGAACCTTGACTGGGCGATGCGGCCGGTGACGGCGGCGGCGGGGATGCTGGACGATTTCCAGTCCTATACCCGGATCTACGAACAGAACCAGGAGCTTAAGCGCGAGCTTCAGCAGATGAAGGCCTGGAAGGAAGCCGCCCTTCAGCTGGAACAGAAGAACGCGCGGCTTCTGGACCTGAACAAGGTGCGGCTGGACCCGAAGCTGACCTTCGTGACCGGCGTGGTGATGGCCGACAGCGGCAGCCCGTTCCGCCAGTCGGTCCTTCTGAACGTCGGCGCGCGGGACGGAATCCGCGACGGCTGGGCGACGATGGACGGGATCGGCCTGGTGGGCCGGATTTCGGGCGTGGGAGAACGGACCGCCCGGGTGATCCTGGTGACCGACTCGAACAGCCGGATCCCGGTGACGATCCAGCCATCGGGGCAGAAGGCCCTACTCAGCGGCGACAACTCACCCCTGCCACCGCTGGAGTTCATCGAGGACACGGACGACGTGCGCCCGGGCGACCGCGTGGTCACCTCGGGCGACGGCGGGGTCTTTCCGGCCGGGCTTCTGGTCGGCCAGGTGGCGCTAGGGACGGACCGGCGGCTGCGCGTGGTCCTGGCGGCAGATTACCGGCGGCTGGAATTCCTCCGCGTCCTCCGCAGCCACGAGCTTGAGCCGATCAAGGATCCCGGCAGCCTGATCGCGCCGCCCGTCTTCCTGCCAAGACCCGATACCTCGGCAGCCACGCTGGAAGAAGCCGCCGGCGCGCCCCCCACCGAAACCGAAGGCGGCGATGTCGAGGCTGCCGGCTCGGGCACCGCGGAAGGGGCAGTCGAGGAAGCCGGCGATGGTTGAGTTCTGGCGTCAGGCCCATTGGGTGTTCCGCGGGCTTTTCCTCGCGCTTGCCCTTTTCCTTCTGTTCGTCCGGCTCTTGCCACTGGAGGCGTCACCCGGGGCGCTGCCGGGGCCCGACCTTCTTCTCTGCCTCATCCTTGCCTGGGTCATCCGGCGGCCGGACTTCCTGCCGATGCCGCTGATTCTGCTGGTCATCCTGATCGAGGACCTGATCCTGATGCGCCCGCCGGGCCTTTGGACGGCAATCGTCGTCCTTGCGACCGAATTCCTGCGCGGTCGCGTCGCCCTGACCCGTGAACTGAACTTTCTGGTGGAATGGATGCTGATTTCCGGTGTCATGCTTGGCATGATGCTGGCCTATCGCCTTGTCCTGGGGCTTGCCTTCGTGCCGCAGCCGGCTTTCGGCTTTGCGGCCGTTCAGGTCCTGTGGTCGATTGCGCTTTATCCTCTTGTCGTCGGCCTGTCGCGACTGGTCCTTGACCTCCGCAAGCCGGCGACCGGCGAGATCGACAGCTTCGGGAGACGCCTGTGAAACGGACCGCCCGTGACACCGAAGAGACCAACCGCACGCTGACCCGGCGCACCCTGCTGCTGGGCGGGGCGATGGGGGCCATGGTCGCCGCCCTGGGCATCCGCATGCGCTATCTCCAGGTCGACCAGGCCGACCAGTTCAAGCTTCTGGCCGAAGAGAACCGGATCAACATCCGCCTCATCCCGCCCGAACGCGGGCTGATCCAGGACCGCAACGGGCGGATCATTGCCGGGAACGAACAGAATTACCGCGTCATCATCACCCGTGAAGCGGCGGGCGACGCCGAACTGGTGTTGCGTCGGCTGGCCGGGATCATCCCGATCACTCCCGAAGAGCTTGAGGCGACGATCGAGGAGGTCAACGCGCTGCGCGCCTTCGTTCCTGTCACCGTGGCCGAACGGCTGAGCTGGGACGACTTCTCCAAGGTCGCGCTCAACGCCCCCGCCCTGCCGGGCGTCCTGCCCGAGGTCGGCCTGTCGCGGATTTATCCTCTGGATCAGGACTTTGCCCATGTCGTGGGCTATGTCGGCCCGGTCAGCGACAAGGACCTGGAAGGCCTTGAAGAGCCAGACCCGCTTTTGCGTATTCCCAAGTTCCAGATCGGCAAGATAGGCGTCGAGAAGTGGAAGGAAGACACGCTGCGTGGCAGCGCCGGCACCAAGCGGATCGAGGTGAACTCGGCCGGGCGGGTGATGCGTGAACTGGAGCGGCAGGAGGGCACCCCCGGCACTGACATCCGCCTGACGATCGACGCCGATGTGCAGAACTTCGCCCAGGCAAGGCTCGGCACCGAAAGCGCCGCCGCCGTGGTCATAGACGTCACGAACGGAGACCTCGTCTGCATCGCCTCGTCTCCGTCCTTCGACCCTAACCTCTTTGTCCGCGGCATCAGCCACGCCGACTACAACGCGCTGATGGAAAACGACCACCGACCGCTGGCCAACAAGACGGTGTCCGGTGCCTATCCTCCGGGATCGACCTTCAAGATGGTCACCGCGCTGGCGGCACTTGAGGCCGGGGTGGCCACGCCCGGCACGCGGGTCAGCTGCCCCGGATTCATCGAATTCGGCGGACGCCGGTTCCACTGCTGGAAGCGGTCCGGCCACGGCACGGTCAACCTGGAACGCAGCCTCGTCGAAAGCTGCGACGTCTATTACTACGACATCGCCCAGAAGGTCGGGATCGACAAGATCGCCGAGATGGGCCGCCGTCTGGGCCTGGGCCAGGCCTTCGACATCCCGATGTCGGCGATCACCGAAGGCATCATGCCCGACAAGGCCTGGAAGCTGGAACGCCACAAGGCCGACTGGCGGATCGGCGACACGATCAACGCCTCGATCGGTCAGGGGTATGTGCTCAGCTCGCCCCTGCAGCTTGCGGTGATGACTGCACGGCTGGCGACGGGACGCGCGGTCGTCCCGCGCCTGGTCCATATGGTCAACGATCAGGAGATGCCGGTCGCCGAGGCCCCGCCTCTCGGCCTCGCGCCGGATAACCTCGCCGCCGTGCAAGAGGCGATGCATGGCGTGGTGAACGGCGAGCGCGGCACCGCCAAATCCAGCCGGATTGTCGAGCCGACGATGGTGATGGCCGGCAAGACCGGCACCAGCCAGGTCAGGAACATCAGCGCTGCCGAGCGCGCAGCGGGCGTGATTGCGAACGAGGATCTGCCGTGGCATCGCCGGGACCATGCCCTGTTCGTCGGTTATGCTCCCTACGACGCGCCGCGCTATGCCATTGCCGTCGTGGTGGAACACGGTGGTGGCGGGTCGACCGCCGCGGCCCCGATCGCGCGCGACATCATCCTGCGCGCGATGTCGGACGGGATGCCCTCGCTTGAGGCCTACCCCTCCAGCCAGCGGGGCCGGATCGAGACCATGCTGAAGGAACTGCCCCTGCGCGATCCGGTCACCGGGCTGGTGCCCGTCAAGACCGAAACCTGACGGGGCGGTTGGATGAGCTTTCTTGAATACCGCGTCAAGCAGGCCCCGACCGGGCTTCGCAAGGTCCTTTACCTGAACTGGCCGCTGGTTGTGCTGGTGATCGCCGTCGCCTCGGTCGGGTTCCTGATGCTTTACTCCATCGCCGGCGGCAACATCGACACCTGGGCCCGTCCGCAGATGGAACGCTTCGCGGTTGGCCTGGTGCTGATGTTCATCGTCGCCATGGTCCCGATCTGGTTCTGGCGGAACATGGCGGGGGTTGCCTACCTCGTCTCGTTCATCCTCCTCCTCTTCGTTGAATTCTTCGGCGAGGTCGGCATGGGCGCCCAGCGCTGGATCGATCTTGGCTTCATCCGGTTGCAGCCGTCCGAGATGATGAAGTTCACGCTCGTCATGATGCTTGCTGCCTATTACGACTGGCTGGACCATCGCCGCATCTCGCGCCCGCTTTATGTCCTGATCCCGGTGCTGCTGATCGTCTTGCCCACGGTGCTGGTCCTGATGCAGCCGAACCTTGGCACATCGCTGATGCTACTTCTGGCCGGGGCGGCGGTGATGTTCGCCGCAGGGGTCAGCCTTTGGTATTTCGCCGCGGTCTTGGTCCTTGGGGTCGGGGCCGTGGCGGGGGTGTTCCTGACGCGCGGCACGCCATGGCAGTTCCTGCACGATTACCAGTACACCCGGATCGACACCTTCCTGAACCCCGGGGCCGATCCCCTGGGCGCGGGCTACAACATCATCCAGGCGCAGATTGCGCTCGGGTCCGGCGGGTGGAGCGGGAAGGGCTTCATGCAGGGCACCCAGTCGCGGCTGAACTTCCTGCCGGAAAAGCATACCGACTTCATCTTCACCACGCTGGCCGAGGAATTCGGCTTTGTCGGTGCCTTCTCGCTTCTGGGGCTTTATGCGTTGATCATCGGCTTCTGCCTTTTCGCGGCCTTCCAGAACCGCGACCGGTTCTCGGCGCTTCTGATCATCGGGGTGGCGGCCAACTTCTTCTTCTACATCGCGGTGAACCTGTCGATGGTCATGGGCATGGCCCCGGTCGTGGGCGTGCCGCTGCCGCTTCTCAGCTACGGGGGGTCGGCGATGATGGTGCTGCTGGTGGGCTTTGGTCTTGTCCAAAGCGCCCATGTCCACCGGCCAAGGTGACGCAATGACCACCATTCTGTTCGCCGTCCCAAGCCTTTGGTCCGAGTATGAGAACGAGCTTCCGAAGGCCCTGGCAGAAGCTGGGATTGCCGCGCAGGTGGTGACCGAGGCCGCAGCCGAGACGGTGGATTACATCATCTATGCCCCGTCCTCGCCTCTGCAGGATTTCGCCCCCTTCACTCGGGCTAAGGCGGTCCTCAGCCTTTGGGCGGGGGTGGAGCGGATCGTCGGCAATGCCACCCTGACCCAACCCCTCTGCCGGATGGTCGACCCGGCGATGAGCGAGGGGATGACCGAATGGGTCGTGGGCCACAGCTTGCGCCATCACCTCGGGATGGACCGGCACATCGTGAACCCGGGCCGGGTCTGGGACCCGACCTGCCCGCCCCTGGCGCGCGAACGCCCGGTCACGGTGCTGGGCACGGGAGAGCTTGGCACCGCCGCAGCAACCGCCCTCCGGGCGCTGAACTTCCCGGTGACCGCATGGGGCCGGACGGCAAAGCCCGGCTGCCTGCATGGCGAAGACGGGCTGCGGCAGGCGCTGTCTACGGCAGCGATTCTGGTGACGCTGCTGCCGAAGACGCCCGAGACCGAGAACCTTCTGAACGCCGAACGGCTGGGATGGCTGCCGCAGGGCGCGGTGATCCTGAACCCCGGTCGCGGTGCCCTGATCGACGATGATGCGCTTCTGGCTGCGCTCGATGCCGGGCACATCGGCCACGCCACGCTGGATGTGTTCCGGGCGGAACCGCTGCCGCAGGATCATCCCTACTGGACGCATCCCCGCGTCACGGTCACCCCCCACATCGCCGCCGATACCCGCACCGCCAGCGCAGCCCGCGTCCTGGCCGAAAACATCCGGCGGGGCGAAGCGGGTGAGCCCTTCCTGCATCTCGTCGACCGCACGCGCGGCTACTGACCCCGCTAGTTCCGGCTTGGGACAGCGCCGCTCGGCACAGGCAGGGAGCGATGTCATCTGCAAGCAAGATGCCGTCCCGGCCCCTGCGAGGTCGTGAACGGAACAGCCGCCTTGCTGCGCCCGTGTCAGCCTTCCGGGAAAGGGGGCATCGCATGCGGTACGGAACAGGCGTGGCACTGTGCCTTGCGGCGGGTGCCATCTGGTCGCTGATGGGTCTTGGCCTGAGGCAGATCGAGGCTGCCTCGGTCTGGCAGATCCTGTTCTGGCGCTCGGTCGGCATGATCCCGGTTCTCCTCGGCTTCATGTGGTGGACGTCGCGGGGTCGGCCACTGGCCGCCCTGCGGGCTGTGGGCGGAGCCGGCATCGCGGGGGGCCTTGGGTTGGTCCTCGCCTTTTCGGGCGCGATCTATGCCTTCCAGACGACCACCGTCGCCAATGCCGTCCTCCTTTTCGCGGCCTCCCCTTTCGTCGCCGCCGTCCTTGGCTGGCTTCTGTTGCGTGAGCCGGTCCATTCCCGCACCTGGATTGCCATCGCCATCGCTGTCCTTGGCATGTATCTGATGGTCGCCGATGGGCTTGAGTCCGGCGCCATCGCGGGGAACCTTGCCGCGCTGGCCTCGGCCGCGGGTTTCGGCGCCTTCTCGGTTGCGCTGCGCTGGGGGCGCGTGGGGGACATGATGCCGGTGGCCTTCCTGGGCAGCGTCTTCTCCACCCTTTTTGCGGGCGCGGTTCTTCTGGCGCGGAGCGAACCGATCCTGGCCCTGCCGCAGGACATGGCCGTTGCCTTCACCGTCGGGTTCTTCGTCGTCGCCCTTGGGATGGTCCTTTTCACGCTCGGCAGTCGAGTGGTCCCGGCGGCGGAACTGACGCTCCTGTCCCTGATCGAGGTCCTGCTGGGACCGATCTGGGTCTGGCTCGCGCTTGGTGAAACCGCAAGCCGCGCCACCCTGATCGGTGGTGCAGTGCTCCTGACCGGCGTCGTCCTGAACGCCGCAATGGGCCTGCGTGCGCCGCGTGGGGAAAGGGGTGAAGCGGCAACCGTTGGGGGGGTTGCGCAAACCCGCCGACCTGTGAATGATTGATCAAATTCGCGGGCAAACCGCGATCCCGGGGAGAATGATCAGATGCGGTCCGAGCCGCAGGATAGCCAAGGCGGCCCATGCTGGCCCCGCAAGCCTGAATTCGGCGGAGCGTCGGGGTTGCATCCCCTTCGATCCCGGGGCCGAGGCCCCATTCCGACCGACATTCAGGAAAGAGACACCACATGCCGGGCAATCTGACACTTGAAGACTTGAAGAAGGCCGTGAAGGCCAAGGAAATCGACACCGTCCTCGTCGCCGGCGTCGACATGCAGGGCCGCCTGATGGGCAAACGCTTCCACGCCCAGTTCTTCGTCGACGGCGGCTGGGAGGAGACCCATTGCTGCAACTACCTTCTTGCCGTCGACATGGAGATGACGACCGTTCAGGGCTACAAGTCCTCGAACTGGCAGACCGGCTATGGCGACTACGTGATGAAGCCCGACATGGCCACCTTGCGCCTTGTCCCATGGCTGCCGGGTACGGCGATGGTCCTTTGCGATCTTCTCGACCACCATCACCACCCCGTCGCCCATTCCCCGCGCCAGATCCTGAAGGCGCAGGTCGAACGTGCCCGCGCCATGGGCTTTCAGCCGATGATGGCGACGGAACTCGAATTCTACCTCTTCGAGAACTCCTACGAATCCCTGCGGGACACGAACTTCACCGGCCTGAAGGCGATCAGCGCCTACAACGAGGATTACCACATCTTCCAGACCACCAAGGAAGAAGACGTGATGCGCGCCATCCGCAATGGACTTTACGGCGCGGGTATCCCGATCGAGAACTCGAAAGGTGAGGCGGACTCGGGGCAGGAGGAAGTGAACTACCGCTACTCCGACGCGCTCGATACGGCGGACAACCACACGATCATCAAGAACGGCATCAAGGAAATCGCCTGGACCAAGGGCCGCTCGGTCACCTTCATGGCGAAGTACGACCACCGCAAGGCAGGGTCGTCCTCGCATTGCCACCAGTCCTTGTGGACTCTGGACGGCAAGCCCGCCTTTGCTGATCCGAAGGGGCCGCATGGCATGTCGGCGCTGATGCAGCACTACGTCGCCGGCCAGCTGGCCTATGCGCGCGAGATGACCGTGTTCCTTGCGCCCTACGTCAACAGCTACAAGCGCTTTACCGTGGGGATGTTCGCGCCCACGAAGGCGGTCTGGTCCGCCGACAACCGCACCGCCGGCTTCCGCGTTTGTGGCGAGGGGACGAAGGCGATCCGTGTCGAATGCCGGATTCCGGGGTCGGACGTGAACCCCTACCTCACCTGCGCCGCCCTTCTGGCCGCCGGTCTGGCCGGGATCGAGCAGAAGCTGGAACTGGAACCCGAGATGAAGGGCGACATGTATTCCGCCGGAGGGGTGCGCGAGATCCCGCACAACCTGCGCGAGGCGGCGGATTTGCTGAACGGCTCGAAGATGTTCCGCGAAGCCTTCGGCGATGACGTGATCGACCACTACCACCACGCCGCCCAGTGGGAGATTTCCGAGACCGACCGCGTTGTCACCGATTTCGAGATCCAGCGGCTCTTGGAACGCGCGTAAGGGGGACACGATGGAAAGGTGGGCAGGCGGATGTCAGTGCGGGGCGGTGCGCTATGCGTTCACCACCCGGCCAGACAACGCCTGTCTGTGCCATTGCCGTATGTGCCAGAAACAGGTCGGCGGACCCTTCGCCGCCTGGGCTGGCGGGCACAGCAACCACTTCCACCTGACGCGGGGCACACTGGCGCATTTCCAAAGCTCCGCAGACGCGCTGCGCGGCTTCTGCCGGGACTGCGGCACACCCCTGACCTACGAGGCGCTGTCGCGTCCGCGGATCGAGGTTACCATCGGCTCACTCGACCGCCATGCCGAGCTTAGGCCCGAGCACAATGTCGGGACCGAGGCGATGGAGCATTGGCTGACCGGAATCGTGACGCTCCCCTCGACCCGGACAGGAGAGGGCGATAATGGCGTGGGCGACACAGTGGAGCGGTTCGACTTGATCCGGCAAAGCAGCCGTCAGCATCCAGACCACGATACCTCGGTCTGGCCGCCGACCTGACACGCGGGCCGGGGAGACCCTAGCCCGAAAGACAATCGTCGGGGCAACCCCGACCCACGAGGACTGACATGAAACCGATCCAGCTCATCTCTCCCGTCGACGGCCGCGTCTATGCCGAACGGATGCCCCTGACTGCGGCAGAAGCCGATGCCGTCGTCGCCCGCGCGAAGGCCGCACAGAAACCTTGGGCCGCCCGCCCGCTGGAAGACCGCATCGCGCTGGTCAAGGCCGGTGTCGCGAAGCTGAACACCATGTCCGAGGTGGTGGTCGAGGAAATCGCCTGGCAGATGGGCCGCCCGACCCGCTATGGCGGTGAATTCGGCGGGGTGAACGCGCGCACGGACTATATGGCATCGATCGCCGCCAAGACCCTCGCGCCCGAGATGATCGAGGATTCGGACAAGTTTCGCCGTTACCTCGCCCGCGAACCGGTCGGCGTCGTCTTCATCATCGCGCCGTGGAACTACCCCTACCTGACCACGATCAACACACTCGTCCCGGCCCTTATCGCCGGGAACACGGTTGTTCTGAAGCACGCCTCGCAGACCCTCCTTGTAGGCGAGCGTTTGGCCGAGGCCTTCCACGCCGCCGGCGTGCCGGAGGACGTGTTCCAGAACGTGGTCCTTGACCACGCCACCACCGAGTCCCTCATCAAGGCGCGCAGCTTCGGTTTCGTCAACTTCACCGGCTCGGTCGGCGGCGGGCAGGCCATCGAACGCGCGGCGGCGGGGACCTTCACGCCGCTGGGGCTGGAGCTTGGCGGCAAGGACCCCGGCTATGTTCGGGCCGATGCGAACCTTGACCTCGCCGTCGACGTGCTGATGGACGGCGCGATGTACAATGCCGGCCAGTGCTGCTGCGGGATCGAGCGGATCTATGTGCACGAAAGCCTCTTCGACAGCTTCGTCGAGAAATCCGTCGCCTGGGTCGGCCAGCTGAAACTGGGCAACCCCTTCGACGCCTCGACCACTCTCGGCCCGATGGCGCACAAGCGTTTTGCCCAGACGGTGCGCGACCAGACGGCGGAGGCCATCGCCAAGGGCGCGAAGCCGCTCCTCGACCCGAAGAAATTCGCCGATGACGGCGGGGCCTATCTCGCGCCGCAGATCCTCATCAACGTGGACCACTCCATGCGCGTCATGAAGGAAGAAAGCTTCGGCCCCGTCGTGGGCATCATGCCGGTGAAGAACGATGCCGAGGCCATCGCGCTGATGAACGACTCGCCCTACGGCCTGACCGCCAGCATCTGGACCGAGGACTACGACACCGCTGCCGCACTGGGCGCACAGGTGGAAACCGGGACCGTGTTCATGAACCGGGCCGACTACCTTGACCCCGCGCTGACCTGGACTGGGGTCAAGGACACCGGGCGGGGCACCTCGCTGAGCTATCTCGGGTTCCATTCGGTGACCCGGCCGAAATCCTATCACCTCAAGAAAGTCTGAGACCATGACCCACAACGTTCCCAACCGGAACTGGTCCTACCCCACCGCGATCAAGTTCGGCGTCGGCCGCATCGCGGAACTGGCCGACCACGCCAAGTCCATCGGCCTGACGAAACCCCTTCTGGTGACCGACAAGGCGCTGGCGTCCCTTCCGATCACCAAGAGCGCGCTCGACGTATTGGAGGCCGGGGGCCTCGGCCGCGCGGTCTTTTCGGATGTGGACCCGAACCCGAACGAGAAGAACATGGAGGCGGGCATCGCGGTCTACCTCGCCGGCGGCCATGACGGGGTGATCTGCTTCGGCGGCGGCTCGGCGCTGGACCTCGGCAAGATGATCGCGCTGATGGCGCACCAGCCGAAGAAACTGAAGGTCTGGCAGCTGGAGGATATCGACGACTGGTACACCAGGGCGGACGCCAGCAAGATCGCGCCGATCATCGCGGTGCCGACCACCGCCGGGACCGGGTCCGAAGTGGGCCGGGCGGGGGTTCTGACGAACTCCGAGACGCACAAGAAGAAGATCATCTTCCACCCCAGGCTGATGCCCGCCGTCACGATCTGCGACCCGGCCCTGACCACCGGGATGCCCAAGTTTATCACCGCAGGCACCGGCATGGATGCGCTGGCGCATTGCCTGGAGGCCTTCTCCAGCCCCTTCTACCACCCGATGTCCCAGGGCATCGCGCTGGAAGGGATGCGGCTGGTGTTCGAGAACCTGCCCAGGGTCTATGCCGACCCGGGTGACCTCGACGCCCGCGCCCATATGATGAGTGCGGCGGCGATGGGGGCGGTGGCGTTCCAGAAGGGGCTGGGGGCGATCCACGCGCTGTCCCATCCGATCGGGGCGGTCTACAACACCCACCACGGCACGACGAACGCGGTGGTCATGCCGATGGTCCTGGACTTCAACCGTAAGGCCGTGAAAGACCGGCTGGCCTCGGCTGCGGCCTATTGCGGGATCAAGGGCGGCTACAAGGGCTTCTACCAGCGCATCCTTGACCTGCGGGAGACGCTGGATATCCCGAGGAACCTGACCATGCTGGGCGTCAAGGACCCCGACCTCGACATGCTGACCAAGATGGCGCTGGAAGACCCCTCCTGCGGCGGAAACCCGGTGAAGATGACGAAGAAGAATACCCGGGCACTCTTCAAGGCCTGCCTCTGAAACTGCGCCGCGGCACACCCTGCGGTCCGGCTTGACGCTGATGCGTGAGACAACAGACATCGCGGTGATCGGGGCCGGAGTCATCGGCCTCACCACCGCTCTGGAGCTTGTCGACCAGGGCCGCGACGTGGTGCTGGTCGATCCGGGCGAGCCGGGGATGGGCGCAAGCTATGGCAATGCCGGCACGATCGCGGGCTATGCCACCAGCCCCGTCGGCACGCCGGCGGTGTTGCGGTCGCTGCCGTCTCTCCTCCTCAGCCGTACCTCGCCGCTGGCGATCCGGCATCGCGCCCTGCCCAGCCTGACCCCGTGGCTGGTGCGCTTCCTGAGCCAGTCCCTGCCCGCTGCGGCACAGCGGAACGCGACGGTCCTGGCCAGCCTGCTTCAGGACGCGGGCGAGAGGTGGGACGCGCTTGCCCTGAAGGTCGCCGGTGCAGGCATCCTCCAGCGCCGCGGCTGCCTTTACCTCTACGAAACGCCGTCAGCCTTCGCCCTGGCCGAGGCCGAAATGGCCCCGCGCCGCGCGCTGGGGGTGACGGTCGAGATGGTCGGCCCCGACCGGCTTGCTGAATTGGAACCCGGCCTTCCCCCCGGCATGGGCGGTGCCGCCTTCTTCCCGGATGCGACCTTTCTTGACGATCCCGGCCGGATGATGGGCCTGATCGCCGCCGCCGCCCTGTCGCAGGCCCGCCTGATCCGCGCAAGGGCCGAACGGCTGACGCGCGGGCCGGATGGCGTGGTCATCGAAGGCCCCGGCCTTCATCTGCACGCCCGCCGCGTGGTGATCGCCGCGGGGGCGCATTCGCGTGACCTCGCCCGGCAAGCCGGGGACCGGGTGCCTCTGGATACCGAACGCGGCTATCACGTCGAATGGGACATGCCCGCGTCACTGCTGTCCCGCCCCACCTGCCCGACGTCGCGCGGCTTCTACTTCTGCCCGATGGCGGGGCGGCTGCGCGTTGCGGGAACTGTCGAGCTGGGCGGGCTGACCCTGCCACCCTCACCGCACCGGATTCAGAGGCTGGTAGACGGCGCGCGGGCTTTCTTTCCCGACCTTGGGGAACCGGACCGCGAATGGATGGGATTTCGTCCGAGCCTGCCGGACAGCCTGCCGGTGATCGGCCCCTCACGGGGCGGGGACGACGTGATCCTGGCCTTCGGCCACGGGCATCTGGGGGTAACGCTGGCCCCGATCACGGCCCAGCTTGTCGCACGTTTTCTTGCCGGGAAAAGCAGGATGGTGGAGTTTCCACAACTCCTGCCGGATCGCTTCTGAAGACTGGAGGGTCCGGCACGGCGACAACCGCCGCACCGGACAGGCTCAGATCATTCAGTGGGCTGCGGGGCCGGAGCCGGATCATCATCATCGCCGCCGCACAGCGCGACGCAGAGCGCGATGCCGACCAGGAGCAGCGGCAGGATGCCGCCCGACGCCGGAGCATCGGCAACGACTTCCGGCTCTTCGGTCACGATGACCGGGCCACCGGCATGGGCGGTCGTGGCCGATACGGCGACCAGCAGGGCAAGGGTGGATGTCAGCAGCTTCTTCATCTTCATGTCCCAAATGTTGGCAGGCTATCGCCCGCGGGTGGACCGGCACGGCTGCAGCCGCCGTGCCGGGATATCTTCAATCAGCCGCCAGCCGCCACAGCTACAGGCTGGGTGGACGTCGGAACCGGATCATCGTCATCGTCCCCGCCGCAGAGCGCGACACAGAGGGCGATGCCGACCAGCAGCAGCGGCAGGATGCCGCCCGAGGTGCCGGCCTGCTCTTCAACGACCGGAGTCGGCTCTTCGACAACAACGACCGGGCCGCCTGCATGCGCAAGCGAGGCGGACAGCAGGACCGAGGCAGCAAGGACAGACGCAATAACGTTCTTCATGGTTACCCCCAAAATGAGACTCGGCATCCTATGATGCGCGTGACGCAGCGGAACGTTATGTGCCATTCCTTTGCCTGACAAACGGAATCGTGATCAGGAAGCAGGTTCGCCTGTGACCTGTGGCAAACGGGCAAGAGTGCCGAACACAGATCGGTCGCCACAAGATTGCGGGACCAAGTCACAGTGCCTCACGGCCAAGAAATTGCCGGGACAGATAACTCCGCCCCGGCAACACTGCCACGCAACTGCGCGCTGCGGGCAGTTTCTAGGTTGGATGGCTTAGAAGTTCGTCGACGGAGCCGGCGCAGGCGTGGTTGCAACCGGCTCATCATCGTCATCGCCGCCGCAAAGCGCGACGCAGAGCGCGATGCCAACCAGCAGCAGCGGCAGGATGCCGCCCGAAGTGCCGGCCTGCTCTTCCACGACGGGGGTCGGCTCTTCGACGACAACCACCGGGCCGCCGGCATGGGCAAGCGAGGCGGACAGCAGGACAGAGGCTGCAAGGACAGAGGCAAGAACGTTTTTCATGACATCTCCATGAGACAAGGCTGGCACCGACAGACGCGGCACACGTGCTTGTGACGGTATGCCCACAATCAAGCGCAGACAAACGGAATCGCAGCGGCGACCATTCTCAACGCCGGTCTGTGGCATTTCGGCCTGACCTTTGGGCACGCCTTACAGCTGACCTGGCAAGGCAAATGCCTTGATTGGACGAAATGACGGTAAAAACTGAAAATGCCGGGACGAGATTGTCCCGGCATTTAAACCGCAAGTTCGCCCGCAAGGCGGGCAGCTCGCCGCTAAATTGGATTACTGAACCGGAGCAGGCGAAGGCGCCGGCGTGGTCGCGACCGGCTCATCATCGTCATCGCCGCCGCAGAGAGCGACGCAGAGCGCGATGCCAACCAGGAGCAGCGGAAGGATGCCGCCCGAGGTGCCAGCCTGCTCTTCAACGACAGGGGTCGGCTCTTCGACGACGACGACGGGGCCGCCGGCCATGGCGGCCGAGGTGAAGACGCTGAGCGCCAGCACCGAAGCAACGAGTTTCTTCATGGTGTTCTCCACATGTGTTCGTTCCCACCGAAACTGGCAGGGCACCCGCAAAACCTACTTAGGCGTGTGAGGGCCTTCAACAGCTAACGAACCCGTCACGGACGGCAATCCGGCAGCGTTGCAGGATTGGCACAATGTTGCCCGATTCGGGCCCTCAGACCATACCGGGCACCACCTGGTCCGGGGGCCGGTGGCCATCTGCGAAGGTCTTTATGTTGATAATCACCTTCTCGCCCATCTCGATTCGACCCTCGATCGTGGCAGACCCCATGTGGGGCAGAAGGACGACGTTCGGCAACTCGCGCAGCCGCGGATTGATGTCGGTGCCATGCTCGTAGACATCAAGCCCCGCCCCGGCCAGCTCGCCTGCCCGCAGCGCGCGGGTCAGGGCGTTTTCATCCACGACCTCGCCGCGCGAGGTGTTCACCACCACGGCAGAGGGTTTCATCAGCTTCAGCCGGCGCGCGTTCAGAAGGTGGAAGGTCGCCGGTGTGTGCGGGCAGTTGATCGACAGGATGTCCATCCGCGCCAGCATCTGGTCCAGGCTTTCCCAGTACGTCGCTTCCAGCGGGTCCTCGACCTCGGGGCGCAGGCGCTTGCGGTTGTGGTAATGGACCTGCAGACCGAAGGCCTGCGCCCGCCGCGCCACCGCCTGCCCGATCCGCCCCATGCCAAGGATGCCCAGCCGCCGCCCGCCCAGCCGACCGCCAAGGTTCGCCATCGGTGACCAGCCCTGCCACTGGCCAGACTGCATCAACTGCAACCCCTGCGGAATGCGCCGCGTGACCGCAAGAAGCAGCGCCATGACCATGTCGGCGGTATCCTCGGTCACCACGCCGGGGGTGTTCGACACCAGGATCCCCCGCTGCCGGGCCGTCGCGACATCGATATGGTCGAACCCCGCGCCATAGCTTGCGATAAGTTTCAGCCGGTCACCGGCCTGTGCCAGCAGGCCCGCGTCGATCGTGTCGGTGATCGTCGGCACCAGAACATCGGCCCGCCGCATGGCCGCTGCCAGTTCCTCGCGCGTCATCGCCACGTCGGGATCGCGCAGTTCGACGTCGAACAGCTCCTTCATCCGGGTCTCGACCACCTCGGGCAGCCGCCGCGTCACCACCACCGAAAGGCGTGCCACTGGCATGATCGTTCCCTCCGACACTTCCAAATCCGGCGTCCTTGGGGCAAGGTAAGCAAAGCTGCGCGCAGCACAAGCCCCGGGAAAGGGGCGGCGGGAGGCTTCGGGCGGCAGCTTGCAGGGCGGAACGGGATGAAGCGGACGGGTGCGGTTCTTGCGGTGCTGGTGGCGACGCTGTCCTTTGGGCTGCCCGCCACCGCGCAGGAAACCGCGCCGGTCGAGGGCGCAGAGCCGCGGGTCGCAGCCGATTCCACTGGCGCTACTGTCACCGAGACAAAGGAAAAGCCCTGCCAGCCCGGCTTCGGCTGCGTGACGAACCTGCCCTTGCCGCGTTTCGTGTCGCTGAAGGGCAGCGAAGGCAACGCCCGCCGCGGCCCTGGCCTCACCCACCGGATCGACTGGGTCTTCACCCGGTCCGGCATGCCGCTTCGTATCACCGCCGAATTCGAGAACTGGCGGCGTGTCGAAGATGTCGAAGGTGCTGGCGGCTGGGTGCACTATTCGTTGCTCTCGGGGTCGCGGACCGCGCTTGTGACCCTTGACATGGCCGAGTTCCGCAACAGCCCGTCCGACGACGGGACAGTCGTGGCGCAGGCGGAAACCGGCGTCATCGGGCGCATCCTCGAATGCCAGCCGGACTGGTGCCGCATCGCGCTGGAAGGACAGCGCGGCTGGGTGCGGAAGTCCGCGATCTGGGGCGTGAATGCCGATGAAGTCTTCGACTGAGGCACCCACCGCCCCCGGCCAGCGCAATCGGCTGACCTTTTCCGCCGGCTTCGCCTCGGTCGCCGTCTCGGCCACGCTCGTCGCGCTCAAGCTCTGGGCGCTGGCGGAAACCGGGGCCCTCTCCATTGCCGCCTCGGCCGCCGACAGCGCGATCGACCTGATGATGTCGCTCGGTGCCGCCGCGGCAATCATCTATGCCGCGCGTCCGGCGGATGAGGACCACGCTTTCGGCCACACCTCGGCCGAGGATCTTGCCGCGCTGGCGCAGGCCGCCTTCATCGTCGTCGCAGCCGTGGTGATCGGCTGGGGGGCGGTTGACCGCCTGCTCTCCCCCGAACCGACCCGGCTTCAGGCCGAAGGCTGGGGCATGGCGATCATGCTGGTTTCCATCCTTCTGACGCTCGCGCTCGTCTGGTGGCAGGGCCGCGTCGCCCGGGCCACCGGCAACCGCGTGGTCGCGGCCGACCGGCTGCATTACCTCGGCGACCTTGTCCCTGGGGTGGGGGCGCTGATCGCGCTCTGGGCCTCCAGCCGCTTCGGGATGGGCTCGGTCGATTCGATCATCGCCCTTGGTGCCGCGGTCTTCATGCTGCTGGGCGCCGTCAGGATCGGCAAGGCCGCCTGGGACGCGCTGATGGACCGCTCCGCTGACCCGGCAATTCTGGCCGGGATCGCCGAGATCGCACGCGACTGGCCCGGCGTGCGCGACTTTCACGACCTGAAGACCCGCACAGCCGGCAGCCGGATCTTCATCAATCTCCACATCGAGCTTGATGGCGACCAGTCCCTGCGCGACGCCCATGCCATCGGCGCAAGCCTGAGGCGTGAGATCATCCGGCGCTTCCCCCAGACCGATGTCATCATCCACAAGGATGTCTTCGACCGGGACAAGGCCCCCAAACCGCCCGAGCAAGCTTGACTCTTCCCTGCGGACGCGTGAATTGTGCGCCTGTATAACAGGAAACGCTCCATGGACACCGGTCGCCGCACCTATCGTCGCGAAAGCCAGGAAATGCGCCGCGCCGACCTTATCACGGCCACCCAAAGCCTTGTCGCCGAAGGGGGGCCCGAGGCGGCAACCGTGCGCGCCATCGCGGCGCGGGCCGGGGTTACCGCAGGATTGATCCGGCACTACTTCCAGACCAAGGACGAACTGACCCGGGCGGCCTACCGCGCCCTGATGGACGGGATGACCCTGAAGGGATCGGAAGCGCTGGAAAGCGTCGGTGCATCGCCCGAGGAACGCCTGGCCGCCTTCGTTGCCGCCTCACTGACCCCTCCGGTCCTCGATGGTGGGGCGGTCGTGCTTTGGGCCGGCTACATGCACAAGGTGCGCGGCGATGCCGAACTCCTCTCGGTGCACGAGGCCGCCTATACCGCCTACCGTGACATCCTTGAGCGGCTGATCTCCGCCCTCCCACGCGAGGTGCCTGCCGCGCAGATCCGGGGCGAGGCGATCGCCTGCAATGCCGTGATCGACGGGCTATGGGTCGAAGGCTCGCTCCTCCCCCATGCCTTCGCCGAGGGCGAGATCGTTGCCCTTGGCCTGAAGTCCGTGGGTGCGATCGTCGGGGTCGATCTTGGCGCCCATGACTCACTCCTGACCCAACCGCGGAAGATGCCGACATGAAATACGCCTCCGTCACCGATCGCCTCGCTGGCCTTGGCGGCGCGAAATGGGCCGTGCACGCCCGCGCCCGCGCGATGAAAGCCGCCGGCGAAGAGATCATCGAACTGACCATCGGCGAGCCGGACGTGCCAACGCCTGAGGTGTTCCTTGACAAGGCCCATGCGGCGATGCGCGCGGGGCGGACCGGCTATTCCAACGGGCGCGGCGAGCCCGGCGTCGTTGCCGCCCTTGCCGCCCGCTACACCGCCCGGCGCGGGCGCCCCATCGGCACCGACCAGGTGATGTGCCTGCCTGGAACGCAAACCACGCTTTACGCCATCCTCCGCACCCTGGCCGAGGCCGGGGACGAGGTGCTGATCGGCGACCCGATGTATGCAACATACGAGGGCCTGATCGCACAGACAGGGGCGAAGACGGTCCCGGTGCCACTCCGGCCCGAACACGGCTTCCGGATGCAGGCCGAAGATGTGGCGCAGCGGATCACGCCACGTTCGCGCGTCCTTTTCCTCAACACCCCGCACAACCCCACAGGCGCGGTCCTGCGCCCCGACGACATCCGCGCACTGGGAGAGCTTGCCCGCAAGCACGACCTCTGGATCCTGTCGGACGAGGTCTATGAAGACATGATCTTCCCTGGGGTCAGCTTCGCCTCGCCGCTCGACTTCGCCGATCTGGCCGAACGGGTGGTCGTCGCCTCCTCGATCTCGAAGTCGCACGCCGCCCCCGGCTTTCGCTCGGGCTGGTGCGTCGGACCGGCCGAATTCTGCGAACGCCTGCTCCCACTTTCAGAAACCATGCTTTTTGGCAGCCAACCCTTCATCGCAGACATGACGGCCCTTGCAGTTTCCAAACCCTCACCGGTCGCAGCCGGGATGACCGAACGCTTCGCCCGCCGCGCCGGCCTGCTCGCGGAACGCTTGGCTGGAGTGAACGGGATTTACGTCAACCAGCCCGAAGCCGGGATGTTCGCGCTTCTGGATATCCGCGCGACCGGGCTTTCAGGAGAAGAGTTTGCCATCAGCCTGCTTGAGCGTCAGAAGGTCGCCGTCATGCCCGGGGAAAGCTTCGGCGCGGGCCTTTCGGGCTGGCTTCGCCTGTCGCTGACCCAACCCGACGACCGCACCACCGAAGCCGCCAACCGTATCGCCGCACATGCGGCCGCCATTCTGGGGAATGCAGCATGACCACCGTCGGCATCCGTCTGGTCGAGGGTCTTATCGCGCGCTGCGTTGATACCGTCTTCGGCATCCCCGGCGTTCACACGATCGAGCTTTACCGGGGTCTGGCCGCGGCCGGCGACAAGATCCGCCATGTCACGCCCCGCCATGAACAGGGCGCGGGCTTCATGGCCGACGGCTACGCCCGCGTCTCGGGTAAGCCGGGGGTGGCCTTCGTCATCACCGGCCCGGGCCTCACCAACACGCTGACCGCCATGGCCCAGGCCCGCGCAGATTCCGTGCCGATGCTCGTCGTTTCCGGCCTTGGACGCAGCGACACGCTGGGCAAGGGCTGGGGACGGTTGCACGAGCTTCCCGACCAGGGCGCAATGGTCGCGACCCTCTGCCATACCGAGACGGTGACCGATCCGAAGAAGCTGGGCGATGTCCTTGACCGCGCCTTCGCCGCCATGACCGCTGGCCGTCCCGGTCCCGCGCATATCCAGATTTCCACCAACATGATGGGCCAGCCCTGCCCCGCCCTGCCGCCCCCGTCGCTTGGCGGGTCGGCGGTCCCACTGCCCCTTGGCCGCATCCGCAGCATCGCCGCCGCGCTCAACAACGCCGAGCGGGTCGTCATCCTTGCCGGCGGCGGCACGCGCGGCGCGCATGACGAGCTTCGCAAGCTGGCCGAGCTGCTGGACGCCCCGGTGATCCTGACCGCGAACGCACGCGGTGCACTCCACGACCACCGGCTATGCGTGCCCGCCTCGCCCAGCCTGCCCTCCGTCCGCAGCCTGATCGCCGCGGCGGACCAGGTGCTTGCCATCGGGACGGAACTTGGGCCGACCGACTACGACGTCTATGCCAAGGGCGGCGTGCCGGACCTGTCCGACATGATACGCATCGACATCTGCGCCGACCAGCTCGCCCGCCACCCAGCGAAGATGCCGATCAAGGCCGATGCGGGGCCGATGATGGCCGCCCTCTTGCCGATGATGCTGCCCGCCAACCGCAACGGCGCCGCCCGGGCTGAGGCCGCCCGCGTCGCCGCCCGGGCCGAGCTTCCGGGCCTGTCCGCCGCGATGCCCGGCCAGCTCGAGATCGTCGAGGCGATCCGCGCCGCCACCCCGAAAGCGATCATCGTGGGCGACAGCACCCAGCCGGTCTATGCCGCGAACCTCTACTATGACCACGACCGCCCCGGCGGCTGGTTCAACGCCGCAACCGGCTATGGTGCCCTCGGCTATGCCCCCGGCGCTGCCGTCGGCGCCGCCATCGCCGCACCCGGCACGCCGGTGATCTGCCTCATCGGCGACGGCGGCCTCCAGTTCTCACCCGGTGAGCTCCGCACCGCCGTGGATGAGAAACTCCCCATCACCTACATCGTCTGGAACAACGCCGGCTTCCGCGAGATCGCCGAGTCGATGGAACAGGCGAAGGTCCCCGTGATCCTGGGCTGCAACCCCTCGCCCCTCGAGATGGAGGATTTCGCCGCCGCCTGCGGCATGCCCTTCGCGCAGATCCAGCAGGATGCAGCCGAGCTGGCCGAGATGCTGGCCACCCCGCAGGATGGCCCCCGGTTCCTCGAGATTCAGGTACGCTGACGCGCCAGAAGCGGTACCAGCAGGAACAACAGCCCCAGCACTCCCGCCGCCCAGACGAAGGCAAAGCGCAGCCCGAAGGTGCCCGCGATCAGCCCCAGAAGCGGCGGGCCGAGGAAGTACCCAAGGTAGCCCAGCTGCGTCGCCCGGGCGATGGCCCGCGCCCGCGCTTCGGGGGCGCTCTCCTGCCCAACGACCGAAAAGGCCGTAGGAGCAAGGACCGATGCCCCGATACCCATGATGATGAAGCCCGCGTAGGCCTCCATCGGGCCACCGGCCTGCGACGCGATCAGCGCGCCAAAGGCCGCTATCACGGCGCCCGTCTTCAACAGCGTGTAGGGATCGATCCGCCCCGCCAGCCACTGCCCGCCCAGCCGGGCAAAGCCCATGGTCAGCGCCAGCGCCGCCGGCCCCAGCGCGCCTTCCTCGGGGCTGCCCCCCAGCGTCTGCTCGATATGCAGCGCCGACCAGTTCTCGGCCGCGTTCTCGGTCATGAAGGCGATCATCACGATGCCCCCGCCGATGACCGGCACCAGCCCAAGCGGCAGGGCGCTGCCGTCCTTCGGCTTTCTCAGGCCGTGGATGCGCCCGTCCGCTTCCAGCGTCATCAGCGCGCAAAGGATGCCCACGCCCGCCATCGTTCCCATGACCCAAGCCGGCGCCCAGCCTGCCCCGCGCATCAACCCGGTCAGGATCGCGCCCCCGGCATAGCCGAAGGAATAGACCGCATGGGCCAGGTTCATCAGGTGGATCTGCCGCTGCGTCTCCATCGCCGCCACGCGCGCGTTCATCAGGACATCGGTCAGCCCGGTCGCCGCCCCGGCGCAGGCCATGGCGAGCGGAAACATCCACACGGCACTCGCCTGCCCCGGCAGGGCAAAGGCCAGCGCCATCAGGAAAACCGCCAGCGGCAGCGCCGCCCGCCCCAGCGCCGCTCCGAAGGCCGGGGCCAGAAGCATCGCCGTGATCGCCGCGATCGGCGTGAAGAAGATCAGAAGGCCCAGGCCCGCCTCGTCCACCCCCAGCATCGCCTTCAGGTCCGGCAGCACCGCCGCGAAGGTGCCCCAGAGCACCCCCATCGCCCCGAAGGCCGCCAGCGCGGGGCGGGAATAGGCAAGGGTGGCAAGGGACGACATGCGGCTCGGGACTCCTGCGCCATTCCTCCCCTTCCGGGGGGGCAGGGCAGGGTCACCCGGCGCAAGGCCGGTCTAGCCTGCCCGCAGCCCCGCCTCCAGTCCCGCCGCGACCCCCGCGCCCGCTGAAAACGACACGCGGAACTTCCCGCTTTCCTTCCCACCGATTCCCCGCTATAGGCCCCCGGTCGCGCCATGCACCCTTGGAGGATGGCGGACTTATAGTGGAGAAGAACCATGGCACGCGAGATCATCGATCTTAACGCCGAGGTACGGACGGGGACAGGCAAGGGGGCCGCCCGTCAAGCCCGTCGTGACGGCTACGTACCCGGCATCATCTATGGCGACGGTCAGGAACCGGTCGCCATCAAGATGAAATACAACTACCTCCTGACCAAGCTGCGGCAGGGCCGCTTCCTGCAGTCGCTCTTCAACCTCAAGGTCGAAGGCCAGCCCGACGTCCACGTCATCTGCCGTGGCGTCCAGCGCGACGTGGTCAAGGATCTGCCGACGCATGTCGATTTCATGCGCATCCACGATGACAGCCGGATCGAGCTGTTCATCCACGTGACCTTCATCAACCACGAGGCTTCCCCTGGCCTCAAGCGCGGCGGTACCCTTACCGTGGTCCGCCCCGAGGTCGAGCTTGAAGTCACCGCCGGGGACATCCCCGATCACATCACGGTCGACCTGACCGGCAAGAAGATCGGCGACGTCATCCACATCAACGACATCGAGCTTCCGGCCGGCGTCAAACCGACCATCGCGCGGAACTTCGTGATCGCCAACGTCGCGGCACCGTCGGGCCTCGTCTCGGAAGAGAACGCCGAAGCCACCGCCTGAGGCGGCTGACCGAACCGAAATGCGCGGGGGGCCTTCGGGCCCCCCGTTGCATTTCCGGAACAACGCATCGTCGCCTTCCAGGCGCGCCTCGCACCCCGGCGACGAGAAGGCGAAGCCGCACGAGGAGCGGCTGCACAGTTGAGCGTCCCGTCCTTCCGGCCTATATCCGGCAGGCAGCAACGGCGGGGACCGTCAGGTGAAACTCTTCGTGGGCCTCGGCAATCCCGGGCCGAAATACGCGGGCAACCGGCACAACATCGGCTTCATGGCGCTGGACCGCATCGCCGCCGACCACGGGTTTTCCCCCTGGCGCAAGGCCTTCCAGGGGCTTGTCAGCGAAGGCCGCCTCGGGACCGAAAAGGTGGCGCTTCTGAAGCCCGAGACCTTCATGAACCTCTCCGGCCAGTCGGTGCAGGCCGCCGTCGCCTTCTGGAAGCTCCCCCTCGCCGACCTGACCGTCTTCCACGACGAACTGGACCTTGCCCCCGGCAAGCTGCGCCTGAAGCAGGGCGGCGGCCATGCCGGGCACAACGGGCTGCGCTCGATCCACGGCCATCTCGGCGACGATTACGCCCGCGTCCGCCTGGGCATCGGTCACCCCGGCCACAAGGATGCCGTGGCGGCCTATGTCCTGCATGACTTCGCCAAGGCCGACCAGGACTGGCTCGAGGACCTTCTCCGCGGCATCTCCGAAGGTGCTCCGGCATTGGCGGCAGGCGACGGGCAGAAGTTCATGAATGCCGTCGCGCTCCGCACCGCGCCGCCCAGGTCCTCGACCTCGGCCGAACGGCCAGAGCCTGCACCCGCCCCCAGGGCCCCCGCCCCGGAACCGCCGAAAGCCACCGAGGATACCCGTAGCCCGATGCAAAGGCTTCTGGACCGCTTCCGGTGACCTTGGTCGAGATCCTCTTGCTCGGACGGTTCAAGACCGATTTCTTCGAAGAAATCGGGTCGTTTCCTTTGAAGGAAACGCGCCGGAGTTTTCGAAAACTCCGGGCACCCTGGGGTATCAGGATCAGGACCGGGATGACCTTGCCTTGTGCGGCTGAGGCCCCGTAAACGGGTCCGCCGGATAGCTCACCCCCACCAGGTACAGCCCCTGCGGCGGGGCGACCGGCCCGCAGGCCGCCCGGTCCCGCGCCTCCAGCGCCGCCGCTACGTCAGCGGGGGACCAGGCCCCCGCCCCCACCCGCTCCAGCGTGCCGACGATGGATCTCACCTGGTTGTGCAGGAAACTCCGCGCCGCAAGCTCGAAGCGGTACTCGACTCCGCCCGGATAGGCGTGCTCGGTCACCTCGATCCGGTCCAGCGTCTTCACCGGACTCTTCGACTGGCAAAGCGTCGACCGGAAAGTGGTAAAGTCGTGATGCCCCACCAGTTCCGCCGCCCCCGCCCGCACCGCCTCTAGGTCCAGCGGGTTCAGCACCTGCCAGACCAGTCCCCGGTCATGCGTGACCGGCGCGCGGCGGGCGACGAGGCGGAACAGATACTGTCGCCCCGTCGCCGAAAACCGGGCGTGAAAGTCGTCCGCCACCCGCGCACAGGCGATGATCGCCACCGGATCGGGCCGAAGATGCGCGTTCAGCGCCGAGGCAAGGCGGAACGGGTCCCAGGCGCGGGCAAGGTCGACATGGGCGACCTGCGCGGTCGCATGGACCCCCGCATCGGTGCGCCCTGCTGCGGCAATCGTATGGGGTCCGGGCTCCAGCCTGCCCAGCGCCGCCTCCACCGCGCCCTGCACCGACGGCAGGCCGCCCGCCTGCCGCTGCCAGCCCGCGAAGGGGCCGCCGTCATAGTCGATCTTCAGGGCAAAGCGCGGCATGGCCCCTCCCTACCCCGGATGGGGGACGTGGTGCAATCCTTTCCAAATCCTTTACGCGCGAATATAACAATATGTAATCATTATATATTCCTGATTTGACCACTGTGGTCACCCGGCTTTCCGGATAGGTTTCGCCGGCCCCACCCATCCGGCTTCCCTTCCCGGCCCCCGGCCTCTATCTTCGCCACCACGAACGAAAGGGACGGGCCTTGGCAATCTCGGGACTGACGGACGGCATCTCCCGGGGGATCGAAGGGGCCGGGGCCACGCTGTCCGAGACCTTCTTCGACACCACCGTCCGTCTCGGCGTGACCGGCCTCTCCCGCGCCGGGAAGACCGTCTTCATCACCTCGCTGGTCGCGAACCTTTTGAACCGGGGGCGGATGACCCAGCTTCAGGCGCAGGCCGAAGGGCGGATCGAGGCGGTCTACCTCCAGCCCCAGCCCGATGTCACCCTCCCCCGCTTCGATTTCGAGGCGCACCTCGCCGCCCTGACCGGCGACCAGCCCCGCTGGCCCGCCTCGACCCGCGCGATCTCGGAGCTTCGGCTTTCCTTCCGGGTCCAGCCGGGTGGCTTCCTTTCGTCGTGGCGCGGACCACAGACCCTGCACCTCGATATCGTCGATTACCCCGGCGAATGGCTCCTTGACCTCGCCCTTCTCGACCAGACCTTCGACCAGTGGTCCGAGGCCACCCTCACCCGGCTTGCGAAGCGCCCCGAAGCCGCCGATTTCGTCGCCCTTGCCCGGGCCGAGGACGGGGCCCTCCGCCTCGACGAAGCGAAGGCCCGCCACCTGGCCGAGGCCTACACCGCCACCCTCGCCGCCGCCCGCGACGCGGGGCGGATCGACGTGACCCCGGGCCGGTTCCTCCTGCCCGGCGACCTTGCCGGGTCGCCCGTTCTGACCTTCGCCCCCCTGCCGAAGCCCGCAACAACCGGTCGCTCCAGCCTCTGGCGCGAGATGGAGCGGCGGTATGAGGCCTACAAGTCCAAAGTGGTCCGCCCGTTCTTTCGCGACCACTTCGCCCGGATCGACCGGCAGATCGTGCTGGCCGACGTCCTGACCGCGGTCCATCAGGGCCCACGCGCGGTCGAGGACCTGCGCCGGACGCTCGCCGAGGTGCTGGGGGCCTTCCGCCCGGGCCGGAACAGCTGGCTGACCTCTCTCTTCGGCGGAAGAAGGGTGGAGCGCATCCTCTTCGCCGCCACCAAGGCCGACCACCTCCATCACGAGCAGCACCCCGCCCTGACCGCGATCACCGCCGCCCTGCTGGCCGAGGCGAAGTCGCGCGCCGACTTTTCAGGCGCCCGGACCGACGCGCTCTCTTTGGCCTCCCTCCGCGCCACGGTGGAGGAAACGGTGGTCCGTGACGGCGAGACCCTGCCCGCAGTCAAGGGCACCCTCCTTTCCACCGGCAAGCCCGCGGTGATGTATCCCGGCACCCTGCCAACCGATCCGGCCCACCTCCTCGCCCCCGCGCGCGAGGGGGCCGAGGCCTGGCTTGACGCGGACTACAACCTGATGGCCTTTGCCCCCGCCCGCCTGACCCTGCGCCCGGGCGAGGGGCCGCCGCATATCCGGCTGGACCGCGCCGTCGAGTTCCTGATCGGAGACCTGCTGTGACCGTCCCGCCCAAGGCCCGGAAACCGTTCCTGCAGGAGATCGACGAAAGCGTCGATCCCGCCGCCGCGCCCCCGGTCCCCGACATCCTGCCCGAAGGCCAGGCGATGCAGACCATCGCCAGCCTGTCGCAGACGCGCGGCTCGGCCCTCGGCCGCTTTGCCGCCTGGGCCTTCGGCTCGCTTTTCCTCTTCGTCCTGTCGGTCGCAGCCTGGGAATTCGTGACCGACCTACTGACCCAGAACATCATCCTGGGCTGGATCGCCTTTGGCCTTGTTTCTCTTGCCCTTCTGGCCGCGCTGATCCTTGCCTTCCGGGAATGGGCCGCCTTTGCCCGCCTTGCCCGGCTGGACAGCTTGCGGATCCGGGCCGAGGCCGCCCATGCCGCCGCCGACCTTCCGTCCGCGCGGCGCGTGGTGGCCGACCTGACCCGTCTCTACTCTAGTCGCCCCGACACTGCCTGGGGCCGCGCCCGCCTTGCCGAACGCGAGGCCGAGGTGATGGATGCCGACGCCCTTCTTGCCCTGGCCGAGCGCGAGCTCATGACGACCCTCGACGCCCGCGCCCGGGCTTCGGTGGAAAGCGCCGCCCGGCAGGTGGCGACGGTCACGGCACTGGTGCCGATCGCGCTGGCCGATGTCGCGGCCTCACTTGTCGCAAACCTGCGGATGATCCGCCAGATCGCCGAGATCTACGGCGGAAGGTCGGGCAGCTTCGGCAACTTTCGGATCCTGCGGCGGGTCTTCGCCTCACTCCTGGCCGCCGGGGCGCTGGCCTTGACCGACGACATGATCGGCTCGGTCGCCGGGGGCGGGGTCCTGTCCAAATTGTCGCGCCGCTTTGGCGAAGGCGTGGTCAACGGCGCATTGACCGCGCGGGTCGGGGTCGCCGCGATGGAGCTTTGCCGGCCCCTGCCGTTCCGCACGCTCGACCGGCCGCAGGTCTCGTCCCTGATCTCCCGCGCGCTGACCGGCGTCTTCAGTGCCGGCATGCGTGAGGCGAAGGACGGCTGACCTCAGTTCAGGTCCTTGAGCAGGCGCCCGTGCTTTCTGACCTCGGCCAGAACCTCTCCAAAAGAGCGGAAGCCACGACCGTTCAATGCGGGGACCAGCTTCAGGAAGGCATCCGCGGTGGCGACGGTATCGCCAATGGCCGTATGCCGGGCCTCTTCGGGAATGGTGATCCCCAGACGATGGGTCAGGGCATCAAGGCTGTGCACCTCGTGCTGCCCGTAGACCACGGCTGAGAGCAGCACCGTATCCAGCACCGGCATGTCGAAGGTGAGGCCAAGCGGCCCTTCCATCCGGCGCAGGAATTCCATGTCGAAGGGGGCGTTGTGGGCGATCAGCACCGCGCCTTCGGCAAACTTGTGGAAGGCGCGGACCACCTCGGCCACCGGCGGAGCGTCAGCCACCATGGCATCGGTGATGCCATGTACGCTGGTCGAAACCGGCGGGATCGGACGGCCCGGATTGACCAAGGTGTCGAAAACCTCACCCTCCACCCGACGGCCATTGACGATGCGGACGGCAGCAAGCTGCACAAGCTCGTCCCCTCCTTGCGGGTTCAGGCCCGTCGTCTCGCTGTCGAAGACCACATAGGTCAGCCGATCCAGTGCGGCATCCGCCAGCCTGTCGCTGCGGGCGGGGGACAGAAGGTCGAAATCGTAGACGACCTTCCGTGCCACCGGCTTTGGCCGGGCGACGGCGCGGCGGGCACGGCGGATCGGCAGGCAGATCGCGGCGCTGCCATCGGGCAGGACCTCGGGCCAGATCTCGGTCGCATGGGCGGCAAGCACCATCTGCGCGGTGCGGTCGGGCACGTCATCCGACAAGACGCCGGAAAGCCAGCCGTCCAGTTCGCCCACGCCCGCGCGGGGACCCTGCCAGCACAGGCGGATGGCGGCGCCGCTGTCTTCTTCTTCGACCTTGAGCACAAGTGATCCACCGGCCCGGTCGGCGACCTTCCGGGCAAGGACCGCAAGAAGCATGATCAGCTCGAATCCGTTGCAGGACAGGATCAGGTCCGCAGCCTCGGCCCGGATCGGGATGCCATCCGCCGAAAGCCGCGCGGCAAGACCCTTGGCAAGGTCCGAGGCGCGGGTCGGCGGCAGGACACCGGCGTCGCCCCGCCCTTCGTCACGGGCCTCGCCAAAGCGGGTCACGGCCTGAGAGAGGCGCGCGGTCTCGGACCGGAGGGCCTGGGCCATCGGGGCGGGAAGGGCATCTTCGGGCATCACGCCGACCAGGGTCGCAAGCGCGGCGGCCGGGCGGCGCAGCCCGTCGAGCGCGTTTTCCAGCATCGCTTCGCGCCGCGCCTCACTAGCCATGTCGCCGGTGATGTCGCGCAGGGTCAGCACGTAGCCATCGCCCGGGCCTGTCCCCAGAAGACGCATCCGCGCCGCAAGGACGCGGGCACCGGCGGTCGTGGTGCAAAGGAGGTCGGAGGCGGCATCCATGTCGCCCGTAGCCCGAAGACGGTCCAGAGCGTCCCGCAAGGGGGCGGCATGGAGGTAGTCGAAGAGCTTGCGGTCGAGCCCGGCCTCAAGCCCGCCAGCCCGGCCAGCCCCGATCACATCCGCCGCAGGACCGTTGTAAAAGACCAGCCCGTGGTCCGCCGAACACAGGATCACGCCCACCGGCACGTCCGACAGAAGCGCCTCGAGCCGGGCCTTTTCCGCCCCAAGGCGCTGAGTCTCACGCGCGACGGCCTCGGCCAGCGCGCTGCGGGTTTCCGAGAGGCTGAGGGCGGCGGCCTCGGCTGCGGGTGCAAGGTCGCCCAGATAGCGCGCGATGGTGGCATCCATAGTTGCATCGACATCGGCATGCGCCCGCGCGCGAAGGGCGCCGGAGAGCGTCTCGATGGGTTTCGCCACGTTGAGGTCGAAGAGATACCAGACCCAGGCCACCAGCCCCAGCGCGGCAAAGCTTGCAAGGACACCGGCCTGCACAAAGCCCTGCGCCGCGCCCGGATCACCCAGCCGGGTATAACCCAGCCAAAGCCCGACGATGGTTGCCGCGATCACCGCCGCCGCGAGGCCCGCAAAGATCAGGAAGACCCGCAGCCGAAGGGAAAGGCGGGTCAGCATGGGACTAGGCCCCCGCTGTCAGAAGCCGGCGCACCTCGTCGCGCAGGTCCTTCAGTTCGAAGGGTTTCGAGATGAAGCCGTCCGCCCCCAGCGCCATCCCCTTCCGGCGTTCGATCGCCGAGCCGCGGGCCGTCATCATCAGCACCTTCACATCCGCAAGCGACGGGTCGGTACGGATGCCTTCGCAGATCTCGTATCCCGACACCTCGGGCAGCATCACGTCCAGAAGCACAAGGTCCGGGTGGGTCTTACGGATGCGCGGCAGGGCGTCGGCGCCACTGGCCACGCGGTCGTGGTCATAGCCCTCGCGCGTCATCAGATAGTCCAGCGCGACGGCGATGTTGTCCTCATCCTCGACCACAAGGATGCGCGGTTTGCGGTCCATTCATCCCTCCTTGCAGGCGGCCTCTTGCAGGCCGTCGGTGGTTTCGATCTGCAGCCATTCGGCCCCGGTCAGAGTGCCGTTCGCGTCGATGTTCATGCCTTCAGTCACCGGAACGCGGCGCTTTCCGGCGCAGTCGAAGACCATCAATGCCGTCTGCGGGTTCTGCCAGCGGGCAAAGCCGAAGACCGGCGCGACGATCAGTTCGGCGCGCTCGGGGTGGCGGGCGCGCTTGGTGGTGTCGAGCGCGGTGAACCGGTTCGCAAGCGGAACGACATAGGTCCAGGGGCGCAGGGGCGAGGACCCGGTTTCCACGTTCGTCACGGCGAATTCGTCCGGCAAGGCGCCCGAAACGCGGTCAAACCAGCTGTATTCCATCCAGATCGTCGTCGCGATCAGGCCAAGACCCGCCGCCAGGGGCACGAACCAGCGCGGAATCGCCGGGACCTTCTTGCGAAGCGCCCAGAGAAAGAGGCCGATCGTCAGCGCGACGAAAAGGGATCCAAGGAGTTCAAGGGCCATTCAGGGTCTCAACTTCTGGCGCCGCGGGCCTGGCCCACGGCGGATTGCATGGTACGCACGACGACGAAGGCATCGCGCAGGTGGCTGCGCTCGAAATCCGACAGTTCCGACGGCGCAATGAAGTTGTCGGGCTTCTCGCCGCCCTTCACCCGGCGGGCCTGGTGTTCCAGACGCGCCTGGGCGATCAGGTCATAGGCTTCGATCAGGTCGCGCCCGCCGGATGCCGAAATCACCCCTGCCTCTACCGCAGCCTCCAGCCGGGCACGGGTGTTCACTTCCGGCAACTCGCCGATCAGGGCGTAGACGCGCCCAAGGTCCACGACCGGCACAACACCGTTCATCTTCAGGTCGATGTGGTTCTTGTGTTCACCGGAGCGGATGGTGGCAAAGCCCCGCAGTAGGCCCAGGGGCGGCGTGTGCTTGAGGCTGTTGGAGATCATGTGCGCCACGAAGATCGAGTTCTTCGCGGCCATGTCCAGCACCTCGGCCTGCAGGTCGGCGTAAAGGCTGGCCGTCCCGCCGATCGGACGCAGGTCGAACATGACACTTGCCAGCATCTGGGCCATCGGGTCGGGGGTCGACACCCACTTGCGGAAATAGCCGCGCCAGACCTCCATCCGCTGGCACCACTGCGGATTGGTCGCCATCATGTCACCGGGGCAGTAGACATAGCCGCAGTCGTTCAGCCCGTCCGAGACGATCCTGGCCAACTTCGCGAAATAGGCCATGTCTGCATCCGTCGCGGCGTCCGCGATCATCAGGCAGTTGTCCTGGTCGCTGACACCGGTCTGTTCCTGCCGGCCCTGGCTGCCGCAGGCGAGCCAGAGGTAGGGCACCGGCGCCGGGCCAAGCTCGGCCTCGGCCATGGCCAATAGACGGCGTGTGACAGTGTCCGCGATGTCGGTGATCAGCCGCGTCACCACCTCATGCGCCGAACCACCGCCCACCAGTTGCACCAATAGGCGCGGGATGCGCGCCGTGTTTTCGGCCAGTTCTGCCACCGTCCCGGCCGTCGCCGCATCGCGCACCAGCAGCGCTGAGGACACGGCCTGGAACCGGACAAGGTCGGTCTGGGTGATCATCCCCACAAGCTTGCCGTCATCCACCACCGGCAGATGCCCGATCCGGTGTTCCAGCATCCGGTTCAGCACATCGGACCCAAGGCTGTCCGGCGTGAGCACCATCGGATCGGCCGCCATCACGGTTCTGACCGGTGCCGCCGGGTCCAGTCCCTGCGCCAGCACCTTGTTCACGAAGTCCCGCGCGGTCACGATGCCGACCAGCCGGTCGCCTTCGGTGATCGCAAGGCACGAGATATGCGCGTCTCGCATCCGTCCCGCGGCTTCACGGATCGAGGTCTCTGCCGGCACCGCGATCGGCGCCCGGGCGATCAGGTCTCCCACCTTTCGGGTCGATATGTCCGCCTCGCGGTTTTCGTGCTGGCGGCCGCGATGGAAGAAACGTTCGAAGGCCGGATAGCCGGCGATGAGCCGCCGGAATTCGGCCTCGGGCAGCATCAGGATTTCGGCACCTTCGGTCGCGCGCGCCGTCGTCACGGCAACACCATCGCGCATCAGGCCACGTTCGCCAAAGCTGTTGCGGGGGCCAAGGAGCGAGACGAGGCTGCCCGATGGCTCCAGCACCTCGACCGCGCCCTGAAGGATCAGGAAGATGCCGTCCAGCGGCTCTCCTGCCGAATAGATGATTGCGCCGTCGTCGTAATGCCTGCGGCTGAAGGAAGCGGCGACCCGCGCCATCTCGTCCCGCGGCAGGCTGTCATAGGGGTGAACCGTCTCAAGGAAGGCCAGAAGCTGTGTGCTGTCCTGATCCATGATCCCAAAGCCCGGTGAAAGGGTGCGCCCCCGGGGATGTCCCCGGAGGCGCGTTGGTCTTAGTGAGCCGTCGCCTTGCCGGCACCTTTCGGCACGCGGATCGACTGGATCAGGTCCTGCACTTCCTGCGGCGGAGCCTTGCTCATCGCCGAGACGATGTAGGCCGTAGCGAAGTTCAGAAGCGCCCCGATCGGCCCGAAGGCTGCCGGTGAGATGCCGAACCAGTGCATGTCAGGCGTGTTCGGGTACACGTTCGTGCCGGGGATGAAGAACCAGCCCAGGTAGAGGAAGATGTAGACCGAGGTCGTGACGAGGCCGACGATCATGCCGGCGATCGCGCCTTCCTTGCCGACGCGGGTCGAGAAGATACCCATCATCAGCACCGGGAAGATCGTCGCAGCCGCCAGACCGAAGGCCAGTGCCACCACCTGCGCGGCAAAGCCGGGCGGGTCGTAGCCAAGCCAGGTCGCCACCACGATGGCGAAAGCCATCGAGATCCGGGCGGCCAGAAGCTCGCCTTTTTCGCTGATGTTCGGGTTGATCGCACCCTTGATCAGGTCGTGGCTGATGGCCGAGGAGATGGCCAACAGAAGGCCCGCAGCGGTCGAGAGCGCGGCGGCAAGACCACCGGCGGCGACCAAGGCGATGACCCAGCCGGGCAGAGCAGCGATTTCAGGGTTCGCCAGAACCATGATGTCGTTGTTGACCGTGGTCAGTTCGTTGCCGACGATGCCCTGTTCGGCCAGCGACTTGCCACCCAGACCATTTGCCGGATCGGCCAGGACGGCGTCAAGGGCAGCTTGCTTCTCGACGATAGCGGCTTCCAGCGGGGCCTTGTCAGCGTCGGCAGCAGCATCGGCCAGCGCCTTCTTAGCAGCCGCAAGCGCGGCAGTGGCGTCAGTCACAGGCTTCTTCTCGTTGAAGTACTGGATCAGCCCGTCGCCGTTCTTGTCTTCGAACTTCAGCAGGCCGGTCTTTTCCCAGTTCCGGATCCAGGCGAGATCCGGGTTGCTGTCGATCTCGGCGATCGAAAGCGCGGGCTTGGAGAAGGTTTCGCCCTCGATGGCGCCCGGCCAGAAGGTGGTGGTGATGTTCAGGCGCGCCATCGAACCCACGGCGGGGGCGACGGTGTAGAGCAGCGCGATGAACACCAGGGCCCAGCCGGCCGAGATGCGGGCGTCCGACACTTTCGGCACGGTGAAGAAGCGGATGATCACGTGCGGCAGACCCGCGGTCCCGATCATCAGCGACATCGTGACGAGGAACATGTTGAACATGTTCGTGGTGTCAGCAGTGTAGGCGGCAAAGCCGAGGTCGGTCACCACCTGGTCAAGCTTGTCCAGGAAGTAAACCTCGCCACCGGAAGGCGCATAGGTCCCGATGAAGCCCAGCTGCGGCAGGATATTGCCCGTCAGGTTCAGCGAGATGAACAGCGCCGGGATGGTGTAGGCGATGATCAGCACGATGTACTGCGCCACCTGGGTATAGGTGATGCCCTTCATCCCGCCGAACACCGCATAGGCGAACACCACGGCCGAGCCGATCAGAAGGCCCGTCGTGGTCGACACTTCCAGGAAGCGCGCGAAGGTCACGCCCACGCCCACCATCTGCCCGATAACGTAGGTGATCGAGATGACGAGAAGGCAGATCACCGCGATCATGCGGGCCGAAGTGGAGTAGAACCGGTCGCCGACGAATTCCGGCACGGTGAACTTCCCGAACTTGCGCAGGTAAGGGGCCAGAAGCAGTGCGAGAAGCACATAGCCGCCGGTCCAGCCCATCAGGAAGACCGAGTTGTTATAGCCCCCGAAGGCGAGAAGGCCCGCCATCGAGATGAAGGACGCGGCCGACATCCAGTCCGCCGCCGTCGCCATGCCGTTCATCACCGGGGGAACGCCCTGGCTCGCGGCATAGAATTCCGCGGTCGAGCCCGCCCGGGCCCAGAACGCGATCCCGAAATACAGCGCAAACGAGGCACCGATCACGAGAAGGTTGAGGGTAAACTGATCCACTGTCCCGGTCCCCCTTATTCTTCCACGCCGTGGGCGCGGTCGATCCCGTTCATGACCTTCGCGTAGACGAAGATCAGGATCAGGAACACGAAGATCGACCCGTTCTGCGCGAACCAGAACCCGATGTCGGCGCCGCCGACACTGATCCCGGACAGCGCCGGCCGAAGCAGGATGCCAAGCCCGAAGGAACAGGCGAACCAGATGATCAGGGAAATGACGATCACCCGGATGTTCGCTGCCCAATAGGCGTTGGCAGAGGATTTGTCTGCCATGTTGTACTCTCCCTTGTTTGCTTGCCCGCACCCCCGGTTCATCCGGGGGAACGGCCCCTCCCCTCAGGCTGAGACGCGCCCGACGATACCGGCCAGCATGGCGCGGATGCCGTCGATGGATCCCATCGCCGGCACGCGTTCCAGAACGGACTGGGCATCGTAATGCGCGATCAGCGGAGCCGTCTGGGCGTGATAGGCGGTCAGCCTTTCACGCACCGTCTCGGCGTTGTCGTCGGCCCGGCGCTTGAAGCCGGTGCCGCCGCATTTGTCGCAGACCCCCGCTTGCGCGGGCTGCTTGAATTCGTCGTGGTAGCCTTCGCCGCAGGCGGCGCAGGTGTAGCGGCCCGAGACGCGGGCGACCATCGCCTCGTCATCGACCTCAAGGCTGATCGCCGCCGTGACGCGCTGGCCCGCTGCGGCCAGAAGCTTGTCCAGCGCCGCCGCCTGGCCTGCGGTGCGGGGAAAGCCGTCGAGGATGACACCCCTTGCCACGTCGGGCGCGGCCATGCGGTCCTTCAGGATGGCAAGCACGATGTCATCGGAGACCAGCTGCCCCGCCTCCATCACCGCCTTGGCCTTCAGCCCCGCCTCGGTCCCCGCCGCCACCGCCGCGCGCAGAAGGTCACCGGTAGAAAGCTGGACCAGACCGAAGTCCTCCTCCAGCATCCGCGCCTGCGTGCCCTTGCCCGCGCCGGGTGGCCCCAGAAGGATGATGACGGGGGCCACCGTTCAGCCCCGGTTCATCCGGTTGGCGATCAGGTCATCGACGACTGAAGGATCGGCGAGCGTCGAGGTGTCGCCAAGGCTGCCAAAGTCGTTTTCGGCGATCTTGCGCAGGATGCGGCGCATGATCTTGCCCGAGCGGGTCTTCGGCAGGCCGGGAGCCCACTGGATCAGGTCCGGCTTGGCGATCGGCCCGATCTCCTGGCGAACCCAGGCTTCCAGCTTCTTGCGCAGGTCCTCGGTCGGCTCGATCCCCTTCATCAGGGTCACATAAGCATAGATGCCCTGCCCCTTGATGTCGTGCGGGTAGCCCACCACCGCCGCCTCGGCCACCGCCTCATGCGCGACAAGCGCGCTTTCGACCTCGGCCGTACCCATCCGGTGGCCCGAGACGTTGATCACGTCATCGACCCGGCCGGTGATCCAGTAATAGCCGTCCGCATCGCGGCGGCAGCCGTCACCGGTGAAGTAATAGCCCTTGTACTGGCTGAAATAGGCCTCTTCGAACCGCTGGTGGTCGCCCCACAGCGTCCGCATCTGCCCCGGCCAGCTGTCCGTGATGCAGAGGACCCCTTCGGTCGCCGTCTCGGTCTGCACCTTTGCGGTCGCCGGGTCCAGCACTTCGGGCTTCACTCCGAAGAAGGGCTTCGTCGCGCTGCCGGGTTTCTGCGGGATCGCCCCCGGGATCGGGGTGATGATGTGACCGCCGGTCTCGGTCTGCCAGAAGGTGTCGACGATCGGGCATTTCCCCTTGCCGACATGGGTGTTGTACCAGCTCCAGGCCTCGGGGTTGATCGGCTCGCCCACCGACCCCAGAAGCTTCAGCGACGACAGGTCGTGCTTTTCCACCCACTCCGGCCCAAGGCCCATCAGGCTGCGGATCGCGGTCGGTGCGGTGTAGAACTGGTTGACCTTGTGCTTGGCGCAGACTTCCCAGAAGCGGCCCGCGTCTGGATAGGTCGGCACGCCCTCGAACATCAGCGTGGTCGCGCCATTGGCCAGTGGCCCGTAGACGATGTAGCTGTGGCCGGTCACCCAGCCCACGTCAGCGGTGCACCAGAAAACGTCGCCGTCATGGTAGTCGAAGGTGACCTGATGGGTCAGGCTGGCATAGACGAGGTAACCGCCTGTCGTATGCACCACGCCCTTCGGCTTCCCCGTGGAACCCGAAGTGTACAGGATGAACATCGGGTCTTCCGCGCCGACCTCCACATACGGGCAATAGGGCTTGGCCGCCGCCATCTCTGCCGTCAAATCAAAGTCACGGCCCTCGACCCACGAGGTCTGGTCGCCGGTGCGCTTGGCCACCAGCACCTTCACCCTGTCCGAACAATGCAGCAGCGCCTTGTCGGTGTTGTCCTTCAGCCCGGTCTTCTTGCCGCCGCGCGGCGCCCAGTCTGCGGTGATGACCAACTTGGCTTCAGAGTCATTGATGCGGTTGGCCAGCGCGTCGGGTGAGAAGCCGCCGAAGACGATCGAATGGATCGCCCCGATCCGCGTGCAGGCCAGCATCGCATAGGCCGCTTCCGGGATCATCGGCATGTAAAGGACCACGCGGTCGCCCTTCGTCACGCCATGCGCCTTCAGCACGTTCGCGAGGCGGCAGGTCTGCTCCAGAAGCTGGGCGTAAGTGATGTGCTGGGCGGGTTCCTTAGGATCATCCGGCTCCCAGATGATCGCGGTCTGGTTCGCGCGGGTCAGCATGTGGCGGTCGATGCAGTTGGCGCTGACGTTCAGAACGCCATCCTCGAACCACTTGATCGAGATGTTGCCCGGCGCGAACGAAGTGTTCTTGACCTTCGTGTAAGGCTTGATCCAGTCCAGCCGCAGCCCTTCCTTGCCCCAGAAACCCTCGGGGTCCGTCACCGAGGCGGCATAGCGCGCTTCGTATGCGGCAGCATCGACATGCGCCTTTGCCACGAAGTCTGCGGATGCCGGATAGATCGATTTCAGGGGTGATTGGTCGGTCATGGCTTGCCTCCTCGAAGGGACCCGGCCAAAGGCCCCCTCCTGACTGTCGTTCCGCCCCTCGGAACGCTCTCTCCCGCCATGATGTTACCATTTTGTTAAGCGAAACGTAACCCCCTAATTTTCATGCATAATTCTGTAAATTAATTGACCCTGCATTGGTCAATTCAGAAAACTCTGAAAAGTCGGCGTGGGAATGCCGTTGCTTTTCAACCCCCTGCCCTTCACGTCGGCGTGAGCTTTCGTGAAGCCTTTCGTTTGCAGACATCCGGCTCGGCATGTCTGCCCGAACGAACGTGTCAGGTCGATTCGGCGCGCTGGTCCAGAACGCGCTCGACCGCAGCAAGATCGGGAAGGAACCGCACATCGGGTGCCTTCACGCCCTGCACTTCAAGCTCGCGCTGCAGGCGGTGGGGCAGCCCGACAAGGAACAGCTGGCCGCCCCTGCGCTGCGCCCGCGCCGCAAGCCGATGAAAGCTCCGCGCCCCGGAACTGTCGATCATCGGCACCTCGGACATGTCAAGGACGATGGCGCGGGGCGCCTCGGCGATCTTCTCGAGGATGCTGCCCACCTGGGCGGCGGAGCCGAAGAAATAGGGCCCCCGCATGTGATAGACCGCAAGATCGCTGCGCGGCGGCGTCTCATGCAGGTGCTCAGGCTGGTGCATCCCCGCCGTCTCGGACATCCGCTTGATGAAGACGAGGCCAGCCAGCGCGAAGCCGACGACGATCCCTTCGGTCAGGTCGCGGAATACGACCAGAAGGAAGGTCACGCTGACCACCATCGCATCGCCCCGCGACGACCGCAGAAGCGAGGCGAACTCGTGCCGCTCGGCCATCCCCCATGCCACAACGGCCAGCACCCCCGCGAGCGCGGCAAGGGGGATCAGCCCCGCAAGGGGGGCAGCGACCATCAGGAATACGAGGAGGAACAGGGCATGCAGCATCCCCGAGACCGGCCCCCGGCTGCCCGCCCGCACGTTCGTCGCCGTCCGCGCGATCGTCCCGGTCACGCAGAACCCACCGAACAGCGCCGACCCCATGTTGGCCAGCCCCTGCGCCACCAGTTCTGCATTCGACCGGTGCCGCGCGCCGCTCATCCCGTCCGCCACGACCGCCGACAGCAGGGACTCGATCGCCCCCAACAGCGCAAAGCTCAGCGCCCAGGGCAGGGCAGCTTGCCAGAGCGACCAGTCCGGCAGGGCCGGAACCGGCAACATGTTCGGGAGCGCGCCGAACCTGGCTCCGATGGTTGCAACCGGCAGGCCCAGAAGCGCGACCAGCGCCGATGCGACGGCAACCGCGATCAGCATCCCGGGCCAATGCGGCCGCCAGCGGCGCAGCGCCAGGATGATCGCCATCGTCGCCACCGCCACACCGAAGGCCGCGGGCGTTACCGTGTCCCGCGCTTCCCACAGGGCCCGAAGCTTTTCCAGGATTTCCCCGGGCTCTGCCCCCGGCAGGGTCAGCCCGAACATCTCGCGCAGCTGGCTTGCGAAGATGATGACCGCGATCCCGGCGGTGAACCCGACCGTCACCGGATAGGGGATGTATCGGATGTAGGTGCCCAATCGCAGCGCCCCCGCCGCGATCAGCACCAGCCCCGAGAGGAAGGTCGCAAGGATCAACCCCTCCAGCCCGGTCGCCATGACGCAGGCCGAGACCAGGACGATAAACGCCCCCGCCGGCCCGCCGATCTGATAGCGCGACCCACCCAGCGCGCTGACCAGGAACCCGCCGACGATGGCCGTGTAAAGCCCGCGTTCGGGCCCCACCCCGCTGGCAATCGCGATCGCCATCGACAGGGGCAGCGCCACGATGGCCACGGTCAAACCGGCCAGCGCATCGGCCTTCAGGTCGGAAAGACCATAGCCCTCCCGCCAGACCGTGAAGAGCTTGGGCAGGAACTCGGTCCGGTCGTTGCGGCCGGGTGTGGTATCGGTCATGATCGCATCCGATCGGGAAAGCGCCAGTAATCGCTGGCTTGTCCGCGCGAATGACAACAGAAGACTCCTGCCCCCGCCCCCTTGTCAACAAGAGATCAGGCAGATGCCCGGCCGGCCCCCACGCCCCGACCCCGTCCAGCCCGCCGACGCCGAGGCGCTTGCGATGGCGCATCGCCTCCTGGCCCTCGGCCATGCCGCGCTGGCCTGGACCGACCCGGACACCGGCACGCCGGGGATCAGCCGCATCGCCTTTGCCCGTGACCCCGAGGCTGGGCTCCTGACCCTCGTCTCCGGCCTTGCCCCGCATTTCCGCGCCCTCCGCGACCGCCCGCCCTGCGCGCTGATGCTGGGCGAGGTGGGCGACAAGGGCGATCCCCTCACCCACCCCCGCCTGATGATCCGGGCCGAGGCCGCCTTCGTCGCGGCGGATGACCCCGCCCGTCCCGGCATGCGCGACCGCTGGCTTGACCGGAACCCCAAGGCGCGGATCTACATCGACCTCCCCGACTTCGCCTTCGTCCGGCTTACCCCTGTCTCGGCCCTGCTGAACGGCGGCTTCGCCCGGGCCTTCCGCCTTGACCCCCAGGACCTGTAGCAAAGGGCGGCCCCGAAGGACCGCACCCAACCCTTACCAGCTAAGCGCCCTTACGACGGCACATCCATCCGCATGTTGACGATCACCCTGCCCCGTACCGCCTCGCCCCAGCGCAACTGCGCCTGAGAGCCGGACGACCCCGTCCCCGGATTGGCATAGGGCATCGGATAGCGCGCCTGGCCAGCCCCGTTGGTGATGATCCCTTCCGGCATCACCGAATTCACCAGCCGGATGCGCGCGCCGAAGGGGATGAAGGTTCCCGCATCCACATTCCAGGTCTCCGCCGCCGTGCCTTGCGTATGCACCAGCGTCACCGGGTTCATGATCGGCTGGGTCACGTTGTTGAAGCTGTTCCCCTCCACCCGCACATTCCGCGACTGCGCGAGGTCCAGGGTGGCAAGGCTCGTGTCCACCATGTCCACGCGATCGACGGTGTTCCCGATCACGCGGAAACTGTTCGACACCAGCGAAAACCCGTTCAGGTAATGCCCCGGGCCATAAGGCCGGACCACGATGAAACGGAACGCCGACGTCGTGTTTCCCGCGATGAACACATTGCCCACGATGTTCAGCCCGCCGAACGAGAACTCCCCGGCCCACTCGGGCGCGGCGTCATGCTCGTTGCCCCATTCGATAAAGCAGTTGTCGATGTAGTTGCCGGTCACCACGGTCGAGATGTTGGTCTGGGTGAAGATCAGCCCGGCCCGGCGCAACCCCGATCCGGCATTGTCGCCCTGGAAGAAGTGGTTGGCGTGGATCAGGTGACCCGTGCCGTTGACCACCGCAAAATGCGCAAACCGCACCACCCGGTTATTGCGCAGCTTGGTATCGTTGGCCTGCACGTTCAGCGCGATCGAGGTGCGGGCGACGACGTCCAGGTCCTGTTCGTTCGACAGGAACTGGCACATGTCGACGAACATCCCCTGACACCCCATCCCGATCGAGGTGATGCCCCGGTCCAGCGGCCGGTTGAAGCTGCAGGACACAAAGCGCATGGTCGCGCCCACCGGTGACAGCATCACGCCCGAACAGACGCCGTTCGAATTGAACTCGATGTCCTCAAGCTCAAAGCGCGACAGCTGGTTGAAGCCGCTGAAATCCAGAAGGTACTTGAACCGGCGGAAGGTATAGGTCCGCGTTCCCGTGGCACCGAACAGCGGCTGGCTGATCTCCAGCGTCCCGGCCGCAACGTTCTTCGACCGTACATAGACCTCTCGGCCGACGCCGGTGCCCTGCACCAGCGATCCGACCGGGATATTGGCTACGTTCGCCACGCCGGTCAGCGTGAAGGGTGAGGCCGCCGCATAGGTCGCAACCGAGGTATAGGTTTCCGTATCCCAGCCCGGCCCGGGGACCGCGTTCAGGGACCCGTTCCGCACCACGCGGCGGCTGACAAAGGTGCTCAGCGCGCCCACCGCGGCCACGTCGACCGGCTCGGTCATGTCGACGCGGCGGCCCGAAAGGTCCAGCGCCACGTGATCGGTAAAGTAGAACAGCGCCTGCAAGGCACGCTTGAAGCCGTCGATTTCTGATCCGAAGGCCTGCCCATAGGTGTCGAGGTCGAAGTTCCGCGTCAGCGTCAGCCGCCGGCCTGCCGGCATCGACACCGTGCCCTCGAACCGGATGCGGCTCTCGATCGACACATCGCTGTTCAACCGGAATACCCCGGACGGCACCAGGATCATCCTGCCATTGGCATCGGCATCCGCCGCAAGGAAGGCCGCCGTATCGTCGGTCGTCCCGTTGCCCAGCGCGCCATAGTCGCGCACGTCGACCCAGTCCATCAGCTTGCGGATGAAGATGTTGGTGACATCCTCGACCACGATGTCGTCGATCCTGACCACGCCGCCGTTCGGGCCCGTCAGATCCAGTCCGATATGCGCGTAAGCAACCACCGGCGTCCAGGCCAGGTCCACACCCGTCCGGTTGGCGGGCGAGATGATCGCGCTGACCGTCACCACCTGCCCATAGGTGGTCAGCTGCACGCTCGGCCCGGTTTGGGTCACCGTGGCCACGTTCTGTCCGCTGGCATTCCCCGCCCAGGTGGCAATCCGCACTGCGGGCAGGCTTCCCGCCACCGCCTTGATCCGCGCCGTGACCCTCAGGTACAGGCCGGCCTGAACCGGCGTCTGCGCAAAGGACCGCAGTTTCTGCACGGCGTCGGTCTTCTGCAGCTCCAGACACCCCGCGAAATCCTGGTCGTTGGTCACAAGGGCGGCGTTCGGCTGACCCTGGTAGGATCCTGATCCCGGCGTTCCGTCCTCGCGCGACCACAGGTTCAAGCCGGCCGAGAATGCCGGCGGCATCAGGACCAGCCCGTCGGTGATAGCCTTGTTCATCAGATTCCCTCGCTTCGCGCCAATGACCCGGACGGGCGGGCAAGCCGCGCCGTCTTTGGGCAATGGGGTAGCAAGGATCGCTTAACCGGCTCTCAGTCCGCCGCGCGCCCGGCCAGTGACCACGCAACGCCTGCACCCGGCGAAAAGCACGTCGCGACACCGCGGCCTGCGTCCCGTCTGGGCAAGTGTCAAGGTAAGGGGAAGCCAGTGGACCGGGCTCAGGCCCCGACGTCCGGCGCCGGCAGGATCTGCACCGCGTTGATCTGCCAGCCTTCCGGCGTCTCGACCATCATGTAGTCCAGAAACCAGCCCGCCCCGGCCTGATCCGTGATCCTGACCCGCTGCCAGAGGTTCCCGGCGATCTCACGCAATTCCAGCATCTGCACATCCGCCGGACGGTAGACCATCGGATAGCCGTTCTTCACCATCGCCCCGAAGTTCTCGGGCGTCTGGAAGAGGCCCTTGATGTTCGGGCTGGCGAAGGTGAAGGCACGGGCAAAGTCATCGGCCTGGAAGGCCTCGATCTGGCTCTGGATCGTTTGCTGGATCGGGCCTTCCTGCGCGGCGGCAGGCAGGGCAAGGGTCACGGCGAAAAGCAAGGCGGCAAGGCGCATGGCGCGGTCCTTCGGTCAGACGTCCCCGACCGAGAGCTAGCGCAAGCGCGGCCAAAGCCAAGACCGAACCTGACCTGCCTCAGGCGACGAACTCGCCCTTCAGCGCCCGCTCCATCAGTGCCACGGTCTCTTCGACACCGTAAAGCGCGATGAACCCGCCGAACCGCGGCCCGTCCGACGCCCCCAGCAGCACCTCGTACAGCGCCTTGAACCAGTCGCGCAGCGGCTCGAACCCGTGCTCCTTGCCCACGGCGAAGACCATCGACTGCAGCGCCTCGTCATCCAGCCCGCCGTCCCAGACCTTCAGCCGCGCCACCAGGTCCTCCATCGCCGCCCGCTCCTTGTCGGTGGGCAGCCGGAACACCCGCGTCGGCGCGATCCGGTCGGCGAAGTAGCGCACCGCAAAGCCCGCTGCCGCATCAAGGTCGGGGTTCTTCTCGGGCGAAGCCTCCGGAGCATAGCGCCGGATGAACTTCCACAGCGCGCCCGCGTCCTTCGCCCCCGCCACGCTCGCAAGGTTCAGGAGCATCCCGAACGACACCACCATCCGGCTCTCCGGGGGCTTGCCGTTGTGGATATGCCAGACCGGGTTATTCACCTGCTGGTCCACCGGCTGCTCGGGGAAGGCGCGCAGCTGCTGGTGATATTCATCCACCGCCCGCGGGATCACGTCGAAATGCATGCGCTTCGCCGTCTTCGGCTTCTGGTACATGAAGTACGAAAGGCTCTCCGTCGCCGCATAGGTCAGCCATTCGTCGATCGTCAGGCCGTTCCCCTTCGACTTCGAAATCTTCTGCCCCTGGTCATCCAGGAACAGCTCATAGGTCATGTGATTGGGCGCCCGCCCCCCCAGCACCTCGCAGATCCCGTCATAGATCGGCGTGTTGGTGGAATGGTCCTTCCCGTACATCTCGAAGTCCACGTCCAGCGCCGCCCAGCGCGCGCCGAAATCCGGCTTCCACTGCAGCTTCACATGCCCGCCCGTCACCGGCAGCGTCCACTCCCGGCCCGCCTCGTCATCGAAGGTCACCGTCGCCGCCTTCGCATCCACATGCTTGATCGGCACATAAAGCACCCGCCCCGTCTCGGGGTGGATCGGCAAAAAGCAGCTGTAGGTCTGCTGACGCTCCTCGCGCAAAGACGCCAGCATGATCTTCATGATCGCGTCATAACGCTCCGCACACAGCCGCAGCGTGTCGTCGAACCGGCCGCTCTTGTAGAATTCGGTGGCCGAGATGAACTCATACTCGAACCCGAACGTATCCAGAAACCGCCGCAACATCGCGTTGTTGTGGTGCCCGAAGCTCTCGAACTCGCCATAGGGGTCCGGCACAGAGGTCAAAGGCTTCTGCATGTGCCCCCGCAGCATCTCCTGCTGCGGCACGTTCTCGGGCACCTTCCGCATCCCGTCCACGTCGTCGGAAAAACAGATCAGCCGCGTCGGGATGTCGCTGATGATCTCGAAGGCCCGGCGGATCATCGTCGTCCGCGCCACCTCGCCGAAGGTCCCGATATGCGGCAAACCGCTCGGCCCATAGCCCGTCTCGAAGAGCACATAGCCCTTCGCCGGGTCCTTGCCCCGATAGCGCTTCAGCACCGCGCGGGCCTCTTCAAAGGGCCAGGCCTTCGAATTCATCGCCGCGTCGCGCAGGGCACTCATCGCATATCTCCGTGATCCGCCCGCAAACCCAATGTCGCGGGCACCCGTCCTCTATTGCCCCCCCACTGCCTCGTCAATAATCTCCGGCCCAACCGAAGGAGCCCGCCCATGCCTGAATCCGCCATGTCCCCCCAGGATGCCCTCGTCGCCGTGATGGTGGCCTGCTCCGCCTCCGACCAGGACGTCCGCACCGCCGAGCTTGTGGCGATCACCCGCATGGTCAACCACATGCCGATCTTCGCCACCTACGACCCCGACCGCATCCAGCGCGTCAGTCGCACCGTCTTTGACCTGTTTGAGGAAGAGGACGGGTTGGACGCCCTCTTCGGCCTGATCCGCGAGGCCCTGCCCGAGCGCCTTTACGAGACCGCCTACGCACTCGCCTGCGACGTGGTCACGGCGGACGGCAGGCACTCCCAGGTCGAGCTCCGGATGCTGGAAGAGGTCCGCGACGAGCTGAAGATCGACCGCCTCCACGCCGCCGCGATCGAGTGGGGCGCGCGGGTGAGGCATATGGGGGTGTGAGGGATACCCCTTGAAGAAAAGAGTCAACCTAGAATAGAGTGCCTGCTAAAGGCGCTGCTCTCGGGTGCATTGTGATTGAAAAGCTTGAACTGAAGAACTTCAAGAAATTTAAGAACGAGATCATTAAAGTCAATCCAAATGGTCTTTCGCTGTTGGCTGGTGGCAACAACTCCGGCAAATCAACAGTCTTGCAGTCACTAGCAGTTTGGGATTTCTGTCTCACGGTCCTTAAGAATGAGAAGGGTGAAGAAGCCTTAACTCCAGCACATACTGGGCAGGGTGTTGGCCTTTCCGACGACGAGTTCTCACCTATCCAAGTTCCATCTCTAGCCCATCTTTGGACCAACCTGACCAACCAAGTACCCGGAGCAGACGGATATACACTATCTGTAATGCCAACATGGAGAAATGATGCCGGCGACGAAAAGTTCTTATGCATTAGCCTAGCATTGGCCAATGATCGACTCTTCATTAAGCAGACAAGTTCAAATATCGCTATTGGTGACAAAACGCCCCGAATCGCCTTTGTGCCACCCTTTGCTGGAATAGCCGCGAAAGAGCAACGAATGAGTGTTGCACAGCGTCGATCCCTGACTGGCAGTGGTTTGGTAGGGGGCATCATCCGCAATCTTCTATTTGAACTTGAGAGCACCAATCAACGCCGTCGCGCTGAGCTCAAGGACGCAGAAGGCCGAATTAAGACATCTGACCTTAGGAAGCTTCGCGAAAGCGATCCTTGGGAAATGTTGCAGTCGGCAATGGGAAGATACTTTCAAGCGAGTCTTTCAGTTAGCCCTTTTAACGACCTATACCACAGTTACATCCGAGTGAGCCTAGTTAAGGGCCAGTGGGACAAAACGCGCATTAAGAAGTTTCCGAAATTTAAGCCGCGGGATCTTATGGCCGAGGGTAGCGGCTTCTTACAATGGTTAAGTGTATTCTCCTTGGCACTCGATCCTGATACCGACGTCCTTTTGTTGGATGAGCCAGACGCCCATCTTCACTCTAGTCTGCAAACACTCTTGATTTCCGAACTGGAAAGCATCGCTCACAAAGGAGAAAAGCAGGTTCTTCTTGCAACTCACAGCACTGAGATCCTTCGTTGGGCAGATCACGCTAAGATACTGATGTTTAAAGGTAGTAATGCAAAGTACTTGAGCGATGAATCCGCTCGGATGGGCTTATTTGCTGGCTTGGGTAGTGAGTTCTCGCCACGCTTGGATCGTCTAAAGAAATCAAAGGCGCTGCTGTTAGTTGAGAACGAAAGTGATGCTCGATTCATCAGATTAATGGCTGAGAAGATCGGGATGCCTATTCCCGTTGACGTCGTGATGTGGGCATGGACGGGATCATCTAAGGAGCGCAAGCAACTGTACTTGCAGCTTAAGGGCGATATTCCAGACTTGCGTGCGGTGAGTATCGGGGACCGGGACGATCTTGCTCAGAATAATGTCGATGATTTAACTTTGAGAGATAAGTCAGACAATAATGATAATCCAAATCTCAAACTTCGGGTTTGGCAGAGAAGGCACATTGAGAACTATGTCGTTTGCCCGCAAGCCATTTCTCGGGCAGCAGGTGTTTCATTGGAGGAAGTCCAGGCGTTTCTTGCGGACGAGCATGCAGTTGCTATACCTGCGAACTTCACCGCACAGAATGTTCACCAAGTCATTAAGGACCTTCGCGGAAAAGAGCTAATGGAAGTTGGCGCAAACTCAATTGAGAAGAAGTTTGGTGTTACAAAGTTCGATGTAGCGGCGCAGCTGAACCCCGACGAGGTTTGCGACGACGTCAAGGTCATAGTCCAAGACATTCTTGCAATGCTAAACCAGTGAACACCATAAGTCTGTCATCCTTTAACCATCCCCTTAACAAATCCCTAACGTCCACACCCCTTTCTCAGCAAAATCAAACCCTTACCCGATTTGACCACCGTGGTCACGGGAGGGGAGTCCCTTGCGGCCCCCGCCCCCGCTCCCCCTGACCCGCGCCCCCTGTTTCCCCGGGAACAGCCCGCCGCCCCGATCTCCGGCATGGTCCCCGCAAGCCCCCCTTCACAGGTTTGCCCATGCCCCTCGATCCCTCCGAAGCCCGCCGCTGGCGTGTCTCCATCTCGGCGATGTTCCTCCTCAACGGGGCCATCCTCGGCTCCTGGGCGCCGCAGATCCCCCTCCTCCTCCCCCGCCACGGGATCACCGAATCCACCCTCGGCCTCCTGATCCTCGGGATGGGGATCGGGTCGATGGCCGCGATGTGCCTTTCCGGCCGCCTGACCGCCCGCCACGGCTCGCGGGCGCTGGTCCGCTGGACCGCCGTCGCCTGTGCGGCCGCTCTCCCCGCCGCCGTCCTCGCCCCCACCATCGCGACCCTCGCCCTCGCCATCGCAGCCCTCGGGGCCAGCATCGCGATGATGGACGTCGCCACGAATGCCAACGCCGTGGAGCTGGAGCAGGCCTCGGGCCGCGCGATCCTCTCCTCGACCCACGGGTTCTGGAGCGTCGGCGGCCTTCTTGGCGGCGCCCTCGGCGGGCCGGCCATCGCAATGCTGGGCAGCCAGGGCCACGCGCTTGCCGTGCTGGGGCTCGCCCTCGCCCTCGTCGCCCTCAGCTGGTCGCAGCTCTCCGGCGCCCAGGTGGCGGCGGAGGAGACCGAAGCCACCACCGGGACCGGCATCTGGCGGCAGGGCTGGACGATCTATCTGATCGGCTTCATGGCTCTCCTCGCCTTCGTCCCCGAAAGCGCCGTCCTCGACTGGAGCGCGCTTTACCTCTCCACCGACCATGCCGCTGGGGTGGAGATGTCAGGCATGGCCTTCGCCCTCTTCTCCGCCGCGATGGCCGCGATGCGGTTCTGCGGCGACGCAGTCCGGAACCGGGTGGGTGCGGTGCCCCTGCTCGGCGCCTCGGGCGTCATCGCGGCCGCCGGGATGGCCCTGGCCGCCCTCGCCCCCTCGGCCACGGTGGCCGTGGCCGGGTTCGCGCTGTCCGGGATCGGCCTTGCGAACATCGTGCCGATCCTCTTCTCCGCCGCCGGCCGCCACGGCGGAGCGACCCCCGGCGCGGCGATCGCGGCGGTCTCGTTCATCGGCTACGGCGGGATGTTCATCGCCCCGCCCCTGATCGGCCTGACCGCCGATTACGTGGGCTTCCCGGCGATCTTCGTGGCACTGGCGGGTCTCCTGCTGGCCATCGCCGCCCTCTCCCCGCTGGTCGCCTCCCGCCGTCCGGGTTTCCGCAAGCTCGCTCCCGCGAAACTGCAAGCCTGAAGCAGACGCGGGAGTTCGCTTATCGGATAGACAGTGCAGAAGGCCGGACCTAGGTTTTCCGGACCGGACCCAGAAAGGATCATTCCGATGCGCGCAGTCCTGATTTCCGCCGTTGCTTTCGCCGCCCTGGCCGGTTGCGTCGATACGGCGCCAGTAGCTGTCACCTCCATCGCGCCAACTGCAGCGGATCGCGCGACCCCGGCCTACCAGGCCTGTGTTGGCGCCATCGCCCGTCAGACCGGGAACCGGACAGCAGACGTGTCGGTGTTCAACTATCTCTTCTCGGAGGCCGGAACCCAGGTCGAGGCAACCATTCCGGGTGCCACGGCACCGTGGCGCTGCCTTGCTTCGAACGACGGCACGGTCGAGGAAGTGATGTTCACCGGCAGCGAAGGCTCGCTCTGACCCGAGATCTGGCCGGTTCCGGCCGTGTCGCGATACCGGGCGCATCGGGCCGAACTCCGGCAGTGCAACTGCAGGGAAAGGGTCCAGCATGCGTCGCCAGCGACAGGCGTGGAACGTTCCTGGCTGTAAGCCCATCGAGACCTGAATGACCAGGCGCATCGCCCTCACGCTTCTTGCCTTTGTGGTCTGGGTCGGGATCACGGTCTTTGCGGGCAAGCTTTTCAACCCGGGCGACATGTCCCTTGAGGAGGTGATTTCGCGCGGCTTCGGCTGGACATGGTTCCTTGCCGGCGCGTTCATCCTTTCTGTGTGTCTCTGGCAAGGCTGGAGCGACGTCGGCCTGAACCGCGCCCCCCCGCCGGCAAGCTGGCGTCTCGCATGGCTGCCTATGCTCTATATCCTTGGAGCGATCGGCTTTGCCGTCTACAGCGGCCTGCCCCCGCTTCTGACGCTGGGCATCGTGTTCATCAACTGCCTCTTCGTCGGTTTTTCCGAAGAAATGATGCTGCGCGGCGCGGTGCTGCAGGCGTTTCGCCACGCGGTTCCGATCTGGCTGGCCGTGCTGGCAACCTCGTTGATCTTCGGGGCGATGCACAGTCTGAACGTCTTCATCACCGGGGACCTTCAGGCGGCGCTGATCCAGTCGACGGCGGCCTTCCTGTCGGGCCTTCTCTTCATTGCCCTGCGCCTGCGGTCAGGCTCGCTCTGGCTGCCGATTGCGGTCCATGCGCTTTGGGATTTCGCGACCTTCACCCTGGCGGGCGCGGCCCATGGACTGTCGCAGGGCAACCCGTCCGTCGAAGCCGCCCCCGGCACAGAAGCATCGGGACTCGTGCAGCTGGTGCCGGTCCTCGTGGTGCTGCCGAACGCGATCTACGGCCTGTGGCTAATGCGGAACATCGGCCGGACTCACGTCGACCCTGCGCGATAGCGGCACGCATCCGCTTTGGTCGGGCCGGACCGGTCCATGCGTTGCCGGCCCGCCGGACGGAGCGGACGCGCCCATGAAGTGGTCGACTTTAGGCGCCGGTCGGCAAGATGGTGATTTCAGAGGCAACATTCTTCGCAGAAGATAGTCTTTCCGGTCGCGACAAAACGCTTCCTTGCATCCTTGGAACAAGGCAGTAGCGTTGGTTTGTTAGCGGCTGTTGAACACCGGGAGCGGTCGACGTGAAGGATTTGGTCCCGCCAGATCAGAACCGCGAACGCCGGCAGACACATGCCTTCCGCGATCCGCACGGCGCCTCATCACTGCTTTTTTCAAACTCGCGGCTGCTGGATGTTGAAAGGCGCGGCTCGGGCGTCGTGGTCGATGCGCTTCGCCTTGGCGAGACGGGGATCACCTTCGGGCGGGTGATCTCAAGCGGGCACGAGGTAGTGCTGGAGGATCCCGATTGCGTCACCATCCTGATCCCGACCGCGGGCCGCCTGGACATGGAGACCGGAGGAGCCGAATACGGCTTTGACGCTGGCACGATGGTGATGATCGCCGCCGAGCAGCGGCGCACACGGGTGACCGCGCCGAAGGACGGCCCATTCGTGGCAACCACGGTGCTCGTGCCGCGATACATGGTTCAATTGCTGGCAGAAGCGCGATCAGGCGAATCCGGACAGGCAACAAGCAGTGCAGTACGAAAGATCGACACGGTTTTCGCCCGGCAGATGCGGCAGCTGTTGCCCGACCTCGCCGACGATCTTTTCCGGCGGGAGGACCGCCTTTTCACCCCCAGGGCCCGGGACGAGTTCGTCGGTCTGATCACGGATCTTGTATCCGAAGGCTTCGGCAAGGAACGTCCGCCGGGGTGGCCAATCGGCGGGATATCCGAGTTCCGGCGGGTAAGCCGAGCCTGCGACATCATCAGGGCCCGGTCGGACGAAGCCTTGTCCCTGACGGGGCTTGCCGCCGAGTTGGAGGTCAGCCCGCGCTGGTTGCAACTGTCCTTCCAGTCCGTCAAAGGCGTGTCGCCCAGGGAATACCTTCAGCAGGTGCGGCTTGAACGGGTGCGGGAGCGGATACTCGACCGGGACGAGGCGGACTCGGTCACCAGCGCCGCGATGGAATGCGGCTTTCTGCACCTGGGCCGCTTTTCGCAGGCCTATCGTCGCGCTTTCGGTGAGTTGCCGAGCGAGACACGCCGGCGACGGGGCGGCCCTTCGCTTTCCGGATAGCGGCACATCACAGTCACGATAACATCTCCGTCATTTAGGCAGCGCCCAAGACCCATGGGGCAGTTGCCCTTTGCCTGAAAGGAAACTGCCGTGACGCCAGATCAGGTCATTGCCACGGTGATGGCGCTGCTTGCGGCAGAGCCGGCGGACAAGGCATTTCCCGTCATCGCCGCAGGAGGTGCCGTGCCCGAGTATCCCGTGACGATCGAGGCCTGCCCGCGCCCCCTGCCGGCGGCCGAGGTCGAGGGCAAGACGGTCATCTGCGGTCGGGTTGATGTGCCCGAGGACCATGATGCGCCGGAGGGGCCGCGCATCAAGCTCAGCTTTGCGGTCCTGAAGGCACATACCGAAAGCCCGGCCCCCGATCCGCTGGTCTACCTGCACGGCGGCCCGGGCGGCGGGGCTGTCCGGGATCTGGCAGGCATCGTCGTGCCGATCTTCGAGGGCCACCGGGCGCGTCGCGACGTGGTGACCTTCGACCAGCGGGCGGCGGGCATATCGTCGGACATGGTGACCTGTTTCTCGACCTTCGAGAACAGTCTTGAGGCGCTGTTCAATCCGGCCAGTCTCGACGGGGCAAAGATCGAGGAGATCTTCGGCAAATGCACGGGTGAGCTGAAGGACGGCGGCCGCAACCTTGCGGCCTACAATACCGTGCAGAACGCCAGGGATGTTCGGGCTCTGATGCAGGCCCTTGGCTATGGCGACTACAACATCTACGGCATCTCCTATGGCACGAAGCTTGCGCTCGAAGTCATGCGCTCCGCCCCCGAAGGCGTGCGGTCGGTCGTGATCGACAGCGTCTTCCCGCCGAACGCCCGTGCCTATGACACGAACATCCTTCCGGTGCAGGAAGGCGTACAGCAGGTCATCAACCAATGCGCGGCGGATGCGGCCTGCGCGGCTGCCTTCCCGGACCTTGAGGCCACGATCCAGCGGGTCGCGGTCAAGCTGGAGAAGAACCCGATCCCTGCGGCGCGCGGGCGGCCCGAGATCAACGTGTCGACGCTGATCAAGCTTTTCGAGGACCGCAACACCTTCGGCCACTGGCCCAACGCGACGGGCTACATCCCCCTGATCGTCACCGAATGGGACCGGGGCGAGAGCGGCACCTATGACCTTCTGGCCTCGGGTGCGGCGACGAAGGCTCCCGACGGGGGCGAGATGCTGAAGCCCTATGCCGAAAAGCTGACGCCCGAGCAGACGGTGATTGCACGGCTTCTGCTCGAGGGCGCGGCGACGGCCAGGCGCGACGCGACATTCACCGGCTATGCGCTGTCGTCCCTGTCGGATTCGCTGGCCCGGTCGGCCCTTGGCGCGACGAGTCTTGCGCAGCGGCTGGACAAGGCGATGACCGACGCGATGATCGCCACGCGGTCAAAGGAGGACATGCTGAGCTTCGCCGCGGCCTATGCCGCCCTCGCGCACCAGACCCCGGACCGCGCCGTCCTGCGGACGCTGATCGAGACGCACCTGCCCGCCGCCGACATTCCGCCGACCCTTGCCCTTCTCGACCAGTTGCCCGACGGCGATGTCGCCGAGGTCTTCGCCGCCGTGTCGAAAGAGGCGCGCGGCCTATACAAGCCGATCGTCGAGATCCTGGACCTGATGGTCGTCGCCTGCACCGAGGATGTCCCCTTCAACTCTCGCGAACAGATGCAGGCGGTGGTGGACGGGCTGAAGTTCAAGTTCCTCGCCAAGTCGGCGAACGTGGATGACAGCCTTTACCAGCTTTGTCCCTACATTCCGCCGGCCCTGCCGTTCCCTGGTTTCCATGAGGCGGTGAAAAGCGACATCCCGACGCTGGTGATGTACGGCTTCAACGACACCCAGACCTCGACCGAAGAGGCGCTGCTGGCGGCCGGGGGGCTGAGCCGCGCGACCGCTCTGGGCTTCCCCGAGGCGGGACACGCGGCCCTGGTCTTCTCGCAATGCGCCAAGGATATCGGCATGGCTTTCGTCGAACGGCCCGGGGAGCCGTTGGCCACCGGCTGCATCGATACCCTGAAACCCAGGTTCATCCTGCCGTCGGACTGAACCGGACAGACCGACCGGCGATCAATTCAGCGTGCAGGTCGGCACCAAAGACATCCCCGGGGCCGTCGTCTTGGCGGCCACGGACGCGGGACAAGAAGAAACCAACAGAGGGAAGCTTACCAGATGACCACAACCATCGCCACCCAGCGACCGATCTGGCTTCAGGTCGTCCTCGCCCTTGTCCGCCTGATCGTCTTCGGCGGCGCCCTGTTCTACTTCATGGGCACGGCCCAATGGGTCCTGGACTACCTTCATGACCGCCCGCTGCTCAACATAGCGGCCATGATCGCGCTGGGTCTTGGCGCAATTGCCGTTTATCTGGCCTACGGAAGGCTCATCGAACGCCGCGAGGTGACCGAGCTTTCGACGCGCGGATGGGTGCGGGAATGGGGCATCGGCATCCTGATCGGCGCGGGGCTCCTTACGGCCGTCGCGCTGTCGGTGATGCTGATGGGCTATTACAAGGTCGACGGGGTAAACTCGGTGGCCTTCCTGCTTCCCGCCCTCGCGCTGGCGATCAAGTCCGGTATCTTCGAGGAACTGATCTTCCGCGGCGTTCTGTTCCAGTCGGTCGAGACCATACTTGGCAGCTGGGTGGCAATCCTGATCTCGTCCTTCGTCTTCGGCTTCCTGCACCTGACGAACCCCGGTGCCACAGTGGCCGGGGCGGCCTACATCAGCATCGAGGCCGGTCTCCTGCTTTCGGCTGCCTACATGGTCACCCGGCGCCTCTGGATCTGCATCGGCATCCACATGGGCTGGAACTTCGTGCAGGAGGGGATCTATTCCAGCGTGGTCTCGGGTGGCCCGGCTGATCAGGGACTTCTGAAGGCCACGATCGAGGGGCCGGCCTTCTGGACCGGTGGAAACTTCGGATTGGAACTGTCGATCTTCGCGCTGATCTTCTGCACCACGGCCGGGGCGATCCTGCTTTTCATTGCCATCCGCCGGGGCCAGGTCATCCCGCCGATCTGGAAGCGCTGAGGGGGTGGAATCGTCCGCATCGGGTTAAGCGGCGGCCCGGTGGCAGGTATGATGGTCGGACAGCCTCAATGCGCTTGAGGCTTTCCCTCTATTCTCATCATCCTGGCCGATGGTCATTGGTGGAGCAGAGGGGGATCGAACCCCTGACCTTATCATTGCGAACGATACGCTCTCCCAACTGAGCTACTGCCCCAACGACCCGGCGGCTGTCTCGCGTATCTCTGCGGCCTTGTCAAGCCGCAGGCCCGGGCGTCACCCGCGTACGGCCTGACGGGCGAAGGCGACGATTTCGGCGGCGGGGCGGGCTCCGGCCAGCCGGGCCACCTCGCGGCCCCCGCGATAGAGGATCAGCGCCGGGATGCCCCGGATGCCCGCCCGGGCCGAGACTTCCGGGTGCTCCTCGGTGTTCAGCTTCATGAACCGCACCTCAGGCGCCAGGGCTTGCGCCGCCTTCGCGAATTCGGGGGCCATCATCCGGCAGGGGCCGCACCAGGGCGCCCAATAGTCGACGACCACCGGCAGCCCGTCCCCCCGCGTGACCCGGTCATGGGTCGCGGCGTCAAGCGTGGCCACACGCCCGTCCGCCAGGGGGGCCCCGCAGACGCCGCATTTCGGATCGTCTGCCAGCCGAGATGCCGGCACCCGGTTGCCCTGCCCGCAGGCAGGACAGGTCAGTCTGATCGACTCTGTCTGTGCCATGATGCACCTTTTACCTTTTTAGGTCACAAGATGTGCACTCGATGTTCGCACTGCAAGGTGGCCCCTGCCTTCGGGTCAGAGGAAATCCTCTTCCTCGCCCGACACATCGATCCCCAGCGCCTCAAGCCCCGCCTCCAGGTTCTCGGCCAGGTGGGGCATGCCCATCAGGTAGTCTGCCGTTGGCGTTGTCGCCTCGGCGATGGCGGTGGCGACGGCTTCGTCGAAATCCTCGGGCTCGAAGGCACCGCGACCGACCCAGGCGATGGCGGTCAGCTGGGGCTTTTCGTCATCGTTCAGATCGTTGATGAAGGCATGGAGCTCGGCCGCGCCGACCTCGCCTTCGCGGGCGAGGAAGATCACCTGCACCACCTTCTGCGTGTCGATCTCGAGCATCCCGGTCCCCCTCCCGTCGCTGTCCTTGATCGTCGCGCATGCGGGACCCGCGCGCAAGCCTTCGCTCAGGCCAGAAGCCAGAAGGCCAGCCCGTGGACCACGGCCCCCGCCAGCGTCGCCCCGACGACCGAGCGGTTGCCAAGATAGACTGCGACGACAGCGATCGTGCCGGCCACCGTTGGCAGAAGCTTGGCTGGATCACTGGAGAGCAAGGGCAGGATCGAGGCCACGAAGAGCGTTCCGATCGCGGCAGGGCCGGTAGCAGAGAGGAACCGCTCCAGCCAGCCGCCCGGTGCCAGCCGGTCGGTCCGCGTCAGCGTCGGCAGGACGCGGAACACCCAGTTCGCTGCACCCGTGATCAGGGCCACCGCAAGAAGTTCGGCGTTCATCGCCGCACCAGCCTGGCAAGCGCACCGGCCAGCATTCCCAGAAGGATCCCGCTGGTCGCGTCCAGCGCAAGTGTCCCGGCCACGGTGGCAAGGGCAGCCACCGTGATGACCGGAAGCTGCCGGCGCGTCATGATCGACAGAAGGAGCGCCAGGAAAAGCGCCGGAAGCATGAAGCCAAGCCCCGCGCTGACTGCGGGCCAGCCGTCCAGCGCCCCGCCGCCCGCCACCGCCCCGACGGCCGTACCCGCAAGCCAGCTTGCATAGGCCCCGAGGCCCAGCCCGAACATGTAGCCTTCCGAAAACCGCTGTCCCCGCGCCAACGACCCCAGTGCCTGGCCAAAGACCTCGTCGGTCAGACCGAAGGCCCAGGCCCAGGCGTGCCGGGTGCTTGCCTCCCGCCCGGCAGCCTTCATCAGCGCCGGGCCGTAGAGGACATGCCGCAGGTTCATCGCGACGAGCGTGAAGGCCGAAACCAGGACCGGCGCACCCGAGGACAGAAGTGCCAGGGCCAGGAACTGCGACGCCCCCGCATAGATGATCAGTGAAAGGGCGAAGGCCTCGACCGCCGTGAACCCGGCCCGTGTCGCCGCCACCCCGAAGGAAAAGGCGATGGGAAAGTAGCCCAAGGCAATGGGCAGGCTGGCGGTCAGGCCTTGAAGGAACGGCGGGCGGCTTGTCATCCGGGCGAGCGGTAGCGCGGCGCGGCACCCCGGTCAATCCGATGGACCGACCGGGGCAGGACCCCGAAGCTACTCCGCCGCCTCGGCATAGGCTTCGACCGGCGGGCAGGTGCAGATCAGGTTCCGGTCGCCGTGCACGTTGTCGACCCGGCCGACCGGCGGCCAGTACTTGTCCACCCGGAACGATCCCGGCGGGAAGCAGCCCGTCTCGCGGGAGTATTTCCTGTCCCAGTCCCCCACCAGAGCCGCCACCGTGTGCGGGGCGTGGCGGAGGGGGCTGTCCTCGGCGCTGATCTCGCCCGCCTCGACCGACCGGATCTCGTCTCGGATCGAGAGGAGCGCGGTGATGAAACGGTCGATCTCGGCCTTGGTCTCGCTTTCCGTCGGTTCGACCATCAGCGTCCCGGCAACCGGCCAGGACATCGTCGGCGCGTGGAAGCCGTTGTCGATCAGGCGCTTGGCGATGTCGTCGACCGTGACGCCCGCCTCGGCGAAGGGGCGGGTATCCAGAATGCACTCATGCGCGACCCGGCCCTTGTTGCCCATGAAGAGGATCGGGTAATGCCCCGCCAGCCGCGCCGCGATGTAGTTCGCGTTCAGGATCGCGACCCGCGTCGCCTGCGTCAGGCCAGGCCCGCCCATCATCAGGCAATAGGCCCAGGAGATGAGAAGGATCGACGCGCTGCCATAGGGGGCTGCCGAGACTGCGCCGTCACCACCCGTCTCGGGATGCCCCGGCAGATGCGGCGCAAGATGCGCTTTCACGCCGATCGGCCCCATGCCCGGCCCGCCGCCGCCATGCGGGATGGCAAAGGTCTTGTGCAGGTTCAGGTGGCTGACATCGCCGCCGATTTCTCCCGGCTTCACAAGACCCACGAGGGCGTTCATGTTCGCCCCGTCGATATAGACCTGCCCGCCGTGGTCATGGGTGATCTGGCAGATGGTCCGCACGGTTTCCTCGAAGACGCCATGCGTCGAGGGGTAGGTGATCATGCAGGCCGCAAGCCGTGCCCCCGCCGCCTCGGCTTTCGCCCGGAAGTCCTCGACATCCACGTCGCCGTTCGGGGCGGATTTCACCACCACGACTTCCATCCCCGCCATCTGGGCCGAGGCCGGGTTGGTGCCATGGGCCGATGTCGGGATCAGGCAGACCTTCCGGTCATCGTCCCCCCGCGCCCGGTGATAGGCGAGGATCGTCAGAAGCCCCGCATATTCCCCTTGCGCGCCCGAGTTCGGTTGCATCGACATCGCGTCATAGCCGGTGATCTCGCAAAGCTTGGCTGTCAGGTCGGCAATCGCCTCGGCATAGCCCTGGGCTTGGTCACGCGGCGCGAAGGGGTGAAGGCTGCCGAATTCGGGCCAGGTGATCGGCATCATCTCGGCCGCCGCGTTCAGCTTCATCGTGCAGGAGCCAAGCGGGATCATCGCCCGGTCAAGGGCAAGGTCGCGGTCACTGAGGCGCCGCATGTAGCGCATCATCTCGGACTCGGCCCGGTTCATGTGGAAGACCGGATGGGTCAGGTAGTCCGATGTCCGCAGCATCTCTTCCGGGAAGCCCAGGGTTGCCCGGTGCGGCGGCACGCCGTCGATCCCGAAGGCGCGGAGGACCTTGATCAGGACGCGCTCATCGGTGGTCTCGTCCAGGCTGATCCCGACGCGGTCGAGGCCGATCTTGCGGAAGTTCAGCCCCTCGGCCCGTGCGGCGGCAAGAATGCCGGCCTGGCCGACGCCGACCTCGACCGTGATCGTGTCGAAGAAGGCCTTCGGGCTGACCTTCGCCCCTGCCGCCTTCAGGGCGCGCGCCAGCCGCTGGGTCAGGAAATGCACCCGCTCGGCAATCGCGCGGAGGCCCTTCGGCCCGTGGAAGACGGCGTAGAAACTGGCCATCACCGCCAGCAGCGCCTGCGCGGTGCAGACGTTGGAGGTCGCCTTCTCGCGCCGGATGTGCTGCTCGCGGGTCTGGAGCGAGAGGCGATAGGCCTTGCCGCCCTGCGCGTCGATGGAAACGCCGACGATCCGCCCCGGCATCTGCCGCTTGTGCGCGTCCTTGACCGCCATGAAGGCCGCATGCGGGCCGCCATAGCCCATCGGGACGCCGAAGCGCTGGGCCGAGCCGACAGCGATGTCCGCCCCCATGGCGCCCGGTTCCTTCAGCATGCAGAGCGCCAGAAGGTCCGTCGCCATGATCGCAATCGCACCCGCCGCATGGAGGCTGGCGATGCGCTGGGTGAAGTCGGTCACATGGCCGTAGCTGGAGGGATACTGGAAAATCGCACCGAAGACCTTGGCCGGGTCCAGCGCCCGCACGTCATCCTCGATGATCTCGATCCCTAGCGGCAGCGCCCGGGTGCGGATCACCGCGATGGTCTGCGGATGGCAGAAGCGGTCGACGAAGAAGGCCCGCGCCTTCGACTTTGCCACCCGCTCGGCCATCGTCATCGCCTCGGCCGCGGCCGTCGCCTCGTCCAGAAGGCTGGCATTCGCAACATCCAGTCCGGTCAGGTCGCAGACCATCGTCTGGAAGTTCAGAAGCGCCTCCAGCCGGCCTTGCGCGATCTCGGGCTGATAGGGGGTATAGGCCGTGTACCAGGCCGGGTTCTCCAGGATGTTCCGCTGGATCGCCGGGGGGGTCACGGTGCCGTAGTAGCCCTGCCCGATCAGGCTGGTCATCACCCGGTTCTTCGCGCCGACCTCCTTCATCCGGGCCAGTAGCTCATGCTCGGCGAGCGGTGCCCAGGGCAGCGGCTTCGCCTGGCGGATCGAGGGCGGCACGGTCTGGTCGATCAGCTCGTCCAGCGTGCGGACGCCGACGGCGGCCAGCATCTCGGCCATCTCCACCGGAGACGGCCCGATGTGGCGGCGATTGGCAAAGTCGTAGGGGTTGTAGTCCGTGGCGGTGAAGGTCATGGCGTTCCATCCTTTGCGAACGGGCCACGGGTTTTCGGCGAAAACCCGAAGCCCCGATTTCTCGCAGAAAAATCGTGCTCTTACCCGATCAGGTCCTGGTACTCGTCCTCGTCCATGAACTCGTCCAGGACGCCCAGGTCATCGACCTTCATCTTGAAGAACCAGGCCGCCCCGGTCGGGTCCTCGTTCACCAGCGCGGGATTGTCGACAAGCTTCTGGTTCACCGCGACGATCTCGCCGTCGATCGGGGCCAGGATGTCGGAGGCCGCCTTGACGCTTTCGATCACGCAGACCTCGTCGCCCTCGGCCACCATCGTGTCGATCTCGGGTAGTTCCACGAAGACCACATCGCCAAGCTGCGTCGCTGCATGTTCGGTGATCCCGACGGTGACGAGGTCACCATCGACGCGCAGCCATTCATGATCCTTGGTGTATTTCATCGTCTTGGCCTCTTAACGCTTGTAGCTGGTGGGATGGAAAGGCAGGTCCGACACGGTCACAGGCAGGCGCTTGCCGCGCACCTCGCCCATCAGAGTCGTGCCGAGTGTAGCATGCGCGCGGGCCACGTAACCCATCGCGATCGGGGCGTTCACCGATGGTCCGAACCCGCCCGAGGTTACCCGACCGACCGGCGTCCCATCTTCTGCGAAAAGCTCCACACCCTCGCGCATCGGCGCGCGGCCCTCTGGCCGCAGGCCGACGCGAAGGCGCTCCGGCCCCTCGGCCAGTTCGCGGAGGATCCGCGCAGCACCGGGGAAGCCACCTTTGCGCGCGCCACCGGCCTTGCGGGCCTTCTGGATCGCCCAGGTCAGGTTGGCCTCGACCGGGCTGGTCGTCGTGTCAATATCATGGCCGTAAAGGCAAAGCCCGGCCTCGAGGCGCAGGCTGTCACGCGCACCAAGGCCGATGGGTGCGACCCCCGGCTGCGCCAAAAGCTTCCGCGCGAAACCCTCGGCCTCTGCCTCGGGCACCGAGACCTCGAACCCGTCCTCCCCGGTATAGCCCGAGCGCGAGACCCAGATGTCGCCGATGATCCGGTGATCCATGAACCGCATCGCGGCCACGCCCGGCACAACGGCCTCCAAAGCCGCCTCTGCCCCCGGCCCCTGCAAGGCCAACAACGCGCGGTCGGTCACCGGCTCAACGGACACATCCGGCATCCCGGCGGTCATATGCGCGATGTCATCCGCCTTGCAGGCCGCGTTCACCACAACATAGAGATGATCGCCCCGGTTGGTGAACATCAGGTCATCCAGGATGCCGCCGGCGTCATTGGTGAAAAGGCCATAGCGCTGCCGACCCTCGGCCAGCCCCAGCACGTCGACCGGCATCAGCGCCTCGAAGGCCAGCTTCAGATCGTCCATCGTGCCCTTGGGCCGCAGGATCACCTGCCCCATGTGGCTCACGTCGAACAGCCCTGCCGCCGCGCGTGTGTGCAGGTGCTCCTTCAACACCCCGTCCGGGTATTGCACCGGCATCCGGTAGCCCGCGAAGGGCACCATCCTGCCACTCAGCGCGTCATGCAGGGCATCAAGCCCCAGACGCAAAAGGCCAGCATCCTCAAGGTCGGCCATCGCCGCCCCTCCCGCTTTTCGGCCGGAAAAATGACCGGCACCGTCCCGGCGGGCCAATCCCCGCCGCTCGATGCCCCCTCTGTCCCTGCGCCGGTTGGCGCGCCTGAGATCGTTATCCCTTCGGCGTCCCGCGAGATGCGGGAACTCTCCAGAGTCCAATGTCAGCTACGGTCCCTTGCGCCTGAGAGTTTACCGGGGCGGTTGCTCCTTCGGCACCGTCGGGTTCCGAGAAACCCGCCGGATTCTCCCGAACCTGACAGAGACTCCCTAACCCATCCGGTCAGCGTCGGGCAAGAGAATTCGGGATACGATGGTATGCAGCCCGCGCGAAGGGCGCGTCACGCCCGCCGCTCTCCCGGGCTTGCGACCGGGTCAGCCTCGGGTGCCGCAGGCGCGGCGGGTTCCGGCCGCGCGCCGCGCGGTGCAGGCACGGCAGGCGATGCAATCGCCATCAGCGCAAGCCAGATCGCCGCCAGCCCGAAGACCACCCCGCCCAGCGCCTGCCCGACAAGCACGCCCTGCGCCCCCCAGGTCCCGCCCAGCCATAGGGCCAGCGGGATCGTCCCCACCGTATGCCGCCCCCAGTTCACCACGGTCGACCAGAAGGGCCGGCCAAGGTTGTTGCAGACCGCGTTCGCCACGAAGATCGCGCCATTGAAGAACCACAGAAGCGCGAGCGGCCCGCAGAAAAGATAGACGAGGTCACGCGTCAGCCCTTCCGCCTTGAAGGCATCGGCGATCGGCGCGCGCAGCAGGAACAGGATTGCCGACACCAGAAGGATCACCAGCCCGGTGAAGATCAGACCATCCCAGAAGGCGCGGCGCACGCGCTCCATCCGCCCGGCCCCGAAGTTCTGCCCGATGACCGGCCCGATGGCGCCGGAAAGCGCGAAGATCACCCCGAAGGCTACCGGCGTCAGCCGCCCTGCGATCGCCATTCCCGCCACCGCCGCCTCGCCATAGGCCGAGGTTGCGCGGGTGATGAAGGCCTGCCCCACCGGGGTCGCCACCTGAGTCAGGATCGCCGGCACCGCAATCGCCCAAACCGGCCCCATGTCGGCGATCACCTGTCCCGGCGTCGGCCGGTCGAACCCGCCGTACCGCCGGACGATCGGTCGCAACGCCATCACCGCGATCACCACCCGTGCCGCGACCGAGGCGATGGCCGCCCCGGTCAGCTCCCAGCCAAGGCCGAAGATCAGGATCGGGTCCAGCACCGCCGTTGCCAGCGCCCCCCAGACCGTGATCATCATCGCCGACCTTGCGTCGCCATGGCTGCGCAGGATCGCACCCCCGATCATTCCGATCATCAGCAGGGGCTGTGACGGGATCACGATCTGCAGGAAATGCACCGCCAGCTCCGCCGTCTCGCCCGTGGCCCCCAGAAGCGCCACCAGCGGCCGCAGCACCACCCAGACCGCCGCCGCGAACAAGGACCCGAAGACCGCGCCCAGGACCATCCCCGTCGTCGCCCTTGCCCGGGCCGAGGCGGGATCCCGCGCCCCCAGCGCCCGCGCCACCAGCGCGCCGACAGCAATCGACATGCCGATCCCGAAACTGGTGGTGAAGAACAGGATCGCCCCGGCATAGCCGATCGCCGCCGCCAGCTCGGCCCGCCCCAGCATGGCGATGTAAAGCATGTTGATCAGGTCGACGACGAAGACCGCCATCAGACCGACCGACGAGGTCAGGGCCATGACCGAGACATGCCGGAAGAGGTTCCCCTCGACGAACTTCGCCTGCCCGCCCGGTCCCGCCACTCGCCCGGCCTCCGCTACCCGTCCTGACCCCGAAGGCTCATTCTTCGTCCACAAATATCCTCGGGGGGTCCGGGGGGCGAAGCGCCCCCGGGGCCAGCCAAGGGGCTCAGACCACCGGCACCTTGCGCAACAAGGGCATCACATCGGCCATCTCCGGCCCGGCATCGCGCCCCGTCAGCGCCCGGCGCAGCGGGCGGAACAGGTCCTTGCCCTTGCGGCCCGTCGCCTCCTTGACCGCAGCCGTCCATTCGCCCCAGGTCGCCGTTGTCCACGGCCGAGCCGGCAACAAGGCCAGCGCCTGCCGCACGAAGTCGCGGTCCGCCTCGTCCACCACCGGCTCCGCCCCGTCGCGGAACAGCGTCCACCAGTCCTTCAGGTCATCAAGGATGGTGATGTTGCCCTTGGCCACCGCCCAGAAGGCCTCGGCCTCTGCCTCCGGCACGCCCAGCGCGGCAATCCGGTCCTTCACCGCCGCAAAGGGCAGAGACTGCACATGGTGCCGCGTCAGCGGAAAGAGGTCCTCCGCATCGAACTTCGTCGGCGCGGCCCCGAAGGACCCCACGTCGAACCCCGCCACCAGCTCGTCCATGTTCGCGGCCAGTTCGACCGGCTTCGACGACCCCAGCCGCGCCATGAGGGACAATAGCGCCATCGGCTCCACCCCCCGCGCCCGAAGGTCGCGCAGGGACAGGACCCCAAGCCGCTTCGACAATTCCTCGCCCTGCGGCCCGGTCAGAAGCGAATGGTGCGCGAAGGTCGGCGGCGTGCCGCCCAAGGCCTTCATGATCTGGATCTGCGTCGCCGTGTTCGTCACATGGTCGGCGCCCCGCACGATGTGGGTCACCCCCATGTCCACGTCATCGACCGACGAGGCGAAGGTGTAAAGCACCTGCCCGTCCGCCTTGATCAGCACCGGGTCCGAGACGCTCGCGGCATCGATCGAGATCGGCCCGATGATCCCGTCCTGCCACTCGATCCGCTCCTGATCCAGCTTGAAGCGCCAGTAACCTTTCCGCCCCTCGGCGCGGTAGGCCTCTTTCTGCGCGTCGGTCAGCGCCAGCGCCGCGCGGTCGTAGACCGGGGGCTTCCCCATGTTCAGCTGCTTCTTCCGCTTCAGGTCCAGCTCGACCGGCGTCTCGAAACACTCGTAGAACCGCCCCGCCGCTTTAAGCTGCTCGGCGGCTTCAGCATAGCGCGCCATCCGCAAGGACTGCTGCTCGATCCGGTCATAGGTGATCCCCAGCCAGGCGAGATCCGCCTTCAGTCCGTCGATGTATTCCTGCTTCGACCGTTCCTGGTCGGTATCGTCCAGCCGCAGGATGAAGGTCCCGCCGTTCTGCCGCGCGATGAGGTAGTTCATCAGCGCGGTGCGCAGGTTCCCCACATGGATCCAGCCGGTGGGCGAGGGGGCGAAACGGGTGGTGACTGCGGACGTCGTGGACATGGGACAGGCTCCTTCAAGCGCCCTTCCCTGTCACAAGCCCCCGCATTTGTCCAGTTTGCGCCGCCAGTTCACCAAGCCGTGGCAACGCCGTCAGGTGGGGCTCGATGCCCCGCCAGACGGCACCCCGTTTCATGCTCAGACCGGATGCAGGTCGTAGCGCCCCGCCATGTCCGCCACCCCGGCCGCGATCAGCTCGGCCAGAACGCCTTCATCCACCCTGTCCAGCCGCTTGATGTACAGACAAGCCTTCCCCAACCGATGCGGACCAAGGCGTGACAGGATCGGCGCGAAATCCGCGTAGCCGGGCAGGATGTAGATCGACAGCTCCGCCTTCCGGGGCGAGAACCCGGTGACAAGGGATGTGCCGCCATGCCCGCTTTCGTAGCGATAGACGTAGCGGCCGTAGCCGACGATCGACGCCCCCCAAAGCCGGGGCTCCCATCCTGTCGCATGCGCGAAAAGGTCCAGCAGCCGCGTGGCCTCGTCCCGGCGTTCCGGGCTCTCAAGGCCCGCAAGAAACGCGGCGCGGTCAAGAGGTGCCGACGTTGTCTTCGCTTCCTTCGCCATCCCCGACCCCCGTTTTCGGGCAGCCTACCACGGAACCCCAGTTCCGGGATGCCCTTCCCCTCCGCCCCTCGGCTCCCTATCTCTCTCCCATGACCGATCCAGCGCCCGACAGCATCGCCCCCTCCCTCGCCCTGATCGAGCAGATGGCGCATGAGGCGATCTCTACCCTCCCGCCGCAGTTCCGCGAACCGGCGACCCATATCCGCCTTCGGGTCGAGGATTTCCCCGAGGACCAGACGGTCGAGGAGCTTGGCCTCGACGACCCCTTCGAGCTGACCGGGCTTTACGACGGCATCCCGCTGACCGAAAAGTCGCTCTCGGACCAGCAGACCCGGCCCGACGTGATCTGGCTTTACCGCCGCCCGATCCTCGACGAATGGGCCGAGCGGGGGAACGTCTCGATCCAGGAGCTTGTGTCCCATGTCCTGGTGCATGAACTCGCCCACCATTTCGGCTGGTCCGACGCCGAGATCGCTGCCATCGATCCCTGGTGGGAGTGATCCCTGACCGCCGGCGCACAGCGCCTGTGCAGGATGGCACGCCTCCTGACGCCTCTGTGATCTGACCTTGCCCCAAGCGGCCCTAGCTAGCCGGGCATCGTCACTCAACGCACAGGAGCATCCATGACACAGCTTTCCCGCCGTCAGGCCCTCGTCGCCGCCGCTGCCCTGCCTCTTTCCGCCACCTTCCTGCCCAAGGCAGCCCGGGCGACCGAAACCATGCTCGGCTCGGGCTTCGCGCCCTGGAACCGCTTCAAGCTTGGCAGCTTCGAAGTGACCACCCTCCTCGCCGGCACCCGGGCCAGCGAGAACCCTCAGGAAACCTTCGGCCTGAATGCCTCGCTCGAGGATTTCGCCGCCCTCTCCGCCGCGAACTTCATCCCGGCCGACCGGACCCAGAACTTCTTCACGCCGACCGTGGTGAACACCGGGGCCGAGATCGTGCTTTTCGACACCGGCCTTTCCGCCGAAGGCACGCTGGCCGCCCTGACCGCCGCCGGGATGACGGCCGACATTGTGGATGTCGTCGTCCTGACGCACATGCATGGCGACCATATCGGCGGTCTCATGGGTGCCGATGGCACTACGCCCACCTACCCGAACGCCCGCTACGTCACCGGCGCGGTTGAACACAACGCGGCGACCGAGGCCGCGGACGAAGGCTTCGTCAAGAACGTGGCCCCGCTGAATGACCGCATGACCTTCCTTGACGATGCCGGCAGTGTCGTCAGCGGCATCACCGCCGTGGCCGCCTTCGGCCATTCGCCGGGCCACATGGTCTACAACGTGGAATCGGGCGGCCAGCGCCTGATGATCACCGCCGACACCGCCAACCACTACGTCTGGTCGCTCCAGCGCCCGGACTGGGAGGTCCGCTTCGACCGCGACAAGGCCGCCGCCGCTGCAACCCGCAAGGCGATCTTCGGCCAGATCGCAGCCGACCGCATCCCCTTCATCGGCTACCACATGCCCTTCCCGGGCGTGGGCTTTGTCGAGGCGATGGATGGCGGCTTCCGCTATGTGCCGGCCAGCTACCAGCTGATGCTGAACGGCTGATCCGCCAAGACCTGACCCTGAGCGGGAGGCCCCGGCTTTCCGCTCAGGCCGCCGGTCGCGCCCAGCGGCAGGCCCCGGCACAGACCGGGACGCCCCGGCCAATCGCCGCCGCAATGATCCCCGGAACCCGCGCATCCGATCCCACAGGCGGCAGGATGCGCCCGGTGAACCCGGCCTCGGCCAGCGCCCGCGGGATGTCCTCACTGACGTGCCCGCCCTCCGCGGCGAAGAAGGGCAGGCAAACCCCGCCCCTTCCTTTCAGCGAAGAAAGCTGCGGCTCCTGGTCAATGAACCCCGCCGCAACCCCCGCCCCGGTCTGGGCGGCGATCCTTCCCGCCACGTGATGCGCAATATCCGACGGGGCCGCGGACTTGAACGACCCGTGCGCCGCAAGGATCACCTCGTCCGCCCCGGCCTCTGCGACGAGTGTCACGCACAGGTCATGCACGAGCGCATCACAGCCAAAGGGCTCCAGCACCTGCCAACCCTCGGCCCCGGCGTCTGCCAGATGATTCGGGATCTGCACCCGGGTGAACCAGCCGCCAGCCATGAACATCGGAAAGACCACCCCGCCGGGTCGCCCTGCCACCCCACGGGCAATCGAGCCCGCCTCGGCCAGCGTCGCCGCCGCCACGGTCCAGCCCGGCATCAGCGCCTGCACCTTTGCCGCCAGCGCCTCAAGCGCGGCCCCGGCAGGGCGCGGGTCGGATGGCTGGCCATGGGCCACGATCAGGGCATGTCGTGTCATACCCGCCAACCTGTCGCCCGTCGGGGCGCGGTCAAGCCCCCGCAGGCATCCGCCCGGCGATGTAGCGGGCGAAATCGTAGTTCGGCCGCTCCAGATGGCTCAGCGGCCCCGGGCTGGACAGACCCGCGCACAGCCCCTGATAGACCCGCTCCACGCAGCCCTTGTCCTCGACGTTCACGTCATCAAGCAGCGCCTTCAGCGCACCGAAATGCGCATCGGCGTCAGGGTCCTTGGCCCAATCCGCCGCCATGCCACCGCCGAACAGGACGCCAACCTTGCCCGGCCCCAGCGGCGTCAGGCTGAGATACCAGAAGTACCCCGGCGTCAGGGTGATCATCAGCGACGGGTAGATCGACAACAGCCAGGTGATCCGCCGCTGGTCACCCGTCAACCGCGTGTTCGACGGATGCGCCAGGGACAAGGGGATCGTGTCGTTCTTCATGATCCAGTGATAGTTGAACGCCTCCAGCCCCTCGGGGCAGGTCATCTGCATCAGGTCGACCGATCCGCCGATGGTGCCGTTGTGGCAGACCGGCAGGTGGTAGCTTTCCATGAAATTCTCGGCCAGCACCTTCCAGTTCGTGTCCCAGGTGAACTCTTCCCGGAACGCCTCGACGTAGGACCCCATGTCCAGGTAGCCGACCAGCGCCTCGACTTCGGCCAGCGCCTTTTCCGGCGGCGGCGCATCTGGGTTCAGCGTGACGAGGATCCAGCCCAGCCAGTTCTCTACCCGGACTGACGGCAGCCTGATGTCCTCCTTGCAGAAGGCCTCGTTCGCCGCCATCGCCGGCGCGCCACGAAGGCTGCCGTCAAGATTGTAGGTCCAGGCGTGATACGGACAGACGATCGACCGCACATTCCCCCGGCCTTCCAGAAGCGTGCTCATCCGGTGGCGGCAGACGTTCGACATGCCGCGCAACCCCCCGTCCCGGTCGCGCAGGATGATCACCGGCTCGCACGCGATCTCCATCGTCAGGTAATCGCCGGGGTTCGGCAGCGCATCCGCCCGGCCCGCGCAAAGCCAGTCCTTCGCGAAGATGTGCTTCTCTTCGGCCTCCGCGAAGTCGGGCGAGGTGTAGACCGATTTCGGCATTGCCCGCGCCTTCGTGAAGGGCTGGGCCACGTTGGCGCGGAGCTCGGCCAGCGCCGAAAGCGCGGGGGCGGTCAGGGCGGGATCATGACGGGTCATCGGCGGACCTTTCGGCTGGCGGGACAGGCCAAGCATGCGCCAAGCAGCGCCATCTGCAAACCATTATGCGACAGCCCCCGGGCCGGAATCGCCCTTACCTCGGAAAATGCGCCCGGATCGCCGCCGCGAATGCCTCGGCCAGGGCCGGGTTCGCCTCGGCATCATAATGGATGCCGTCGATGGGCGAGACCCTGACCACCGCGCCCGCATCGAGGAACGGCACGCCCACCCGTTCCGCCGCCGCCTTCACCTCTGCCGCCAGCGCCCGCGACTTCGCCGCCCCGCCTGCGAACATGCCCGCCAGGCACCCTGTCTCGACAATCGGCGGCGGCGCGACCAGCAGCACCTCCGGCGCCCCACCCGCAGGGCCGGCCCCCGAGGCGCGGATCACCCGGACCAGCCGCTCCAGCGCAAGGGCAATGTCCCCCGCATTGACCGAGAACCGCTCCTTCAGGTCATTCGTCCCCAGCATCAGCAGCACCACATCCACCGGCTTGTGGCTTTCCAGGATCGCCGGCAGCACCGTCAGCCCGTTGCGGTGCGCGCCCTCGATCGGGTCATCATGCACCGTCGTGCGCCCCGGATGCCCCTCGGCGATCACCTCCCACTCCGGCAGAAGCTTCGCCAGCCGCCCCGCCCAGCGCTCCTCCCGCCCGAAGCGGCCGTCAAAGCCAAGATGCGGCGCGGGCATCGTGCCGTGGGTGTTGCTGTCGCCGTACAAGAGAAGCGTGGGCATGCCGGGTCTCCCTTTGCTGTCGTCCGCACTCTGCGTCCCGCAACCGCACAAGGAAAGCCCCTTTTCCCATCCCGCGGAAATCCTGATTGACGTACCTCACGCCCGCGCCGATAGTCCGGGAAAGTGGAGGGGGACGTGCGACCGACCGTGAACGACATCGCGCGTGAGGCGGGGGTATCACTCGCCACGGTCGACCGGGTGCTGAACGCCCGGCCGGGTGTCCGGGAAAAGACCGTCCGCGCGGTGAACGACGCGATCGACCGGCTCGGCTATGTCCGCAACGTCGCCGCCGCCAACCTTGCCCGCCAGCGCCGCTACCGCTTTGTCTTCATCCTGCCAGATGTCGAATCCCAGTTCCTCCAGGGCCTCCAGCACGCCATCACCGACGCCGCCCGCGGCCCCCTTGCCGAAGCGACCGAGGTCGTCATCGCCACCGTTCCCCAGCGCGACCCCCATGCCATCGTCTCGGTCCTCGGCGGCCTGAACAGTCAGCCGATCGACGGCTGCGCGATCATGGCGCACGAAACCCCCGACGTGCGCGACCTCATCGCCCGGCTGAAGGCCGAAGGCACCGCCGTCGTCACTCTGATCACCGACCAGCCCCAGGCCCCGCGTGACCACTTCGTCGGCATCGACAACCGCGCCGCTGGGCGCACCGCTGGCGTCCTTCTGGGCCGTTTCGTGGGGCCAAGGCCCGGAAAAGTTGCTGTCGTCGTCAGTTCCATGCTTGCCCGTGACATGGTCGATCGCCGCCTCGGTTTTGACGAGGTGCTGGCCGAACGCTTCCCGCATCTCCAGTCGCTCCCCTCGCTCGAAGGCCATGACGACCGCGATCTGACCGCCCGGATCACGGCGGCCTGCCTTGCGGCACATGACGACGTGGTGGCGATCTATGTCGCCGGCGCCGGCACCCGGGGTGTGAATGAGGCCCTGCGCCGGGCCGGGCTCGCCGGGCGTGTGGTGGTCGTCGCGCATGAGTTGACCGCCCATACCCGCACCGGCCTCGAAGAAGGCAGCATCGACGCCGTCATCGCCCAGGACGTCGGCCATCTCGCCCGCTCGGCCCTCCGAGTCCTGAAGGCCAAGGCCGACCGCCTCGCCATCGACGCGGGCCAGGAACAGATTCGCATCACCATCCTCCTGCGCGAAAACCTGACCCCCGCCGTGGCCGAGGCAGCCCCCGACAAGGCCGCGCTGACCGCCTGACACCCCCGTCAAAGCGCTTTGATCCGGCGATTTTCAGATTTCTGAGGTACGCACCTCAAAAACGCTTTACAGCCCGCCCGCCCCGTGCCTATCGTCGGGTCAATTCAAGAAGGCCCGGCATCCGCACGGGTCCGCATGCAACACATCGGGAGGACTGCAATGAAACGGACGACCCTTGCCGCGTCTGCGGCACTTGCCCTGGTATGGGGTGCCCAGGCGAACGCCCAGGCGAATGAACTGACCCTCTGCTGGGCCGCCTGGGACCCGGCGAACGCGCTCGTCGAATTGTCGAAGGACTTCGAGGCGCAATCCGGCATCAAGATGAACTTCGAGTTCGTTCCATGGCCGAACTTCGCAGACCGGATGCTGAACGAACTCAACTCGGGCGGCCAGCTCTGCGACCTCCTGATCGGCGACAGCCAGTGGATCGGCGGCGGCGCCGAGAACGGGCATTACATCAAGCTGAACGATTTCTTCGCCGCCAACAACATCTCGATGGCCGACTTCATGCCCGCGGCCGTCTACGCCTATTCGACCTGGCCCAAGGGCACCGAGAACTTCTATGCCCTCCCGGCCATGGGCGACGCGAACGGCTGGTTCTATCGCAAGGACTGGTTCGCCCGCCCCGAGCTTCAGGCCGAGTTCCAGGAAAAGTATGGCCGCCCGCTGGGTGAACCCACGACCTGGACCGAACTCAAGGAAGTGGCCGAATTCTTCCAGAACCGCGAGATCGACGGCAAGACCGTCTACGGCGTCTCGATCTTCACCGAGCGTGGCTCGGAAGGGATCACGATGGGGGCCACCTCCGCGCTCTATCCCTTCGGCTTCAAGTACGAAATGACTCCCGGCAAGTATGACATGGAAGGTGCCGTGAACTCGCCCGAGGCGGTCGCGGGACTTGAGATGTACAAGGCGATCTACGACTGCTGCACCCCTCCGGGCTATGACAACGCCTACATGGAACAGTCGCTCGACGCCTTCAAATCCGGCCAGGTCGCGATGGCGATGAACTGGTTCGCCTTCTTCCCGGGCCTCTATGCCGACCCGAATACCGGCGGAGACAAGATCGACTTCTTCGTCAACCCGGGCCAGAACCAGCCGGCCTCCACCCTTGGCGGTCAGGGCATCTCGGTCGTCAGCTACTCGGACAACCAGGAAGGCGCGCTCCAATACATCAAGTGGTTCGCTGACCCGGAAGTGCAGAAGAAATGGTGGGCGTCGGGCGGCTACTCGGTGCACAACGCCGTGCTGAACGACCCCGGCTTCAAGGACAGCGCGCCCTTCGCTGCCGACTTCCTTGATGCGATGGCCAATGTCCAGGACTTCTGGCAGGAACCGGCCTATGCCTCGCTGCTCCTCGCGATGCAGGAACGGATCCACAACTACGTCGTCGCCGGCGAAGGCACCGCGAAAGAGGCCCTCGACGGCCTGATCGCCGACTGGACCGAAGTCTTCGAGGACGAAGGCAAACTGTGATCGCGCCCCGCGCGATCACACCCCGGGCCTGAGCCGGGGTCTCCGACAGCAGTAATCAGTCTCTCTCCCCTTCCGGGGGGAGAGAGCACGCAGGAGCGGCTGAACCGCCGCTTCATGCACCCCACGGGATTCCGCCATGCCAAACCCCATCGAAGCCGCCGCCCGGGCCACGCCCCTCCCCCTCGCGCGAAAGGTCCGCGGCCTCTCCGACCGGGCCATCGCCTGGATCTTCATCGCGCCGACGATCTTCCTCCTCCTCGCGATCAACATCTTCCCGCTGATCTGGACGGTGCGGCTCTCCTTCACCAACTACCGCGCCAACCGCCCGAACGAAGAGGTCGAATGGGTCGGCCTCCGGAACTACCAGCGTGTCCTCACGGACGAGGGCATCTGGCAGAACATGCAGACCACGGCCCATTTCCTGATCTGGACAATCGTCCTTCAGGTGGTGATCGGCTTCACGCTCGCCTGGCTCATCAACAAGAAGTTCAAGGGCAATGACCTGCTGACCACGCTCATCGTCCTGCCGATGATGCTGTCCCCTGCCGTGGTCGGCAACTTCTGGACCTTCCTCTACCAGCCGCAGATCGGCCTCGTGAACTACGCGGTCGAGCTTTTCACCGGCATCCCCGCCAACTCCTTCTCCATGCTCGGCCCCGGCGGTCTTGCCCCCTGGTCGATCATCATCGTCGACACCTGGATGTGGACGCCCTTCGTGATGCTGATCTGCCTCGCGGGCCTCCGAAGCATCCCCGACTACATCTACGAGGCCGCCGAGATCGACCGCGCCTCGAAATGGCGGCAGTTCTGGACGATCACCGTGCCGATGGTCCTTCCCTTCCTGATGCTCGCCGTCCTCTTCCGCGGGATCGAGAATTTCAAGATGTTCGACATGGTGACGCTCTTGACCGGCGGCGGCCCAGGGAACGAGACGCTTCTCACCTCGATCGACCTCAAGCGCGAGGCCTTCGAGAAATGGCGCACCGGCTATTCCTCGGCCTACGCGATCATCCTCTTCGTCACCGTCTTCGGCCTCGCCTCGATCTACGTGAAGGCCCTCAACAAGGTGAAGGAACGGTAGAATGAGCGCCTATTCCGTCACCGAACCCACGCGCACCTCGAAATGGGTCGCGGCCGCGCTGGTCACCCTCTACACGATCATCACCCTCCTGCCGCTCCTGTGGATCATATCCACCAGCTTCAAGTCGGGGCCGGATTCGATCTCCTACCCGCCGAAGGTGATCTTCGAACCCAGCCTCGAAGGCTACGTGAACCTCTTCACCACCCGCACCCGCATCGCCCAGGACGAATTCCAGGCGCTCCCCCCGCCCGACACCTGGTATGACGAGATCGTGCGCGACCAGGGCATGGTCATCGCCGGCCCCTCGCGCTTCGGCGAACGGTTCCTGAACTCGGTCATCATCGGCTTCGGCTCGACCTTCCTTTCGGTCTTCCTCGGCGTCCTTGCGGCCTATGCCTTCAGCCGCTTCCGCGTGCCCCTGAAGGACGACCTGATGTTCTTCATCCTCTCCACGCGGATGATGCCTCCCATCGCCGTCGCGATCCCGATCTACCTCATGTACCGCGAGCTTGGGCTTTCCGACACGCATCTCGGGATGATCCTGCTCTACACCGGGGTGAACATCTCGCTCGCCGTCTGGCTCCTGAAAGGCTTCATCGACGAGATTCCCCGTGAATACGAAGAGGCCGCCCTCATCGACGGCTACACCCGCTTTCAGGCCTTCCGGAAGGTCGTCCTGCCCCAGGCCGCGACCGGCATCGCCTCGACCGCGATCTTCTGCCTGATCTTCGCCTGGAACGAATACGCCTTTGCCGTCCTCCTAACCTCCGGCAACGCCCAGACCGCGCCGCCCTTCATCCCCACGATCATCGGCGTCGGCGGCCAGGACTGGCCCGCCGTGGCCGCCGGGGCGACGCTGTTCCTCCTGCCGGTGATGGTTTTCACCATCCTGCTCAGAAAGCACCTCCTGCGCGGGATCACCTTCGGAGCGGTCCGCAAATGACCCGATTTTTCTGCGAAAAATCCCGTACCGCCCCCGAGTTTTCGCAGAAAACTCGTTCCACGGGGGCCACCAGATGACCGCCTTCCTCAACGGCCTACTCCGCCTCCGCCGCGGTCCGTGGGAGATGCTCGCCACCATCCTCATCGCGCTTGGCGTCGTCATGCTGATGCAGCCCTTCTTCCTCTGGGCCTTCACCTACAGCTTCATCGTCACCCTCGTCGGCACGGTGATGTTCATCATTGTCTCGCATTTCCCGGAATAGGCCGATGCTGGAAAAGCTCTCCCCCATCCTGCCCGCCCGCGACATGGCCGAGACCGAGGTCTTCTGGCAGCGGCTGGGCTTCCTCACGGTCTACGACGACCCCGAATACCTGTTGATGAAGCGTGAAGGGGCGGAGGTGCACTTCTTCCACCACCCCGCCCTTGACCCCGCCGCCTGCGACCACGGCGCCTATCTGCGCCCGTCGGACGTTAATGCGCTCGACGCCGAATGGGGCGCGCTCGGTCTGCCTCCGTACGGCATCCCGCGCCTTGTGCGTGCCGAAGACAAACCCTGGGGCATGCGCGAGCTTGCGCTCCTTGACCTCAACGGCAACCTCATCCGCGCCGGGCAGGAGCTTCCCCTTGGCTGAAATCGTCATCCGCAACCTCCGCAAGGAATTCGGCAGCTTCACCGCCGTGCAGGGGTCGTCCTTCACCATCAGGGACGGTGAATTCTTCATGCTCCTCGGCCCCTCGGGCTGCGGCAAGACCACCACGCTCCGCATGATCGCCGGGCTCGAACTCCCGACCTCCGGCGAAATCCTGATCGACGGTGAAGACGTCAGCCAGAAACCCGCCTCCCAGCGCGACATTGCGATGGTCTTCCAGATGTTCGCCCTCTACCCGCATATGAACGTGCGGAAGAACATCGCCTACCCCCTCGTCTCCCAGGGCGTCCCGCGGGCCGAGGTGCAGAAGAAGGTGGCCGAGGTTGCCCGCATCCTCCGCATCGACCACATGCTCGACAAACCCGTCGGCGGCCTGTCCGGCGGTGACCGCCAGCGCGTCGCCCTTGGCCGCGCCATCGTCAGGAACCCCAAGGCCTTCATGATGGATGAGCCCCTGGGCGCGCTCGACGCCGAATTCCGCGAGATCATGGCCGAGGAACTCCGCGCCCTCCACGACCGCATGAAGGCCACCACCGTCTACGTCACCCATGACCAGCTGGAAGCCATGCAGATGGGCGACAAGATCGTCGTGATGAACCACGGCGTCGTCGAACAGTTCGGCACCCCGCAACAGATCTACGACCACCCAGCGACCCTCTTCGTCGCCGACTTTATCGGCAGCCCCTCGATGAATTTCCTCCGCTTCGACGGCAAAGCCGCCGCCGGTGCCAGCTCGGTCAGCCTCGGCGACACCCAGGTCGCGCTCCCGGAACTTCAGGAAGCGGCCCACGGCAGCCTTGTCCTTGGCGTCCGCCCGGAACACATCGCGCTCTCCGACAGCGCGCCCCTGCGCGGCCGGATCGAGGCCGTGGAATACCTCGGCACCACCCAGATCGTCACGCTCTCCACCCCCCACGGCCAGGTCAAGGCCCGCACCCCCTCGGGCCAGGCCGCCCGAACCGGCGACACCACCGGCCTCGCGCTCGACGCCCGCACGCTTTCGCTCTTCGACGCCACCACCGGCCGCGCCCTTCGCACCGCCGCCAACGCGGGGGTCCACCATGGCTGAGGTCACGCTCTCGAACCTCTCGAAATCCTTCGGCGCGACCCAGGCGCTGAAGGAGGTCTCGATGACCATCCCCGACGGCGCTTTCGTCGTCCTCCTCGGCCCCACCGGCGCGGGCAAGACGACCACGCTCCGCCTCATCGCCGGCCTCGACAAGCCTGATGCAGGCGATATCCGCATCGGCGGAGCCTCCGTCCTGAACGACACCCCCGCCCAGCGCGACGTGGCGATGGTCTTCCAGCAATACTCGCTCTACCCCCACCTCACCGTGCGCGACAACCTCGCCTTCCCGCTCCGCTCCCCCATCATCGCGATGCCGGAACCCGAGATCGCGAAACGCGTGCAGGAAGTGGCTGAGGTCCTTCGGATCCCCCACAAGCTCGATAACAAGGCCACCGCCCTTTCAGGCGGCGAGATGCAGCGCGTCTCCATCGGCCGCGCCCTCGTCCGTAACCCCCGCATCTACCTGATGGACGAACCCCTCTCATCGCTCGACGCCAAACTCCGCGCCGACCTGCGGGTCGAGCTGAAGCGCATCCACGCCGACATGAAGGCCACCTTCCTATATGTCACCCACGACCAGATCGAGGCGATGACCATGGCCACCCATGTCGGCGTTCTGGACCATGGCAAGCTCGTCCAGTTCGGCACCCCCCGCCAGATCTACGAAGAACCCGTCTCGGCCTATGTCGCCTCGCGCCTCGGCCAGCCGCAAATCAACCTTCTCCCGGCCGATGCCTTCGGCCCCGCCCCCGCAGGGGCCGCGCAGATCGGCCTTCGGCCGGAACACATCGTCCAGGGCGAAGGCCAGCCCGCCACCGTCCGCCGGATCGAGCACCTGGGCGACCAGACCCGCCTGCACCTGACGCTCGGCCCGCATGAGATCGTCACCCTTTCGGACGTCCACACCCCCCTTCGGCCGGGCGACAGCCTGTCCATCCGACCGCAAAACCCGCTCTGGTTCGATGCCAGCGGCAACCGCCTTTGAGGATACGCCCATGAAACAGTTCATGAATGCCAAGGACACGCTGGTCACCGAGGCCATCGACGGCCTTTTGCGCACCTCCGGCGGCAAGCTCGCGCGGCTGGACGGCTATCCCCATATCCGCGTCGTGATCCGCACCGACTGGGACCGTCAGAAGGTCGCCCTCGTCTCGGGCGGGGGCTCCGGACACGAACCCTCGCACGCCGGCTTCGTCGGCAAGGGGATGCTCACCGCCGCCGTCTGCGGCGACGTCTTTGCCAGCCCTTCCGTTGACGCGGTGCTGGCAGGCATCCTCGCCGTCACCGGCAAGGCGGGCTGCCTTCTAATCGTCAAGAACTACACCGGCGACCGGCTGAACTTCGGCCTCGCCGCCGAACGCGCCCGCGCCTTCGGCCTCAAGGTCTCGATGGTCATCGTCGATGACGACGTGGCGCTGCCTGACCTGCCCCAGGCCCGCGGCGTCGCCGGCACCCTTTTCGTCCACAAGATCGCAGGCGCCCTCGCCGAGGCCGGTGCCGACCTCGACACCGTCACCGCCGCCGCCGAAAAGGCGATCCACGGCGCGATCTCCATCGGCATGTCGCTCGACACCTGCACTGTCCCCGGCTCACCGAAAGAGGACCGCATCCCCGCCGGCCATGCCGAGCTTGGCCTCGGCATCCATGGCGAGGCCGGGATCGAACAGGTCGGCTTCACCGGCGCGCGTTCGGCCATGCAGATGGTCGCCGAAAAACTCCTGCCCCACACCGGCCCCGGCGACCATGTGGCACTTCTGAACAACCTCGGCTCCACCACGCCGCTTGAGATGTCGGTGCTGGCCGAAGAACTCGCCCGCTCGCCCCTCGGGGCAAAGGTCAAATGGATGATCGGCCCCGCCCCTCTGATGACCTCGCTCGACATGCACGGCTTTTCCGTCTCGCTCCTCCCCGTCGACGACGCGCAGGTCACCAGCCTTTCTGCCCCCGTCGCCCCCCACGCATGGCCCGGTCTCTCGCCCTTCGGCACGGTCGCCGTCCGCCCGCTGCCCGATGGCCTCGCCCCGATCCAGCCCGTCCCCTCCGCCCATCCCGCGAACCGGGCGCTGATCCAACGCTGCTGCAAGGCCCTCATCGCCTGCGAGGCCGACCTCAATGCCCTCGACGCCAAATCCGGCGACGGCGACACCGGCAGCACCCTCGCCGGGGCCGCCCGCGCGCTTGAAGCCGCCCTCGACCGCCTCCCCCTTGCCGACCCGACCCAACTCTACCGCGCCATCGGCATGGAGCTTTCGCAGACCATGGGCGGCTCGTCGGGTGTCCTCCTCGCCATCTTCTTCGCCGCCGCCGGCGATGCGAGCGCCTCCGGCAAGACCTGGATCGGCGCCCTCTCCGCCGGCCTCGACCGCGTGATGCAGGTCGGCGGCGCCGCCCCCGGCCACCGCACCCTGATCGACGCCCTCGCCCCGGCCCTCGCCGCCCTCCCGCAGGGCGTTCAAGCCGCCGCCAAAGCCGCCCGCGACGGCGCGAACGCCACCGCCCAGATGACCCGCGCCAAGGCCGGTCGCGCAAGCTACCTCGCCGCCGACAAGCTCAAAGGCCACAATGATCCTGGGGCGGAAGGTGTCGCGCGGTTGTTCGAGGATCTGGCGCGGGGGTGACACCGCTCTTTGCTCGCAGATTTGTCCCTCGACAGATTTGACGTGCCTGCCTGCCTCAGAGCAGGCACGATCCGGCACCTTCATTCGCACGTGGCGCCTTTAGTTTCGGTGCTTAACAGTGCTTTTCATTTCTTCGTCCCCAAATATCCCACGGGGGTCCGGGGGTGTGAAACCCCCGGCCGCCAGCCAGAGGCGCACCAAGGCAGCCCCGGCACCAACGCCCGGCAAACGGCGCTTCCCTCCCCCCGACGAAGGCGAGGGATGGGGCAGAGGGCCTCCTCGCCAAACCTTACCAAACGGTAAACGCCCACACGCAACCAGCTGAAAAAACGTGATAATCAGAATCTGACCACCGTGGTCACTTCACGGCATCACCTCGAACCGGTCGACATCCACCATCCCCATATCGGTGATCTTCAGATGCGGGATCACCGGCAGGCAGAGGAAGGCCAGCTGCAGGAACGGCTCCTCCAGCGTGACTCCCAGAGACCGCGCCGCGGCCCGGAGACCCACCAGCCCCTCCCGCACCTCCTCGAAGGATTTCAGGCTCATCAGCCCCGCCACCGGCAGCGCAAGTTCAGCCAGGACCTTCCCCCCCGCGACCACCACGAACCCGCCCTCGATCTCCGACAGCCGTCCCACGGCCAGGCTCATGTCCCCCGCATCCACCCCCACCACCGCGATGTTGTGATGATCATGACAGAGGGTCGACGCAATCGCCCCCCGCGCCAGCCCGAACCCCTTCACGAACCCCGTCGCGATGTTGCCGTTCACCCCGTGCCGCTCCACCACCGCGATCTTGACGAGGTCGCGGGCCACGTCCGGCCGCTTGTCGCCCCCCTCCGGCGCGATCTGATAGGTCAGATGCTCGGTGATGATCTTCCCCGGCAGGATGCCGATGACCGGCGTCTCCACCCGGTTCCCCCCGGTCCGGAAACTTTCCGCCGTCACCCGCGGCGCCTTCACCGACCCCCGCGCCACCGGCGCCACGGCCCCCCGCGCCGCGAAGGCCGCATCCCCGGCCACCACGCCCCCGGCGAGCACAAGCGAAGCGTGGCACCCCTCCAGGCTGTCGATCACCACGATATCCGCCCGCTTCCCCGGCGCGATCAGCCCGCGGTCCTTCAGCCCGAAGGCCTCCGCCGCCGACAGGCTCGCCGCCCGGTAGACCGCGAGGGGCGGGGCACCAAGTCCGATCGCCGTCCGGATCATGTAATCCAGATGCCCATGCTCGCCGATATCCAGGGGGTTCCGGTCATCCGTGCAAAGGCAAAGACAGGGCGCGAACCGCTCGGTCAGCAGCCCCGCCAGCGCGTGCAGGTCCTTCGACACCGACCCCTCGCGGATCAGGACGCGCATCCCCTTCCGCAGCTTCTCCAGCCCTTCGTCGTAACTGGTCGCCTCATGCTCGGTCCTGATGCCGGCGCTGATGTAACCGTTCAGGTCCTTCCCGGTCAGGAGCGGCGCATGCCCGTCGATGTGCCGGCCCTGGAACGCCTCCAGCTTCTCCAGGCAGCCGGGGTCCTTCATCAGGACGCCCGGATAATTCATGAACTCCGCCAGCCCGATCACCTTCGGATGGTCCCGGAACGGCACCAGATCGGCAGCAGACAGCCGCGCGCCCGTCGTCTCCATATGGGTCGAGGGCACGCAGGACGAAAGCTGCACGCGCAGGTCCATCACCAGCTCCGCGGCACAGTCGAGGAAGTAGCGGATCCCCGTCACCCCGCAGACATTGGCAATCTCATGCGGATCGCAGATCGCCGTCGTCACCCCGCGCGGGGTCACGCAGCGGTCGAACTCATGCGGCGTGACCAGTGAGCTTTCGATATGCAGATGCGTGTCGATGAAGCCGGGCACCAGCACCCGGCCCGTGACGTCGATCTCCCGCGTGCCGGAATACTCTGCGAACACCCCCACGATGGTGTCGCCGCAGATCGCCACGTCGGTTTCCACAAGGTCGCCGGTGATCAGGTCGAACACCCGCCCCCCCTTCAGCACGAGGTCCGCAGGCACCAGCCCGCGCCCCTGATCAATTCTGTCGGACAAAGGCGCTTTCGGCATGGCGTTCTCCTTTCCGATCAGGGAACCTGAAACCATCCGCGGCGTCCAGAGGACACCGCCAGTTCCGGACCCTCCCATGCGCCCCCTTCGCGGCATCGCCCTGAAACTCGCCTCTGTCCTGGTCTTCATCGTCATGGCGAGCCTGATCAAGGCCACCGCAGCCCATGTCCCGGCGGGGCAGGCGGTGTTCTTCCGGTCGTTCTTCGCGATCCCCGTCATCGTGGCCTGGCTCGTCTGGCGGAAGGAACTCGCCACCGGCCTCAAGGCCAAGGCACCGATGGGCCATGTCTGGCGCGGTGTGGTCGGCACCTGCGCGATGGGCCTCGGCTTTGCCGGGCTTGGCTACCTGCCCCTGCCCGAGGTCACCGCAATCGGCTATGCCGCGCCCCTTCTGACAGTCATCTTCGCCGCGATGTTCCTGGGTGAAGAGGTTCGCCTCTTCCGCATATCCTGCGTCGCTCTTGGCATGACCGGCGTCCTGATCGTGCTGGCACCTCGTCTTTCCATCGGCCCGGAAAGCGCCAGTATGGCCGAGGCCTTCGGAGCCATGCTCGTCCTTGGCGGCGCGGTCTTTGCCGCCCTTGCACAGGTCTTCGTCCGCAAGCTCGTGCAGACCGAGGCAACCTCGGCCATCGTCTTCTGGTTCTCGTTGACCGCGTCCGTTCTGTCGCTTGTCACCCTGCCTTTCGGCTGGGTCTGGCCCACGCCGACCGAGACCGCGCTTCTGATCGGCGCCGGGCTTCTGGGCGGCCTTGGGCAGATCCTTCTGACCTCCAGCTACCGTGAGGCCGACGCCTCGCTCGTCGCCCCCTTCGACTATGCCTCGATGCTTTTCGCGCTGGCCATCGGTTACTTCGTCTTCGCCGAAGTGCCGACCCTCACCATGCTGGGCGGGGCGGCGCTGATCGTCGTCGCGGGCATCCTGATCATCTGGCGCGAACGCAAGCTGGGGCTGGAACGGGCACGGCAGCGCAAGGCGATGACGCCGTAAAGCGCGACCGCCGACCCCGACCCAAATTTCTTAAGCAAGAAAATTGCCAAATTCCTTGTTTAAGGAATTTGGCTTATCCCTCGCGCACCGCCGCGTTCTGGTCGATCAGGTAGCGCTGCGACAAGGGGATCGCCGCCGCGCCCAAGGCCCGCGCTTCGGCCCCGACGGTGCCTTCACGGATCTCCGGCACGTCGATCCCGGCAAGGTCCAGCCGCAGAAGGGCGGCACGAGTCCGCTGCACAAGGTCGGCCCGCACCGCGACCGGTATCCAGCCGTCGATCAGCACCGCCTGCACCTCCAGAAGAGCCGCCGCGGCAAGAGTAGCTTGCGCCAACGCCGCCGCCGCCTGGTCCAGCCAGGCCGAAAGGACCGCCTCAGAGACCTCCCAGTGCTCATGCTGCGTCCAGAGGTGATCCGACGCCTCGCCCGCCGCCTCCATTGCCTCGGCCAGGACCGACATGGATGCAAGGTCGATCAGCCGCCGCGTCCCACCCCCCGGTGCCGGAACCTGGATCGACCCGACCGCCGCCGCGTTGCCGGTGCGGCCAAGGAAGAGCTGGCCGTTCATGACAAGGCCACCGCCGATGAAGGTCCCGAAGTAGAAGTACAGGAAATCCTTCGGCCGCTCGCCGGTCCCGAAGATCAGCTCCGCCCCGCAGGCCGAGGTCGCATCGTTCTGCACATAGACCGGCAGGCCCAGCACCGCCTGCAGTTCGGCTGTGATGTCGCGCGACCGCCAGGCATCCATTGCTTCCTGCTCGACACCCAGCACCGAGACCCAGTTCCACAGCTGGAACGGCATCGCGACACCCATCCCGCCGATCCGGCCGCGGAAGCCCGTGGGCAGTTCGCCCGAAAGCTTCGGCAACATCTCGGAGACAAAGGCGACGATCCCGTCCGGGGTCGGGTAGCGGTGCACCTTGCGGCGCGAGGCGCGGACCCGGCCGAGAAAGTCGATCAGGATCAGGTCGGCCGACCGCCGCCCGATCTTCAGCCCGAAGAAGAAGGCGCCATCCGGGTTCAAAGACATCGGGATCGACGGTTGGCCGATCCGTCCCCGCACCGGCTCGCCCCGGACAAGCAGCCCGTCCTGCTCCAGCGCCCGCATGATGACCGACACGGTCTGCGCCGAGAGGCCCGTCATCCGCGCGATATCCGACTTGGCCAAAGCGCCCGCCTGTCGGACCAGGCCCAGGACCAGCCGTTCGTTGTGGTCGCGCATCCCCGACTGGTTCGACCCGCGCCGCGCAAGGTCGTCGCCGATGATCCGGTCAACCGCGACCTCCTGCAGCGGACCCATCAGCCGCCCCCGGTTGCCGCGATCACGCCCTTGCGCAGGATCACGTTGGCGTACAGCGCGCCTTCGCTGGTGGCCACGATCGTATGGGCGGCGCGGATTCGCGGGTAAAGCGACGCCCCGTCCAGCGCAACTGGCTGAAAGCCCGGTGCCAGCGCCGCGCAGCAGGCATCGATCTTGCGGTGGATCGCATCCTCCTGCCCTGGCTGGTTGCCCGCCGCCGCCCGGAAGACCGCATGCGGCACCGCCCGGTCAAGGGGCAGCACCTTCAGGATCGCCTCCAGCACCGGCAAAAGCCCGTGGCCGTCCGCCCGGACAAGCCGCCGGGCATGGTCCTGCGCGGGATAGTTGCCATCGACGATCGCGATCTCGTCGCCATGCCCCATCGACCGCAGCGTGTGCAGCAGGTCCGGCCCGAGGATCGCAGGCAAACCGATCAGCATGATATGGCCGCCCCTCCCCCCGTGAGCAGTCCCGTGGCGCCTCCCTGCCCCACGGACAGGGTGCAGACTGCGGAGGGAATCGCGGCCTGTCAATAATAAATCACTCTGATTTAATTATCTTGACGCGAGGTCGGGAATCAGCTTTTCTCGCCCTCGGCGCAGCGGGGAGTCTCGGGCTGTGCTGCGAGATTACAAACCGGGGCAAAGGGCCCCGTTCCTTGGGAGGAACCACATGAAGATCGTCACCAAAGCCCTTCTGGGCGCAGGCGCGCTTGCGCTGATGTCGGGCATGGCCTCGGCCGCAGACCTTGCCTGCCTGATCACCAAGAACAACACCAACCCCTTCTTCGTGAAGATGAAGGAAGGCGCCGAAGCCGCCGCGGCTGCAGCCGGCCTCGACTTCCAGGCCTATGCCGGTGAAAAGGACGGCGACGCCGCCCCGCAGATCACCGCGATCGAGAACTGCGTCGCCGCCGGCGCCAAGGGCATCCTGATCACGCCCTCGAACGACTCGGTCGGCCCGGCCCTCAAGGACGCCCGCGCCGCCGGCATCCTGGTCATCGCGCTCGACACCCCGCTCGCCGATTCCGAAGCCCAGGACATCACCTTCGCGACTGACAACTTCGAAGCCGGCGTCCTGATCGGCAAGTGGGCTGCCGCGACGCTGGGCGAAGAAGGCGCCAAGAACGCCAAGATTGCGATGCTGAACATCAACAAGGACAACATCTCGGTCGACGTGCAGCGCAACACCGGCTTCCTGACCGGCTTCGGCATCGAGGTTCCGGACCTGACCGTCCTCGACTCGGAAGACGATCCGCGCGTCATCGGCCACGAATCCTCGGACGCGAACCCCGAAGGCGGCCTCCGCGCGATGGAGACCCTCCTGGCCAAGGACCCGGACATCAACGTGGTCTACACGATCAACGAACCGGCTGCCGAAGGTGCCTACCAGGCGCTGAAGAACGCCGGCAAGGAAGGCCAGGCGATCATTGTTTCGGTTGACGGCGGCTGCCCGGGCGTGGCCTCGGTCAAGTCGGGCGTGATTGGTGCCACCTCGCAGCAGTACCCGCTGAAGATGGCGTCGCTGGGGATCGAGGCGATCGCCGCCTTCGCCAAGGACGGCACCAAGCCGACGGTGACCGAGGGGCTGTCGTTCTACAACACCGGCGTCAACCTCGTGACCGACAAGCCGGTCGAGGGCGTGCCGTCGATCGACACCACCGAAGGTACCAACCTCTGCTGGGGCTGATCCCCGCCGCGCAAGTGGCTTGATTACCGGAAGGGCGGCTTCTACGGTCGCCCTTCTGTTTAGGCGGTGCCGGGACAGGCATCGCATCATCCGGGGGGAGACGGCTGATGAGCAGCGACGACGCGCCGACCAAGACCATATCGGACTATGAGGCGACCCTCGCCAAGGCCGATACGACCGTGGCGAGCTTCGAGAAGGACGACAAGACCTTCATCTTCAAGCTCAGGAACTTCCTGCGCCGCAACCCGACGATGATCCCGGCCCTCGTGCTGCTTCTGTCCATCGCCGCCTTCTCGATCATCGCCCCCCGCTTCCTCGGGCTTGGCGCCCTCTCCACTGTGCTGAAGCAGGTCACCGTGACCGGCTTCGTGGCACTGGCCCAGACGCTGATCATCCTGACCGCAGGCATCGACCTCTCGGTCGGCGCGATCCTGGTCCTCAGCTCGCTGGTCATGGGCAACCTTGCGGTCTTCATGGGCGTGCCGGTGATCTTCGCCGTCCTGATCGGCATTGTCGTCGGCGGCCTGATGGGCCTAATCAACGGCCTGCTCGTCACCAAGATGCGCCTGCCCCCCTTCATCGTGACGCTGGGGACGCTGTCGATCTTTGAATCGATCAAGCTCTGGTATTCCCAGTCGGAATCGATCCGCAACGTCGACATCGAGGCGAACGCCTCTAGCCTCCTCTTCTTCGGAACCACGATCAACTTTGGCGGCGGGGCGAATATCAGCTACGGCGGGATCACCCTCATCATCTTCGCTGCCGTCCTCTGGTATGTCCTGAACCACACCGCCTGGGGCCGCCACGTACATGCCATCGGCGATGACCCCGACGCCGCCATGCTGTCCGGCATCAAGGTCGATCGAACGCTGATCTCGGTCTACACCGTGGCGGGCCTCATCTGCGGCTTTGCCGCGTGGGTCGCCATCGGCCGCGTCGGATCGATCTCGCCCATCGCCTTCTCTGACGTGAACCTCGCCTCGATCACCGCCGTGGTGATCGGCGGCACCTCGCTTTTCGGCGGGCGCGGGTCGATCATCGGCTCGGTCCTCGGCGCGATGATCGTCGGCGTCTTCATCACCGGCCTGTCGCTGGCGGGCGTCGATGACTACTGGCAGAAATTCGCGGCCGGATGCCTTGTCATCATCGCCGTGTCGCTTGACCAATGGCTGCGGAGGGCCTCGCAATGACCGAAGCTACACCCATCCTTCAGGCGCGCGGGCTGATGAAGCGCTACGGCACCGTCGTCGCCATGAACGGCTGCGACTTCGAGCTGATGCCCGGCGAAATCCTCGCCGTGATCGGCGACAACGGCGCGGGCAAGTCGACGCTGATCAAGGCGCTCTCCGGCGCGGTGGTGCCCGACCATGGCGAGATGTTCCTTGACGGCGCGCCGGTGCATTTCAAGTCGCCCGACGACGCCCGGGCCCTGGGGATCGAGACGGTCTACCAGAACCTCGCCATGTCGCCGGCCCTGTCGATCGCCGACAACATGTTCCTCGGGCGCGAATGGCGGAAGCCCGGCATCGCGGGATCGATCTTCCGCAAGATGGACCGCGCCCGGATGGAGAAATTCGCCCGCGACAAGCTGAGCGAGCTTGGCCTGATGACGATCCAGGACATCACCCAGCCGGTCGAGACCCTGTCCGGCGGCCAGCGCCAGGGCGTGGCCGTGGCCCGCGCTGCCGCTTTCGGGTCCAAGGTCGTGATCCTGGACGAACCCACCGCCGCCCTCGGGGTCAAGGAAAGCCGCCGCGTGCTGGAACTGATCCGCGATGTCCGCGCGCGCGGCATCCCGATCATCCTGATCAGCCACAACATGCCCCATGTGTTCGAAGTGGCCGACCGCATCCACATTCACCGGCTTGGCCGCAGGCTCTGCGTTATCCGCCCGCAGGATTACTCGATGTCGGACGCCGTGGCCTTCATGACCGGTGCGAAACTGCCTGAAGGCGTGACCGAAGCCGCCTGAGTCTCCGGTACGCGGCAACCCAAAGGCGCCGCCGACAGCATCTGCGCATCCACAGCCTGCGACCGGCGGCATGGTAGCGCTCGCATCCGCAGCCCTGCAGGCACGGACACCACAGTCCCGTCGAAAAGCGATGAACTTGCGGTTCGCAAGGCTTGAAATGCTTGACCTCCGACCCAAAATCGCCCGAAACCCGCCGCGACGCGATAACAATCGAAGTCAAGCCGCCACGACGAGGAAGCCGCCTGAATGTCCCTTGCCCTGATTGCGGCTCTTCCCTTCCTTGGCGCGCTTCTTCCCGGCCTGATGATCCGCGCCGGACGCGACGCCTGCGCTGCCGTCACCGGCTCGGTCACCCTTCTCGCGCTGATCCTTCTTGGCCTGAACGCCCCCGCCGTCCTTTCGGGCGAGGTCGTGCAGACCCGCATCGAATGGCTGCCCGCGCTTGGCCTCAACGCGAACTTCTTCCTTGACGGGCTTGGCCTTCTCTTCGCCGGGCTGATCCTCGGGATCGGCCTTCTGATCATCCTCTACGCCCGCTTCTACCTGGCGAAAGAGGACCCGATGGGGCAGTTCTACACCTACCTCATGCTCTTTCAGGGCGCGATGGTGGGGATCGTCCTTTCCGACAACATCCTGCTCCTCCTGATCTTTTGGGAGCTGACGTCCCTCTCCTCCTTCCTCCTCATCGGCTACTGGAAGCACCTTCCGGAAGGGCGGCAGGGCGCGCGGATGGCGCTGGCCGTGACCGGCGGCGGGGGCCTTTGCCTGATCGCCGGGATGCTGATCCTGGGCGGGATCGTCGGCAGTTACGACCTGACCGTGATCCTTGAAAACAAGGAGGTCATCCAGGCCTCGGACTGGTATCTTCCCGCGCTGATCCTGATCCTCCTTGGTGCCTTCACCAAGTCGGCGCAGTTCCCGTTCCACTTCTGGCTGCCGCATGCGATGGCGGCCCCCACGCCAGTCTCGGCCTATCTCCACTCGGCCACCATGGTAAAGGCGGGCCTTTTCCTCATGGCGCGGCTCTGGCCGGTGCTGGCGGGGACGCCGGAATGGTTCTGGATCGTGTCCTCCACGGGCCTGATCACCATGGTGATGGCCGCCAAGATCGCTTTCTACAAGGACGACCTGAAGGCGCTTCTGGCCTTCTCTACCGTCAGCCACCTTGGCCTCATCACCATGCTCCTCGGCTACGGCACCAAGGCCGCCGCTACGGTTGCCGTTTTCCACATCATCAACCACGCGACCTTCAAGGCCGCTCTCTTCATGTCCGCCGGGATCGTGGATCACGAGGCGCATACCCGCGACCTCCGCCGCCTCGGGGGCCTCCGCCACCTGATGCCCATCACCTTCGGTATCGTCCTTCTCGCCTCGCTCTCCATGGCCGGGATCTTCCCGCTGAACGGCTTCCTCTCGAAGGAGCTGATGCTGGAAGAGGCCGCCCATACCGAATGGCTCACCCCCTGGGCGATGGGCGTCCTTGCCACCATCGGCGCGCTCTTTTCGGTCGCCTATTCCTTCCGCTTCCTCGCCCATGGCTTCTTCGGCCCGGCGCGCGACGACTATCCCCACAAACCCCATGACCCCGGCCCCGGCCTCTGGGGCGCACCGGCCTTCCTTGCCCTCCTCGTCGTCCTGATCGGCCTTTTCCCGATGACCATGGCCGCCTGGCTGGTCGACGCGGCCGCCGGCGCCGTCACCGGCGAGCCGGTCGCCGTCAAGATCTATCACTGGCACGGGCTTGAGGCCGCGGCCCTCTGGATGTCCCTCATCGCCGTGGGCGGCGGCCTGATGATGATGGGCGCCTACCCCCGCCTCCGCGCGCTCTGGGACGCAAGCCCCCGCCCCGAGGCGAAGCGCATCTTCGACGCCGTGATCGAACCCCTCGCCGCCCTTGCCCGTGCCCTGACCGGCCTTGTCCACAACGGCAGTTTCGCCCGCGCCGTCACCGCCGCTGTCCTTGCCATCGCCGGCGTCTCTCTCTGGGCGTTCCTCGGCGGCAGCCACGCTACCGGCATCCGCGCCCTCCTGCCCGTGGATGCCATCACCCTGACCGTCTGGGCCATCATGGTGATCGCCACACTTGCGACCCCGTTCCTCCACCACACCCGCATCTTGGCCCTCATCCTGACCGGCGTCGTCGGCCTTCTCATCGCCCCGCTCTTCGCCCTCTTCTCGGCCCCCGACCTTGCCCTGACCCAGATCTCGGTCGAGGTGGTGACGATTCTCCTCATGCTCCTCGCACTGAACTTCCTGCCGAAATCCACCCCCGCCGAAAGCGGCACCCCTCGCCGCCTCCTGGACGCCGGCATCGCCGCCGTCGCGGGCCTTGGCATCGGCGGACTGGCCTATGCGATGCTCACCCGCCAGCCCGCCTTCGAACCGATCTCGCATTTCCACCTCGCCCAGTCGAAACCGGGGGCGGGAGGAACCAACGCGGTGAACACCATCATCGTCGACTTCCGCGGCTATGATACCTTCGGCGAGATCATCGTCCTCGGCATCGCCGCCCTCATCATCTTCGCCCTCTCGGAAACGCTCCTGCGCAGCCCCGCCGTCACCCGCCGCCTCGCCACCCTGCCGCGCGACCGCGAGGATGGTGAGCGTCACCCGATGATGCTGGTCGTCGCAACCCGCCTCCTCCTCCCCATGGCAATGATGGTCGGCGTCTACTTCTACCTCCGCGGCCACAACATGCCCGGCGGCGGCTTTGTTGCCGGCCTGATCTTCGCCATCGCCTACCTGATGCAGTACATGGCCTCGGGCTACGAATGGTCTCAAGTACGCCAGCGCTATGACCACCACATCCTGATCGGCTGGGGCGTCCTTGTCGCCGCCCTGACCGGCGTCGGCGCCTGGCTCGTGGGCCTTCCCTTCCTCACCTCGGGCTTCGAATACGTGAACCTCTGGCCCCTCGAGGAGTTCGAACTCGCCACCGCCGCCCTCTTCGACCTTGGCGTGTTCCTCTGCGTCCTTGGCGCGGTGCTTCTGGCCCTCGCCTCGCTCTCGCGCCTTGCCCTGCGCAGTGGCGAGGGCGTGAACACCCGCGCCTTCGATGTCGACCCAACCGGGGGGGCCCGCTGATGGAAGCCCTCATCGCCAGCGCCATCGGCGTCCTGACCTTCACCGGCATCTACCTGATGCTCCGCCGGCGGACCTTTCCGGTGATCCTCGGGCTGACCTTCCTCAGCTATGCGGTGAACATCTTCCTCTTCGCCTCCGGCCGGCTGGTGGTGAACGCCGCCCCGATCATCGGACAGTCCGAAACCTATGCCGATCCCCTGCCCCAGGCGCTGGTCCTGACGGCCATCGTCATCTCCTTCGGGATGACGGCCGTCCTGATGATCCTTGCCATCGGGGGGAACCTTGTCGTCGGCCATGACCGCGTCGACGTGACGGATCAGGACGAACGCGAAGAAGACGGCACCCCGGGGGGCACCCCATGATGAGCCATTGGATCATCGCCCCCGTCGTCCTGCCCGCCCTTGTCGCGGGCCTCATGGTCATCGCCATGCGCGGTGACCTGGTCCTGCAGCGCGTCGCCTCGGTCGCATCCATCGTCGCCCTGAACGCCATTGCCGCCGCCCTCCTCTGGGCGGCGACCACCCATGGGGCCGAGGCCTATTTCCTCGGCGACTGGCCTGCCCCCTTCGGCATCGTGCTGGTGCTCGACCATCTTTCGGCGATGATGGTCGCCCTCCTTTCGGCCCTCGCGCTGGTCGTCGTCCTTTATTCCATCGGTTCTGGCTGGGACCGGAAGGGCGCGCATTTCCACCCGCTTCTCCAGTTCCTCCTGATGGGGATCGGCGGGGCCTTCCTGACCGGCGACGCCTTCAACCTCTTCGTCTTCTTCGAGGTCCTCCTCATCGCCTCCTACGGCCTCATGGTCCATGCCGGCGGCGGCACCCGCACCCGGTCCGGCATCCAGTATGTCGCCTTCAACCTCATTGGCTCGTCGCTTTTCCTCTTCGCGCTGGCACTGGTCTACGGGGTCACCGGAACGCTCAACATGGCCGACCTTGCCGTGAAACTGCCGACCCTGCCCGAAGGCGACTTCGCCCTGATCCGCGTCGCCGGGGTGATGCTGATCATGGTCTTCGCGATCAAGGGCGCGCTTGTGCCGCTCCAGTTCTGGCTGCCCGGCACCTATGCGAACTCCCCCGGCGTCGTCGCCGCCATGTTCGCGGTGATGACCAAGATCGGCGCCTATGCCACCCTGCGCTTCGGCACCCTCGTCTTCCCGCCAGAGCTTGCCGCCACCGGGGACATGCTTGTCACGCTCCTCCTGCCTGCGGGCCTCATCACCCTCGCCCTTGGCGCTGTCGGGGTCCTCGGCGCCACCACGCTTCCCCGCCTCGCGGCCTTCGGCGGCATCGCCTCGATGGGGACCGCCTTCGTCGCCATCTCTGCCTTCACGCCGGAAACGACGGTCGCCGCGCTCTACTACATCCTCCACTCTACCCTCGCGACCGCCGCGATGTTCCTTGTCGCCGACCTCGTCACCCGCCGCCGCGCCCATGCCCGGCTGGATCAGGTGACGGAGCCGCTCGCCCAGTCGGGCCTCATCGCGTCGCTCTACCTCGCCGCTGCCGTGGCCATGGCCGGGATGCCGCCCCTCTCGGGCTTCATCGGCAAGCTCCTGATCCTCGACGCCTTCCGCGATCAGGTCGCGCTGATCTGGACCGTGATCCTCGTCTCCAGCTTCTTAATGATCCTCGGCTTCGCCCGCGCCGGCTCAACCCTTTTCTGGAAGCCCGCCGCCAGCGAGACGCCCGCCGCCGACCATCCCCCCGAAGGCCTCGCCTTCACCGCGACCATCGCCCTTCTGGCCGGACTGGTGCTGCTGACCGTCCTTGCCGGCCCGGTGACCGACTGGCTTTCCGGGACGGCGGCCGAGCTTGATGCGCCCACCGGCTACATCGACGCCAACCGGCTGGGCGAGGAGGGGTAAGCCATGCTCAAGCGCCTCTTCCCGCATCCCTACCTCACGCTCACCCTGATCGTCCTCTGGTTCCTCCTCGTGAACCAGTGGAAGCTCGGCAGCCTTGTCATGGCGGTCTTTCTCGGCACGGTGATCCCGCACCTCACCTCGGCCTGGTGGCCGGATCGCGCCCGCATCAAGCGCCCCTTCGCGCTCGCATCCTACGCGGCCCTCGTCCTCTGGGACGTGATCGTCGCCAACTTCCAGGTCGCGCGCATCGTCCTCTTCATGCCGCGGGACAAGATCCAGTCGAACTGGGTCACCGTGCCCCTCGACCTTCGGTCGCCCGAGGCGATCACCCTTCTCGCCGGGACCATCACCATGACCCCCGGCACGCTGACCGCCGACATGTCGGCCTGTGGGCGGGCGCTCCTGATCCATTCGCTCCACGCCCCGGACCCCGCTTCCGTCCGCGACGACATCAAGGCCCGTTACGAGACCCGGCTGAAAAGGATTTTCGAATGATCCTCTCCTACGCCCTCCTCTTCATGCTCGTCTGCATCGCGCTGGCGCTGGTCCTGAACCTCTGGCGTCTCTTCACCGCCCCCACCGTGACCGACCGCGTCCTGACGCTCGACACGATGACGGTGAACGCGCTTGCCCTCGTCATCCTCTACGGCATCTGGGGCGGCAGCCACCTTTACCTCGAGGCTGCGGTTCTGCTGGCACTGACGAGCTTTGTCGGCACCGTCGCCTACTGCCGCTTCCTCCTGCGGGGGAGCATCATCGAATGACCCTTCTGATCGAACTCGCCCTCGCGGCCCTTCTGGTCGGCGGCGGCATCTTTGCCCTCGTCGGCAGCTACGGCCTTCTGCGCCTGCCCCAGCCGATGCAGCGCCTGCACGCTCCGACCAAGGCGACCACCATCGGCGTCGGCGCGGCTCTCGTCGTCTCGGCCTTTTCGGGCATTCCGCAGTCCGGCAGCATCAGCTGGCAGGAACTCCTGATCACCCTCTTCCTCCTCCTCACCGCCCCGATCTCGGCCCTCTTCCTCGCCAAGACCCTGATCCTGCGGCATGAGGACCCCAAGACCCTGCCCGACACCGGCACCGGCCGCCCATGGTCGACCCTCGCCGAGGACCAGTCATCCTCCCCCACCCCGTCCCGGCACTGACTGGAGACCTGCCGTAACGACCCGGGACCCAGGATCAGGTCCGGGCTGGGCTCCACCTTCCGGCCCGGCAGAAGATTTCCTGACCATCCGGTCAAAAATCCTGACCTCCGCCCCTTGCCCGACCCGCCCCCGCGTGGCATCGTCCGGGAACCCGACCCCGGGCGGAGGCCCCTGATGAACACCCTCACATCTCCCACGGAAGTCCTCCTTCCCCAGGTGACCCATGCCCGCAACCCCGGCATGGCGCTCGACCTCGACTGGGTCGCCAGCGTTCAGGCCAACACCTCCGCCATCGAACGCCGCGCAGCGACGCTGCCGGGGCGGCGGTCAGTAAAGAAAGAGTATCAGGCCGCCTGGCTTCTGAAGGCCGTCAGCCTGATAGACCTCACGACCCTCAGCGGCGACGATACCGAAGGCCGCGTCCAGCGCCTCTGCGCCAAGGCCCGCCAGCCCGTCGCGCCGTGGATGCTGGAGAAACTCGGGATGCCCGGCCTCACCACCGGCGCCGTCTGCGTCTACCACGACATGGTCGCCCCCGCCGTCCGCGCGCTGGAAGGCACGTCGATCCCCGTCGCCGCCGTATCCACCGGCTTCCCCGCGGGCCTCTCCCCCTACAAGCTCCGCATCGCCGAAATCGGCGAAAGCGTCCGCGCCGGGGCGAAGGAGATCGACATCGTCATCTCGCGCCGCCACGTCCTCACGCAAAACTGGCAGGCCCTCTACGACGAGATGCGCGACATGCGCGAGGCCTGCGGCGACGCCCACGTCAAGGCGATCCTCGCTACGGGTGAGTTGGGGACGCTGAGAAACGTCGCCCGCGCCAGCCTCGTCTGCATGATGGCCGGTGCCGATTTCATCAAAACCTCCACCGGGAAAGAGGCCGTCAACGCCACCCTGCCCGTCTCCCTCACCATGATCCGCGCCATCCGCGATTACGAGGCGCGGACCGGCTTCAAGGTCGGCTACAAACCCGCCGGCGGCATCGCCAAGGCGAAGGACGCGCTCGTCTACCTCACGCTGATGAAGGACGAACTCGGCCACCCCTGGCTCCAACCCGACCTCTTCCGCTTCGGCGCCTCCTCCCTCCTCGGCGACATCGAACGCCAGCTCGAACACCACCTGACCGGCCACTACTCCGCCGGCTTCCGCCACGCGATGGGCTGATGCGCCCGGACCCAACCCTCCTCGTGCGACTTCGTCTTCTCGTCGGTGCGCCTGCGAGGAGTGCCGAAGGCATCGACGAGCCCCGCCCGACACATCGAGGGACCCCATGACCATCAAGGAAATCTTCGACAGCATGGCCTACGGCCCCGCCCCCGAAAGCGCCACCGAGGCCCTCGCCTGGATCGCCAAGCACAACGGCAGCTTCGGCCACTACATCGACGGCCAGTTCACCGCGCCGGGCGAGACCTTCACCACGTCGAACCCCGCCACGGGCAAACCCCTCGCGGAAGTCACCCAAGGCACCGCCGAGGACGTGGCCCGCGCCGTCGCCGCCGCCCGCCGCGCGCAACCGAAATGGGCCGCCCTCCCGGCCTTCCGGCGCGCCGAATACCTCTACGCCCTCGCCCGCCTCGTCCAGAAACACTCGCGCCTCTTCGCCACGCTCGAAACCCTCGACAACGGCAAGCCGATCCGCGAGTCCCGCGACATCGACATCCCCCTCGTCGCCCGCCATTTCTCCTACCACGCCGGCCTCGCCCAGCTCCTCCCCTCCGAACACCCCGACCTCCAACCCCTCGGCGTCGCGGGGGCCGTCATCCCCTGGAACTTCCCTCTCCTCATGCTCGCCTGGAAGGTCGCCCCGGCGCTGGCCGCCGGGAACACGATAGTCCTCAAACCCGCCGAATACACCTCGCTCACCGCCCTCCTCTTCGCCGACATCAGCCGCGAGGCGGGCCTCCCCAAAGGCGTCCTCAACATCGTCACCGGCGACGGCACCACCGGCGCTGCCCTCGTGGACGCCCCCGTGGACAAGATCGCCTTCACCGGCTCCACCTCCGTCGGCAAGCGCATCCGCGAGGCGACCGCGGGCACCGGCAAGTCCCTCACCCTCGAACTCGGCGGCAAATCCCCCTACATCGTCTTCGACGACGCCGATCTCGACTCCGCCATCGAGGGCCTCGTCGACGCCATCTGGTTCAACCAGGGTCAGGTCTGCTGCGCCGGCTCCCGCCTCCTCGTCCAGGAAGGCGTCGCCCCCCGCTTCTACGACAAGCTGAAACGCCGGATGGACGGCCTTCGCATCGGCGACCCTCTCGACAAGGCCATCGACATCGGCGCCATCGTCGACCCCATCCAGCTCAAAACCATCACCGACCTCGTCGCCTCCAACCCCGAAGGCGACCACTACCAGGCCCCCTGCCCGCTGCCCGCACAGGGGAGCTTCTACCCCCCCACCCTCATCACCGGCCTCGGCACCGCCTCACCGCTGATGCAAGAGGAAATCTTCGGCCCCGTCCTCGTCGGCATGACCTTCCGCACGCCCGAGGAGGCCGTGGCGCTGGCCAACAACACCCGTTACGGCCTTGCCGCGACCGTCTGGACAGAGAACATCAACCTCGCCCTCGACGTGGCCCCGAAGCTGAAAGCCGGGGTCGTCTGGATCAACGCCACAAATCTCTTCGACGCCGCCGCAGGCTTTGGCGGCGTCCGCGAAAGCGGCTTCGGCCGCGAAGGCGGGTGGGAGGGCCTGATGGCCTATCTCAAACCCGCCGCCAAACCCGTCGCCCTGAAACCCGCCGCACCCATCCCGGCCCCCACCGAGCCGCAAGTCGAAGCCCTCGACCGCACCGCCAAGATGTACATCGGCGGCAAGCAGGCCCGGCCCGATAGCGGCTACTCGCAACCCGTCTACGGGCCGAAAGGCAAACTCCTCGGCCATGTCGGCATCGGCAACCGCAAGGACATCCGCAACGCGGTCGAGGCCGCCCATGCCGCCAAAGGCTGGGCCAAGACCACGGCCTACAACCGCGCGCAGGTCCTCTACTTCATCGCCGAAAACCTCTCCGCCCGCGCGTCAGAGTTCGCCAACCGCCTCCAGGACCTCACCGGCAAACCAGGGCAGGCCGAGGTTGACGCGAGCATCCAGCGCCTCTTCACCTACGCCGCCTGGGCCGACAAATACGACGGTGCCGCCAAATCCGTCCCCATCCGCGGCATCGCGCTTGCGATGAATGAACCCGTCGGCGTGATCGGAGCGCTTCTCCCCGACGAATGCCCCCTCCTCGGCCTTGTCTCCGTCATGGCCCCCGCCATCGCGATGGGCAACACCTGCGTCCTCGTCCCCGGAACCGCCCCCCTCTCCGCCACCGACTTCTACCAGGTCCTCGACACCTCCGACGTGCTAGCCGGGGTCGTGAACATCGTCACCGGCCCGGCTCAGGACCTCGCCAAATCCCTCGCCGGCCACATGGACGTCGACGCAGTCTGGAGCTTCTCGTCCCAGAACCTCTCAGCCCTCATCGAGCGCGAGGCGGCGGGAAACCTGAAACGCACCTGGGTCAACCACGGGAAGGCGCGGAGCTGGTTTGGGGCAGAGGGCGAGGGGCGCAAGTTCCTGTCCCACGCGACAGAGGTCAAGACGGTCTGGGTCCCGTATGGCGAGTGAAGACCGACTCAGCCCCCATCCGCGCCAAGACACAAACAACGCAGTCTGTCATTGATAGCTATCAATTCGTGAATCTGTTTCCTCCTGTAGGGTGATTCCACGCGCAGAACTGCGCGAAAATTGCGCAATGGAGGAAAAAGATGGCTAACTCGAAAAAGATACTGTCCGCGCTTGCTCTGGCTGCATGGGCTTCGTCCCCGGTACTGGCGGAGGTTCAGTTCACACCGGTTGATGTCATGAGCGTCACCTGCGGCGACTTCATGGCCATGGAAACACCGGAAAAGAATGATGTGTCCTACCACATCGAAAGGTGGATCCACGACGCCAACAACGCCGCCGAGGCCCAGAAGCTGATCGCGAAATATCCCCCCCGCACCGAGCCGTCAAAGCTCACGATCGAGATTGAAGGCCACTGCAAGGATGGCGCTGCAGGCGATGGCGTTATCGCCCGGCTGATCGAGCACACCTGATCCCAGGTTGCGGCAAGGCGGGACCGGAGGCGTCCCCAGTTCGGTCCCCAACTGCAGCAGGCGCGCGGAGGCTATGGCCTTCGCGCGCCACGACTTTTTCGCTCAGATGCGCCTGCTTTCCCACTGGGAGTGACCCGTAGGTCGGGGCTTGCCCCGACTCCCGTAGGGTGCGCATTCATTGCGCACCCCCGCACCCCGTAGGCTGGTCAAACTGCCCACACGCCCCTGCCCCTCCTGTCAGATTTGCCCAAAGCAAATCTGACAGTTCTCGGCGACGACACGATTCGCCCCCAAGGTTAACGCCCCACCACCCATACGCGCGTAGAGACAAAAGGAAGACACAAGGAAGACGCCCAAAAGACCCCGACCCGAGCTCAAATCCCCCGGATTAACCCAGCGTTCCCAACCCCTTACCTGGAGTCCCTTGGCGAGCCCTCAGGCCCGCCCCGCCGCAGCACTCAGCGTCAAGGGATCAATCCCCATCCCCCGCAGCGCCGCCGACCATTTCACCCGGTCATCAGCGCCGAACACCAACCCCTCCGGCGCGGGTGAGGTCAGCCAGTCGTTCCGCGCGATCTCGGCCTCAAGCTGCCCCGGACCCCAGCCGGAATATCCCAACGCCAGCAAGGCCTTGTCCGGCCCCTCGCCCTGCGCCAGCGCCTCAAGGATATCGGTCGTCGCGGTCATCCCGAAGCCCCCCGGCACCGCCATCGTGCCCCGGCCAACCTGCCAGTCCGGCGAGTGCAGGACAAATCCCCGCCCCCGCTCCACCGGCCCGCCAAGGTGCACGCGTATGTCGCGGCCGTCGGGCGCGCGGGGGATCTTCAGATGCTCCAGAAGGCCGGAAAAACTCAAGTCTTCCAATGGCTTGTTGACGATCAACCCCATCGATCCCTCACCCGAATGGGCGCAGACCAGGATCACGCTGCGGTCAAAGCGCGGGTCGGCCATTCCGGGCATGGCGATCAGGATCTGTCCGGCAAGCTCCATGAACCCAGCATGCCCGGCGACGCCCCCCGCCTCAAGCGGGAAAGCATGGCGGAAAGGTCACGCTCACGGCACTTCGCTGCAACGTGATTTCCTTCCCCGGCCCCGGTCCCTATCTTCACCCCATGCTCTTGCGCCTTTCCCTTCTTGCCAGCCTCGCCGCCTCCGGTCCCGCCCTTGCCACGACGCAGGAGGATGTCCTGTCCGCGTCCCTCAAGGCGGGTTGGCAGACGTCGGACGGGTCGCATATGGCGGCGGTCGACCTGACGCTGGCGCCGGGGTGGAAGACCTATTGGCGCAGCCCCGGTGACGCCGGCATCCCGCCTCGCTTCGACTGGTCGGGATCGCAAAACGTGGCCTCTGTCCGCATCCATTGGCCGGCGCCTTCGGTCTTTGATTCCAATGGGATGCAGACCATCGGCTACCATGACCGCCTGCTTCTGCCGATCGAGGTTCAGCCCATCGACCCCACGCAGCCGGTGACGCTGTCGCTCAAGATGGACCTTGGCGTCTGCGACGACATCTGCCTGCCCGCGTCAGTCGCGCTCCGGTCCGACCTCGTGGCACCGGGCGCGCCGGATGCCGAGATCAAGGCAGCCCTTTCCGCCCGCGCCGCCACCGCGCGCGAAGGGGGCGTCACCTTCGTCGCCTGCCAGGTGGAGCCGATTTCCGATGGCCTGCGGCTGACCGCCCGGATGAAGCTGCCCGATCCCGGCACCGCCGAGGTCGTCGCGGTCGAGACTGCAGACCCCCAGGTCTGGGTGGCCGAGCCTGTCGCAAAACGGATGGCGGGCGAGCTTGTCGCGGTCACCGACCTTGTCCCCCCCAGCGGCGCACCCTTTGCGCTTGACCGGTCCGGCCTGACGCTGACGATCCTCGCGCAAGGGGCGGCCATCGAGGTCCGGGGCTGCCCCGCGCCCTAACGGCCCGCCGAACGGACGCTGACGGCGGTCGCCAGCACCGCCAGCAACCAAAGAACCAGACCCGCCGCAACGAAAGCCGCCACCGCGACCAATCCGGGCGAGGTCAGCGCAAGATCCGGGGCAAGCGCGGCCATCCAGTCCGGCAGGGTCCCGGTCACCGCCATCCGGAACGGCAGCAGCAGCGCCACCAGCAGCGTCCCGGCCACGGCAAGGCCAAGGATCGTCCGGACCCCCTTCGGACCGCGCCTCACACCGCGGCGAAGCGAGGCGAAAGCGCGCGAGATATCGTGCTGTACGACCATGATCGCCGGCACCACCAGAAGGACCAGCACCATCCCGAAGCCCAAACCGAAGACCAGGGTTATCACCGTGGGCTTCAGGAACTCGGCCTGGGAACTCCCCTCATAAAGCAGCGGTGCAAGGCCAAGGACAGTGGTCAACGTGGTCAGAAGGACCGGGCGGAACCGGTCGGAAACCGCATCGACTATGGCTGCGTGAAGCCCGCGCTTCTGGGCATATTCATCCGCCGTGCTGACCAGCACGATGGAATCGTTCACGATGATCCCGGCCATGCCGATCAGTCCGACGATCGAGAAAACCGACATCGGCATATCCCACACCCAATGGCCCCAGATCGCCCCGATCAGGCCGAAGGGAATGACCGACATGACCACCAGCGGGCGCGTCCAATGCGCGAAGATCCAGGCCAGCGTCAGGTAGATGCCCAGAAGGCAAAGCCCCAGCGCCACAACTGCCCCGCCCAGGAACTCGCGTTCATCCGCGGCCTGGCCGGAGAGGCGGAAGCCAAGCCCGTAGTCTTCCGAAATCTGCGGCAGGATCTCTTCGACCAGCGCGCGCTGCACCTCGGCCGCGCGGGCAGGGTCATCCTCGGCAAGGTCGCCGCTTATGGTCACCGTCCGCAACCCGTTCTCCCGGGCGATGGTGGAAAAACCTGCGCGGCTTTCGACCGTCACGATGTCGGCCAGCGGCACATAGGCCCCGGTTTCGCTACGGACGAGGCTCCGCTCCAGGAAATCGGCGGTCAGTTCGGCCTCGGGCAGTTCCACCCGGATCGAGGCCTGGCGCGGGCCATCGGGATAGGTCGCGGCCTCGATCCCGCCCAGCCGGTCGCGCAGGGCCCGGCCCAGAGCCGCGGCGTCAAGGCCAAGGCTTTCGCCTTGCGGCGTCAGCGACAGGATCAGCTCTTCCTTGTCATAGGCAAGGCTGTCTTCCAGCCCCGAAACCTCGGGGTATCCGGCAAGGGCCGCCTTCAGCGCCTCGGCAGCGGCCTTCAGCGTCTCGGCCTCGCCCCCGAAAAGATCGACCGACAGCGACGCGCCACCGGGGCCGAAGAAGGCATTGCGGAAGCTGATCTCTTCCAGAAGCGGATTGGGCACCACCTCTTCCTCCAGCGCCGCAACGAAGGCGGACGTGGGATAAGGCCGCAGGTCCGGACTGATCAACTCCATCGAGATCGACCCGACAAGGTCCGGACCCTTGCTTTCCGCGCTGGCGAGGCTGCGCCCCGCGCCGCCGCCGATCTCGGCAAGGATGAAGGTCGCGGGGTTCAGCCCATGCTCGGCCTCGAAACGGGCCGTGACCACATCGGCCGCCCGCTGCAATTCGCGCATCATGGCCAGCGTGTCCTCGCGGTCCGCACCGGGCAGCATCGCGAAGGACCCGGTGACCGAGGCCTGCTCGGGCGGGCTGAAGAAACGGAACTGCACATCGCCGCGCAGGAAAAGCGAGGCTTGCCATGCCAGGGCCAGCACGGCTGCGGCCAACACCGGGTAGCGGGCGAACAGGACAAAGCGCATCACCGGACGGATCACGGCCCGGCGGAACCAGTCCAGGCCCCGGTTCACCTGGCGCGACGGCCAGTCGTACCAGCGGTCCTCGTTCCGTGCCGTCAGCGCGCCCTTCAGATGGTTCGGCAGGATCAGGAAGCACTCGATCAGGGACGCCGCCAGAACCAGCGCGACCGTGATCGGGATCGCCGCGATCAGCTCGCCGAACCCGCCGCCGATGACGAGAAGCCCCAGGAAGGCGACGATCGTGGTTATGGTCGATGCCAGCACGGGTGCGGCCATGCGGATCGCCCCGTTCTCGGCGGCAAGGGCGGGCGGCTCGCCCAGGGTCCGGGCCCGGAAATCGGCATGTTCGCCGACCACGATCGCGTCGTCGACCACGACCCCCAGCATGATGATCAGCGCGAAAAGCGAGATCATGTTCAGCGTCATCCCAAGGCCCCACATCGCTGCAAGGGCGAAGATCATGGCAATGGGAATGCCGGCCGCGACCCAGAAGGCGATGCGGGCATTGAGGAAGAGAAACAGCAGGACCAGCACCAGCCCAAGCCCGGTCAGGCCGTTGTCCAGAAGCAGCGCCAGCCGGTCGCCGATCTGTTCGGCCCGGGTGCGGACAAGCTCGATCGTGACGCCGGGCGGCAGGCTTGCCTGCACCTCGGCGGCGACGCGGGCAACCGTGGCCTGCATCCGGATGGCGTCCCCGTCATCGGCGCGGTCGACCCGGATGGTCATGGCGGGGTTGTCGCCGACAAAGGCCGCGCGCACCGAATTTGCCTCGTTCGCCCGGATCGTGGCGATGTCGCCCACCGTCAGCGTGGTCCCGTCCGCTTCGGCCCGAAGGACGATGGCGGCGATCCGCTCGACCGTTCGCGTCTCGGTCCCGCTCCGCAGCCGCGAGGTTCCGCCAAGCTCACCCGCCGGGGCGGCGCGGGTGGCGGCCCCGATCGCCTCGGCCACCTCGGCCATGGTCAGGTCGTGGCGCATCAGCATCGCCGATGACACTTCGACCACCGTCTCGGGATCGGCCATCCCGGTGATCGTCGCCCGGCTGATGCCTTCCGAGAACAGCCGCAAGGTGAACTCGTCGGCAAAGCGGGCCAGCTGGTCCACGCCCACCGGGCCGGTGATCACCACATCCGTCACCCGGTCGCGCCAGGCGAAGGCGGTCACGACAGGCTCTTCCGCCCCTTCCGGCAGCGTCGTCAGAGCATCGACCGCAGCCTGCACATCGGTCTCGGCCACCACGATATCGTGGTTCGCCTCGAACGAGACCTCGAAGACCGCCCGGCCCTCGCTTGCGCGCGAGCCCACCCAGTTCACACCGTCCACGGCCAGAAGCGCGGGTTCCACCAGCTGCACGATGGCGCGGTCCACCTCGTCGGGACCGGCCCCTTCCCAGGTGACGGTGACATCGACTTCGTTCAGGACAACGTCGGGGAAATACTGCGCCCGCATGTTGGTCGCGGCGGCAAGGCCCAGGGCCAGCATCAGCACCATCAGCAGGTTGGCCAGCGTCCGGTGCCGCGCGAAGATGCGGATCAGCTCCATCTCAGCCGTCTGCCGGCTGGTCAGCCACGGCGGCCGCAGCGGGCCGGATCGGGCGGATGCGGATGCCTTCGCCCAGGAAAGCCGAGCGTTCCGCCACGATCTCGCGCCCCGCAAGCGGGCCGACGGCGATGATAACGTCGTCCCCCTGCCGGCCCAGGACCTCGACCGGCTGTTCCTCCAGCCGGTCCTCGGCCCCGAGTGCCAGGACCGTCCCCTGCCGCCCCAGCGCCGTGGCCGGGATCAGCGCCGCGCCGGTCAGAAGCGCACCCTCGACCGTCACCTCGACAAAGTCGCCGGGCTTCAGAAGCCCGGTCTCTGCCGCGCCGGGCTCCAGCACGGCAAAGATCAGCCGGCCGGTCTGCCCCTCGCCCACGGCAGCACCCACCCGGTCCAGCTGTCCCGGCAGGGGCGTGGCCCCGCTCAGCCCCGGCAATGACACGCTGACCGGCAGCGGGCGCAGGTCGCCCGCCTCGTCCAGAAGCCGTGCATACTGGCTGGTCGAAAGCCGGATCGCGACTTCCAGCGAGGTCGGGTCGATGATCCGCCCCAGTTCCTCATTCGCCGTGACGACGGCACCGGGGACGATCGACACACCCTCGATCCGCCCGCCGATCCCGGCGTGAAGAACCATGTCCGCAAGCTTCCGCTCTGCCTCGGCAAGGGCGACGCGGGCGCGGGTCAGGGCCGCCGCCGTCTGGTCCACCCGTTCCCGCGCCTGCGCCAGCGCCTGCTTGCGGGACAGCTCTGCCTGCTTGGAGGCCGAGACCTCCAGCTCCGCCGTCTCCACCGCTTGGGGCGAGCCCACGCCTTGCGCGTCGATGTCGACCTGCCGCTCCAGGGCCTGCTGGCGCAGCGCGGTCTGCGCCTCGGCGACGGCAAGGTCTTCCTCGGCCAGAGCCACGGCAGCCACCGCGGCGGCGGCGGCTCCCTCGGCCTCGGTCAGGTCGGCCCGGGCAAGGTCCAGCGCATCCCGGGCCGGGACCGGATCGAGTTCCAAAAGACGGTCGCCGGGGGCGACAATGCCGCCATCGCGGAACTCTTCGGCCACCCAGATCACCGTCCCAGCCTCGGACAACTGCAGGTCCAGCGTCCGGCGCGCCTCGACCCTGCCATAAGCAGTATACTGCGGCGTGATCTCGGACGGCGTCAGCGTCAGCAGGTTCGCCGCAACCACCCGCTCTTCCGTCGGACGGGCAGGACCCGCCGGGGCCAGGCTTTCCCGGACCGCCGAGCCGACGACCATCGCCGCCGCGCCCAGAAGGGCCAGCGTGACGACCAGAAGCAGAAGCCCCGTCAGACTGCGTGCAAGAAACCGCATGGCCACCTCCGGACCGAGCCTAGCTCATCCCGGCCCGCGCGCCAGTCGGCAGGGCACCCGCCTACGCAGATGTTACGCGCCACAGGCTATTTCCGTCGCAGGTGTTCTTCGAGCCGCGGCATGATCTCGACAAAGTTGCACGGCCGGTGGCGGCTGTCGAACTGGAAGGCCAGGATTTCGTCCCAGGCGTCACGGCAGGCGCCAGGGCTGCCGGGCAGGGCGAAAAGATAGGTCCCCCCGGCCACGCCGCCGCAGGCCCGGCTTTGCACGGCCGAGGTGCCGATCTTCTGCATCGAGACGATGGTGAACACCGTTCCGAAGGCCTCGATCTCCTTCTCGTAGACGTCCCGGTGCGCCTCGACCGTCACGTCGCGCCCGGTCAGGCCCGTGCCGCCCGTGGTCAGGATCACATCGACCTCCGGGTCGGCGATCCATTCCCGCAGGCGGGCGGCGATGACCGCGCGATCATCCGGCACGATCCCCCGCGCCGCCAGCACATGCCCCGCCGCCGTCAGCCGCTCGACCAGCGTATCGCCGGAACGGTCCGTGTCCGGCGTCCGGGTGTCGCTGACGGTCAGCACCGCGATGCGGACCGGGTGGAAGGGCAGGGTGTCGTCGATCCTGGACATGGGAAGGCATCGCCCTTTCAGATATCGCCCCGATCTTTCGTCGAAAAATCGAAGCCCCGGTTCATCCCCGCAGCTTTGCCTGCAGGCCCAGCAAGTCCGCCCAAGCCTCGCGCTTGGCCGCCGGATTGCGCAAGAGATACGCCGGATGCGTCATCGGCAACAGGGGCTTGCCCAGCGCCTGCATCCACGTCCCCCGCGCCCGCAGGATGCCCCGGCCCCCGGTCAGCGCGAAAAGCGGTGTGTTGCCCATCACCACGATCACCTCGGGGTCCGCAAGCGCGATGTGGCGCTCGACGAACGGCTGCATCATGGCAATCTCCGCCGGCTCCGGGTCGCGGTTGCCGGGGGGGCGCCACGGCATGACGTTGGTGATGTAAAGCGCCTGCGCCGGGTCTGGCGAGGTCCGCGAAAGCCCGATGGCGGCGAACATCCGGTCCAGCAGCTGCCCGGCGCGGCCGACGAAGGGCCGCCCCTCGCGGTCCTCCTCTGCCCCTGGAGCCTCGCCAAGGACCAGCACGCGGGCGGCCGGGTTGCCATCGGCAAAAACGAGGTTTCGCGCGCCCTTCTTCAGCTCGCAGAGGTCAAACCCGGCAAGGGCGGCCTGCAGGTCGGGCAGCGTTTGCGCCTGCCCCGCCAGCGCCTTCGCGACCGCAACCGGATCGGCAGCAGCCGCTGCCGGAACCTCGGCCGGACGAGGCGCGGCCGCAGGTCTGGCCGGTTCCGCCGCAAGGTCATAGCGGTTGACCGGGCCGTCCCCGATCACCTCGTCCACCCCGGCATCGACCTGCCAGCCCAGCGCGGCAAGGGCGGCGTGCCAGTCCTCGGCAATATCGGCGGCGATTCCCATGACGGGAAAGGTAAGCCCGGACCACGCCCGCGACCAGAGCCTTCCGCCCGGCGCGCCATGCCGATTCGCCATACGTGGTTAGGGGACCGTCGCGCCTCCGGGCGTAGAGACGGAAGGAAGACAGAAGGAAGACACTTTCAAGACAGCGGGAACCGACCGGCCTCGCCGCCTTAATGCAGCGTTCCCAAGGGCTTGGTCCCCATCACGCCACCCCGCCCCGAATGCAGCTCACGGACAGCCTTCACCCTTCCTTAACCGACCCCGACGCTTGCCCCGTCCCCCGCGCTTTGCCATAGAGGGGGAAATCGAAGGGGACCCGCCCATGGCCTTCCGCGCCCGCCACCTTCTGGGGATCGAACAGCTTTCACCGCTGGAGATCACCACGGTCCTCGACCTTGCCGAACGCTATGTCGACCTCAACCGCCGGACGGTGAAGCAGTCCGACGTGCTGGCGGGGATGACGCAGATCAACCTTTTCTTCGAGAATTCAACAAGAACGCAGTCCAGCTTCGAACTCGCCGGCAAGCGCCTTGGGGCCGATGTGATGAACATGTCGGTCGCGAATTCCTCGGTGAAGAAGGGGGAAACCCTGATCGACACCGCGATGACGCTGAACGCGATGCACCCGGACCTTCTGGTTGTGCGGCATGGGTCCTCCGGCGCGGTCAACCTTCTGGCGCAGAAGGTGGATTGCGCCGTCCTGAACGCCGGCGACGGGCGGCACGAACACCCCACGCAGGCGCTTCTCGATGCCCTCACCATCCGCCGCGCCAAGGGCCGTCTGCAACGCCTGACCATCGCCATCTGCGGCGACATCGCCCATTCCCGCGTCGCCCGCAGCAACCTGATTCTCTTGGGAAAAATGGAGAACCGCCTGCGCCTGATCGCCCCGCCCACGCTGATGCCTTCGGGCGTCGAGGACTTCGGGTGCGAGCTCTTCGACGACATGTCCGAGGGCCTGAAGGGTGCCGACGTGGTGATGATGCTGCGCCTGCAGAAGGAACGGATGGACGGCGGCTTCATCCCGTCGGAACGCGAATACTACCACCGCTACGGGCTGGACGCCGAGAAGCTGGCCTACGCCGCCCCGGATGCCATCGTCATGCACCCGGGGCCCATGAACCGGGGGGTGGAGATCGACGGGGATCTCGCCGACGACATCAACCGCAGCGTGATCCAGGACCAGGTGGAGATGGGCGTCGCCGTCCGCATGGCCTGCATGGACCTCCTCGCCCGGAACCTCCGGGCCGAACGGGGGCGGAAGATCGTGGGGATGATGGCGTGAGCGACGGCCTGCCGCCATACGTTTCGGACGCACTGGACAAGGATGAGAAGCTTGTCTGCTACATCCCCAGGCCAGATCCTACTGCTTGCAAACGTATCATCCTCGCTATGGCCCCGGCTTTCGTAAGCTTTCTTGTCTTGGTTCCCTTCGCTTTCGATAATCGGACGCTGCAGTCCCTTTCTGGAGCCAGCGGAGTTGCCGCATTTATCTTTGCGATCCGGCTCTGTGGGACCAGCTATGCCATCTCGGCAAGGCGGCTCATTCGATTTGTCGGTGAAAAGAAAATCGAGGAAGCGGGGCTTGCCGGAATTGCTCGACCGGTCCTGCTCGATTTTGCGGCAAGTGGTTCGTTCGTCTGGAGGTGGATGGCACGTTCCATGTCCCTTGGACCAGTAGTGGAAGCCCGACGCCTCAAGCCTGAGCCGTGGACCATTGCCGCGTTTTTCACCAGCCGCGACCTGTCACGGATGAGGATCGGGTATCCCGGACATAGCCTTCCTTCCGCGAAGATCTTCGAAGACCTCACGCGGGCATGGGAAGAAGCTCAATCCGCGCCGAAGGCCACACCATGACCCCCGACCCCGACCGCAAGCCCACGAAGTCCGAGGCCCGCATGGGCGGCATCGTCGCGACCGTCGTGTTAATCTTTCTTGCACTCTTCACCACCATCTTCGTCTGGATCGCCTGATGGCCCGCATCGAACCCGACAGCGTTATGGGTCACCCGGCCGACCTTCAGCCGGGCGAGAAGGTCGTCACGGAATTCCGCCCCGACCGTCAGGTCTACTGGCGCGCGCATCTGATCATGGCGGTGCTCCTCGGGATCGGCGCGGGGCTGGTGCTCATGTGGCTGCAGAATCCGTTTCCCGTGATGGGGCCGGTCGGTGCGGTCATGGCGATTGCCGCCCGCGCGGCCTTCGTCCAGTCCGAGGCGATGGCCGAGGTCTGGCGACTGACCGACCGCCGCCTTCTCGGCCCCGGCGGGCGGTCGGTGACGCTGGCGCAGCTGCTGGTCGCCCGGCCCTTCCTGGGCGCGGTGCAGGTCACGACCACGACCGGCGACCGGCATCTGATGAAATATCTCCCGGACCCCGCAGCCGTCGCCTACCTTCTGATCACCGCCTCCGGACGGAAGCCCCGGAATGGTGCGCGATGACCGATCTTCGCGAACCGCCAGAGCCGGTGCCAGAGGGCTGGGAGGGTATCCTCGACCCCGGCGAGCAGATCCTCTGGCAGGGCAAACCCACGCCCCGTCCCGGCCCTGTGGCCCGCAAGGGCCGCGACCGGATCATGCCCTTCGTGATCATCGCCTTCTCGATCTTCTGGATCGCCCAGGCCATGCAGGCCGGGGGTGTCATCTGGCTCTTTGGCCTGATCTTCCTCTACATCGGTTTCCGCGAGCTGCGACGCCAACCAAGGCAGCGGCAGGACCCTTTGTCCGGCACCTTCTACACCCTGACCGATCGCCGCGCCTTCATCGCGACCGATATCGCCGGCAAACGTGACCTCAGAAGCTATCCGATCGGCAAGGACACCGTCGTCGAGCTGGTCGATGGCGTGCCGGGGTCGGTGTATTTCACGACCGACAGCGGCTTTCGGGTCGGGTTTGAACTGGTCGAGGATGCACGATCGGTCTATGCCCGGATCAGGGAAATCCAGGGCCAGACATGACGACGCTTCACTTCACCAACGCCCGCCTGATCGACCCCGAGGCCGGAACCGATGCGACCGGCAGTCTGACGGTGAAGGCCGGCGTGATCCTTGCGCGCGACGGTACGGCGCCGAAAGGCGCGACGGTCATCGACTGCGGCGGCAAGTGCCTGGCACCGGGGATAGTCGACCTTGGCGTCAAGATCGGCGAACCGGGTGAGCGGCACCGTGAAAGCTTCGGCTCGGCCGGGGCGGCGGCGGCGGCGGGGGGCGTGACCACGATCATCGCCCGGCCCGACACCCTGCCCGCCATCGACACGCCCGAGACGCTGGAATTCGTCACCCGCCGGGCAAGCGAAAGCCCGGTCCGCATCCGCCACATGGCCGCGCTGACCAAGGGCCGCGCGGGGGCCGAGATGACCGAGATCGGCTTTCTGCGCGATGCCGGGGCGATTGCGTTTACCGATGTCTTCCACGTTTCGACCGAGGCCAAGGCAATCACCCGCGCCATGGCCTATGCGAAATCGCTGGGTGCCTTAGTCGTGGGCCACCCGCAGGACCCCGGACTCTCTGCCGGGGCTGCGGCGACCAGCGGAAAGTTCGCCAGCCTGCGCGGGATTCCAGCGGTTTCGCCGATGGCAGAGCGGATGGGGCTGGAGCGCGACCTTGCCCTGGTCGAGATGACGGGGGTCCGCTACCACGCCGACCAGATCACCACGGCCAAGGCGCTGCCTGCGCTGGCCCGGGCCAAGGCCGCCGGGCTGGATGTCACGGCGGGGACCTCGATCCATCACCTGACGCTGAACGAATTCGACGTCGGCGACTACCGCACCTTCTTCAAGCTGACCCCGCCACTTCGGTCGGAACAGGACCGGCTGGCCATCGTGGCCGCAGTGGCCGAAGGGACGATCGACATCATCAGCTCCATGCACACCCCGGCGGATGAGGAATCGAAGCGCCTGCCCTTCGAAGAGGCCGCCCCGGGAGCGGTGGCGCTGGAAACCTTCCTTCCCGCCGCGATGCGCCTCTACCACGCCGGGCACCTCAGCCTGCCCGCCCTGTTCCGCGCCATGGCGCTGAACCCGGCCAGCCGCCTTGGCCTGCCGCAGGGGCGCCTGACGGCGGGCGCGCCGGCGGACCTTGTCCTTTTCGACCCCGACGCGCCCTTCCTGATGGACCGCTTCAAGCTCCGGTCCAAGTCCAAGAACACCCCGTTTGACGGCGCCCGGATGGAGGGTAAGGTGCTTGCCACCTTCGTCGCCGGGACGCAGGTCTTCCAAGCGGACGCCTGATACATGCCTGAAATCACCACCGATCCGATGCTTCTGGCAGTAACGGCCCTCTTGGCCTACCTCCTCGGCTCGATCCCCTTCGGCCTTGTCATAACCCGGGCCATGGGCCTTGGGGACCTGCGGCAGATCGGGTCGGGCAACATCGGTGCGACGAATGTCCTTCGGACCGGCAACAAGGGCGCGGCGCTGGCGACGCTGATCCTGGACGCGGCCAAGGGCGGGATCGCGGTGCTGATCGCACGCTGGCTTCTGGGCGAGGATGCGGCACAGCTGGCCGGTCTTTTTGCGTTCCTCGGGCATCTTTTTCCGGTCTGGCTGCGATTCCGGGGCGGAAAGGGCGTGGCGACCTTCCTTGGCATCCTGATCGCCTTGTCGTGGCCTGTTGGTCTTGCGGCCTGTGCCACATGGCTGGTTACGGCCCTTGTGCTTCGCATTTCGTCGGTTGCCGCGCTGGCCAGCGCGGCAACAAGTTCGCTTTGGCTGGTGCTTCTGAACGAGGGACGGATGCTGTTCCTGGTCGTCATCCTGACCATCCTTGTCTACATCCGGCATGCCGGGAACCTGAAGCGGATCAAGGCCGGGACCGAGCCGAGGATCGGCGAGAAGAAACCTGCCGATACGGGAAATGCCCCTTGATGCCGCTCCGGCGGGCGATTGGCCCTAGAGAGAAGCGGCTGCGTAAAGCGGCGTGAGGTCGTGACGCCAGGGTCCGTTATAGAGATCAAGCCAGCGGTCCGCCTGCACCTTGCCGGACTTCACACCTTCCACCAGAGGCGACAGGAGCCTCTCTTCGCCAAGGCCCCTTGCCGCGAGGCCCGCATGTGACAGCCCGACCGCCGCGCGGGCGAGGTCGTGAAGCCGGACGCCCCCCGCCTCACCCTGCAGGGCCGAGACCGAGGCCGCGACCCGCAGCCCTTCGCGGGTTTCGGCGTCCAGACCCTTCACAAGGTCCCATGCCGCATCAAGCGCGGTCTGGTCGTACATGAGCCCGACCCAGAAGGCCGGGAGGGCGGCGATATGCGCCTGATCCCCGCAATCGGCCCCGCGCATCTCGATGAACTTCTTCGCCCGCGCCTCGGGGAAAACGGTGGTCATGTGGTCGGCCCAGTCGGAGAGCGTGGGCTTTTCACCGGGAAGGGCCGGAAGCTGGCCTTTCAGGAAATCACGGAAGCTTTGGCCGAGGGCGTTGATGTACTTGCCGTCGCGGTAGACGAAGTACATGGGCACGTCGAGCACCCAGTCGACGTAGGCCTGAAATCCCATCCCCTCGTCGAAGGCGAAGGGGAGCATGCCGGTCCTGCTGTCATCCAGCCCACGCCAGATCCGGCTGCGCCAGCTGCGGTGACCATTGGGCTTGCCCTCGAAGAAGGGCGAGGAGGCGAAGAGCGCGGTGGCGACGGGCTGGAGGGCGAGGGCGACCCGCAGCTTCTTCACGAAGTCGGCCTCGGAGGCGTAGTCAAGGTTCACCTGCACCGTCGCGGTGCGGTACATCATCTGCGTGCCATGGGTGCCGACGCGGCCCATATAATCGGTCATCAGCCGGTAGCGGCCCTTGGGCATGACCGGCATCTGATCATGCGTCCATTCCGGCGGGGCGCCGATCCCCATGAAGCGGACGCCCATCGGGTCGGCGATCGTGCGGACCTCGTCGAGGTGGGTCTGCAGTTCGGCCGCCACATCGAGGGCGCTGGCGAGGGGCGCGCCCGAAAGCTCGAACTGGCCACCGGGTTCAAGGCTGATGTTGGCTCCGTCGCGGGTGAGACCGATGACGTTCTCGCCCTCGCGGAGGGGTTGCCAGCCGTAGCGGGCGGCAAGGCCATCGAAGATGGCCGAGATCGAGCGGGGGCCGGCGTAGGGAAGCGGCAGGCGGCTGTCGGTCAGCCAGCCGAATTTCTCATGCTCGGCCCCGATCCGCCAGCGGTCCTTCGGCTTGCAGCCGGCCTCCATATAGGCGGCGAGCTGGTCGAAGCTTTCGATGGGTCCGCCGCCGGACTGAGGGATCGACATGAAAAGCAGGCTCCGGGGCTGGCGGGTCTTGGCCGACCTTTCGGGGTCGGGCGCCAAGACGTGTCTTGGGGCGCGGTTGAAGTCAAGGGGGGCGGGGAGTGACCACAGCGGTCAAACTTTTAAAGTCTTTATATATCAAATACTTGAAGTTTCTGATTCATCGTTTCTTAACCTCTGTCCACGCTGCCCGGTGCGCGGTTCCGGCCTTGGGCGCGGGCTTCGGGTCAGCGGCTGACGATCCCGGCCCCCTTGCGCGTCCAGATCAGGCGGTCGGCCGTGTTCAGCGCGACGACCTTGCTGTCGGTGGGGGCCTCGGTCCCCAGGGCCGCGACCAGGGCAGACGTGTCCATACCGGGCAGTCCGGCGAAGGCGTCGTAAAGCGCATCGGCCCCGTCCGCCTCGACCGGGATGTGCAAGACCTCGCCGGTCGCAGCGCGCAGTTTCCAGACCCGGTGGCCGCGATGGGTGAGAAGGCGAAGCTCGGTCAGGTCGGGCAGACCGACGAAACCGCCGATCCGGGGACCCATGTAGGCGATCTGCGCCTCGGTCACGCGGACGATCCCCGGGGCCTCGCCCGGCTGGCGGAAGCGCAGGCGACGGACGGCGACGGCGGCCCAGCTGAGGGAGAAAAGGGTCAGGACAAGCCCAATGCCGGGGAGGACAAAGCCGGGGCGGAAGATCAGCCAGAGGCCAAGCGCCGCGCCCGCACCCGCCGCGATGACTTCGCGCCAGCGGGTTAGGCCTTGGGTGATCTCGGGGCGGAAGAAGCTCACCGCCAGTCCCCGCGGGCTGCCTGCCAGAGGGTGATCGCCGCGACCGCTGCCGTGTCGGCGCGCAGGATGCGGGGGCCGAGCGACAGGGCAGTGACGCCTGGGCGGGTGCGGAGGCGTTGGGCTTCTTCGACCGAGAAGCCGCCTTCCGGGCCGATGAGGATGGCGGCGGGGGCGGGGGGCAGCGGGGAGTAGGTTGCCTCGGGGCCTTCCGTTCTCACCGACGCCTCGTCGCACCAGAGGAGCGCGCGGCCTTCGGGCCAGTCGCGGAGCACGCGGTCGAGGGGGGCAAGGTCGGCGACCGGGGGGACGAAGGTGGCGCCGCATTGCTCGGCGGCCTCGACGGCATGGGCCTGGAGGCGGTCCTGCCGGATGCGTTCGGAGTTGGTGTGGCGGGTCTGCACCGGCAGGATCCGGGCAACACCAAGCTCCACCGCCTTTTCGACGATGAAGTCGGTCCTGGCCTTCTTGACCGGTGCGAAGAGAAGCCAGAGGTCGGGCGGCAGCACGAGCGGCCGGGTCTGGGCCTCGCAGGTGGCGATGGCGCCGCGCTTGCCGGCTACGGTCAGGCTGGCCCGCCATTCCCCGTCACGCCCGTTGAAGAGATGCACCGGGGCGCCGACGGCCAGCCGCATGACCCCGGTGAGGTAATGCGCCTGATCCGGCGTCAGGGGCACGGCTTGCCCCGTGGCCAGAGGGTGGTCTACATGAAGCCTGATCCCGGACATGAGCGTGACCCTATGACCCCGCCGTCGCAAATTCCAGAGGCCGAACCGGCGGGCGTGGTCGCCGATGCGCCGAAAGGGAACTGGGTGGACCGTTTCGCCCCCCCTGCGACGCGGCCCTATCTGCGGCTGAGCCGGGCGGACCGGCCGATCGGGACCTGGCTTCTTCTCATCCCCTGCCTCTGGGCGATCGCGTTAGCGGGCGGGGTGTCGGGGTTCCGGCCCTGGGATCTGTGGCTGGTCGTCTCTTGCGCCATCGGGGCCTTCCTCATGCGCGGCGCGGGCTGCACCTGGAACGACATCACCGACCGCGACTTCGACGCCGAGGTTGCGCGGACGCGCAGCCGCCCGATCCCCTCGGGTCAGGTCACGGTCAGGGGGGCGCTGGTCTGGATGGTGGTGCAGGCGCTTCTGGCTGCGGGGATCCTGTTCACCTACAACTGGCTGGCCATCGGCCTGGGCGTCGCCTCGCTGGCGCTGGTCGCGGTCTATCCCTTCGCCAAGCGGTTCACCTGGTGGCCGCAGGTCTTTCTGGGGCTTGCGTTCAACTGGGGCGCGCTGCTGGCCTGGGCCGCCCATGCGGGCGAGGTGCCCGTGGCGGCGGTCCTGCTATACGCCGCCGGGATCGCCTGGACGCTTTACTACGACACGATCTATGCCCACCAGGACCGCGAGGATGATGCGCTGATCGGGGTGAAGTCGACCGCACGGCTGTTCGGAGAGAACAGCCGGCGCTGGCTTTGGGGGTTCTTCGCCCTGACGCTTCTCTTCTTCGCCGCCGCCGTGGTTAGCGCCCATGCCGGCGAAGGCCGGGTACTGGCGCTGGTCGTGGCGCTTGGAGGGGTCTGGGCGATGGGGTGGCACATCCAGTGGCAGATGAGCCGGCTGGACCTTGATGACCCGGCGTCATGCATGGCCGTCTTCCGGTCGAACCGGGATGCCGGACTGATCCCTGTGCCGTTTCTTGCCGTTGCGGCCTGGCTTGGTTGAACCCGGACGCCCGAACCCCTAGGAAGCGCAGGGCACCAAGGATGTGCCGAGTCGCCCGGAAAGCCTGCCCTTGACCAAGTTCCTGCGTCGCCTGTCCGCTACCACGCTTGCGCTGCTGGCGTTCATTCTTGCGGCCATGCTGATGGTCGTCGTGGCCTATGGTTCGGCCCTGGTGATCGAGGCGCGAACGAAGCAGGTGGTGAGCGACCGGCTGGCCGAGCAGGGGGTAGACTGGATCTCAGTGCATGCGGATGGTCTGCAGGTGCAGCTGAGCGGTACGGCCCCGACCGAGGTGGCGCGGTTCCGGGCGGTGAACCTGGTGGGCGGGCTGGTCGACAGCTCGCGCATCCGCGATGGCCTTGACGTGACCCCGGCATCCGCGATCAAGGCACCGGATTTCTCGGTCCAGATGCTGCGGACGGATGATGGCGTGCAGCTGATCGGCCTGATGCCGGAGGCGGCGGGCGAGGAAAGCCTGACCCGCGTCTCGCTGGCCGAGGCGGCGGCGGCGATCATGCCGGAGACCGAACTGACGAACATGCTTGAGACGGCGGGCCACCCGGCCCCCGAGACCTGGGACGAGGCCCTGACTTTCGGGCTTGAGGCGTTGCGACGGCTGCCGCGATCGAAGATCTCGGTCGGGGCGGGGCGCGTCGAGGTGACGGCGATTTCCGACAGCCTGGCGCAGAAGCGGCGGCTGGAGAGCGATCTGCGGGCAATCGCTCCTTCGGGAGTCGAGCTTGTCATGGACATCTCGGCCCCGCGGCCGGTGATCACGCCCTTCACCTTGCGTTTCGTGGTCGACGGCGAAGGCGCGCGGTTTGACAGCTGCTCGGCGGATACCGAACGGGCGCAGGCGCGGATCATTGCGGCCGCCACGGCTGCGGGGATGACGGGGCGGCCGATCTGCACCATCGGGCTGGGCACGCCGACCCCCCGCTGGGCGGACGGGGTGGTCCTTGGCATTCGCGCGGTGGCCGAGCTTGGATCGGCGACGATCACCTTCTCGGACGGGGATGTGACGCTTCTGGCGGGAAGCACGGTCAGCCAGGCCGCTTTCGACAAAGTGGTGGGAGAGCTTGAGACCGGGCTGCCGGACGCCTTTTCGCTGACCTCGACGCTGGAAAAGGCCGAGACGGCGGTCCAGGGCCCGGCAGAGTTCACGGCGACGCTCTCGTCGGCAGGCAAGGTCGAATTGCGCGGCCGCCTTACGGATGACCTGCAGCGGCAGGCGGTTGATGCCTTCGCCCGCGCGGCCTTCGAGGGGGCCGAGGTGCTGATGGCGACACGGACCGACGCCGCCCTGCCGGACGGCTGGCCGGTGCGGGTCTTCGCCGGGATCGAGGCCCTGGCCGAGGTCGAGGAGGGCTCGCTTCTCGTCCGGGCCGATACGGTCGAGGTGACGGGTGTGACCGGCTCGCAGGACACGCGGAGCCGGATCACACAGATCCTGTCGGGCCGGCTGGGGCCGGGGCAGACCTTCCGGGTCAACGTGCGCTATGACGAGGCGCTGGACCCCATCGCCTCGCTGCCGACGCCCGAGGAATGCGTGGCGGATGTGAACGCGGTGATCGCGCAGAAGAAGATCACCTTCACCCCGGCCTCGGCAGAGCTGGCCACGGACGCACGCCCGGTGCTGGACGCGCTGGCCGAGATCCTTGTGGCCTGCCCGCCGATCAAGATGGAAATCTCCGGCCACACCGATGCCCAGGGGTCGGAAGGCGGGAACAAGGCTCTGAGCCAGGCCCGGGCCGAGGCAGTGCTTCTGGCACTCCAGGGCCGGCGGGTGGACATCTCGGGGATGAATGCCGTGGGTTACGGCGAAGAGATGCCGATCGCCGACAACGGAACCGAAGAGGGCCGGGAGGCCAACCGGCGTATCGAGTTCGTGCTGAAAGGGGTCAAGGGGGCGGAAGGTGCCGCAGAGGCGGCACCCGTCGCTGCTGACACGGTTGCGGGTGCCGTTCCGGCCGAAACGGAAGTGCCGGCTGCGACCCCAGCCGCTGGCACCGATGCTGCCGCCACCGAGGCCGCGACGCAGCGCGTGGCTGCGGCTGAGAGCGCCCCGGAAGCTGGCGCGGCGACGCCTGCGGCAGCCCCGGATTTCTCGGGCGATACCAGCCCCTCTGTCGCGCCGACGGAAAAGACGATACGACCCTTGCCACGGCCCGAAGACCTTGAGGCCGAAGGAAATCCATGAACCGCACCGAATTCGTCATCGCCACCGCCATCATCCTGCTGCTTGCCTTCGCGCTTGGCTGGTTCACCCATTGGCTTCTGCACCGCTTTACCCGGGTGCAGGGTGGCGACATGGCGGAGATGGACAGGCTGGCGCAGTCGCTGCATGAGGCGGAAGAACTGCGCGACCAGGCGCTGGCCTATCTTGAACAGCGCGAGTCCGAGCTGATCACCCAGATCAACCAGACCGAGGCCGAGCTGAAGGCGGCGATGGAAGGCTTGCGGGACGCGCGGCATGAGGCCGAGGAAATGCGGTCCTACATCGATCGGATGCAGGCGAACGGCTGATAAGCCGATTTCTTCGAAGAAATCGCGCCGGAGCCTTTGTAGGCTCCGGTCAGGGGTTCTCGAAAACTCCGGGGCCTTACGTCCAGGCCTTGCAGAATTTGATCAAAACATGGCATGATTGGTCGGGGGAAACTGGACATCCCGCCCAGCGCGTGGCACGCCGTTTCCCAATCAATGGAGGCCCCCATGCTCGATTCCGTGACCGACCTCGCGTCGCTTCTGAAAGATCCCTCGCTTCTGGTGACGAAGGCCTATGTCGCCGGCCAGTGGGTCGACGCCGATGACGGCTCGACCTTCACGGTGACCAACCCGGCGCGCGGCGACGTGATCTGCCACCTGCCGAACCTTGGCCGGGCCGAAACCGCCCGCGCCATCACCGCCGCCCACAAGGCGCATCGCGAATGGGCCGGTCGCACCGGCAAGGAGCGCGCGCAGGTCCTGCGCAAGTGGTTCGACCTTTGCATGGCGAACCAGGACGACCTGGCCACGATCCTGACCGCCGAGATGGGCAAGCCGGTGCCCGAGGCGAAGGGCGAGATCGCCTATGGCTCGAGCTATATCGAGTTCTACGGGGAAGAGGCGAAGCGCACCTATGGCGACATTATCCCCGGCCACCAGCGCGACAAGCGGATCCATGTGCTGAAGCAGCCGATTGGCGTGGCCGCCTCGATCACGCCCTGGAACTTCCCGAACGCGATGATCGCGCGGAAGGTTGCCCCGGCGCTGGCCGCAGGCTGCGGTTTTGTCGCGCGCCCCGCCGCCGAGACGCCGCTGTCGGCGCTGGCGCTGGCCCTTCTGGCCGAGCGCGCGGGCGTGCCGGCGGGCCTTTTCTCGGTCATCACCTCGAAGCGGTCGTCGGATATCGGCAAGGAGTTCTGCGAGAACCCGCTGATCCGCAAGCTGACCTTCACCGGGTCGACCGAGGTGGGTCGCATCCTTCTGAAGCAGGCCGCCGACCAGGTCCTGAAATGCAGCATGGAGCTTGGCGGGAACGCGCCCTTCATCGTCTTCGATGACGCCGATCTGGACGCCGCGGTCGAAGGCGCGATGATCTCGAAGTTCCGGAACAACGGCCAGACCTGCGTCTGCGCGAACCGGATCTACGTGCAGGCCGGCGTCTATGACGCCTTTGCCGAAAAGCTGACGGCCGCCGTGAAGAAGCTGACCATCGGCGACGGGCTGAAACCCGGCGTCACGACCGGCCCCTTGATCAACGAAGCCGCGATGGACAAGGTCGAAGAGCATATTGCCGACGTCCTGGCCGGTGGCGGCAAGGTCGTGCTCGGCGGCAAGCGGCACGAGCTCGGCGGGTCGTTCTTCGAGCCCACGGTCGTGACCGGGGTCACGCCGGACATGAAGGTCGCGCAGGAAGAGACCTTCGGGCCGCTGGCGCCACTGTTCAAGTTCGAGACCGAAGAAGAGGTAATCGAGATGGCGAACAACACCATCTTCGGGCTTGCCTCGTATTTCTACGCCCGCGACATCGGCCGGATCACCCGGGTACAGGAGGCGCTGGAATACGGGATGGTGGGCGTGAATACCGGCCTCATCTCGAACGAGATGGCGCCCTTCGGTGGCGTGAAGCAGTCGGGCCTTGGCCGTGAGGGCAGCCGTCACGGGATCGACGACTACATGGAACTGAAATACGTCTGCCTCTCGATCTGACAGGGCACAAAGGAAAACAAGGGGCGGCCGCCGGGCCGCCCTTTGTGCATTTCGGCAGGCCGGTCACGCCGGTTCCCGCATCTGGCAGGGGTGGGTTCGGTGCGCTAGCTTTCGGCTCGACGCCAATCCAAGGGTTCCGAGATGTCGAACGAGTATACCCCGCCGAAGGTCTGGAAATGGGAGCAGCCCTCGGGCGGCACTTTTGCCAGCATCAACCGCCCGATCGCCGGGCCGACGCACGAGAAGGCCCTCCCGGTCGGCAAGCACCCGTTGCAGCTTTACTCGCTGGCGACGCCGAACGGGGTCAAGGTCACCATGCTGCTTGAAGAGCTGCTGGACGCGGGCCACGACGCCGAATACGACGCCTGGCTGATCGACATCGGCAAGGGCGACCAGTTCGGCTCGGGCTTTGTCGAGGTGAACCCGAATTCGAAGATCCCGGCGCTGATGGACCATGCGGTCAGCCCGCCGCAGCGCGTGTTCGAAAGCGCGTCGATTATGCTTTATCTGGCCGAGAAGTTCGGCGGGGCCTTCATCCCGAAAGATCCACGGAACCGGACCGAGATGTTCAGCTGGCTCTTCTGGCAGATGGGGTCCGCGCCGTTCGTTGGCGGCGGCTTCGGGCATTTCTACGCCTATGCGCCGACCAAGCAGGAATACCCGATCAACCGTTATGCGATGGAAACGAAGCGCCAGCTGGACGTGCTGGACCGGCATCTGGCCGAGCATGAGTGGATGGCCGGGGAATACTCACTGGCCGACATGGCGATCTACGCCTGGTACGGGAACCTGGTGCTGGGGCGCGCCTACAACGCCGCCGAGTTTCTGGATGTGGCGAGCTACACCCACGTCCTGGCCTGGGCCAGGCGGATCGACGCCCGGCCTGCGGTGGTACGCGGGCGGATGGTGAACCGGACCTGGGGACCGGCCGAGGAACAGCTGCCCGAACGGCACTCGGCGGCGGATTTCAAGCGGGGCTGAGGTCGGGATCAGGCGCGGCGCGGTCGTGAAGTGTCATGACAGCGTGCCATGCGCGATGCAGGCTGCGGACGCATCTCTTTCAGAAAGGCACATGCCATGCAGTCGATCACCAAGCTGCCGTCGACCGACGGAATCGAGCCTTCCACCGCCGATCTTGACGGCTGGGTGGTGACCGAGGGCTCGCCCCGGATGAAGACCTGGGTCCTGCACACGGCCAAGGATGGCAGCATGGTCTCGGGCATCTGGGAATGCACCAAGGGCAGCTATCACGCGACCTACACGGCCTATGAATACGTGGTCCTGATCAAGGGCCGGATCGTCATCACGCCGGATGGCGGCACACCGGTCACCGTGCAGGCGGGGGATGCCTTCGTGGTCGAGAAGGACTTCAAGGGCACCTGGAAGATCGAGGAAGACGTTCGCAAGCACTTCGACTTCGTGGCGAAATGAGCCGCGTAGCCGTCGTCACCGGGGCGGCGGGGGGGCTTGGCCGGGCTTTCAGTGATAGGCTACTGGCCGATGGGCTGACGGTCGTGGGTGTCGACATCGACGGCCCCGCCCTTCTGGCGATGGCAGCGGACCGCGAGGGATTTGTCCCCGAAGCCGTGGACCTGACGGAGCCGGAGGCGATTGCCGACCTTTTCGACCGGCTGACCACCCGCTTCGGCGGGGTGGATGCGCTGGTGAACAACGCCGGAACGTGCTTCATGTCGGATTTCCCCGACATCCCGGCGGATGAGCTGACCCGGCAGATGGAGATCAACTTCCATTCCGCCTTCCACTGCTGCCAGCAGGCGGTGAAGGCGATGGCGGGGCGGCCGGGGGTGCGGAAGATCGTCAACATCTCGTCGAACGGCGCCTACAACTTCGACGTCTTCGACCCGCCGCATTACCGCGCCTCGAAGGCGGCGATGGACACGCTGACGAAGGACCTCGCCCGGCGCTATGCGAAAGAGAAGATCGCGGTGAACTCCATCGCCCCGGCGATGACGGAGACGCCCTTGTTCAACGTGCTGACCGAGGAGGTGCTGGCGAAGGCGATCAGCGCAATGCCGCATGGGCGGGCGATGCAGCCTGAGGAGATTGCGGCCTGGGTCGGGTTCCTGATATCGCCCGCGGGGGATGTGTCGTCTGGGAACGTCATCATCCTGAACCAGGGGCGCGACGTCCGGTGAGGTGTGGGCAAGAATTTTCGGCGAAGATTCTTGGGGTGCGCCCGGCGTGAAGGTCACGATCCACAAGCTCTTCGACTACCTTCTTGAGACCACCGCGGCCGAACCGCCGGAATGCTTCATCGGCTTCTCGCTCGCCCGGTCGCCGCGGCTGAAGGAGTTTCTCGCCGATCTCGACCCCGAGATGTCGCTGGACTGGAACGGCGTAAGCTTTCTTGGTCTGCCCGTTCTCCGGCAAAGGATTCTGGACCAGGCGGGCCTCGGGCTTCATCCAGATAGCGTGCTGATCACGGCGGGCGCTGCGGAGGCGAATTATCTGCTGTTCCGTCAGCTTCTTGTCGCCGGGGATGAGGTCGTGACCGAAGCGCCGGGTTGGCCGCAGGCGGGCGTGATGGCGAAGGCCATCGGCGCGCGTCTGGTCGAAGTGGCGCGGGATGAGGCGCGGGGGTGGTGGCTGGACCCCGAGGCGGTGGCGCGTGCCATCACCCCGAAGACGCGGATGATCTTCCTGACCAACCCCAACAACCCGACCGGGCGGCTGATCCCCGAGGCGGACCTGCGCGCGCTGGCGGCGCTGGCCGATCGCCACGGGATCTGGCTCGTGGTGGACGAGGTCTATGCTGGGCTGGAATGGGCTGGGCCACGGCCCCCTTCGATCGCCGGGCTGACGCCCTTTGGCATCACAACGGGATCGGTCTCGAAGGCGCTGGGGCTGCAGGGATTGCGGACCGGCTGGATGATCTGCCAAAGCCTGGAAGTCATCCGCGACGCGATGATCTTGCGCGAGAATTCGTCCGAGATCATGAACACGCTTGGTGAACGCATTGCCGAGGTGGCGCTGCGACCCGACCGGCTGGCTGCGGCGCTAAAGGTTGCCCGGGCGGAGGGGCGGGCCACGCTGGACCGGCTGGACCGTTTCGTGGCCGAGGAACCGCGGCTTTCCTGGCATCGGCCGGAGGCCGGGCTGATCGGGCTGGCCCGGGTTCAGGGCATCAGGGGCGAGGCGCTGGCCCGTGCGCTGCTGGAACCGCCCTGGCGCACCTTTCTTTTGCCGGGGTCCGCCTATGGCCAGCCAGAGCATGTCCGGCTGGGCGTCGGCGGCGGACCGGAGGCGCGGATGGAGGAAGGCCTGCGTCGCCTGCACCATTTCCTTGCCGGTGGCGACCCGCCAACGCTTTGATTTCAAAGGCGCTATTTGATAGCAATCGCGTGTCGTCCGCTAACGCCCCGGCGCATTTGCCTAACAGCCGCCCGGTCCCCATTCCTGTTCCATCGACCCGGGAGGTCCGGGTCAGACAGGAAAGGAAACGACATGCTGTCCACTGTCACACGCGCACGGAGCGCCGCTGCCGCCCTGGTTGCGGCTTCTGCCATGGCCCTCCTGCCTGCCGCCCCCGCGCAAGCCTGGGGGGACAAGGAGCAGAGCTTTGTTGCCGGGGTCGCCACTGCGGTGATCGTTGACCGGATCCTGCGGCAGGCGCCGCTGCTCCCGACCGTCCGCTCGGCACCGCCGGCCTATTTCGTTGATCCCACGCCAGTCCGCCCGGTGACACCGGCGCCGAGTGTTACGACGTCGATCTATCGCACCCCGGCAGCCGTGGCGTTCCAGAGCTATTCGCCGGCCGAGCGCAAGGCAATCCAGCGCCAGTTGCGAGCCTGGGGCTACTACCGCGGCGGCATCGACGGTGCCTTCGGACCCGGCACCTATCGCGCCATCGTGGACTTTGCCGCCGATGAGGGTCTGAGCACGCGCCTGAGCGAGACGCGGTCTGCCTACGGCATCTACGACAGCCTGCTTTACTGACGTCGGGCATGTCGGGGCGTCCCGGTCTACAGGAGCCCCCCGGCCCGGCTGACGCCCGGTCGGGGGGCGTTTTTGTCCGGGGGCGGGATTTTCGCGCGCGGCCCACAGCCACCGCCAAGGATTGCCCCGCGGCGTGCGTCACAGGTAACGTGATGCTGATGGATACATCCGACGAGATGCTGGCAACCGCCGCGGCGCAAGGCGACCGCGGGGCCTTTGCCACGCTGGTCGGGCGGCACTACGACCGCATCCACGGACTTGCCTGGCGGCTGACGGGCAGCCGGACCGAGGCTGAGGATCTGGCGCAGGACATCTGCGCCGCCTTGCCCGCAAAGCTGCAAAACTGGCGGGGCGAGGCGCGGTTCACCACCTGGCTTTACCGCGTGGTGGTGAATGCCGCACATGACCTCCGCCGTCGCCAGCAGACGCGGGCGAAAGCCTCGCTTGGCTGGGGGGACTGGGAACTGGCCCGGCAGGACGAGATTACGGCACAGGCCGAAGCGGAGGACTGGCTGGCCGAGGCGATGACCCGCCTGTCGCCGGAACTGCGCGACACCGTGGCGCTGGTCCTTGGCGAAGAGATGACCCAGGCCGAGGCCGGGGTTGTGCTTGGCGTCTCGGAAGGCACGATCGCCTGGCGGATGAGCGAAGTGAAGAAGCGCCTCAGGGCCATGGCACGGGAGGACGCGAAATGACCGACGATCTCGACGACCTCCGCCGCCGCCTGCGGGCCGCGCCTGCGCCGGATGCCGATGCCCGCGCACGCGCGATGGCGCTGGCGATGGAAAACTTCGACCGTGCCCAAGGATCGGCAGAAGCCGCCCGTTCCAGTCAGGACCGCCCGGAAGGGGCGGCCCCCCTGACAGGAGTACGCCGCATGCTGAACTTCCTAACCGCCCGCCCTGCCCTTGCCACCTCTGCCTCGATCGCGGCGCTTGCGATCGGGGTGGCGGTGATCCTGCCCGTCGCCGATCTGCGCCTGCCGCAGCCGGGCGGGTCCCCAATGTCTGCCACGCCCGCCGAACCGGCGAAGCCCGAGGCCGAGGCCAAGGTGGCCGCTGGCGACGCCGCGCGGACGGCGGAAACGGATGGGCAGGCCCCGGTTGCTGCGGCTGCGCCGGAACCGTCCCGCCCTGACCAGCCGCTTGCGGAGCTTGCCACCTCAAGCGAAGCACCGGCGGCCGCCCCTCCGGTGGCGATGGAGGAAGCCCTGGCGCTGGACGACAGCCGGATGCGCGCCGAGGGCGAAGTTGCCCTGGATTATGCAGCCGAGCCGATGGTTGCCCCGATGCCCGAGATGCTGCTCCCGCAGCCCGAGGACAGCGAAGCCTACGCAAACGCGGCGCCGAACCCGGTGAAGGTCACAGCAGAGGAACCCGTCTCGACCTTCTCGATCGACGTGGATACCGCGTCCTGGTCGGTGCTCCGCTCGACCCTGAACATGGCGATGCTTCCGACGCCCGATCAGGTGCGGATCGAGGAGATGGTGAACTACTTCCCCTACGCCTATCCCGCGCCGACGCCGGAAGAGGCGTTCTCCACCACCGTCGCGGTGATGGAGACGCCCTGGAACCCGGCCACACGGCTGGTGACCATCGGGGTGCAGGGGGCCTTGCCCGCCGTGACCGACCGCCCGGCGCTGAACCTCGTGTTCCTGATCGACACCTCCGGTTCGATGGAAGATGCGAACAAGCTGCCGCTTCTGAAGCAGTCCCTGACGCTGATGCTGTCGGAACTGCGGCCCGAGGATCAGGTGTCGATCGTCACCTATGCCGGTTCGGCCGGACTTGTCCTGCCCCCAACGGCTGCAGGAGACCGGGCAGCGATCCTTGCGGCGCTGGAGAACCTTGCGGCGGGCGGGTCGACGGCGGGGGCCGAGGGGCTGGAGCTCGCCTATGAGGTGGCCGAGGGCATGAAGGCCGATGGCGAGGTCACGCGTATCCTGCTGGCCACCGATGGCGACTTCAACGTGGGTGTTTCCGACCCCGAGGGGCTGGAGGCCTATGTTGCGAAGAAACGTAAGACGGGGACCTATCTTTCCGTGCTGGGCTTCGGCCGTGGGAACCTCGACGATGCGATCATGCAGACACTGGCGCAGAACGGGAATGGGCAGGCCGCCTATATCGACACGCTGAGCGAGGCGCGGAAGGTTCTGGTGGACCAACTGACCGGGGCGCTTTTTCCGATTGCGGATGATGTGAAGATCCAGGTCGAATGGAACCCCGCCACGGTCGCCGAGTATCGGCTGATCGGCTACGAGACCCGGAGCCTGCAGCGCGAGGATTTCAACAACGACGCGGTTGACGCGGGCGAGATCGGGGCGGGAACGCAGGTGACCGCGATCTATGAAGTGACGGCCCCGGGGTCGGAGGCGCTGCTGAACGACCCGCTGCGCTATGGTACAGCGGCGGTAACCGAGGCGGCGGGTGGTGAACTCGGCTTCCTGCGCCTGCGCTGGAAGGCGCCGGGGGCGGAGAGCTCGACCCTGATCGAAACACCGATCACCGGGAACGAGATGGCGACCGACGAAACCCACTTTGCCGCTGCGATCGCGGGTTTCGGACAGTTGCTGCAGGGTTCGGTCTACCTGGGAGAATGGGGCTGGGATGACGCCATTGCGCTGGCAGGCGGCGCGCGGGGCGATGATCCCTATGGCTACCGGATCGAGGCGGTCAACCTCATGCGGCTGGCGCAGGGCCTGTCGGCTGAATGACCCCATCGTGTGCTCCTCGGGCGGCTTCGCCTGCTCGTTGTACAGGGTGGAGCGAGGAGTGAGGACGCCATTGACGAGCGGTCGGCTGAAGCAAAAAAAACGGCGCGCCCCGCAGGGCGCGCCGATCCTATTGCGGTCCGAACGCGATCAGTTGACCGTCTCGGCCTTCGCCTCAAGCACCGGCGTCGCGCCGTTTGCACGGGCGATCTCGATCCGGCGGGGCTTCAGCGCCTCGGGCGTTTCGCGGACTAGGTCGACGTGGAGCATGCCATGCTCATGCACCGCGCCGGTGACGCGGACATGGTCGGCAAGGGCGAAGCGGCGCTCGAATGCGCGGGTCGCGATCCCACGGTGCAGATAGGTGCGGTCGGTCTCTTCGCCGGCCTTGCGCGCAGCGATGTGCAGGTTGCCGTCCTTGACCTCGACAGTCAGGTCCTCAGGCGCAAAGCCCGCAACGGCGATCGAGATGCGATAGGCATCATCCGCGGTCTTTTCGATGTTGTAGGGCGGGTAGGTGGGTTGGGTCACCTCGCTCGACAGCACGCGGTCCATCATGTCGGCGATCCGGTCGAAGCCGACGGTGGCACGGTACAGCGGGGCGAAATCGAGGTTACGCATTGTCATCCTCCTGGAAGCGATGTCAGGGGCCTTCCCGGTACGGGGCAAGGCAGGGTTCCCGGGCCCGTCATGGCACCCGGATAGCGTTGATCTGGGAAACGCGGGGGCGGGTTTCAAGACCCCTCAGGGCTTGATGAACCTTGCGCCGATGTCGTTGTTGCCGCCCCCGACACCAATCCGCCTGACGCCCGAACCGTCTCCGGCCGAGGGTGCCTCGCTGGTCACCCGGCCCGCGCGGAGCCTTGCCTTCAGATCGTCCACGACCGCAGGAAGCCGCATTCCGAACGTGATCGGACGGCCATCCTCGACATAACCGAAAGAGATGATCGAGACGATCCTTGCGCGGTATCCTGACCGGTCGAGGACAGGCGCACCCGAAGACCCGTAGGTCACGTCACAATCGACCGCGATGAACCCCTGTCGCTGACCAAGGACCCGGCACACGCGCTGGATGGACAGGGCCTCTTCGCGGCCTTGCGCATAGGAGACGACGCTGACCTTGTCCCCGGTTCCCGGCAAGGCAACGGTGAAGGGGGAAATCAGGCTGGTCGGGATCGGACTGGCCAGCTCCAGAAGCGCCACGTCGCTGAGCATTTCCTCGACCGGGGCCTGATCGCTGCCTGTGAACCCCTCGGCTGCGACCGTGCGCTTCACCGCGACATCGGCAACTGCCACCCCGTCGGCGTAACCGGCGCGAAAGGTGATCCTCTGGGCGTCGATCGGCTTGCCACCCGTCTCGAGCACGCAATGCGCCGCCGTCAACACAAGGTCGGGGGCGATCAAGGTTCCGGTACAGAAGCCGGACCCCTGGATGTCGACGCGTCCGACAGCCTCCCAGCCCCGAAGGTCGTCGCGTGTGTCGAGACGATCAAGGCCCGAATTGTCCTGGGCTGCCGCCGGAAGGGCGAGTGCCAGAAGAGGGATCAGGCATCTCATGGCTGGATGAACTTGGCCCCGCTGTCCTGCCCCCCGGAAAGGATCGAGACATTCCCGGGTTCGGACCGCTTCCCGGCGCGACTGTGGTCAAGGGCGGAACGCAAGGCTTCCATGGGCGCAGCGATGGGCACGGCAAGCGCCACCTTGCGTCCTTCGACCTCGGCCTTTGCCGAGATCACGGAGACCACGCTCGCAACTCCATCAACGACCGAGAACACCGGCGCGCCGGATGAGCCGAAGTCGACATTGCAGGACAGGACCAGCGTCTGCGCCCGACCGGCCAGCACCGAACAGGTTTCCTGGATGGACGGCGCTTCCGAACGGTCCTGTGCGTAGGACACGACGCCGACAATATCACCTTCGGCGGGGGTGGACCCGACCTTGTAGGGGACAAGCGAGGGCAGACGGATGGGCTGGCTGAGTTCCAGAAGGGCAAGGTCGGCAGTGACGCGGTCCAGTTTGTCCGCCGCGCCGTAGCGATAGTCGGGATGGGTCACCGCACGACTGACGGTACGGTAGGCCATGGCACGCCCGTTCCGCCAGCCTGCGAAGAACTGGATGTCGCCCGGCTTCATCTGGACGCCGGTTGTCTTGTCATACAGGCAATGCGCCGCTGTCAGGACGAGCTGGGGTTCGATCAGCGCCCCGGTGCAAAATCCGTGCTCGCCCAGGATGAGCTTTCCAACGGCATCCCAGCCACGCGAATCGTCGGCCGTCTGCAGGCTGACAATCGCAGCGTCATCCGCCCGCACGGTGGCTGCGCCGCCCATGATGGTCAGGACCGCCAACAGGCGTGCGATTAACTGACGCATCAACCCCCCCCGCTTCGACTCTTGGGATATAGGCCAAGTTTGGCGGATTTGCGGCCATTTCGGCAAGCCGGGCTTCGGGCCTGCTGCAAGTGAACATCACCCGCCTGCTCTGACGCCCTGTCAGCCAAGAGCGCGCGGCTTCGGACCGCCCGTCGCCCAGTCCAGAAGTTCGACGGTATGGACGACCGGAACCGTGGTGCCAGACCCGATCTGCATCATGCAGCCGATGTTACCTGCTGCGATGATGTCCGAGGCCGTGGCTTCCAGCGTCGCGACCTTGCGGCGCCTCAGGTCCTGGCTGATCTCGGGCTGCAAGAGGTTGTAGGTCCCGGCCGACCCGCAGCAGAGGTGGCTGTCCGCGGGTTCAACCACCTGGAACCCTGCGCGCTTGAGAAGGTCCTTCGGTGCGGTCTTGATCTGCTGGCCATGCTGGAGGCTGCAGGCAGCGTGATACGACACGCGCAGCCCCTTGGCCGAACCTTGGGGCAAACCGATCTGGACCAGCAGCTCGCTGATGTCGCGGGCCAGTCCGGCCACCGTGGCCGCATCCGAAGCGAGCGTAGCATCCGTGCGGAACATGTGGCCGTAATCCTTGACCGTCGTCCCGCATCCGCTGGTGTTGATGACGATGGCATCAAGGCCGTTGGCCTGTTTTTCAGCCATCCAGGCGCGGATGTTGGCGGCCGCCGAGCCATGGGCCAGGTCCTCCTTGCCCATGTGGTGGGTGAGCGCTCCGCAGCAACCGGCACCTTGCGCCACCACCACCTCGCAGCCCAGCCGGCGCAGGATGCGGATCGTCGCGTCGTTAATGTCGGTGTTCAGCGCCTTCTGTGCGCAGCCGGTCATCAGGGCCACGCGCAGCTTTCGCTCGCCAATGGCCGGGAAGACCTGCGCGTCGTCGTTCCTGCTGACCGGGGGGATATGCTTTGGCGCCATGTCGAGCATCGCCTTCAGCCGCCGGTCAGGGATCAGGAAGGCGAAGGGCCGCGCGATCTTTGCGCCCAGGAGGGCAAGCCGGAAACGACCCGGGTAGGGGATCACCCGCGCCAGCACCGACCGCAGCATCCTGTCCATCAGGGGCCGCTTGTAGGTCTTTTCGATATGCGCGCGGGCATGATCGACAAGATGCATGTAATGGACGCCCGAGGGGCAGGTCGTCATGCAGGCAAGGCAGGAAAGGCAGCGGTCGATGTGCTTGACCGTCTTTTCGTCTGCCGGGCGCCCTTGTTCCAGCATGTCCTTGATCAGGTAGATGCGGCCGCGCGGGCTGTCGAGTTCATCGCCAAGGACCTGGTAAGTTGGACAGGTCGCGGTGCAGAAGCCGCAATGGACACAAGAACGTAGGATCTCGTTCGCTCGCTGGATCCCGGGGTCCTTCAGCTGTTCGGGGGTAAAGGTTGTCTGCATCAGCCTGTCATTCCCGGATTGAGGATTCCGCGCGGATCGAACTTTGCCTTCAGGCCCGCAGCCAGCGCCGCGACTTCGGCGGCTTCGGGCGGAAAGACCGGTCCGCCGTCACCGCGCACAAGCGTGGCGTGGCCCCGCCCGGCGACGGAGGCAGCGACCTCGGCCCCACGCCCGGGTTCCGTTCGAAGCCAGATAAGGCCCCCTCCCCAGTCCCAGATCGCTTCGCCTTCGGTCCTGGCGGCAACTTCGGCGGCGGCGGTGGGTAGGGTGACGACGCGCCAGACATCGCCCGCCTTTTCGGCAAAGGGCAGGACATCGCGCACCTCACGCCAGAGGGCAGCGCTGGCCGCACCGTCGACGAGCGTGACTTCGCCGCCAACCAAAGCCTTCAGGGACGCCGCGCGATAGGCGACCGATCCCGCCAGCCCCTCGACCCGGATCAGCGAGCGGTCCGCGTGACGGGCCACCCCGGACACATCGAACGGCGACCCAAGCGCCTTGCGCAAGGCGGACAGCCCGGCCTCGTCACCCAACCCCTCGACGACCAGCGTCGCCTCCGCCTCGGGCATTGCCTGCACTTTGAGGGACACCTGGCTGAGCACGCCGAGCACGCCGCGGCTGCCTGCCATCAGCTTCACAAGGTCATAACCGGTGACGTTCTTCATCACCCTGCCGCCATTCTTGACCACCGTCCCCGACCCATCGACGAAACGGACACCAAGCGCCGCATCGCGCGCTGCGCCCGCCTGCACCCGGCGCGGGCCACTTGCGTTTGCGGCAACCACTCCGCCGATGGTCGAAGTTCCCTCGCGGCCCAGAAGCGCGCGCAGATCCGGCGGCTCGAAGGCCAGCCGCTGCCGTTCCGCTGCAAGCGTCGCCTCAACGTCGGCGAGCGGCGTGCCGGCGTGGACGACCAGCGTCAGCGCGCCGGGTTCGTACAGCTCGACCCCGGTCAGCCCGCCTGTCTCGAGAACCTCGCCCAGAGCGTGACCAAGGGTGCGCGTTCCGCCGCCACGCACGCTCAAGGGACCCTTGGCCCCGGCAACGGCCTCGGCAAGCTCCGCCTCTGTCTGAGGTCGCATCATTTCATCCCCTCGGGCCGGGAATCTTCGCGAAGGTTCCTGAAGTTGGTCATCCGGCGCGCCGGCTTTCAGAGGTGCCGAGCGGAAAGACCTTGGCCGGGTTCAAGAGCCATTTCGGGTCGAAGACGTCCTTCACCCGCATCTGCGCCTCCATGTCCTGCGGGGCGAACTGGACCTCCATCAGGTCGCGCTTTTCGATCCCCACACCATGTTCGCCGGTCAGGCAGCCGCCGACCTCGACGCACAGCTTCAGGATATCCGCGCCCATCCGTTCGCAGGTCTCAAGGTCCCCGGGCTTGTTCGCGTCATAAAGGATCAGGGGATGCATGTTGCCATCCCCGGCATGGAACACGTTACCGACCGCCAGCCCGTGCTGCTTTGACAACTCGCCAATCCGGCGCAGCACGTACGGCAGGCTGGAGACCGGGATCGTGCCGTCAAGGCACATGTAGTCCGAGATCTTGCCGATGGCCGAGAAGGCCGACTTGCGTCCCAGCCAGATCCGCTTGGCCTGCGCCTCGTCCTTCGCCTCAACCAGCGCTACCGGATCGTGCCGCGCGGCAATCGCCTTGATTGCGGCAAGCTGTTCATCGATCTCGGCCTCTGACCCTTCGACCTCGATGATGAGCAGCGCCTCGCAATCCGGGTAGCCGGCATGGGCGAAATCCTCACAGACGCGGATCAGCATACGGTCCATGAACTCGATCGCGACGGGCAGGATGCCCGCCTTGATGATGTCTGCAACGCAAGCGCCCGCCACCTCGTTCGACGCGAAACCCACCATGACCGGGCGCGCTCCTTCCGGTTTTGGCAGGATGCGCAGCCAGGCCTCGGTCACCACGCCAAGCTGGCCCTCGGACCCGCAGACGACACCCAGCAGATCCAGCCCCCCCGGTTCGCCCCAGGGGCCGCCCAGCGTCACGACGGTCCCATCCATGCGGACCAGCGTGACACCGAGAAGGTTGTTGGTCGTCACCCCGTACTTGAGGCAGTGCGCCCCGCCCGAGTTCATCGCGATATTTCCCGCGATCGCACAGGCCAGCTGGCTGGACGGGTCCGGGGCATAGAAGTACCCGTCCGCCTCGACCGCGCCCGAAACCGAAAGGTTGGTACGCCCCGACTGCACCCGGATAAAGCGGTTATCGTAATCCGTTTCGAGCACCGCGTTCATCCTGGAAACGCCAAGGATGATGCTGTCGGCAGTCGGCATGGCCCCGCCGGCGAGGCTGGTCCCCGATCCACGTGGCACGACAGGCACGCCTTCCTCATATGCGATCCGCAGGACCGCGCCGACCTCGGCGGTCGTTCGCGGCAGCACGGCCGCTAGCGGAGGGCAACGGTAAGCCGTCAGCGCGTCGCATTCGTAGGCCCGCAGTTCACCGGCATCGTCAATCACTGCGTCCGGCGGCAGGACCGCACGCAACCGCGCAACGATCCGGCCCTTTCCGGCGATCACGGCTTTATCGGGCTGAGGCATCTGCATGGTGCGATCTCCCAAGTATTGGTAAAAAAATATAACCAATTCGTGGCACACGCAAGGATTCTCGATGAGTCTGGCACCGGCCCTGCGGCCTAGGCCCCATTCCGCGTGCGGCGCAGTTCGGACAAGATGGCCTCGGCGACCGCGGCAACGGTCAGTACGAAGATACCAATGCCAATGATCAGGTAGGCAATCGTGAATAGCTTGCCGAGGCTGGTCTCCGGCGACAGGTCGCCATAGCCGACCGTGGCCATCGACACGACTGCGAAATAAAGGGCGTCGATGAAGTCCCAATCCTCCAGCAGCATGAACACGATGGCACCGCCGAAGGCGACCAGCGTGGTGAGCGAAAACAGAAGAAGGACCTCACGGTTGCTGAAGGCAACAAGGATCGCACGGCCCAACGAGAGATAGGCTTTGGCGATTCTGCTGAACCAAGACTGCGCCATTCGAGCCGTCCTTCCGCATTACGCTGCGGCGCTGTGCCGGCCGCACCTGGCTGCAATGCCGCAATGATCGAAGCATTGCCGGTTCACTCCCGTTCTTCAAGACCACCCTGCCGCTGATCCTCCGTACCCGGTGCCGCTGTGTCGGCAAGTGACAAGTCCTGCCAAGACAAATAGTCTTTGTCAGATGACGATGCCGCTTTCCTCTCTCCCGCTTCTCGACCTGATCGGCTTTGGTCTGCTGCTGGCGGCCTGGCTGATATCAGGCTGGCTGACCGAACATCCGCCAAGGTCGCTGCCTTCGGTCTCGGTCCTGATGGAGGATTATCGGCGCGAGTGGATGCGCACCTTCGTGACCCGCGTGCCGCGGATCTTCGACGCCACCGTGATCGAAAGCCTCCGCCAGGGTACGGCATTCTTCGCCTCGGCTTCACTGATCGCCATCGGGGGCGGCGTGGCGCTGATCGGAAATGCGGCTGCGGTCCAGCGTCTGGCGGCCGACCTGCCGCTGGCGGATGCGGCGACACAGGGCGGACCAGACATCGCCGTCCGGATGCTGCCAGTGGTTTTTCTGCTGGCAAACGCCCTCTTGAAGTTCGTCTGGGCGAACAGGCTGTTCGGCTACTGCTCGGTCCTGATGGCGGCAGTGCCGAACGAACCGTCCGATCCCATGGCCTATCACCGGGCCGCACAGGCGGGCGAGATCAACATCACCGCAGCACGAACCTTCAACCGGGGGCTTCGGTCGATCTACTTCGCCCTGGCGGCACTAGGCTGGCTCCTCGGCCCCTGGGGGCTGATTGCAGGCACGATCCTTGCGACCGGCGTGCTGCTTCGGCGCGAGTTCGCCTCGGCCTCACGTCGGGTGATCCTGAACAGCAAGCCATAGCGCCTCGTGACGGCACCGCGTCCCGCAAGACAAGGTCAGGCGGCGCGACGACCCTTCCGGCCCTCGATCAGCCAGGCGGAAATCGCCAGACTGGCGGCAATCAGAAGCCATGCCCAGGCGGGCAGGAAAGGCGAGATGTCGATATCGGTCGCAAGATAGGCTTCGCGCGGGGTGATCCCGATCCAGCCGCGACCGATTGCCATGCGCCCTTCGCTGACGGTGCGGATGTCGGGAGTGCCGTCCTGCAGGGTCAGAACCCCGCCACGGGTGCCCTGGGCCACGGGTCCTAGTTCTTCCCCCGAAGCGATGGTCTCGACGAATTCGCGCGGCGCGGCGGGCCCAACGGCAACGACACGTTCAAGATCGCCCTGCGCAAGCCGGTATAGTCCAATGACCGGCGCTTCCCATCCTGCCTCATAGCGGCCGGGGCTGACTTCGGGCATTTCCAGAACCACCTCTGCACCGTCGGGGCCGGTCACGGTGACGGGGCCCGGCGGCTCTTCCTCGGTGGTCCTGCGCGTGATCGTCATCGACTGACCGGTCACGCTGGCCGTCAGTGTTTCTTCCTCAAGCTCGGGCTCCTTCAGCATCCAGTGCGCAAGCCGGCGCAGCAGTTCCAGCTGCGGGCCGCCGCCTTCGTAGCCGCGACCCCAGAGCCAGGCATGATCCGATGCCAGAACGGCCACCCGCCCCTGATCGACGCGGTTCAGCACCAGAAGCGGCAGATCGCGAGGACCGGTCATCAGGACCTGGCCATCCAGAAGCTCGACCTCGATGGCACGGAACCAACGGCCCCAGCCACCTTCCGGCGCGGAGGCTTCCAGTCCCTCGGTCACGGGGTGTCGGCGGCCAAGATCGGTCAGGGCGGGGCGGAAGCCTTCCTCAACCACCTGTGCAGTCGGTGCCACCGGCAGGATCTCGGCCAGGGGCGAGCGGTAGAGGCTGTCCACCGCACCATATTCCGGGCCAGCCGCAACAAGGACCGTGCCGCCGTCGCGGACGTAGTTCACCACATTCTCAATATAGGACATCGGCAGGATGCCCCGCATGCGGTAGCGGTCAAAGATGATCAGATCGAATTCCTCGATCTTCTCGATGAACAGCTCACGCGTCGGGAACGCGATGAGGCTGAGTTCATCAACCGGCACCCCGTCCTGCTTTTCCGGTGGCCGCAGGATGGTGAAATGGACCAGGTCAACCGCCGCGTCGGACTTCAGAAGATTCCGCCAGACCCGTTCGCCGGCATGGGGTTCGCCCGACACCAGCAGCACGCGCAGCCGGTCACGCACCCCGTTGATCTGGACCGCCGCGGCATTGTTGCGGTCCGTCAGTTCGCCCTCGACCGGGGCCACGGAAAACTGCAGCACGTTGGCCCCGCCATGCGGAAGTGTGACCGGCAGTTCCAGATCCTCGTTCAGCGGCACCGTGTAAGTCTGCGGCTCATCGGTGTCGACCGAGATGGTCAGGTCCACAAAGCTTTCGCCCGAGGGGACCGCGCCAAGATCCTCGACCCTGAGCTCAAGCTTGAACTCCTCGCCGATGATCGCGAAGGCGGGCGCGTTCCGGACGACAAGGCGGCGGTCCCAGTCGGTGTCGCGGCCGGTGATAAGCACCTGCAGCGGCGCGGGCAGGTTGGGCACAAGCCCCATGTCATGCACGCGGCCGTCCGTGATCAGGATCGCCCCGGCGACCCGGGCGCGCGGCTCTTCGGCCAGCGCCTCGGACAGGGCTGTCATCACCAGGGACCCGGTGTCCTTCTCGCCATCGGCAACGCGGTGGATCCGCAGTTCCGTGTTCGGGATCAGCGCAATCTCGGCCTCGACAGCCGCAATCGCCGCTTCGGTCTGCGCCTGTCGGTCGCCGAGGAACTGGCTTGCCGTCTCATCGACGACCAGAATCACGATGTCGGAAAGGTTCTGGCGTTCCTCTTCCTGCAAGGCAGGATTTGCGAGTGCCGCAAGCAGGGCCGTCAGCCCCAGGCCCCGCAGCCACCATCCCGGCAACCCGCGCCAGAGCGCCAGCCCGACCAGGACGACCGCTAGGGCCGCAAGGGCCGCGATCACCGGCCAGCCGACCAGGGGCGCGAAGACCACCGACTGGTTCATTGTCCCAGCCTTTCCAGAAGTGCCGGTACATGGACCTGGTCGGACTTATAGTTCCCGGTCAGCACGTGCATGATGAGATTGACGCCAAAACGATAGGCGATCTCGCGTTGGCGTTCGCCCGCCATGCCGCGTCCGACCGGCAGAAGCGGCACACCGATATCATCCACGGCCCATGCCGCCGCCCAATCGTTGCCGCCGATCACCACCGGCGTCACACCGTCATTCAGGTTGCGGAAGGGCATTCCCTCTTCGGCTTCGGCAGCGGCCATCGGTGCGGCCTCGACCCAGACGGCTCCACGCGCATGGCGGCCGGGGAAATCCTGCAGCAAGTAGAAGGTCCGCGTCAGCACATGGTCGGGCGGCATCGGTTCAAGCGGCGGAATGTCCAGACCCGAGGCAATCATCTGCAGGGTCTGGCCTTCCGGCGTCGCTCCGCCAAAGCCCGCGACATCAGCGTCACGGGTGTCGAAGAGGATCATGCCTCCCGTCCGCAGATACTGGTTCAGCCTCGCATAGGCTTCGGCTGACGGCTGCTGCTGCCCGGCAGAGATCGGCCAGTAGAGAAAGGGGAAGAAGGCCAGTTCGTCTTTTTCGATATCGACACCGATCGGCATCGCCGGTTCGATCGAGGTGCGCTGCCAAAGCTTTTCACTCAGTCCCACAAGCCCGGCGGCGGCGATCTCGTCAACCTTGGGGTCGCCGGTCAGCACATGGCCAAGGACGACGGCCGTCGTCGCCTCAAGCGCAAGGCTGTCATCGGGCATTGGCGCAGTCTCCTGCGCTTTCAGACCCTGCGGATGCAGGGACAAGGCGGCAACGGCAAGCAGCGCCACCCCGCGCCGCAGGCCGCTCAACCGACCCGCGAGCCAAAGCGAGGCAAGCACGTCGACCAGGAGGAAGGCCAGTGCCATACTCAGAAAGCCCCCTTTCAGTGCCTGGGCCACCTGCCCCTCAAGCTGATCCACAGGCACGGAAGCGGGCCATGTCGCGGCGACGAGTTCAGTCTCTGTCGAGATGGTGTTCAGTGCCACCCTGCGGTCGGATCCTGCATAAAGTCCGGGCTGCAGGGCAAGTGTAGGCCCCGAGGCAACAGCCTCGGCCAGGTCTTCGCCCGGTACACCCGGCAACTCCCCCGCATCCGATGTCTGCCCATAGGCGTCCAGCACGACTTCCGGTGCCCAGGTCTGGCCGGCAAGGTCGGCCGCTTCTGGCTGGGCAGGCTTGGTCGACACCGCCAGCCGTTCCAGCATCTGCACGAACAGTCCGGACAGCGGCAGTGATGACCATTCGGCGTTCGAGGTGACATGGACCAGCACCACCTGCCCTGCGCCAACTTCCTTGCGGGTCATCAGGGGCGTGCCGTCCTCCAGTGCCGCAATGGTACGCTCGGCCAGTTGGGGATCGGGCTGTGCAAGGATCTGCTCCCGCACCACCACATCCTGGGGCACCGGCAGGCCGAAGAAGGGCGACCCCTCGGGGAAGGGCGCCAAGGTCTTGGGCTCACCCCAGCTCATCGCGCCACCGACGGTGCGGCCACCTTCGCGCAACCGCACGGGAAGCAGCGGGTCCTCCGAAAGGTCCGCGATTGTACTTGCAGCCAGCCGGGGGCCGGCAAAGCGCAGGAAAAGACCTCCCCTGTCCAGCCAGTCGAGGACTGCATCCGTCTCTGCCTGGGTCAGGGTTCCGGCATCGGGCAGGATCACCACGTCAGGATTGGCCAGAAGCGTGTCGATCAGGTTGCCTTCGATGATGTCGGCCACCGGCACCAGCGCCTGTCGCAGATAGTGAAGCGGGGACAGAAGCTGAAGCGACTCCTGGTCGGCCCCGATCCGGATCAGGGCGACCTTGCGCCGCTTGAGGCTGTCGTCGGTCAGGCTCACCGCACCGGCGGTCCGCGCGGCTTCAAGCTCAAAGCGGGTGATCCGGTTGCGAAGCTCCGGCTGAAGATCCAGCGTCGTCTGGGCAAGCGTTGCGCCCGCATCGAAGGCAAGCGTCGCACGACCGAGGTCACGCTCGATCCCGGCCGGGTCCGGGCCTTGGGCAAGGACGTCGACCGCGACGGCATCGCCTGCAGGCAGGCGGCTGGCTGACAGGACGATCCTGCCGTCCTCGAACCTCGCCGGATGAAGGGCCAGGATCGGGCGCGAGGTCTGGATCACCCGGAGTGAACCCTTATCCTGGAAAGCATCGGCGAGGGAATCGCGCCCATCATGGTCCAGCCCATCGGACAGCCAGACGGTATCGAAATCGCCTTCCGGCAGAACCTCGGCCCAGGCGGCAAGGTCCGATGGTGCCCAGGCCTGCGGCTGCAATCCTGCCGCACGCCCGGCCCAGGCTTCGGCAGTCTGGAAGGTAACCGGCTGCGGGTCGTCGGTCAGACGTACCAGCGCAACGGGCCGGCCCTCCGCCCCGGCCTCGGCGACCAGCGACGTGATCTTCTCCACCCGCTGCGGCCAGTCGCGCGCATCGGCCCAGGACCCGTCCACCGCGATCAGCATCGGGCCGCTGCCCGCAACACGCTCGTCCGGGTTCAGGACCGGCCCGGCAAAACCGATGATCGCCGCCGCCACCGCCAGCATCCGCAGGAGAAGCAGCCACCAGGGTGTCTTGTCGACCTCCGTCTCCTCGTCCTTCAGGCCCAGAAGCAGGGCCACACCGGGAAAGCGCCGGCGGATCGGGGCGGGCGGGACAGCGCGCAGAAGAATCCACAGGATCGGCAAAGCCAAAAGCCCCAGCAGAAGCCAGGGCAAGGCAAAACCGACAGGGCCGACCATTAACATCAGCGGTTCCCCTGCAACGCCGCATAGGCCCATAGAAGCGCGCCTTGGGCCGGGCTTCCGGTGTGGTGGGTGGTGAAGTGCCAGCCGACAGCACGTGCCAGGCCGGCCAGGCGATCCTTCCGCTCTGCAAGGCGGGCAAGATAACGGGTGCGGAGATCGTTGGCGCGCAGCGTTTCATACTGAAGGGTGCCGCCCATCGATTCAAAAATCGTGCGGCCATCGAAGGGAAACTCCTCCTCGGCCGGATCAAGGACCTGGATCAGCGCCCCCTTCACCCCCCGGTCCGCCGCCTGCGCAAGGGCTGCCTCGATGGCACCAAGATCACCCAGGAAGTCCGAAAGGAAGACGCCGCGCCCGTGGGCGACCATGCCTTCGGTGACCGGGGCGCCGAAATCATCTTCCGCCACCTCTCCCGACAGACGCGCTGCCAGCCGCAAGAGCTGCCCACGCCCGGACCTTGGATGCGCCAGACCTGCAAGCCCGACGCGTTCCCCGCCCCGCAGAAGCAGAACGGCAATCGCCAGCCCCAGCAGCCTTGCCCGGTCAGACTTCGGCGCCCGACCCTTGTTGCCGGTGAAACTCATCGACTTCGCCGGGTCGATCCAGATCGTCACCGATTGCGCCGCCTGCCATTCGCGCTCCTGAACGAAATGGCTGTCCGACCGGGCCGAGCGCCGCCAGTCGATCATGCGCGCCGAATCGCCGGCATGGGCCGCGCGGTACTGCCAGAATTCATCCCCCAGACCCGCGCGCCTGCGCCCGTGCTCGCCAAGCATAACGGTCGAGGCCAGCATCTCGGCCTCGGCCAGAAGCGGCGGCAGCGTCTGCCCAAGCGCTTCCGCCCGGGCCCGAAGGTCGGGGGCTGCCGTCACGCCGCAGCCTCAAGACCAAGAACGCGGTTCGTCACCCGTGCGATAATCCCGGCCAGCGTCTCACCCCGCGCACGGGCAGCGAAGCTCAGCGCCATCCGGTGCACCAGCACCGCCTGAGCCAGCGCCGCCACATCGCCAACCGACGGAGCGAGGCGTCCATCCAGCAGTGCCCGCGCCCGCACCGTCAGCATCAGCGCCTGCGCTGCGCGCGGTCCGGGCCCCCATGAAAGGCTGTCGGCCAGATCACGCCCCTCTGGCTCGCCCGGGCGGCAGGCGCGGACAAGGTCAAGGATCGCCTCGACCACCTGATCGCCCACCGGCATCCGGCGGATGACACCCTGCGCGCGGATCAGCTCTTCCGCGGTGAAGACCTGATGCGCTTCGGCCTCTTCAGCCCCCGTGGTCGCGATCAGGATGTCGCGTTCGGTCGCGCGGGTCGGGTAGTCGACGTCGACCTGCACCAGGAACCGGTCCAGCTGCGCTTCGGGCAGGGGATAGGTGCCTTCCTGCTCGATCGGGTTCTGCGTGGCCAGAACGTGGAAGGGCTTCCCAAGCGCGCGGTGCTGGCCGGCAATGGTCACTTCCTTTTCCTGCATCGCCTGCAACAGCGCAGATTGGGTCCGTGGCGAGGCGCGGTTGATCTCGTCGGCCATCAGAAGCTGACAGAAGATCGGGCCTTCCAGAAAGCGGAACGACCGCCCGCCATCAGCAGCCGTTTCCAGAACTTCCGAGCCAAGGATGTCTGCCGGCATCAGGTCCGGCGTGAACTGGATGCGGTTCGCCTTCAACCCCATGACAGTGCCCAGCGTGTCCACCAGCCGTGTCTTGCCAAGGCCTGGGAGGCCGACCAGAAGCGCATGGCCGCCGCACAGCATCGACGCGAGCACCAGGTCCACAACCTTTTCCTGCCCGATGAACCGGTGGTTGATCGAGGCCTTGGCCTGCCCCAGTGTCGCGCCCAGCGCTTCGATTTCGGCCACAAGCGCCTTGGTGTCGGCCATGCCCCATTCTCCCTTCAGGGTGATACCTCATCAGTAAAGCGAACTATCCCGCCCGGCACAAATGGCAAAAGCCGACGGGACACAATTCCTCGTGAAAGCCGGACACATGCCGTTTCGAACCGATTACCTGTCTGTCGAAGAAATTTGCGCTCGCCCGTCGCACCGCTACACTCGGAGCATGACAGAACCCACCGCCGACACACTCGCCGCTGCCGCCAAGGCCGCCTCGAAGAAGGGCCCGCCCCCGGTCCACCTGTGGAACCCGCCCTTCTGCGGCGACATCGACATGCGCATCGCGCGGGACGGCACCTGGTTCTACCTTGGCACCCCCATCGGCCGGGCGCCGCTCGTCAAGCTCTTCTCCTCGATTCTGAAGCGTGAAGGGGATGACTACTTCCTTGTCACGCCGGTCGAGAAGGTGGGGATCAAGGTGGACGACGCCCCGCTTCTGGCGACCGACTTCGACGCGGAAGGCGCGGGGCCTGAGCAGACCCTGACCTTCACCACCAGGACAGAGGATCAGGCCACGCTTGGCCCCGACCACCCCTTGCGGGTCGAGCGTGACCCGGACACCGGCGAACCCTCGCCCTACATACTTATCCGGGCCAATCTTTGGGCTCTGATCGATCGCAAGAGCTTTTACCGGCTGATCGATCTGGGTTGCCATCACGCGCATGACGGGCAAATGTGGTTCGGTCTTTGGTCTTCGGGACAGTTCTTCCCGGTCATCCCGTCCTCGGAACTGTCAGATACGGAAGTGTCCTGAACCGAAATGCCCCGCTTCGCCGCCAACCTGACGCTCCTCTTCACCGAAGTCCCCGTGCTCGATCGCCCAGACTGGGCCACCCGCTGCGGCTTTGACGGGGTCGAGGTCCTGTTTCCCTACGACCAGCCGATGGCCGACTGGGAACGAGCCTTGAACGGGATCCCGCTGGCGCTGATCAACACACCCCCCGGCGACTGGGCTTCAGGCGACCGCGGGTTTGCCGCCGTGCCGGGGATGGAGCTGCGGTTCCGCGACAGCTTCCTGCGCGCCGCGGACTATGCCACGCGCCTGAACGCCGGGCGGCTGCATGTCATGGCCGGCGTCGCGCGCGGTCCGCAGGCGGAACAGTGCTATGTCGAGAACCTGGCCTGGGCCCTTGCCGAAGCGCCCGGCCTGACCCTGACGATCGAGCCGCTCAATCCAGACGACATGCCGGGCTACTTCCTGAACGACTACGATCAGGCCGCCCGCATCGTGGACGACCTCGCCAACACACGCATCGGGTTGCAGTTCGATCTCTGGCACGCCGCGCGTCTGCATGGTGACGCCTCGGTGGTCTGGGCCGAGCATCGCCATCGGGTCAACCATGTGCAGGTCGCAGGTTTTCCGGCTCGCAACGAACCAGGCGGCGGCGGCTTTTCGCTGCCGGAGCTTTGCGACGACATCGACGCGAACCGCCCCGAAGTCTGGATCGCGGCCGAGTATCGTCCGGCAAAGGGAACGGCGCAGGGACTGGGCTGGCTTACCGCCCTGAAGTCGCGCGGATCGCCGATCGGGGTGTGACACGCTTCCCCCTTGTTCCGCCCCGCTCTCTTTCGATAGATTGCGGCGCAGCCGAAAGGACCCATCGACCATGCCGATCCCCGCCCCTGAAACCCAGACCGTCACCACCTGGAAGGTCGCCTGCGACGGCGGCGAAGGTGCCCTGGGACACCCCCGTGTCTGGCTGACAATCCCGGCTGACACCGGCTGGGTCGAATGCGGCTATTGTGACAAGCGCTATGTGATCGACCGCGAACACGCCCACGACGATCACTGACCGGCGTCAGCTCAGCAGCATTGCCTCTGGCGCGCAGGCCATCCGATGGCGGTCTTCGGGTGCGACTTCGCGGAAGTAGCGTTCCAGGTTGTCTCCGGACCAGAACCGCACCTCGCCGCCGCCGGTGAAGTGCCCCGTGCCCACAGCTGTGCCGCTTTCCGGCACGAAGAACGTGTAGAGCGATTGGCCCGACCTGCCGTCGCTGCAGGTGAATTCAGCAAGACCGAGGCCCAGCGGCCCACGCCGCCATGTGCCGGTACAAAGCACACCTGCTGTGTTTTCGGCATGAAATGGACCACCGTCTGCCCCGAACGAGGCGCCGCGCAGGATCTCTCCCGTCGCCTCGACGCAGGCAACCAGCGGAGAGCAGTTCATCGTCACCGGATCGCAGGACGGGGTATCGTCCGCTGCGACCGGGGCGGCAACAAGCAGCGCGAAAGCTGGCAAGACGGTACGGAACATGGCACAACCTCCACAAAACGGAGCTAGGAATGTCATCTACCTTCGGCAAGGGCCATCATCTGCACCTGATCGACGGCTCGGCCTATATCTTCCGCGCCTATCACGCGCTGCCGCCCCTCACCCGGAAGTCGGACGGGATGCCGGTGGGTGCGGTCGCCGGCTTCTGCAACATCCTGTGGAATGAACTCAGCCGCGCCTCCTCCAACGGCAGGGCCGCGACCCATCTTGCTGTCGTGTTCGACTATTCCGCCGAGACCTTCCGCAACACCCTTTACCCCGCCTACAAGGCCAACCGCCCCGAACTGCCCGAGGACCTGCGCCCGCAGTTCCCCCTCACGCGTGAGGCGACCCGCGCCTTCAACGTCGCCTGCCTTGAGACCGAGGGTTACGAGGCCGACGATATCATCGCCACCCTGGCCCGGCAGGCCGTTGAGGCCGGGGGGTCATGCACCATCATTTCGTCGGACAAGGACCTGATGCAGTTGATCCGCCCGGGCATCGACATGTTCGACCCGATGAAGACCCGCGTCATCGGCCCGGATGAGGTGATGGAAAAGTTCGGCGTCGGCCCGGACCGGGTGATCGACGTCCAGTCCCTTGCCGGCGACTCGGTCGACAATGTGCCGGGCGCGCCGGGGATCGGCCTGAAGACGGCGGCACTTCTGATCAACGAATACGGCGACCTTGATACGCTTCTTGCCCGCGCCGGCGAAATCAAACAGCCCAAGCGGCGTGAGGCGCTGGTGGACAATGCCGACCAGATCCGCATCAGCCGGGACCTCGTCACGCTGAAATCCGACACCCCGCTCGATGTGACGCTCGATGACCTCGAAATCCGCCTGCCCGAGGGCGACAAAGTCATGGACTTCCTCACCAGGATGGAATTCCGCACCCTGACGAAGCGGGTTGCCGACAAGCTGGGGATTGCCGCCCCGGCCCTGCCCGAAACCTCGCAACTGCAGGTCGCCCCGCGCGAAGAGAAGCCGCAGGCACACGAGGCGCCGCAGATTGCCTTCGACCTCTCCGCCTACGAATGCGTCCGCGACCGTGCCGCACTTGACCGCTGGATTGCCCGCATCAGCGACGTAGGCCATGTCGCGATCGATACGGAAACCACCAGCCTCGACGAGATGCGGGCCGAACTCGTCGGCATCTCGCTTTCGGTCGATGCCGGGCAGGCCTGCTACATCCCCGTCGGCCACACCACCGGCGGCGGCGACCTCTTCGGCGCGACAGCGCTGGTCCCCGACCAGCTTCCGCTGGACGAAGTCCTGTCCGCGCTGAAGCCGCTGCTTGAGGACCCCGCCATCCTCAAGATCGGCCAGAACATGAAGTACGACTGGAAGATCTTCGCCCGCCTTGGCATCCGCATCGCGCCCCTGGACGATACGCTGCTCATGTCCTACGCGATGCATGCCGGGATTCACAACCACGGGATGGACGAGCTTTCCGACCGCTACCTCGGCTATCAGCCGATCTCGATCAAGACGCTCCTCGGTTCGGGCAAGTCGCAGATCACCTTCGACAAGGTCGCCATCGACGACGCGGTCAAATACGCCGCCGAAGATGCCGACGTGACGCTCCGCCTCTGGCAGACCTTCAAGCCGCGCCTGCACCAGGCCCGCGTTACCACGGTCTACGAAACCCTCGAACGCCCGCTTGTCCCGGTGCTGGCCGATATGGAGATGGCGGGCATAGAGGTCGACCGCGACACCCTGCGCGGCATGTCCAACGTCTTCGCGCAGAAGATGGTGCAGCTTGAGGAAGAGATTCAGGAGATCGCGGGCGAGAAGTTCAACGTGGGCAGCCCGAAGCAGCTGGGCGAAATCCTCTTCGACCGCCTCCAGATCCCCGGCGGCGAGAAAGGCAAGACCGGCGCCTATGGCACCGGTGCGGACATTCTGGAAGACATCACAACGCTAGAAGACAGCCACCCGCAGGGCGCAAGGCTCGCCGCCCGGATCCTCGACTGGCGGCAGATCGCCAAGTTGAAATCCACCTACACCGACGCCCTGCAAGAGGCGATCAACCCCGAGACCGGCCGCGTCCACACCTCCTACTCCATCGCCGGGGCCAATACCGGCCGCCTCGCCTCCACCGACCCCAACCTCCAGAACATCCCCGTCCGGACCGAGGAAGGCCGCCGCATCCGCGAGGCCTTCGTGGCACCCAGGGGCCGCATCCTTGTGTCGCTCGACTATTCCCAGATCGAGCTCCGCATCCTTGCCCACATCGCCGATATCCCCGAACTCCGCCGCGCCTTCGAGGAAGGGATCGACATCCACGCCCTGACCGCGTCCGAGATGTTCAACGTCCCCCTCGACCAGATGACCTCAGACATCCGCAGGAAGGCCAAGGCGATCAACTTCGGCGTCATCTACGGCATCTCGGGCTTCGGTCTTGCCCGAAACCTCCGCATCCCGCGGGCCGAAGCCCAAGGCTTTATCGACCGCTATTTCGAGCGTTTCCCGGGCATCCGCACCTACATGAACGACACGGTGAAGTTCGCCCAAGCCAACGGCTACGTGCAGACCCTCTTCGGCCGCAAGATCAACACGCCCGAGATCAACGCCAAGGGCCCCGGCGCAGGCTTCGCCAAACGCGCCGCGATCAACGCACCCATCCAGGGCACCGCCGCCGACGTCATCCGCCGCGCCATGATCCGGATGCCCGCCGCCATCGCCCACCTCGACGCGAAGATGCTCCTCCAGGTCCACGACGAACTTCTGTTCGAGGTATCCGAGGCCGATGCCGACCGCCTGATACCCGTCGCGAAAGAGGTGATGGAAGGCTCATCCCACCCGGCGGTCTCGCTCAACGTCCACCTCGCGGTAGAGGCCGGCAAGGGCCGCAACTGGGCGGAGGCGCATTGATCCATACCTGGCCCGAGCTCAAGGTCTTCGCCCTCGGCCTCGACCTGCCGATGGTCACGATCGACCACCCCTGGGGCAACGAATGCCTGAAAGCGCACGGCAAGATGTGGTGCTGGTGGTCGCCCTACATCGACGCGGCAGTGTTCAAGGCCTCGCGCGACGAACGCGAGATGCTTCTGGCCGCCGATCCGGAAACCTTCATCCTCCACCCCCATTACGAGCCGCACAATCTGGTCCTTGTCCGGGCGGGGCGGATCGACGAAGGCTGGGCGAGGGCCCGCCTGATCCAGCAATGGCGCGACGCTGCCCCGAAACGCTGGCTGAAAACCTGGGACGCCGAACATGGGCGCGGCTGACGACGCCCCGATCCTGACGGTCCGGTCCCGCGCCGAGTTGCGCGACTGGCTTGCAGTGAACCATGCCACCGCCCGCTCGGTCTGGCTTGCCAGTTACAAGAAACACCACCCCGACTACCTCGCCTACGAACCGCAGGTCGAGGAGCTACTCTGCTGGGGCTGGATCGACTCTGTCACCCGCGCGCTCGACGCGGACCGCTCGATGATCCTCGTCGCCCCGCGCAACCCGAAATCCGCCTGGTCCGCGATCAACAAGGCGCATGTCGAGCGCGCCCGCGCTTCGGGTGCCATGACCCCGGCGGGCGAGGCGAAGATCGCCATCGCCCAGGCCAATGGCCAATGGGATTTCCTGAACGACGTCGACGCCCTGATCGACCCGCCCGACCTGACCGGGGCACTCGCCGCCACCGGCACCACCGCCTTCTGGTCCGCCCTGCCCCGCAGCATCCGCCGCGGCACGCTGGAATGGGTAAAGACCGCCAGGACCGCCGAAACCCGCGCCAAGCGCATCCGCGACATCACCGACAGCGCTGCCCGGGGCCTTCGGCCAAGCCCGTTCCGGCGCTAGCGCCTAATCCCGGTCGATCCGCAGCTGATAGCAGTTGTTCCGGGCCGACCGGACGTGGACATAGGCCACCTTCGGATCGGCCAGAAGCTCTGCCGCGCGCCCGGAGATGGCAGCAGTCGGCACCACTCCGCCCGTCCCGTAGACGATCCGGTCATCGTCCCCGTAGCCGCGCAAGATGTAATCCGGCGAGGCCAGAATCTCCGGCACCTCTAACCCGCCGCCCCGTTCGCAGGGATCGGCGCAAAGGAAGATCGGTCCCAGTTCGGCATAGGGCTGCGGTGCCGGGAAGGGCCGGTGCGCCAGGATCAGCATCCCGGCCCCCTCGGGCACCATCCGCAGGCAATGGCGGCAGGGATTGCCACGACCCTCGGCCCGAACCCGTTCGGGCACCTGCCCGTTGGCATCGGCGCCGCCCGCCTGGTAGTGCCGCGCAATCTCGGTCGGTAGGGCCACGTACTGCATCTCATCCTCCTTCGTTGTGATGAAGGATGGCGGCTCAAGGACCGTCCCGCGACCCGAAGCTTGCGGTTTCAGTCCCGTTCGACCAGCCGCCCCAGGACCCGGCCCCCCAGGATATGCAGGTGGTAATGCGGCACCTCCTGCATCCCGTGCGCCCCAGCATTGGTGATCGCCCGATAGCCGTCGGTGCCCGCAAGGCCAAGGATCGCGCAGACCTTCGCCACGGTGCGGTGGAAATCCAGAAGCTCCTCGGCCGAAGCTTCGGCGGCGAAGTGATCGAAGGTCACGTAGGCCCCTTTCGGGATTGCCAGCACATGCACCGGCGCCTGCGGGTGGATATCATGGAAGACCAGCGTATGCGGCGTATCCATCACCGTCCGGTTCGGGATTTCACCCCGCAGGATGCGGGCGAAGATGTTGGTCGGGTCATAGGTCCAGGCCATGTTAGATCCTCTGGTCAGTCGGCGAAGAGATAATCTGTGGCCGCGATCTCGCGCGCCTTGTCAAGCGGGATACCCAGGAAACGCGCCAGCGCAGCGGCATTCTCTTCTGGCTCGGCCTGCTCGCGTATCCGGTGGGTCTCGGGAAGGTTGAGGTCACGCAGGCGCTCGCTTTCGAAACGCAGTTCGTTGCGCAGCGTGGGCAAAAGCCGCTGGATTTCGCCCGGCAGGGCAGAGCTTCCGGCCAGCCCGAGGCGCCGCGCATGACCAACAAGGTAGGCGTCGCTGAAGTCGCATCCGACCTCAAGCAGCCGAATGCTGGCGTGGTCGTGCCGGAAATCACTGATGACATCGGTACTCGACGGATCGACGCAGAACAGGATCCGGCTGCTGCCGCTTGCCTCCAGGAGCATCCGCACCAGGGCCTTGCGATGCCGCGACCGCTTGCCAAGCGTCGACTCAAGGCCGCCAAGGTCAGGCAGCCGGGTCTTCTCTTCGTCGAACACGTAATGATGCGTCGTCATCCCGGTGACGTCCTGCACCCGGTCCGCAAGACGCTTGGCAACATGCCACTTCTTACAGGCGACAACATAGACCAGCCGGTCGCGGCCAACGCTGCTCCCGGTCTCCCAGAACCTCGGGGCGAAGCGGCGACCGTGACGGCCGCGTGCCGTAAGGTATTCGAACTGGCGCCGGCCGTCCCCGCCCGGGGCAAAGTCACGTCCGGTCTCGGCATAAAGATCCCCAAGGCGGGCCTTAAGCTGTCCGGCATGCGGGCTCATCTTCCGTGCGAAGAGGTAGTCCTGCGCCAGAAGAAGATCATAGTGGTCATCGCAGAAGGTGGCCGGAATCCCGTAATCGGTGAAGAGGAGGAAGGTCAGTGTCCGCGTCCGTATCTCGTCCTCCGGCACCAGATGGCCGACGAGTGTCTGAAAGAAGGTCTCATCCGGGATCCAGGTGGTCGAGAAGAACCGCACCACGTCCTTCCGGCGTGCCGCAAAGGCCAGGATCGCCTCCACCGTCCGGCGGCGTAGGCACCACCACTGGCTGCCGATGCGGATGCGCAGACCCTCCGGCAGCTTGCGTGCCAGCCCCAGCCGGGCCTGCACCTGCATCGAGGTGTAGAACAACCACTTCCGCCGGCGCTCATTGAACCAGTGGCGGTAAATCAGGCGCTCTTCCTTGATCCCGGTCTTGATCCAGCCGGACTCGAAGAAGTCCAGGCTTTCGATGAAGTCGGCATCCTGATCCTCTAGCCAGCGCCGTACATGCTCGGCCGACTTGATCGGCATGCAGTCGCCGGACAGAAGGTAGAAATGCGTGGCTCCCGGAAAGGCCTCGATCGCCGACTTCGCGACCTCCATCGTCGCGGCAACCAGGCTCCATTCCCCCCAGCCGCATTTCACGCGGCGCCGGGCAAAGGTGACGGCCGGGTTGCCGGCAAGCGCGTCCCGGATGCGCGCATGGTCCGATGCGGATGACCGCCCGTCAAAATGGATCGCAACGCAATCGCCCGCTGACGTCAGCCGGAGTGCCTGCGCGATGATCGCTTCCGGGTCCTTGTGGCACAGAAGAAGATAGGCGATCTGTGTCATCTGCCCTCTGGCTCGACGCGAACGGCTTTGTCCCGTTGTCCTAGACCGGCGCGCAGTTCCTTGAAAAGCCCGAATGTGTCTGCTTGATTGCCACAATCGCAGCATTGGTTCGGATCCGGGTCAAGTCTCGCCGGCAAAGGTAGCAAGCATGGGTTTTCCGGGAATCTGGATGACGGAAAGCGAAAGCGTCCTCTACCGGGTGGTGCCGAAATGCGCCTGCTCCACGATCGGGCAAATCATGTACTATTCCGACCACGGACGCTTTTTCGACGGCGATATCCATGATGCGGTGACGGGCCTGCACAAATGGGCGCTCGACGACAGCCAGCCCCTGATCGAACGCGCCGCCCGGGGGCGCGAGGTCTTTGCCTTCACCTGCGTGCGCAATCCCTATACCCGGATCCTGTCCTCGTTCTTCGACAAGATCTGCGGCATCCAGCGGAACGGCAAACGCTACCGCGGCAACCTTGTCCCGCTCCTCGTCCAGAAATACGGGGTCGAGGTCGGGGGCGAGGACGGCAAGCAGGAGTTCGACCAGATCGCCAGCTTCCGCCGCTTCCTCCTTTTCGCGCGCGACACCATCCGCTGGAAAAAGCCGATGGAGCCGGACATCCACTGGTCGTCCATGTCCGGGCACATCTCGACCTTCATCGTCAACGGCGGGCGCTACAACCACATCTTCTTCACCGAAGACTTCAATCCCGGCATGCAGGTGGTGCTGGACAACATCCCCACGAAGCATCCTGTCGACCTCGCCACCATCCCGCGCTTCAACGAAAGCGAAGGCCACGGGCCAAAGCGCGCCCATCCGGTCGAGGCCTATTTCGACGACCTCTCGATGCACCTGATGTGGGAGATCTACAAACGCGACTTCCAGCTTTTCCGCTATGACTTCGAAAACCCCGGAAACAAGATGCCCAAGGGCCCGGTTGACCTGGATGAGGTTCACGCCAAGCTGGGAGACTGACGCGTCCTCGTGCGCCTTTGGCTTCTCGTCCGGGGTCAGCGAGGAGTGACGAAGTCATCGACGAGCGGAGGACAAAGGCCATGACCACTGTGACCGGCGGATGCCTCTGCGGCGCACTACGCTTCGTGGCGACGGGACAGCCCTACCGGGTGGGCATCTGCCACTGCATGGACTGCCGCAAGAACCACGGCGCGCTCTTCCACGCCTCGGCGATCTACCCCGAGACCGCCGTGACCATCACCGGCGAGGTCCGCACTTTCCGCGACCGCAGCTTCTGTCCGACATGCGGCTCTCCCGTCTTTGCGCATATCGGCGACGAGATCGGCATCAACCTCGGCAGCCTCGACGCGCCGGACCAGTTCCGCCCAACATATGAGCTCTGGACGATCCGCCGCGAAGGCTGGCTGCCGGAGTTTCCCTGGATGCGTCCCCACCCGCAGGACCGTGACAGCGGCAGCCGGACCGAGGACTGACCCCTGCCATGCGCGCAGGCGGAGTTCTCGAAAACTCCGCGACGGAGCCTTCAAAGGCTCCGATCCGATTTCTTCGAAGCAATCGGCGCCGGGCGGCGATCACACCGGATCGTCCGTCCCCGCCTTCCGGAACCAGCGCACGATCGCCGCGCGTTCCTCGGGCTCCATCCAGCTCAAGTTTCCCGGCGGCATCGCATGGCTGATCCCTGCCTGCAGGTAGATCCGCCGGGCCTCATGCGCGATCTGGGCCTCGGTCTCCAGCACGACACCCTTCGGCGGCCAGTGCAGGCCCTCCCAGCCCGGCTCGGCTGCATGGCACATGCTGCAGCGGCCCTGCACGATCCCTACCACGTCCTCAAACCCGTCAGCCGAGGCATAGACCAGCGCCGCACCCTGCAGCTTCGCCTCGCCCTCGACCGTCCGCATCGGCGCGGTTGAAAGCCAGGCGATCAGCAGGAACAACACCACCGTCACTCCCCAGGTCCAGTGCGGGTTGCCCTTTCGCGCATGCTTGGTGTTGAACCAGTGCCGGATCGTCACTCCCATCAGGAACACAAGGCTTGCGATCACCCAGTTCCACTCGGTCGCGAAGACCAGCGGGTAATGGTTCGACAGCATCAGGAAGATGACCGGCAGCGTCAGGTAGTTGTTATGAGTCGACCGCTGCTTGGCGATCTTGCCATACTTCGGGTCAGGCTTCCGCCCAGCCTTGAGGTCGGCCACCACGATCCGCTGGTTCGGCATGATGATGAAGAAGACGTTGGCGCTCATGATCGTCGCGGTGAACGCGCCAAGGTGCAGCATCGCCGCCCGGCCGCTGAAGACCTGGGTGTAGAACCAGCTCATCCCCACCAGCACCGCGAAGAGCGCCAGCATCAGCACGTTCTGGTCGGCGTTCACAAAGACCTTGCACAGCGTGTTGTAGACGATCCAGCCGAAGGCCAGCGACGCCATCGAGATCGCAACCGCCTGCCAGGTGGTCAGCTCCAGCACCGTGGGATCGATCAGGTAAAGCTCGGCGCCCAGGTAGTAGACCAGGACCAGCAGCGCAAACCCGGACAGCCAGGTGAAATAACTCTCCCACTTGAACCAGATCAGGTGGTCCGGCATCGCCTCGGGTGCCACGAGGTATTTCTGGATGTGATAGAACCCCCCGCCGTGAACCTGCCACTCCTCGCCATCCGCGCCCGAGGCAAGGTTACGATCCCGGTGCAGGCCAAGGTCCAGCGCGATGAAGTAGAAGCTTGACCCGATCCAGGCGATGGCGGTGATCACATGCGTCCAGCGCACCGCGATCTCGATCCATTCCCACAAGACCACCCAGTCGTACATCGCGCTCTCCGTCTTTGCCGAAAGGCTATCGCGGTCGTGACCTTTCTGTTAATCCATAGAAAGCCCGCATCACTTTCAACCCACGCCGAACAATGGCCACCGCATGTCCTATGTGAACAACATCCGCATGTTCGTCCGTGTCTACGAATTGGGCAGCATGTCCGCCGCCGCGCGCGACCAGCGCACCTCCCCGGCCGTCGCTTCGGCCCGGGTGTCCGACCTTGAAAAGCACCTCGGCGTCCGGCTTTTCGCCCGAACGACCCGTTCGCTCCAGCCAACCGAAAACGGCCGCATCTTCTATGAAGGCGCCCGCCGGGTGCTCGAGGCGATCGACGACGCCGAGGCCGCGGTCATGGACGTGACGCAGAACCCGCGCGGCACGATCTTTGTCGCGGCCCCGCTGGGCATCGGGCGGCGCTTCATCGCGCCGCGCGTCCCCGCCTTCAAGGACCTCTATCCCCAGATCGACGTCCGCCTCCGGCTCAGCGACCGCGGGGTCGACGTGGTGGCGGAAGGCATCGACGTCGCCTTCCACCTCGGGCTGCTGGAGGACAGCACCCTCAAGGTCCGCACAATAGCGGACTGCCCTCGCATCCTCTGCGCGGCTCCGTCCTACATCGCCCGCCGGGGCATGCCGGCAGATGGCGCAGCCCTGATCGCCGACCGGCACGATTGCCTGAACCTGCGCTATCCCGGGGCGCGTGAGTTCCAGTGGACACTCCTCACCCCCGATGGCCCCCGGAGGTTCGAGATTGCCGGACCCTTTGAAAGCGATGATGGCGACGTCCTGACCGGTTGGGCGCTGGACGGGCGCGGGATCATCCTGAAACCCGTGTTCGAGGTGGCCGAGCATCTCCGCTCGGGCGCGCTCTTGCCCGTGGCGACGGCCACACCGCCCCTGGCCGTGCAGCTTTCGACGCTCAGCCAGCACCGGCGGCTGAAGGACCCGAAGGTCCAGCTCTTCACCGATTACATGTCGAACCAGATCCGCGACGAGCTGCGTCGGGCAATGGCCCCGTAGGGTGGGCAATACTGCCCACCCTACGAAACGGTCTTACTGGACGCGCTGACCGTTCACATAGATCTCGCCGCCGGCCTTCGCCTCGATCTTGGAGGTCAGCTCGTCCGGGTTCGCGCCCGGCGACATGAAGGCGCCCATCATCATCCGCGCGCCCATCGCGTCTTCTTCGGCCATAAGGCCCGTCGCGATCAGTCCGTCGATCAGCGCATTCGCGCCGGTGACGGTGACGTTCGCCTCGCCCAGCGGCTGCGGCACGCCCGTCGAGTTGTCGAAGGTGAAGGCCCCGGTCCCGGTCAGCGCAGCACCTGCGACCTTGAGCATCAACTCGTTGATGTTCAGCGATTCCGGGGCGGGAACCGGCGGTTCGGTCCCGGCCTCATCCGCCGCTGCCATCGCAATCACGTCAAGCTTGGTCTTGCCCGAAACATCAATCGCAATGTCTGCCGGATCGCGCTTCAGGGCACCATTGGGGTCGAACAGCGCCCAGGCGTCCTCGCTGACCGTGAACTGGCTCAGCTTCATTACCAGCCCGTAATCCCCCGCCGTCTCGTTTGCCATCACCGGCGAGGTCAGCCCGAACTGGATCGGCCCCGAGGTGATCTTGACCGGCGCCGGCATCATCGGCGTGGTCACGTCGATCTCCAGACCGCTGCCGGACGACTGGATGTTGAGCGTATCCTTGTTGAAGACACCCGACGCCTCTCCGCCACCGGCCTTGATGTCGAATGTCATCGGGAAGAACTCGTCCTCCTGCACCATCGTCCCCGCGGAATCGCCCTGCTTGGTCGAGATGGTGACAGCAAGCCCCTCCTGCAGCGCGGTTCCGAAATCAGCCGGCGCGACCATCGAAGCCAACGCAATGGTCGAGGGCAGCGCAAAGTCCAGCGACATCTCGAGGTCGGCCGTCGAACTGGTGGTCGACTGCTTCAGACCGAGGCCCGGATCGTCCAGCTTCGTGTCATAGGCCAGCGACGAGGCTTTCACATCCAGCCCGAAGGTCCGGTTGGTGCCGGGTGTGTCAGAATAGGTGCCTGCCAGATCCGTGAAGCCGACGGTCCCGCTGCTCGCCACATCCGCCGCCGCCGTTCCGTCAAGCGAGGTGCCCGGTCCGGTCGTGTCGTAGACGACATCCAGCTTGGCCGCGCCGAAGTCATAGGCCAGCCCCCCGTCCGCCTCGCGCGCCGTCAGGGTCAGTCCGTCATGGACGATCTTGGCTGTGCCCTTGGTTTCGCCGGTCATGCTGATGCCGATATCCGCGCCCGGCGTGATCGTGACCGACCCGTCCTCGGCCTCGGTCAGCACCATGTCGGAAATGGTCAGCCCGGGCGTGCCTGCCACCCCGACCGACACGCCGTTCAGCGTCAGCGTCCCGCTGTCGCTGTTCTCGGTTGCGGCCGAAACCTCAAGACCGATCAGCGCACCAGCGTCTTTCCAGGATTGCCAGACCTGATCTGCGGTCAGCGCGGCATGCGCGGTTCCGCCCATCAGGAGAACAAGTGTGGGTGCTGCAAACACAGACGTCATGCGAAACATGCTTTGCTCCTCAACATGGCAATTCGACGGACCATTCAAAGCCCGTCTCGCGCCCGACTGCAAGTGACGCTTTCTTGACCCGGCGGTTCACGACCCGCGATAGGTCGCGTAGCCGAAGGGCGACAGAAGCAGCGGCACATGGTAATGGCCGGCCGCATCCGCGACGCCAAAGCGGATGGGGATTTCATCCAGAAACAGGATGCCCTCGCCCGCCTGCCTGCTTGCCCGAAGGTAGTCCCCGGCGGCAAAGACCAGCTCATAGGTGCCAGCCGTCAGCGCTGCGCCCTCAAGCACCGGCCCGTCGGTCCGCCCATCAGTGTTCGTCACCATCCCGGCAATCTCCTGACGGCTCTGGCCAGAGACCCGGTAAAGCGTGATCCTCACCCCCGCCGCAGGCCTGCCCCGGGCCGTATCCAGCACATGCGTCGAAAGCCGCCCCATGGTCGCCTCCTGTGTTCACCTCCATCCAAACACGAAAGTCACCGCGACGCGACCCGGCGTTGCGGCCATATGACCTTTCGTGAAATCCTGAAAATGCCCGCAGTCTTTCTGCGTAGTCTTGCGGCAAGAGGAGAGCAGCGTGAACCGATATCCCCGCGACTTCCGTGGCCACGGACCCAACCCTCCCGATGCCCGCTGGCCCGGCGGTGCAAGGATCGCTGTTTCGATCGTCCTCAACTATGAGGAAGGGGGCGAGAACAACATCCTGCACGGCGACGCGCAGTCCGAGGCCTTCCTCTCCGACATCGCCGGTGCCGCGCCCTGGCCGGGCCAGCGGCACTGGAACATGGAATCGCTTTACGACTACGGCGCCCGCGCGGGCTTCTGGCGGCTGCACCGGCTCTTCACCGGGCTCGGCATCCCCGTCACCGTCTATGGCGTCACCTCCGCCCTCGCACGGAACCCCGAGCAGGTCGCCGCCATGAAATCCGCCGGGTGGGAGATCGCCTCCCACGGCCTGAAATGGGTCGACCACCGCGACATGGACCCCGCGGAAGAGATACGCCAGATCGCGGAAAGCTTCCGGCTGCATGAGGAAGTCGTCGGCGAAGCCCCGCAGGGCTGGTATACCGGACGTTGCTCGATGAACACCGTGCGCCTCACCGCCGAGACGCGCCGCCTCGCCTGGATCTCCGACACTTATGACGACGACCTGCCCTACTGGCGCGAATTCGGCGACCATGACCAGCTCGTGATCCCCTACACGCTCGAAGCCAACGACATGCGCTTCGCCACCGCCCCGGGCTACATCACCGGCGAGCAGTTCTTCACCTATCTCAAGGACAGCTTCGACACGCTCTACGCCGAAGGTCTGGAAGGCAGGGCCAGGATGTTCTCCATCGGCCTGCACTGCCGGCTGATCGGCCGCCCCGGCAAGATCGCGGGCCTCCGTCGCTTTCTCGACTACGCCACGGGTCACGAGGGCGTCTGGTTCCCCCGCCGCATCGACATCGCCGATCACTGGCGGATGACCCACCCCCATCTCCGCGCCGAACGTCCCAGCCAGATGTCGCTGAAACGGTTCGTCAGCCGCTTCGGCGGCATCTTCGAACACTCCCCCTGGGTCGCCGAACGGGCCTGGCATCTCGAACTCGGCCCCGCGCATGACAGCGCCGCGGGCCTTCACAACGCGCTCTGCCGCATGTTCCGCTGTGCCAGCCCGGCCGAACGGCTACAGGTGCTCAAGGCACACCCCGACCTTGCCGGTAAACTTGCCGCCGCCAGACGCCTGACACCCGAATCCACTGCCGAACAGGCCTCCGCCGCCCTCGACGCCCTGACGGACGAGGAACGCGCGACCTTCCAGCGCCTGAACGAGGCCTATGTGGAAAAACACGGCTTCCCCTTCATCATCGCCGTCCGCGACAACACGAAGGCTTCCATCCTTCAGGCCTTCGAGACCCGCATCGGCAACGACACCAATATCGAATTCGCCACCGCCTGCGCCCAGGTCGAACGCATCGCCGAACTGCGCCTGAAGGACCAGCTGCCATGAGCCCCTACTACGCACCGCCCGGCGGCCTGCCGCCGCAGACCGCGCTCATGACCCAGCGCGCGGTCTTCACGTCCAGCTACTGCGTCATCCCGAAAGGCTGCTTTTCCGACATCGTCACCAGCTTCCTGCCCGGCTGGGAAAGGACGCGCCTCTGGCTCATCGCCCGGCCGATGACAGGCTTTGCCGAAACCTTCAGCCAATACGTGATGGAGGTCGCCCCCGGTGGCGGGTCGGACGCCCCTGATCCCGAAACGGGCGCCGAGCACTGGCTTTTCTTCACCGGCGGCCTCGCCACCCTGACCATCGACGGCGCGGGCTACGAGATGGAGGAAGGCTCCTACGCCTACATTCCCGCCGGCACCCGCTGGACCCTCCTCGCCGAAGGCGGCACCCCCGCCCGCTTCCACTGGCTTCGCAAGCTTTACGAACCCGCCCCGGGCGTCGCAGCCCCCGAAGCCTTCGTCATCAACGAAGCCGACGTCCCGATCCGCTGGATGCCCGACACCGGCGAACGCTGGGGCACCACCCGCTTCGTCGAACCCGACGATCTGCGCCACGACGCCCATGTCAACATCGTCACCTTCCAGCCCGGCGGCCTCATCCCCTTCGAGGAAACCCATGTCATGGAACATGGCCTCTACGTGCTCGAGGGTCGCGCCGTCTACAAGCTGAACCAGGACTGGGTCGAGGTCGAGGCCGGCGATTTCATGTGGCTCCGCGCCTATTGCCCGCAGGCCTGCTATGCCGCAGGTCCGGGCCGGTTCCGCTACCTCCTCTACAAGGACGTGAACCGCCACGCCCGCCTTCGCGGCCCCGGTGCCTTCGGTCCGGCCCGATGAGCGCGAGTTTTCGCAGAAAACTCGTGGTACGAACTTTCTGCGAAAGTTCGAGGGCGGTCTGATGCGCCTGATCCGCCCCCGGCCCCTCACCGCCGAAGCCTTCGCCCCCTTCGGCGACATCCTCGACGCCACCGGCGATTTCCGCCTGATCAACGCCGGCCTCTGCCGCCGCCACCACGACCGCGCAGGGCTCGACTTTGGCCCCGATGGGCGCGCCGGCATCTCGATCTTCAAGGCCGAACCCCGCGCGCTGCCCTACAGTTTCGACCTGATCGAGCGTCACCCCGACGGCAGCCAGGCCTTCCTGCCCATGACCGCCGACCCCTTCCTCGTGATCGTCGCAGCCGGCCCCGATTCGACGCCGCAGGCCTTCCTCACCGACGGGGCGCAAGGGATCAACCTCCGTCGCGGCACCTGGCATGGCGTGCTCACCCCGCTGCACGCCCCCGGCCTCTTCGCCGTGGTCGACCGGATCGGACCAACCCCGAACCTCGAGGAATACCGCTATCCGGCAGCCTGGACGGTCCTTGCGCCCTGACCGCAGGGCAGCGTGGACCACCTTTCCAAATGGTTAATGCCCACACGCAAGCTTCTGAAATCTCATACCATTCCAGATTTGACCACTGTGGTCACGCGTCCCTTGCCCTGCCCGCCCCGGGCAGGCTACCCTGCCGCCGACAGCGAAAGGACCCCTCCATGCATGCCATCGAGAAACGCCTGGCCGAGCTCGGGCTGACCCTCCCCGACGCCCCCGCCCCTGCGGCGAACTACGTTCCCTTCGTCGTGACTGGCAACCTCGTCCACATCTCGGGCCAGATCAGCCAGAACGAACACGGACTGATCAAGGGCCGTCTGGGCGAGGACCTCTCGTTCGAAGAGGGGGCCGAGGCCGCCAAACGCTGCGCGATCTCCCTGCTCGCCCAGCTGAAGAAGGCCACGGGCGGCGACTGGAACCGGCTTTCCCGTGCGGTGAAGCTGACTGGCTTCGTGAACTCCACCCCCGATTTCACCGACCAGCCCAAGGTCATCAACGGCGCCTCCGACTTTCTCGTCGCCGTCCTCGGCGATGCCGGCCGCCACGCCCGCTCGGCCGTCTCGGCCGCCTCGCTCCCCCTTGGGGTCGCAGTCGAGATCGAGGCGATCTTCGAACTGAAATGACCCGCGTCCCCCTGCCGGCAGCCTTCCTCCGCCTGCCCATCGCCCACCGCGCCCTGCACGACAGGACGGCCGGCCGGGTCGAGAACTCCCCCGCAGCGATCCGCGCCGCGGTGGCGGCAGGTTACGGGATCGAGATCGACCTCCAGCTTTCCGCCGACGGGCAAGCCATCGTCTTTCATGACGAAGACCTCGACCGGCTGACTGACGAGACCGGCCCGGTGAGCGCCCGCACCGCGACCGAGCTGGGCCGGATCAGGCTGAAGGATTCGACCGATTTCATCCCGACCCTGCCCGAGGTCCTGGCCATCATCGGCGGCAAGGTCCCGCTTCTGATTGAGATCAAGGACCAGACCCTCACCATGGCCGAAACCGACGGCCGGCTCGAGGCCGCGACCGCCGCAGCCCTGAAGGACTACCCCGGCCCCGTCGCGGTCATGTCCTTCAACCCCCATTCCGTGGCCCATATGGCTCACCTCGCCCCCCACCTGCCGCGCGGGATCACCACCTCGGCCTACGACCCCGACGACTGGGCCCCGCTTCCGCCCGCCATCTGCGACCGGCTGCGCGACATCCCGGACTTTGATGCCACGGGCTCAAGCTTCATCAGCCACGAAGGGCGCGACCTGTCGCGTCCCCGGGTGGCCGAGCTCAAGGCCCAGGGCGCGGCCATCCTGTGCTGGACGATCCGCTCGCCCGAGGCCGAGGCAAAGGCGCGCGTGGTGGCCGACAATGTGACCTTCGAAGGCTACGCGGCCCGCCTTCCGGCTTGACCTCGCGGGCCCGCCAGCCACCTTTCCCTGCAAGAGACACCCCTCGCGCGGCCTGCGGTCGATAGACCAAAGGCCGCGGCTTCGGAGCCGCGATGGCCGACCTGACCCTTCTCGACAGCCTGTCCGGCGTCGCCGCCCCCGAATGGGACGCGGTGGCCGCACCCGAACAGGCGGACGGTCGGCCGATTGACCCCTTCACCACCCACCGCTTCCTTTCGGCCCTGGAAACCTCCGGCTCGACCGGCACCGGCACCGGCTGGCAGGCCCGGCCCCTGGTCCTGCGCGACGAGGGCCGCCTCCTTGCCGCGACGCCGCTTTACGTGAAGACCCACAGCCAGGGCGAGTACATCTTCGATCACGGCTGGGCCGACGCGCTGGACCGGGCGGGAGGCCGCTACTACCCGAAGCTCCAGATCGCCGTCCCCTTCACCCCTGCTACCGGCCGCCGTTTCCTTGGCCCGGCAGAGCACCGCGAGACCCTCTGGCGCGCCGCCATCGGGGTTGCCGCGCAGAACCGGTTGTCCAGCCTTCACGCCACCTTTTGCACCGCCGCGGAAGCCGAGGCGCTGGCCGGGGTCGAAGGCACGCTGCACCGCGTCACCCAGCAATTCCACTGGGAGAACCGGGGCTACGCCAGCTTCGACGATTTCCTTTCCGACCTGTCCAGCCGCAAGCGCAAGATGATCCGCAAGGAACGCGAGACGGCCCAGAGCCGCGGCCTCACCATCCGCGCCCTGTCCGGGGAAACGATCGAACCCCAGCACTGGGATGCCTTCTGGACCTTCTACCAGGACACCGGCAGCCGCAAATGGGGGACGCCCTACCTCACGCGGAAAGCCTTCACCCGGTTTCACGAAACTATGCGGAACGACATCCTTCTCGTCCTCGCCTTCAACGGCGAACGGCCCGTGGCCGGGGCGCTGAACTTCATCGGGCGGCACACGCTTTACGGCCGCTACTGGGGCTGTGTTGAGGACCACCCCTGCCTGCACTTCGAACTTTGCTACTATCAGGCGATCGACTGGGCGATCACACATGGGCTGCAACGGGTCGAGGCCGGGGCGCAGGGCGAACACAAGCTGGCCCGGGGCTACCTGCCGGTCGAGACCCATTCGATCCATTGGATCGCCGACCCTTCGTTCCGCAAGGCTGTCGACCGCTACCTGCAGGCCGAACGCCGCGCCGTGGGTGAGGAGATCGAGGTCCTGACCGCCTACGGCCCCTTCCGCCGCGGGGAGGCGCGGGAATAGACCCTGTCATCCTTGGGAAAGGAGCTCCTTATGGCCGACCTTCTGTCCAACACCGACCGCAGCGCCCACCTGCCGGCCCTGGGCGAGACCGGCTGGGCCGCCGTGCCGGGGCGCGATGCGATCCGCAAAATATTGAAATTCCGTAATTTCTCGGAAGCTTGGGGCTTCATGTCCCGCGCGGCGCTGGCGGCGGAAAAGCTGAACCACCACCCGGAATGGAAGAATGTCTACAACACGGTCGACATCACGCTGACGACGCATGACTGCCACGGCCTTTCCCGGCTGGACATCGACCTTGCCAAGGCCATGGACCGGCTGGCAGGCAGCGCCGAGGTGCAGCGCGACCATGGCGAGCCGGTCCTGTCGCTGTGCGAGGTCAGAGCGCGGAAGGCCTGATCCGGGAGGGCTCGTCGTCGGCTTCGTCGCTCCTCGCCGGTGTTCCTCCGACGAGAAGACGAAGTCGCACGAGGAGGGTCGCGCTAGATTTGCGACAGGAGATGCTCGCCGGCTGAAATCTCGCAGCCGGTCCCGGTTTCCGGGTTGAACCGCGTCACCACCCCATCCTCGACCAGCGCCGAATAGCGCTTCGACCGGGCGTAGAACCCAAGCTGCGGCACGTCGAAGGTCATCCCGATCGCCTTCGAGAACGCAGCGTCCGCATCGCCCAGCATGGTGATCCCAGCGGCGGTCGCCCCGGTCGCCTCGCCCCAGGCCTTCATCACGAAGGGGTCGTTGACGGCGACGCAGATGATCTCGTCCACACCCTTTTCAGCGAACTTCTTCGCGGTGCGGATGAAGCTTGGGACATGCGCGGTCGAGCAAGTGCCCGTATAGGCCCCCGGCAGCCCGAAGATCACTACTTTCCGTCCCTTCAGCTTGTCGCCAAGCTTGATCCCTTCGGCCCCGTTGTCGCCCATCTTCAGAAGCGTTGCTTCCGGCAGCCGGGTGCCCACTGCAATCGTCATGACAGTCATTCCTTTCCTGCGGCGCCTGCGTTGCGCCTGTCACGCCTTGGGTTATAGGGTCCGGCGTGACGGATGCCAGAGGGGTCAGAGAATGCGTGTGGTTATCGTGGGAGCGGGTCAGGCGGGTGCAGCACTTGCGGCAAAGCTGCGGGCCCTCGGCCATCAGGGCGATATCGTGATGCTGGGCGACGAGCCTGCGCCCCCCTATCAGCGTCCGCCCTTGTCGAAGGCTTATCTTCTGGGCGAGATGGAGGAGGACCGGCTTTGGCTGCGCGCGCCGGAGTTCTGGGCCGAGAACAATGTCACGCTGCGGCTGGGCGAGCCGGTCAGCGCGCTCGACCCCGCGCGCAAGACGGTGACGGTCGGGGACGAGGTACTCTCCTATGACCAGCTGGCGCTGACCACCGGGTCGGCCCCGCGCAGGCTGCCAGCCGCGATCGGGGGCGGGCTGGGCGGCGTCTACACCGTGCGCACCCTTGCCGATGTTGACGCGATGCGGGCCGAGTTCCGCCCCGGCGCGCGGGTGATCATCGTCGGCGGCGGCTATATCGGGCTGGAGGCGGCGGCGGTTGCGTCGAAGCTGGGGCTGGATGTCACGGTGCTGGAAATGGCGCCGCGCATCCTGCAGCGCGTTGCCGCGCCCGAGACGAGCGCCTTTGTCGGGGCGCTGCATCGAACCCATGGGGTGAAGGTGCTGGAAGAGACCGGCCTTGACCGGCTGGAAGGCGAGACCCGCGTCACCGGCGCACGGCTGAAGGACGGGCGTGTCCTGCCCGCGGATTTCGTGATCGTCGGTGTGGGCATCACCCCAAACACGCAGCTGGCCGAAGCGGCCGGCCTGACCATCGACAACGGCATTGCCACGGACGCGATGGGCCGGACCTCGGACCCCGCGATCTGGGCGGCGGGGGACTGCGCCTCGTTCCCGCATGGCGGCGGGCGGCTGCGGCTGGAATCGGTCGGCAACGCCATCGACATGGCCGAGGCGGTTGCGGCGAACATGCTGGGGGCGAACGCGCCCTATGAGGCGAAGCCGTGGTTCTGGTCGGACCAGTACGACCTGAAGCTGCAGATTGCCGGGCTAAACACTGGGTATGACAGGATCGTCACCCGAAAGGGCGAAGGGGATGCGGTCAGCTTCTGGTACTACCGCGGGGACAGCCTGCTGGCAGTGGATGCGATGAACGACGCCCGCGCCTATATGGTCGGCAAGCGGCTGATTGAAGGCGGCAAGTCTCCTGCGCCGGATACCATCGCCTCTGCGCCCGACCTGAAGGTGCTTTTGAAGGCATGAGGATCATCGGCGGTTCCCGTCGCGGTCTGAAGCTGGCCGAGGTCGGGATCGGCGATGCCGCCGCGCATCTGCGCCCCACGTCGGACCGGGTGCGCGAGGCGATCTTCAACCTCCTCGTCAACGGCACGCGGGGCAACCTTGTGGCGGGGGCACGGGTGCTTGACCTTTTCGCCGGGACGGGGGCGCTGGGGCTCGAAGCGCTGAGCCGGGGGGCGGAAACGGCGGTCTTCGTCGATGATGGTGCAAAGGCGCTGGCGCTTCTGCGTGAAAACATCACGAAGATGCGGGCCGAGGGTGAGACGCGGGTCCTTCGCCAGAACGCGACCCGCCTGCCGCCGAACGCGGAGGCGCCCTTCTCGCTGGTCTTCCTCGACCCGCCCTACGGTAAGGGGATGGGAGAGGCGGCCCTTGCCTCTGCGCAGAAGGGCGGCTGGCTCGCTCCCGGGGCCACCGTCGTCTGGGAGGAAGGTGTCATCCCCGCAATACCGGAGAGCTTCGCAAGCCTCGACCAGCGCCGCTATGGCGACACGATCGTCACAGTTCTTTCGGCGCCATCGTGACGCTGCACCCGGTCGCAGGTTGCCGTGGCGTGACGCCGCGTAGCGGATGACAGGATCATCGGACCCCGCCATTCTCTCGCCCAATCCGGAGGGCCCCATGTCCAGCTACCCGCACCTGCTTGCCCCGATCACCCTCAGCGGCGTGACGCTGCGGAACCGCGCCCTGATGGGGTCGATGCACACGGGGCTCGAGGAGACCGGCGACTGGGGCCGCGTTGCCGCCTTCTATGCCGCCCGGGCGCGCGGAGGGGCAGGGCTGATCGTGACCGGCGGCATGGCCCCGAACCGCGAAGGCGGGGTCTTTCCGGGCGCGGCGGGTTTCTTTTCGGACAAGGACATCGCCAACCACCGCCGGGTGACCGACGCGGTCCATGCCGAGGGTGGGCGGATCGTGATGCAGATCCTTCACGCGGGCCGCTACGCCTATTCGCCCGACTGTGTGGGTCCGTCGGCGATCAAGTCGCCGATCTCGCCCTTTCCGCCGAAGGAACTGGACGCGGCCGGGATCGAAAAGCAGATCGCGGACATCGCCAACGCAGCCGCCCGCGCGCGCGAGGCGGGCTATGACGGGGTCGAGGTCATGGGGTCGGAAGGCTACTTCCTGAACCAGTTCCTTGTCACCCATACGAACCGGCGGACGGATGACTGGGGCGGCCCCTACGCCAACCGGATGCGCCTTCCGGTCGAGACCGTGTCCCGTGTGCGCGCCGCGATGGGGCCGGAGGCGATCCTGATCTACCGCATCTCGCTGATTGACCTTGTGCCTGATGGGTCCACCTGGGACGAGGTGATCCTTCTGGCAAAGGCGATCGAGGGGGCCGGGGCATCCGTCCTCAACACCGGCATCGGCTGGCACGAGGCGCGGGTGCCGACCATCGCCACCTCCGTCCCCCGGGCGGCCTTCGCGCATCTGACGGCGCGGCTGCGCCCGGAGGTGACGATTCCGGTGATCACGTCGAACCGGATCAACACGCCCGAGGTGGCCGAGGCGCTTCTGGCGGATGGGATGGCCGACATGGTCTCGATGGCCCGGCCGTGGCTTGCGGACGAGGCCTTCATCACCAAGGCCGCCGCCGGGCGTGCAGCAGAGATCGCGCCCTGCATCGCCTGCAACCAGGCCTGTCTGGACCATACCTTCTCAGGCAAGCTGACCTCGTGCCTCGTCAATCCGCGGGCCTGCCATGAGACGGAACTGACCTACGACCCCGCGCCTCAGGCAAAGCGGATCGCAGTTGTGGGGGCGGGCCCCGCCGGGATGATGACCGCCATCGTCGCCGCCGGGCGCGGGCACAAGGTCACGCTCTTCGACAAGGCGATGGAAGTCGGCGGGCAACTGAACCTGGCAAAGCAGGTACCAGGGAAAGAGGAATTCCACGGCCTCGTCGCCTGGTTTGCCACTGCGCTGGACCATCCGAACGTGACGCTTCGCCTTGGAGTCGCGGCACAGCCCGAAGAGCTTGCCGCATTTGACGAGGTGGTCATCGCAACCGGCGTCTCCCCCCGCGATCCGGGTATCCCAACGGAACCCGGGGCCAATGTCCTGAGCTACATCGACGTTCTGCAGGGGGCCGCGGTCGGCCGTCGCGTGGCGGTCGTCGGGGCCGGGGGTATCGGCTTTGACGTTGCCGAGGCGCTTGTCCACGAAGGCACCAGCCCGACGCTGGACCCCATCCTCTGGCGTGCGGAGTGGGGCGTCAGCGCGCCCTGGGACACGCGCGGCGGTCTGGCTGCGGGTGGCCCGGCCCCCCACCCCCCGGCGCGCGAGGTGGTCCTTCTTCAGCGGAAGGCCGAAAAGCCGGGGCGGCATCTGGGCAAGACCACGGGCTGGATCCATCGCGCCTCGCTTGCGATGAAGGGCGTCAGGATGCAGGGCGGCGTCACCTATGAACGCATCACGCCAGAGGGCCTTTGGATCAGCCACGGCGCCGACCGCGCGGAACCGGAACTTCTGGCCGTGGATGCCGTGGTCCTTTGCGCCGGGCAGGAACCGGAACGCGGCCTCGCGTCCGAACTGACCCGACTTGGCGTTGCCCATCACCTGATTGGCGGGGCCGATGTGGCGGCCGAGCTTGACGCCAAGCGCGCGATCGACCAGGCGGCCCGGCTGGCAGCCCAGCTGTAGCGGCCGCGAATCCGGCGCGAGTCGCAGGCGCCGAAATCTGTGGGCGACCATCCCGGATATCGCCCCTCTGCCGCCGCTTCGAAAGGATTATGGCGGAAAAGGACCGATGATCCCGATCGCCTGCCGGCCACGGCTTTCGGCCGACAGCCCATATTCTCTTATACCGTTGCCCTCTGGACGAGGCACCCCGCAAGGGCTTGCCGGGGCCGCTTATGGCCCATGCGTTTCCCTGCCTTGAACGATCCCACACAATACCCCGGATCGGACGCGGGTTCGCCCCCATCCTGCCCGATTTGCCTACGAAACAATCTCTCATAAAGAGCGTGTTAATTGCCACAACGAGGGCACTATGGATCGACTGACCGAGATGGAGGCCTTTGCCACCGTCGTGGACCAAGGCGGCTTCACCGACGCGGCGAAGAAGATGGGGATCTCGAAATCTGCTGTCTCCAAACATGTCTCGGCGCTGGAGGCTCGGCTTGGGGCAAGGCTCCTGAACCGCACCACCCGCCGGGTCAGCCCAACAGAGATCGGCCTTGCCTACTATGACCGCGCCCGTCGCGTGCTGAACGATGCGGGCGAGGCGGATGCGCTGGTGACCAGCATGCAGTCAGCGCCATCGGGCCTGCTGCGGGTCTCCGTCGCAACCGACTTCGGGGTGAACCTCCTGTCGCCGATCCTGGGGGACTTCCTTCTGGAATACCCCGACATCACGGTGAACATGGTTCTGAACAACCGCTATGTCGAACTGATCAGCGAAGGCTTCGACATGGCGATCCGGGTGGGCGATCTGGAGGACTCGAGCCTCCGGGCCCGCAAGCTGACCGAGACGACCAAGCGGATGATCGGCTCGCCGAGCTACTTCCAGAAGTTCGGGCGCCCGATGAAGATCGACGACCTGAACGATCACAAGTTGCTGCACTACTCCAACCAGGCGAACGGCAACGTCTGGAAGATCACCGCACCCTCGGGCGAAAAGCGGCAGGTCCGCTCGGTCGGCTGGCTGACGGTGAACGATGGCCAAAGCCTTCTGAACGCCGCGATCTCCGGCCTTGGCATCGCTTACCTGCCCAGCTTCCTTTATGCCGATGCAATGCGGCAGGGTCTGGTGGAAGAGGCGATCCCCGGCCTCCCGGTCGAGACGCTGGGCATCTACGCGGTCTATCCGCCGGGTCGGTTCACCCAGCCCAAGGTGCGCGCCTTCATCGACTTCCTGGCCAAGCGCTACATCGAAAAGGGTCCCGACAACTGGTGACCCCTTCACGGGCCCCGGCCCCCTCCCCGGTTCCCGTCAGCGGGTCGAGGTCACCACGACCTCGACCCGCCGGTTTTTCTGGCGCCCCTCTTCCGTCTGGTTCGTCGCGCGCGGGGACAGGAAACCCACGCCTTTCGCCGTCACCCGGTCGCGGTCGACGCCGTAGCGGTCGATCAGCACCTGTGCCACGGCTTCGGCCCTGCGCTCCGACAGCGCGATATTCGCATCAAGGCTGCCCGAGGCGTCGGTATGTCCGACAAGGGCGATCGTGCCATCGGGATTGGCCGCAAGCCAGGCGGCCACGGCGGCGAGAGAAGGGTAGTCTCCATCGCTTAGCGCGGCAGCGCCGCTGGCAAATTCAAGGTCACCCAGGACCGCCGTTCCGATCTGATCCAGCGCAGGGCCGATGGCGGAGTCGGGCAGTGTCGCGGCCGCGGCCGCACTCTCATCCACCGCAACGGTCATGTCGACGACAGAGGCAGAAGGGACGGACGTTGGCGCCGCCGTATCAGGCGCAGGCGTCACGCGCGTGATCTGCACATAGCCCGTAAGGGCCGAGCGGCTGACGAGGATGCTGACCGCCTCGTCGCCCCGGATCGCCGACAGAAAGCGGAAGTCCCCAAGATCGACATGCATGTCCGGTTCGGGCAGGACCTCAGTGCCATAGCGGAAGTCGAACCCGCCGCAGGCCCGCGTTTCGCAGTCCAGAAGCACCTCGAAGCCCGCCGAGACGATCTGGTCGCGCAAGGGGGCAAAGATGGCCAGGGTCGGAAGGTCGGGCGCGTCAAGCTGCAAGGCGCGCTGGGTGACCGCGCCTTCCATCGTCCACGTCGGCAAGGCCCCGTTGGCATAGGGGCCGGTGGGAAGGTCGTGGCTGCCAAAAGCCTCGCTCCGGGTCTCCTCGGCAAGGATCGGGGCCGGAAGCTCCAGCGTCAGGCTGCAGACGGGTGAAGCCAGGGCAAGGCCCAGGCCCAGAACCGTCATCGCTTGGGTCTTATGCCACACTGCCCGCGCCGCTTTCCGCGATCACTTCACCCGGTAATGATACTGTCCCACAACTTGCATCCCAAGGCGAGCGTAGAGCGCACGTGCGGCACTGTTTCGCTCGGTCACCGCCAGCGACAGTCGGCTTGCGCCCTCGGACGCCGCCCAGTTGGACGCAGCGCGCAGCAGCGTCTCGCCAATCCCGCGGCGACGATGGGCCGGGCGCACGTCCAGCGCGTGCAGCATCGCCTCGGCGCCATGGCAGGCGACAAAGGCCACCCCGGCAGGGCGGTCACCATCGCGTGCCAGGATCGCGGCTTTCGGCCCTTGCACCCGGTCCATCACCGCAATCCGCGCCGGACCGATGCCGCCGTCTTCCCAGATGCTGCGAGCGATCGCCAAGGGAGGCCAATGGGGAAAGGCGGCCAGGGGTGGCAGCTCGGCCCGCAGCGCGGCAACCGGGGCGGCATAGACCACGACCGGGTCGACGACCTGCCATCCCCGCTGGCCAAGTGCCGCGTCAAGCGCGCCATCCCCCGGACGGATCAGCGCCAGGGGTTCGGCCATTCCCTCCAGAAGCGCGAGGTCAGCCTCGGCCCAGTCGCCCTCGCAACTCGCCGCCGACACCCGCTTGCCACCGCCTGCCCCGTCGCGGAAGGTGAAGGGCCCTTCGCGCCACGTCCTTGCCGGTGGCCAGGTCGCTTCCATCACCGCGGCGATCGCCTCAGGCGTCATCCGAACAGACCGGTCAGGCGCACCATCGCCGCATCGACCCGCGCGGGATCGGTGCCGCGGATCACAAGGTTCGTGCCATGCGCCCCGTTCTGGATGAAGGGATAGGACCCCATCGAAAGATCGGGAAACTCGGCCGCCAAGGCACCGAAGGGTCCGGCGATCTCGCCCTCGCCCCGGTTCACGCGCAGCGACTGCGACAGAAGCGGCGGGCCGCCGGTCAGCTTCGGCAGGACGCTGGCGACCATCGCCTGGAAGATGTTCGGCACCCCGGCCATCACGTGGACATTGCCCAGAGTGAACCCCGGCGCGGTCGAGACCGGGTTGTCGATCAGGCTCGCCCCCTCCGGAATCCGCGCCATCCGCTGCCGCGCTTCGTTGAAGGGCAGGCCCGCTCGGTCGTAATGAGCCTGCAGAAGCGCCATCGCATCGGCCCGGTGCCCGATCGGCGCGCCCAGTGCATCCGCAACCGCATCGGCGGTGATATCATCATGCGTCGGCCCGATCCCGCCGCTGGTGAAGAGGTGATCATGGCGTCCTGACAGCGCCCGTACGGCCGCCACGATCTCCCCGTGCTCATCCGGAACGACCCGAACTTCCCGCAGAGCGATGCCGATCCGGGTTAGCTCACCGGCCAGATAATGCGTGTTCGTGTCCCGCGTCCTGCCGGACAGGATCTCGTCCCCGATGACCAGCATCGCCGCCGTTGGATTGCCCATTCCGCCCTCCGTGCCTCACACCCGGGTATAGCCCTGCGTTCAGGCGTTTCAAAGCCCGCCCTCTGGCCATTCCACCCCAAGGGGCCTATGTAGGGCGCAAAGGAGACCGCCGTGGACGAACACCGCGCCCGGATCACGAAGGACGGTATCCGCATCTACGAGGATGCGGACTTTGCCGCCATGCGCCTGGCCGGGCGAGTCGCCGCCGAGATCCTGGATGACGTTGCACCCCTGGTCACGCCGGGCACCACCACCGCCGTGATCGATGATTTCATCACCGCCGAGATCAGGCGGCGCGGCGTCACCTCGGCCACCATCGGCTACAAGGGCTATCGCCACGCCTCCTGCATTTCTGTGAACCACGTCGTCTGCCATGGCATCCCGGGGCCGAAGGTGCTGATGGACGGCGACATCCTGAATGTCGATGTGACGGTGATCGTCGACGGCTGGTACGGCGACACCAGCCGGATGTACGTGGCCGGCACCCTTGCGCGGAAGGCCGAGCGCCTGATCGAGGTCACTCACGAAGGCCTGATGCGCGGCATCGCGGCGGTCAGGCCGGGGAACACCTTCGGCGACATCGGCCATGCGATCCAGTCCTATGTTGAAGCGCAGCGGATGTCAGTGGTCCGCGATTTCTGCGGTCACGGCCTCGGGCGGGTGTTCCACGCGCCTCCGAATGTGCTTCACTACGGCCGGCCTGGCGCAGGTCCGGTGCTTGAGGAAGGCATGTTCTTCACCATCGAGCCGATGGTGAACCTTGGCCGGCCAGAGACCAAGATCCTTGCCGACGACTGGACCGCCGTGACCCGCGACAAGTCGCTCTCGGCTCAGTTCGAACACTCGGTCGGCGTGACCGCGACGGGGTGCGAGATCTTCACTCTTTCGCCTGCAGGCAAGTTCCACCCGACCTGGGGGTAAGGCGCGACCCAAATTCCTTAAGCAAGGAATTGGACAATCACTTACTAGAGGAACTTGGCTGTTTCGACGACGTGACGACGGAACGCCTTTTTCAGAAGGTCCAGCTCGGCACGCAGCAGGCTGATCTCGGCGCGCAGGTCCTCTTCCAGCGGAACGCCCGCAATCAGGGTAAAGCTGGCCAGCACCTCGCCCCCGGCCTGCAGAAGCACGGTCTGGACGCCTTCGCTCAGGATCGAGGCCGGGATCGCCAGCCGCACCAGATGGCTTCCCGCCTCGCCGGGCACAGGCGAAACCGACAGCCCGTCCAGCTTGCGGCCCTGGTGCAGCGCCTCCAGCGGCACCGCGTCGCCGGCCCCGGTCAGGACCCCCTCCCAGACGCCGCCGACGATCCGGCTTTGGGTCAATGTCAATCGCCCTGCCGTCATCGCATCCCCTAAAGCTCGGCACGCGGGCGGCGGCTGACCACAAGGTCGCGCAGCCTGATCCCGGTCATCGCCGCATCGTTGAAGATCAGGTCCAGCCAGGCGCGTTCGATCCGCGTGTCGTCCAGCTTGGCATAGGCAAGGTCGAACTCCACCACGACCTCACCGTCCAGGCTGGACAGCTCGCGCACGATCTGGGCCACGTTGGGGCCGTGCCTGACATTCAGCCGCGCATAGGCCCGCAGCGGCCGCTCGGCCTCGATAATCACGTCGACGCGCACCAGATGCCGCGATTTCAGGCCTTGCACCGCCTCGGGCGGAAGCGAAGTCGCCAGCGACAGGAAGCTGCCCTGAAAGCCGAAGACCTCGATCCCGAGGCCGAAGGGCGCGCGGTCATCGGTTCCGGTGTTGCGCCCCTGCCGGACGGCGACCTCACCCAGCGGGCAATCATGATAAAGCGAAAGGTCATCGCTGATCCGGCTGCGATCTGATCCGGCGATCAGCCCCGGCTGCGGCAAAGGCCCCCGCCAGCCGTCTCCGCGCCACGACCAGTCGGTGCCAAGGGGCAGCCGCGGCAGGCCCGCGCCGATCGCCGGCGTCCCCAGACGATGGTCCGCCGCATGGATCACCCGGTCGATCTGACGCCGCATCGACCGGGCCTGCGTGCGCAAACCATGCAGGACAAGCGGCCGAAGGGTCGGGGCGGCTTCGGCCTTTCCGGCCCAGTATTCCTGGACCTTCCGCAGCCGCCACCGGTCGATGAGACCTGCCAGTTGCCCGGCCATGACCCTTTACTGGTCCATGTAGACGTGGCTTTCGCCCTTGGCGCCCGGATGCGTGACCGCCCCCCAGCGCGCCCCGCCGCAAAGCTTGGCAAACTTGTGCACCGCGCCGCTGGTATAGGCCGTCTTGCGCGGCCCTTTCCATTCGGCCTTGCGCTTGGCGAGTTCCTCATCCGACAGGGCCACCGACAATTCGCCCGTGACCGCGTTCAGCGTGATCATGTCGCCGTTCTTCAAAAGCGCAATCGGCCCGCCATGCGCCGCTTCCGGACCCACGTGGCCCACGCAGAAGCCCCGCGTCGCACCCGAGAAGCGGCCATCCGTGATCAGCGCCACCTTCTTGCCCATGCCCTGACCGGACAGGGCCGCCGTGGTCGCCAGCATCTCGCGCATCCCGGGTCCGCCCGCCGGGCCTTCGTTGCGGATGACGATGACCTCGCCTTCCTTGTATTCGCGCTTCTTCACCGCCTCGAAGGCATCTTCCTCGCATTCGAATACCCGCGCCGGGCCGGTGAAGACCTGCTCGGCCTCGGTCATGCCGGCGACCTTCACGATGGCCCCGTCGGGCGCAAGGTTCCCCTTCAGGCTGACCACGCCGCCCGTCTTCGTGATGGGAGAGTTGATATGGTAGATCACCCGCCCGTCGGCCTCACCCCGGATCTCGTCCAGGCTTTCGCCCAGCGTCTTGCCCGACGCAGTGATGCAGTCGAGGTGCAGAAGACCCGCCTTCGCCAGTTCCTTCATCACCACCGCGACGCCGCCGACCTCGTGCAGGTCCTTCGCCACGTATTTCCCGCCCGGCCGCAGGTCGACGAAGTAAGGCGTGTCCTTCATGCAGGCCGCGACATCGAAGATGTCAAAGTCGATCCCCGCCTCATGCGCGATGGCGGGCAGGTGCAGCGCCGCGTTGGTGGAACCACCCGTGCAGCCCACGACGCGGGCAGCGTTCTCCAGCGACTTCCGCGTCACGATGTCCCGCGCACGGATGTTCTTCTCGATCAGGTTCATCACCGCAACGCCCGAAGCTTCGCAGAACTGGTCGCGCGATTCATAGGGCGCAGGGGCGCTGGAGGAGTTCAGCAGGGCGAGGCCAATCGCCTCGGACACACAAGCCATCGTGTTCGCCGTGTACTGCGCCCCGCAGGCGCCACTGGACGGGCAGGCGACCTTTTCCATGATCGCCAGTTCCACGTCCGACAGGTTCCCGGCCTGGTGCTTGCCCACGGCTTCGAACATGTCCTGAACGGTGATGTCCTGACCGTTGTAGCGGCCCGGCAGGATGGAGCCCCCATAGATGAAGACCGACGGCACGTTGAGGCGAACCATCGCCATCATCATCCCCGGCAGGGACTTGTCGCACCCCGCAAGCCCCACGATGGCGTCATAGCAATGCCCGCGCATGGTCAGCTCGACCGTATCCGCAATCGCATCGCGGCTGGCGAGCGAGGACCGCATCCCCTCATGCCCCATCGCGATGCCGTCGGTCACGGTGATCGTGGTGAACTCGCGTGGGGTGCCGCCGCCCTTCTTCACGCCCTGCTTCACCACCTGCGCCTGGCGGTTCAGCGCGATGTTGCAGGGGGCCGCCTCGTTCCAGCAGGTCGCCACGCCAACCCAGGGCTGGTGGATCTCTTCCTCGGTGATCCCCATCGCGTAGAAATAGCTGCGGTGCGGGGCCCGCGCCGGACCTTCGGTCACATGGCGGCTGGGAAGCTTCGACTTGTCGAAACGCGGATTGGTCATGGCGGCTCCTCGGGGGCTCAGGCTTGCCCCAGAGGGATAAAGGCACGCCCCGGAAGGGGCAAGCCGATTTGGCGACATCACTGGTCGCTGATCGCCACTGTCGCAGACCGCATGACCCCGTCCAGCCCAAGGCGCAGGCTGTCGATGAACGACACATAGCTTTCCAGCGGCCCGGCCAGCGCCGGCACCAGCACCGCAAGACGGGGGGCGACAAGGTAAAGCGCCGCCGCAATGATCGCGATCGTCATCAGGGTCAGGAAACCGCTCCGGAACCCACGCGGCGCTTCGGGTGGCGGCGCGACGAAGTCAGGCGTTCCATCATCGTCGGCCTGAATCTCGGAGGGCCGCAGGGTCGAGTTGATCTCCTCGACATCCGGCAGAAGATCGCGCCGGGCCGTCGGCTTTGCCTCTGCCTCGGCCGAGACGGCTGCTTTCCTTGGCATGGCCTCGTCAATCCCGAGGTCGGTCTGGCTTTCCAGCGCCTCGGCACGGCGGGCATTCGCCTCACGTTCGGCCTCTTCGCGCAGGATGGCCAGCACGGACTCGTCCACCGCATAGGCCGCAGCAGGCGCGACTGCCGCGGCAGCCGCTGGCTCTGCAACAGCTTTGGCCACCGAGTCAGAGGCAGCCGCCACCTCTTCGCGGAGATCACGGGTCCTGGCGATAACCTCAGCCACCACTCCGGCAGCGGGGTCGGCGTCCGGCACCGGATCGGCCGCCGCACCGGCGGCAACGTCCCTGACATGCTCGGCCGGGGTGGCATCGGCACCTTCGGTCTGGGACACCGCCTCTGGCCGGCTCTCATCCGGCAGGGTCGCTGCGGCCGGATCGGCTTCGGCAGGGCTGGCGTCGTCGGGCGCTGGCCCGGGTTCTGCGGCTCCCGCTGCGGCCGTCCAGGCAACGGTCTCGTGCTCTGCCGGGGTCACCGCCTCATCGGTCACGACTTCGGCGGCAGGCTCGGCCGCAGAAGTGACCACGGTAGGCTCGGCCGGCGCCGGCTCGGGTGCCGGCTCGGCCGCGGCCTCCGGTGCGGGCTTCGCATCCGGCCCGGCCGACACCGGCGCAACGAAGGGCGCCGCACGCCCGCGCATCTGGAACCAGGTATGCCCGCAATTCGTGCATTGGACGTCGCGGCCCGTGTCGGGGATCGCATCCTCCGGCACTTCGTACTTGGCCTCGCAGTTCGGGCAAACCAACCGCATTCTTGTCCCTCAAAGCCAGTTTCCGGCTCCCCCAGAGGCGTTGTAACCCTTAATTCCTGTCGTTCCAAGGCCTTGTCGCTTGCTCTTGTGCAATCCTTTCCCCCTGTGCGATGGAAAGCGCACAGGGCTGCAGCGGCCATGCACACCGACATTGCCGTCCGCCGTGCGACATAGCAGGAGAACCGACGTGATCGCCTTCGAGAACGTGGCCTACAGTTACGGCGGCGGAGACCTTCTGTCCGACGTATCGCTGCGCCTCGCGCCGGGGTCGTTCCACTTCCTGACCGGCCCTTCAGGGTCGGGCAAGTCGACCTTCCTCAAGCTCGCCTATGCCGAACTGCGCGCGACCAGCGGCCGGGTCACCCTTTTCGACAACGACGTCACCACGCTCTCGCGCGACGACATCGCCCGCACCCGCCGCCGCATCGGCATCGTGCACCAGGACTGCAAGTTCCTCGACCACCTGACCCTTGCGGCCAACATGGCGCTGCCCTTCACCGTCTCGGACCGCGAAAGCGACGCGCAGGACCTTGCCGACCTTCTGGGCTGGGTGGGCCTCGGCCACCTTGCCGACGCGCTTCCCCCCCAGCTTTCCGGCGGCGAACGCCAGCGCGCCGCCCTTGCCCGGGCCGTCATCGTCGACCCCGACGTGATCCTTGCCGACGAACCGACCGGTAACGTCGACTGGGAGATGTCACTCCGCATCCTGACCCTCCTCGTCGAGCTCAACCGCATGGGCAAGACGATCCTCGTCGCCACCCATGACCTCAACCTCATCCGCCAGGCCAAGGCGCAGATTCAGGCCCGGGTTCTGCGGATCGCCAAGCACCGCGTCCAGCTTGCCGGGGCCGACCTGTGAAGCCGCCCGCCGCGATACCGGCCTCACCCGCCACCCGCGCGTTGCAGGTCGTCCCGCCCTCGGGCCCCACTGCCTGGCTGACCACCTTCACCTCGGGCGCGATGACCTTCCTCTGCGTCTTCGCCCTCGCCCTCTCGCTCGCCTCGGGGCGCCTGGCCGACCGCTGGTCCGAAACCCTTGCCCGCACCGCCACCATCCGCCTCTCCGCCCCCGCCGACCAGGTCCAGATCCAGACCGACGCGATCCTCGCCGTCCTGGCCACCACCCCCGGCATCGCCAGCTATCGCCTGATCGACGAGGCCGAGACCCGCGCCCTTCTCGAACCCTGGTTCGGCCCCGGACTTCCGGTCGAAGCCCTGCCGATCCCGCGCCTCTTCGAACTGGTCGAGGCCGCCGAGCCCTATGACTCCGAGGGCCTCCGCCAGCGCCTGAAGGTTGAGGCCCCGGGTGCGCTTCTCGACGACCACACCCGCTGGCGCCGCCCCCTGATCGAGGCGGCCGAGCGTATCCGCCTTCTCGGCGTCCTTTCCATCGTGCTGATCGGCGCGGCAATGGCCGCGATGATCACTCTTGCCGCGCGCGCAGCACTCGCCACGAATGCCGAGGTGATCCACGTCCTCCGCCTTGTCGGGGCCAAGGACACCTACATCGCCAAGGCCTTCGTGCGCCGCTTCACCCTGCGCGCCCTTTCCGGGGCCGCCGTCGGGGCTGCTGCCGGGATCGCCGGCGTTGCCGCCCTGCCCGCCGCCGATGCCGCCGGTGGCTTCCTGACCGGCCTCGGCTTCACTGGGACGGGCTGGCTCTGGCCGCTCGCCCTGCCACCCCTTGCCGCCGTCGTGGCCTTCCTTGCCACCCGCCGCGCCGCCTTCCGGAAACTGCGAGAGCTGACATGATCGTCCTGCGCTGGCTTCTCAGCCTCGTCTTCATCGTCCAGATGTATGTCGCGATGGCCATCCTCGCGATCGGCTTCGCGCCCTGGGCGCTCTTCAGCCGCCGGGGCGCCTATGTCGCGATGCACAGCTACTGCGCCTGGGTGATCTTCACCGCCCAGCTTCTCTGCGGGTTGCGGTCCGAGGTCCGCGGCACCCCGCCGACGGGCGAATGCGTGATCGCCGCCAAGCATCAAAGCTTTCTCGACATCATCCTGATCTTCCACGCCGTGCCAGCCGGCAAGTTCATCATGAAGCGCGAGCTGATCTTCACTCCCTTCCTTGGCCAGTACGCCCTGAAGATCGGCTGCGTCCCGGTGAACCGCGGCAAGCGCGGCGCGGCCATCCAGAAGATGAAGGCCGATGTCGCAGCAGGGGCGGCAGAGCCCGGCCAGCTCATCATCTACCCGCAGGGCACCCGTGTCGCGCCGGGCGCACAGAAGCCCTTCAAGGTCGGCACGGGCCTCCTTTACGAACAGCTCGCCCAGCCCTGCGTTCCGGTCGCCACCAATGTCGGCGTCTTCTGGCCCAAGCGCGGCATCCTGCGCCATCCCGGCCTCGCAGTGGTCGAATTCCTCCCCCCGATCGCCCCCGGCCTGCCGGTGCCCGAATTCATGAAGCGTCTCGAGGCCGAGGTGGAGACCCACTCTGACCGCCTGATGGCCGAGGCCGGGTTCAAGGCATAAGCGATGGGAACCTCTGCCGCGACGATCGATCACCTTCTCGACACGCTGGCCCCCTTGGCCGTCAGCGCGCGCAAGATGTTCGGAGAATACGCTCTCTATCTCGACGGCAGGGTCGTGGCCCTCGTCTGCGACGACCAACTCTTCCTCAAGCCGACCCCCGGGGCAATCGCCGCCCTCCCCGGCAGCCCCACCGCTCCGCCCTATCCTGGCGCGAAGCCCCATCTCCTCGTCACCGACGCTCTTGATGATCCCGACCGTGTGGCACGCGCGCTCCGCGCCATAGCTGCCGATCTTCCGGCTCCGAAGCCCAAGAAACGGAAGAATTGACTCAAATTTTCATTCTTCGTCCTCAAATATCCCACGGGAGGTCCGGAGGGTGTGAAACCCTCCGGGGCCAACCACAGGCGGACCGCTGATGACCTGGATCACCGAAGGCCGCATCGGCCGGGCCGCCTATGACGCAGCCTGGCCGGCACGCGCCGCACAGACGATGTGGTGAGGCCTGCGGTCAATCCTTTCCAAATCCTTTACAGAAAAATGCAAGTTATTGATGTGAATGAATATTCCGGAAATGACCACTGTGGTCAACTCAACGGGCAGTCGGCCACTTCGATGTCCAGCGCCAGGGTCGCCTCCGGTCCGTAGTCCAGCCCGGAGACATTGATGTAAAGCGCCCCCACCTCGGCCCAGATCTCGGTCACCGGCATCGTCGTCGCGGCAGGGTCGATCCTGACCTCGTCGAAGAGGGCGCATTCTGTCTCGAACCGCAGGACATAACCGTTGAAGGCGGCATCGTAGAACTGCCCCCGCACGCCCGGATAGGCCAGCTCGATCCGGCTCGGCCCGATCTCGACCGTCACCGGCACCACGTCCAGCCCCCCGGTCAGCCCCTCCGGCTCCAGCCCGAACTCCACACCCTGCCCGACCGTCACCGTCCGCCCCCGCGCCTCGAGGAAAGGCCGGTCGCGCTGGTCCCAGGTTGCGACCGTGAAGGTGACAAGCCGCCCCTCCAGCGTCCCCGCGCCGGCAGGGCCGGCCAGCGCCGCTGCCAGAACGGCGGCCCGGATCATGCGAACTTCAGCGCCGCGATGCCGGCAAGGATCAACAGCACCCCCAGCACCCGCATCGCGCTGACGGGTTCGTTGAACAGGAACACCGCCGCGATCGCCGTCCCGACGGCCCCGATCCCGACCCAGACCGCATAGGCCGTGCCGACCGGCAGGCTCTTCATCGCGACCGACAAGAGGTAGAACGACCCCAGCGCCAGCACGATCGTGATGACCGAGGGCCAAAGCTTCGTGAACCCTTCGGAATACTTCAGCCCCAGCGCCCAGCCCGTTTCCATCAGCCCGGCGATCACGACGATGACCCAGGGGTTCATCCGGTCCCTTTCCCTACAAGCAACGCTCATACGGGCCGGACTCCCGGACGGATCAGGCCACCAGCCGCGCCGTCTTCCCGTCGACCAGCGGGCGCGCCAAGTCAAGCGGTCGCGACCCGATGTCGCGCAGCTCCGGGAAGATCATGAGAAGCTCGTCCCGGGCTTCGGCCTCGACCCCGCCAAGCGATCGGGCACAGGGATAGAAGCTTTCGGTGGCCAGCCCTTCCGACATCACGATCTGGTGGCGGTCGCACAGGAAATGGACGTAAGTGATGTCCCGGTCGGGCATGTCGGCCCTGACCGTCGATCCGTTGACCAGCTTCAGCGCCGGGACCAGGACTTCGGGCTCGCCGAAGTGCAACTCGCAGGTCCAGCCGGTCATCAGGATGCGATGCTGGCGCGAGACTGCAAGGTCGCGCTCCGGCATGGCAGCGCCGAAAGCCCCGGCAGCGATGATCACCGGCCGGAGCCGCGGATCACGCAGCATCTCCTCGCGGCGGACGGTGCGCCGGCCGACCCAGCGGATCGGCTGGGGGCCATCGTCCATCGTGAGGACCACGTCGCCCACGCGCAGGTCCTCCACCCGGCGGGGGCCGTCCGGCGTGTCGATCAAGGTGCCGGAGGTGAAGCAGACCAGCAGGCTGATATCGTCGATGATCGCGCCAAGGCTGTTGTTCGGCCCGATCTCGGTGAAGCGGATCGAGTAGACCCCCGGGGTCGTGAAAGGCACGGTCAGGGTGACCGCCGTCCAGGCATTCGAGGTCGGCGTATAGTCGATCGCGGGCTGGATCGGAATGCCGGCGCTGTTCAGGATTTCAAGGCGGAACCCCTCGCCCACCGTCGGTGACAGGCCCGAGCGGAGCGCCATGTCGAACGACAGGACCGCGTTGACCTTCCCGCCGATGGTAAAGCTTTGCTGGATCTGCGTTATCGCCGTCCCGCCGTTGCCATCCATCTCGATGACGCGGTTCGTCGAATTGCCGCCCGGGCGGTAAAGGTTTTCCTGCCCCCATTCGATGTCGGCGCCGGTCCAGCCGGGCAGGCCGCTTACGATGATCCACGACTGCCCGTTCCAGACGGACGGTGGATCCTGAAAGTCCCCGTTGTCGAGAAGCTCAATGGTTGGCACGATCCGACACTCCGGCGCAGGAAAGACTGTTTGGCATCCAGTCTAGGCCGGACGTTCCACGAAGCGATTAACGCGGAAAGCCGGGCCGAAATAGGGCGTCAAGCCGCCAAACCTTTGGCACCCATCTCCAGGAACTTCTGCCGCCGGTCCCTGATCAGCGCCTTGGCGTCCTTGCCGGACAACTCTTTCAGCATCGCCTCGATGGCCTTGCCGACCGCATCGATCGCCTCTTTCGGGGCCCTCTGCGCGCCACCCATCGGCTCTTTCACGATCCGGTCGATCACGCCCAGCTTCTGCAGGTCCTGCGCCGTCAGCCGCAGCGCCTCGGCCGCCTCGCGCATCTTCTCGGCGTCCTTCCACAGGATCGAGGCGCAGCCCTCGGGCGAGATGACCGAATAGACCGAATGCTCCAGCATCGCGACCCGGTTCGCCGTCGCAAAGGCCACCGCCCCGCCCGAGCCGCCCTCGCCGATCACTACGCTGATCAGCGGCACGCCAATGGCCAGGCACTTCTCGGTCGACCGGGCAATCGCCTCGGCCTGCCCGCGCTCTTCGGCCCCTTTGCCGGGATAGGCGCCGGGCGTGTCGACCAGCGTGATCACCGGCAGCCGGAACCGGTCGGCAAGGTCCATCAGCCGGATCGCCTTGCGATACCCCTCGGGTCGCGCCATGCCGAAGTTGCGCTCGATCCGGGTCTTGGTGTCGTTGCCCTTCTCATGCCCGATCACCACCACCGGCTGATCCTGGAACCGCGCCAGCCCGCCCATCACCGCATGGTCATCGGCAAAGGCGCGGTCGCCGGCCAGCGAGGTGAATTCGCTGAACAGACCCTCGATGTAGTCCTTGCAATGCGGCCGGTCCGGGTGACGCGCCACCTGGCATTTCTGCCATGCCGTCAATGACTTGTAGAGGTCGCGCAGCGCGGCTTCTGCCTTGCGGTCCAGCGCCTCGGCCTCTTTCGTCAGGTCCACCCCGCCACCCGTACGCGCCAGGGCGCGAAGCTCCTCTGCCTTGCCTTCCAGTTCCGCCAGAGGCTTTTCAAACTCAAGGTAGTTCATGGGCGCGTTTCCTTCCGGGGGCCGCCCCTATATGCCCTTGCCCCTCGCGCGATGCAACTCGCCGAAAGCCGATCAGCCGTCGCGCGCCTCTCCGCCGTCCAAAGCGATCAGATGCGCCACGTGATCGGGGCCGCAGCTCAGCTTCTTCGCCACCTTGCTGTCCGGCGTGACCACCCGCCAGAAGGGCACCACCTCGTCCAGCCGCTTGCCCTCTTCCAGGTCGCGCAAGCTCACCTCGGCCACCACGCGCAGATAGATCGCCGTCGTCACCGGGCACATCGCGTTTGCCCCGGCCGTCCGGGCAAGCTCGTTGCGCAGCCGGTCCATCGTCCGCGTCTCACCGCGCGGGATCTTCGCCAGATAGGCGGCGATGTCGCCGGGGGACGAGATCAGCATCGTATTCCCCGCCTTCACGCCCGCAAAGTCTGCGTGCAGCATCACCACATGCGCGGGTTTCGCGCCGCCAAAACGTTTGCGCCAGTCCGTCGGTTTCTTCGCCATCTATCCCTCCACCCGTGCCTTCAGCGCCGCAAGATATGTGGTGGCGAAAGCGGCCGGATCAAACATCAGGCGCGAGATGATCCGGCCAACGGGCGAGGGCACCGTCGCCCGTTCGACCACCGCGATCCGCGTGCCGTCCGCCACCGGGGTAAGCTCGGCCTCCCACGCACCGGTGTACCCGGCGTCCGAGGCAAACCGCAGCCGGATGCGCGCCTCGGTCATCTCTTCTGCAACAAAGGCGATGCGTTCGCCGCGCGCCGTCACCTCTTCCCAGCCCTCGGCGGTGCGCGTGACGGTTCCGACCTCGCGCCACTCCGGCTGCGCCTCGACATCGGCGATCACCGCAAGGACACGGTCCGGCGGAGCGGCGATGACCGTCTCGGCGCGCCCCTCCCGCGTGGTGGGCAGAAGCCAGCCGATCAGGAAGATCAGGGCCACAAGCAAAAGCAGGACGGCAAGGGACAGGATCAGGATACGCATGAGGACCTCCGGTTCAATGCCGAAGGGCGTAGCGAATCTTCGGAGGCTGTCGAAGTATCTCGAAAATATGTCTTATGGATAAAGGACTTGCCCGGAATCCCGACCGTTCAGAAACAGCAGCGCCCCGTGGCCGGGCCACGGGGCGTGCATCCTCCCATTCGCCGCGCGGGGCCTCCCCTCCCCTGGGGCGCGGCTCTGGTATTCTTCACATGGCGCCCGAAAGCTGGGCCACCGCCCTTGAACGCTGACTGTTTTCAGGGCGGTTTGTCAAGAATTCCTGCAAACCGCCACCAGATCGGCAAGACGGCGGTCGGTCTCGACGCAGCCTTCGTCATGCTTCCGGAAGTAGTCCATGTCGCGCATGCTGTCCTTTGCCTTCCCGCCGGCATCGCCACGGGTCATCTTGACCGACTGGAAGAACTCCAGGCTCTGGATCGAATAGTGGTTCAACTGGAACTGCGGCGGGTTGCGGACCATGCGCAACCGCCGGCCGCCCCGCACGCGGTGGATGTGCAGGTCGGTTGGCGCAGTCACGGCTGCGGTCCGGCAGATGTACTTGGTGTTGATGTCCAGACCCGGACGGCGCAGCGTAAACCCTTCTCGGACACTGGGCGGATGCTTGACCAGACCGCCGCTGCCGAACTGCACCCAGTTGCAGTAGATCAGGTCAGTATCGGGAAACTCGGCCAGCGCCTTGGGCAGGGTGTCGCCATTCGGGCAGAACCAGAATTCGTCCATGTCCGCGATCAGGACCCAGTCGGCATGTTCGGCGATCCGGAAGCGTTCATAGGCCGTCCAGGTATGCAGCCGCTGCCGGTGCGGACGCGGAAGCTGGATCACGCTGACCTTGCCCTGCGATTGCAGGTTCAGCGCCTTGGCGAAAGTGTCATCCGTGCTGCCGTTGTCGATCAGGCAGATGCGGTTCGCGCCCATCCAGAGGTAGTGGTCGACCCATTCCTCGATGTTCATCGATTCATTCTTCATGATCGCCAGCACGTCCAGCCGGGGCAGCCGGGGACGGCGCGGAAACCGCGCCCGGCTCCAGGTCTTGAGGGCGTGAACAGCCTGTCCGATCATTCCGGCCCAAGCCTTGCAGAGGCCCTGCCGACTTGCAACGGGTCAGCCGCCGGCGATCAGGTCGGCCTGCCGGACAATCACCTCGGCCTGCCGCATGCTGGCGATGTCGACCAGCCGCCCCTTGTAGACTGCCGCCCCCTGGCCCGCCGCCTTCGCCGCTTCCATCGCGGCGAGGATCTCGCGCGCCTCGGTCACGGCGGTCTCGGACGGGGTGAAGACCTCGTTCGCTAGCGCCACCTGTTTCGGATGGATCGCCCATTTCCCGACCATGCCCAGCGTCGCCGACCGCCGGGCCTGCGCCCGGAACCCCTCTTCATCCGAGAAATCGCCGAATGGTCCGTCGACCGGCAGCACGCCATGCGTCCGGCAGGCTGCGACAATGGCCGCCTGCGCCCAGTGCCAAGGATCGGACCAGTACTTCTGGCCCTCGCGATGCATGTAGTAGTTTTCCTGCGTTCCGCCGATGCCGGTGGTCTGCATCCCCATGCTCGCCGCAAAATCGGCCGCCCCAAGGCTCATGGCCTGCAACCGGGGGGACGAGGCCGCGATCTCCTCGACATGGGCAATCCCCGCTGCGGTCTCAATGATGACCTCAAGGCTGATCCGCTTCTTCCGGCCCGCCGCCGCCTCACAGGCCGTCACAAGCGCGTCGACGGCATAGACATCCGCCGCACAGCCGACCTTCGGGATCATGATCTGGTCCAGCCGGTCACCCGCCTGCTCCAGAAGGTCCACCACGTCGCGATACCAGAACGGCGTATCCAGGCCGTTGATCCGCACCGACAGAGTCTTCCGTCCCCAGTCGATCTCCGACACCGACTTGATGATATTCGCCCGCGCCTGCGGCTTGTCCGCCGGCGCGACCGAATCCTCGAGGTCCAGGTTGATCACATCCGCCGCACTGGCTGCCATCTTGGCGAAAAGCTCGGGCCGCGAACCGGGGCCGAAAAGCTGGCAGCGGTTCGGACGGGCGGGGGCGGGCGGTTGCAGGCGGAAGCTCATCGGGGTCTCTCTAGCTAAGGATATTTCACACACTTTGGTCCCGGCGATAGATTATTGCGCGCCAGGGTGCAACAGGCCTTTCGCAGTCGCAGAAACTTCTTTCCGGGGTGGGCCTGTTTCTCCCGGTCCTGTTCGCTTGACTGCAACAGAACGCAGGGCCACACAGGTGGGGCAAAGCCAAGGAAAGTCCCCGTCATGCAGCCGTCTCGTACACGTTTCGAGCTTGCCCGGATCAACGTCCTGCGGGGAACATTTCTGCTGCTCCTGCCTCTTGTCCTCTTCTCCTGGCCGGTCTGGGAAAGGACGCACTGGCTGTTTGAAGTCTTCGAGGTCCTTGGAATCTCCCTGCTGATCGCAGGCGTACTGGGGCGGTTCTGGGCTATCCTCTACATCGGGGGCCGCAAGAACGACATGGTAATGCAGGACGGCCCCTATTCGATCTGCCGCCATCCTCTGTATCTCTTCTCCACGATCTGCGTCGCCGGCTTCGGGCTGATGCTGGGATCGCTGGTCCTGACGGCGCTGTTCACGATCCTGACCTTCGTCATCCTGTCCCAGACGGCAGGGAAGGAAGAGGAACGGCTCCGCGCCCTCTTCGGCTCACAATATGAGGCATACGCCGCCCGTGTGCCACGGATCTGGCCGAACCTTTCGCTCTTCCGGACCGAGCCCGAGGTCACCTTCCGGGTCGATCACCTGCGCACCAACCTGATGGACGCGCTGGTGTTCCTCAGCTTCATCCCGCTGGCCGAGCTCTCGAAGGAGTTGAAGGAATACGGCTGGCTTCCGACCTTTCCGATCTTCTGACCCCATGGTTCTGGTTCAGGAAGACGTCTTTCCCCTGCGTGATCGCTTCACCATCAGCCGGGGATCGAAGACCGAGGCGCAGGTGCTGACCGTCAGCATCGCCCGGGGCGGGGCCACCGGCCGGGGCGAATGCGTGCCTTACGCCCGGTATGGCGAGACCCTCGCCTCTTGTCGTGGCCAGATTCAGGGGTTGCCGGAAGGTATCACCCGCGAAGCGCTGCAATCCGCTCTGCCTCCCGGTGCGGCCCGGAATGCGGTGGACTGCGCGCTCTGGGACCTTGAGTCCAAGACTACGGGCCGCCGCGTCTGGAACCTTGCCGGTCTTCCCCCGCCGGGTCCGGTGGTGACGGCCTTCACCCTCTCGCTCGCCTCCCCCGAAATGATGCGCGAGGCTGCTGCCCGAAACGCCCACCGGCCGATCCTGAAGATCAAACTCGGCACCCCGGACGACATGCCCCGGCTCGAGGCCGTCCGGAAAGGTGCCCCCCGTTCCCGGATCATCATCGACGCGAACGAAGGCTGGACGCCCGAGGTCTACGCCAACCTTGCCCCCCACCTTCTGCGGCTGGGGGTCGAACTGGTCGAACAGCCCCTTCCCGCCGGACAGGACGACATGCTGGCAGAAATCGCCCGCCCCCTTCCGGTCTGTGCCGACGAATCCTGCTTTGACCGGACCTCGCTTGCGGGTCTGAAGGGCAAGTATGACGCGGTGAACCTGAAGCTCGACAAGACCGGCGGGCTGACCGAGGGCCTGCTGACCCGCGATCTCGCCCGGGAAATGGGTTTCAAGGTGATGGTCGGCTGCATGGTCGGCTCGTCGCTCGCGATGGCCCCCGCCGTCCTTCTGGCACAGGGGGCGGAGTGGACGGACCTTGACGGCCCCCTCCTTCTGGCGGAAGACCGTGCCCATCCCCTGCACTACGATGCCGAAGGGGTCCACCCGCCCGATGCCAACCTCTGGGGATGACCGATGACCCGCACCGTCTATGTGAATGGCGACTACCTGCCCGAGGCGGAGGCGAAGGTCTCGATCTTCGACCGCGGCTTCCTGATGGCGGACGGGGTCTACGAGGTGACCTCGGTCCTTGACGGCAAGCTGATCGACTTCGACGGCCATATCCGGCGACTGGAGCGGTCCCTGCGGGAGCTCGAGATGACCTGCCCGATGTCGTCGGACGACCTCCTCGCGATGCACCGGGAACTGGTGGCCCGGAACGGGATCGACCAGGGGATGATCTACCTCCAGGTCACGCGGGGGAACCCGGGTGACCGGTCGTTCCTTTTCCCCGCGCCCGACCTGCCGGGGACGGTCGTCGCCTTCACACAGAACATCCCGAACCTTGCCGACGCCCCGGCGGCGAAGACCGGGTTCAAGGTCATCACGATCCCCGACCTGCGCTGGAGCCGGGTGGACATCAAGACGGTCCAGCTGCTTTACCCCTCGATGGGCAAGATGGCCGCGAAGAAGGCGGGGGTGGATGACAGCTGGTTCACCGACGAGGCCGGGGCGGTGACCGAGGGGACCTCGAACAACGCCTATATCGTGAAGGGGAACCGGATCATCACCCGGGCCCTTGGGAACGACATCCTGCATGGGATCACCCGGGCTGCCGTTCTTCGTTTCGCGGCGGAAGCCCAGTTCGAGGTGGAGGAGCGGCCCTTCACCCCCGCCGAGGCACAGGGGGCGGACGAGGCCTTTTCGACCGCCGCGTCGATCTTCGTGATGCCGGTGGTCGAGGTGGATGGGCAACCCGTGGGGACCGGCAAGCCGGGACCGGTCGCCACCCGGCTGCGCGAGATCTACCTGGACGAGATGCGGAAGGCCGCGATCTGACCACGCGTGACCACAGTGGTCAAATTTGGATTATCTATCGAAGTCAGAGTGTTAGCGTTTTCCATTAGGGCTTTCTTAACACCTGACCACATGGGTCGGAGGGCGCCATGACCCTTTACATCGACGCCGACGCCTGCCCGGTGAAAACCGAGGCCGAGACGGTGGCCACCCGCCACAGGGTGCGGATGGTGGTGGTGTCGAACGGCGGCATCCGGCCGTCGCAGAACCCGCTGGTCGAAAGCGTCTTTGTCGGAAGCGGGCCCGACGAGGCCGACAAGTGGATCGCGGACCATGCCGGGCCGGGGGATGTGGTCGTGACCGGAGACATCCCCCTGGCCGCGAAATGCGTGGCGGCGGGTGCCCGGGTGGTCAAACACAATGGCGAGGAACTGACGGCGGCCAATGTCGGCATGGCGCTGGCGACGCGGGACCTGATGCAGGACCTGCGGAGCGCCGACCCGTTCCGGCAGGGGGGCGGGAAGATGTTCGGCAAGGCGGACCGGAGCCGGTTCCTGGACGTGCTTGACCGGGTGCTGCGGCAGGCGGCCAGGGGTGGGGCGGCATGACGGACGGTGGAGTCGGGCTGAAGCCCGACCTAACCGGGAGTCTCGTCAGAGTCGGGGCAGGCCCCGACCTACGATCATGACGGTCGCCTTGTTCACCTTTGACGGGTTCCGGCGCGGGGTGCGGGACGGGCTGCCGCTGGGCCTGTGTGGGGCTGACGGTGGCCTTGCGCAGCGATGTGGCGGCGGCGCTTCTGGGCGTGGTGGTGGTCGCGCTGCTGCGGTGGGCGGGCGTCTAGACGCGATTTCTTCGAAGACATCGCAGCGGAGCCTTTGAAGGCTCCGATCCGGAATTTTCGAAAACTCCGGCACCGTGGGCGAGGGTCAGCCCTTCTTTCCGACGTTTTCGGCGAAGGCCTGCTGGAAGGCGGCCTGTTTTCCGGCATCGGCTCCAGTCTGGTTCCTGGCGACCCAGTCGGCATAGGGCATGCCGTAGACCACCTCGCGCGCCGCGTCCTTCGTCATCTCGATCCCGCGTTCCGCGGCGGCTTCCTGATACCAGCGCGACAGGCAGTTGCGGCAGAACCCGCCAAGGTTCATCAGGTCGATGTTCTGCACATCAGGGCGCTTGACCATCAGGTGGTGAACCAGCGCGCGGAAGGCGGCGGCTTCAAGTTCGGTGCGGGTGGCGTCGTCCATCAAAGGCTCTCCATCACATCGGTCAGCATCGGCGCAAGGCGCGCGGCCCAGTGGGCCTGCTCTGCCGGGGTGCCGATCAGGTCATTCCTGACCTCGATAAGTGTGTTGTGACGGCCAAGGCGCAAGGCATGGCGGTCGATCGCGTCACCCGGAAGGTGGCCCGAGTAGGGTTCGTTGTCCCCGACGCAGAGGTCGGGTTCCCTCGCCAGGCGGGCTATGAGGGGCTTCGAGAAGCGTTCGTCGAGGTGCGAGTAAAGAACGCCCACATGCCAGGGCCGGGGCAGGCGGCCCTTGAGGCAGGGGGTAAAGGAATGGACGGCGACGATCACGCGGTCGGGGCGCAGCGCGGCGAGGCGGGCGTAGGCGGAGTGATAGGGGCGGTAAAGGCGGTCGAGCCGTTCCTCGATCCCTGCCGGGGTGATGTGGCGGTTCGCGGGAATGATCGTGCCGTCGTAAAGCTGCATCACCAGGGTCGGGTCATCCTCGCCCCGGTTGGGGTCGATGACGAGGCGAGAGAAGTCCGAGAGGATCACCGGGCTGTCGAGAAGGCGGCCGAGTTCGCGGGCGACACCAGCGGCGCCGACATCCCAGGCGATGTGGCGGGCCATATCCTCGGCCGGGATGCCAAGATCGCCCCCCGCCACCCAGGGCGGCACGCGGTTCGAGGCGTGGTCGCAGGTGACCAGCCAGCGACCGGGGCGGTGCTCTCCTTCGATCTGGAAGGCCAAGGCGGACCTCAAGGCGTTGCTCATCCCTCCCTTACGGTCGTTCTTCGCGCGTGGCCAGCGATGAGCGACGGAAAGGACGCGAAGAGCGGCGGGAAGTCGTTGCGGGGCGCGATCAGTTGCGCCATAAGGCGGGCGGCCCACATGAACCGAAATTTGAAGCAGGAGGATGGCGATGCGCCGCCACCGCAACGTGAAGATTGTGGCCACGCTGGGCCCCGCATCCAGCACCTATGAGATGATCCGTGCCCTTTTCGAGGCCGGGGCCGACGTGTTCCGCCTGAACATGAGCCACGGGGTGCATGAGGACATCGCCAAGCGCCACGAGATCATTCGCAAGGTCGAGGCCGATGTCGGCCGCCCGATCGGAATCCTCGCCGACCTGCAGGGGCCGAAGCTGCGCGTGGGCGTCTTCGCCAACGGTGCGGAAGAACTGGCCGAGGGCGCGGCGTTCCGCATGGACCTGTCGACCGTGCCGGGTGATGCCAAGCGGGTCAACCTGCCGCATCCCGAGATCTTCGCGGCACTGGAACCCGGCACGACGCTTCTGGTCAATGACGGGAAGATCCGCCTTCGGGTGAACGCCTGCGGCAAGGATTTCGCCGATTGCACGGTCGAAGTCGGGGGGACGATCTCGAACCGCAAGGGCGTGAACGTGCCGGACGTGGTGCTGCCAGTGGCGGCGCTGTCCGAGAAGGACCGGGGCGACCTGGAGTTCGTCTGCGAACTGGGCGTGGACTGGCTGGCCCTCAGCTTCGTGCAGCGGCCCGAGGACGTGATCGAGGCGCGGAGCCTGGCGAAGGGCCGGGCGGCGATTCTGTCGAAGATCGAGAAGCCGGCGGCGGTGAAAGCCTATGACGCGATCCTGCAGGTCTCGGACGGGATCATGGTCGCGCGGGGCGACCTTGGGGTGGAGCTGCCGGTGACCTCGGTCCCGCCGATCCAGAAGCGGCTGGTGCGCGGCGCGCGCGCCCAGGCGAAACCGGTGATCGTTGCGACGCAGATGCTGGAATCGATGATCGAATCGCCGGTGCCGACGCGGGCCGAGGTGTCGGACGTGGCCACCGCGATCTACGAGGGCGCGGATGCGGTGATGCTTTCGGCGGAATCGGCGGCGGGCAAGTACCCGGTCGAGGCTGTCACGACGATGAACGCCGTCGCGATGAGCGTCGAGAAGGACCCGACCTACCGCTCGGTCATCGAGGCGAGCCGGGTCGTCCGCCGCGAATCGGTGGCCGACGGGATCGTCGCCGCCGCGCGCGAGATTGCCGAGGCGACCAACATCAAGGCGATCTGCTGCTTCAGCCAGTCGGGCACCACGGCAAGCCTTGTGGCCCGCGAACGCCCGCATGTGCCGATCATCGCGCTGACGCCGCTGATGTCCACCGCGCGGCGCTATGCGCTGACCTGGGGCGCGCATTGCGTGATCACTCCGCCGCAGGAGCGCTTCAAGGGCGCGGTCCTCGCGGCGGTCGGGGCGGCGCGGGCCGATGGCTTTGCGACCGAGGAAGACCAGATCGTCGTCACCGCAGGTGTGCCCTTCAACGTCAAGGGCACCACGAACATCCTGCGTGTCGCCCCCTGCGACGAAAGATTGATCTCGCGCGTCGACCCGGAGTAACCTTACGGGCGTCAGACCGCCCGGAGGTCTTGCCGTGGATACCGACCTGATCCTTACGCTCGGGATCGTCCTGCTCATCCTTGCGCTGCCGTCGCTCTTGTCGGCCTGGGTCGAGGGCGAGGCACCCCGGCTTGGTGCGATCATGCTTGTCGCCGCTCTAGGCATGATCATCGGGGCTGCAGCCTATCACCCGAGCGGCTACCGGATCAGCGATGTTCCCGGCGTGATGGTCGGCGTCGTGGCGCGGATGCTGAACTGACCGAGGGTTCCCGGGATTCGGCCCTTGCACCTTTTTCGGCCTGCCCCTATAGGAGCGGCTTCGTTACCCGCACGGCCGGCCAGAGTGGCATGCCGAGTCGTGCCTGAAACCACGGAGATGGAAATGCCCAAGATGAAGACCAAGTCGGCGGCGAAGAAGCGCTTCAGCTTCACGGCCTCGGGTCGGGTGAAGGCCGGTGTTGCCGGCAAGCGCCACGGCATGATCAAGCGCACCCCGAAATTCGTCCGCGACGCGACCGGCACCATGCTGCTCAGCGACAGCGACGCGAAGATCGTCAAGAAATACATGCCCTACGACCGGTAAGGAGAGCACCAGATGTCCCGCGTAAAATCCGGCAAGGTCACCCACGCCCGTCACCGCAAGGTGATCAAGGCCGCTTCGGGCTACTATGCCGCCCGCTCCACCAACTTCCGCACCGCGACCCAGGCGGTCGACAAGGCCAACCAGTATGCGACCCGCGACCGCAAGGCCCGCAAGCGCAGCTTCCGCGCGCTGTGGATCCAGCGGATCAACGCCGCCGTGCGCCTCTTCGACGCCGAGATGACCTATTCGCGCCTGATCAACGGCCTGGCGAAGGCCGGGATCGAGGTCGACCGCAAGGTCCTCGCCGATCTCGCCGTGCATGAGCCCGAGGCGTTCAACGCCATCGCCGGCCAGGCCAAGGCCGCGCTGGCCTGATCGGCCCGCAGATCGCGACCAGACGCAAGGCCCCGCTCTCCGCGGGGCCTTTTGCATTGGCGCGCCGGGGAACATTGCGCAGGGCCCGTGGTTGACGACCGGGCAAGAGCTAGGAAACACGCATCATGGACGACGCGCGGGTCTGGAAGTTCGAGGAAAGCCTCTGGACGGGCAGTCCCGATTCCCTTCCCAGGCGGATCGACCCCGACTGCCAGATGGTCGTGCCAGCCGAGCCTTTCCTCTTGACCGGGACCGAGGCCGCCGAGGCCATGTCCGGCACGCCACGCTGGGCCGAGGTCATGTTCCGGGACGGCCGGATCTCGCGCCCTGCGGACGGCCTGATCGTGATCGCCTATACCGCCGAAGACCGGAGTGAGGGCGGCACCTCTTACGTGGCCCATTGTACCTCGTCCTATCGGCACCTTGTCCATGCGGACTGGCGGGTCATCCAGCACCAGCAGACGCCGCCGCAACGCGCAGACCTTCAATCCGCGAAAGATGCCGAGATAAGCAGCGGAACGGGCAGGTGAACGCCCTGCGCAAGGCAGGGGCACCAGGGACGAAGGCGTCGTTACGGGAGGTGGCAGGGGCAGCAGGGATCGAACCCGCGACCTACGGTTTTGGAGACCGTCGCTCTACCAGCTGAGCTATACCCCTACGCGCGGAAGGGGTTACGGCAGGTGCAGAGGGAGGTCAAGGGCTTCCTTGACCTCCCCTTGCCAGTCAAGCAGCGGCGAGGGCCGTGAGCGCGGCCACGTCACCGGAGAGAAGCGCCGGAACCGCCGCATCGATGCGGTCAACGGGCCAATCCCACCAACCAAGGCGCAGAAGGCCGTCGATGGTATCCGGCGGAAAGCGCGGCCGGATCACCCGCGCCGGGTTGCCCGCGACGATGGTGTAAGGCGCGACCGTGCCTGCCACCACCGCCCCGGCCCCGACAATCGCCCCATGGCCGATTCGTGCCCCTGGCAGGATCAGGGCACCATGGCCAAGCCAGACGTCATGGCCGATTACGGTGTCGGGCAGCCCGGATAAGCCTGCCTTGTAACCTTCGATCAGCGCCGGATCGAAGACCGGGAAGGGATAGGTCGTGAGCCCCGTCATGTCGTGGTTGGCCGAGGCCGTGATGAACCGCACCCCATGCGCGATCTGGCAGAACCGGCCGATCTCCAGCCGCTCGGGCGCGCCGGGGTAAAGATAGGGCGCAAGCCGCGCGGCCCAGTCGGCTGGCGGGTCAAAGTCGTTGGCATAGGTGAAATCACCGATGGTGATGTTCGGATGATGGATCACCTGGTTCAGGTGGACCATGTTCGGATGGGTGGTGCCATCGGCAAAACGCAGCGGATGCGTCCGCAAGGGATAGAGGGGCATGGGGGACCTTTCGTTGAAACGGTTCAGGGGAACGGTTCAGCGGGTCAGGTCCATCGCAGCCTCCATCATGCCGGGGGAAGCATACTGCGTCCGGTGCCCGGCGAAAAGACCGCAGGATATGAAAAGGGCCGCCCCGAAGGACGGCCCTTTTGCAGAAGGTCGGTGCGCCTGAAGGCGCACCCTATGTGTTAGGCGATGATCTTCGACACCACGCCGGCGCCGACGGTGCGGCCGCCTTCGCGGATGGCGAAGCGCAGTTTCTCTTCCATCGCGATCGGGGCGATCAGCTCGACCACGAACTTCAGGTTGTCGCCCGGCATCACCATCTCGGTGCCTTCCGGCAGCTGCACGGTCCCGGTCACGTCCGTCGTGCGGAAGTAGAACTGCGGACGGTAGTTTGCGAAGAACGGGGTGTGGCGCCCGCCTTCTTCCTTGGTCAGGATGTAGGCCTCGGCCTCGAACTTGGTGTGCGGGTTCACCGACTTCGGCTTGCAGAGAACCTGGCCACGCTCGACGCCGTCACGGTCGATGCCGCGCAGCAGCACGCCCACGTTGTCGCCGGCCTCGCCGCGGTCGAGGAGCTTGCGGAACATCTCGACACCGGTGCAGACCGACTTCTTGGTCTCGCGGATGCCGACGATCTCCACTTCGTCGCCGACGTTGATCACGCCACGCTCGACCCGGCCGGTCACAACCGTGCCGCGGCCCGAGATCGAGAACACGTCTTCGATCGGCATCAGGAACGGCTGGTCAACCGCACGGGCCGGGGTCGGGATGTAGCTGTCGACCGCGTCCATCAGCGCGCGGATCGACTTTTCGCCGATTTCCGGGCTTTCGCCGATCATCGCCTGGTGGGCCGAGCCCTTGATGATCGGGATGTCGTCGCCGGGGTATTCGTAGGACGATAGCAGTTCGCGGACTTCCATCTCGACGAGCTCGAGGAGCTCTTCGTCATCCACCAGGTCGACCTTGTTCATGTAGACGACCATGTAGGGGATGCCCACCTGGCGGCCGAGCAGGATGTGCTCGCGCGTCTGCGGCATCGGGCCGTCCGAGGCGGCCACGACCAGGATCGCGCCGTCCATCTGCGCGGCACCGGTGATCATGTTCTTCACATAGTCGGCGTGGCCGGGGCAGTCGACGTGGGCGTAGTGACGGGCAGCCGTCTCGTATTCCACGTGCGCGGTCGAGATCGTGATCCCGCGGGCCCGCTCTTCCGGCGCGCCGTCGATCTGGTCATAGGCGCGGAATTCGCCGAAATACTTCGTGATCGCCGCCGTCAGCGTCGTCTTGCCATGGTCAACGTGACCAATGGTCCCGATGTTCACATGCGGTTTCGTCCGTTCAAACTTTGCCTTCGCCATCGCGTCTTCCGCCCTTCACAAGATCGGGCCCGAAAGCCCATGATTGCACGCGCGGCGACTTAGCCCGTGGGGCCGGGAAATTCAAGCCTGATTGGGGCGGATGGGTATCCTCCTCGTGGGACTTCGTCTTCTCGTCGGGTCAGGCCCCAGCGAGGAGTGCCGAAGTCAACGACGAGCGCGCGTCAGGTAAACCGGTTGTCCCTTGGAAAGCCGCGCGGGGCCATCTTGCCGGCGCTGGCGCGGGCACCCTGCCATTCGGCAAGCTCGGTCTCGGTGCGGGTGCGGCCGGCGGGGTCTTTCCACGACAGTCCTTCGGCCAGCGTGAAGGTGATCGCATCCGATAGCCCGCCATCCTTGTACTTCTGCAGCCGCACCCCCTTGCCGCGCGCCATTTCGGGGAGTTCCGCCAGGGGGAAGACCAGAAGCTTGCGGTTCTCGCCCACGACGGCGACGCTGTCGCCCCGCACGGGCGTGCAGACCGCCGCCTTGCCGCCTTCCCTGACGGTCAGGACCGCCTTTCCGGCCCGGGTCTGGGCGACGAGTTCCTCTGCGGGCACGATGAAGCCGTCGCCGGCATCGGAAGCGAGGAGCAGCTTTTCCCCCGGCCGGAAGATCAGGAGGTCCGAGATGCCGATGTCGTTCGGCAGGTCGACCATCAGGCGCACGGGTTCGCCCATCCCGCGACCGCCGGGCAGGTTCGCGCCAAGCAGGGTGAAAAAGCGGCCGTTCTCGGCGAAGAGCAGGATCTTGTCCGTCGTCTCGGCATGGAAGGCAAAACGGGGGCCGTCGCCGTCCTTGTACTTCTGTTCCGCCGCAAGATCGACATGGCCCTTCATCGCCCTTATCCAGCCCATCTTCGAGCAGATGACGGTGATCGGCTCGCGGTCGATCATCGCCTCGTAAGGGATGTCTGCCGTCTCGGTCGCGTCGGCGAACTGGGTACGGCGGGCGCCGAGAGCGGTTCCCTTGCCGTAAAGCTTGCGCACCTCGTCCAGGTCCTTGCCGACGCGCTTCCACTGCCTGCGTTCGCTGTCCAGAAGGTCGGCAAGGTCGGCGCGTTCCTTCATCAGGGCGTCGCGTTCGCGGTTCAGCTCCATCTCCTCCAGACGCCGCAAGGAGCGCAGGCGCATGTTCAGGATGGCTTCGGCCTGCGTCTCGGTCAGCTCGCCCTCGCCCGGCGCGGGGGGCCGATAGTCGCGTTCGGATGTGGCCCGGACATGCGGTTTCGACCAGTCCTCGGCCATCAGGGCGGCCTTGGGGTCGTCGTCGTAGCGGATGATGTCGATCACGCGGTCAAGGTTGAGGAAGGCGATTATGAGGCCCTCAAGCACCTCAAGCCGGGCGTCGATCTTGTCCATCCGGTGCTGGCTGCGCCGCCGCAGCACGTCGCGCCGGTGGTCAAGGAAGGCGCGGAGGACCTCTTTCAGTGAACAGACCTTCGGCACCTTGCCGTCGATCAGCACGTTCATGTTGAGCGAGAACCGCACCTCGAGGTCCGAGTTCCGGAAGAGGCTGCCCATCAGCACCTCCGGCTCCACCGTCCGGGCGCGGGGTTCGAGGATCAGGCGGATGTCATCGGCGGATTCGTCGCGCACATCGGCCAGAAGCGGGATCTTCTTGAGCTGGATGAGCTCGGCCAGTTTTTCGATCAGCTTCGACTTTTGCACCTGGAAGGGGATCTCGGTGACGACGATCTGCCAGGTGCCGCGGCCAAGGTCCTCCACCTCCCACTTCGCCCGGGTGCGGAAGGCACCGCGGCCGGTCTTGTAGGCCTCGAGGATCGAGTCGCGGGGTTCGACGATCACGCCGCCGGTGGGGAAATCGGGGCCCGGGATCAGCTGGACCAGCGCCTCGTCGGTGATCGCGGGGTCGGCGAGCAGCGCCTGGCAACCGTCGATCAGCTCATCGAGGTTATGCGGCGGGATGTTGGTGGCCATGCCGACCGCGATACCGCTGGAGCCGTTGGCCAGCAGGTTCGGGAAGGCTGCGGGCAGCACGACAGGCTCTTCCAGGCGGCCATCGTAGTTCGGGCGGAAGTCGACGGCGGTCTCGTCGATCCCCTCCATCAGCGCCTCGGCGGCGGCGGTCACGCGGGCCTCGGTGTAGCGACTGGCCGCCGGGTTATCACCGTCGATGTTGCCGAAGTTGCCCTGCCCGTCGACCAGCGGGTAGCGCATGTTGAAATCCTGCGCGAGCCGCGCCATCGCGTCGTAGATCGCCGCATCGCCGTGGGGGTGGAAATCCCCCATCGTGTCGCCGCTGATCTTGGCCGACTTGAGGAACCCGCCCGTAGGCGTCAGCCGCAGCCGCCGCATCGCCCAGAGGATTCGCCGGTGCACCGGCTTCAGCCCGTCGCGCGCGTCCGGCAAGGCTCGGTGCATGATGGTGGAAAGGGCATAGGTCAGGTAACGCTCACCGATCGCGCGGGACAGCGGTTCCGAGAGGGTCAGGCCCTCTTCCCCCTCCCGGGGCTCGATCTTGGGGTCGTCGTCATCCGCACTCATGCATGTTGTGTAAGGAAAAGGTGCGCGCCGGTCCAGATGGCTTTGTCACAGGACCTGTGGCCTTGTGGATAAATGATGCGATTCCGACTCAACCCGAAAGGGGTGCTGTGTTAGGGTCAGGTCAGTTGCCAAGACGGATTCCCTATGCTGCGCCTGACCTTACTTCTTTGCCTCGGCATGATTGCCGCCCTTTTCACCCTGGGCGAGGATCGTGGACAACTGCGCCCCGGTCTGGCCAAGGCCGAGGCCGAGGGCCGGCTTGACGAGGTCTGGGCCGAGGCGCGCGCAAGGGCGAACCCGACCCCGACACCCGCAGCGGCACCTGCGCCTGAACCGGTTGCTATCGTAGAGGCAGCCCCCGAGCCTGTTCCCGAACCCGTTGCCCCGCCGAAGGTCACCCTTGCCGGCACCGGCCCCGTGATCGAGGTCGAGGCCGGTCGCGATGTCGTGCGCGAGGTCGAGGAGCCCGTCTTCACCCTGTCAGCCCTGGGCAATGAACCCGTCCCCGGCGAGGACGGCGCGCCCATCGAAGGCGCCGTCAACGACGCCCTTGCCGAGGCCGGCACGGACCCGGCAGCCGCACCTGCGCTGAACGCGGGCACGATCTGGTATGTCACGGCGAATTCGGTCAACGTCCGCTCCGCCCCGTCGACCGAGGCGGAGATTCTTGACCGGCTTGGAACCGGCGAGGCGGCGCTTCTGGTGGCTGCGGTCGATTCCGACTGGGCGCAGATCGTGATCCAGGGCGACGGCGTCGAAGGCTATGTGGCGCTCCGCTATCTCAGCCCGACTGCCCCCTGACCCCTGGCATGACGCCCCGTTCGATCCTGATCACCGGGTGTTCCTCGGGTATCGGTCTTGATGCCGCGCGCGGCCTGAAGGCCCGGGGATGGCGCGTCCTTGCCACCTGCCGGCAGGAGGCGGATTGCGAAAGGCTGCGGGCCGAGGGGCTGGAAAGCTTTCGCCTCGACTACGCCGACGAGGGCAGCATCGCCGAGGCCGTGGCCGAGACCCTGAGCCGCACCGGCGGCACGCTGGATGCTCTCTTCAACAACGGCGCCTTCGCCTGCCCCGGGCTGGTCGAGGACCTGCCGCGCGGCGCCCTACGCGAGATTTTCGAGACGAACCTCTTCGGCTACCACGACCTTGCCCGCCGGGTCATCCCGGTGATGCGGGCGCAAGGCCACGGTCGGATCGTCAACTGCTCGTCGGTCCTGGGGCTGGTCGGGATGCGGTTTCGCGGGGCCTATGTCGCGACCAAATTCGCGATGGAAGGTCTGACCGATGTGATGCGGATCGAGCTTCAGGGTTCCGGGATCGAGGTGATCCTGATCGAACCGGGGCCGATCGCGACGAAGATCCGCGAGAACGCCATCCCGCATTTCGAGAAGTGGATCGACTGGGAGAACTCCGCCCAGGCCGACCTTTATCGCCGCCTGCGCGGAAGGCTTTACGACAAGAAGGTCAAGAAGGACGCCTTCGAGCTGGAACCTTCGGCGGTGACCGCCAAGCTGATCCGCGCGCTTGAGGCGCGGCGTCCGAAGCCGCGCTACTTTGTCACCACGCCCACCTACCTGATGGCGTTCGCGCGCCGGGCCCTGCCGACGCGGGCGCTGGACTGGCTGATCGCTAAGGGCTGAAACGCGAATTTCCGACGAAAACTCGGGGATGCTGATGGAAGGCGTTTTTTGGCTTCGCTTTTGCGGGCCGCCCGCCTAGATCAGGCTGAAAGGGAGTTCGCCCATGTTTTCCGATCCGCTGTTCCTTCTGGCCACCGTGGCCTGCTTCGTCGTCCTTGGCATCCTCCTCTTCGGGATCGGGACCTTTGCGAGGGGCGGCGAATTCAACAAGCGCAACGCCAACAAGATCATGCGCTGGCGGATCGGGGTGCAGTTCGTGGCGGTGATCCTGATCGTGGCATTCGCCTGGCTCAAATCAGCGGGGAACTGATGGTCGTCCTGTCGAAGATCTATACCAAGACCGGCGATGCCGGGGAAACCGCGCTGGGGAACGGGGCGCGGGTGGCCAAGCATTCCCTGCGGGTCAGCGCCTATGGCACGGTGGACGAGACGAACGCGACGGTCGGCCTTGCCCGCCTGCACGCCACGGGAGAGATGGCCGAGGCGCTGAAGCGCATCTCGAATGACCTTTTCGATCTGGGCGCCGACCTTTGCACCCCCGACCGGCATCTGGACGAAACGCTTTCCTACACGCCGCTGCGGATGATCGAAGGCCAGGTCACGCGCCTGGAACGCGAGATCGACGCGATGAACGAACGTCTCACGCCGCTGCGGAGTTTCATCCTGCCGGGCGGGTCGGTGCTGGCGGCGCAGCTTCACCTTTGCCGCACCGTCTGCCGGCGGGCCGAGCGGCTGGTGGTCGAGACCGCGACGATGGAGGACGTGAACCCCGAGGCGGTGCGCTACCTCAACCGCCTGTCGGACTGGTTCTTCGTCGCGGGCCGCATTGCCAACAATGACGGCAAGGATGACGTCCTCTGGGTGCCGGGCCTGACGCGCTGACCGCGGGATCGCTCGTCGAGCACTTCGTGCACTCCTCGCTTGCCGTCACGACGAGTGCACGAAGCGCTCGAGGAGTTGGCGGTGAAAGGCGTGCTGATCGTCTCCGGCGATCAGAACGCGGCGTCGTGTCGCCGAAACCTGTCGCATTTGCTCTGTTCCCACGCCCCCCGTTCCGGTAACAGGCGGGCGAGAGCTTGTGCGGGCCGGGGCGCCCGCGTCGGATGAGGAGTGCGGCCATGAAGGTGCTGGTCCCGGTCAAGCGGGTGATCGACTACAACGTGAAGGTGCGCGTCAAGGCGGACGGGTCGGGGGTCGACCTTGCGAACGTCAAGATGAGCATGAACCCCTTTGACGAGATTGCCGTGGAAGAGGCGATCCGCCTGAAGGAAAAGGGTCTGGCGACCGAGGTCGTCGTCGTCTCGATCGGCGTGAAGCAAAGCCAGGAAACGCTGCGCAACGCGTTGGCGATGGGTGCCGACCGCGCGATCCTGATCGAAGCCACCGCTGACGTGCACACCGATATCGAGCCGCTGGCCGTGGCGAAACTGCTGGCCGCCGTGGTGAAGGAAGAGGCCCCGGGCCTCGTCATCTGCGGCAAGCAGGCGATCGACAACGACATGAACGCGACCGGGCAGATGCTGGCCGCACTTCTGGGCTGGTCGCAGGCGACCTTCGCCTCGGAAGTCGCGATCGAGGGCGACAAAGCCAAGGTCACACGCGAGGTGGACGGCGGCCTCCAGACGATCAGCGTCAAGCTGCCGACGATCATCACGGTTGACCTGCGCCTGAACGAGCCGCGCTATGCGTCGCTGCCGAACATCATGAAGGCCAAGGCCAAGCCCCTGGCGACCAAGACGCCCGCCGATTATGGCGTGGACGTCGCCCCGCGCCTCTCGGTCATCAAGACCGTCGAACCGGCGGGCCGCAAGGCGGGCGTGAAGGTCGGCTCGGTGGCCGAGCTGATCCAGAAACTGAAAGACGAAGCGGGGGTGATCTGAGATGGCCGTTCTTCTTCTTGCTGATATCGCCGACGGGAAACTCGCAACCGACCAGGTCGCCAAGGCGCTGACCGCGGTGAAGTCGTTGGGTCCGGTGACGGTTCTGGTCGCGGGCCCCGATGACGCCGCCGCTGCTGCCGAGGCAGCGACGCTTCAGGGTGTGTCCAGGGTGCTTCTGGCCGATGGCGCGGAATATGCCCACGGCATGTCGGAACCCACCGCCGCGCTGGTCGTCTCGCTGGCAGGCGACTACGAACACATCGTGGCCCCCTCGGGCGCGCTGTCGAAATCGGTGCTGCCCCGTGTCGCTGCGCTCTTGGACGTAATGGTGATCTCCGAAGTCCTCGCCGTGCATGACGCGGCAACCTTCGACCGCCCGATCTATGCCGGGAACGCGATCCAGACGGTGAAATCGTCCGACGCGAAGAAGGTGATGACCATCCGCACCGCGACCTTCGACGCCGCCGGCAAGGGCGGATCGGCTGCGGTCGAGAAGGTCTCGGCCTCGGTCGACGGCAGCCTTTCGGCCTGGGTCGAGGACAAGGTGGCCTCGTCCGACCGTCCCGAACTGACCTCGGCCGGGATCGTCGTCTCGGGTGGCCGTGGCGTTGGCAGCCAGTCTGACTTTGCCCTGATCGAAAAGCTGGCGGACAAACTGAACGCCGCCGTGGGTGCTTCGCGCGCCGCCGTGGACTCCGGCTACGCGCCGAACGATTGGCAGGTCGGCCAGACCGGCAAGGTCGTGGCGCCGGACCTTTACGTGGCGGTCGGCATCTCGGGTGCGATCCAGCACCTTGCCGGGATGAAGGACTCCAAGGTCATCGTCGCGATCAACAAGGACGAAGAGGCGCCGATCTTCCAGGTCGCAGATTACGGGCTGGTGGCCGACCTCTTCACCGCCGTGCCGGAAATGATCGAGAAGCTCTGACGGGCGGTGCGCTGTAGCGCACCCTACGCAGACATGAGGGGCCGCCTTCGGGCGGCCCCTTTTCCATTCAGACCCAGTCGCGCGGCACTTCCACGCTTTCCTCGCGCTCGAAAACCTTCTCCGCCCCGTCCCATGCCGTGACACGCGCTTTCATCCGAAGGTGGGTCGCGTTGCCCGTCATCTCGGTCTCGGCCAGGGTCTGGACCGACCAGCCCTCACGCGACAGGCGCTGGTCCCAGTCAATCGTTGCACGGGCCGAAAGGGGATCATCGGCGGCAATCTCCCAGCGTTCGGTCACCGTCTCGCCATGGGTCAGGCCGTGGGGTTCCCGCGTGTCGCCGGTATCCTCGACGATGGTCATGACATGGGCACCCGAAACCGGATCGACCGTCACCTCGCGCGACCACTGGCCGGACCGGGCGACGGTCTGGCGCGGCGGGGGCAAGGGTTCGGCCGCTGGCGGGGTCCAGTCCGGGGCATCGGCCAGGACCGGCAGGTCCAGCGTGCCTTCGGTCAGCCTCAGCGCGGCACGGTCGGGCAGCGGCCAGAGGAAGGGCCAGTAGCTTGTCGACAGCGCCAGCCGCAGCCGATGGCCGGGTTCCAGCCGATGGGCAAGGTGGTCGAGCGGTATGGTCACCTCGACAGGTTCACCGACCGGAAGAGGTTCCGGTTCGACGGGATCATAGCGATGGCTGAGGTTCAGCATCCCGTGGCTGATCCGCAACGAGCTTCCATCCGGCCCCACGTCGCACAGCCGCGCGACCAGATGCGCCCTCGGTTGATCCGAGGTCAGCCGCAGCCGCAAGACCGGCGCCCCGGCCAGTGTCAGCGCCCCGGCCAGCACCGGTCCGTCGAAGGTGACCGACAGCGCATCATCCGCCGCCTGGTCCCCTGGCATCTCGCCATGGTCGCCGGTCGGGAAATACTCCCCCGCGGCCAGCCCGAGCTGCTGTGGCGTATCGATGGTCACGGGCAGCGGCCCGGACAGGTCGGCCCCAAGGGACAACTCCCTTCGGTCAACCTCGCCACCCGGCCCGATCCAGTGACCGCGGCGATGCGCGGCGCAAGGGTCCGGCCGGGCGGAGTGCTGGACATAGCGGTATAGCCCGGCCTGGACCTCTCCCTCCCCCTTCAGCCAGTGGTCCCACCAGGCCTTGGCTTCGGTCAGGAAACCGATCCGCGGGCCAGGCACCCCCATATGCGGATAAAGATGCACCCAGGGCCCGATGATGCCGCGCACCGGGGCGGGGGCGTTCTCCACAAGCGCCGGAACCATGTTCATGTAGCCGTCCGCCCAGCCGCCGAAGGCAAGGATCGGCACCTGCAGCCGCGACCAGTCATCCCCCACCGATCCATGCCGCCAGTAGCCGTCCCGCGTCTGGTGCCCGGCCCAGCGCGGGGCGAGCCAGGGGTTCCCCTCCAGCCGCTTCAGCCAGTCCTCCCGCCAGCCTGCGTGCAAGGCCGGGTCTGCGGGCCGCGAGGAGTAGCTGAGCATCGTCGACGCCCAGCCGAAATTCTCGCCCAAAAGGCAGCCGCCCTTGAAGTGGATGTCGTGCCCGAAGCGGTCCACCGTGCCGCAGACCGCGATCACCGCCTTCAGGGCGGGGGGCTGCAGCGCTGCCACCTGCAGCGCGTTGAAGGCCCCCCAGCTTTTGCCCATCATGCCCACGGCGCCCGTGCACCAGTCCTGCGCCGCCACCCAGGCGATCACGGCACAGGCATCGTCCAGTTCCTGCGGGGTGTATTCGTCGGTCAGCAGCCCCTCGCTCTCGCCACAGCCACGCAGATCAACGCGCAGGCAGGCGTATCCGGCCGCGGCCAGCCAGGGATGGATCGCTTCATCCCGCGCCGCCGTCCCGTCGCGCTTGCGATAGGGGATCATCTCGATCACCGCCGGCACAACCGCGCCCCCGGGCCGCCAGAGCCGGGCTGACAGCGTCACGCCGTCGGGCATCGGAATGCGCTGGTCGGGACTGTCGAGCAGGTCCAAGGGTCACCCATGACGGATACGACCGGCAGGCGTCGGTCGGGGGCCAGACTGCCCCGGCAGGCGCGGCCATGCAATGGGACGCGCAGCCAGGGAACGTGCGATGACCAAGAAGCCGAACCTCCTGATCCTCATGGTCGACCAGCTGACCGGCACGCTTTTCCCGGATGGCCCCGCGCCGTTCCTTCACGCACCGAACCTCAGGGCCCTTGCCGCACGCTCTGCCCGCTTCGCCAACGCCTACACCGCATCGCCCCTGTGTTCACCCGCGCGGGCCAGCTTCATGACCGGCCAGCTTCCCAGCCGCACGAAAGTCTATGACAACGCGGCCGAGTTTGCCGCGGACATCCCGACCTATGCTCACCACCTGCGGCGGGCGGGTTATCAGACCTCGCTTTCCGGCAAGATGCATTTCGTCGGCCCCGACCAGCTTCACGGCTTCGAGGAACGCCTGACCACCGACATCTACCCCGCCGATTTCGGCTGGACGCCGGATTACCGCAAACCGGGCGAGCGGATCGACTGGTGGTATCACAACCTCGGCTCGGTCACCGGGGCGGGGGTGGCCGAGATCACCAACCAGTACGAATACGACGACGACGTGACCAATCAGGCCTGCCAGAAGCTGTACGACCTGTCGCGCGGCCTTGATTCCCGCCCGTGGTGCCTGACGGTCAGCTTCACCCACCCGCACGACCCCTTCGTCGCCCGCCGCAAATACTGGGACCTCTACGAAGGTGCCCCGGAGTGTGAGCCGCCCGAGGGGCTTGCCTACGACGACATGGACCCGCACTCGCGCCGCCTGATGGATGCCTGCGACTGGCGGTCCTCCACCATCACGCCGGATCATGTCCGCCGCGCGCGGCAGGCCTATTTCGCCAACATCAGCTATATCGACGACAAGATCGGCGAGATCCTTGCCGTGCTTGAGGCTTCGCGGCAGGAGGCCGACATCGTCTTTCTTTCCGACCACGGCGAGATGCTTGGGGAAAAGGGCCTCTGGTTCAAGATGAGCTTCCTCGAAGGCTCGGCCCGCGTGCCGCTGATGATCTCCTCGCCGGCAATGCCTGCCGGGCTGGTCGAGACACCGGTCTCGGCGATCGACGTGGCGCCCACGCTTGCGGCGCTTGCCGGGATTCCGCTGGATGAGGTCACCCCCTGGACCGACGGGGCCAACCTGATCCCCGTAGCACAAGGCAAAGCGCGCGGCCCGGTCGCGATGGAATATGCCGCCGAAGGCACGGTCACCCCGATGGTCGCCCTGCGCGACGGGGCATGGAAATACATCCGCTGCCCCGCTGACCCCGAACAGCTGTTCGACCTTGCGAACGACCCCGGTGAGACGACGAACCTCGCCACCGACCCTCGCGCCGCCCAGGTCCTCACCCACTTCCGCGCCCTCGCCGACGCCCGCTGGGACCTTGCCGCCTTCGACGCCGCAGTCCGGGAAAGCCAAGCCCGCCGCTGGGTGGTGTACGAAGCGCTGCGGAACGGGACCTATGCGCCCTGGGATCACCAGCCCTTCCGCCCGGCCTCGGAACGCTACATGCGCAACCACATGGACCTGAACGTGCTGGAAGAACGGAAGCGGTTTCCAAGGGGGGAATAGGGCGGAAATGCAAAAGGCCGGGCAGAAGCCCGGCCAATGCACTCGTCAATCGTTTGGCGCGGTTCAGGCCGACTTGCGCTTGCGCCGGGCAGCCCAGCCGAGCGCACCGATGCCGGCGAGCAGCAGCGGCAGCGACGCCGGAACCGGGATCGGGGCAACCAGCAGGCCCGCCGCCGTCACGTTTGCAGTCTGGTCATCGAACGGCGACACGCCACCCGCCGTGAAGCGCACGGCATTGGCGACCAGCGGGCCGGTCTTCAGCCAGGCAAGACCGACCGTTCCGAAGTTGTCGTTGCCCGTGTTGGTCGGGTCGTTGTCGTCGTTGAACGCCGTAACCGAACGCGAGGTGTACCAGGTGGCGCCGCCGTCATTCGAATATTCGAGGACGACTTCCTCGGTGCCTTCACCGCGCTGGCTGCCGTTGTAGGCCAGCATCCCGGCGAAGCCGAGGATCTTGACCACGCCGGTGAAGGTGACCTGCACGTACTCGACCGGATTGATCAGGCCGGCGTCGATTTCGCGCGGAAGGGCACCTTCCACCCCGAAGCCGGTGCTGAACCGGGTCGTCGACACCGGCGCGCAGGCGAAATTCCATCCGGAGCCCGTGCAGCCGAGCGAAGAATCATGCCGCGAGTTGGTGAGAACGCGGCTCGCACCAGAGGCGTCGGTGGCCGTCACGGTGTACCCCTCGTTGCCAGCGGTGCCCGAAGAGGCATTGGCGACGGGGTCGAAGACGGTGAAATCCAGAACGGTCGCCGCGGATGCCGGCGCCGCAAGCCCGGCCGCGAGGACGGCGATTGCAACACTTTTTCTCATTCAAACCTCCTGTGAAAACCTGTCAGACGCGACACCTTTGATCACGCCTGGTTGGACACGCTGAACACGCAGTAAACGATACCTTAATGCAGGGCGTCCCGCCACATCTTCTGATCCCGGAACCTGATTTCATCCGCGCATTTGACCTGAGGGCGAGTAATTCTACTTAAGGATGTGCGCGAGTCGCGGATGTTTCTACCGTTGCGTGCGCACATTGCACTGACCGCCTTCGTCCCGCCCAAATATGTCCATTTTCTTACGAACGTGCGACGAATCACTTGGGCGCATCCGGTCGTCCCCGGTCCAGCCAGCCGCCTTCACAATCCGGTGCGGAACGTCACCTTGCGTCGGCCAGAACCCTCTCGGCCCCCTTCCAGCCCATCAGCATCGCGGGGGCATTGGTGTTGCCCGCGATGATGTTCGGAAATGCGCTTGCGTCGATCACCCGCAGGCCGCCCAAGCCATGAACCCGAAGTCCCGCATCCACGACCGAGGTCGCCGGATCAGACCCCATCCGGCAGGTGCAGCTTGGATGGTATACGGTACCCGACCGCGACCGGAAGTCCTGGATAAGCTCTTCATCCGATTGCACTGTCGGACCCGGCCGCAGTTCTTCCTTGATCAGCCGGGCCATCGCGGGTTGGGCCGCGATGTGGCGCAGGAACTTGACCGCCGCCAGCATCTCCTCGACATCGTGGTTGGTGGAAAAGGCGTTCGCGGTAATGACCGGATGATCCTCGGCCCGCGCCGTCCGCAGCCGGATGTGCCCGCGGCTGGTGGGCCGGCAGTTCGACAGGCCGATCGACATGCCCGACCAGGGGTCGGGGCTCAGGATCGGGCGCTCGCCATCGCGCGGGATAAGCGTCGAAAAGGCCTGAAAATACAGCTGCATGTTCGGCCGGTCGAGGTCGGGGCTCGTCCGGAAAAACCCGCCCCCGTGGTTGATCGACTTCGCCAGCGGTCCGCCCCCGCCGATGAAATACTGCAACCCGGCGCGCAGCTTGCCCCACCAGGGCCGCAGTTCGTCATTGTAGGTCGGCACTTTCATCGCCCAGGTGTAGTTCAGCCCCTGATGGTCGCTGAGATGATCGCCGACATTCGGGTTATCCAGAACCACCGGGATGCCGAGGGATTGCAGCAGCGCCCCCGGCCCGATGCCCGAAAGCTGCAGAAGCTGCGGCGAGTTGATCGCGCCCCCCGAAAGGATCACCTCGGCCCTCGCCTTCAGGATCTTCGTCTCGCCCCCCCGGCGATACTCCACCCCGACGGCTCGCCCCCCCTCGATCACGACGCGGGTCGCCAGCGCCCCGGTGATGACCCGGACATTGCTCCGCTTCATCGCCGGGCGAAGGAAGGCCCGTGCAGCCGAGTTCCGCCGCGCCCCCTTGATCGTCATCTGGTAGACCCCGGCCCCTTCCTGCTCGGCGCCGTTGAAGTCCGGGTTCTGCGGAAGCCCGGCTTGCGCGCAGGCTTCGACATAGGTCGGCACAAGGGGGTGGAGCCCGGACTTGTTGGCCGAAATGAACAGCGGCCCGCCCGTCCCGCGAAAGGCATCCCCGCCCGCCTCGTTGTCCTCCAGCGCCCGGTAGGCGGCCAGGCAGTCCTCCCAGCCCCAGCCGGGGTTGCTGCGCCCCCAATCCTCGTAGTCGGCCCGGTGCCCGCGGATCCACACCATCGCGTTGATGCTGGAGGACCCGCCCAGAACCTTCCCGCGCGGCCAGTGGTCCCGCGCGCCATTCAGCCCAGGGTCCGGTTCGGTCTTGTACAGCCAGTTCACCGCCGGGTCGTAGAAGAGCTTGCCATAGCCAAGCGGCAGATGGACGTAGAACCGCCGGTCTGTCCCGCCCGCCTCCAGCACCGTCACCCGGTGCTTCCCGCTGGCCGACAGGCGGTCGGCCAGCACGCAGCCCGCGCTTCCTGCGCCCACGATGATATAATCGGTCTCGTCCATGCTCGTCCCCGCACGCCCCGCGAGACCCTATCCGTGCAGCCTGACCGCAACCGTTCCTTTAGCGACAGGAAATGTCGCCTGAAAGCCGTCGATCCTGCTGATTTCCTTTCTGCCTAGATATCCCCGCCGGAGGCTCCGACAGCGAACGTGGGCGCATAGTCCACCGGAAAGTTCACCGACCGGGCGATGAAGCAGACCTCGTGGATGCGGTGATGGATCGCCTCCGCCACTGCGAGGTCCGCCCCGGGGGCCACAACCACATGCGGCCGCAGGGTCACCTTGACGAACCGCCCCGCCCCGCCGCGCCCGACCTCGCCCACACCCAGCGGGCTGTCGGAATAGGCGGTCACCACGATCCCCGCGTCGCTCGCATAGTGCAGGTACCACAGCATGTGACAGGCCGAGAGCGCCGAGAGGAGCAGGTCCTCCGGGTTCATCTTCGAGGGGTCCCCGCCCAGCAGCGGATCGTTCGAACACTGCACCAGCGCCTTCCCCGGCACCGCGATGTCCCAGGTGCGGTCATAGGCCTTGTAATGCGCCGTCCCCTCGCCCCGGTTGCCGGTCCAGAGGATGCGGGTGGTGTAGTCATGGATCGGCATGGAAACCTCGCTTGCGCCCCGCGCAGGGTGCGCCACAGCGCACCATCCGGGGGCATGGTGACGCGCAGCTTACCGCCCCTTCCAGACCGGGTCACGCTTCTCGGCAAAGGCCCTGGCACCTTCCAGCTGATCCTCGGATGAATAAAGCCGGTCCACCGTCGGCATCTGCCGCTTGGTGATCCGGTTCAGCGCATCCTGGAAGCGCATGTTCTCTGCCTCGCGCACCACTTCCTTGATCGCGGCGTAGACGAGCGGCGGGCCGCTTTCCAGAAGCCGCGCCAATTCCCATGCTTTCGCCAGCAACTCCTCCGGAGCGCAGACCTCCTTGATCAGGCCCCAGCGGAACGCCTCCTCGGCATCGAACCAGCGGCCGGTCAGGAGGAGGTCCATCGCCACATGATAGGGGATGCGCTTCGGCAGCTTGATGCTCGCCGCATCCGCCACCGTGCCGGACCGGATCTCCGGCAGGGCGAAGGTCGCGTTCGTCGAACAGAGGATCAGGTCCGCACTCAGCGCCAGTTCCAGCCCGCCGCCGCAGCAGATGCCCTGCACGGCGGCGATGACCGGCTTGTTGAGGTTCGGCAGTTCCTGCAGCCCCCCAAAGCCCCCCACGCCATAGTCGCCATCGACCGCATCACCCTCGGCCGCAGCTTTCAGGTCCCAGCCGGGGCAGAAGAACTTCTCTCCCGCCGCGCGGATGATGCAAACGCGAAGCGAGTCATCGTCGCGGAAATCCCGGAACGCCAGCCCCATCACCCGGCTGGTCGCCAGGCTGATCGCGTTCGCCTTCGGCACGTCCAGCGTGACCTCAAGCACCGCCCCTTCGCGCCGCGTCTTGATCGGACCCTCGGTCCGCATCTGCATCTCGCCCATCACACCCTCCTGACCAGCGCATCCACCGCCACGGCACCCGTCTCGCGCACCATGACCGGGTTGATCTCGATTTCCTCAAGGCTTTCGTCCGCCAGTATCAGCGCACCCAGGCGGACCGCGATCTCGGCCACCGCCGCCATGTCAGCCCGCGCCCGCCCGCGATAGCCATCGAGGAGCGGCCAAAGCCGCAGGCCCCTCGCCGCCTCAAGCACCTCGGCCTCGGTCACCGGCAGGACCAACGTCACCGTATCCGCCAACACTTCGGCTGTGATCCCGCCCATCCCCAGCGTCAGCGTCACGCCGTAAACCGGGTCACGCCTGAGGCCCAGAAGGACCTCGGCCACCGCCCCGGTCACCATCTCCTCGACCAGATAGCCCGTTGCACCCGGCATATCTGCCTGCCCTTCCAGCGAGGTCAGCCCCAGCCGCACCGCCCCCGCCTCGGTCTTGTGTGCAAACCCGAGGCCCTTCAAGGCGTAGGGTGGGTGCAAACCCGCCGCCTTCTCCGCCACCTCTGCCAGGGTCGCTCCGCTGGCCGACTTCGGCACCGCCACGCCCGCCTTGGCCAGAAGCGCCTTGCCTTCCGCCTCCGACAGCAGCCGCGTCTCGCGCGGCGGCAGCGCCGGCGCGGGGCGCCACCCCGCCACCCCCGCCGGCGTCTGCGCCGCCCTGATCGCCGCCAGCGCCGTCTCCAGCCCCAGAAGCGCACAGACACCCCGATCCATCATCGCCTGGACCCGCCCCTCGCCGAAATTCTCGGCCATCGAGGCGACCGGGAAGGCGATCTTTCCTGTCGCTTGCTGCGCCGCGATGATCGCGTCAAAGGCAGGCTGATAGCCGGACGGGTCGCAGCGGTCGGCCCGGGGGCTGTCGATGATGTAGATGCCGGCGTCATAGGCGTCGAGCATGGCCGAGAAGACCTCGGTCGTCTTCGGCCCGTCGCCCCAGATGAAGGTGTGATAATCCAGGGGGTTCGAGATCGTCGGGATCTCGCCCAGCACGGCAAAGAGCCGGTCATACGTCGCCTGCGGTACCGGCGGGAAGTCGATCCCGTAAGGGGCCGCAAGATCCGCGACCAGCCCCGCTTCACCGCCGGAACAGGAAAGCGAACAGATGCGCGTGCCGATCTCTGGCCCATGGACGTGGAAGATCTTCAGCGTCTCGATCAGTTCCGAGGGTGTGTTCACCTCCGCCACCCCGATCTGCCGCAGGAAGGCGCTGGACGCCGCGCCGCCCCCGGCGAGCGAAGCGGTATGCGAAGCCGCCGCCGTCCGCGACAGCTCTGTCTTCCCGGACTTGATCGCCACGACTCCCTTGCCCATGCCGCGCGCCTTTTCGGCCAGAGCAGCGAAAGCCGGGGCATCGTCGATCCCCTCAATGTAGAGGCCTACCGCCGTGACCCGAGGATCGTCCAGCAGCGCCCTGGTCAGCTCCGCCAGCCCCACCACGGCGGCATTGCCCAGACAGGCGACATAGGCCACCGGCAGGCCCCGGGCCTGCATTCCCATGTTGATGACGATGTTCGACGACTGGCTGATCAGCGCCACGCCCGACGTGACCGGAACACCCCCATGCTGGTCGGGCCAGAGCAGCGCACCGTCAAGGTAGTTGATTACGCCATAGCAGTTCGGCCCGAGGATCGGCATCTCCCCCGCCGCCGCGACCAGCCGGTCCTGCAGCCCGGCCTCGCCCGCCTCTTCCCAACCGCTGGCAAAGCAGATCGCGCCCCCGGCCCCCATGGAGGCCAGTTCGCCCACGACATCGATCGTGGCAAAGCGGTTCACCCCGATGAAGGTCGCATCAGGCGCTTCCGGCAGGTCGGCAAGGCTTGGGTAGGCCTTCAGACCTCCGATCTCGGACTTGGTCGGATGCACCGGCCAGACTGGCCCCTTGAAGCCCATCTTGCGGCATTGTTCGATGACATTCAGCGCCCAGCCGGCCCCGAGGACGGCAATGTGGCGCGGGCGGAGCAGGCGGTCGAGGCGGCTCATGCGCGGCCTCGCCCTGCTGCAACTGCCCCCGGGGGCCAGCCCCCCGCGTCCAGTGGTGCTTGAACCAATGGCGCATCCACTGAACGCACCCGGGATATTTGTGGACGAAGAATGGAAACACCCCGCCCCGGAACCCGAAGCGAGGTGCCATTCCACGCCACGGTCATCGGCGTCCTCGCCTGTACCGTGCGATCAGAGTCGCGCATTAACGTTAACGCGCGGTTACCGGTGAAGAGAGAAGTGTGCATTATTCGTCCACAAATGTCCCACAGGGAGCGCGAGGGGTGTGAAACCCCTCGCTCCCGCCGCTTCAACCCCCGACCGCCCGCAGCAATTCGCGGCTGATGATGTGCCGCTGGATCTCCGAGGTGCCCTCCCAGATCCGCTCCACGCGGGCATCGCGCCAGATGCGTTCCAGCGGCAACTCGTCCATCAACCCCATCCCGCCGTGGATCTGGATCGCCTCATCCGCGATCATCGCCAGGACCTCGGTCGCCTTCAGCTTGGCCATCGCCATGTCGGCCTCGGTCACCGTGCCCTGGTCGTATTTCCACGCCGCCTCACGCGTGAGCAGTTCCGCCGCCTTCAGCTCCAGCGCCATATCGGCCAGCTTGAAGCTCACCCCCTGGAACTTGCCGATCGCCTGCCCGAACTGCTTGCGCTCGGCCGCATAAGCGATCGCCAGCGCCAGCGCCCGTTCCGCCCGGCCAAGGCAGGTCGAGGCCACCTGCAGCCGCGTCGCGCCAAGCCATGAGTTCGCGACCTCGAACCCCTTGTGCACCTCGCCCAGCACGTTCGCCGCCGGCACGCGGCAATCGTCGAACTCCAGCACCGCGTTGGTGTAGCCGCGGTGCGAGACGTTGCGATACCCCTCGCGCACCGTGAACCCCGGCGTGCCCTTGTCGACGAAGAAGGCGGTGATCAGCTTCTTCGGGCCGCGGGGGGTCTGTTCCTCGCCCGATGCCATGAAGACGATCGCAAAGCCCGCAAGGTCGGCATGGCTGATGAAATGCTTGGTCCCGTTCAGCACCCAGTCGCCGCCGTCGGGCCGCGCCGAGGCCTTCATCCCCCGCAGGTCCGACCCCGCGCCGGGTTCGGTCATCGCCAGGCAATCCCAGGTCTCGCCCCTTATGCAGGGCATCAGGTACCGCTCCCGCTGCTCGGCATTCCCGGCCAGAAGGATGTTTGACGGCCGCGCCACGCAGGTCCAGTGCAGCGCATAGTTCGCCCGCCCCAGCTCTTTCTCGTAAAGGAGCCACGACAGCGTATCGAGCCCCGCACCCCCCACCTCGACCGGCATGTTCGCCGCGTAAAGCCCCGCCGCGATGGCCTTCGCCTGGATCTCCTTGATCAGCTCCAGCGGAAGGACGCCCGTCCGTTCCACCATCTGCTCATGCGGATAAAGCTCGGCCTCCACGAAAGCCCGCGTGGTATCCACGATCATCCGCTGTTCTTCGGTCAGCCCGAAATCCATCGCCCTACCCCTTCTTCTGCCCGACCGCCCGGCCCGCGCCATCGGGCAGGGGCAGCCCGGCATGCGCCTTGGCCACCGCTTCCAGCCGCCCCAGAACCTCCGCCGCCGACGGCACCGTCTTGCCCGCCTTCATGTCGACATGCAGGCACAGTTGTTCCACTGTCGCCACGCAGGTGTCACCCCGCATGATCCAGACGAAACTGCGGAACCGCTTTTCGTCCGCGCTCAGGATCTGCACCTCGCCCCGCAGCTGGTCGCCCAGCTTCGCCTCGCCGAGGTGCCTGATATGCGTCTCGGCGGTGTAGTAGGAGTGCCCTGCCGCCACGTAATCCATCCCCGCCCCGATCAGCCGCAGGAAGTTGTCCATCGTTTCCGAGCAGGCGAAGAGATAGCGGCTTTCCGTCATGTGGCCGTTGTAGTCGATCCAGCCCGGCAGGACCTGGCCCTGCCACATGACCAGGGGCGCCTTTGCGCCAATGTCCGCCGCCACCTCGGCATGAAAGGCCGCCGCCCGCCGCTCGTCGTGTTCCTTCAGAACCTTCCCGGCACCCCAGTTCCGCTCTTTCAGCGCGCGCAGGAATCCCACGAGGTTCCGGTCCCGGATCCGTTCCAGTTCGCGGATGCCGTACATCCCGGACTGCGCGTCGGACTGGTTCGCCACCAGGTCCACGAGTTCATCGTTGAACTCGGGCACATCCATCAGCTTCGTCCAGGGCCATTTCAGCGCCGGTCCGAACTGGGCCATGAAGTGCCGCATCCCGGCCTCGCCCCCGGCAATCCGGTAGGTCTCGAACAGGCCCATCTGCCCCCAGCGCAGGCCAAAGCCCATGCGGATCGCCTCGTCGATCTCTTCCGTCGTGGCGATGCCGTCCTTCAGCATCCAGAGCGCCTCGCGCCAGACGGCTTCCAGGAAGCGGTTGCCGATGAAGGCGTCGATCTCATGCCGGATCACCAGGGGGAACATCCCGATGTCCTTCATGATCTGCACGGTCTTTTCGACGATCTCCGGCGGGTTCGCCGGGCTGCCGCTGATCTCGGACAACGGGAGCAGGTAGACCGGGTTGAAGGGATGCGCGACGATGATGTTTTCCGGCGCGACCGCGGATTTCTGCAAGTCGCTGGCTTTGAAGCCGCTGGTGGAGGACCCGATCAGCACCCCGGGGTTCGATTGCTGCAACTGGGCATAGACCTTGTGCTTCAACTCGATCCGCTCGGAAACCGACTCCTGCACATACTCCGCGCCCTCGACCGCCTCGCCGATCGTGCCGTGAAAGGTCAGCTTGCCTTCCGGCGGCATCGGCACGTCGGACAGTGCGGGCAATGCCGCCCGGGCGTTGGACAGCACCGCCGCGATCTTCCGCTCGGCCTCCGGGTCGGGGTCGAAGACGCCCACATCCCAGCCGTTCAGAAGGAACCGCGCGGCCCAGCCCCCGCCGATAACCCCACCCCCGATGATTGCCGCTTTCCGTGCCATGTCGTCTCCCTTGGGGCTGCCCCCTCACCCTACCCTCTCCCCCGGGGGGAGAGGGGGTCTCTTGAACCCATCCACGCCTGAAGAACCGGCCCTGCCGCTGGCGACAGGCCATCCTCTCCCCTCGGGGGAGAGGGCAGGGTGAGGGGCTATTTCGCCACCGGCGCCCGCTTCTCCAGCTTCAGCTTCGCCCGCACCTCGGCCGGAGTGATGACCCTCGACCCGAGGTTCTCGATGATCGTCGCGGCGCGTTCGACCAGCTGGGCGTTGGTCGCAAGGACCCCCTTCTCGAGCCAGAGGTTGTCCTCCAACCCCACCCGCACGTTGCCCCCGGCAATCGTCGCGGCGGCGACATAGGCCATCTCGTTCCGCCCCAGGCCAAAGGCGCTGAAATGCCAGCCCGCCGGCACGTTGTTCACCATCGCCATGAAGGTGTTGAGGTCATCGGGAGCCCCCCACGGCACACCCATGCAAAGCTGCACCAGCACCGGGTCGGGGATCACCCCTTCGGAATGAAGCTGCTTGGCCAGCCACAGATGCCCGGTGTCGAAGGCCTCGATCTCGATCCGCACCCCGGCCGCCGTCATCCGCCGCGCCATGTCGCGCAGCATGCCGGGCGTGTTGACCATCACATAGTCAGCCTCGGCAAAGTTCATCGTGCCGCAGTCGAGCGTGCAGATTTCTGGTCGGCATTCGACGATATGGGCCACCCGCTCCTCGGCCCCGCACATGTCCGAGATCGCGGCCATCTCGGTCATCTTCTCGGTGCCGTCGAAATACATGTCTCCGCCCATCCCGGCGGTCAGGTTCAGGACCACGTCGGTGTCGCTGTCGCGGATGCGGTCGGTCACCTCGCGGTAGTATTCCAGCTTGCGGCTCGGCTTACCCGTCTCGGGGTCGCGGACATGGCAATGCACCACGGCCGCCCCGGCCTTGGCCGCCGCGATCGCGGCCTCGGCGATCTGCTTCGGGCTACGCGGCACATGCGGGGAGCGGTCCTGCGTCCCGCCCGATCCGGTCACGGCGCAGGTGATGAAGACTTCCTTGTTCATGTTCAGCGGCATCGGTTTCCTCCCCGGATTTGCGCGCCAGCATAGCGGGCTTCCCAAACCGCTCTTTGCCGTCTACGAAATCCGCATGACGGAAAATGCAATCTTCCAGCCTTCAGACGCGCCCCTGACCATCGCACTCCTCGTGCTCCCGCAGGCCTCGATCCTCGAGGTCGCCTCCGCGCTTGACCCCTTGCGGAATGCCAACCGGCAGCTAGGGGTGGAGGCCTACCGCTGGCGCGTCGTCTCGCCCGACGGCGCGCCGGTGCCCCTCACCTGCGGGATCGAGCTGCCCTCCTCCGGCCCCCTCGCCCATGCCGCCGGGGCTGATGCACTGGTCGTCGTCGCCGGATACCGGCTGGCCGAGGTGGCGACGCGGCCCCTGATCCGCGACCTTCGCCGCATTGCGCCCCGCTTTGCCCTTGTCGGCGGCATTGACGCCGCGCCCTGGGTCCTCGCCCGCGCCGGGCTTCTGGACGGCTACCGCGCGACCGTTCACTGGGAGGACCTCGAAGACCTCGCCGCCGCCCATCCCGAAGTGGATGTGGTCCCCGACCGTTTCGTCATCGACCGCAACCGCGTGACGATCTCGGGCGCAGCCCCGGCAGCGGACTTCATGCTGCACCTGATCCGCGCGCGCCACGGCGCAGCCCTTGCCCGGCAGGTCGCCTCCAGCTTCCTCACCCGCGCCCGGCCGGGACATGAGCCGCAGGTCGCCGCCGCCGAACCGGAACCCGGGCTTGATGCGCGGGTGGCCGCAGCGCTGGCCCGGATGGAGGCGCGGATCGACGCGCCCGAGACGTCCGCCGAGACCGCCCATGCCGTTGGCCTCTCGTCCCGACGTCTGGAAACGCTGTTCCGCGACGCACTGGGCACCACGCCCGCCGCCCACGCGCTCGGCCTCCGCCTCCAGGCCGCGCGGCGGATGCTGACCGATACGCGTCACCCCCTGGCCGAAGTCGCGCTCCGCACCGGTTTTTCCGGCCCCGCCACCCTCTCGCGCGCCTTCAGGGCGCGGTTCGGGCATCCACCCGGACAGTTGCGGCGCAGGTTAAGGAATCCCTAATGCCCACGCGTAAATATTTGAAAAGGAGTGATTTTCAGAATCTGACCACTGTGGTCAAGTCAAGACCGGCCGTCACCCCCGCCGCTTCGCCTCGATCACCTCCCAGATCCGCTGGGCGGCATTGGTCCCGTCGAACCGCTCCAATTCCTGGATGCCCGTGGGCGAGGTCACGTTGATCTCGGTCAGCCAGTCGCCGATCACGTCGATCCCGACGAAGACCTGCCCCTTCTCGCGCAAGACGGGGCCGATGGTCCGGCAGATTTCAAGGTCCCGCTCCGTGAGGCCCACCTTCTCGGGCCGCCCCCCGGCATGCATGTTCGACCGCGTCTCCCCCGCCTGCGGCACCCGGTTGATCGCCCCCACCGGCTCGCCGTCGACCAGGATCACCCGCTTGTCGCCCTTTTCGACCGCCGGCAGGAACTTCTGCACGATCAGGGGCTCACGGTTGATCCCCATGAACAGCTCATGGAGGCTGGAGAGGTTCCGGTCGTTCGGGTCCAGCCGGAACACCCCCGCCCCGCCGTTTCCGTAAAGGGGCTTCAGGATGATATCCCCATGCCGCGCCTTGAAAGCGCGGATCGTACCAAGATCGCGGGCGATCGCGGTGGGCGGGGTCAGGTCCGGGAAACGGAGGACCAGAAGCTTCTCGGGCGAATTCCGCACCCAGAAGGGGTCGTTCACGACCAGGGTCCGGGGATGGATCATCTCCAGCAGATGCGTGGTTGTGATGTAGCCCATGTCGAAGGGCGGGTCCTGCCGGAGCCAGACCACGTCCATCTCGCCCAGATCGACGTCGGTCTCCGCGCCGTAGGTCACGTGGTTCCCGACCTCGCGCCGGACCTCGATCGGCCAACCCCGGGCCATGACCCGGCCCTCGATAAAGGCCAGCCGGTCCGGCGTGTAGAAGAACAGCGCGTGCCCCCGCGCCTGCGCCTCGAGCGCGATGCGGAAGGTGGAATCGGCGTTGATGTTGACCGACCCGATGGGGTCCATCTGCAAGGCTACCTTGAGCGGCATCGCTGTCTCCGGCTGGGTGTCCGCCGAGTGATGACCGAAGGCGGCCGAAGATGCAATTCAGGCGAAGGCGTTCTCGATCACCTCGATCCGGCCCTGCCCGTCGACCAGCGCCAGATCGATCCGGACATCGGTCAGAAGACCACGGGGTTCGCCACCAAGAAATTCCTCCACCGTCTGGAAGATGCGGGCGACCTGGGCGCGGGAGACATGCGAGGCGGCAAGATCATGGGTCTTGCTGTGCTTGACTTCGACCACGATGACTTGATCGCCATCCCGACCGATAAGGTCGATCTCCCCGCCGCTGCCCCGCCAGTTGCGGAGGGCGATCGCGATACCCCGGTCTTCGTAATGCCGGGCGACCGACGCTTCGGCGGCATGGCCTGACAGGTGGTTCTGCAGCCCGCGACGGGACCGGGCGTTCGGTGAGGGGGCAGCGACAAAGTCAAAGGGCATCGGGGTCTTCCTGGTCCTTGGCGCGGTCGAGCGCGATCCGGTACGCAATCTTGCGCGGCACCCCCAGAGTTTGCGACACAAAACTTGCTGCATCCTTAACGCTCATCGTCCGGAGCGCCGCGGCCAGCGCGGCCTCGATCTTTTCTTCGCTGACGGCACCTTCTGCGGCCCGGTCGACGAGGACCACGATTTCGCCCTTCACCTCACGCGCACCGAGAGTTTCGGCCAGGTTGCCCAGTGGTCCGCGCAAGACCTCTTCGAAGCGTTTGGTCAGTTCGCGGCACACGACGGCCGCGCGGTCGGACCCGAGGATGCGGGCAAGCTCGGCGAGGAAAGCCGCCAGGCGTTTCGGGCTTTCGTAGAAGATCAGCGTTGCCTGAACCCCGGCCAGGCCTGAGATCATCTCGGCCCGGGCCGATTTGGCCGCGGGCGGGAAACCGGCGAAGAAGAAGCGGTCAGAAGGCAGGCCGGACAGGGTCAGCGCGCAGATCGCAGCACAGGGGCCAGGAGCCGCCGTCATCGGCAGGCCTGCGTTCGCAACGGCGCGGGCCAGTTCGAACCCCGGGTCGGAAATCAGCGGCGTCCCTGCCTCGGACGCGTAGGCGAGGCTGCGACCTTCCGCGATCAGCCCGACCAGACGCTGCAAGGTGCCCTCGCCGCTGTGGTCGTGGTACGCGATGACCTGACGGCCGCCGAGGGGGATGCCGTGGATCTCCATCAGGTGGCGAAGGGTGCGTGTGTCCTCGGCCACGAGGACATCGGCCCCGGCAAGGATATCAAGGGCGCGCAGCGTGATGTCGCGCGCCGCGCCAATCGGCGTCGAGACAAGATGAAGGCCCGGCGGGACGGCACGCAAGTCCGGCCGATGGACGGTCTGGGACGGATCGGCCGCGCTCCTCAAAAGTTTACATCCCTTTTCGAACCCACTACCCTGCACCAAAATCGCAAACAGCGCCGCAGAGTGAGGCTTTCCATGTTGTCCGTTCTTCGCCTGGCCCGCAAGTCGCTGGGTCGTGCCGCCGTGGTCCTCTGCGCCGGTCTGGTTGCCGCCTGCGTGCCGGCGACGGGTCCGTCCCCGTCGCGCGGCAGTGGCGGGGCCGTGCAGGTTGCCCTCCTGATCCCGTCAGGTTCGGGCCAGACGCAGGACGAGGTCTTCGGCACCAGTCTCGAAAACGCCGCCCGGCTGGCGATGGCGGATCTGTCGGGCGTGACCATCGACCTTCGCGTCTACCGGACCGCAGCGAACCCGACGCAGGCCGGTGCGCTTGCCCGGCAGGCGGTGGATGAGGGGGCCCAGATCATCCTTGGACCGTTCTATTCCGAAGAGGCGAATGCGGCGGGTGTGGCGGTGGCGAATTCGGGCGTCAACGTCCTGGCCTTTTCCAACAACACCGCGATTGCCGGGGGCAATGTCTTTGTCCTAGGCCAGACCTTCGACAATACGGCGCGGCGGCTGGCCGGACATGCGGTCCGCAACGGCAAGTCGAACATCCTGATTGTTCATGACCGGAACGTCGCCGGGGATGTCGGGCGCGCCGCGATCGAGCGCAGCGTGACCGCCGCTGGGGGCCGCGTGGCCGGCGTCAGCTCGTATGAATTCTCGCAGAACGGCATCGTCCAGGCGGCGGGGGGCATCGTTGCCACGGCGCGGTCCACGGGGGCGAATGCGCTGTTCCTGACGGCCGACACCGCGGGCGCGCTGCCGCTGCTGACGCAGCTTCTGGTCGACAACGGGATCGACCGAAGCTCGACCCAGTTCATCGGCCTGACGCGGTGGGACATTCCGTCGGCGACGCTGTCCCTGCCGGGCGTGCAGGGCGGCTGGTTCGCGATGCCGGACCCTGGCCTTCAGTCGCAGTTCCAGTCGCGCTACACGGCGGCCTACGGGGCCGCGCCCAGTGCCGTGGCGGGCCTTGCCTATGACGGGATCGCCGCCATCGGAGCCCTAGCGCGCGGCGCGGGCGGTGCGCCGATCACGCGTGCGGCGCTGACCCAGCGCGCAGGCTTTGCCGGTGTTTCGGGCATCTTCCGCTTCCTCGACAACGGCACCAACGAACGCGGTCTTGCCGTGGCACAGATCCGGGACAACCAGGTCGTGGTGATCGACCCGGCCCCGCGCAGCTTTGCCGGCCCGGGACTCTGACATCGTGACTGCGACGGCCATCGCCCGCGCTGCGGCCGAGGCCGCCGCAACGCCGGGCTATCCGCTGCCCGTCCCCGCCGAGCTGATGGCGGCGATCCGCGCCGACCTCGACGGGATCCGCGACGGCAAGCAGGCGCGTGCCGTTATCGCCCGGCACCTGCTGGCCGCCCGGTTGGCCGCGGTCGCTGCGCATGAAGCGGCCTTTCACACCACCCCGCGTGCTGCAAGGGCGCTGATCACGGCGCAGGCGCGCCTGACGGATGTGCTGGTGCAGGTTGCCTTCGAGGCGGCGCGGTTGCTGCATCCGCTCTCCAATCCGACCGAGGCCCAACGCGTCGCGATCCTTGGCGTCGGCGGCTATGGGCGCGGCGAGATGGCCCCGCAGTCCGACGTGGACCTGCTGTTCCTCAGCCCCTGGAAGATCACACCCTGGGCGGAAGCCGTCACCGAGACGATGCTGTACCTTTTGTGGGACCTGAAGCTGAAGGTCGGCCATGCCAGCCGCACGGTGAAGGACTGCCTGCGCCTTGGGCGCGAGGACGTGACGATCCGCACCGCACTTCTGGAGCACCGCCATATCGCGGGCGACCTTGCCCTTTCGGCCGATCTTGATGCCCGCCTCTGGTCCGACCTCTTCAGCACCTCGGGCGCTGAATTCATCGAGGCGAAGCTTGCCGAACGGGCCGAGCGCCACCGCCGGCAGGGCGGTCAGCGCTATGTGCTGGAGCCGAACGTCAAGGAGGGCAAGGGCGGCCTGCGCGACCTGCAGACGCTCTACTGGATCGGCAAGCATCTGCACCGCGTGCCGGATGCCGAGGGGCTGGTCGGCGCGGGGCTTCTCAGCCGCGAGGAGTTCGACAGCTTTGCCGAGGCCGAGGATTTCCTCTGGGCGGCGCGCTGCCATCTGCACTACATCACCGGCCGGGCGATGGACACGCTGACCTTCGACCTGCAGGTCGAGGTCGCCGAGCGCATGGGCTATCGGGACGCGGGCGGCCGCAGGGCGGTTGAGCATTTCATGCAGGACTACTTCCGCCTTGCGACCCGGGTGGGCGAGCTGACGCGGATCTTCCTGACCGAGCTTGAGGCGCGGCATGCCAAGAAGGAAGCGAGCCTCTTCGGCATCTTCAAGCGCACCAAGCAGGTGCAGAAGGGCTACAAGCTGGTGCAGGGCCGGCTGGACCTTGTGGACCCCGCGGCATTCCTGTCGGACAAGCTGAACCTTCTGCGCGTCTTCGAAGAGGCGCTGCGGACGGGATACCTTCTCCACCCCAACGTGATGCGGCTTCTGGCGGCGAACCTGGCGCTGATCGATGACGACATGCGCGAGGACCCCGAGGCGCAGGGGATCTTCCTGGACCTCCTTCTCAAGCACGGGAACCCGGAACGTCCGCTCCGCCGGATGAACGAGCTGGGCGTGCTGTCGGCCTTCATCCCCGAGTTCGAGCCCATCGTCGCGATGATGCAGTTCAACGTCTACCACCACTACACGGTGGACGAACACATCATCCAGACGATCAGCTGCCTGGCGCAGATCGAGCGGGGGGAATTGGTCGAAGAGCTGCCGGTGGCCAGCGGCATCCTGAAGGAGGGGGTGAACCGGCGGGTGCTTTACGTGGCGCTTCTCCTTCACGACATCGGCAAGGGGCGGCCCGAGGATCACTCGATCCTGGGCGCGCAGATCGCGCGGCGGGTTGCCCCGCGGCTGGGGTTGGACCCGGAAGAATGCGAGACGGTGGAATGGCTGGTGCGCTACCACCTTCTGATGTCCGACATGGCGCAGAAGCGCGACATCGGCGATCCGCGCACGGTGCGTGACTTCGCCAAGGCGGTTAAGACGAAGAAGCGGCTGGACCTGCTGACGGTGCTGACGGTCTGCGACATCCGGGGCGTCGGGCCGGGGACGTGGAACAACTGGAAGGCCATGCTCTTGCGGCAGCTTTACAAGCAGACCGCCGAGGCGCTGGAAGGCGGTCTCGAGACCATCAACCGCGAGAACCGCACCGACGACGCGAAGGCAGCGCTCCGCCAGCGGCTGGCAGACTGGACGCCCGCCGCGCTCGAGCATGAGACCGACCGGCATTATGCGCCCTATTGGCAGGGGCTGTCGACCGACACGCATCTGGTCTTCGCTCGGCTGCTGCAAGGCCTTGGCGACAGCGAGATCCGCATCGACCTGCACCCCGACCCCGACCGCGACGCCACTCGCGCGGCCTTTGCGCTGGCCGACCATCCGGGCATCTTCAGCCGTCTCGCGGGGGCCCTTGCGCTCGTCGGCGCGAACGTCGTGGACGCGCGGACCTATACCTCGAAGGACGGCTATGCCACCGCCGTCTTCTGGGTGCAGGACATCGAGGGCCGGCCCTACGAGGTCAGCCGCCTGCCGCGCCTGCGCCAGATGATCGAGCGCACGCTGAAGGGCGAGGTCCTTGCCCGCGAGGCGCTGAAGGACCGCGACAAGCTGAAGAAGCGCGACCGCGAGTTCCGCTTCCCGACGCATATCACCTTCGACAATGAAGGGTCCGAGATATACACGATCATCGAGGTCGATACCCGCGACCGGCCCGGCCTGCTTTATGACCTGACCCGGACGCTGGCGGCGAACAACATCTACATTGCCAGCGCCGTGATCGCGACCTATGGGGCTCAGGTGGTCGATACCTTCTACGTGAAGGACATGTTCGGACTGAAGCTGCACCAGAAGCACCGGCAGGAGTCGCTGGACCGCAAGCTGCGCGCCGCCATCGCCGAAGGTGCGGAGCGGGCGCAGGCATGAGCATGGCCCGCTCGTCGAGCCCTTCGGGCACTCCTAGCTGCACGTCGCCGGAGCGAGGAGTGCCCGAAGGGCTCGACGAGCGGACCCGCCGGAGAATTGAAATCGAATGAAACCCGTCCGCATCGTCAAGGGCTTCCTGACCGTCGGGTCCTGGACTCTGGTCAGTCGGGTGGCAGGCCTCTTGCGCGATATCTTCCTGGCCAAGTACCTTGGTGACGGCCCCGTCGCGCAGGCCTTCGTCATCGCGCAATCCCTGCCGAACATGTTCCGCCGCTTCTTTGCCGAAGGGGCCTTCAACTTTGCTTTCGTGCCGATGTTCGCCAAGAAGGTCGAGGCGGGCGAGGATGCCGAGGCCTTTGCCCGCGATGCCTTCTGGGGCATGGCAGGGCTGCTGACCGTCTTCTCGATCCTTGCGATCCTGGGGATGCCGCTTCTGGTCATCATGATGGCCTCGGGCTTTGTCGGCGACGAACGCTTTGACATCGCGGTCACGCTGGGCCAGATCGCCTTCCCCTATATCCTCTTCATCTCGCTGACCGCCCTTCTGTCCGGGATGCTGAACGCCTCAGGGCGGTTCGTCATCACCTCGGCGGTCACGATCCTCCTCTCAGCCACGATGATCGTTGGCATGCTTCTGGCCAACCGCATGGGCTGGGACATGGGGCGGACGCTCGCCTGGTCAGTGACGATCTCAGGCATCCTCCAACTTCTGGTCAGCTGGGCCGCCGTACGGCACCTGGGCTATCGCCTGCCCTTCCGCTGGCCGGTCCTGACGCCGGAACTGAAGCGGCTGGCAATCATTGCGGCCCCCGCCGTGCTGGCGGGGGGCGTGGTGCAGATCAACCTGATCGTCGGCCGGCAGGTGGCGAGCATGACTGAAGGGGCCGTCGTCTGGCTTTACAACGCCGACCGCATCTACCAGCTGCCGCTGGGCGTTGTCGGCATTGCCATCGGGATCGTCCTTCTGCCGGACCTGTCGCGCCGGCTGCGCGCCGCGGATGCCGAGGGCTCGCGCATGTCCTTCAACCGTGGGGCGGAGTTTGCGCTCCTCCTCACCCTGCCCGCGGCCGTCGCGCTGATGGTGATCGCCTGGCCGATCATCTCGGTCCTCTTCCAGCGCGGGGCCTATGGGGCCGAGGCGACGGCGAACACCGCCTGGGCGCTGGCGGTCTATGGGGCCGGGCTGCCGGCCTTTGTGCTGCACAAGGTGCTGCAACCGCTGTTCTACGCGCGCGAAGATACACGCTCGCCCTTCCGCTATGCGGTCTGGTCGATGGTGGTGAACGCAGCCCTTGCCATCGGCCTTCTGCCGCTGATCGGCTGGCTGGCGGCGGCGATCGCCACCACTGTCTCGGCCTGGGTGATGGTCTGGCAGCTTTGGCGCGGCTCGCGGGCGATGGGCGATGCGGTGCAGCTGGACGCCCGCTTCATTGCCCGCGTGCCGCGGATTATCATTGCCTCAGCGCTGATGGGGCTGGTCCTCTGGGGCCTGACGACCGCGCTGGCCGGACCGCTGACGACACCGGGCCTGCGCACCGCCGCACTCGGCGCAATGGTGCTGACGGCGATGGCCGTCTACTTCGGCACCGTCCTTCTGATCGGCGGGATGAGCTGGGTCGAGCTGAAGGGCGCCTTCCGCCGTCAGCGCTGACGGACCTTGTCCATCACCCGCGACCAGCCGCCGGGGCTGACGAAGAAGCTGATCACGAAGCCGGCCGCAAAGCCGGTGACATCGGCGACCCAGTCCCAGTTCGCGCCGAAAAGAACGCCGAAGACGAGCTGGAAGAACAGCAGCGCCCCGATCAGGCTGAACGCGCGGTAGCGGTTCGCGCCGCTGCGGGCGAGGTTGACCCACAAGAGGAAGGTGAAGGCCCCGATCAGCCCGTAGACCGCAGGATAGGCCCCGATGAGTTGCGTCCGAAGGCCGGGGATCAGGAACCCATAGGCAAGGCCGCCCACGATGGCGGAGCCGAAGACTACGACCAGGACCGCCCACCAGCGGAAGATCTCGGCCACCATCTTGCCGAGCGCCAGCATAAGGACAACAGCAAAGAGCGCATGGGTGAAACTGGCGTGGACCAGCGGATAGGTGACGAGCCGCAGGAGTTCTCCGTAGGGCTGGCCGCCGGTTTCCCACTGGTAGCGCAGAAGCTCGGGGAAAAGCCCGAAGCGTTCGACCGCCTGTATCCGCCAGGCGATGCCCTGCCCGCCTCCGACCAGACCGGCGTCGGCCAGCGACAGGACCAGTTCCATCGCAACGAGGGGCAGGATGAGGACCCAAACGATCATCGGCAAAGGGTTGAAGGGCGAGGGGTATTGCTGATGTTCCATTCCTGCCCGCCCGTCCTGCCTGATTGACGCCCAATGCCCCTTCGATTACGCGGGTTCGTCAGCTTTTGCCAGACGGAGCCTGCCCATGCCTTCCGCGCCATCCGCCACCTTCACACCCCGGATCTTTTCGGGCATCCAGCCCTCGGGCGGTTTGACGCTGGGCAACTATCTGGGCGCCTTGAAGCGGTTCGTCGAAAAGCAGGACGAGGGGATCGAGACGATCTACTGCCTTGTCGACCTGCACGCGATCACGGTCTGGCAGGACCCCGAGAAGTTACGCCAGCAGACGCGCGAGGGGGCGGCGGCCTTCATCGCGGCGGGGATCGATCCGAAGCGGTCGATCCTCTTCAACCAGAGCCAGGTGAGCGCCCATGCCGAACTTGGCTGGATCTTCAACTGCATCGCCCGCATGGGCTGGATGAGCCGGATGACCCAGTGGAAGGACAAGACCGCGGGCAAGAATGCCGAGAACGCGTCGCTTGGGCTTTTCGCCTATCCGTCGCTGATGGCCGCCGACATCTTGACCTACCATGCGACGATGGTCCCGGTGGGCGATGACCAGAAGCAGCATCTGGAACTGTGCCGCGACATCGCGATCAAGTTCAACAACGACTACGGGGTGGATTTCTTCCCCGTGGTCGAACCCCTGATCGAGGGCGCTGCCACGCGGGTGATGAGCTTGCGCGACGGGACGAAGAAGATGTCGAAGTCGGACCCTTCGGACCAGAGCCGCATCAACCTGACCGACGACGCCGACACCATCGCCGCAAAGATCCGCAAGGCCAAAACCGACCCCGAGCCGTTGCCGGACAGCGTGGAAGGCCTAAAGGACCGGCCCGAGGCGAAGAACCTTGTGAACATCTATTCGGCTTTGTCGGGCCAAACTGTTGCCGGTGTCGTCTCGGAATTTGCCGGCGCGCAGTTCGGCACCTTCAAGCCTAAGCTTGCCGATCTTGCGGTGGCGAAACTGGCCCCGATCACGACCGAGATGAACCGCCTGATGGCCGACCCGGCAGAGATCGACCGCATCCTTGGCGACGGCGCCGAACGGGCCGAGGCGATCGCCCAGCCGATCCTGAACAGAACGAAGGATATCGTCGGGATGATCCGGTCGAAGGCGAATTGATCCACAGGAAACTTGCGACGGGGGCAGGACTGTCACAATCCCGATTCCGGGCGACCCTATACGAGAGGCGTTCGGAAATGCGATCTGTCCCCATCGCTTCGGTCCCGGCCCGTCTGTCCCCTGAAAGGCCGAGACGCACCCGACATGCCCCCGTGCCACCCCGCACGGGGGCTTTTTTCGTCTTTACTCGCCCGGAACGAGTCCCCGACGGCCGCTTCTCGCCAAGTCTTTGACTCTCCTGACTCTCTGGCGCAGAAAAACGGTTCTCCACAGCTTATTTCGGAAGAAATCACTTTACAGGCTTCCGCTCGTGTCCCACCATATCTAGTAAGGGCTGCGTCGGGCAAACGCTGACCCTTGCCAGACACCCAGCTTCTAGTGGGTCTTGGCCCGCCTGAAGCTTCATAATGAGGCCGGGCAATGTCGCTTTCCGAAGACTACGCTGCGATGGACGATCTGCATCCGATCGACATCGTCGAAACGCTGGCCGAACACCATGCGTGGGAGTTCGATCGCGTCACCGACGACCAGATCGCCATGGCGGTCGAAGGGCAGTGGCGGACCTATTCGCTGACGCTTGCCTGGAGCCCGCAGGACGAAACCCTGCGCCTCATCTGCACCTTCGAGATGGAGCCGCCCGAGGACAAGATCGGCGCGCTGCACGATGTGCTGAACCGCTGCAACGACATGGTCTGGACCGGCGCCTTCACCTGGTGGGCGGAACAGAAGCTGATGGTCTGGCGCTATGGCCTCCTCCTCTGCGGCGGGCAGATGGCGGGGCCGGAACAGATCGACCGGCTGATCGCCAGCGCGGTCATGGCATCGGAACGCTTCTACCCGGCGTTCCAGCTTGCGGTCTGGGGCGACCAGACCCCGGAGAAGGCGATGAAAGTCGCCATTGCCGAGGCTTACGGGCGCGCCTAGGTTCTTCCCCACAAGAGGGGGGTTCCATGGCACTGGATCGCGTCGCCCGGGACGGGCTGGTACTGCTTGGCTGCGGAAAGATGGGATCGGCCCTTCTGGCGGGCTGGCTGAAGGCCGGGCTGCCGCCGTCCTCCGTCTGGGTGATCGAGCCCAACCCGACCGACTGGCTGATCGGCTGCGGCACGCGGTTGAACGAAGGGTTGCCGTCCGAGGCGGCGGTGGCGGTGCTGGCCGTAAAGCCGCAGATGATGGGCAGCGCCCTGCCCGCTTTGCAGGCATTGGGAAACGGGACGACCCTTTTCGTCTCGATCGCCGCCGGCACCACCATCGCAAGTTTCGAGGCGGCGCTCGGGGCCGAGACGCCCATCGTCCGCACCATGCCGAACACGCCCGCGATGGTGGGCCGGGGGATCACGGCGCTGTGCCGCAACGGGCGGGTGTCGGATGCGGACATGGGCCTGGCACAGGAACTGATGGCTGCGGTGGGGCAGGTTGTCGTCCTGACCCGTGAAGATCAGATTGACGCGGTGACCGCCGTTTCGGGCTCCGGTCCGGCTTACGTCTTTCACCTGATCGAGGCGATGGCAGCGGCGGGCGAGGCTGAGGGCCTGCCGGCCGAGGTGGCGATGAAGCTTGCCCGGGCCACGGTCTGCGGGGCGGGGGAACTGGCGTTCCAAAGCCCTGAAACGGCAGCACAATTGCGGATCAACGTGACCTCGCCCGGCGGGACGACGGCCGCGGCGCTGGCGGTGCTGATGGACCCGGAAACCGGGTTCCCCGCGCTTCTGAAGCGTGCCGTCAAGGCCGCTGCCGACCGGGGACGGGAGCTTGGGAAATGACCATCACCTACGGCGATTTCGAAAAGGTCGACATCCGCGTTGGCCGGATCACCCGGGCCGAACCCTTCCCCGAGGCGCGGAAGCCCGCGATCAAGCTTTGGGTCGATTTCGGGCCGGGGATCGGCGAGAAGCGGTCCTCGGCGCAGATCACCAAACACTACACGCCCGAGGGGCTGGTCGGACGGCAGGTGCTCGCCGTCGTCAACTTTCCGCCCCGCCAGATCGGCCCGGTGATGTCCGAGGTACTGGTCCTGGGCGTGCCGGACGAGGAGGGCCAGGTCGTGCTGATCGGTCCGGGCCATGAGGTTCCCTTGGGAGGAAAACTCTTTTGAAACAGAAACTTCTGATCACCCGCCGCCTGCCCGACCGCGTGCTTGAGGCCGCGCGGGACCGCTTCGATGTGACCCTGCGCGACCGGACCGATGTCCTGTCGGCGGATGAGCTGCGGGCAAGCTTGCGCGACTACGACGCGGTGCTGCCGACGCTGGGCGACCGTTTCCAACCTGATGTTTTCGCTGATGTTTCCGCGCCACGCGCGAAGATCCTGGCGAACTTCGGGGTGGGCTACAACCACATCGACGTCGACGCCGCGAAGGCTGCCGGAATCGCCGTTTCCAACACACCCGGCGCGGTGACGGATGCGACGGCGGACATCGCCTTGAGCCTGATCCTGATGACCGCGCGGCGGTTGGGAGAGGGGGAACGGCTTCTGCGGGCGGGGAAGTGGGAGGGCTGGGGGCCGGTGCAGATGCTGGGCACGCATGTCACCGGAAAACGCCTTGGAATCATCGGCTTCGGGCGGATCGGCAAGGCGATCGCGAAGCGCTGCCATTACGGGTTCGACATGGAGGTGGTGTTCTACAACCGCTCCAGGGTCGAGGACCCGGGACTGCCCGCGCGGCAGGTGGAGATGGCCGAGGCGATGGCGGCGGATTTCGTGGTGGTGGCCGTGCCGGGGGGTAAGGCGACGCATCACCTGATCAATGCCAAGGCTCTGGAAATGATGAAGAAATCCGGGATCTTCGTGAACATTGCCCGCGGCGACGTGGTGGATGAAACCGCGCTGATCGCGGCCCTGCAGAAGGGGCAGATCGCCGGGGCGGGGCTGGACGTCTACGAGTTCGAGCCGAAGGTTCCGGCGGCCTTCATGGGCATGGAGAATGTCACGCTCTTACCCCATCTCGGCACCGCCTGCCTTGAGGTGCGTGAGAACATGGGGATGATGGCGGTCACGAACCTGATCGCCTGGGCCGAGGGGAAGACCCCGCCGAACCTGGTTAATCCCTGAGGCTCGGGCCGGGTTTCCGGCGTCTTCCTTCCGTCTTCCAAGCGTCTTCCTTGCGTCTCTACGCGCGGAGAGACGAGATCTTGTTAACCTATGCCCGGAACACGGCTCATCGGTCCCTTCGGTCCCTCTTCGCCTGGCGCAGGATATTGGCGAAGAGGGACCGAAAGGACCGATGAGCGACGGGTCAGGCCGCCTGCTTTTCGCCGCCGAAGCGGCCGTAGAAGGTCTCGCCCTTCTCGGCCATCTCGCGCAGGAGGGCCGGGGCGTGGAAGCGCGGGCCGAACTGGGCGCTGAGGCCGCGGCAAATTTCGACCGCGCGGGGGGCACCGATCATGTCGAGCCACGAGAACGGCCCGCCCGACCAGGGCGCGAAGCCCCAGCCCAGGATCGCGCCGACGTCGCCCTCGCGGATGTCGGTCAGGACACCCTCTTCCAGCGCGCGGACGGCCTCCAGCACCTGTGCGAAGAGCAGGCGGTGCTGCACGTCGATGAGCGAGGGCTGCGCCTTGTCGAGCGGATACTTCGCCTCGAGTCCTTCCCACAGACCCAGCCGTTCGCCCTTGTCGGAATAGGCGTAGAAGCCCGCGTTGGCCTTTTTGCCAAGGCGGCCCTGGTCGGCCATCCAGAAGAGGACGTGATCCACCGCCTCATCCGGGTAGTCCGCACCCATGGCCTGCTTCGTCGCCTTGGCGATCTTCACCCCAAGGTCGATCGAGGTCTCGTCGACCAGTTGCAGGGGGCCCAAGGGCATGCCGACAAGCTTCGCCGCATTCTCGACCAGCGCCGGTTCCACCCCTTCGGCGACCATGCGGATGCCCTCGTTGATATAGGGGATGATGCAGCGGTTGGCGTAGAAGAAGCGGGCGTCGTTGACGACGATCGGGGTCTTCCTGATCTGACGGACGAAATCCAGCGCCTTGGCGACGGCGACGTCGCCGGTTTCCTTGCCGCGGATGATCTCCACCAGGTTCATCTTGTCGACGGGGCTGAAGAAGTGAATGCCGATGAACTGGTCGGGCCGCTTCGACGCCCCGGCAAGCCCGGTGATCGGCAGGGTGGAGGTGTTGGTGGCATAGATCGCATCGGTCGCGGCCTCGACCTTCGCGGTGACCTCTGCTTTGATCTTCGGGTCTTCGAACACGGCCTCGACGATCAGGTCGGTGCCCGCAAGGGCCTCATAGTCGGTGGTGGCGGTGATGCGGGAGAGGACTTCGGCCTTCTTTTCGGCGGTGACCTTGCCGCGCTTCATGCCCTTGTCGAGAAGACCTTCCGAATGCGCCTTGCCGCGATCGGCCGCTTCTTGCGTGGCGTCGATCAGGACGACCTCGATCCCGGCATTGGCGCTGACATAGGCGATGCCCGCCCCCATCATGCCGGCGCCGATGACGCCAAGCTTCTTCACCGCCTGATCGGCGACCTTGGGCCGGTTGGCACCTTTCTCAAGCGCCTCCTTGTTGATGAAGAGACTGCGGATCATCGCCGAGGACGAGGGGTTCATCAGGACCGACGTGAAATGCCGCGCCTCGATCTTCAGCGCGGTGTCGAAGGGGACGAGCGCGCCTTCATAGGCCGCGGCGAGGAGCGCCTTGGCCGCAGGATAGACGCCCATGGTCTTGCCAAGGACCATGGCCGACGCTCCGACATAGGTCTGGAAGCCTGCGGGGTGATAAGGCGCGCCGCCGGGCATCTTGTAGCCCTTCTGGTCCCAGGGCTTCACGAGGTCGGCGTCGGTGGCGGAGAGGACCCACTCCTTCGCGCGCTTGAGAAGGTCTTCGGGGGCCACGACTTCATCAATGATCCCGGCCATCTTTGCCTCTTTCGGCGAGGAGAGCTTGCCTTCAAGAAGGAAGGGTGCGGCCATCATCGCGCCAAGCTTGCGGATCAGGCGGGTGGTGCCACCGGCGCCAGGGAAGATGCCGACCATGATCTCGGGCAAGCCGATCTTGGCCTTGGGGTTGTCGGCGGCGATGATCCGGTGGCAGGAGAGCGGGAGTTCAAGGCCGATCCCGAGTGCGGTGCCGGGAAGGGCCGCGACGATGGGCTTCCCGCCCTTCAGGGTCTTCGGGTCCATCCCGGCGCGTTCGATCTTGCGCAGCACCTGGTGCATGCCCATGACGCCATCGAAGATCGCCTGCGCGCCACCGGCCCGCATCCTGGCGATGACGTTCAGGTCCATGCCGCCAGCGAAATCCTTCTTGCCGCTGGTCAGGATGATCCCCTTCACCGCAGGGTCGGCAAGCGCCTGGTCGACCTGCGTGCTGAGAAGCGCGAACGCCTCGGTCGACATCACGTTCATCGACTTCTGGGCGACGTCCCAGGTGATGGTGGCGATGCCGTCGGCATCGGTGGTCATGGTGAAATCGGTCATGTCAGTTTTCCTTGGACGCATGGTCTTCGAGGCGCGACAGCAGCATAGGCCAGCGCGTCTCCTTGGTGGTGTTGTGAATCTTGATCGCCTTCCAGGCGCCCCCGTACTGGCCGATCCAGATCTTGGAATGAAAGACCGGCAGGACGAGGCGGCCCGCGTTCAGCATCCGCGTCTCATAGACGCCGACGATGTGATCGTTGCCCTGGAAGTTGGCGGCGTGGACGAAGCGGAGATAATCGGTCACGCCGTGGCTTTGGATCATCTCGATGAAGGATTCGAAGCCGTCCTTGAGGTCTTCCGTCGTCGCGACCTTCAGGCTGGCCTGCGAGGTGAGGATGCGCAGCGGCAGTTGGATGCGCGCGGCATAGGCATCGAACTGCTCTTTCATCACCGTCTGGGCGATATCGTCGAGGTAGGATTGAAGAATGTCTGCGGGACCCATGGCCTTCTCTCTCTTGCTGGAGGGGAAGGCGCGCAGACCAGGGCGGTGAATGGGGCCGACCGTCCTGCGAACCATTGGTTTCAGGAGACCACGATTCGACAAACAACTCAAGCGATTAGGGCTACTTACAGAATACAAGCGCAGGGTTAGCTGGCCACTGGCCGGGCCTGGTGTTGCCTGCAAGATCATGCGCCTTTTCCCTTCGGAAGGTCATGGGGCGTGCCGTCACGGCGCAGGTAGCGGCGCGTGGCGCCGTCCTTTTCGGTGACGAGATCATGGTCCTCGTAATGGATCCGGTCGCGCTCGGCCCGGGTGCCGATCACGAGGTAACGTGCCGGCGCGTCCGAGCGGTTGTCGAGCCGGTGGCCAACGGGGTGGCCGGCGGGCCAGGTGGCGACGTCACCGGCGCGCAGGATCGTCTCGGTCTCTTCGACCAGCACGACCTCGCCCGAGATCATCCAGATCATCTCGTCCTCGGCCTCGTGCCAGTGGCGGTGCCCCGAGCGGCTGCCGGGGGGCAGCTCTTCAAGGAAGGCCCCGAACTGCGTGAGGCCGCCCAGGTCGGACATCAGCTGATACCGGTAGGGGCCGGGATGCTGGCCGATGACCGGGTGGACATAGGCGGTCTCGTCCACCCAGGGCGGAAGGGTGACCTTGGGCATCAGCGCGGCCCCTTGTATGGCGAGCCGTCCTTGTAGGTGAACACGGCCTGACCGCCGCCGATCTGCACCATCAGGTCGACGTCGGAATAGACGGCGGTTTCGCTGGGGGCCTTCGTTCCGACGACGAGGAACTTCGCGATCCGGTCGGTCCGGTTGATGAAATGGTGGCCATCCGGGTTCCCCGCCGGGAAGGCGGCGCAATCGCCCGGGCGCATGACGGTTTCGCCTTCGTCCTGGACCAGGGTGCATTCGCCTTCTGTCACCATGACAAATTCGTCTTCGTTGTGGTGCCAGTGGCGCAAGGAGGACATCGCGCCGGGTTCAAGCATCACGAGGTTGACGCCGAACTGCGTCAGGCCCCCGGCCTCGCCCAGCCGCAGCGAGGATCGGCCCTGCATCATCGCGGCAAAGGGATCGGGGTAGATCGAGCCGGTCTTGACCGGGACCTTGGCGGGGTCGATCACGGGCATGGGCGTCCTCCTTCAGCGGCGGGTGACCCGCGCCGAAGCCGGACTGTCGTCAGGCCGACAGGGCGAGCCCCGCAAGGCGCGGCTGCATCTCTGGCATCGCGAGCCGGGTGTAGTCGACCATCTCGATCCGGAAGCCGCCCGGTGTCTGGTGACAGTAGTAGATCACCTGGGACTGAAGCGTGCCCATTCCGGTGACCGAGCCTTCGTGCCAGTCGACCCAGATCCGGAAACGGCCCCCGCGCGGCAGGTCCATGGCAGTGACGGAAGGCATCAGGGCACCCAGGCCGCGTTCCAGAAAGACGCTGCGCTGCTGACGCAGCATTGCGATGGCCTCGTCCGCGTTGCGGACAACCATGCGGCTGGCATTGATATGGACCGGCAGCGGGAAACAGTAGTCGGCCACAATCAGGTCGTAATCTTCGGACATCAGCCATGCAGCCCGATTGCGCAGTTGCGATGTAACCTCTGAAAACATGACCTGCTGGCCCTTCACGCCGCGTTACGGGGTTGGAATCATCAAACGTCGCATTGCAAGGCAAAAGGAGCGCCGCCATTTGGACCAATTTATGGCCAACTTGCCGCAATGGCCGTTGATGGGCCGACATCATTGATCAGACCCGTTCGATGATGGTGGCAGCGCCCATTCCTGAGGCAATGCAGAGCGTTGCAAGGCCGAGTGCCTTATCCTGCCGCTCAAGCTCGTCCAGAAGCGTGCCGATGATAATCGCGCCCGTTGCACCCAGCGGATGGCCCATCGCGATGGAGCCGCCGTTGACGTTGACAATGGCGGGGTCGACATCGAAGGCCTGCTGGAAGCGCAGGACGACAGAGGCGAAAGCCTCGTTCACCTCGAAAAGGTCGATGTCGCCGATGGTCAGGCCCGAGTCGGCCAGGATCTTCTGGGTGGCCGGCACCGGGCCGGTCAGCATGATCGTGGGATCGGTGCCGACCTTGGCCGTGGCGCGGATGCGGGCGCGGGGTTTCAGGCCGTGCGCCTTGCCGAAGGCGGCGTCGCCGATCAGGACCGCCGCCGCGCCGTCGACGATGCCGGAGGAGTTCCCGGCGTGGTGGATGTGGTTGATCCGCTCCAGATGCGGATACTTCATCAGCGCGATCTTGTCGAAGCCGGGCATCGCCTCGCCCATGTCCTTGAAGGCGGGTTTCAGGGCACCAAGGGCCTGCATGTCGGTGCCGGGGCGCATGTATTCGTCGGTGGCAAGGATGGGCAGGCCGTTCTGGTCGCGGATCGTCAGCACCGACTTCTCGAACCGCCCCTCGGCCCAGGCCTGAGCGGCCCGGCGCTGGGATTCCATCGCCAGAGCATCGGCCTGGTCGCGGGTAAAGCCGTATTCGGTGGCGATGATGTCGGCGGAAATGCCCTGCGGGACGAAGTAGGTCTTCATCGCGAGGCTAGGGTCGACGGCGATCGCCGCGCCGTCTGAGCCCATGGGGACACGCCCCATCATCTCGACCCCGCCGGCGATATAGGCATGCCCTGCCCCGCCCTTCACCTGGTTCGCGGCAAGGTTCACCGCCTCCATTCCGGATGCGCAGAAGCGGTTGATCGCGAGGCCCGGGATGCGTTCGTCAAGGTCCGAGGCAAGAACGGCCGACCGCGCAAGGCAGCCGCCCTGTTCGCCGACCTGGGTGACGTTGCCCCAGATCACATCCTCGACCGCGTGGCCTTCAAGGCCGTTGCGTTCCTTGACGGCGTTCAGGACCTTGGCCGACAGCGCGACCGAGGTGAGTTCGTGCAGGGACCCGTCGGGGCGGCCCTTGCCGCGCGGGCTGCGGACGGCGTCGTAGATGAAGGCGTCAGACATCGGTCGTCTCCTCAGGTGACGGGGGTAAAGGCCCGCTGCATCAGGTCATAGGGGTGCTGCCAGCCCGGAAGGGCGGAAATGCGGTTCAGCCAGGCGTCGATCTGCGGCCAGTCGGCGCGGTCGAAACCGTAGGGCTCGGGGTAGTAGAGATAGCCGCACAGCGACAGGTCGGCGATTGTGGGGGCGTCGCCCACGACCCACTCACGGTCTGCCAGATGGTCGTTCAGGATGGTGTAGGCGGCCTTGAGGCGGCCTTGCAGGAAGGGGATCACCGCCTCGGGCCGCTTTTCTGGCGCGAGGAAGTTCATCAGGAAGCGAGTCGTGCCGATCTGGGTGGAAAGCTTGTGGTTGTCCCAGAAGAGCCAGCGCAGCACCTCGCGCCGTTCGGCGGCCGAGCGGCCACCGAGCTTGCCGGTCTTGGAGGAGATGTAGTCGAGGATCACGCCCGACTGCGTCAGCGTTGTGTCGCCGTCCACCAGCACCGGCACCTCGCCCATCTCGTTGATCGCCCGGAACTCCGGGCTGCGGGCCTCGCCCTTGAAGAAGTCGACGAAGACGGGCTCCCAGTCGAGGCCGGCCATTTCCAGGGCGAGCGCGCATTTGTAGGCATTGCCGCTTTCGCCGAAACAGTAGAGTTTCATCGCTCCCCCCGGGTCAGACATGGACGGGCCGGATGGCCCGTCCGAAAGGCCAAAGCCTAGAACGCCTCGGCGGCAAGCGCCATGACGGTGTCAGCCCCGCTTTCGATCCTTGCAAGGTGCATCCCGCAGGCAGGAAGCTGGCGGGCCATGTAGAAGCGGCCGGTGGCGATCTTGGCCTCGTAGAAGTCGCGGTCGGCGGCACCGGCATCCAGTGCAAGATAGGCGGCTTTTGCCATCCGGGTCCACATGAGGCCGAGGCAGACATGGCCCATCATGTGCATGAAGTCATAGGACCCGGCGAGGGCGGCATTGGGGTTCTTCATGCCCTGCGCCATGAAGAACATGCCGGCCTGCTGAAGCTGCTTCGATGCGGCTTTCAGGGGTTCGACGAAGCCCTTCATCCGGTCGTCGCCGTCATGCGCCTTCACTTCGGCCTTTACCATCTCGAAGAAGGCCATCACATGCTTGCCGCCATCGGTCGCAAGCTTGCGGCCCACGAGGTCCAGCGCCTGCACGCCGTTGGCCCCTTCGTAGATCATCGCGATCCGGGCGTCGCGGGCGAACTGCGACATGCCCCATTCCTCGATATAGCCATGCCCGCCATAGACCTGCTGTGCGGCGACCGCCATCTCGAAGCCCTTGTCGGTCTGGAAGCCCTTGAGGACGGGCGTCAGGAGGCCGATGAGGCCATCCGCCGCCTCGTCCCCGGCATGCGCCCGGTCGATCAGCGTGGCGCCCCAATAGGTCAGCGCGCGGGCGCCTTCGACGAAGCTTTTCTGCTCCATCAGGTTCCGGCGGATGTCGGGGTGGACGATCAGCGGATCGGCTGGGCCGTTGGGGTTCTTCACGCCGGTCACGTCGCGGCCCTGCAGGCGGTCCTTGGCATAGGCGAGCGCGTTCTGGTAGGCGGCCTCGGCCACCGCATAGCCCTGCAACGCCACGCCAAGCCGGGCCTCGTTCATCATCGTGAACATGGCCTTCATGCCCTTGTGCAGGTCACCGAGCAGCCAGCCCGTCGCGCCGTCATAGTTCATCACGCAGGTGGCGTTGCCGTGGATGCCCATCTTCTCTTCGATCTTGCCGACCGAGACGGCGTTGCGGGCACCGAGGCTGCCATCGTCGTTCACCAGGAACTTCGGCACGATGAAAAGGCTGATCCCCTTCGTCCCTTCGCCGCCGCCCGGGGCCTTGGCCAGGACAAGGTGCACAATGTTCGACGCCATGTCGTGGTCACCGGCCGAGATGAAGATCTTCTGGCCGGTGATCCTGTAGCTGCCGTCCGCCTGCGGCTCGGCCTTGGTGCGCAGAAGCCCGAGGTCGGTGCCACAATGCGGTTCGGTCAGGTTCATGGTGCCGGTCCACTCGCAGGTGACGAGTTTTGGCAGCCACTTGGACTTCTGCTCCTCGGTCCCGTGCACGAGGATCGCCGAATAGGCACCGTGGGTCAGGCCCTGGTACATGTTGAAGGCCATATTGGCGGACACGAAGGTTTCGTTCACCGCCGTATGCATCAGGTACGGCAGCCCCTGCCCGCCGTATTCCGGCGCGGCATCAAGCGACATCCAGCCGCCATTGCGCAGGGTTTCGAACGCGGCACGGAAGCCTGCGGGCGTACGGACGACGCCGTTTTCCAGGACACAGCCCTCGCGGTCGCCCACGGCGTTCAGGGGTGCCAGGATTTCGGAGGCGACCTTCGCCGCCTCGTCGAACACCGCCTCGGTAAAGCTTCTTTCAAGGTCGCCGTAGCCGGGAATGTCGGCCTCGGAGATCTTCAGGACGTCGTGCAGCAGGAACTGCATGTCTTTCACGGGGGCGGTGTAGCTGGGCATCCTGTTGGTCCTTCTTTTCGTGGTCCGGCCCTGCGCAGAACCCGCGCAGGGTAGTGTCGTCAGGCCGCGCGGGCAGAGATCAGGCCGCGGGCTTCGGCTTCCGAGAGTTCGGCGGTCAGTTCGGCGATGGCGACGTCAAGCTCGGCCCTCTGGGCCTGCATGACCGCAAGCCGCTGGACGGCTAGGTTGTAGGCGTGCTGACGCTGCGCGGCATCCGACCCGTCGCGGCCGTAAAGGTCCAGCGTCTGGCGGATGTCCTCGAGGCTGAAGCCGAACCGCTTGCCGCGCAGGATCAGCTTGAGCCGCGCCCGGTCACGCCGGGTGAAGAGCCGACGGGTGCCTTCGCGCACGGGCGACAGAAGCTCCTTCGCCTCATAGAAGCGCAGGGTCCGGGGCGTCACGTCGTAGGCGTCGCACATCTCTCGGATGGTCATGAGGTCCTTGGTTTCGTCAGTAATCATTGGAGGTCTCACTTGTCGGGTTGCATCTTCGCGGCCAAATGCGAACCCGTCAGTTCGTTTACCAGACCAGTTGACGTTTACGTCACTATGACGTGGCGTCATGAAATATTTGACGTGAAGTCAGCCGTGGGAACCTGCGGAGGGCCTTTGGACCGGGCGTGGCTGTTCAGGCCTTGCACCCCGCCCGGGCGCTTGCCAGAAGGGGGCGACCCTGAAAGGAGCGCCCATGCGCATCGGACTTCTGGCGCTCATCCTCGCCTATGTGCTCAGCCAGTTCTACCGCGCCTTCCTTGCCGTGCTGTCGCCCGTCCTGACGGCCGAGCTTGGGGTGACGGCGGCCGAGCTCGCCTCGGCCTCGGGCTGGTGGTTCCTGGCCTTCGCCGCGATGCAGATCCCGATCGGCGCGGCGCTGGACCGGGTGGGGCCACGGCTGACGGCGGGGCTTCTGATGGCGGTGGGCGCCCTCGGCGCGGTGGTCTTTGCGCGGGCGACCGGGGCGCTGGAAATCAAGCTGGCGATGGCGCTGATCGGGGTCGGCTGTGCCCCAGTGCTGATGGCCAGCTACTTCATCTTCGCGCGCGAGTATTCTCCGGCGGTCTTCGGCACGCTGGCGGCCCTGACGCTAGGGATCGGCACGCTGGGCAATGTCGCCGCGTCGCTGCCGCTGTCCTGGGCGGTGGCGGCCTTTGGCTGGCGCGAGACGGTCATGGGGCTGGCGGCGATCACCGGTGCGGTGGCGCTGGGGATCCTGTTCCTGGTGCGCGATCCGGCGCGGCTGGAAGGGGCCGGGCAAGGCTCGCTTCTCGACCTTCTGAAGATGCCGGTCCTCTGGCCGATCCTTATCATGATGATGGTCTGCTATGCCCCGATCGCGGGCCTGCGCGGGCTGTGGATCGGGCCGTATTTCGCCGATGTGCATGGTGCGACGGCGCTGGAGATCGGTCAGATCAGCCTTTGGATCGGGCTGGCGATGGTGGCCGGAAACTTCGCCTACGGGCCGCTGGACCGGCGGCTTCAGCGGCGGAAGGCGCTGGTCGTCGTGGGGAATGCGATGACACTTCTATGCCTTGTCGGCCTTTGGTGGTTCGCCGCGGCACCGCCGGTGGTGGCGACGCTGCTGCTGGTCGCGGCGGGGTTCTTCGGGGCGACCTTCCCGATCGTCCTTGCACATGGCCGGTCCTTCGTGCCGCCGCATCTGACGGGCCGGGGGGTCACGCTTCTGAACCTCTTCGGCATCGCGCCCATCGGCATCGCGCAGATCGTCACCGGGCGCCTTCATGCCGCAACCCCGCCGACACCGCCCTCTGCACCCTTCGAGGCGGTGTTCCTGTTCTTCGCCGTCGCCACGGCCATCGGCCTTGCCGTCTATCTTCTGTCACAGGACCGGCCCCACTGACGCTGCGGCAGACGAATCCGCTTTTCCCCGCACCGGCCTTAGGCTAACAGCCCCGCGTCCCGCCTTTGGGACGGTCAAAGGAGAACCCCGATGGGCTACAAGGTCGTCGTCGCGGGTGCCACGGGCAACGTGGGCCGCGAAATGCTGAACATCCTCGCCGAGCGCGAGTTCCCGGTGGACGAGATCGCGGCACTTGCGTCGCGTAAATCTCTGGGCACCGAAGTCAGCTTTGGCGACAAGACTATCAAGACCAAGGACCTGGACACTTTCGATTTCACCGGCTGGGACATCGCGCTGTTCGCCGTGGGGTCGGGCCCGACCAAGGAATACGCGCCCAAGGCCGCCGCTGCGGGCTGCATCGTGATCGACAACTCGTCGCTCTATCGCTACGACCCCGAGATCCCGCTGATCGTGCCGGAGGTGAATGCCGACGCGATCCACATGGTGAAGAACAAGAACATCATCGCGAACCCCAACTGCTCGACCGCGCAGATGGTGGTGGCGCTGAAGCCGCTGCATGACCGGGCGAAGATCAAGCGCGTGGTCGTGGCGACCTACCAGTCCGTGTCGGGGGCCGGAAAGGAAGGGATGGACGAGCTTTGGAACCAGACCAAGGCCGTCTACAACCCGACCGACGACGTGCCGCCGAAGAAGTTTTCCAAGCAGATCGCCTTCAACGTGATCCCGCATATCGACGTCTTCCTGGACTCGGGCGAGACCAAGGAAGAGTGGAAGATGGTGGCCGAGACGAAGAAGATCCTCGACCCTTCGATCAAGGTCACCGCGACCTGCGTCCGCGTGCCGGTCTTCGTCGGCCATTCCGAGGCGATCAACATCGAGACCGAAGAGTTCCTCGACTGGCAGGAAGCCCAGGACATACTGCGCGAGTCGCCCGGTGTCATGCTGGTGGATAAGCGCGAGCCTGGTGGCTACATCACCCCGATCGAATGCGTGGGCGAGTTCGCGACCTATGTCAGCCGCGTGCGGCAGGATTCGACGATCGACAACGGGCTGAGCCTGTGGTGCGTTTCGGACAACCTCCGCAAGGGTGCCGCCCTGAACGCGGTGCAGATCGCGGAGCTTCTGGGGCAGAAGGTCCTCAAGAAGGGCTAAGGGTTTCTTAACCCTGATGACGGAGGGTCTTGGCCTATGGCCGAGACCCTTTTTCATTGCGATGATGCGTTGTGGCGGCGGTTGGTGGCGCTTTGCCGGGAACGCGACGAAACGCCCGGTTCCGCGTTGCGTGACCTCGTGCGGCTTGAGGTGCAGCGCTGTGAGCAACGCAAAGCGAGGAGTGCCGAAGGCATCGACGAGCGGCTCCTCGTGCGCCTTCGGCTTCTCGTCGCTGAGGCGCTGGTTGAGGCTGGTGATTGGCCAACTCTGCAGGCCGCGCTTCGACGGCGCGGGCTGAGGTACGAGCCAGCAGGCGGTGGTCTGAACCTGGTCGATGCGGCGACGGGCAAGCCGCTGGCAAAGGCGAGCCAGGTCGGCCCGGCTTACCTTGCGCTTGCCCGGCGGTTCGGCGCCGGATTTCCCGGGCATCCCAACACGGCGATAGCCGCCCAGGCGCTCAAGCCGCCTGCACCATCATCGGCCGTTCCCGGATCGGCAGGTGCACCAGCGCGCTGAACGCCCCCACCCCGACGCCGATCCACCAGACCAGCGTGTAGTCGCCGTGGAGGTCGTACATCTTCCCGCCCAGCCAGACGCCTAGGAACCCGCCGATCTGGTGGGACAGGAAGACGAAGCCGTACAGCGTCCCCATGTAGCGGATGCCGTAGATATGCGCGACAAGCCCGCTGGTCAGCGGCACCGTCGCAAGCCACAGAGCCCCCATCACCGCCGAGAAGACCAGAACGGAAGTCGGCGTGATCGGCAGCAGGATGAACACCGCCGCCGCGATCGTCCGCCCGACATAGATCCCGAACAGGAGGTATTTCTTCGTATATCGCTTGCCCAGCCAGCCCGCGTAAAGCGTGCCGGCGATGTTAAAGAAGCCGATCACCGCGATGCTGACCGCCCCGAGCGCCGAGGTCGTGGTGACCCCGATCCCGGCAAGCATCCCGTTCGGGTCGATCGGGCCGCAAAGCTCGGTCACGAAGGCGGGGAAATGCGCGGTGATGAAGGCCAGCTGGTAGCCGCAAGAGAAGAAACCCAGGAAGATCAGCGTATAGCTCGGGTCCCTGAAAGCTCGGACAAGAACGGTGCCGAGGCTTTCCTCAAGCTCCTGGCGCGAGGCAAGCTTCGGGCTGCGCAGGAAGGGAAGCGCGAAAAGCGTGGCAAGGATCACCACGGCGAAGATCACGAAGACGGTCTGCCAGCTGTAGGACTGGAGCAGAAGCTCGGCCGTCGGTGCGCCGAAGACCTGCCCGGCGGACCCTGCAGCGGTGGCGATGCCAAGGGACATCGAGCGGTTCTCCGGGCTCGTCGCCCGCCCGACGATGGCAAGGATCACGCCAAAGCCGGTACCCGCGATGCCGAAGCCGACCATGATCGCCAGAAACTGGTGCTGCCCGGGCGTGACCGCCAGAGATGACAGCACCAGTCCCGCCGCATAGAGAAGCGCCCCCGCCACGATGGCCTTGCGGTCGCCGAACCGTTCGGCCAGCGCGCCAAAGAGCGGCTGCCCGATGCCCCAGGCCAGGTTCTGGATCGCGATCGCCAGCGAGAAATCGGCACGGAGCCAGCCGAACTCCTCGGCAATGGGAATCTGGAAGACGCCAAAGCTGGCGCGGATCGCGAAGGAGAACATCAGGATGATGCAGCCAGCGATCAGCACCGGGGTCATGATCGGGGTCTTGGTCATCACGTGCTCCAGCCGTCAGGCGCGGAAGGTGCGCGCCTCGGCGGGCAGGGTCAAATGGAGATTTGTGACGGATACAAGGGGGTCGCCCGCCTTGGGACTAGAGCTTCGTCCAATGCACGCCCGCTGGCGGGATCGTGACGCCGCCCCATTCCACCGGAACCGGGTTGTAGTTGAAGAGGAACCGGTGCGTATCCGTATCGCGCCGCCGCAGGCCCTCGGGCAGCGGGTCGGTCGTGATCCCCTCCGCCGCGCAGGCGCGCAGCAGGATGCGGTTCAGCGCCACCTCGTCCGGCCAGCCCGCAAGGTAGTGCAGCCGACCGCCTGAGATGAGCGCGGGCCAGCTGTCCTCGGTTGCTTCGACGACCGTAGCGCCCCCTTCAAGCTTTTCGCGCCAGTGCCGGAACGCCCCGCCCTCGGCCAGCGGCACCGGCACGTCCGGCGGCAGGCTTTCGACGCGGGCGATCGCCGCGTCGAGCCCCGGCAGAGCTGGGGGCAGTGGCACGGGAATCGCGAAGTTCGGGGTCTTGGAATTGGTCCGCGGGCCCAGGATCGCCGTGCCCTGATGCGCCGCGAGGGCGGCTTTCAACGGGTCGGACAGGGTGAAGAGGCCCGGCGCCAGCACCAGCGGATGGGCCGAAAGGTCCGCCGTATCGGGCGGCAGGATGTCGACGTTCAGGCCGAGGCGCCGCAGGCCCTTGTAGACGTGGAACACCAGCCAGAAATGGCTGAAGCCCCGGCCCTGAGGCTGCGTCTCCCAGGCCCAGTCCGAGGCATAGTCGAAGATCAGCCCGACATCGGCCTTGGCCGTTCCGGCCTCCGGCATCCCGGCCAGTTCCTTGGCCACCTGCCCGGCCTCACCAAAGGCCTGGGCGGGGGCCGAGTCGGGGCGGAGAAGGCCCGCATGCATCTGTTCCTGGGCAAAGGGCGCCTGCCGCCAGCGGAAGTAGCACACCGCCTCGGCCCCGTGGGCAAAGGCCTCCCAGGCCCAGAGGCGGGCCATGCCGGGCAGGGGATCGGGGTTGTAGGGTGCCCAGTTCACCGGGCCGGGCTGCTGTTCCATGATCCACCAGCGGCCCCTTCCCACGGCGCGGTATAGGTCATGGTGGAAGGCCTGGAAGTCCGGGTCGCCCTGGCGGACGAAGCGGCGCTTGTGCTCGGCGTCGGCGGGGATGCGGTCGGAGAGGAAGCCGAGCGGGTAGCTGTCCCAGGAGGCGATATCAAGGTCGGCGCCCACGGCGTAATGGTCGAACTCGGTCACCGCGCCCATGTAGTTGTGGGCGATGGGATAGGCGGAATGCCTGCGGATGATGTCGGTCTGCAGGCGGTTGAAGCTGACCACCTCGTCGCTGGCAAAACGGCGGAAGTCCATGACGTGGCTGGGGTTCGGTTCGGTCACCGTCAGGTTCGGCAGGCCGACCTCGCGGAAGTCGCGGTATTCCATCGACCAGAAGACGTTGCCCCAGGCGCGGTTCAGGGCATCGGGCGACTGGTACTTCTGCGCCAGCCAGTCCTGGAAGGCCGTCTTCGCGGCGTTGGAGTAGCTAAGGGTCGTCGCGTGGCAGGCGTATTCGTTGTCGGTCTGCCAGGCGGCGACATGGGGGTTCTTCCCGTAGCGCTGCGCGAGAAGGGTGACGATCCGGGCGCATTCGGTGCGATAGCCCTGATGCGAAAAGCAGTAATGCCGGCGCGAGCCGAAGCCGCGGGGTTTGCCATCCTTGTCCAAGGCAAACATGTCGGGGTGGCGGTCGGCCATCCAGCGCGGCGGGGTGGCGGTTGGCGTGCCAAGGACGACCTTCAGCCCATGCGACCCGAGCGTTTCGATGGCGCGGTCCAGCCAGTCAAGGTCAAGCCGCCCGGGCTCGGGTTCCATCCGGCTCCACGCGAATTCGCCGATGCGGACCCAGGTCAGGCCAAGCGCCGCCATGCGGGCCGCGTCCTTTTCCCATTGCGCCTCGTCCCAGTGTTCGGGGTAGTAACAGACGCCCAGCGTCCGTTTCAGCTTGGTGCTCATGGAAGGATGACCTGCGGTTCGGGAAGGCCCCGGGCGATGCCGGGGAAGGCGAAGACCTGGCCCGAGGCCGGGTGCGCCGCGCGGGCGGCGGCGTCCAGATGCTCCAGGGCGGTGGTGATGAAAAGCGTTTTCATATCCGGCCCGCCGAAGGCCGGGCAGGATGAGTGCGGCGCACCGGGCGTCTCCACGGCGGTCACGAAGCTGCCGTCCGGCGCATAGGCCGCGACCCTGCCCGCGCCCCATTGCGCGTTCCAGAACCGGCCTTCGGCGTCGATCACCGCGCCGTCGGGGTTCAGCCCCTCGGACGTAAGGTCCAGCCAGACCTGCGGCGCGCCGATGGGCCAGCCGGCGGCATCGAGCGCGACCTTCATCACCTTGCCGGTCACCGTATCCGCAAAATGCGCAGCGCGGCCGTCGGGGGTGAAAGAGATCGCGTTCGGGATCGTGATCCCGGGGAAAAGCTGACGCAACTCGCCCCGGTACCAGCGCCAGATTGCGCCCGCGCCCTTTTCGGCCAGTTTGCCCATGGTGCCGAACCAGAACCCGCCCTGCCGGTCGGCGCGCCCGTCGTTCGACCGCGTGGCCGGATTGTCCATCGCGGCGATGGGGCTGCGCGCGCCGCTGGCGATGTCGAACTGCCCGAGGCCGGTTTCAGAGGCGAGGATCAGTGTGGTCTCCGAGACCCAGCCTGCGGCGGAAGCCATCTCGGGAAACGCCCAGTACAGGGGCTCATCCCCGTCCCGCGAATGGAGCCTGCGGTTCAGGATGTCGAACCAGAACAACTGTTCACGAACCGGGTGCCAGAGCGGCCCTTCGCCAAGCTCGCAGGGACGCGGATCGAAGATCATGCGAAGGCCGCGTCATGCGCCGCGACGATGGCAGCGGCGCGGGTGGTGATCTCGGCCGCCGTCGTGCCCGGCGTGTAAAGAGCCGTGCCGATGCCGAAACCCGACGCCCCGGCGCGCATCCATTCCGCAAAGTTCGAGGGCCCTGCCCCACCGACGGCATAGACGGACAGGTCCTTCGGCAGGACAGCGCGGATCGCCTTCAGCCCGTCAGGGCCGATCAGGCTGGCCGGGAAGATCTTCAGCCCCGTCGCCCCGGCCGTGATGGCCGCGAAGCATTCCGTCGGGGTCATCACCCCCGGCCACGAGGCCATGCCCCGCGCCCGCGTGGCCGTGATGACGGTCGGGTTGCAGTTCGGCGAGACGATCAGGGTGCCCCCCGCCGCCTGCACGGCGGCCACTTCGTCCACGGTCAGGACCGTGCCTGCGCCGACCTCGACATCCGAACCAAGCCCTGCCGCCATCAGCGCGATCGACCGGAACGGGTCCGGCGAATTCAATGGCACCTCGATCCGGGTGATGCCTGCCGCGACCAGCGCCTCGGCGATCGGCAGGGCCTCGTCCGGGGTGATCCCGCGCAGGATTGCGATGAGGTTGCGGTGGGTCATCGGGGCGCGGCCTCGGTCAGGGGGGCAAGCGAGGCGAGCCCGGCAAGGGTGCAGGCGGTGGCGGGCAGGGTCTTTGCCTCGACGCCTTGGGCGAGGAGCGCGCGGGCATAGGCCGCCGAAAGCTTTTCCGCTCCGATCAGCGTGACCCTCTGGCCAAGCCAGTAGGGCCGGGATGCTGCCAGTTCTATGCCGATCAACAGGCCGGATAGCCGCGCCCGCGCCGTGGCCGGGCCAAGGCCGGACAAAAGCCCCTCCGCACGCAGCGAGAAAAGGCGCGCGGCAATCCGCTCGGGCCGCGAAAGCGCGTCGGCAACTCCGGCGTCGAAGGCTGCGTCGTCCCAGCCCTCGCCTTGCATACCATGCCGCAGGACCGACTGTTCCGACATGAGCGCGAACATCTCGCCGGTCATGAAGGTCTGGAAGCTGACCACCTCGCCCGCCGAGATCTGCGCCCATTTGGAATGAGTGCCCGGCAGGCAGAGGATCCCGTCATAGCCCGGGTCCAGGCGCAACGCGCCGGCGATCTGCGTCTCTTCCCCCCGCATCACGTCGGCCGGGGAGATTTGTTTCAGCCCCGGAGCGATATGGACCTGAAGGCGGGGATCGCTGGTCGGCGCCAGCACCTGGGCCTTCGGGTCAAGCGGCGTGCAGGGGACTTGCCGATAGGGTGCCTCGCACCAGCCCTGTCGGCTGCCGACCATGCCACAGGCGACAACCGGGACGCCGCCAACCCCCAGCCAAGTCCCGATCAGCCGCAGCAGCGCCGGTTCGAAATCCTGCCGGGCCAGCTTGCCCATCCCGTCGTGGGATTCGGCATGGGCCAGCACCCTGCCCTCGGCGTCCATCGCCCAGACCCGCAGGTTCGAGGTGCCCCAGTCGACGGCGATCCAGTCAGGCGTCATTTGCGAACGGTCGTTCATGACGAGATGTAACCCCCGTCCAGGATCAGCGTCTGCGAGGTCATCATGCGTGAGGATTCCGAAGCCAGGAACAGCACCACACCCGCCATATCCTCCGGCTGGATCGGGTCCGGCAGGCACTGGCGTTCAAGGTGGCGCGCCAGGCTTTCGGGGGTGACCCACATTTCCTTCTGCTTCTCCGTCAGCACCCAGCCGGGCGCGACAGCATTCACCCGGATCCTGTCCGGTCCGAATTCGCGCGCCAGCGTCCGCGTCAGACCGACGATCCCGGCATTCGCGGTGATGTAGCTGGCATAGCCGGTATCGGCCATCATGAAGCTGATCGAGGAGAAGTTGATGATGCTGCCCCCACCCGCCGCCTTCATGCCGGGAATGACCTTCTGGCAGGCGAAGAAATAGGACCGCAGGTTCACCGCCATCGACCAGTCCCACAGCGCATCGTCCGTGGCCAGCGTGTCATGCCGCTTGTCGTTCGCGGCGTTGTTCACCAAGACAGTGATCGGACCATGCACTTTGGCCGCCGTATCCAGCGTGAGTTGCAGCTGATCGGTGACCGAGATGTCGCAGGGCAGAAACAGCGGGCGGTTGCCGGTCGCCGCCTCCATCGCGTCGCAAAAGGCGGTCGCATCCGAACGCTGGCAGAAGGCCACCTTCGCGCCCTGGCGGAGGAAGGCTTCGGTCAAGGCAGCACCGATGCCGGAGCCGCCGCCGGTGATGAAGACCGAGCGGCCTTGAAGGTCGGGAAAGGTGGCCTGAGCGGTCATCATCGTCTTCCGTTCGGGGCAGGGTCAGGCGGCGCGGCGGGTCTGCAACCAGGCAGGCATCCAGTCGCCATGGGCCGCGATCAGGTCATCGACCAGCGTGCGGATCTGGCGGAGGTCAAGTTCGGCGGCGGTGTGCGGATCAAGCATCGCGGCGTGATACACATGCTCGCGGTTCTCTTCCATCAGCGCGGCGACGGTCAGTTCCTGCACGTTCACGTTGGTCCGCATCAGCGCGATGAGTTGCGGCGGGATGTCATTTACAGTCGTCGGCTGCAATCCGTTCGCGTCAACCAGTGTTGGAACCTCGACCGCCGCGCCCTGCGGCAGTTGCGGGATGAAGCCCCGGTTCGGCACGTTGCCGTAGATCACCGAAGGCGCACCCGTCACCACCGAGTTCATGATCGTCGCGGCATATTCGTGGGTCGGCTTCACGATGATCTTGTCTGCCTTGCGATACTCTTCGGCCTGGGCGGCCCAGCGCGCGATCTGTTCTTCGCAACGGATCGGGTATTCGTCCAAGGGGATGCCGAAGGTCTCGATCAGGTCTGGGCGGTGGGTCTTGATGAACCAAGGCACATATTCGGCGAAATGCTCGCTCGACTCGGTGACGAAATGGCCAAGGTGGGTCATCACCTCGTAGCGCACCTTGTTCGGGCAACGGGCGTTCCAGTGGCTTGGCTTCGGGATCGCGCCCTTGCGGTAGCCGTCATGAAGCGCGGGGTAGAGGTCGCGGTAGGTGCCGTCGGGCTGGCGGGCCTCGAAGTTCAGATAGAACGCCATGTGGTTGATGCCCGCCGCGCGGTAGCGCAGGTTTTCAACCGGGATATCAAGGTCACGGGCCAGTTCCTCGGCGGTGCCTTGGACGGAATGGCAAAGGCCAACCTGCTTGATGTCGGGATACTTCGCCCCCAAGGCCCAGGTGTTGATCGCCATCGGGTTGACGTATTGCAGCATGATCGCCTGCGGGCAGACGGCGCGCATGTCTTCGGCCAGCTTCCACAGGTGCGGCACGGTGCGCAGGCCGCGCATGATGCCGCCGATGCCCAGCGTGTCGGCGATGGTCTGGCGCAGGCCCACCTTCTTCGGCAGGTCGAAGTCAGTGACGGTGCAGGGCTTGTAGCCGCCGATCTGGAAGGCGACGATCACGAAATCGGCGCCGTCAATCGCGCGGCGCTGGTCCATGTGCGTCTCGACCGTCGCGGGGACGCCGAGGGAGGCGATCATCTTGCGCGCCACCAGCTCGGATTCCTCAAGCCGCTTCTTGTCGATGTCCATCAGCGCGATCTTCGCGCCGGCCAGCGCCGGCATCGACAGGGCATCGCCGATGAGGTTCTTCATGAAGACGGTCGAACCCGCCCCGATGAAGGCAATTTTGGTCATTTGACAGCTCCAAGAGTGAGGCCGGCGATGAAGTGCTTCTGCATCAGGAAGAACATCGCGACGGGGGGAAGGGCGGCCAGGATCGAACCGGCGCTGACAAGGTGCCACTGCGCGATCCACTGGCCGTTGAGGGACGAGAGGCCCGCCGTGATCGGCTGGCTGTCGACGCCCTGGGTCAGCACGGTGGCCCAGAAGAAATCGTTCCAGATGAAGGTGAAGACCAGCACGGACAGCGCGGCGATGGCCGGGCGCATCAGGGGCAGCACGATGTACCAGAAGATGCGCCATTCGGTGACGCCCTCCACCCGGGCGGCCTCAATCAGTTCATAGGGCAGCGCCTTGATGAAGTTGCGCATGAAGAGTGTGCAGAATCCGGTCTGGAAAGCGATGTGGAAGAGGGCAAGGCCATACCAGGTGTCATACATGCCCAGTTGCAGCGTCATGTCGCGGACAGGGACCATCAGGATCTGGAAGGGCACGAAGTTGCCCGCGACGAACATGAAGAACACCAGGATGTTCGCTCGGAACCCGTAGACCGCCAGCGCGAAGCCGGTCATCAGCGACAGGCTGACCGCGCCGATCACGGTGGGGATCGTGACCCAAAGCGAGTTGATCATGTACTGCCCGATGGGCGTTTCGGTGAAGATGAAGACGTAATTCTCCCAAGCAATACCTGAGGGCATGCCGAAGTAGTTGCCTTGCGCGAGGTCCGAGGCAGGGCGAAGCGAGGTTAGGGCGACGCCGAGAAGCGGGAAAAGCCAGATCACCAGCGCGATGGGCAGGGCGATGGTGTACAGCCACTGCGCGGGTGCGCTGGCCTGCTGGATGGGACGGGGGAACATCTCAGCGCTCCTTCTCGTCGCGCCACATCTTCCAGATGAAGCCCGAGATGAAGACCATCATGATGAGGAACAGCACCACGGCGATGGCCGCGCCGTAGCCCATGCGGAAGCCGTATTCGCTCAGCGCCTTTTCATACATGTAGTAGGACAGGACGCGCGACGATCCGAAGGGGCCGCCGGAGGTCATGATCGACACGAGGTCAAAGCTGCGCAAGGCACCGATGACCGTGACGATCACCGCGATGAAGGTCGCCGGGCGCAGTTGCGGCAGCACGACATACCACAGCATCCGCCAGCCTTTTGCGCCGTCCAGCCGTGCCGCCTCGATCTGGTCGGGGGCGACGTTGTTGAGGCCGGTCAGGTACAGGATCATCACATAGGCGATCTGCGGCCAGAGGCCCGCCGCGATGATGCCGTAGGTGACAAGGTCGGGGTCGGCGAGGATGGCGATGCCGTTGCCGTTCCCCTTAATCCCCGCCAGCACCCAAAGCCAAAGCTCCCAGGGCCAGGTCACGATCAGGAGCGGATTGGCGGCGACTGCCGACGCGGCACCGTGCCACCAGAGAAACAGCACCGCGATGCCTACCGCGAGGGTCACAGCAACGGGCCGTCCAAGTCCTTCGCGCTCGAGGCGCCCGGCGAGCAGGACCAGGCCTGCCACAAGGCCTGCGATCAAGACGAGAACAAGCACGAAGACGACGAAAGCCACGATTCCGCTACGGATAGGGCCGGCCCGGACCCATTCGGTCAGCAGGTAGAACAGGCCGAAGTTCGGCGCGTAGAACCAGGCAAACATCAGGCCGACGACGACCTGGCTGATCACGAAAGGAAAGAAGAACAGGGACTTGTAGAGGCGGATGCCGCGAACAGTCTGGTTCAGGAAGATGGCGATGAACAGCCCGATGGGCAGGGCCGCCATGTAAAGGACCAGCCATTTCAGGTTGTTCCAGAGGCTGACCTCGAAGGCCGGGTCGGTCATCAGCTCGGCGTAGTTGCCCATGCCGACGAAGGTGCCCTTGAACTCTCCGTTCGGCCCGTAAAGCCCGTCCCAGTCGTAGAACGACAGCGTGATACTTTGCACGATCGGCCAAAGCACATAGACGGCGAACATGAAAAGCCCGGGGGCGAGGAATAGCCAGGGTGCCATGGTCCGCTGGTTCCACCGTCCCTTGGGTCGATGAACCGGGACCGCCACACTCACGTCCGATGCCTGTGCCATGCCTCGCCCCCCGGAAAAGAGAAAACGGGCGCCCCCTTTGCGAAGGGGCGCCCGAGATGGTCAGATCACTGCGGGTAAAGGCGCAGGCGGGTTGCCTCGAGGTTCGCCAGGATCTCTTCGAGAGCTTCGGGCTGCACGAGGAAACGCTGGAAGCCTTCCATGCCGGCCTTGGCGTATTCGGCCTCGGCGTCACGGTCCCAGAACTGGGCGATGCCGCCGGTTGCCGTCGACAGCGACTGGAAGCCTGCCGACAGGAACGGATCCGCCGGATCGACGGTTGCGCCCGAGTTGGTCGGCAGCTGGCCCACGGCCGCGTTCCACTTGGTCTGCGCTTCGGCGCTGGCGATATAGGCCAGAAGCTTCTTCGCATCCTCGGGGTTCTTCGCTCCGCTCGTCAGGTGGACGGTGTCGGTCGGTGCTTCCTCGGCCCGGGCGATGCCGGGGGTGATTTCCGGGAAGATCATGAAGCCGAGGTTGTCATTCGTCATCCCGCCTTCCTTGAAGACGCCGACGGCGAAGTTGCCCATGACGTAGTGCGCCGCCTTGCCCTGCACGAAGATCGCCGCCGCATCCTGCCAGTCGATGGCAGCATGGTTTTCGGTGACGAAGGGCTGGAGCTTGGCGAATTCGGCGAACACCGCACGGGCTTCCGGCGAGGTCCAGGAGATCTTGCCGGCGGCAAGGTCGCTGTGGAACTGGTAGCCGTTGGTGCGGAGCGACAGGTAGTCGAAGATCCCCGCGACCGGCCACAGGGCCGAAGAGCCGGTGGTCACGCAGTCGATGCCGGCGGCCTTGAACTTCTCGCAGTTGGCGAGGAAGTCAGCCCAGCTCACGCCTTCCGGGCCGGGAGGGGTGACACCGGCGGCGGCATAGGCGTCGCGGTTATAGTAGATGCCCCACTGGTAGTAGGTATAGGGGATCGCGTAGAACTTGCCGTCGATCGAGGCCGACGGCACGGACGAGGCCAGCGACTCGTTCAGCCCGTTGGCAGCCCAGACGTCCGAGATGTCGGCGAAGAGGCCCGCCTCGACGAAGGGCTTCATCCGGTTCGCGGCGTACCAGTTGGCCAGGTCCGGCGGATCGGCGGTCAGGAAGTTGCGGATCGAGGTCTTGTAGCCCTCGTGGTCGAAGTTGGTGAGCACCACGTCGATGTCGGGGTTCGCAGCCTCGAAATCGGCGATCAGGGCTTCGGTGGCAGCCAGCGGAATCGGATCGTAGTCCGCATTCCAGGTGACGACGCGCTTGTCTTGGGCGATCGCCGAGGTGGACAGCAGCAATGCCGCCACAAGGGCCAGGGCGCCCGTTTTCTTATGGACCATGGTTTCCTCCCGTTTGGTTCCATTATGTGAAACTTTGTCTTGAATATTGAAAACTATGTCCGCTATCCTTTACCCTGTCAACATGCACGTGGTGGGGAGGATCATGGGCGCGGAAGGACATGCGGACGGCACGGTCGGCAAGGCGCTCGACGTCCTTGACATGGTCGCCAGCCATGGCCGCCCGGTGCGGTTTTCCGACCTTCTCCAGCAGTCCGACTATCCCAAGGCGACGCTCTATCGGCTCCTCCAGACGCTGACCCATCAGGGGATGCTGGTCTTGGATCCCGACCAGGGGACCTATGCCCTTGGCGTGCGGCTGGTGCGCCTGGCCCATGCCGCCTGGGCACAGTCCTCGCTGGCCCCGATCGCGCGGCCCTATCTTGATGAACTAGCCGAGAAAACCGGCGAGACGATTCACCTTGCCCAGCTTGACATGGGCCAGGTGCTCTACGTCGACAAGCGCAATGCGGCGCGGCCCGTGGAGATGTTCGCCCAGGCCGGAAAGGTCGGCCCGGCCTATTGCACCGGGGTGGGCAAGGCGATGCTGGCCTGGCTTTCGCCCGAGGCGCTGGATGCGGCCCTCGCGCGTCAGTCCTTTCACCGCCACACCGACCAGACGCTCGACACGCCGGAGAAGCTGATGGCCGAGCTACAAGCGATTCGCGCCCGGGGCCATGCCTTCGACCGTGAGGAGCATGAGAAGGGAATCATCTGCTGCGCGGTGCCGATTCTATCCCGCTCGGGCCGGGTGCTGGGGGCGCTTTCGGTCACCTCGACCACCGCACGCACCACGCTTCAGGCGCTTGAGGCGCAATCGGGACTGACCAAGGACATCGCGGCCAAGATTGCCGCAGAAGCGGAAAGCTGGCGCTTTCCGGAACAGAATTAGGGGGAGGACGACGAATGACGGGTGTGACGCTGAACAAGGTAACCAAGCGATTCGGCGACGTGCAGGTGATCCACGGGGTCGACCTTGCCATCGAGGACGGGGAGTTCTGCGTCTTCGTCGGCCCCTCGGGCTGCGGCAAGTCCACGCTGCTGCGCATGGTCGCGGGGCTGGAAGAAACGTCAGCCGGCACGATCCACATCGGCAAGCGCGACGTGACCGGGGCCGACCCGGCCGAACGCGGCGTGGCGATGGTGTTCCAGACCTATGCGCTTTACCCGCACATGACGGTGGCCGAAAACATGGGCTTCGGCCTGAAGATGACAGGCCACCCGAAGGCCGAGATCGAGAAGAAAGTCGCCGAAGCCGCCCGCATCCTGAAGCTGGAGCCGCTTCTGGCGCGCAAGCCCAAGGCCCTCTCCGGCGGCCAGCGCCAGCGCGTCGCCATCGGCCGCGCCATCGTGCGGGGTCCCGAGGTGTTCCTCTTCGACGAACCGCTCTCGAACCTTGATGCCGAACTCAGGGTCGAGATGCGGGTGGAAATCGCCCGCCTTCACCGCGAGATCGGCGCGACGATGATCTATGTCACCCATGACCAGGTCGAGGCGATGACGCTGGCCGACAAGATCGTCGTCCTCCGCTCCGGCCGGATCGAGCAGGTGGGCAAGCCCTTGGACCTTTACAACGATCCCGACAACCGCTTCGTCGCGGGCTTCATCGGCTCACCCTCGATGAACTTCGTCGCCGGGGTGGCCGAGGCGGGGGCCGTCGCCGCGAAGGGGCTGGCCGGGTCGGTGCCGGCGACGGTCGGACTGCCCGCCAAGGGGGCTGAGGTGACCGTAGGCCTTCGTCCGCAGCACCTGAAGGTCGGTCCCGGCGACACGCACCGGGTCGAACTGACCGAGGCGCTGGGTGGCGTCTCTTACGTCCACCTCACCGCGCCCTCGGGCGAAAAGCTGATCGTGGAACGCCACGACCAGGTGAGCCTTGAGCCGGGTGCGAAGGTGGGCGTCAGCTACGACGCAAAAGACGCGATGTTCTTCGACAAGGACGGGCTCAGGCTGCGCTAGGCCCGCTGCCCGGCGGCAAACCCGCCGGGCCCGGCCCTCCCCGGTCAGGACCAGAAAAGCGCCATCTGGTAGACGATCGGGATCCCGAGGATCAGCATGAAGGGAAAGGTGATCCCGAGCGAGGCCGTCAGGTAGATCCCCGGGTTCGCCTCGGGGAATGTCGCGCGCACGGCGGCGGGGGCGTCGATATAACTGGCCGATGCCGCCACCGCGCCCAGGACGAAGGCCGATCCGACAGGCAGTCCGGCCGCCGTCGCCAGCCCGGTCGCGACAAAGGCATGGACCATTGGTATCGCCAGCCCGTAGGCCGCCATCTTCGGGCCGACCTTGGCGAATTCGCGCAACTGCCGCGCCGCCGTCATGCCCATTTCCAGGATGAAAAGCACAAGCACACCCCGGAACAGGTCGACAAAGAACGGCTCGATCCGGGCAAAGTTCTTCTCGCCGATCGCCGCGCCGATGATCAGGCCGCCGCCCAGAAGCAAAAGCCCCCGCCCGCGCAGGGTTTCCATCAAGATCGCTGACAGGGCGGCACCCTTTTCCCCTTCCGACCGGGCCAGCGCCAGCCGACCGTAGAAAAGCGCCACCAGGATTCCCAGTTCCATCAGGGCGACAAGGCCGGTGATGTAGCCCTCCATCGGCGTGCCCATGCCCTCGGCATAGCTCCGCGAGACGACGAAGGTGACTGACGATACCGACCCGTACAGCGCAGCCACGCCCGCAGCGTTGCGGATATCCAGCTTCAGCGCATAGCGGGCGACGGCAAAGGCAAGGGCCGGAACGCCCAGGATCAGCGCCCCGGTCACGACCAAGGCGGGCCCAATGTTCGTCAGGTCGGAGGTGGCCAGTTCCCGTCCGCCCTGCAACCCGATGGAGAACAGAAGGAAGATCGCGAAGATGCGGATCACCGGCTCGGGGATTTCCAGGTCGGACCGGATAAGCGTGGCGATGGCGCCCAGAAGGAAGGCAAGCGTGATGGGCGAGATCAGGTTTTCGATCAGGATGGCGGTGTCCATGAGAAAGTCCTCCGAAGTGCCGGGGGTTTCTGCAGCGCGGCTATTGAAAAGAGAAACGCCAAGTTCAGATATGACTTATCGGAAAATCTGATTGGTGGCCGATGCGCGACCTCGACATCCAGCTCTTGCGGACCTTCGTCACGCTGGCCGAGACTGCCAGCTTCAGCCGGACCGGCGCGCTGATCGGGCGGTCGCAGTCTGCCGTCTCTGGGCAGCTTGCGAGGCTCGAGGATGCCCTCGGAATCCGCCTGCTGGCACGCGACACGCGGAATGTCGCGCTGACCCCGGATGGCGAACAGCTTCTGCCCGAGGCGCGCTCCATTCTGGCTCAGGCGGATGCACTGCTGGCCCGGTTCCGCGGGCCGAAGATCGCGGGGATCGTCAGGTTCGGCAGCCCCGAGGATTTCGCAAGCGCCTATCTGCCCGACATCCTTGGCGTCTTTGCCGCGGCACACCCGGAGGTCGAACTTCACGTGACCTGCCAGTTGACGCTTCCGCTATTGGCCGAGTTCGAGGCCGGCGAACAGGATCTTGTCGTGGTCAAGCAGGACCCGGGCCGACCCTATCCTGGGGCGCAGACGCTTTGGCGCGAGCGGCTGGTCTGGGTCTCTCTGCCGGGGCTGAAGGCGGACGGGCGTCCCGTGCCCCTGGTGCTCAGCCCGGCGCCTTGCGTCTACCGGGCCCGCGCCATCGGTGCGCTTGAAGCCGGGGGCTGGGGCTGGAACGGGGTCTATACCTCACCATCCTTTGCCGGCTCGGTCGCGGCGGTGCGTGCGGGCCTTGGTGCGATGGTGATGCCCGAAACGATGGTGCCGCCGGGGTTGCAGGTCCACAGCGAGTGGCCCGCGCTGGCCGAGGCTGAGATTGCCCTTGTGGTTCCGCCGCGCGCCAGTCCCGCCGTCAGGGCCCTTGCCGACTTCGTGGTCGAAAGGGTGCGCCGCTAGCTGGTCAGAACAGGGGCAGGCCCCGGTTCGGAAGCGACGAGAAGACGAAGTCGCACGAGGAGCCGCGGGTTAAGAAACCGTAAATGACCACGGACAACCCATTGTAATCGCGAAGCTATCCGATTTTGACCACTGTGGTCAGCTTCAGTGCCCGGCCAGGAACTTCTCGGCATCCAGCGCCGCCATGCAGCCCATCCCGGCGCTGGTGACGGCCTGCCGGTAGATGTGGTCGGTCAGGTCCCCCGCCGCGAAGACCCCCGGAATCGCCGTCCGGGTGCTGCCCGGCTCGACCACCACATAGCCGCCGCTGTGGAGGGGAAGCTGGTCCTTGACCAGTTCCGACGCCGGGGCGTGCCCGATCGCGACGAAGAAGCCCGCGCAGGGGATCACCTGCTCGGCCCCGGTCTGGACATGCCGGACCTTTACGCCTTCGACCCCCCGGGGTTCGTGGGCTCCCACGACCTCGGCGATCTCGTGGTTCCAGAGAACCTCGATCTTCGGATGCTTGAACAGGCGGTCCTGCATGATCTTCTCGGCGCGGAGCGAGTCGCGCCGGTGAATGAGGGTCACCTTCGAGGCGAAGTTCGTCAGGAACAGCGCCTCTTCCACCGCCGTGTTGCCGCCGCCGACGACCACGACCTCCTTGCCCCGGTAGAAGAACCCGTCGCAGGTGGCGCAGGCCGAGACCCCGAAACCCTTGAAATGCTCCTCCGACGGCAACCCCAGCCACTTCGCCTGCGCCCCGGTCGCAAGGATCACCGCGTCGGCGGTGTAGGTGGTCCCGCTGTCGGCATGGGCCGTGAAGGGGCGTTTCGAGAGGTCAAGGGTGGTGATGTAGTCGCTGATCACCTCGGCCCCCATCGCCTCGGCATGAGACTGCATCCGGACCATCAGGTCGGGGCCCATGACATGGGTATCGCCGGGCCAGTTCTCGACTTCGGTGGTGATCGTCAGCTGCCCGCCGGGCTGGAGGCCCTGGATCAGGATCGGGTTCAGCATCGCGCGGGCGGAATAGACGGCGGCCGTGTAGCCCGCCGGGCCGGAGCCGATGATCAGAACCCTGGTATGCCGCGTCTCGCCCATCATCGCCCCCTGACTGTCCGGCTGCTGATATAGCTGTGCCGGGCGGGACCGGAAAGCCCCTGCATGGCGGCCATGCAGCCGGCGCAAGCACGACAGGGCCATGCGTTTTCTTGCGTATGATTGAAATATTATTGCGCAATCCCCGAGCCGCGCTTAAGTAGGGCAACGAACGGGAGGCCCCATGCCGGCACACAAGCTTGACCCCATCGACCGCCAGATTCTGGCCGAGCTTCAGGCTGATGGACGAATGACCAACGTGGAGCTTGCCAGCCGCGTGGGCATCTCTGCCCCGCCCTGCCTGCGCCGGGTCCGGGTGCTGGAGGAAGCAGGTTACATCAAGGGCTACCACGCCGACATCGACGCGCGTGAGCTGGGCTTTGAAGTGCAGGTCTTCGCCATGGTGCGGCTGTCGAGCCAGGCCGAGGCCGACCTTGCCGCCTTCGAGGCGCGCTGCCGGGCATGGCCGCTGGTCCGTGAGTGCCACATGCTGAACGGCGAGATCGACTTCATCCTGAAGTGCGTCGCACCGGACCTGTCGAGTTTTCAGAGTTTCCTGACCGAGCAACTGCTCAAGGCCGATCATGTGGCGAACGTGAAGACCTCGCTGGTCATTCGCTGCGCCAAGGACGAACCGGGCCTGCCCTTCGACGTGCTGGAGGCCCGGCTGGCGAAGCAGGCCTAGCGGGCTGCGTCAGCAAGCGGGCGGGTGACCGCCTTCAGGCGCATCGCGAAACCCTTCTGGCCGGGGTTCAGCTTGCGCGCAGTTTGCTGCCGCATGGTGGGGCGGGTGTCGATCCGGTCAGCGGAACCGTCGGCCACGGCCTCGAGCACCGATACGATCCAGCGGCGCTTGGTTTTCATTTCGATCAGCATGGCAGGTCCCGGCGATATGGCTTCCCTTAGGATGGAAGCTGCCTGCCGAATGCGGCGGGCGTTGGGAAAAGTCATGCTGCAAACGGTGCATTTTCATGCCCCTTGCCGCCACGTTACAGCCTTATTGTCGAGATGAGCCGCCCGTAGTCGGCCTCGCCCGCATGGGTGGTGCGGCGGTAGGAATAGAAGCGGGACGGGTCGGAATAGGTGCAATGGCCGGTCCATTCGGCATGGCCAACACCGGCCGCGCGCAGGCGGTGCAGGCCATAGCCGGGCAGGTCGAAATGCATCCGGTCGCCGTTGCCATTGGCAAAGAACCGCAGGCTGTCGGGGTCTTCGCTGCGGAAGCGATCGAAGAATTCGGGGCCGACCTCGTAGGCCTTCTGGCTGATCGTCGGGCCGATCACCGCGTGGATGCCGCGGCGCTGCGCGCCAAGCCCTTCCATCGCCTCGATCGTCGCTTCAAGCACCCCGTCAACCGCACCGCGCCAGCCGGCATGGGCGGCACCGATCACCCCGGCGGTCGAATCGTGAAACAGGATCGGCTGGCAGTCGGCGGTCAGGACGCCGAGCAGAAGCCCCGGCGTGGCGGTGACCATCGCGTCGGCCTCGGGCCGGACGGAAAGCGGGCCGGTCACCGGCAGCGCGCGGGCGGAATGGACCTGATGGACGGTGACCAGCGCCTCGGGTGCGACCCCCATCGCCTCGGCCACCCTTGTGCGATTGATCGCCACGATCTCGGCCTGGTCGGTCGAGCCGGTGCCGCAGTTCAGGCCCGCGAAGATGCCTGACGAGGCCCCGCCTTTCCGGGTGAAGAACCCGTGCGGCGTTGCCAGCGCGTCTGACGTCAGGATCTCCAGTGTCGCGTGCATCAGGCGAATCCCGGTGGCAAGGGGGCACCGGCGCGGGTCAGCGCCAGCACCTTGAACAACGAACCCATTTCCGAAGGATCGGTCAAGCGGCGAAGCGCGGTCAGGTGGTTCCCAAGGGCTGTCCCGGTGAGGCCAGCGGCAAGCCGGTTGGCGCGCTGGTCAATGCCGAGGCGCCGAAGGACGTTGCCTTGCGTGTCATAGGCATGGGCCGAAGCCAGCGCGGCGAGGGGTTCGAAATCGACATGCGCGGTCAGGTCGGCCTCGCCCGGGTGGGCAAGGGGGTCGTCAAAGCTGTGCCGACGCAGCGCCTGCAGCGTGTCGCCCAGGGACCGCCAGCCGCCATAGTCGATGAAGAGAGCAAGTCCCCCATGGGCGCGGATCGGGCGCAGGGCGGCGGTGACCGCCGCCTGCGCCGGGGCGCCGTGTTCGACCAGATCGCCGGGGCGGGCCGCGCGGAAGGCGGGTGTGTCCGGCACCTGCGGCAGGATGGGGGAGAGGCCGAAGGTCAGCCTGCCTTCGGACTGGCCGACCAGCCTTTCGCGCCAGCCTTCGGGCGCTCGGAGGAACTGGCGAATCGGGAGAGCGTCGAGGAATTCGTTGGCGACGAGGAAGGTCGGCCGGTCGGGCAGGTCCTCGGCCCGGTCAAGCCATACGGGCGTGAAGGTTGCAAGCGTCCCGTCCTGCAGGGCGCGCAGGCGGGGCGAGGCTTCGACAAGCACCAGCCTTGCGGCAGCCTGAAAGCCCGGGACGGCCCGCGTCGCCCGGAGGATGTCGGCCATCAGGGTGCCGCGGCCCGGCCCAAGCTCGGCCAGCGTGAAGGGATCGGGCGCGCCCTGGTCGATCCAGGACTGGGCGAGAAGGAGGCCGATCATCTCGCCGAACATCTGGCTGATCTCGGGGGCAGTAGTGAAATCGCCCGCCGTGCCGAAGGGATCGCGGGTGGTGTAGTAGCCGTGGACCGGGTGGAGGAGGCATTCGGCCATGTAGTCGGCCACCGTGATCGGCCCGCCTTCGCGGATGCGCTCGATCAAAAGCTGACCCAGGGGCGTCATGCGGGGTCCGTCACCGCGCCTTTGCGCGGAGAAGGAACCAGAGACCCGCAGCGATCATCGGCAGGGTCAGAAGCTGGCCCATCGTCAGCCCGACGTCGCCCATTTGCACGGCCCAGCCGACCGGGTTGCCCGGGCTGACGAACTGCGCGTCGGGCTGTCGGACGAATTCGACCAGGAAGCGCGCGATGCCGTAGCCGAGAAGGAAGAGGCCCATCAGCGCTCCCGGCCGCTTCAGCCAGCCGCGCCGGAAAGCGAGGTAGCTCAGAACGATAGCAAGGAGCAGCCCCTCAAGCGCCGCCTGGTAGAGCTGGCTGGGGTGGCGGGCGCAAAGGCCGACGACGCCCTCGCAGGCCTGTGCCGCCTCGCCCGGGAAGATCACGCCCCAGGGGAGGGTGGTAGGACGGCCCCAAAGCTCGGCATTGATGAAGTTGGCAAGGCGGCCGAGCATGAGACCCACCGGCACGGCAAGCGCCAGAAGGTCGCCCATCGAGAGCATCGGGATCTTCTCGCGCCGGCAGAACCAGATGCCGGCGACGACCACCCCGGCGAAGCCGCCGTGGAAGGCCATGCCGCCTTCGGTCACCAGCGGGATGCGCCAGGGCTCGGCGATGTAGGTCGCGGGGTCGTAGAAGATCACATAGCCGAGCCGCCCGCCGATGATGATGCCAAGGACCGCCCAGGTGAAGAAACGCTCGACCTGCGGGGCGGTGATGGGTGGCTCACCGGCCCAGAGCGCGGGATTGCGGATCGCGCGCAGCATGATCCACCAGCCGAAGAGGATGCCGACGATATAGGCCAGCGCGTACCAGCGGATGCCGTATTCGCTGCCGTTGATCTCGATCGAGAAGAGGAACGGCGAGATGTCGGGAAAGGGGATCATGCGGGCGCCTTCAGGGATTTGCCCGCTTGTCGCGGGGTGGGCGTGCGAAGTCAACCGGCGGCGATCCGACGCCTTGCCCCGCCCCGTGCGCGGGGCCATATAGGGGGAACGCCAGATGCAGGAGGCACCCATGCAAAGCCGCAACAAGTTCTTCGATGACATGAGCCAGCTCATGACCAATGCGATGGGCGTGGCTCAGGGTGCCAAGACCGAGGCCGAGACGGCGATGAAAAGCTTCATCGACCGCTGGATGGCCGACCGCGATTTCGTGACGCGCGAAGAGTTCGACGCCGCCCGCGCGATGGCGCAGAAAGCGCGCGAGGAGAACGCGGCCTTGGAGGCCCGGATCGCGGTGCTGGAGGCGGCCCTGGCGAAGAAGAAGGGCTGACCCTCTTTCGCCACCCGTCGATGCCTTCGGCACGCCTCGTTCGCACGAGGAGGGCGGGGTCAGGCGCGAACGAAGCGGAAGGCGGCCGAGGCACCCCAGCCGGCGATGGCGGCAAGCGCAAGCGAGATCAGCCCGTAGATCAGCGGCTGGTCCTGGGCGAGGTTGAAGATGAACCGCTCCAGCCCCTCCTTTCGCACGCCGATCACCCGTTCCTGCGTGGCGATGACCCGTTTGTCGCGCAGAAGAAAGAGCCGCACCTTGTATTCGCCTTCGGTCAGGTTCGCGGGCAGGACGACATCGGTTCGGAAGAGGGTCTCTTCGGTCAGCTCGACCTTGCCCTGCAGCACACGGAACCGGCCTTCGTTCGTCCGCACGCGCAAAAGCGCTTCGGTGAACTCTTCGGCCTTCTCGGCCTCGGCGGTGATCCCGACCGCGCGGATCACCCGTTCGATGGTGATGCCGTAGCGCAGGTTGTCGGTGTCCGAGAGGATGTGGCTCAGTGGCCCCGTCGTCGCAATGGCGAAGAAGCTGGGCGCGGAATCGACAAGGACCGACGAGGTGTTGACCCAGATGCCCGCGACGCGCGCCTTGCGGCGGACCGTGACGGGGGTGGCGGGGCCTTCGACGGTGATGATGACTTCGAGCGCACCGCGGTCGGTGGGTGCCGGCGTCTCGCGCTTGACCGCGCCGTAGATCAGGATTTCGGAGCCGTCGAAATCGGCAGTGATCGAGACGCGGTTCTGGCTCATCCCGGCGACGATGGATTCTTCGGCCGCTGCGGGCAGGGCGAAGAGGAGGGCCAGGGCCAGCGCACGGATCATGGCAGCACTCCGGGCGCAACGGAGAAAAGCTCGTCCGGGGTGAGCAGGAGGTCGAGAGCGATACGGATCGAGACCGCCAGGACCAGGAGCGACAGAAGGATGCGCAGCTGCTCGGCCTTGAGCCGGACACCGACCCGGGTGCCGATCTGCGCGCCGACGACCCCGCCCAGGATCAAGAGGAGCGCCAGCAGCATGTCGACGGTCTGGCTGGTGACCGCATGCATCACGGTGGTGAAGGCGGTGACGAAGATGATCTGGAACAGCGAGGTGCCGATCACGACCTTGGTCGGCATGCCGAGAAGGTAGATCATCGCGGGCACCATAATGAACCCGCCGCCGACCCCCATGATCGCCGACAGGAAACCAACGGCTGCGCCGATCATCAGGGGCGGGATGACGCTGATGTAGAGGCCGCTGGCGCGGAACTTCATCTTCAGGGGCAGCCCGTGCACCCAGGAATGGACATGCGAACGTCTGATGGGTGCCCCGCCCGCCTTGCGCGACTTGAGGAGCGCCCGCAGGCTTTCCTGGAACATCATCGCGCCGATCAGGCCGAGGAAGACGACGTAGGAGAGCTGGACAAAAAGGTCGATCTGTCCAAGCTCGGTCATCAGCGCGAAGACCCAGACCCCAACGGCTGAGCCAATCAAGCCGCCGCCAAGGAGCACTCCGCCCATGGTGAAATCCACCCCCTTGCGTCTGACCTGGGCAAGGACCCCCGAGATGGAGGAGGCGACGACCTGGTTCGCCCCGGTCGCGACCGCTACCGCGGGCGGGACGCCGATGAAGAAAAGAAGCGGCGTGATCAGAAAGCCGCCGCCGACGCCGAACATCCCCGAAAGAAAGCCCACGATCCCGCCCAGCCCCAGAAGGAGGAAGGCGTTGACCGAAACCTCGGCGATGGGGAGGTAAAGCTGCATGAAGCGGGGCCCGTTCGGGGCAAAAGCGGCGGTATGTTCAAAGGCTTGCGCGCCTTTGGTCTCCAAGTCAAACGCCCAGTCGCCTCATCGGAGAGAACGTAAGTATTCCCGGAGAATCCGTTCCAGTTTTGCCGCACCCAGGGGGGCCATGGCCTTGGTATGCTCGTGGCTGATCTTTTCGTCCGACATGCCGGCGGCCATGTTCGTGATGGTGGAAATGGCTGCGACCTTCAGGCCGAGGAACCGGGCGAGGATCACTTCGGGCACCGTGGACATGCCCACCGCATCGCCGCCCAGGATCTTCAGCATGCGGATCTCGGCCGGGGTCTCGAAGGACGGGCCGGAGTACCAGCAGTAGACGCCTTCGGGAAGCTCCACCCCTTCGCGCACGGCGGCGGCCTTCAGCGCGGCGCGCAGCCCCGGGTCATGCGCGTCGGTCATCGGGACGAATCGCGCGTCGGTCTTCTCACCGATCAGCGGATTGAGGCCGGAGTAGTTGATGTGATCCGAAAGGAGCATCACATTGCCCGGCGGGATGTCGGGACGAAGCGAGCCCGCGGCGTTGGTCAGGATCAGGTCGGTCGCGCCGAGGACCTTCAGGACCTGCAGCGGCAGGAGCATGGCCCGGGGATTGCCATTTTCGTAGTAGTGTTCGCGCGCGCCGAAGACGGCGACGCGGACGCCCTCCAGCGTGCCCACATGCAGGTTCGGGTTGTGGCCCGAGACGCCGACATGGGGAAAGCCGGGCAGGTCGGCATAGGGGATCGCCGTGCCTTGCACCTGCTGCGCGATATGACCAAGGCCGGAGCCGAGGATGAGCCCCAAGCGGACCGGTGCATCCCCGGCACGGGCGCGGATCAGGCTGGCGAGGGATGCGGCATCGGTCATCGGGTGCGCCTCTGGCTGGCCGGGAAGCGGGGGTTTCACACCCCCGCACCCCCGTAGGATATTTGGTCAGAAAGGAAGCACAATTCTAGTCGAATTGTCAGCGTTCCTTGACGTAGGGCTCACCCCCCGCGCGGGGCGGGATAGCCTTGCCGATGAAGCCCGCAAGAACGATGACCGTGAGGATGTAGGGCAGCGCATCAAGTAGGGGTACCGGGACCTTGACCTGAACCACCGCCTCAACCACGTCAGGACGGAGCGCGAGAGCCTGGAAGAAGCCGAAGAGGAGGCAGGCGTAAAGCGCTGCAACCGGACGCCACTTGGCGAAGATGAGCGCGGCTAGGGCGATGTAGCCGCGACCCGCCGTCATCTCACGCCCGAAGCCGGCCTGAAGGGCTGTCGCCATATAGGCCCCGGCAAGGCCGCAGAGGACGCCGGTGATTGCCACGGCGGCAAAGCGCAGGCCCACGACCGAGATGCCGGCGGTATCGACCGCCGCCGGGTTCTCGCCCACCGCACGGAGGCGGAGGCCGAAGCGGGTGCGGTTCAGGACCCACCACGACAGCGGCACCATCGCGAGCGCCACGTAGACGAGGAGCGAGTGGCCGGAGATGACCTCGTAATAGAGCGGGCCGAGGATCGGGACGCCTTGCAGCGCCTCGGCGAAGGGGAGCGTGATCGGGTTGAAGCGCGCAGCACCTTCGAGCGGCGGGGTGCGGCCGCCTTGTGCAAACAGGGCCTGCGCGATCAGCACCGTCAGCCCCGAGGCCAGGAAGTTGAGCGCCACGCCCGAGATGAGCTGGTTGCCGCGGAAGGTGATGGAGGCGATCCCGTGGATCAGCGCGAAGAGCATCGAAGCGGCGATACCGGCGAGAAGACCTGCCCAGACCGATCCGGTAAGGAAGGCAACCGCGCCCGAGGACATGGCGGCGGCAAGCATCTTGCCCTCAAGCCCGATGTCGAAGATGCCCGAGCGCTCCGAGAACAGCCCTGCGAGGCAGGCAAGCAGGAGCGGCGTCGCGAGGCGAAGGGTGGAGTCGAGGATCTGCAGCAGCGTTGCGTAATCCATCACGCGGCCCCCAGTTTCTGGCTGCGGAAGAGGCCGAAGATGCGGGTCAGGAGCATCCGGACCATCATGTCGAGCGCCCCGGTGAAAAGGATCACCAGACCCTGGACGACGATCCGCATTTCCGGCGGGATTTGCAGGATCAGGCCAAGCTCGGCCCCGCCCTGGTAGAGGAAGCCGAAGAGGAGTGCCGCCAGCACCACCCCAAGAGGGTGGTTGCGCCCCATCAGCGCCACCGCGATACCGATGAAGCCTGCGCCTTCGGACGAATTCTGCAGAAGACGTCCCGCCTCGCCCATCACATTGTTGACGCTCATCATCCCGGCCAACGCGCCAGAGATCAGCATGGCGACCATGATGATGTAAACCGGGCTGATCCCGGCATAGCGGGCCGCCGCCTCGGACTTTCCGAAGGCCCGGATCTGGTAGCCAAGCCGCGTGCGCCAAAGAAGAGCCCAGACGACGACGGCCATTGCGAGAGCGAGAAAGAGGGTGACGTTGGCGGGCACACCGGTGAACATCAGTTCGCCCTTCGAGTTCACGCGCTGAAGCCCGTCGGCCCCGATGACCGCATAGAACTGCTGGATGACCGGGATTTCATTGAGGGTGGGCAGGTTTGCTGCCTCGGGGAAGCGCGCCGAGGCCGGATCCATCTGGCCCGCCGGGCGCAGAACGTCGACGAGGAGGTAGACCAGAAGGGCAGCACCGATGTAGTTGAACATGATCGTCGTGATGACGATATGGCTGCCGCGCTTGGCCTGAAGATAGGCCGGGATCGCGGCCCAGGCAGCGCCGAAAAGGGCTGCCCCCAGAGCTGCGGCAGCGAGGGCAACGGTCCAGTGCGGCCAGGGGATGGTATAGAGAAGGACAAGTGCGACCCCAAGGCCGCCGAGCTGCGCCTGCCCCTCGCCGCCGATGTTGAAGAGACCCGCGTGGAAGGCAACGGTCACCGCAAGGCCGGTGAAGATGAAGCTGGTCGTATAGTAAAGCGTGTAGCCCCAGCCATAGGCCGAGCCGAGCGCGCCCTCGACCATGACATTGAACGCCTCGACCGGGCTTTGGCCAATGGAGAGAAGGACGAGGGCCGAGATGATGGCGGCAAGCGTCAGCGAGACGAGGGGGACAAGGACCACATCGGCCCAGCGCGGCAAGCGGTCCATCAGGCGGCTTCTCCCTTCCCGGTCATTCCGGCCATCAGCATCCCAAGCTCGCGCTCGTCCGTCTTCTCGGGGTCGCGGAAGCCCATCAGGCGGCCATCGAACATCACGGCGATCCGGTCGGAGAGCGACATGATCTCGTCCAGTTCCACGCTGACAAGAAGGATCGCCTTGCCCGCGTCGCGCAGGGCCACGATCTGCTTGTGGATGAACTCGATCGCGCCGATGTCGACCCCGCGGGTGGGCTGGCCGATCAGGAGAAGCTCGGGGTTCTGCTCGATCTCGCGGGCAACGACGATCTTCTGCTGGTTGCCGCCGGAAAAGCTTTTTGCGGCTAGGCCGGGGATCGGCGGGCGGACGTCGAACTTTTCCATCTTGCGCCGCGTGTCCTCGCGCAATGCCTCGTTGTCCATGAAGAGGCGGTTCTTCTGGTACTCGGGTTCGTTGAAATAGCCGAAGGCCACGTTTTCCCAGGCGGTGAAGTCAAGGATCAGGCCGTGGTGGTGCCGGTCCTCGGGCACATGGGCGATCCCGGCGCGGCGGCGGCTTTGCCCGTCGGAGCCGGGGCCGGAGAGAGGGAGGTCTGCACCCTTCAGCGTGACGCGACCCGTGGCGCGCATCATGCCGCCAAGCGCGGCAAGGAGTTCGGACTGGCCGTTGCCTGCCACCCCGGCGATGCCGAGGATCTCACCCGCACGGATCTCGAAGCTGACGCCCTTCAGGCGTTCGACCTTGTGTTCGTCGCGGACGCGCAGATCCTCGACCTTCAGGACCACATCGCCCGGGGTTGCGGGCTTCTTCTCGACTTCCAGAAGGACCTTGCGGCCGACCATCAGCTCGGCGAGTTGCTCGGGGCTGGTCTCGGCGGTCTTGACGGTGGCCACCATCGTGCCGCGCCGCATGACTGAAACGTTGTCGGTCGCCTCCATGATCTCGCGCAGCTTGTGGGTGATCAGGATGATCGTCTTGCCCTGGTCCTTCAGCCCTTTCAGGATGCGGAAAAGGTGGTCCGCCTCGGCGGGGGTGAGGACGCCCGTGGGTTCGTCGAGGATGAGGATGTCGGCCTGACGGAAAAGCGCCTTGAGAATCTCCACCCGCTGCTGGTGGCCGACGGACAGGTCCTCGATCAGCGCGTCGGGGTTGACGTCGAGTTCGTAGTCGCGGCTGAGCGTTTCCAGCACCTTTCGCGCCTTCGCGAGGCTGCTGTTGAGCAGCGCCCCTTCCTCGGCCCCCAGCACGACGTTTTCCAGCACGGTGAAGTTCTGCACCAGCTTGAAATGCTGGAAGACCATGCCGATCCCGGCGCGAATGGCACTTTGGCTGTCGGGGATCGGGGTCAGCTTGCCGTTGACGAAGATCTCGCCTGCGTCGGCCTTGTAGAAGCCGTAGAGAATGGACATCAGCGTGGACTTGCCGGCGCCGTTTTCGCCGATGATCCCGTGGATGGTGCCCCTGGGCACAGCGATGTTGATGTCCTTGTTGGCCTGCACCGGACCGAAGGCCTTGGATATGCCCTTCAGTTCGATGGCCATGCTGCTGTCGGCCATATCAACCCCCCGGGTTCGGTCCGCGTGTACCCGCGGCTTCGTCTTGCAAAAGTGCCGCGCCAGAGACCCGGCGCGGCACTGTCAGTCGGTCCTCAGCGGATCAGAAAGAGGCCGCCGGGCAGGTGTTGTCCGACATGTAGTCATGGACCACGAGTTCGCCCGACTTGATCTTGGCCGCGGCTTCGTCGACCGCCGCCTGCATCTCGGGGGTGACGAGAGGAGCATTGTTCTCGTCCATCGCGTAGCCCACGCCGTCGTTGGCAAGGCTCATCACGTTGATGCCGGGGGTCAGGTTCTCGCCTTCCATGAAGGCGTTGTAGACGGCGTTGTCGACGCGCTTCAGCATCGAGGTCAGAACCTTGCCCGGGTGCAGGTGGTTCTGGTTCGAGTCGACGCCGATGGAGAGGATGCCCTCGTCCGCCGCAGCCTGCAGGACGCCCACACCGGTGCCGCCGGCCGCCGCGTAGATCACGTCCGCACCCTGGGCTTTCTGGCCCTTGGCAAGTTCGGCACCCTTCACCGGGTCATTCCAGGCGGCCGGGGTGGTCCCGGTCATGTTCAGGACAACCGTCGCATCCGGGTTCACCGCCTTGACACCCTGGGCATAGCCGCAGCCAAAGCGGCGGATCAGCGGGATGTCCATGCCGCCGATGAAGCCGACGGTGCCGGTCTTGGAGGCGAGTGCCGCCATCATTCCGACGAGGTAGGAACCTTCATGTTCGGTGAAGACCACCGATTTCACGTTCGGCTGATCGACGACCATGTCGATGATCGCGAATTTGGTGTCCGGGAAATCCGGGGCGACGGTGTTCAGCACGTCACCGAAGGCAAAGCCGGTCATGACGACAGGGTTCGCGCCCGATTCCGCCAGACGGCGCAGCGCCTGTTCGCGCTGGGCCTCGGACTGCATCTCAAGTTCCTTGTAGGTGCCGCCGGTTTCCTTGGCCCAACGCTCGGCACCGTTGAAGGCGGCCTCGTTGAAGGATTTGTCGAACTTGCCGCCAAGGTCGAAGATGATCGCAGGCTCGGCCAGTGCGGCGCCGGCGGTCAGGGCGATGGCAGAGGCGCCCAAGAAGGATTTCATGAAGGTCATCGGATGCTCCCGGTCGTTGTTGTTGTCGCTCATGCCTGCCTGCGCTTCCGCGTCCCGCAGAAAGGGGGGAGTCGCTTGCGGCACTTGAACCGAAAGTGAGGTCAGTCGCTTCACCCGGTCAAGGGCTATTCGGCTGAAGTGCGCGTGAATTTGACCGTCCGGTCAGGTTAGGCCGCGCAAAGCCTGTTCCGCCAGCGCCCGCCGCATGACAAGCGCATCGACGGCGCGCCCGTCGGGCGTCGGGTAATAGCCGCGCCGCAGCCCGGCTTCGACGAACCCGGAGCGGGCATAAAGCGCCCGGGCGGTGGCATTGTCCGCCGCGACTTCGAGAAAAGCCTCTTCGGCCTGTCGCAGCCGCGCCTGATAGAGAAATCGGCTGACGAGCCGCAGGCCAAGACCCCGCCGACGTGCCTCGGGCGCTACGGCCAGCGTCAGAAGCTCGGCTTCCCCTGCCACGGCGCGGCCCAAAAGGAAGGCGGCATCGCCCTCGACAAGCAGGAAAGCCAGCGGGTCAGCGAGGAATCCGGCGAATTCCGTCCTGGTCCAGGGGCGCGGCGTGGAGAAGCAGCGTGAATGAAGGGCGGCAAGCTGTTCGGGCGTCACGGCGACACCGTCAGACCGGTCAAATGTGAGGGGTGGACCACTTCGGTCACGGCAGGATCACCGGGGGAGGATCGGCGGGCGGCGCGGCATCGGCCCCGCGCAGGTAGAACGGAGCGGGGCGCGGCTGTGGGATCGCGGCCCGGACCGCGCCGATCCGGGCGATCGCCTCGGCCAGGGGGTAACGGGGCTGACGCGGCTCGACACCCCAGCGACGCGTGATCTCAAGCGCCGCCGACCCGACCAGCGCCTGACCGGGCGCGCACAGCACCAACAGGTCGGAGATGTCTGACAGCCGTGCGGCTTCAGAGCCTTCGGGACCGAAGTCCTGAACGTAGAGTTCGCCTCGCCGAGCATCCTCGACGACGGTGATCGGACGCGGCAGGCCGTACGCCAGCGCTTCGAGCCGTGTTACCCCGACGGCCGGGATACCGAGGCCAAGGGACAGGCCCCGTGCGGCGGCGACAGCGATCCGCACGCCGGTGAAGTTCCCCGGGCCGGTGCCCACGGCCAATGCCCTTAGGTCACCCCAGCCAAGGCCCGCCTCCGCCAGCACCTCTTCCAGCAACGGCATCAGACGTTCGGCCTGGCCTTTCTCCATCGGCTCGTCGCGCAGGATCAGACCGCCTTGCCACAGCAAAGCGGCCGCGCAATGCGCAGCCGATGTGTCGAAGGCGAGAATGGGAAGCTCCTCGTGCGCCTTCGGCTTCTCGTCGCGCAAAGTCCCGCGAAGAGCGACCGAAGGGGAGCGATGAGCCGCCACGGAAATCAGGCCGCGACGGGCCGCACTTCCACGACTTCGGGGATGTAATGCCGCAAGAGGTTCTCGATCCCCATCTTCAGCGTGAGCGTCGAGGACGGGCAGCCCGCGCAGGCGCCCTGCATGTGCAGGTAGACCACGCCGCGGTCAAAGCCGTGGAAGGTGATGTCGCCGCCATCCTGCGCCACTGCCGGACGCACGCGGGTGTCGAGGAGTTCCTTGATCTGGCGGACGATGTCGCCATCCTCGCCCGTGTGTTCGGCATGCCCGCCCGAGGGGGCGGCCTCGCCTTCCATCACCGGGGCGCCGGACTGGAAATGCTCCATGATCGCGCCAAGGATCGCGGGCTTGATGTGCTGCCACTCCACGCCCTCGGCCTTGGTGACGGTCACGAAGTCATTGCCGAAGAAGACGCCGGTGACGCCCCCCGCAGCAAAGACCCGGCGCGCAAGCGGCGATTTCGCGGCCGCTTCGGCGCTGGGGAAATCGGCGGTGCCAAGCTCCAGCACGGTCTGGCCGGGCAGGAATTTCAGCGTCGCGGGGTTCGGGGTGGATTCGGTCTGGATGAACATCCTGGGTCTCCGACTGTTCCTGTCGGATATGCGCCCGCCGGGGCCGGGTGTCAAGGTTTGGAACGATTCTAAACCTGACGGGATCAGAAGATCAGGACCCAGCCCGCATAAAGCCCCGTCGCCGCCAAGGCACAGGCTACGGCGAACGAGCCCAGGTCCTTGGCATTCTTGGCGAAGACCGACCAGCCGGGGGAAAGATGGTCGACCACCTCTTCCAGCGCTGTGTTCAATGCCTCGACCAGAAGCACCAGCAGGCCCAGGAGGACAAGCCCTAGCATCTCCCCCGCCGTGACACCAAAGGCCAGGAACAAGAGCAACAGCACCACGAGCGCCACCACTTCCTGACGGAAGGAAGACTCGCGCCAAAGCCTTTGGGCCCCGGCCATCGAATAGCCTGCGGCCGCGAAGAAATGGGCGACGCCGGTCTTCCGCGGCGGCTTTTCACCGACGGTCATGAGCTGCCAGCCCTGCGGCAGGGACTGGCAAGGTCAAGCTCCGGATCACGCGCCGTTGTCGTGACATCGAGCAACCCGAGGATGGTCGAGAACATGTTGTCGTGGCTCACTTCATTTCCCGCACCGAAGGCCAGGCAGGCCTCTTCAATCGCCAGCGTGTCACGGAACCGTCCCGACATCCAGAGCACCATTGGCACATGGGTCTGGTAATCCGGCGCCATGAAATAGGGCGTGCCATGCAGGTAGAGCCCGCCTTCGCCAAGGCTTTCGCCATGGTCGCTGACATAGAACATCGCCGGGATCACGCCGGTCTGGCGGTCCAGAAGGTCGATTACTTCGGCCAGGAAGCGGTCGGTGTAGGCGATCGTGTTGTCATAGGCGTTGACGATCTCTTCGCTGGAACATTCGGTCAGTTCCGGTGTCTGGCAGGCCGGGGCGAAGGATTCGCCATCCTTCGGATAGCGCAGCCAGTAGCTTGGGCCGTGGCTGCCGATCTGGTGCAGGACGATGACGGTGTTCCCGGTGATCGTCCGGGCCTTGTCCTCCAGGTGTTTCAGGAACACCCCGTCGATGCATTCCGGCTGGCAGAACTCCGCTCCGTCCGCAGCGGTCATCATCCGGGAAGGGACGCGCGCGGCCACATCCTTGTCGCCGGTGTTGTTGTCCCACCATTCGACGGCAAAGCCTGCATGGACGAGAACGTCTAGGAGGTTTTCGGTCGAAAGCCCGCCTTCGTAGGAATAAGCGTCCTGCGTCAGGGGCGAGAACATGCAAGGCAAGGAGGTTGCCGTCGCCGTGCCGCAACTGGTGGCATTCTGGAAGTAGACGATGTCACGCTGCGAAAGTTTGGGGTTTGTGTCGCGCCCGTAGCCGCCGAGGGCCCAGTTCGCCGCCCGCCCCGTCTCGCCGGCGACGATGACCATCAGCACGGGCTTTTCGGCAAGGGCCAGATGTGGCCCCGGCGCAGCATCGCTGCCTGTCGGCTGCACCACGATCTGCGTCGACTTCAGCATCATCCTGGCATAGCGCAGCGCCCCGCCGAGCGGCGCCAGCGGCTGGACCGAGCCCATCAGTTCCTTGTCGGCCCTGAGCACCGTCGAATAGCCCTTGAGGTTGGTGAAGAGAAGCCCGACGACCAATGCCGCCGACCCGGCGGTCAGAAGGACCCAGGACCCGAGGCCCCGCCACATGGTCGCACGGCGGACCGGCAGCCAGAGGACAACGGCGGCAGGGATCACGCCGTAAACCACCACATGCCCAATGAATTGCAGGGTGATCAGGTGCTTCGATTCGGCGAAGGTCGTGGTCATGGCGTTCTGGATCATGTCGCGGTCCACGACCACGCCCAACACGTCGACGTAGTAGGACGTGACCCCAGCGATCAGCAGCAGGGCGACAAGCACGGGCTTCTGCAACCGACGCAAGGCCAATAGCTGGATCACCAGCAGCATCAGCGACCAGACCGCCCCAGCGAAGACCAGCGCCGCAATGGTCTGGCTTTCGAAGATGCGGAAGAGATGCCCCCAGAAGGTCGCGTTGGTCAGCGCCATGAGGTAGCTGGCCACGATCACGTTCAGGACAAGGGGTGAGACGGAAGGGCGACGGTCAGGCGCCAGGTCCTGCGGTGCAACGTTCATGCTGAGGGGAATCCGGGTGGCACCGGACCAAGCCGCCCGGCCCAATTCTCCTACCACCCCGCGCCGCCAAAGGCTGTAAGCGGACGCTTAAGCTGAAAGCCCTCAGCCCCAGCGTGCGACGCCAGGCGCGCTCAGGTAATCTCTTCCAGACGTTCCTTCGACATGTCGCCCGGCACGATGGTGATCGGGATCGGCAGGTTCCCCGAATTCCGGCTCATCGCGGTGACGAGGGGGCCGGGCCCGGCCTTTTCGGTGCCGGCACCAAGGACAAGGACACCGATTTCGGGATCATCCTTCACCTGTGCCAGGATCTCGGCCACCGGGTCCCCCTCACGGATCACGAGTTCCGGGTTCACCCCCTGCTTGTCGCGCATCCACTTGGCGAAGACCTCGAAATGTGCCTCGATCCGCTCGCGCGCTTCGGCCCGCATCAGGTCGGCCACGCCGACCCAGGTCTGGAACTCGTCCGGCGGGACGATCGACAGGATCGTGACGCCGCCCCCCGTATGCGCGGCCCGAAGTGCGGCAAAGCGCATTGCATTCAGGCATTCGCGGCTGTCGTCCAGCACGACCAGGAACTTCCGCATGTCTCTCCCCAAGAGCTTCGGACGATCATGGCCCGGGCAGGCGGGCGAAGGCAAGCCTTACGCGAGTGCCACGACCTTGGGGCTGCTGCGGTGCATCAGCCCGCTGCGGACTGCAAAGAGAATCATCATCGCCGCCCAGAGCCCGTGGTTGCCCAAAGGCCAGAAGACCCCAAGCGCCACGACATAGGCAGCGGCAGCGATCAGCATCAGGCGGCGCATCTCCTGCGTCAGAAGCGCGCCGATGTAGATGCCGTCATAGGCCCAGGCGAGGGCCCCCATCAGTGGGGCCGCCACGATCCAGGGCAGGTAATGCCGCGCCTCGGCCCGCACCTCGGGCGAAGTCGTCATCAGGTCGATCAGCCAGGGCCCGGCCAGCCAGAAGCCCAGCCCCAGGATCACCCCGCTCCAGAATGTCCAGGCAAGCGCCAGCCGAATGGCCTGCCGGACCTCACGCGCGGCCCTTGCCCCGATCGCCTGGCCGACCAGCGTCTCAGCGGCGAAGGCAAAGCCGTCCAGCGCATAGGACAGGATCCCCAGGAACTGCAGCAGCACCTGGTTTGCCGCCAGCGTCACATCGCCGTGCCTGGCACCAAGGAAGACGAACAGCGTGAAGCAAAGCTGCAACGCGACGGACCGGATCATGATGTCCCGGTTGACCGCGAACATCGTCAGCAGCGCCGCGCGGTCCCCGAGCCGGGACCATGCCGCCGCAAGGACCGGGCCGAAGGCGTCGCGGCAGAACCAAAGGCCCAGCGCCAGCCCCGTCCATTCCGCGATCAGCGTCGCCGCCGCCACCCCCGGCACGCCCCAGCCAAGGCCCAGCACGAACCACAGGTCGAGGCAGATGTTCAGCCCGTTGATCCAGAGCTGCAGAAGGAACACCGCCCGGGTCCGTTCGACGCCGACCAGCCAGCCCGTCACCGCGTAAAGCGCGATGGTCGCGGGCGCCCCCCAGATGCGGATCGCCAGGTATTGCCGCGTCAGCGCCTCGACTTCGGCACTCGCCGGGGCCAGCGTAAAGGCCCCCGCAACCAGCGCCACCTGCAGCAGTATCAGCCCAAGCCCCGCACCAAGCCCGACGATCAGCGCCCGCATCAGCACCGCCGCCCGCTCGGCCCCGTCCCCCGCGCCCTGCGCCTGGGCGGCAAGCCCGCTGGTTCCCATCCGAAGGAATCCGAAGACCCAGTAAAGCGTCGCAAGGATCACCGCCCCAAGGCCCACCGCGCCGATCGGGGCCGCCTGACCCAACTGGCCCACGACGCCCGTGTCGACCGCACCCAGAAGCGGCACCGTGGCGTTTGACAGGACGATCGGCCCCGCGATCCGCCACATCCGCCCGTGGGTAACCTCGGTCATTCCCCCTTGACCGGGGGCATCAGGAAATGGCCGGTGCCCTGTGCAAAAAGCCGGGCGCGGTTGTCCTGCCATGCCTCGACATGAACGCTTGCATAGCGCCGCCCCGACCGGTTCACCCGGGCGCGGGCATAGGCGTCGCGCGGAAGGCCGGCGCGCAGGTAGTCGATGGTGAAGTCGATGGTCTTCGGCAGCCGCAGGGGGCCTTCGGGCAAAACGCCATCGGCCTCGACCCCGTCCCAAAGCGTGCTCCACGCGAGTTCGATCATCGCCGCGACTTCAAGGAACCCCGCCGTCGCCCCGCCGTGAAGGGCTGGCAGCATCGGGTTGCCGATCAGATCATCGCGAAAGGGCAGGACGGCGGTCAGCTCGTCCCCGCGCCGGTCGAACTGGATGCCGAGAAAGCGGATGTAGGGCACCCCATCGACCAGCGTCCGCAACAGCGCCTCGCGCCGCTGCTTGATGACCGCCACCGGCTCGGGCCGCTTCATCGCGCCCCCCGTTCCACCGTGAACGCCCCGGTTGCCATCGCCACCGGGCGGTCGGCGTCGTCATCAGTTGCAACGGCGCGCACGAAGGCCACGCTCCGGGTGACATGGTGGCACTCGGCCCGCGTCCGGATCGTCTGGCCGGGCGTCGCCGGTCGCATGTAGTCGATGCGGAGATCAAGCGTCGCGGTCGAGATGCCCCCCGCAGGATGACACATCACCGCCGCGCCTGACGCGGTGTCCATCAGCGCCGAAACCGCGCCCCCATGGATGACGCCCGTCTCTGGATCACCGATCAGCCGCGCGTCATAGGGCATCGAGATGACCGCGATGCCTTCGGAAATCTCGTCAAGCTGCATCCCCAGCGCCTGTGCATGCGGCAGGGCTTCGATGAACTGTCGGGCAATGCGGGTGATATCGGTCATGGGACTTTCATCAAACCCCCGGGACCGGGCGAAGGCAAGACCCCGCCGAAACCGTTGCACCAAAGCCCGTGTCACCCTAGGCTAATCCACCGGGAGGACCGCGCATGACCGAAACTCGGCTCAGCTTCAAAGAGATGTGCGCGATGTTCGACGTGACACCTCGCACCCTGCGCTATTACGAATACATCGAGCTTCTGGCCCCCGAAAAGGAAGGCCGCGCCCGGTTCTACGGCCCGCGCGAGGTGGCGCGGATGAAGCTGATCCTGCGCGGTCGCCGCTTCGGCTTTTCGCTGGAGGAGATCCGCCAGTGGCTGCTGATCTACGGCAAGAAGGGCGAACGCCCGCAGCTTGAATCCTGGCTGCAGCTGGCCGACCGCCAGCTTGTCGAACTGCAGCGCCAGCGGGATGAACTGGAGGCCTCGCTTGCCGACCTTCGCGCCCTGCGTGAGACGGCGGTGCAGGAACTGGCAAAGCTGTCCTGACCGGAAGCCCGAGAATTTTCGACGAAAATTCTTAGGTCTCCGCGCGCCAGATCGCACCCAGCATCGCCTGCAACGCCTCCAGCGCCAGGGCGGCATCCTCACACTCCGGCCCGATCCGGACCGCAACCGTCTGTGCCCAGCCGAAGGTGCTGGCCATCTCGGGCTTCAGCGTGATCTCGATCCCCTTCGGTCCCGAGGTGACATCCTGGATGCCATCCTCGGCCCCGAAGCCTTCGTCGTTCACCTCGAACCAGACCGGCCCGCCGCCGACCGGCTGGCGGAAAAGGACGTAGCCTTCCTCTTCATCCTCGCCCTCGGCGAAGCCGATGAAGAGCTGGCCCTCGTCCTCAACGACCGACCCGTAGGCCGCTTGGATGGTGATGTCGGCCATCAGGTCAGTACCACTTGGCCACGGGCGGGAGGCTCATGAGCACGGCATTCGCATCATGCCCGGTTTCCAGCCCGAACTTGGTGCCCCGGTCGTAGACAAGGTTGTACTCGGCATAAAGCCCGCGGTGGCGCAGCTGCGCCTCGCGGTCCTCGTCGGTAAAGGGCGTGTCGGCGCGCTTTTCCGCAAGAGGCAGGAAGGCCGGCAGGAACGCCTCGCCCACCGATTGAGTGAAGGCGAAGTCCGCTTCCCAGTCGCCGGTCGCAAGGTCGTCATAGAAGATGCCGCCTACGCCCCGCGCCCGGCCCCGATGCGGGACGAAGAAGTATTCATCGGCCCAGGCCTTGAAGCGGGTGTAATAGTCAGGGGAATGCGCATCGCAGGCGCCCTGCATTGCGCCATGAAAATGCGCGGTATCGTCGGCGTATTCGATCGCGGGGTTGAGGTCGGACCCGCCGCCGAACCAGGCGGCCCCCGGCGTCCAGAACATCCGTGTGTTCATGTGGACCGCCGGCGCATGGGGGTTCTGCATATGGGCGACAAGGCTGATCCCGCTGGCCCAGAAGCGCGGGTCGCGGTCCATCCCCGGCACGCCCCGCGCGGCCATAGCCTTCTGCGCCCGCTCGCCCAGAACCCCATGCACCTCGGACCAATTGACCCCCACCTTCTCGAAGGCCCGCCCGCCGCGCATCACGCTCATGATCCCGCCGCCGCCATCGGCGCGCGTGGTCGGCGTCACCTCGAACCGCCCGGGCGCACCGGGACCGGCCACGCGATCCTCCAGCGCCTCGAAGGCTGCGACGATCCGGTCGCGCAGGGTGTGGAACCACTCGGCCGCGCGGACCTTGCGACTGTCAAACGGATCGGTCATCCTTATGTCTCCAGCTTCTGACATCGCCATGCCTAGCACCCCGGCGCGGCGCTTTCCACCCGAAGGAACGGGGCCATGATGAAACGCCTTTCCGTCCTTGCGCTTGCAGCACTTGCGGCCTGCGGCACACCGCAGGAACAATGCATCAGCCGCAGCACGCGCGACCTTCGCACCGTCGACAGGCTGATCGTGGAAACCGAAGGCAACCTGAAGCGCGGCTACGCTCTGGAGACCGTGACGCGCTATGAGGACTTCTGGGACACCTGTTTCGAGCCGGCAGTGGTCAACGGACAGACCACAATCGTGCCGAGGATGTGCCGGCGCGAGGTATCCTACACCGAGCAGCGGCCTAAGGCGATCGACCTGAAGGCCGAGGCGCAGAAGCTGGACGGCCTGAAGGCAAAGCGCAGCGAACTTGCCAAGGCTGCGGCACCGCTGATCGCCCAGTGCAAGGTCGACTACCCGGAATAGGTGCCGGCCAGCATCAGTGGGCGGGCGCTTCCACGGCGTCCAGCAGGCTCCGCCCGCCGTCCACCGCCAGAACCTGCCCGGTGATGAACCCCGCTGCGTCCGACGCGAGGAACTGGACGGCCTCTGCCACTTCGGAAGCGGCAGCGATCCGGTTCAGCGGCGTGCCGGCAATGATCTGGTCACGGTAGTCCGGCTGTTCCTTCAGCCGCACCTTCAGGCTTGCGCTCATCACGCTGCCGAAGGCGACGGCGTTCACGCGGATCCCCTTCGGCGCCAGCGCCAGCGCCAGCGACCTCGTCATCTGGTCCAGAGCCGCCGCGGCCATCGAATAGCCCAGGAGTTCCGGCCGCGTCACCTGTGCGGTGATCGAGGAGATGCTGACGATCGAACCCAGCATGGTGCCCGGCTCCAGCTCGGCGCGCTGCCCGTGCTGGATCATCCGCTTGGCGGTCATCTGCGACATCCGCAGCGCCGCGAGCACGTTCTGCCGCCAAAGTTCGTCTACCGCGTCCTCGTCGGGATGCAGCGCGTTCGACACGGCCATCCGGCGGTTGGCATTCACCAGGATGTCGACACGGTCGAAGGCGTCGACAGTGGCCGACAGCAGGTTGGCGATGGTCAGTTTCTCACAGAGGTCACCGGCGAACATGCGGATCGGGCCTTCGCTCCGGGCTTCCTCGCCCACCTCGGCCTCAAGCCGCTCTTCGTCACTATCGGCGAAGACCACGTTCGCACCCTTGTCCACCAGATGCCGTGCGATGGCGAGGCCGATGCCCGTCGCAGCGCCGGTCACGATGGCAGTCTTGCCGGAAACGGAAAAGGACATGGGGATTGCTCCGGGTCTGTCAGGGTTTTGCCCGTCTGGGCTTGGTGGCATGGATCACGCGGAAGCTGGCGTTTCCGGCGACCTCTTCATGATGCAGGAAGCTTTCGGCCAGGACCGCATCATAGGGAAGATGACGGTTCTGGACCAGCCAGAGGCCGCCATCAGGGGCCAGCATCCTGCGGGCGGCACGGATGAAGCCGGCACCCAGGGCCGGGTCGGCATCGCGCCCGGCATGGAAGGGCGGGTTCATCACCACGGCGTCAAGCAGGCTTTCAGCCCGCCAGGTCGTGGCATCCGCCCAGTGAAACCGCGCGCGGGGATCGGTCACGTTGACCCGCGCGCAGTCAAGCGCATCGGCTTCGGCCTCGACAAGGTCCAGACGCTTGACGCCCGGGCGCTTCAGGATTTCGGCGGCAAGGAACCCCCAGCCCGCGCCAAGGTCGGCGACCTTGCCCGAAAGCTTTGCCGGCAGCGCCTCGGCCAGAAGGACCGACCCACGGTCCGGCCCGTCCGCCGAAAAGATGCCGGGCAGGGTCTGGAACCCGTCCACCACCGCAGGGCGTGCCAGCCAGTCCGAAAGGTCCGGCCCGGCGACGAAAGTCGCCAGCTTGCCATGCGACTTCGACAGACTTTCCGACAGCGGCACCCGGGCGCGCAGGTCCTTCAGCGCTGTGTCGATCCCGTCGGTCTTCTGCCCGTCCACGGCGATCACGCCGCCGGGCGCCACCTCCGCCGCGGCCCGGGCGATCAGCGCCCGCCCCGCCTCTCGCGAACGGGGCAGACAGACCAGCGCCGCCGCATAGGGTGACGCCGGGGTCACCGACCGGCCTTGCGCGAAATGGTCGTGGTCCGGCTTGAACCCGGTCAGCACCACGGTCCGGTTCTGCGGCAGGTCCGCAAGATCGTCGCCGATCCGCGGGCGGTAAACCGCGATCTGCCCGGTCGAGGGCAGGGTGAGCGCACCGGTCTCCAGTGCCAGGGACAGTCTTTGCGATCGCATGGGCGGGGGACAGACCCCCTAGGACCTTCTGCCGGGAAGATGCACGATCATTCCTTTTCCATCGTGCATTGCAGCGGGTGCTGGTGGCGCCGCGAGAAATCCATCACCTGCGCCACCTTGGTCTCGGCCACCTCGAAGCTGAACACGCCGACGACCGCCAGCCCCTTCTTGTGCACCGTCAGCATGATGTCGAAGGCCTGGGCGTGGTTCAGACCGAAGAACCGCTCCAGCACATGGACGACAAACTCCATCGGGGTGTAGTCGTCGTTCAGAAGGAGGACCTTGTAAAGCGGCGGCCGCTCGGTCTTGGTCTTCGTCTTGGTCAGGAGCGAGGTGTCGTTCCCCGGCCCACCCGTCTTGTCGGACATGGTCAACGGGCGCATCGACACGGGCTTCTCGGCTCCTTGGATTCGGGGGTTGCAACGGATTAGTGAAATATAGCCTTTTTTGGCGGGGCGAAAAGGGGCAGCGTTCGGAACAGGCGACGGAGGGGACATGCTGACCACGATTGGGTTCGATGCCGACGACACACTTTGGCAGAACGAGGCCTTCTTCCGCCTGACCCAGGACCGCTTCGTCGCCCTTCTGGCCGACCATGCCGCCCCCCACCACCTGGCCGCGCGGCTGGAAGCCGCCGAACGGCGCAACCTTGGCCACTATGGCTTTGGCGTGAAGGGCTTCACCCTGTCGATGATCGAAACCGCGATCGAGGTGACCGAAGGCCGCGTCCCCGCCAGCGTGATCGCCGAGATCATCGCCGCCGGGCGCGAGATGCTGGAACACCCGATCGAGCTTCTGCCGCATGCCCGGGCAACGGTGACTGCGCTGGCCGCCGAATACCGCGTGATCCTCATCACCAAGGGCGACCTCTTGGACCAGGAACGCAAGCTTGCACAATCTGGCCTTGGCGACCTTTTCCAGGCGGTCGAGATCGTCAGCGACAAGACCGAAACCACCTATCGCGCCGCTTTCAGCCGTCACGGAACCGGCTCGGATCAGGCGATGATGGTGGGCAACTCGCTGAAATCCGACGTCATTCCTGCCCTTCAGTCCGGGTCGTGGGGTGTTCATGTTCCGCATGGCATGACCTGGGCGCTGGAAGCTGCGGATCCGCCGGTCGGACACCGGCGGTTTCACGTGATCGACGACATGGGGCAGTTGCCCGCCCTTGTCGACAGCCTGCGACCCTGACGCAACAAGTAGCATCCACACCTTCTTGGCCACGCAAGATATGGCTTCTCGCCGGCAGTGGTGCTGCTTCCCTGCAACTACATGAGATATCGCCTGAAACCCATTGGTATTTTTAAGTTTTCGGATCGCAAACGCTGTGCTAGCCTCTGAGCTGAGGCAGAACAACGGCACCGGAAAACCGGGCCAGCAGGCAAAGGGATTGGCGACGTGGCATCGCTTCTCGGGCGGATTCTTCACGCATTCTTCTTGATTTTCCTCGTCTCCGCCGTGGTGGTGACAGCCCCGGTGCAGGCGGCACCCTTCGCCGCGATCGTGATGGACGGTCGTACCGGCGAGATTCTTTACGAAAAGAACGCTCGGACGCGGCTGCACCCGGCCTCGCTGACCAAGATGATGACGCTCTACATCGTCTTTCAGGAGCTTCAGGCCGGTCGGCTGACTCTGGACAGCCGCGTCACCGTGTCGAAATACGCGGCCTCGCAACCGCCCTCGCGGCTCGGGCTGAAGCAGGGCCAGAAGATCTCGGTCCGGCATCTGATCCGGGCCGCAGCGATCAAGTCGGCAAACGATGCGGCGGCAGCCCTGGGTGATGCGGTCTCGGGCGACCATGTGGCCTTCGCCAAGCGGATGACGCGCACCGCACGCCAGCTTGGCATGAACGATACAACATTCAAGAATGCCCACGGCCTGACCGCCGAGGGGCACCTTTCGACCGCCTATGACATGAACGTCCTGGGGCGGCACCTCTTCTATGACTTCCCGCAGTACTACAACATCTTCTCCCGCCGCACCGCCGATGCCGGTATTGCGACGGTCCGCAACACCAACACGCGCTTTCTGGACAACTATGAAGGTGCTGACGGGATCAAGACCGGCTACACTTCGCCCGCCGGCTTCAACCTGACAGCCTCGGCCCGGCGTGGCAGCAAGCACATCATTGCCACCGTCTTTGGTGGAACCTCGACGGCCAACCGCAATGCGAGGATGGCCGAACTGATGGACATCGGTTTCGACAAGTCCCGGAACCGGGTGCGCGAACAGCCGCCTACGGCGCCTGATCCGGATGCCGCCCTTGTCGCCTCGGCCGAGCCGCAGATCGACGAGATCGACGAGGAAGGCGGCGCCGGCAAGACCATTCGCGTCTCGGGTGAGGTCAAGAGCTCACCTCGTCCGAAGCCGCGCCCGACAGCGCCCGATGTGCCGTCGGACGTCGCCATCGCAATGGCCGAGGGCATCAGCGGCGCGCTTGCGGAAGCCACCACTCCGCCACCGCCGCCCGGAACGCTGGACTTCCAGGCCGAAGCGATCGCCTCGGGCGAGCCGTCAGCCGACATCGCGCCCGTGGCCCTTGCCGCGCTGCCCGAACCCGACACGGATGCCGCCGTCGCAGCCGCGCTTGCCGCTGCGACCGGTGCCGAGACGCAGCCAGCCGCCCCGGCGGAAACCGAAGTCGCGGCAGCGATTGAGGCCCCGCTTCCGCCCGGAACGCTTGAAGCTCAGGCGGCTGCGCTATCGGAAAACCCGTCTTCAGCCGAGCTGGCCGGCGAGATGGCCGTGGCCGCCCTTCCTACGGCGACCGACCCCGAGCTTGCCGACCTGAGACCCACGCGCCGGCCGGAAACGCTTGCCGCCGCAGCTTCGGCCCCGGCGGAGAATTCATCTCTGTCGACGGACGTCTCGCAGCCCGAAGCCGCCACCGCGACCCAGGTGGCCGCAGCTGAAGCCATGCCCGAACTCGTCGTCACCGACCCCGGATCGGAAGCGGATGGCCTTGTCCTTGAAGAAGTCACCGCCGTCGAGACCGTGTCCGCCGCAGCGGTTGCGCCCGCGTCCGTTGCCCAGCCCGCTCCGCTCGCCGCGTCGGTGGTTCCGGTCCGCAGAGCGCCCATCTTCGACACGGTCGAGGTCGCCGCCGCCCCGGAAGAGGCAGCAGAAGACGTGCAGGAAGTGGTGGTCATGTCCACGTCGGGCGGTCGCCATTTCGGTGTGATGGTGGGCGATTACCCGTCGCGCTACGAGGCTGAGCGCGCCCTCCTGAAAACTGCGCTCGCCGAAAGCGCGACCCTGAACGAAAGCCTGCGCAAACCCACACAGGCCAATGGAGCCTGGCGTGCAAGCTTCATGGGCCTGACCGAGAACCAGGCCGAGCTTGCCTGCCGCCGCCTTCGTGCCCGTGCCGTTCCTTGTGAAACCGTAGGAGGCTGAGAGATGGTTGCACTCGTTTTCCCGGCACTGCCGACGGTGACCCTGCCGGTGACCGGTCGCCCCGAACGCTTTCCCGTGCGCCGTATCTTCTGCGTCGGCCGGAACTATGCCGAACACGCGCGAGAGATGGGAGCGGATGAACGCGAAGCCCCGTTCTTCTTCACCAAGCCCGCCGATGCGGTGGTCGAAACCGGCAGCCGCATCCCATACCCGCCCGCCACCGCGAACCTGCATCACGAGGGGGAACTGGTGGTCGCGATCGGCAAGGCTGGTGCGATGGTGGCCGAGGCGGACGCGACCGCGATGATCTGGGGCCATGCCGCCGGCAATGACCTCACACGCCGCGACCTGCAGGCCGAGGCCAAGGCCAGTCGTCGTCCGTGGGACATGGCGAAGGGCTTCGACAAGTCTGCCGTGGTCGGTCCGATCCGCCCGGGTCCTCTTCCCAACGCGACCCTGCGCTGCTCGGTCAACGGTGCGCAGCGGCAGGAGGCGCGGCTGTCCGACATGATCTGGACACCCGCCGCGATCATCGCTGCGCTGTCGCGGATGGTCAGCCTTTCGCCCGGTGACCTGATCTTCACCGGCACACCTGCCGGCGTCGGCCCCCTGAACCGGGGCGACACCTGCAAGGTCGAGATCGACGGCCTCCAGTCGGCAAGCGTCACCATCGCCTGATATCCGTTTGTCGATGACTTCGTCACTCCTCGCTGCCGCTGGCGACGAGAAGACGAAGTCGCACGAGGAGCCGCAGCTCAGGGTTTCGGCCGGTCGTCCCAGTCCTTGGTCAGGATGCGGTGGGCATCGCCGTCAGGATCATCGAACTGCTTCGTCTTCATCGCCCAGAAGAAGGCCACGAGACCCACGCCGCCCAGAAGCAGGGATACCGGGATGAGGATCGTCAGGATCTCCATCTACTTCAACCGCATCGCATTCAGGGAGACGGTGATCGACGACAGCGACATCGCCAGCGCCGCTGCCAGCGGCGTTGCCGCCCCGACCAGCGCCAGCGGCACCGCGATGACGTTGTAGCCGCCCGAGATCAGGAAGTTCTCGACCATCCGCCGCGCCGACTGCTTTCCGATCCGGACCGCATCGGCGATGGGGGCCATGTCCTGCCCCAGCAGCACGATGTCCGACGCCACCCGCGCCGCATCCAGTGCCGTGGCCGGGCTGATCGAGACATGCGCCGAGGTCAGCGCCGCCGTGTCGTTCAGCCCGTCGCCGACCATCAGGACCTTGCGGCCTTCCCGCGTCAGCTCGGCAATGCGGGCGGCTTTCTCCGCCGGCAGGACGCCCGCGCGCCACCGGACGATGCCCAGCCGGTCGGCAAGCTCGCGCACCGGGGCCTCGCTGTCGCCAGAGAGAAGTTCCACCTGCATTCCCGCCGAGAGGAAGGCCGCGACAGCCTCGGCCGCGCCCGGACGGGGGCGGTCGGTGAAGGCGAAGGCATGGGTCCGGCCGGCAAGGGCAAGGTACGTCGCCGTGGACGCGACCGCCTCGGCCCCGCACCAGTCAGCCCGTCCCAGCCGCACGCGTGCGCCGTTCCAGAGACCCTCGACACCCTGACCCGGCACCTCGCGCAGGTCGGTGACGTCAGCCGGCGCAATCCCCAGCGCCCGCGCGCCATCGGCCAGCGCCCGGGCAAGGGGGTGGGAAGACCCCGCCGCCAGTGCCGCCGCGACGGCCACGGCCTGGGGCGCGTGGCTCTCCAGCGCCACCGGATCAGGGACACCCATGGTCAGCGTGCCGGTCTTGTCGAAGACCACCGTATCCACTTCGGCCAACCGCTCCAGCGCCGTGCCGTGCTTGATCAGCAACCCCTTGCGGAACAGCTTGCCGCTGGCCGAAGTGATCACCGCAGGCACGGCGAGGCCCAGCGCGCAGGGACAGGTGATGATCAGGACCGCCGCCGAGATGTTGATCGCATACCGCAGATCGCCTCCCGTCGCCCACATCCAGTAGCCGAAGGCGCTGAACGACAGGATATGCACCAGGGGCGAATAGGCCTTGGCCGCCCGGTCTGCCAGGCTGGTGTAGCGCGTCTTCGCCCCCTCGGCGACCGCCACAAGGTCGGCCATCCGGTGGAGGCTCGACTCCTTGCCCGCCGCCGTGACCCGTACCGTCAGCGGCCCGGTCAGGTTCACCTCGCCAGCGCTGACCAGCGTGCCTTCGCTGGCCTGCACCGGAAGGCTTTCCCCGGTCAGAAGGCTGCGGTCCAGCTCGGATGCGCCATGGATCACCACGCCGTCGACGGGCATGCGGGCACCGGGGCGGACCAGCACCAGATCCCCCGCCACCACGGCCGAGATCGGCGTTTCCACCTCTGCCCCCTCGACCAGAAGGATCGCCCGCGGCACCTCGAGCGCGGCCAGTTCCTCGGCCGCCGACCGGGCGATGGCACGCGTACGGTGGTCGAGGTAGCGGCCAAGGAGCAGGAAGAAGGCGAGCATCACGGCTGCGTCGAAATAGGCGTGGTGCCCCGACATCCAGGTCTCGTAGACCGAGATCGAGCTTGCCAGGATCAGGGCAAGGCTGATCGGGACGTCCATCCCCAGCTTGCCCACACGCAGGGAGGCCCAGGCCGACTTGAAGAAGGGCTGCCCGGCGAAGATCACCGTGGGCAGGGCAATGGCGGCGGAAATCCAGTGGAAAAGGTCGCGCGTTGCATCTTCGGCGCCTGACCAGACGGCGACCGACAGGAGCATGACGTTCATCATACTGAAGAAGGCCACGCCCAGCCGCATCAGAAGGTCGCGGCCCTGCTTGTCGGTCTCGGTCGCGCTGAGGAGGCCGGGGTCAAGCTCATGCGCCTCCTGCCCCTCGGCTTCCAGCACGCGGATGAGATCGGCCGCCGTCACCTCGGGCGCCGCCTCGATGCTGACCCGCTTCAGGGTCAGGTTCACCCTGGATGACCTGACACCCGGCACCCGCGCCAGCGCGCCTTCGACCGTCGAGATGCAGGCCGCGCAATGCGCCAGCGGCAGCGAGAGCATGATCCGCCCGTCGCGTTCCGCCCGCAACGCCGCGATCCGCTCGGCCGCCGGCACCACGGCGCAGGCCGGGCAGGCCGAGACCGGTGCGCGCGCGAAATCCTCGACGACGGTCATCCCTTATCCCTGCACGAAAAGCTCGGTCCGCTGCTCGAACAGCGTCCCGTCGGGGGCCTCGGCGGTGACCTTCACCATCCACTTGCCCCGTTCCAGCACCAGGGGAGCGGAATAGACATCGCCCATCTCGGCAAACTCGGGCCAGGCATCCTGCGCGGTGGTCGTCGTGCGGCCTACCAGCACTTCAAGCTTCTGCACCCGGACCGGCAGTCCGTCGCGATTGGTAAAGGCAAGGTCGATCCGCCCGTCCCTGTAGGTCGGTTCCAGCGTCCAGCCCAGCGCCTCCTGCGCGGCCTTGCGCTTGTTGAAGCCCTGGCTCGCGACATAGGAGTTCTTGACCTCAAGCCCGGGGAAGGTCGCGACCGCCTGCCAGGCAAGCGTCAGGTTCACCGCGATGATCACCGCAAAGGCGCTGACCGTAATCACCAGAACATGGCGTCCCGTCAGTTCGCGCATGTCAGTTCTCCTTCCCGTTGAAGATCGTATCATGGTGGACGCGGTTCGTCGTCCCCTCTTCGGCGATCCAGAGGCGCACCTCGGTCCGGTCTGCCGCCGCAGCCTCGCTGCCCGCGGCTGCCGTCAGGTAGACGCGCTGCTGCATCGTCTCGTTCGCTGGTACCGTGACGGTCAGGCCTTTCACCCCTTCCAGCGAGGTTTCAAGCCGGGCGGCCGAAGTCACGTTGATGGTAAACTCGGCATCCGTTCCCTGCATGTTGCGCAGGCGCAGGTCGTAGGCGTTGCGGATGCTGCCGTCGGACAGGGTCACGAAGGTCGGGTTCCGCACCGGCGTCACGCTTACGTCGATGGGCTGGCGCAGGAACAGCGCCACCACAAGGCCGATGCCGACCCCGGCCCAAAGCACGGTATAAAGCACGGTCCGGGGGCGGAACACGTGGCTCCAGACCGACTTCGGCTTCTCGCCCGCACGTTCGCGCACCTCATCGGTCAGCGCCATGTAGCCGATCAGGTCGCGCGGCTTGCCGATCTTGTCCATGATGTCGTTGCAGGCATCGATGCAGAGCCCGCAGGTGATGCAGGCCAGCTGCTGGCCGTTGCGGATGTCGATCCCCATCGGACAGACGTTCACGCAGGCCATGCAGTCGATGCAGTCGCCATTGCCTTCCACAGTCTGCTTGCCGCGCGGCTCGCCCCGCCATTCGCGGTAGGCAATGGTCAGCGTATCCTCGTCCATCATCGCGGCCTGGATGCGCGGCCAGGGGCAGGCGTAGATGCAGATCTGCTCGCGTGCGAACCCCCCGAAGAAGAAGGTGGTGAAGGTCAGGATCAGGATGGTGAAATAGGCGACAGGGTGCGCCTGGAAGGTCAGCAGGTCGCGCAGAAGCGTCGGCGCATCGGTGAAGTAGAAGACCCAGGCCCCGCCGGTGGCCAACCCGATGAACAGCCAGATCCACCACTTGATCCCGTTCTTGATCAGCTTTTCCCAGTTCCAGGGCTGGCGGTGAAGGCGGATGCGGGCATTTCGGTCGCCTTCGACCCAGCGCTCGACCAGGATGAAAAGGTCGGTCCAGACCGTCTGCGGGCAGGCATAGCCGCACCAAACGCGGCCGGCGGCCGAGGTGAAAAGGAAAAGGCCAAGGCCCGCCATGATCAGAAGCCCCGCGACGAAATAGAACTCGTGCGGCCAGATCTCGATCATGAAGAAGAAGAAGCGCCGGTTTGCAAGGTCGACCAGAACCGCCTGATCCGGCAGGTTCGGCCCCCGGTCCCAGCGGATCCACGGCGTGATGTAGTAGATGCCCAGCGTGACCGCCATGATCCACCACTTCATCGTGCGGAAACTGCCCTTCACACGGCGCGGGAATACCGGTTCGCGGGCGGCATAAAGGCTGGGCGGGTCTTCGGTCGTCGACAAGGTTCTTCTCCTGACGCAGGTCGCGTCCTGACCTGCCATCCCGCATGATGGGCGCTGCAGCCTTGACCTGCATCAAGAAAGGGCCGGAAACCCTGCCCGCCGGATGCGGCATTGCGGCGCAATCGCCGGAACACCGAAGGGGGCCCAGAGGCCCCCTCCATACCACTTACTCGGACAGCATCACTCGCCGCCGCCCCGGCTGTGGACATAGAACGCCACCGCTCGGATCTCGTCCTCGCTGAGGCGCGTGTTCCAGTTCGGCATGACCCCGAAACGGGCATAGTAGACCGACTCGCGGATCTGTTCGCGCGAACCGCCGTAAAGCCAGATCGCATCAGACAGGTTCGGCGCGCCCTGGGTGCGGTCGCCGCTGCCGTCGTCCATGTGGCAGCCGTTGCAGCCGGAGTCCGTCCAGACCGTGGCACCGGCCGCCGCCAGCGCCGCGTCATGTTCCTGCCCCGAGATCGCAAGCACATGCTCGACAACTTGGTCGATCTGCTCGGCATCAAGGATCTGGTCCACGCCGAAAGCCGGCATCTGCGAATAGCGGGCATCAGGATCGGTCGTGTTGCGTATGCCGTGGGCGATGGTCAGATAGATGTCCTCCATCGTCCCGCCCCAAAGCCAGTCGTCGTCCAGAAGATTCGGATAGCCCTTGCCCTCGAATCCCGCCGCGCCCGACCCGTGGCAGGTCGTGCAATTGGTGCGGAAAACTGCCGCCCCTGCCCGTTCGGCAAAGGCCGCAAGGTTCGGATCAGCGCCGATGGCGTTCAGGTCGGTCGAGGCAAGCAGGGCCCGCGTCTCGGCGGTGCGTTCGTCCCACATCGCGATCTCGGCCGCCGCATTGGCGCGGGTCGAATGGCCCAGCACACCCGGCGTCGCCTGGGTGATGAGCGGCCAGGCAGGGTAGAGGATCGTGTAGCCGATGCCCCAGACGATGGTGGCGTAGAACACCCAGACCCACCAGCGCGGCAGGGGGTTATTCAGTTCCTCGATACCGTCCCACTGGTGGCCGGTCGTCTCCACCTGCCGGGGTTCGTGCTTGATTGGCTTGGCGCACATGGCCTTAGCCCTCCTTATTGGCAGGGGTGGCTTCCGCAGGACGGTCGTCATTGCGGAAGATCGAATTGGCGACGTCCTGGTGCAGGGCGCGGCTGCCGGGGCGGAAGGCCCAGAGGCACAGACCCAGGAAGCCAAGGGTCATCGCCAGAAGGAACCAGCTGTCCGCCATGTGGCGCAGGAAAGTATAGGTTTCCATCTCGTCCCCCTCCCTTAGCGGTTCGCCACAGGGGTGTAGGTCGAGAAGTCGACCATGGTGCCCAGCACCTGGATGTAAGCGATCAGCGCGTCCATCTCGGTCAACTCTGGCCGCCCGTCGAAGTTGCGGACGTTGACCGGAGTGCCGAAGGCCGCGTCACCATAGCGCTCTTCCAGGCCCGAGCTGTCGCCCAAGGGGTCGACCTGAGCCCTGAAGTCGGCCAGCGCATTCTCGACCATCTCGTCGCTGTAGGGCACGCCTACCATCCGGTTGGTCAGCACGACGTCCTGGATGTAGCGCCCGTCGATGACGTTGTCGGCCAGGAAGCCATAGGGCGGCATGACCGATTCCGGCACCACCGACTTCGCGTTCTCGAAGTGGTCCTGGTGCCATTCGTCCGAGTAGCGGCCACCCACCCGTGCAAGGTCCGGCCCGGTGCGCTTCGAGCCCCACTGGAACGGATGATCGTACATCGATTCCGCCGCCAGGCTGTAGTGGCCGTAGCGTTCGTGCTCGTCCCGCATCGGGCGGATCATCTGGCTGTGGCAGCCATAGCAGCCCTCGCGGATGTAGATCTGCTTTCCGGCGAGTTCGAGAGGCGTGTAGGGACGCACGCCTTCGACTTCCTCGATCGTGTTCTCGAGGTAGAACAGAGGGACGATCTGCACGATCCCCCCGATGGTCACGACCAGAAGGCTCAGGACCATCAGCAGCGTGGCGTGGGTTTCGATTGCCTTGTGCTTGTCAAGAAAAGCCATGTCTCGTCCCCTTATTCCGCCGGGACCATGGCATGGCGGCTTTCGCGCACAGGCTGCGCGCGCACCGTCATCCACAGGTTCCAGCACATGATCACGGCCCCCACGAGGAAGAGCCCGCCGCCCAGCGCCCGCACGACATACATCGGGAACTTCGCGGCCACCGTGTCGGCGAAGGCGTTCACGAGGAACCCGTTCGCATCGACCTCACGCCACATCAGGCCTTCCATGATGCCCGTGACCCACATCGAGGACGCGTAAAGCACGATCCCGATGGTGGCGAGCCAGAAGTGCCAGCTGACCAGCTTCAGGCTGTACAGCCCCTGCCGGTTCCAGAGCCGCGGCACCAGGAAGTACAGGACGCCGAAGGTGATCATCCCGTTCCAGCCAAGCGCACCGGAATGCACATGGCCGATGGTCCAGTCGGTGTAGTGGCTCAGGCTGTTCACGGCCTTGATCGACATCATCGGGCCTTCGAAGGTCGACATGCCGTAAAAGCCGATGCTGACCACCATCATCCGGATGATCGGGTCGGTCCGCAGCTTGTCCCAGGCGCCCGACAGCGTCATCAGCCCGTTGATCATGCCGCCCCACGAGGGCATCCACAGGATCACCGAGAAGACCATGCCAAGGGTCGAGGCCCAGTCCGGCAGTGCGGTATAGTGCAGGTGGTGCGGACCGGCCCAGATGTACAGGAAGATCAGCGCCCAGAAGTGGATGATCGACAGCTTGTAGCTGTAGATCGGGCGTTCAGCCTGTTTCGGCACGAAGTAGTACATCATGCCAAGGAAGCCCGCGGTCAGGAAGAAGCCCACAGCGTTGTGGCCATACCACCACTGCACCATCGCGTCCTGCACGCCGGAATAGACCTGCACCTGCGCCGAACCGAAGATCGACACCGGGATCGCCGCGTTGTTGACGAGGTGCAGCATCGCGACCGTCAGGATCATCGACAGAAGGAACCAGTTCGCCACGTAGATGTGGGGCTCCTTGCGCTTCATGAGCGTGCCCATGAAGGCGATCAGGAAGGCGACCCAGACAACCGTGATCAGGATGTCGACGTACCAGACCGGCTCGGCATATTCCTTGCCCTGCGTCGCCCCAAGCACATAGCCGGTGGCGGCCAGCACGATCACCAGCTGCCAGCCCCAGAACACGAACCAGCCAAGGTTCCCGCCGAAAAGCCGTGCAGCACTGGTGCGCTGGACGATGTAGAACGAGGACATGATCAGCGCGTTGCCACCGAAGGCGAAGATCACCGCGCTGGTGTGAAGGGGCCGCAACCGTCCGAAGTTCAGGTAGCCCTGCGCCCATTCGAAGTTGAGCTGCGGAAAGGCCAGCTGGGTTGCGATGACCACGCCCACCAGAAACCCGACCACGCCCCAGAAGGCGGTGGCGATGGCCCCGGCGCGGATCACGTCGTCGAAGTATTCATGCTGCAGGTTCGGCTTCGGATCGCCCGCCTTGCGCAGAACGAACAGAAAGGCGATGCCGGCTGCCAGCATCACCGTGATCGCATTGACCTGGTAGGCCAGGTCGTGGCCGTAGTTGGCGGCAATCGCGGCCAGCACCGCGACGACGCCCAACCCGGCCAGTTTCAGATAATCCCACATGTTTCGCGTCCCTTCGTCTGTCCGTCCGGCTGTTCGCCCGCATGGGAATCGGGGCCGTGCCGACACTTCGACAGGGTGATCTCTGCCTTGCCCCGGCTCACGTTTCCTTGATCTGCGTCAACCAGGGCGTCCCAGCGCTTTGACACGGGTCAAGGCGGGGTAGGCCGCCATCTGCAAGGCTCGGCCCATCGAAGCATCGGAGAGACAACCATGGCTTACAAATCCCTGCTGACCATCGCGGCTTCAGCCGAGGGCCTCCTCCCGGTGGTGACGGCCGCCGCAAAGATCGCCACCCAGTCCGACGCGCATCTTGATGCGCTGGCACTTGGGGTTGATCGCACCCAGATCGGTTACTCCTATGTCGGCACCGGCGCAGTGATGATCGCCGCCGCGATGGAGCGGGCGGAAGAAGACGCCCGCGCCGCCGAAAAGGCGCTGAACGCGGCCATTGCCGCCCAAGGTCCTGACCTGCGCTATGCCGTCGAGACCTCGGTCACCCAGCTTGGGGCGCTGACCGATCTGGTCGCCGCCCGCGCCCGTTACGCCGACCTGGTCGTCCTGCCCCTGCCTTATGGCGCCAACCGCGGCGTCGAGGACGAGGCTCTGACCGAGGCTGCTCTGTTCGAAGGCATGGCCCCGGTGCTGATCATCCCCGAAAAGGGCATGGCTGCAGCCGAGCCGCGCAATGTCGTCGTCGCCTGGAACCAGAGCCGCGAGGCGCTTGTCGCCGCCCGCCGGTCGCTGCCCTTCCTGCGCCGGGCGGAAGCCGTGCAGATCGTCGTCATCGACCCGCCCGCCTACGGGCCGGAACGGTCTGACCCCGGCGGCCTTCTGTGCCAGTTCCTTGTCCGCCACGGTGTCAGGGCCGAGGTCGTGGTCCTGGCCAAGGCCCTGCCCCGCGTCTCGGACGTGCTGGCCCGCCATATCCGCGATGCCAACGCCGACCTTCTGGTCATGGGTGCCTACGGCCACAGCCGCTTCCGCGAGGCGATCCTGGGCGGTGCTACCCGCGACATGCTGGAAAAGGCCGAAGTGCCGGTGTTCCTGGCGCATTGAGGGGAACGGCCCCGGTGGCGTGAATTGCCACCGGGGTCCGCCTTCGCGCCCCAGAAGCCGTCATCACAAAGATGTAGAGGATAACGCGATGGCCGCAGCCGACCCTGTCACACAGTTTGTACACGACGCCTTAGTCGCCGGACGATCACGAGACACGATAAGCAAGGCTCTGATCGAAGCTGGCTGGTCCGGCAAAGAAGTCGTGACCGCACTCGATTCATTTGCAAACACTGATTTTACTCCGCCAGTGCCGCGTCCTCGCACCTATCTGACCGCGCGCGACACTTTCATCTATCTTCTCCTGTTCTCAAGTCTCGGCTTCGTCGCATTCAATATGGTAAGCTTGGTGCACGGAATGCTGGACCTTGCCTTGCCGGATCCGACTGAAAGCAGTTGGGCCGAGGAATACAGAACCAGCAGCATCCGCTGGTCGATTGCGGCGCTGGTAGTTGCGACGCCGCTCTACACATGGATGACGCTGTACATTCGGCGTCAGGCCCGGCGGGACACTGGACATCGAAGATCCTCAGCACGAAAATGGCTGACTTACCTGGCCCTGTTTGGCGCCGCCTTGGTGTTCTTGGGCGATATCGTCTACGTGATCTATAGCTTCCTTACCGGCGAGGCCACGTTGCGGTTTCTGCTGAAGGCCCTGACCATCGCCGTCGTTAGCGGGTCCATCTTTCTAGTGTACCTGCGCGATATCGAGGAAGGCGCCAATGAACCATAGGTTCTTTCTGTGGCTGGCCATATCAGCCGTGCTTGCGGCAGTCACCGGAGGGCTTCTGATGGTCGGGGGGCCTCGGCAGGCTCGGAATGAGAAGTTCGACGACAAGCGTTGGGACGAGTTGGTCGCTCTTGTTGTTGGTCTGGAATGTACAGGGAACGATTATCGGCATGACAGCGGTATGCCGACCGAGTTGACGCTGGAAAAGCTGCGTGCGCATTGCAACGGTAACGAATTCATTAGCAAAGACGCCCTGACCGACGACGAAACCGGACAGCCGTATGTTTATGGCCTGCAGGACGACGGATATTTCTTCGTTTGCGCCACCTTCCATGATCCTGACCGCATCTGGAGGATTAACGGGGATCACTACCTTGGCAAGTCATTCAATGTCGAGACAAGCTGCCTGTGGGGATTGACGCCATGATCCGGCGGCTCATGGTTGGTTCTCTTGCTCGCGCCACAGCCAATCCGTCGCAAGCCGTTGATCGAGAGTTGCGTTCAAGCTACCCACTCCGAACTGATCAGACCAGCATACCGCCGTCACTGTCATCCCCGGCCTCTTCCAGAAGCCGGTCGATGCTGGGAATCTGGACGTGACGGTTGCCTTCCAGGGTGATCACCCCGTCCTTCTTCAGGGCAGAAATCTGCCGGCTGACCGTCTCGAGCGTCAGGCCCAGGTAGTCGGCCATCTCTTCCCGGGTCAGGGGCAGGTCCACCGTCAGCATCCCCTTCGCCCGCTTCTGGTGCAGCGACGCCTCCCGACGCGCGATGATCGAGATCAGCGAGGCGATCTTCTCCCGCGCCGTCTTGCGGCCCAGCAGGAGCATCCACTCCCGCGCCGCATCCAGCTCGTCCAGCGTCATCTCGAGAAGCCGCTGGGCGATATGGGGGGTGGACGCCATCATGTCCTCGAAGGGCTTCTTGCGGAAGCAGCACATCACGAGGTCGGTGGTCGCCACCACGTCGAAAGCCGCCACCGGCCGCCCCGGCCGCCCGACGAAATCCGATGGCAAGAGCAGCCCGACCATCTGCCGCCGCCCGTCCTCCATCGTCTGGGTCAGCGTGGCGATGCCCGATACGACGGACCCCACGAATTCCATCCGGTCGCCGGACCAGATGATCGTCTGGCCGGCCTGGAAGCTGCGGTAGTACTTGATCTGCTCCAGCCGCCCCAGTTCGTCCGTTTCGCAACGCGCGCAGACGGCGCGGTGGCGGATCGGGCAGTCCGAACACTGCACGTGAACGAAGTGGTCCTGCATATGGGCGTCCTCGTCTAATTGATCTGGGTCAAGGAGCGTCACGTTTGGTTGACATAGCCTAACCTGATGACCCACGACCCGCAACTCGCCCGGCTCGGGCTTTTTGACGCGCGTGTTCCGCGCTACACCTCCTATCCCACCGCGCCGCATTTCGGCGCCGGGATCGGGCCGGACGATTTCACGGGCTGGATCGAGGCGATCCCCGAAGGCAGCGAGGTTTCGCTTTACCTTCACGTCCCGTTCTGCCGCCGGCTCTGCTGGTTCTGCGCCTGCCGGACGCAGGGCACCACCTCGGACGATCCGGTCAACGCCTATGTCGAGACCCTGAAGACCGAGCTTGCGATCCTTGGTCAGCACCTGCCGCGGGGCATCACCCTCAGCCGGCTGCACTGGGGCGGCGGCACGCCGACGCTTCTCTCCGCCGACCGGATGCTGTCCCTGGCCGAGGCGATCTTTGCCGTGGCGCCGATGGCCCCGGGCGGCGAGTTCTCGGTCGAGATCGACCCGAATGAGATCGACGATGCGCGCCTCGATGCCCTGGCCGACGCCGGGATGAACCGTGCCTCGATCGGGGTTCAGGACTTCGATCCGCTGATCCAGAAGTCCATCGGGCGCGAGCAGGGCTATGCCCTGACCCGCAACGTGGCCGAACGCATCCGCGCCCGGGGCGTCGCCAGCCTGAACGCCGACATCCTGTATGGCCTGCCGCATCAGAACGGCCCCCGCATCGCGGATTCGGTGCAGAAGCTTTTGACCCTTTCGCCGGACCGGGTGGCGCTTTACGGCTATGCCCATGTCCCGTGGATGAGCCGGCGGCAGCAGATGATCCCGTCTGACGCGATGCCCACGCCAGAAGAACGGCTGGACCTCTTCGAGATGGCGCGGAAGCTTTTCACCTGGGACGGCTACCAGGAGGTCGGCATCGACCACTTTGCACGGCCCGATGACGGCATGGCCCGCGCCCAGCGCGAGGGCAGGCTGAAGCGGAACTTCCAGGGCTATACCGACGACCCCGCCCCCGTCCTGATCGGGCTTGGCGCCTCGTCGATCAGCCGCTTTCCGCAGGGCTATGCCCAGAACGCCTCGGGCACGGCGGACCATACCAAGGCGATCCGTGCGGGGCAGTTTTCAACCCATCGCGGCCACCGCTTTGTCGGCGAGGACACCTTGCGTGCCCGGATCATCGAGGCGCTGATGTGCGACTTCACCGTGTCCCGGGCCGAGATTCTGCGAAGCTTCGACGTGACGCCCCAGCGTCTGGAGAGCCTGTTTCAGAGGGCGGCGGTCGAGTTCGGCAGCATGGTCAGGGTCAGCGAAGAGGGCTTTGCCATCCCGGACCGCGCCAAGCCCCTGACGCGGATGATCGCCCGCGCCTTCGACGCCTACGACAGCGCCCGGGCGCAGCATTCCTCGGCCATCTGAGGTAGCCAAGTCAGCTTCGGGAGAGGCGCGTCAGAAGCTCTACCTGCCTTGGCAGGCAGACCGACCGCAAATCATAGCGCGCCCGCACCAGCTTTCGGCCGGCATCGCGCATCGGCTGGTGACGGTCGGGGTTCGCAAGCGCATCGGTCAGCCCCGCCGACCATGCCTTCACGTCGAAGAAATCGACCAGCCGTCCGGTAACGCCATCCTGGATCACCTCTTCGACCGGCGCGGTCCGCGAGCCCACGACCAGCGCCCCCGCCGCCATCGCCTCGACCATCGACCAGCTGAGGACGAAGGGATAGGTAAGGTAAGCATGGGCCCGGGTGACGTGATAAAGGTCGACCAGCCGGTCATGCGGCAGCTTTCCAACGAAATGCACACGCCCTAGGTCGAGCCTATCCCGAACCTCGGCCAGGAACACATCCTTCCATGTACCGCCCTGCGCGGGCGCAGAGCCGTAACTGTTCCCATCGCCGCCGACGATCACGACCTGCGCGTCGGGCCGCGCGGCGAGCACCTCGGGCAAGGCCCGCATGAAGATGTGGTAGCCGCGATAGGGTTCGAGATTGCGGTTGACGAAGGTCAGCACCTCGTCGCCCGGGCGGAAGCTGCGGCCATCCGGCAAGGCAAAGCGCGCGGCGGGGTTCGGGGCCAGCCGGTCGCAGTCGACCCCGTCAAACAGCACCTCGATGTCCCGGCGCAGGGCGGGGGGATGCGTACTCGCCTGCCATTCGGTCGGCGATAGGCCCATGTCGGCATGGACCAGCGCCTGCGCCAGGTAGGCCGCCCTGCCTTGCGCGATCATCGCCTGGTCAAGGCCGCGTTTCTGGAATTCCGGGTCGAAGCCGCTGTCTGCACCCTTTCCCCGGTAGTAGAACTCGGCATAGACCAGAAGCTTCGCCTCGGGCCAGATTTCCTTCAGGAACAGCGTCTCGCCCCAGCCGGAGTGGCCGAAGATGACATCGGGCACGTAACCCTCGGCGCGCATCTGGCGGGCGAGCCGCGCCGTCACCACGCCCCGGTCGCTCATCGCCGTGTAGTTCCGGCCAAGCCGCGTTGCCTTGGGGTCTACCGCTTCGGGCTTGAAGGTATAGCGCCGGGTCGGCACCAGCAGGTCGGCGCTGCCGTTCGCGGCATCGGCGATCGCGCGCACGTCATGGCCGCGACGCTGCATTTCGGGGGCGAGGTGCAGGAACTGGCCGGGAAAGTTCTGGTGAACGAAGAGAAGCTTCAAGTCCTTGGTCCGAAGGCGGCCGCCATCAGAGCCTTGGTATAATCGGATTTCGGATCGGTAAACACATCCTGACAAGGGCCGCTTTCCACGACATCGCCGTTCTGCATCACCATCACCTTGTGCGCCATGGCGCGGATCACCCGAAGGTCATGGCTGATGAAGATGTAGGCCAGGCCCCATTTCTGCTGGAGGCTGCGCAGAAGGTCGACGATCTGGACCTGCACCGTCATGTCCAGCGCCGAGGTCGGTTCGTCCAGCACGACCAGCGTCGGGCGCAGGATCATGGCGCGGGCGATCGCGATGCGCTGGCGCTGGCCGCCGCTGAATTCATGCGGGTAGCGCGCCATCGTCGCGGGGTCGAGGCCGACCTCACGCATGATCTCGGCCACCATATCCGTGCGGTTGCGGCCGGGTTCGACCCCGTGGACGCCCAGCCCTTCCGAAATGATCTGCTCGACCGTCATCCGGGGCGACAAGCTGCCGTAGGGGTCCTGGAACACGACCTGCATCTCACGGCGCAGGGCACGAAGGTCCGCGCCGCGGCGCCCGCGCAGGTCATTGCCAAGGAACAGGACCGGCCCTTCGCTATGGGTCAGGCGCAGGATCGCCAGCGCCAGCGTGGTCTTGCCTGACCCGCTTTCGCCGACGATGCCAAGGGTCTCGCCCGTGCGGACGGAAAGGGTGGCGTCGTTCACCGCCTTCACATGCCCGACGGTCCGGCGCAGCAGGCCACGCTGGATCGGGAACCAGACTCGCAGATTCTCGGTCCGGACGATCTCTTTCGCGCCATCGGGCACGGGGTCGGGCACGCCCTTCGCCTCGGCAGCCAGAAGCTTCTGGGTATAGGGATGCTGGGGGTTGGCGAAAATCCCGGCCGTGGGGCCCTGTTCCACGATCTCGCCGCCCTGCATCACGCAGACCCGGTCGGCGATGCGGCGGACGATGCCAAGGTCATGGGTGATGAACAGAAGGCTCAGCCCCTCGGACCGCTTGAGATCGGCCAGAAGGTCAAGGATTTGCGCCTGGATGGTCACGTCAAGCGCGGTGGTGGGTTCATCGGCGACCAGAAGATCGGGTCCGTTGGCCAAGGCCATGGCGATCATCACCCGCTGGCGCTGCCCGCCCGAAAGCTGGTGCGGATAGGCGCCCAGACGGCTTCCCGGGTCGCGGATGCCGACCTTGGTCAGAAGCTCCACGATCCGGTCCCGCGCGGCCTTGCCAGTCAGCGCCTGGTGCAGCGCAAGGCTTTCGCCCAGCTGCTTCTCGATGGTGTGGAGCGGGTTGAGCGAGGTCATCGGCTCCTGGAAGATGAAGCTGATCTCGTTGCCGCGTACGCGGCGCAGCTCGGCCTCGGAGACGCCGACCATCTGCCGGCCGCCATAGGTAATTGCCCCGGACACCTCGGCATTGTCGCCTAGGAGGCCAACGGTGGAGAGCGCGGTGACCGACTTGCCCGACCCGCTTTCTCCGACCAGCGCCACCGTCTCGCCCTTCCCGACGGTGAAGGAAACGCCCTTCACCGCCTCAATCCGGCGCCCATCCTGCAGGAAGGTCACGCGCAGGTCCCTGACGTCAAGAAGGCTCATCCCTCGGCCCTCATCTGAACGTCTTTCGCGGATCGAAGGCATCGCGCACGCCTTCGAAGATGAAGACCAGAAGCGACAGCATGATCGCGAAGGTGAAGAAGGCGGTGAAGCCCAGCCAGGGCGCCTGCAGGTTCTGCTGCGCCTGCCGGGTAAGCTGACCCAGGGACGGCAGGCTCGTCGGCAAGCCGAAGCCAAGGTAGTCCAGCGTGGCCAGCGTAGCGATCGTGCCGGTGATGATGAATGGGAGCATCGTCAGCGTGGCGACCATCGCGTTCGGCAGGACATGGCGGAACATGATGAGGATGTCCGGCACCCCGAGCGCGCGGGCTGCGCGGACGTATTCGAAGTTCCGCGCCCGCAGGAACTCGGCCCGGACGACGCCCACCAGAGCGGTCCAGCCGAACAGGACCAGTAGGCCGACCATCAGCCAGAAGCTTTTCGACCAGACCGCCGTCAGGATTATGATGACGTAAAGCGTGGGGATCGAGGACCAAAGCTCGATGAACCGCTGGAAGAAAAGGTCGGTCCGGCCCCCGAAATAGCCCTGCACCGCCCCGGCGGCGATGCCGATGACCGAGGTCAGGAAGGTCACGATCAGCGCGAAGGTCACCGACAGGCGGAAGCCGTAGATGATCCGCGCCAGGACATCGCGGCTGGTGTCGTCGGTGCCCAACAGGTTCTGGCTTGTGGGCGGCCCCGGCGCGACCCCGCCGGTGTCAACGATGGTGTTGTAGCTGTAGGGGATCGGCGGCCAGAGGATCCAGCCTTTGCTCACCGGCTGCCCCGCCGCGGTGCCCGACGCCTCGACCTCGGCGATGATCCCTTCCGGGTCATCCCAGCAGTCCAGCGACCCGGCCGCGATGATCAGGCACTGCACCTCGACCGCCCCGTACTCTGCCTCGGTCCGAAGGTCGCCGCCGAAGGCCTGTTCGGAATGGAAGCTGAAGACCGGCATGTAGAAGGCATCGTTGTGCCGCACGAGGATTGGCCGGTCGTTGGCGATGAACTCGGCGAAGAGCGACAGGCCGTAGAGGACAAGGAAAATCCACAGCGACCAGTAGGCCCGCCGGTTCGCCTTGAAGTTCCGCCAGCGCCGCTGGTTCAGGGGCGAAAGCGCCATCACCCCCGCCTTTCAAAGTCGATGCGCGGATCGACCAGCACATACATCAGGTCCGAGATGATGCCGACCACCAGCCCGATGAGGCCAAAGGCGAACAGCGTGCCGAAGATCACCGGATAATCCCGCTCCACCGCCGCGCGGTAGCCAAGCTGGCCAAGACCATCCAGCGAGAAGATGAACTCGATGATGAGGGAGGAGCCGAAGAAGATGCCAAGGAAAAGCGCCGGGAAGCCTGCGATGACAATCAGCATGGCGTTGCGGAAGACGTGGCCGTAGAGCACCCGCGCCTCCGACAGCCCCTTGGCCCGCGCGGTCATCACATACTGCTTCTTGATCTCGTCCAGAAAGCTGTTCTTCGTCAGCAAGGTCAGCGTCGCGAAGGCCCCGATCAGCTGCGCCGTCACCGGCAGCGTGATGTGCCAGAGGTAGTCCACCACCTTGCCCCAGAGGCTCAGCTCTTCCCAGTTGTCGCTGGTCAGGCCGCGCAGCGGGAACCACTGAAAATAGCTCCCACCTGCGAAGACCACCATCAACAGGATCGCGAACAGGAACCCCGGGATCGCATAGGCCGCGATGATGATGCCGGAGGTCCAGGTGTCGAAACTCGACCCGTCCCGCACCGCCTTCCTGATGCCAAGCGGGATCGAGATCAGATAGGCTATCAGCGTGGACCATAGGCCCAGCGTAATCGACACCGGCATCTTCTCCAGCACCAGATCGACGACGCTGATCGACCGGAAATAGCTCTCACCGAAGTCGAAGGTCAGGTAGTTGCCCATCATGATGAAGAAGCGCTCCATCGCCGGGATCGCCTCTTTCCGGCACTCGGGCGCGGTCACCGAAGGAGTGCCGGTGAAGCCCTCGTCGCAGACGATGCGGGCAAAGCCGAACTGCACTTCCAGCTTGGCCAGAAACTCGGGCGGCAGACCCCGCGCACCGACATAGGTGCCCCCCGCCGCTTCTTCCTGAACCCCGCCGCCTTCGGTGCCGGCAAGGTTTTCGATCGCATCGCCCCCGCCTTCCAGCCGGGCCAGCACCTGCTCGACCGGGCCGCCGGGGACGAATTGCGTGAGGGCGAAGTTGATGACCATCACGCCGAACAGCGTGGGGATCACAAGAAGCAACCGCCGAAGGATATAGGCGCCCAAAGTCCCTGCCCGATCTTGTTCTTCAGAGCGCGCCCTTGGCCTTCAGCGCCGCTGCCTTTTCGGCGTTGTACCACCAGATGCTGAGTTCGCCCAGAGCATAGGGGGGGACGATCTCTGGCCGCTCATACATGTTGTAGTAGGCCACCCAGTTGTCGCGCTTGAACTGGCGCGGCACGATCACGAACTCGGACCGGAGCACCCGGTCGATGGCCCGGATCGCGGTCGTCAGCTCTTCCCGGCTGGTCGCCGCCTCGGCCGCGTCCAGAAGCTTGTCCACCGCCGGGTTCGCATAGCCCATGCGGTTGCGGCTGGAATTGTCCTTGGACACGCTTGCCCAGGCTTGCTTCAGCACACCGCCAGGCTCCAGCCCGCCATTGACCACCGTGGTCGGCAGGGCGTCAAAGTCGAAGTTCGGCGGGCTTGCCCGTTCCTGCAGCTGCGGGTCGTCGATGATGTCAAAGCTGGCATCCACGCCCAGCGCGCGGAGGTTTTCCACATAGGCGTTCATCACCGGCAGAAGGTCGGTCCGGGCATGGACCATCGCCATCTTGAGCGTCTCGCCCTTGGCATTCCGGCGCATCCCGTCGTCACCCACCGTCCAGCCGGCCTCGTCCAGCAGGGCCGAGGCGCGGCGCAGGTTCCCACGGTCCAGCGCCCGGTCCTCGGACGAGACCGAGGCCATCTTCACCTCATCCGTCAGGATGTTCGCAGGCAGCAGGCCCTCGTCCACCAGCGGCTGGAGAAGCGCCACCTCGCCCGGCGTCGGCACCCCCGTCGCCGCCATCTCCGAGTTCTCCCAGATCGAGTTGATCCGGGTCAAAAGCCCGTAGAACAGCGCCTTGTTCGACCATTCGAAGTTGTACATCAGCCCCAGCGCTTCCCGCACGCGCGGGTCCTGGAACTGTTCCCGGCGCAGGTTGAAGATGATCGACTGCCCCCCGGCAATGTTGCCTGACGGGATCACCTCGGTCACCACGTCGCCGGCCGCGACGGCCGGGAACTGGTAGTTGTTGGCCCAGCGCTTGGGGTCGCTTTCGGGGCGGAAGGTGTAGACCCCGGCCTTGAACGCCTCCATCGCCGCGTTGTCGTCGCCGAAGTATTCGATGCGAATGCGGTCAAAGTTGTTCTGGCCGACGTTCAGGGGGTGCTTCTCGCCCCAGTAGTCCGGGTCGCGGGCATAGATCACCTGCTGGCCGGGCTTGAAGCTTTCCAGCACATAGGCCCCGGTCCCAAGGAACGGCTCGAGGCTCGACTTCTCGAGGTCGCGGTTGTTCTCTTCGTAGTGCTTCTTGGAAAAGATGATCGTCCCGCCGGCCTGCGCCGGCATGTCGCGGAAGGGTGTGCCGGGGGTGAAGGTGAACTTGATGCGGTAGGGGTCCAGCACCTCCACCGACTCGAACTTGCCGCCCGCCACTGCGCGGTATTCCGGAATACCCTTCTCCATGAAAAGGTTGTGGCTGAAGAGCACATCCTCTGCCGTCATCGGCGTGCCGTCCGAGAATGTCACATCCTTCCGCAGGTTGAAGATCACCCAGGACCGGTCCTCGGGGTATTCCATCGTCTCGCACAGAAGGCAGTAGGCAGCGCTGACATCGTCCAGCGTGCCTGACAGGATGGATTCGTAGAAGATCGAGGACAGCGCCGCCGCGTTGCCCGCGATGGCATAGGGATTGAACGAATCGAAGCTGCCGGGGGCCCACTGGCTCATCTCGCCGCCCTTGGGGGCATCCGGGTTCACGTAGGGCAAGTGGGTGAAATCGGCAGGCAGGGCGAGATCGCCGAAGGTCGAGATGCCGTGCGACACGATGACCTTCTGATCCGCTTCTTGCGCGCGCACCGACAAGGTCTGTGCCGCCAGCGCAAGGATCAGCGTGCCGGTCGCCAGAAGCAACCCGCGCACCATTGCCCGACTGTCCCTGACCGCCCCCATGGACGCGCTTGCCCCATTCGTCATCGGATCACCTCTGCCGATATGCCCCAACCACTTCATTTATGCTAAATCACGCTTTGTCGAGGCAACAAAGTTGCGATTGGCACGTGCGTTTGCGTGAGCGCGCTGAAATGCAAAAAAGCCGCCCACGTCGGGCGGCTTTTCCAACTGGTGCCTATCTCGTGGTCAGGGCTGTGTCGTCGCCATGTAGGCGATGACGTTTGCGCGATCCTCGGCCTTGGGCAGACCCGCGAAGGCCATCTTGGTGCCCGGCATGTTCTTCTTTGGGTTCTCGAGGAAGGCATTCAGCGCCTCCGGGGTCCAGGGTTCGGCCGCCAGCGCAGCCATTGCCTCGGAGTAGGCAAAGCCGGCAACAGCCGCATGCATCCGCCCGACCACGCCATTCAGATGCGGGCCGACGCCATCGCTTCCGTCCAGCTTGTGGCAGGACGCGCACTTCCGGAAGACCGTTTCGCCCGCGGCCGGATCGGCCGAGGCCAGCAGGGTTGCAAAGTCCGGGCCTGCCTCGGCGCCTTCTGCCGCGGCTTCTTCCGCTCCGGTATCGATCGAATAGGCCTGTGCGATTTCCTCGCCGCCATGCCCGCCATGCTTCGCACCGCCCACGGTGAAGAGCGAGTTGCCCGCCCAGCCCAGAAGCAGGAACACCAGAAGCGATCCGCAGACCGCCCCCACCGCCTTGGTCATCGTCATCGTGTCGAACATGCTGCCTACGTCCCGTCAGGTTTCGCGCGGTATCTACATGCTTCCGTTGCCGGGTTTCAAGGTGTAGACGCGCGACGAAACGCCTCTCATGGCAGGTTTTTTGGGACAGGGACGCCACGAATGACCGGACGCATCGCCTTTCAGGGAGAGTTGGGGGCCTATTCCCACCAGGCCTGCCAGCAATCGCGCCCCGATATGGAGGCTGTCCCCTCGACGACCTTCGAGGATGTCGTGGACAAGGTTGTGCGGGGCGAAGTCGATCTTGGTATGCTTGCGGTCGAGAACTCGACCTATGGCCGCGTTGCCGACGTCCATTCCCTTTTGCCGAAGTCGGGCCTGCATATCGTGGACGAGGCTTTCGTCCGCGTGCATGTCAACCTTCTTGGCGTGCCGGGGGCAAAGCTTTCGGACGTGCGCGAAGCCTTCGGGCACGTGGTGATCCTGCCGCAATGCGCGGGCTTCCTGAAGGCGCATGGGATACAGGGTCGCGTCAGCAGCGATAACGCCCGCGCCGCGCGCGAGGTGGCCGAGGCCGGCGACAAGTCCCGCGCAGCACTTGCCAGTACGCTTGCCGCCTCGATCTACGGGCTTGAGGTGCTGGCCGCGCAGATCGAGGATCAGGCGAACAACACGACCCGTTTCCTCGTGATGTCGCGGGACCCGGACCACCGCCGCCGCGGCACGGGCAAGATGATCACCACCTTCACCTTCCGCGTCCGCAACATCCCGGCTGCGCTTTACAAGGCTCTGGGGGGGTTCGCGACCAATGGCGTGAACATGACCAAGCTGGAAAGCTACATGGTCGGCGGCACCTTCACCGCGACCGAGTTCTACGCCGACATCGAAGGCCATCCCGAAGATCCGAACGTGGCACTGGCGCTCGAGGAGTTGCGCTACTTCACCTCGGAACACCGCATCGTCGGGGTCTATCCCGCCGACCGCGAACGGGGCTGACCTTCAGCGGCGCTCGCGGGCATAGCGGTCCTCGATCCGCTCGCCCAGCTGGTCCACCCGCTTTTCCATGCGCTCTTCCACCTTGCGCCTGGCCAGCCGCAGCGTGTTCAGGAACAGCCGCGCCGCCAGCGTCTTGGGCTTTGCCTCGACCGACACCTTCAGGCGGCTGCGGCGCGGCGACAGGGCCTTCGTCTCCATCTGCGTGGTGCCGTAAAGTGCCTGCCCCTCGAAGGAATAGCCGATGATCTCGTCCTGCACGATCTCGTCGATGCGGATCAGCACGTTGCGCGTCCGTCCGCGGAACCGGAGCTTGATTCGCCACCCGGCCCCGACACCGGTCAGCGGCATGTCGGCGGGACGCTGCACCTCGATCCCGCGGCGGACCGCCTCGTGCTCCCAGGTCGCGCTGTCGCAAAGATAGGCATGAACGAACGCCACCGGAGCGTCGATGTCGGTCTTCACCGTCAGTTTCATCCGTGGGTCCGGTCCTTCCTGGAAAACAGCCGGGGCAAGATTGCCTCAATCCAGCCGGTCGGCAAGCCAGTTGCGCAAGAGGAACTCGGCAATCGCCCCCCGGCGCGGCGGCCGGATCGCCGGGTGCCGGCCCGCCAGCACCTGCACCAGCTCGTCCCGCGTGACCCAGACCGCCGCCTCCAGCTCGTCCGGGTCCAGCGTGATGGCACTGCTCGTCGCCTCGGTCCGCATCCCGATCATCAGCGAGGCCGGGAAGGGCCAGGGCTGGCTCGCAAGATACCCGACCGCGCCGCAGGTGATGCCCGCCTCCTCAAAGACCTCGCGCCGGACAGCGGCTTCCAGCGTCTCTCCGGGTTCGACAAATCCGGCCAGCACCGAATACATCCCCTCGGGCCAGCCCGGGCTGCGCCCCAGCAGAACCGAGTTGCCCCGCGTAACCAGCATGATGACCACCGGGTCGGTGCGTGGGAAATGCTGGGCACCGCAGGCCTCGCAGCTCCGCTGCCAGCCGCCTGCCGTCATCTCCGAAGCTGCTCCGCAGGCCGCGCAGAACCCGTGGCTGCGGTGCCACTGGACCAGCGCCTTGCCCGTTGCCGCCAGTTCCGCCTCGCGCGCGGTCAATTGCGTCATCAGGCTCCGCAATTCGTGGAACCCGACGTCCCGGCCCAGCGCCGGATGATGCTGTGCCGTGACATCGCTGAACCCCGACAGGACCGCATCCGCCCCGGTTTCCGGCATCCAGTCCGACAGATCGGTCGCAAAGCGCGGCAGGTCGCCGTCCAGCCCGAGGAAGACGGCCTGACGCGCCTGGGCAAGGGCCGGATCGCCTGGCCGAAGCCAGGCCAGACAGCCGTCCTCTCTGGCCAGCACCTTGCCGCGCCACAGGGGCAGGACCCAGCCCTGCCGATAGGCCTCGGCCAGGCGCCCCGCGTCCTTGCGAAGCTCGGCCGCCCGGTTCAGGCCCGAACCGCCGAAGGTCACTGTTTCGGCATTCCGCACTCTGTCACCCCTTTCCCACCCGCTTTCGCTGCGGAATGCCAGTTCACGGCCCGGAAGACCAGCCTGATGCATGGTTGACGGGCATGACAGCGGTGTCCCCGGCCGGATTGGGGGCGACTGGCGAAACAGTCTGAAAACATTCGATTTGCCATAGGCTTCCCACAACTTTTACGCTAAACATTCTGAAGTAATTGCGCCACAGGTTTAGAAATCCGGCCCGCCGCCTATCGCCAGGTTCGGGACGAACGTGGAAGGTTCGGGAAGAGTGCCAGCGTCAGGTTCCGCCTCGGATGTGACCGCCAGCGCGACCCCGATCGACCAATCCGACGGGACCTCGATCCTTGCCCCGGGTCTTGTAGCCCCGCCAAGTGCGCTGAAGCTGCGCCTGATCGCCACAACCGATCTGCACGCCAGCCTTCTGCCCTACGACTATCACTCAAACCGCCCCGTCGCCGGACGAAGTCTCAGCACGATCGTCAACCAGATCGCCCAGGCACGGTCCGAGGTGCCCAACAGCCTGCTGTTCGACAACGGTGACTTCCTCCAGGGCAATCCTCTTGCCGAATACATCGCCCGCGCCCCGCGGCGCCGCCGGACCCATCCGGTGATCGCGGCCTTCAATTCCCTCGGCTATGACGCTGCCACGCTTGGCAATCATGAATTCAACTACGGCGTCCACTTCCTGTCCACCGCCCTCGCGCGGGCCCAATTCCCGGTGGTCTCGGCCAATATCGCCACCCGTCTCGGCAAAAGCCCACTGCGCGACAAGACCCTTGTGCCGCCCTTCGCCCTGCTCAAGCGCCAGTTTCTCGACGGAACGGGCAGGGCGCATTGGGTGCGGATCGGGGTGATCGGCTTCGCGCCGCCGCAGATCGAGGTCTGGGACCAGGATCAGCTCAGCGGTCGCATCTGGACCCGCGACATCGTAACCGCCGCCCGGGCCTGGCTGCCACGGATCAGGGCGCGCGGGGCCGACATCATCGTTGCCCTCGCCCATTCCGGCATCGGCGAGATCGAGGCCGAGCATGGAACCGAAAACGCCGCCGCAGCCCTTGCCGCCCTGCCCGAGATCGACGCTGTGATCGCCGGACATTCGCACATGATCTTCCCGGGGCCCGAAATCGCGGCCGCCGCCGGGGTCGATCCCGCGCTCGGCCTTCTGGCCGGCAAACCGGCAGTCATGCCGGGGCATTCGGGCAGCCATATCGGGATCATCGATCTTATCCTGGCCCGTGGCGGGCCGGGCCGTCGGCGCTGGACGGTCGAGGCCTTTCGGTCTTCCCTGCGCGCAAGGTCCGACCAGGCCGAGGTGCGAAGCCGCAACCTCCGCCAGACCGTGGGGCCTGACCACCGGGCCGCGCTGGCATGGTCGCGCCAGCAGCTTGGCACCTCGCGCGTGCCGCTGCACACCTATTTCGCAACCGCCGCCCCCAGCGCGGCGCTCGACCTGATCGCCGAGGCGAAGGCGGCCCATGTCCGGTCCCGGCTGGCCGGCACGGAATGGGCCGATCTTCCTGTCCTTGCCACGGCCTCGCCCTTCCGGTCCGGCGGCCGCGGCGGACCGGACAATTTCACCGACATCCCGGCGGGTCCGATCCGGCTGCGCAACATTTCGGACCTTTACTGCTTTCCGAATACGCTGGTGGCGCTTGCCCTGACCGGGGCCGAGCTTGGCGAGTGGCTGGAACAGTCCGCCTCGCTCTTCCTGCGGATCATGCCGGGCTCGGTCGACGCCCCGCTGCACGACACGGCAAGGCCGGCCTTCTCGTTCGACGTCGTCCCAGGCGTGGCTTATGCGGTAGACCTCAGCCAGCCGCCCCGGTTCGACATGTCGGGGCGAATACTGAACCCAGGGGCCCAACGTGTCATAGGGCTCAGCCTCGACGGGGAACCGCTTGACCCGGAGCGGCGCCTGATCCTTGTAACCAACAACCATCGCGCCAGCCTGGCCAATGCGGCGCGCGAGGGGAACCCGCTGACCATCGCACTGTCCGAAGGCACCCGAACGCAGGACGTTCTCGCGGACTATGTCCGCGCGGCAAGCCCGGTTGGCGCGCCGCCACGGCCATGCTGGAGCTTCTTGCCGATGCCCGGAACGACCGTGACCCTGCGCAGCGGCCCGGGATCGCTGCCCCATCTCGGCGACCTTTCGCCCTACCGGCCCGAGCCTCTGGGCACCGACGCCGAGGGCTTTCGCCTCTACCGGCTGCATCTCTGATCGGCTATAGCCCCGGCAATTGCTGGAGGCCGGAATGTATGATGCGCTGCTGTTCGATCTTGATGGCACCCTGATCGATACCGAAAGCATTGCTCTGGAAACCGGGCTGGCCGCCTTTGCCGCCGCCGGTCACCCGGTGGATGAAGACTTCATGCACCGTCTTGTCGGGCGGGACGAACCGACCGCCGCATCGATCATCCGTGCCGCACTTCCTGCGGCGGACCTTGACGCCATCAACCGCAGCTGGCGCGCCGCCTTTGCCGAAGGCGTGGAACGGGGCCTGCCGCTGAAACCCGGCGCGGCCGAGCTTCTGTCCCTTGCGCGCCAGCCCCTCGCCATCGTCACTTCGACAGGGCGGCAAGGGGCGCATCGCAAGCTTGCCATCGCCGGGATTGCCGGATCCTTCACCCATGTCGTCACGCTGGACGACGTGACAATGCCCAAGCCCGCGCCCGACCCCTACCTTCTGGCCGCATCCCTCTTCGGGTTCGCCACGAGCCGCTGTCTTGTTTTCGAGGACAGCGAAACCGGTGCCGAGGCCGCGCACCGGGCTGGCTGCGTTGTGGTGCAGGTGCCGGACGTCGTTCCCAGCGCAGGCCGCTGGGCCCACCACCTTGCGCCCGACCTCATGACCGGGGCGCGGATGGCCGGGCTGATCTGACGCCCGCAGCGGCGCTGTCAAAGATTAAGAAATCCTGAATGAAAACACGTAACTGATTGATTCAGATATATTATCTCATTTTGACCACTGTGGTCACCCTAGCAAACCATGACCTGCGCCGGGTCAAACAGGAAGGGCGCGACGATCCCGCAGGTGTCCGCCAGAGGAAGCAGGCTCTCCGGTACCTCCATCCCGATCACCTCCCGCATGAACCGCGCCCGTGCCGCACAGCGCCGGGCCACATTCGGGAAATCCCGCTCCAGGTCAGCCCGCAGGGCGGCGTCGGCGATGACATAGCCGTCCTCCATCCGGGTCGAGCCATAGACGGGATGCGAAGGGATCACATCCATCTGCATCGCCATGCCGCTCGCGATCGGATCGGTCGACCCTTCCCGGATGGGGGACGAAATCCACTCATCCAGCCCGATCAGGTGGCCGGGGTTCAGGGTCACGCCGAACCGGTCGGGCGGCAAGGCGGCCATCATGTGGGCCCAGACGTAGCCTCCGGATACCCCCGGCCGCATCATCGCGCACCAGTCCGACATGGCCGAGACATAGGGTTCGACAAAGGCCTCCAGATAGTCCTGCGCCGCCATCGGCAGGTCCCCCGGCCCGCGCGCGAGCCAGCCCGCCCGGCAGATGTTGGCCCCCCAGTGGCAGACGTTGAAGCTGACCGGCAGGCCCGCCGACAGGTGCCGCCCCGCCGGTCCGCAAAGCCCCGGCACCTCTCCGACCGCAAAGGTCATGTGACAGCCCCACGGCAAGCCGCCGATCCGCGCCGCCTCAACCGCCTGGAAGTCGGTGATCCCTTCACGGAAGGCATAGACCAGCCGCTTCAGCGCCGCCGCGGCCATGTGATTGGCGAACTCCAGCCGCGCGATCTCGGCAGCGTCCACCCGGGCGCGGAGGCCGTGGGTGGGGTGCATCATCAGGGCCGTCGCATTCTCCACCCGTGCCGCCAGCCGCCGCAGCGGGTCGGCCAGGAAGGCGGGGATGTCCAGCGCCGTCGCGGGATCGTCCACCTCGTCCGGCCCGTACCATTTCCACCCCACCGCCCCCACGGTGTCGTCCAGCGCCAGCATCTCGGCCAGCCAGTCGATCAGCCGCCGCCCGCCCCGGGGCTGCGAGGGCAGCGACAGGCTGGAGCAATGCCCAGTCCGCACGACCCCCGCCCGCACCAGCGGCGAGACTTCGGTGTAGGCAAGGCACTCGTTCCCGGCCAGAAGCAGCGCATCCCCCGGCGTCACCACCAGCACCGCCTCTTCGAAGCGGGGGTCGAAGCCGGTCAGCCAGTGCAGGTTCGCCGCATGCTCGCGGTCGCCGTAGACGACGACCGCATCATATCCCGCCCTCGCCGCAGCCACCCGCAACGCCTGCAGCCGGGCCTCGCATTCCTTGACCGAAAGGGCCGGAGGGGTGTCAGGAGTGCCGTGGTCGGGCCAGTCGATGCGGATGAGTCGGGTCATGGCTTCGGTCCTTTCAGGGCAGCTTAGCCGGTCGGCCGCAATCGGGCCACCTGCTTGCACGATGGCTCTGCATCCCCTATATCGCCCCATGAGAGGTTGGCGCGGGTAAGCGCCTCGCCAACCCGGTCAGGTCCGGAAGGAAGCAGCCGTAACGAGCCCCGCTTGGGTCGTTGTCCAGCCTCTCACCTTGTTCCCCCCATCGCCCCGGTCTAGGATCACGCGAACAGGGGAGCCTCATGTCCGACCAGCCCGCCTATCAGGTCCTCGCCCGCAAGTACCGCCCCCAGACCTTCGCCGATCTCATCGGCCAGGAGGCGATGGTCCGCACCCTGAAGAACGCCTTCGCGGCCGACCGGATCGCGCATGCCTTCGTGATGACCGGCGTCCGGGGGGTGGGCAAGACCACGACGGCGCGGATCATCGCCAAGGGGCTGAACTGCGTGGGCCACGATGGCTCTGGCGGTCCGACGACCGAACCCTGCGGTGTCTGCGAGCCCTGCCGCGCGATCGCCGAAGGCCGCCACGTCGACGTGATGGAGATGGACGCGGCGTCCCGAACCGGGGTTGGCGATATCCGCGAGATCATCGATTCCGTGCACTACCGGGCGGCTTCGGCGCGGTTCAAGGTCTACATCATCGACGAAGTCCACATGCTGTCGACCGCGGCCTTCAACGCGCTGCTGAAGACGCTCGAAGAGCCGCCCGCCCATGTGAAATTCATCTTCGCCACCACCGAGATCCGCAAGGTCCCCGTCACGGTCCTGTCGCGCTGCCAGCGGTTCGACCTGAAGCGGATCGAGCCCGAGGTGATGATGGAACATCTCGCCCGCGTGGCCGACCTTGAAGGCGCAAAGCTGGCTCCCGATGCCCTTGCCCTCATCACCCGCGCCGCCGAAGGCTCGGTCCGCGACGCGATGAGCCTGATGGACCAGGCCATCGCCCATGGCGCGGGCGAGACCACGGGCGATCATATCCGCGCCATGCTGGGTCTGGCTGACAGGGGCCGGACGCTGGACCTTTTCGATCTGGTGATGAAGGGTGACGCCGCAGCGGCGCTGGCAGAGCTTTCCGCGCAATATGCCGACGGGGCGGACCCGATGGCCGTCCTGCGTGACCTCGCCGAGATCACGCACTGGATTTCCGTCATCAAGATCAACCCGGCCTCGGCCGAGGATCCAACCACGCCGCCGGACGAACAGTCCCGTGGCCGCGACATGGCCGCCCGCCTGCCGATGCGCGCGCTGACGCGGATGTGGCAGATGCTGCTGAAGGCGATCGAAGAGGTTGCGCTGGCGCCGAACGCGATGATGGCCGCCGAGATGGCGGTGATCCGCCTGACCCATGTGGCCGACCTCCCCGATCCCGAGACACTGGTGAAGAAGCTCTCTGAGAGCTCGCGTCCCCCGGCCACCTCCGGCGGGATGACGACGGGGGGTGCTCCGGCCGGGGGTGGCGGCACGGTCCATGCGCCGCGCCTCGCCCCGGTCCATGCCGCACCGGTCCGCGGCCCGACGATGACTGCGGCTGCCCCGGCCCTGGCCGAGGGGCAGTTGCAGGTCTATGCGACCTTCGACTCGGTGGTCGAACTGATCCGCCAGAAGCGCGACATGCTGCTTCTGAACGAGGTCGAGACTGGGCTGCGCCTTGCCCGCTACGCGCCGGGCCGGATCGAGTTCGAACCCGCGCCTGCCGCACGGGCGGACCTTGCCGCGCGGCTGGGTCAGCGCCTGCAGGGCTGGACCGGCGCACGGTGGGCGGTGTCGGTCGTGTCCTCTGGCGGGGCCCCGACGATTGCCGAGTCCCGCGATGCAGCGCTTGCCGAGCTGCGGGCCGATGCCGCCGGGAACCCCCTGGTGCAGGCGATCCTTGCGGCCTTTCCGGGCGCGCGCATCTCGGACGTCCGCAGCCCCGAGGCGCTGACAGCCGAGGCCGCCGCCGCGGCGCTGCCGATTGCCGAACCCGAGGCCGACGAAGACTGGGACCCCTTCGAGGAATGACCCCCCGCCGCGCGACAGACGATGATGCGGCGACGCTTGCGCGGTTGAACGGCCATGTCCAGTCATGGCACGCCCAGCATTACCCCGAGGCCTTCTACCCCGCGCCTGATCTGGTCGCCCTTACCGACTGGTTCCGCGACCGCCTGGCCGACCCCGCGACCACCGCCTTCCTGATCGGCGAACCGGCCCTTGGCTACGCCCTCTGCCAGCTTCAGACGCGGGAGTCTTCGCTCTTCTCGCCTGCCGTCCGCCGCCTCCTGATCGACCACATCGCCGTCGCCCCCGAGACGCGCCGCCAGGGGCACGGGCGCGCGCTTCTGATGGCCGCGCGGGATCTGGGCCGCGATCTTGAGGTCGACGAGGTCCTGCTGGACACCTGGGAGGCCAATACCGAGGCCCATGCCTTCTTCCGCGCGGCGGGCTTTCTTCCGCGCAGGATGCTCTTTCGCGCCACCCCCTGACCTTGCACGACCGGCCTTCCGCCCGTATCTGAGAAGAAACGGACGGAGAACGACATGCTGAAAGGTCTCGGCGGACTGGGCGGGCTTGGCGACATGGCCAAGATGATGAAGGCCGCGCAGGAGATGCAGACGAAATATGCCGAGCTGCAGGGCGAACTGGCCCGCATGGTGGTGGTCGGCGAATCCGGGGCGGGGCTGGTGAAGGCCCGGGCCACGGCGAAGGGAGAGGTGACGGGCCTCGACATCGACCCGTCGATCCTGGTTCCGTCCGAGAAGGAATTGGTCGAGGACCTGATCCTTGCGGCGATCCACGATGCCCAGGCCAAGGCCCGCGCCCGGACCGAGCAGGAGATGACGAAGCTGGCCGAGGAGATGGGCGTGCCCCCCGGCATGAAGCTGCCGTTCTAGGATGGCACCGGGACCTTCAGACGAGACCGGCATCGAGGCGCTGATCGAGCTGATGGCGAGGCTGCCCGGCCTTGGCCCCCGCTCAGCGCGGCGGGCGGTGCTGGTCCTTCTGAAGAAGCGCGCGCAGTTGATGGCCCCCCTTGCGCAGGCCTTGGCCGAGGTGGCGCTGGCGGCGAAGGATTGCCAGCTCTGCGGCAACATCTCGACCGGGGATATCTGCCCGATCTGCGCTGACCCCGCCCGTGCGACAGGCGAGATCTGCGTGGTCGAGGATGTGGCCGACCTTTGGGCGATGGAGCGGGGGCGGGTCTTTCGCGGACGGTATCACGTGCTCGGCGGCACCCTCTCGGCGCTGGACGGGATGGGGCCGGATGAACTTGGCATCCCGCGGCTGGTGGCCCGGGTGGGCGAAGAAGGGGTCCGTGAGGTGATCCTGGCGCTCAATGCCACCGTCGATGGTCAGACGACCGCGCATTACATTGCCGACGCGCTGGCCGCGACGGCGGCGCAGGTCACCACGCTCGCTCAGGGCGTGCCGATCGGGGGCGAGCTCGACTATCTGGACGACGGCACCATCGGTGCGGCGCTCAGGGCGCGGCGGAAGCTTTAACCTAGTTTCGAGGGTGTCACACCCCTCGCACTCCCCTGGGATACTTCCTTCAGATAAGAAGACGGGGAGGCACTTATATCCCCGCATACCATTCGTAGCCGCGGTCGGCCCAGTAGCTGCCGCGACCGAAGCCAAGGCCGGCGAAGCTGTCGGTCAGCTCCACGGTGTGGACGTACTTCGCCATCTTGTAGCCGAGCTGCCGTTCGACCCGAAGCCGCAGCGGTGCACCATTCGCGACCGGCAAGGGTGACCCGTTCATCGCATAGGCGAGGATAGTCTGGGCATGGAAGGCGTCCTGAAGGTCGATGCTTTCGTAGTAGAAGACCTCGCCCGACAGGCTGCGCTCAATCGCGTCGAAGCAATGGAAGACGGCATAGCGGGCGGTGAGTTTCGGCTTTGCCAGGGCAAGGACAGTGCCAAGCGGCACGCCCTGCCATTTGGCGATGCAGCTCCAGCCCTCGACGCAGTCGTGGCGGGTGATCTGGGTGCGCGAGGGCATGTCGGTCAGGTCGGCGAGGGAGAGGGTGAGCGACATCTCGACAAGGCCGGTTACCGTCAGCCGATAGTCGGCGAAGGCGGTTTCGGCCATCCGGCGATACTCGGTGCTGGAGGGGTCGGTCGAACCGTTCGGGCGCATCCCCTGGCGGATCTCTGCTTCCGAGAATTCGGGCGCGAGGCGGTCACCGATCACGGCGCGCTGGACAGCTTTGGTCAGGCCCTCATGGCTGGCGAAGAGTGCGCGCAGGGTGCTGTCGCGATCGGTCGCACTGTCGAAGACCTTGCAGCCGGAAAGCGCCAGCGCGGCCCCGCCGAGAAGCAGTCTGCGTCGGTCAAGCATGGTCATCCCCATCGGTGCGATACCAGCCGGTCAGGATCGACCGCATCTCGTTCAGGGGGCCGGCCAGCAGGATCATCGCCATGTGGACGGCGAAGAAGCCGACCAGCGCGACCATGGTCAGGAAATGGATCGTCCGCGCGGACTGCCGCCCGCCGAAGAGGTCCAGAAGCCAGGGTGCTGCGGCGTTGAAACCGGGGGACATGGAAAGCCCGGTGAGGATCATCAGCGGTAGCGCCACGAAAAGGACCCCGGCATAGGCGAGCTTTTGGAGGACGGAATAGTCCTTGCCGTGGTGAAAGCGCAGGCGAGCATGGTCGGCAACATCGCGCGGCAGGGCGCGAAGGTCGGCAAGGGTGGGCACCAATTGGCGCAGATGCCCGTTCAGGGCTGAAGCGATGAGCCAGACGCCAAGCGTGATGACCAGCACCCAGGCGAAGAAGAAATGGATGATCCGTCCGGTCGCAAGGCTCGTCTTCGACGGGATCGTCAGGGCCGCCGGAAAGGCGCGTGCATCTCCATTCGAGACGCCGAGGAAGCCGGTCGTGTCGAACGTGTTACCGAAAACCCTGGTAACGCCGCGAGTTTCATCCCCGACCTCGACCGCGCCGATTTCAAGGATCGCGTTTTCGTAGTCGAACCCTGATTCCTGCCCGATGTGCAGGCTGGGAAAGGCGTTGAAGATCTGCAGGCCGGTGAGCATCAGCACAGAAATGCTGAATGCCCAGACCCAATGGGTGATCCGGGTTATCAGTCGCTGGCGGTAGATGAGCGGTCCATTCGGCATGGGCGATCCCTTCCTGTTGCCGAAGCAACGGACCGCCGAAACGGAAGTTTCACCGAGCGGTGCCAAACTCGCCTGATTGCATTTCACCCCCCGGCGGCTTATCTCGGATCACCGACCGGAAGAGGCTGAACAGGCGCCCCTGATGAACTGGATCACCAACTACGTCCGCCCGAAGATCAACTCGCTGTTCTCGCGGCGCGAAGTGCCCGAGAACCTGTGGACGAAGTGCCCGGAATGCGGGACCATGCTTTTCCACCGCGAGCTTTCTGGGAACCTCAACGTCTGCTCGAACTGTGATCACCACATGGCGATCAGCCCGCGCGAACGGTTCGAGGCCCTGTTCGACGGCGGCATCTTCACCGAGGTGAAAGTGCCCGAGCCGGTGGCCGACCCGCTGCATTTCCGCGACCAGAAGAAATACCCCGAGCGGATCAAGGCCGCACAGAAGGCGTCGGGCGAGAAGGACGCAATGCTTGTGGCCGAGGGCGAAGTGTCGCGCACGCCCATCGTTGCCGCCGCGCAGGACTTTTCGTTCATGGCCGGGTCGATGGGCATGTATGTCGGCAACGCGATCATCGCGGCGGCCGAGCGGGCGGTGAAGCTGAAGCGTCCGCTGGTGCTTTTCTCCGCCTCGGGCGGGGCACGGATGCAGGAGGGGATGCTGTCCCTGATGCAGATGCCCCGCACCACCGTGGCGGTGCAGATGCTGAAGGAAGCGGGCCTGCCCTATATCGTCGTCCTGACCCATCCGACGACCGGCGGGGTGACGGCAAGCTATGCCATGCTGGGCGACGTGCAGATCGCGGAACCAAACGCCCAGATCGGCTTTGCCGGGGCCCGGGTGATCGAACAGACGATCCGCGAGAAGCTGCCCGAAGGCTTCCAGCGCGCGGAATACCTTCTGGATCACGGGATGCTGGACCGCGTGGTGCACCGGAAGGCGATGAAGGACGAACTTGTCACGCTGATCCGCATGCTGACCGGACAGCCACCGGCGATCAAGGGTGACCTTCCGCCCCCGGTCGAGAAGGCCCCGGAACCAGCGGGCGCCAAGGCGTGAGCCCCTCGTCCGACGTCATCCTGGAACGGATGATGACGCTGCACCCGAAGGTCATCGACCTGACCCTGGGGCGCGTCGAACGGCTGCTGGCGGCCCTTGGGAACCCCGAGCGGCAGATCCCGCCGATCATCCATATCGCCGGAACGAACGGCAAGGGCAGCACGCAGGCGATGATCCGTGCGGGTCTGGAGGCAGGCGGGGACCAGGTTCACGCCTATACCTCGCCCCATCTTGCGCGGTTCCATGAACGGATCCGCCTTGCGGGAGAGCTGATCTCGGAAGACCTGCTCACGCGGCTTCTGGACGAGTGCGTGACGGCGAACGGGGGAGAGGAGATCACCTTCTTCGAGATCACCACCTGCGCGGCCTTCCTGGCCTTCGCCCGCGTCCCTGCGGACTGGACATTGCTTGAAGTGGGGCTTGGCGGGCGGCTTGACGCGACGAACGTGGTCGATCACCCGCGCCTGACGATCATCACGCCGGTCAGCCTGGACCATCAGGCCTTCCTGGGCGACACAGTGGGCGCGATTGCCGGCGAGAAGGCCGGGATCATCAAGCGCGGGGTGCCGGTGATTGTCGGCCCCCAGACCGACGAGGGGCTGGCGGTGATCGAGGCCAAGGCCGCACGGATGGGTGCACCGGTCCTCGCTTTCGGGCAGCACTGGCATGTGGGCGAGGATCGGGGGCGGCTGGTCTTTCAGGACGAACGGGGCCTTCTGGACCTGCCGCTGCCGAACCTGCCCGGGCCGCACCAGATCCAGAACGCCGGGGCAGCAATTGCCGCCCTGCGCCATCTGGGCCGGGACGAGGCCGCCTGCGAGGCGGCGGTGACCCGCGCAGAATGGCCCGCCCGGATGCAGCGCCTGCGCCGGGGGCCGCTGGTCGGCATGGCCCCGAAGGTCGAGCTCTGGCTCGACGGCGGGCACAACCCGGCGGGCGGCGAGGCGATTGCCGCGACGCTGGCCCGGATGCCCGAACGCGAGACGCATCTGATCTGCGGGATGCTGAACACCAAGGACGTCCGGGGCTACATGGTCCCGCTTGCGCCCCACGTCCGGCGGCTGCATGCGGTGTCGATCCCAGGCGAGAAGAACACGCTGCCCGCCGAGGTCACACAGGACGCCGCCCGGTCTGCAGGCATGGAGGCGGTTACGGCCAGGTCGGTGGCCGATGCGCTGGCCGCGATCACCGCGACATCGCCCGAGGCGCGCGTCCTGATCTGCGGCTCGCTTTACCTCGCCGGAACGATCCTGCGCGAAAACGGCTGACGGTTACGCGCGTCGTTGACTGCGTCACTCCTCGCCCACCCGACGAGAAGACGAAGTCGCACGAGGAGGTGTCAGACCTCTGCCCCGTAGCGCGCCATGAAGATGTCCACCGCCCCTCCGACACTTCGGCTGACCGCCTCCGGGGTGATCGTCTCGGCCATGCCGAACAACAGTCGCTCCTGCACCCCGGCCTTGCACAGCTGGATGAACTGTTCGGCGGCCAGGTCCACATCCTCGATCTTCAGCCGTCCCTCGGTCACGTAGTGCCGCAGGTGGTGCACCAGCCGCGACTGGACGAGACCCGGTCCGGTTTCATAGAACTGCTGGCCAAGCCCTGGGAACTGCTGGCCTTCGCCCACAACGATGCGGAACATCTGCTGACCAAAGTCCGACATCTGGAACGCGGCGATCCGTTCTGCAACGATCGTCATCGCCGCCCGGACCGGCAGGGCAGGGTCAATCGCCGCTTCGGCCGCCTCGGTCTGGCGCAGGCATTCGGCCCTTGCCACTTCCAGGAACATCCGCTGCTTGTCGGGGAAGTAGGCATAGATCGTCGCCTTGGACACCCCCGCCTCGCGGGCGATGTCATCCACCGCCGCACGCTCGAACCCGTCGCGCAGGAAGACCTTGCGCGCACCGTCCAGCACCTGGTCGAACTTCCGGCCGCGCCGGACACCTTGATCGGAAACGATGCTCATCAGACCCCCACCAAGGGACCATAGGGCATCGCGGTCCGGCGCGGCAAGCGGCGCGGAAAGTGACGTCACTGTCCGGGGGCGCAGATGACGGTGGCGCCGGGAACACAATCCATCGTCGACGGGGTGGTCACGGGTTCCGGGAAGGTAAGCGACGGCAGGAGAACCGAGAGCGACTGGGCGGCGACGGGCGCGGCAAGCAGGGCTGCGGTGACGACAAGGATGACGAGGCGTTTCATGGCAGATTCCCTTTCTGAACTGTTGAGTTCACCTGAATAAGTGAACTCGCGGGTTCAGAACTGTCAAGCAGTGCTTGAACTCGTAAGTTCACTTTTCCCAGTTGCGTCGCCGATGCACCGCATTAGATTGGAATCATTCTAAAGAAAGGCCAGTCGCCATGCTCTCCGCCCTGACCAACCGCCGCCGCTTTGCCGACCTGAGCGAGCAGGAGGTGCTGGCGCTGGCCATTTCGTCCGAAGAGGACGACGCGCGCATCTACCGCAGTTTCGCCGAGCGGTTGCGGAAGGACTATCCGTCTTCGGCGGCGGTTTTCGACGGCATGGCGCTGGAAGAGGACGGCCATCGCCGCCGCCTGATCGACCTGCATCAATCCCGCTTTGGCGAGGTCATTCCCCTGATCCGGCGCGAGCATGTCGCCGGGTTCTACGCCCGACGCCCGGTCTGGCTGGCGGCGAACCTGTCCCTGGACACCATCCGGGGCGAGGCGCGGGCGATGGAGCAGGCCGCGCAGGATTTCTACACCCGTGCCGCCGCCCGCACCCCGGACGCCGCGACCCGCAAGCTTCTGGGCGACCTCGCCGCCGCCGAGGCGGGACATGAGCGTCATGCCGAAGGTCTTGAGGCCAGGCACCTGCCCGAGGATGCCCGCGCCGATGAGGATGCAAGCGCCAAGCGCCAGTTCGTCCTGACCTGGGTGCAGCCGGGCCTTGCGGGGCTGATGGACGGTTCGGTCTCGACCCTGGCGCCGATCTTCGCGACCGCTTTTGCCACGCAGGATACCTGGACGACCTTCCTCGTCGGCTCGGCAGCTTCGGTCGGGGCGGGGATCTCGATGGGCTTCACCGAAGCGGCCCATGACGACGGCGTCCTTTCCGGTCGCGGTTCGCCGCTGAAGCGGGGCATCGCCTCGGGCGTGATGACCACGATCGGAGGGATGGGCCACGCCCTGCCCTACCTGATCCCGGATTTCTGGACCGCTACCACGATCGCCGTCGCCGTCGTCTTCGTCGAGCTCTGGGCGATCGCCTGGATCCAGAACCGCTACATGGAGACGCCGTTCTTCCGGGCGGCCTTGCAGGTCGTCCTTGGCGGTGCTCTGGTCTTTGCCGCAGGGGTGCTGATCGGGGGCGGCTAGATGTATCGCAAAGGGGAAGTCCGCTACGAGGCGCTTCCGCTGCCCGACCGCGTTCAGATGGACGAGCCCGAGGCCCTGGCGGCGTCGGAACGGTTCCTTGCCTACATGCGCAGGCGTCATTCCGTCCGCGACTACTCTGCCCGCCCGGTGCCCGAAGCGATCATTTCAGCCTGCATCGCTGCGGCCGGAACCGCGCCATCCGGAGCAAATCACCAGCCGTGGCATTTCGTGGCGATCTCGGACCCCGCGATGAAGGCCCGCATCCGGGACGGGGCCGAAGAGGAAGAGCGCGCCTTCTATTCCGGCGGCGCGGGCGATGAATGGCTGGCTGCGCTGGAACCGATCGGGACCGGGGTGTCGAAGCCGCACCTGACCGATGCACCCTGGCTGATCGTGGTCTTCGCCCAGCGCTACGGAGTGACCGAGGACGGGACACGCTACAAGAACTACTACGTGCCGGAAAGCGTGGGCATTGCCACGGGCATCCTGATCACCGCCCTGCACCACGCGGGCCTCGTCTGCCTTGAACACACGCCGAACCCGATGAAGTTCCTCGGGCCGCTCTGCGGTCGGCCCGAGCATGAAAAGCCGGTGATGATCCTGCCGGTCGGCTATCCGGCCGACCAAGCCACCGTGCCGGCGGTGGCCAAGCGGAAGAAGCCGCTGGACGCGATCCTTTCGGTCTTCCGGGGCTGAGCCCCGTCAGCGGCTGCCGACGACGCGCCGCGGAACCGGGGTGACCTGGTCTCCTGCCTCATCGGTCTCGGCGGGCTCGACAAGCATGTCCTCGCCCAGTGCCAGCGGGATTTCGGCCTGGGCTGCATCAGGTATCGCGTCCGGCGTGTCGGGGTCAGAGGGCTGGACCGGGATCGGCATCAGCTGCGGGTCGACGACGACGGTGGTGAGGCGTTTGGGCCGTGCGATGGCGACCGAGGGGCGGGGCGGGCGGGTTTCCTTCGGCCGCACGCTTGCGTCGTTCACCTTGATGATGGTGAAGCTGATGTTGTCCTGGTCGGGATCGTCGAGCTTCTGCAGCTCTTCCAGCAGCCGCTCGGCGATCTCGGTCGAGCGCTTCTTCGAGTAGCGCCGCACCACCCATTCGATCTCTTCGTTGGTCAGGAACTGCAGCCCGTCCGACGAGCAGATCACGATGTCACCCGCCTTCAGCTCCACCGGCTTTGCCGGGCAGTCCACCTTCGGGATCCGCGTCCCCATCAAGACCGAGATCAGGCAGTTCCGGTCCGGGTGGTTCGCCCCGGTCTCGGCATCCATCAGACCCGACTTCACCATGAAGTCGATCTGCGGCGCCATCGAATGGTCCTCGTTCAGCTGCACAAGCTTGCCGCCGCGATACAGGAACAGCGGGCTGTCCCCGACCGAAATCCACCACAGCCGGTTCTCGATCAGGCAGGGCACCACCAGCGTCGCCCCCATGCCTTCGGTCTCGGGGTGCGACCGCGTGTGCTGGCGCAGCGTGTCATTCGCCAGGTTCGCCACCCCGCGCAGGATCTCAGGCGCCTTCGTCTCGAAGGCCTCGACATCGGCAAAGTGGAACTTGAGTTCCGAATAGACCTCGGTCAGCACGATCTTCGAGGCGACATCCCCCGCCGCATGACCGCCCATCCCGTCCGCGAGCACCACGAACCCCGCCTCGGCCCCCACCGGGAAATCGGCGGTGATCGCGTCCTCCTGATAGTCCCGTGCGCCCTGGCTTATCCCCGAGGCGACATCATAGCGCGGCTCACGCGATCGCCACATCATGGCCATCCCCCCCCGCGTCTGAGGCCGACCAGTTGAACGACGGCGTGCACAGAACCTTCAGCAGAAGCGTCGTCTCGCCGATCTGGATCTCGTCCCCGTCGCGCATCACCTCGGTCGACAGAAGGGGCTTGCCGTTCAGCCGCACCAGGTTCGACTTGCCGCCATGCCCGATGTGGAACTGATGCGTGCCCGCGTCATAGGCGATCGCCGCATGGTTCTGACGGCTGATCGCCATATCGCCGAAATCCAGCGCAACCGTCTGGTCCGACCCCCGGCCAATCTGCGAAACACCTTGCGACAAAGCGAAGGCCGTGCCGCGCCCCGGGCCGGTCTTCACGATCAGCCAGCCGGCCGGGAACATCACATGCCCCTGACTACGCGCCGCAGGAGCAGCCGGAAGGTCGGGCTTCTCCATGTCATCGAACAGCGGCACCACCGATGAGGGCTGGAGATCGAAGCCCAGGATGCGGGTCTTTGACCGGGTCGGCCGCCGCCGCTCTGGCTCGACCGAAGTCTTCGCCTCGACACTGGCCTCGACATCCCAGATGCTGACCGCGGGTCCGCCGCTACGGTCCGGCAACGGCGCCTTGGCCTTGACCACACGGCTTGGTCGCGCCGCCGGCTGCTCCACCTCGGGCTGCGGCTCTTTCGTGGTGGAGGCAGCGGCCGTCGCGGCCAGAGCCTCGCGCAGGCGCTTCACTTCAAGTTCGGCCAGCGCGGCCAGAACAGGATCCGGCGCGGCATCGGCCGGCACGGGTGGCATCACCGGCTCGGCAGCTTTCCTGCCGAAGAACGAGCGAAGGAACTTCACGTCTTTTCCTCCAGAAGCTGATCTTTCCTGTCGAAATCCATTTTGCCCAAAACGGGTAGGCCCATGTACCCGACCGCCATCTTGCCCTCACGTTGGACGGCAAAACCAAAAGTTGCAACACCCCGGGCAATCTCGCGCTCAAGAAGAGCGCTCGCACCTTCCGCGCTGTCGATCAGTTCACCGGTCGCGGCGTAGACCAGCAGCACGTCGCCGATCTTCAGATCCGTCGGCACGCCTTCGGGAAGGACGGTCACCATGGCCCTTGTGCCACTGCCGGTCTCGATCGTCGTCAGGCCGAACCCGTTGGACAACCTGACCTGTGCTCCGGTGTTCCCGACGGGCCCTGCGGTAAGGAGAGCCGCAGGGGAAACGGCGTCCGGACCTTCGGGAAGCACAAGCGACCCCGCGACAAGCAAAATCGCCACGGCTGCTGCGGCACGGAGCGGAAGCCTCGCGCGACGGGCGGGGGCAACCTCCGCGCGCGTCACCGGGACCGCTGCGGGTTCTTCAGCCTCGGCGGCCGGAACATGGGCCGGGCGCGCGGACGCCGGAGCAGTGCGCGCGGGTACGGGGGCGGTGCGAGTGGTCGGACGGACGGCGGGCTGGGCCGCTTCGGTGCTTGCCTCAAGCGCCGCCGCAGCCAGCGTGGCCTTGATCGCCTCTGTCGGGTCAGGAACTGCTACCAGCCGTGCCGGGGCCGAGGTTGGGGAAGGTTGGCCTGGTGCGGACGAAAACGTCGCCGCGGGGGCAGCAATCGGGGTCCCGCCCGGAACCATCGATGGCGTCAGGATCGGCTGATGCCTGGGGCCGGGAACCGGGGCAAGGGCAGGCCGTTTCACCTCGCTCCGGAGCGCAGCCTGCCATTCGGCGACCGACTGGAACCTGTCGCGCGGGAAGATCGACATGCCCTTGTCGATCGCCTTCAGGAACTCGATCGGGTAGCCCTTGACACGGCCGGCCACGGGCGGCTGGGGGTCACCCTGCCGGCTTGCGATCGCTGACAGGCGTTCCTGCGAGGTCTTCGGCGTGACGCCGGACACAAGATGACAGAACGACGCCGCAAGCGCATAAAGATCGCTGTTCGGGCCCTGAAGGCTGCCACCGATGTAGAATTCCTGCGGCGAGTAGCCGTCTTTCACGACCCGCAGGCCCGACAGCGCGCGGCTCTTGCGGGTGACGTCCTTGCGCGCGGCGCCGAAGTCGATCAGCACCGGACGGCCCGTGCTGCGCTGCACAAGAATGTTGTCCGGGGAAATGTCGCGATGCAGGACTCCCTGCTGGTGAATGTACCCAATCGCGTCCAGCATCTGGTCAAGTATGGCGCGGATGTCCTCGGGCGGAAGCGCCGGCGCGGTGCCCTCGACCGTCTGCAGAAGATCCGGCCCATCAATATGCTCCATCGCCATGTAGGCGGTCTCATTGTCCTCGAAGACCTGACTGACCCGGACGATGTTCTCATGCTCCAGCCGCGAGAGTGTCTGGGCTTCCTGCACGAAAAGCCGTACGACCGAACGGAAATCTTCCTCCCGCTGTCGGGTGCGTGGCGCCACGGTCGTGCCCGACCGGCGGCAGAACGAACTGGGGAAGCATTCCTTGATCACGACCCGGCGATCCAGCGAATCCCGCGCGAGATAGGTGATCCCGAAACCACCTGCGTTCAGGAAGCTTTCGATGGTGTACTGACCGCCCAGCAGGCGGGTTCCCGCCTTGAGCTCGTCGGTCATGGACCCGATGCCGGTCTCTTCGTATCTTTCGGCAGGCGAGTTCATGTCTGCACCCTGACTGTCGCTTTCCCATCCCGAACGGACCGGCTCCGACCTTCGGTGATAGGTGGCGAGTTGGGCCAAATCGTGATCCGAATTCGTTCCTTTTCCGCCACAATCACCCACGCCTGCAGCGACGGGATCAAAGGCGGCAACGCCTGCAAGGATCAGCATTTATTAACTCTGCGGCGACAGACCGCTTGAATCGGGCAGATTTGGCAAAGCCACGGGCGAAGTCGCGGGCCAGCCCTTGCCCAGCTTTTGCCACAAGAAGGCGCATTCGGGCGGCCCGGAACAAGCAGAGGTAGATCGACAGCCGGGCAGAATCGGGCCTGCCGGCGCATCCGATTCTGTCCGGGCGCGGCCTTGCCCTTTCCGTTCTTGCGTGACACGACGGGCGCATGGTCGAAATCCTGCTGAAAACCCTGCCCTTCTTTGCCGTGATCGGGCTTGGCTATGTCTCGGTCAGGGTGGGGTTCTTCACGTCCGAAGCGACCGCCTACCTGACGCGTTTCGTCTTCTACTTCGCGCTGTCGGCGATGCTGTTCGGTTTTGCCGCCAATCTGGACATCGCGGCGATCTTTTCCTGGCCGTTCCTCTTTGCCTATCTTCTGGGGACGGCCGCGATCTGGCTTCTTGTTGCCACGGTTGCGCTGTGGCGCCGTACAAGTGCTGAAGAAGCGGTGTTCGAGGCGCATACCGGCGTGATCGGCAACGTGGGCTTTCTGGGCATCCCGATGCTTGCCCTGCTGCTTGGCCCCGCCGCGGTAGGGCCGGTGCTTCTGGTGCTGGCCGTCGACCTGATCGTCTTCTCTTCGCTTCTGACAATGCTGGTCACGGGCCTGCGCGCGGGCCGGATCAGCGCTCGGACCTTCGGTATCCTCGGGTCGGGCCTCGCGCGGAACCCGATGATCGTTTCGGTCGTCCTTGGCATCCTCTGGGGTTCGACCGGGCTGGAGCTGCCGGTTCCGGTGAACGAATTCCTCACGCTTCTCGGTGCAGCCGCAACGCCCTGCGCCCTCTTTGCGATCGGAGCCTCGCTCGCCGGGCGCAATGCGGAACGGGTCGAGGTCGCGGCCTGGTTGTCATTCGCCAAACTGGTGCTGCATCCGCTGGCGGTGGCCGCTGGCTGCTGGCTTTTCGGAGTCACCGGCTATGCGGCGGGCGTCATGATCGCCGCCGCGGCCTTGCCGGTCGCGGGCAATGTCTTCATCCTCGCGCAGCACTACGGTGTCGCGCCGCAACGTGTTTCTACCGCGATCCTTCTGTCTACGGCGGCCTCGGTGCTGACGGTGACGGGGGTGATCGCGCTTGTCAGTCAGGGGGCCAGTCCATGAGAACCGTATCGGAAAGCCGCACCTTCGGCGGGGTCCAGGGGGTCTACAGCCACGCCTCGGCCGCCTGCGCCTGCGACATGACCTTCGGCCTGTTCCTGCCGGCCGAGGCCGAGGAGGGTCCGGTGCCGGTCCTGTGGTTCCTGTCCGGGCTGACCTGCACGCATGAAAACGCGATGATCAAGGCCGGCGCGCAGCGTTGGGCGGCCGAGCATGGGATTGCCCTGTGCTTCCCCGACACCTCCCCGCGCGGCGAGGGTGTGGCCAACGACCCCGCCAACGACCTTGGGCAGGGCGCGGGGTTCTATGTGAACGCCACGCAGTCGCCCTGGGCGCCGCATTTCCGGATGTGGGACTATGTGACGGACGAGCTTCCCCGCCTTCTTTTCAACGCCTTCCCGCTGGCCGAGGAGGCGCAGGCGATCACTGGGCATTCGATGGGCGGCCACGGGGCCCTGACGATCGCGATGAGTTTTCCCGGACGCTTCGCCAGCGTCTCGGCCTTCGCGCCGATCTGCAATCCGGTGGCCAGCGACTGGGGCCGCCCGCAGTTTTCCGCCTATCTCGGCCCCGACCAGGCGACATGGGCGGCGCATGATGCGAGCCTGCTGATGCGGCGGCGGGGGTTTGACGGGCCGATGCTGGTGGACCAGGGGACCGCCGACCCGTTCCTTGACAAGCTGCGCCCCGAAACCCTGGCCGAGGCGATGACGGCCGCGCGGCAGGGGGGCACGTTCCGAATGCAGAAAGGCTATGACCACAGCTATTTCTTCGTCTCGACCTTCATGGAGGACCATGTTGCGTTCCATGCTGCGGCGCTTGCGGCCTGAGGTCCTGCTGATCGCGCTGGCCCTTGGGCTGGCTGCGCCAGTGCCTGCCACGGCGGATGCCGTCCGGTCGGTTCTGGCCGGCGTCAACGCGGTGCGGGAAAAGGCGGGCTGCGGGCCGTTGAAGCTGAACGGGGCGCTGATGGCCACGGCCGAGGCCCATGCCCGCAACATGGCCGAGGATGATTTCTTCGGCCACCGGGACAGGAGCGGCAAGGGCTTTCCTGCCCGTGTCCGCGCGCAGGGTTACCGCCTGTCGCTCGCGGCCGAGAATATTGCCGCCGGGCAGAAGACGCCCGAACAGGCGGTGCAGGCGTGGCTCGACAGCCCCGGGCATCGGAGGAACATCATGAACTGCAAGTTCCGTGAGACTGGGATCGCGATGGTCTACCAGCCCGACGATCGCCCGCTGCGGGGGCAGTCGATGCCCCTGCGTTACTACTGGGTGCAGGTCTTCGGCGTGCAGAGGTAGGCCCGCGCGACGGGAAAGCTGGGTGCCGACCGAAGGTGACCACAGTGGTCAAAATCGGAAATTCCTTTAGAAACAAAGTCATGCTTGTGGGCATTAACGATCTGGAAAGGTTTGCCCATGGCAGCGCAGCTTCACTTCCCGACCTTGCCTGTCGCGGGCGGGATAGACGACCCCGGGGCGTGCGGATCATCTGCCGGTCATGGCACGCTCACCAGCCCTGACGGGCATCCTGTTCGCCATTGGCGGCACGCTCATCTTCTCGATCAACGACGTGGCGATCAAGTTCCTGTCGGGCGGCTATGCGCTGCACCAGGTGATCCTGATCCGCGCCTTCGTAGCGATGGCCTTCATCCTCTGCGTCATCCATGTCTCCGAGCGGGGGTGGTCGCAGGTCGCCACCAGCCGACCCGGCACACACCTTCTGCGGGTCATCATCGTGATGGTGTCGAACGTCACCTTCTTCGTCGGGCTTGCCGCGATGCCGCTCGCCGATGCGGTGGCGGTCGCCTATGTCAGCCCACTGGTCGTGACGCTGCTGTCCATCCTCTTTCTGGGCGAGAAGGTCGGTCCGCGCCGTTGGGCCGCGGTAATCGTCGGCATGGTGGGGGTTATCATCATGCTGCGGCCGGGGGCCGGGGTGATCCAGCCGGCGGCCCTTCTGGTACTGATCTCGGCCATCCTTTACGCGAGCGGCAACCTTCTCGCGCGCCACATGGGCGGCACCGAAAGCGCCATGACCCTGTCGTTCTACGTGCAGTCGGGGTTCATCGTCGTGAGCCTGGCGATGGGCCTTTGGGCCGGGGACGGGCACCTGCAGACCGATGATCCCTTGTGGGCCTTCCTGTTCAGGCCCTGGATCTGGCCGCCCCTGGCCGACTGGCCGATCTTTCTTGCCACCGGGCTATCGGTCGGGATCGGCGGGCTGATGGTGACGCAGGCCTACCGCACGACCGAAGCGGGGCTGATCGCGCCCTTCGAATATGTCGGCATGCCGATGGCGATCCTCTGGGGTCTTCTGATCTTCGGCACCTTCCCCGATGCGGTGGCATGGGTCGGGATTGCTCTGATCTGCGGATCGGGCCTTTATGTCCTTTACCGCGAGACGGTGGTGCGGCGGAGGACGGATGCAGCCTGAGGCAGTGGTCTTCGACATAGGCAACGTGCTGACGACATGGCAGCCTGAGGCCTTCTATGACCGGGTGATCGGGGAAGAGCGGCGCCGGGCGCTGTTCGATGCGGTCGACCTGCACCACATGAACGCGCTGGTGGATGACGGGGCCCTGTTCCGCGAGACGATCTATGACTGGGCCGAGCGTCACCCGGACTGGGCGCCCGAGATCCGCATGTGGTATGATCGCTGGATCGAGCTGGCGAGCCCCCGCATCGAAGGCTCCATCGCCCTTCTGCGCGCGCTGCGGGCCAAGGGCGTGCCGGTGTTCTGCCTGACCAATTTCGGGAGTTACTCCTACGAGGAAGCGCGGGACAAGCTGGACTTCCTGGGCGAGTTCGACCGGGAATATGTCTCGGGCCGGCTTTTCGTGTCGAAACCGGAACCCCGCATCTACCAGATCGTGGAGGAGGACAGCGGCATCCCGCCGGACCGGCTGATCTTCACCGACGACCGGGCCGACAACATCACCGCCGCCGCCCGGAGGGGCTGGCGGACGCACCAATTCGAAAGCTGGCAGGGCTGGGCGCGACGGCTGGTCGCCGAGGGCCTGCTGACGGAACGGGAGGCCGGGCTGTGACCATCGCGATGATTCCTTTCGAGGCCGAGAAGCACCTGAGCTGGGACGGACTGACCGCCGCGCTCGAGGCCGGTCACCGCCTGCCCCGGGCCGAGATTGCCGATCTCTTTCTCTATCGCGGCGCAGATACCATGCTGGACCGGGCCGCATGGATCAGCGGCCTGGGCGCGCTGGTCAAGGTGGGCACCATCGTTCCGGGCAATGCGGCGCGGGGCAAGCCCACGGTCAACGGCATCGTCAACGTCTTCGACGACGTGACGGGCGAGCTGACGGCGCTGCTCGATTTCCACCTGGTGACCAAGTGGAAGACGGCGGGCGACAGCCTACTGTCGGCCAAGCGTCTGGCGCGGAAGGAGAGCCGGAAGATCCTGCTGGTCGGGGCCGGCGTCGTCGCGCGCAGCATGGTTCAGGCCTATTCCAGCGCCTTTCCGGGGGCGGAGTTCACCGTCTGGAGCCGGACCCGCACCACTGCCGAGGGCATGGGCCTGCCGGTGGCCGATGATCTTGAGGCCGCCGTGCGCGCGGCCGACATCATTTGCACCGCGACGCTGGCAACCGAACCCCTGATCCGGGGCGACTGGCTGCAACCCGGCCAACATCTTGACCTGATCGGCGCCTATACGCCCGCGATGCGGGAGGTGGACGATACGGCGATGGCCCGCGCCCGGGTTTTCGTCGATTCCCGCGCCACCACGGTCCACCATATCGGCGAGATCATGGATCCCATCGCCCATGGGGTGATGGCCGAGGCTGACGTCATCGCCGATTTCTACGACGACCCCGCGCTCTTCACCCGCCGGTCAGCTGATGAGATCACCATCGCCAAGAACGGCGGCGGCGCGCATCTGGACCTGATGACGGCGACCTATATCGCAACGGCGTGGGCGGCGCGGGCCTAGGGGGCACAAGCGTTTTCGGCGAAGATTCTTGGGTCGAGCAGCGTTGGTGATGACCAATCCCGTTCGATTTTGACCACCGGTTGGTCCCGCAGTGTCCTAGTTGAGGATCCACGATGGCAAATCAAGAATCCATCTGTCTTCGTTACGTACCTGATCAATGAAGCGTTTTTCCCAGGATGCACTGAGATCTTCGCTCTGTTTTCTGGTACGGTCCGATGGCTCAAGCTTTGCATCGATATCCAGAAATTGACTGATCGTGTCGCGAACACCTTTGTCAGACAATAGATCCTCGTAAATGACGGAAAGACTGCGTTCGGGCGGGAGAGTGCTGACATGTTCAAGCCAACAAAGATTTGAGTGACGAATTGATGTCGCGCTACGGACGATCTCATCATAGTCGTAGCGGGCCTCGGCCTTTGGTTTAGCTCCAGAAATCCACACACCAGTCTGCAAAGCGATAACCATGGAAATTGCCTGCTTCAGTTGACTACGCCGCGAAATCCAGACAATTTTTTCAATTCCAACGCCTCGAGTCAGACGATCCATCGAGGCAATGTGCGGGAAGTATTGGTCCCAGTGTGACTTAATGGCAAAAGTTCCATTTGCGCTAGTCCGATGCTGAACAATTTCTGAAAACAGATCATCCATTTGGAGTCTTCCAAATCGACGCGCCCAGTATTGCTTGTTCCCCTCGTTGAAGTACTCGAATGGCACCCCACATTTTCCGGTCTCGAGCAGCATATGCCCCAGGAAATGACTGCCGCACCGGGGTGTAGAAGCGATCAAGATAAAGCGCTCTGCCCACTCCCTTTTGGGGCAATCCATTGCAGGCAAGAACTGTTCCGCGTAAGGGTGTTGTTCTGTCGGCGCAATGCCCAGCCTGGCGCAAATGTCTCGGACATTGCTTTTGATCTCGTCGGGTACTCGACTTATGAAATCAATGTATATGGATCGAGGCATTCCATTACTCAGAGTATCCGGCCCGCACAGATGAGCTCGACGAGACTTGCAAAGGCTTCGTGCTTTACGCCTCAACTGATTGACCGTCTAATCTCCATAGTGCGAGACTAGTTGATCGCGAGCATTTGGTGTAACATGAACTGCAAAGAGCCACAACGGCCGACGTTTCCCGAAGCATTTGCGTGACGGGCCTGGGAGGACAATCCGCAATAGGCTCACTTCACCCGCCGGTCAGCGGATGAGATCACCATCGCCAAGAACGGCGGTGGCGCTCATCTGGACCTGATGACGGCCACCTATATCGCCAAGGCCTGGGCGGCGCGGGCCTAAGGTGCGAGCGCGCCCGCCTCTTGCAATGCGGCGATGACCGCAGGCGCGATCATCACCACCGGGTTGCCGGCGGAGTTGCCCCAGGCGACAAAGGTCACCCCGTCCCCGGCCGATGCCCCGACCGAAGAAATGTAGCCCAGCGTCTGGCCGCCGTGGCCCCAGACCTCGCCCGCTATGCGGATGAGGCCGAGGCCGTAGCCTTCGGTTCCGGGGATGGGCGAGGGCACGGTGTCCTGCATCAGGGCCAGCGTCCCGGGGTTCTGGAAGAGCCGCCCCTCGATCAGGCCGGAGAGGAACAGGTGCATGTCCCCGACAGTCGAGATCACGCCACCGCCGGCCCAGCTTTGCGAGACGTTCCAGTCCGTCGTCTCGACGTCGTAGGGCGGCATCAGCCAGGATCGCGGCAGCCCGAAGGCCGGACGCGGGATGCCGTCCCAGAGGTAGCTGCGGGTCATGCCGAGGGGGCCGAAGATCCGGTTCTGGTAGACCTTGTCGAGCGGCAGGCGCTCGACCGCCTCGATCACCAGGCCGAGGAGGGCATAGCCGGTGTTGCTGTAGGCCCATTTGCCCGGCTCGCCCGGGGCAAAGAGGGGCTGGCCGTGGGTTATGGTGAATTCGACCATCTCGTCCGGGGTGATGGCCCGGCGGAGGGCGGCGGGATCGCCCATGCTGGCCACCGCGATACCGGGCGTGCCGTCCGGCGCGGTGTCGGTATAGCTGAAGACGCCCGAGGTGTGCTGGAGAAGCTGGCGCAGGGTGATCCGGTCGCCGCTCGGCAGGCGGGCGGCGATGTCGGGCAGGTGGCGGGAGAGGGGGTCGTCGACGGAAAGCCGGCCCTCCTCGTGCAGCTGCATCAGGACGGTGGCGGTCAGGATCTTGGTGTTGCTGCCGATCTGGAAGGCCATGTCGCAGTCGATCGGCAGGCCTGCCTCGGGATCGGCCATCCCGACCGCGCGGACATAGCGCCAGCCCGGCCCCATCACCGACAGGACCGCGCCCGGGGCGGCGCCGAACTCGGTGCCGGTGACCACGCTGTCGAGAAGCGGGTCAAGCGCGCGGGCAAGGCCCTCGGGGGCGTTGCCCGGGGTGGCGCAGGTGCCGGCTGCGACCGGCTCGGCGGTTGCCGGAAGGGCCAGACCGCCTGCCAGCACAGGCAGGATCAGCATGACTGCGGCGAAACGCAAACCCCGGAGTTCTGCCATCGCGCCCTTCCTCCACCTTGCATTGGCGTCGCAGGCCCAGAGACGTCGGCAAGGCTGCCTTCGTCAAGCGAAAGGACGGACCCGGTGGGTCTGAGGTCGAGGAAGAAAGGCGGGAAATGGTCGGAGCGAGAGGATTCGAACCTCCGACCCCCTGCTCCCGAAGCAGGTGCGCTACCAGACTGCGCTACGCTCCGACCGTGGCGGGGGGGTTACCCCGTTGCCTCGGCTTTGGCAAGGGGCGTCATGTCTGATCGCCCGTCCGCTCGAACCGTTTCAGCCAGCTTGAGATGCGGGGCTGGGTGCCGATGTCCATCCGGGTGCGGCTTTCGAGGACCGGGGTGTTCTGGCTGACGCGGGGCGTGCCTTCACGCAGGACGATGTAGATGCCGCTGGCGATGATGACTGCCGAGCCGAGGGCGGTGTAGAGGTCCACCGTCTCGCCAAAGAAGAGCCAGCCGTAAAGCGCGGCCCAGATGATCTGGGAATACTGCATCGGCGCGACGATCACCGCCGGGGCCGAGCGGTAGGCGGCGATGATGCCGAGGGCCCCCAGCATACCGAGGAAGGCCATGACCGCCGTCAGCCCAAGGTGTTCGACCGGCATCGGGACATAGACGAAGGGCATGATCGCGCCCATGGCGAAGAAGGTCAGCATCATCGGATAAAGCATCAGGACCACGGACCGCTCATCCTGCCCGATCTTGCGCACGATGACGCTGGTCAGCGCGCCGGTCACCGCCGCACCGATCGCGGCGAGGTGGCCGATGGAGAAGCCGTCGCCGCCGCCGGGCCTGAGGACGATGATGACCCCGACAAGGCCGACGATCACCGCGATGCCGCGGCGGATGCCGACCTTTTCGCCCAGCAAAGGGATCGCCATCAGGGTGATGAGCAAAGGCATTGCAAAGAAGATCGCATAGCAGATGGCCATGGGAAGCTGCGAGAAGGCGAAGAACCCCATGACCCCAGTCGCCACCGCCGAGACGGACCGGAGCGCCGACCACCAGGAATGCCGCGGGATCAGCGTCCCGTCGCGGCGGTCGCCCATCAGCATCATCATGACCAGGGGAAAGCCCATCAGGCCCGAGAAGAACATGATCTGGAACGCGGTGTAGCTTTCGCCGAGAAGCTTCACCACGACGTCGTGGGTCGCGTAAAATCCGAAGGCGGCCAGCGACAGAAGCGCCCCGCGAAGGGTGGATGACATGGGTCTGGTCCGCGCTGGCAGGCGGCCCGGGCGGCCACCGCTGGTTGCGCAAACATCATCGCGGAAATTGCCCCCGGCCACAAGGGCGGGACCCGGGCAGGTGGGCGGAATCCTCAGGCAATCCCGGGCCGGTTCTGCCGGATGACGACGATCATTCCGGATACCGCGATGATGACCATTCCGATCACCGTGTCGAAGGTCATCGGTTCGTCAAAGACCAGCGCACCAAGAAGGGCGGCCCAGGCGATCTGCGAATACTGCGTCGGGGCGACGATCACAGGCGCGGCGACTCGGTAGGCCGCGATCATCATCATCGTGCCGGCAAATCCCCCTGCGGCGAGAAGGACGAAGATGGCAACATCCCCCAATGGCATCGGCGCATAGCTTGACGGGAGGATCAGGAAAGCCACCACCGTCTGGCCGAGGACAGGGTATAACAGCATGGTCACCGTCGCCTCGGCGCCGCCGGTCTTGCGGATGATCAGGTAATGGACCGCCGCCAGCACCACGCCGCCCACAGCCGCAAGATGGCCGATGTCGAATTCAACCCGCCCCGGGTTCAATGCAACGAGAACACCGGCCAGACCGATCACAACGGCCAGACCGCCAACCGGGTCCACCCGGTCACCAAGCAGGGGCCATGCCATCAGCGTCAGGATCAGCGGCAGGGTAAAGAAGATCGCATAGGCCTGCGCGAGGTGCAGCGTGGTGAAAGCATAGGTGACGAGAAGCCCGTTGCCGATGATCGCCGCCGTCCGGATTGCCATCAGGACGGGATGGACCGGCCGGATCGACACCGGCCGGACCAGCCAAAGGCACCCGATCATCGGCAGGGTGAAGAGGCACATGAAGGCCACGATCTGCACCGGGCCATAGCTTGACCCGAGGAACTTGATCGTTGCATCGCAAAGCGAAAAGAGGCCGAAGCCCGTCAGCCCGTAAAGCGCACCTTTCAGGGCAGGCGACATCAACCGCTCCGGTCAGAAAGGACCCCGAGGCTGCCCCCGGAGGCAGGATCAGAGGCTCGCGTCAAGCGCCGCGAGGATCGCGTCACCCATCTGGGTGGTCGTGACCGGCGTGCCGCCCTCGGGGCCCATCAGGTCGGCGGTGCGGACGCCGTCGGCGAGCACCTTTTCGACCGCCTTTTCGACGCGCGTCGCCTCATCCCCAAGGTCGAAGCTGTAGCGCAGCGCCATGGCGAACGACAGGATGCAGGCAATCGGATTAGCCTTGCCCTGCCCCGCGATGTCCGGCGCCGAGCCATGTACGGGTTCGTAAAGCGCCTTCGGGCGGCCATTCGCCATCGGTGCGCCGAGGCTGGCGGAGGGCAGCATGCCAAGCGACCCGGTCAGCATCGCAGCGCAGTCCGACAGCACGTCGCCGAAAAGGTTGTCGGTCACGATGACATCGAACTGCTTGGGCCAGCGGACGAGCTGCATCGCGCCGTTGTCGGCGTACATGTGGGAAAGCTCGACATCCGGGTAGTCGCGGTCATGCACTTCCTGCACCACGTCGCGCCAGAGGATGCCCGATTCCATCACATTGGCCTTCTCCATCGAGCAGACCTTGTTCGACCGCTTGCGTGCCAATTCAAACGCCGACTTTGCCACCCGGGCGATTTCGCTTTCGGTGTAGCGCTGGGTGTTGATGCCAACGCGTTCATTGCCTTCTTTGAAGATCCCGCGGGGTTCGCCGAAGTAGACGCCGGAAGTCAGCTCGCGCACGATGACGATGTCGAGACCCGCCACCACGTCGCGCTTCAGCGACGAGAAGTCAGCCAGCGCGTCGAAGCATTGCGCAGGGCGGAGGTTCGAGAAGAGGTCCATCTCCTTCCGCAGGCGCAGAAGGCCACGCTCGGGCTTCACGCTGAAATCGAGCTTGTCGTATTTCGGCCCGCCGACCGCGCCCAGCAGCACGGCATCCGCCGCCTGCGCCTTGGCCATCGTGGCATCGGCCAGCGGCACCCCGTGCACGTCATAGGCCGCACCACCGACCAGGTCTTCGCTGACATCGAAGCGGACGCCACGCTTTGCGCCCATCCAGCCGATGATCCGCTTCACCTCGGCCATGACTTCGGGGCCGATGCCGTCTCCGGCAAGGATGAGGAGGGAAGGATTGGCCATGACGGTCTCCGGAACAAGGGTCGCGGCTGGCCTAGCCAAAGGGCCGTGCGGGGTCAAGGTTCCGCGGCGTCCGATTGCAGATCGACCCAGACCGGAAAGTGCCGCGACGCGGCCGTAAGGTCGGCGGCCAGCGGATCGGCGGGGCCGGGCCACAGCACACCCGAAGCCGTGACCGTCAGCCCGGCAGAGGGCAGGACATAGTCAAGTCTGAGCCCGCCAATGCCTTCGTAAAGTGCTGTGTCCAGCGCAGGGTCACCCTGATGCGCGGGCTCGGTCCGCCCATGTGCGCCGCGCGGGCCGGGGTCCTGCAAAGCGGGATGGGCCAAAAGTGCGGTAATCCCTTCGGCAAGCCCGTCGCCGTCGGCAGGGTCAAGGTTTGCGTCGCCCAGAAGCACGAATGGGCCGCGGGGTGGGGTCATCGGCAGGGCACCATCGAGGAGGAGACGCCAGAAGGTCGCCTCGTCATGGTTGCGGCGGCCGTTCCGATCCTCGGGTCCGTCAAAGACCGGCGGGGTGGCGTGCCAGGCCAGGAGGTGCAGGGGGCCGCTGTCGGTCAGGACCGGAACCACCCAGAAGCCGGTCGTGGCCAGCCGCTGGACCTCCTTCAGGCCCGGCGGCATGCCTTCGGGGATAAGGGCATCCGGCAGGTCTCGCCAGAAGAAGGCGGAATGGTCCTCTGCCGCCCCAGCGTCCAGTGGCAGGCGCGAGAGGATGGCCATCCCGCCCTGCCCGGAAAAAAGCCCCCAGCCCTGCGCATCCTGCGGGTCGCCGATGCGCCCGTTGCCATCGACATCGAAGCCGGTCTGCATTCCGGTGTTGGGCCGCAGGGCAAAACGATGCGGATAATCGATGCCCGCTGCGGAAAGATGCTCTGCCAGCAGGCCCAGCGCGACGCCGCCCCGGTCATAGTCAAGCGACGTCAGCAGGACGACGTCGGCGTCAAGCGCGGTCAGAATCCGAACAACGGCGGCGACCTGGGGGGTATCGCCCCTGGCAAGCTCGGCCACCAGAAGGCCGGGACCGGTGCGGTCCAGCCCTACATTCCAGGTGGCGATCCGCAGAGGATCTGCGCAGCCGGTCGTGGCCCCCAGCGCAAGCGCCAACCCAAGGATCGAGGCGTTGTGGATCAGCTGTCGTCCTCTTCAGCTTCGGCACGGGCGGCCTCGGCCTCGGCCGCGATCTTGAGGTCGCGCTTGGTGCGGATCATGTCGGCGACGCGCGCCATCGCGACGCCGCGCATCAGAAGGCTTGCCGGCAGGAAGGCCCAGGCCGCCATCGACCAGATCAGGGTCTGCGGGGAGGAGATGATGTTGGTCGGCAGGCCCGCAGTGAAGAGCGTCACCAGCGCCGGCACCACGAAGGGCAAAAGGAACCCCACGGCAAGATTGACCCTTGCGTCGCGTTCCAGACGGTCCACCACGTCACCGCCGGCCGTCGGCTCGAACGTGGGGAGGTTCACCCAGACGTTGAAGGCGCTTTTCGTCGAGGGCCAGCCGGCCATCTTGAGCACGATGACGAAGACGGCCAGAGAAAGCAGCGAGATCAGATAGGCGGTGCCTGCCGTGGTGCGGACGGCAGCGATCTGCTCGGCGGTCGCGCTGTCGGACAGCATGTAGGTCGCGAGCCGCACCGGCGAATACGGGAAATCCATCGCCTCGCCCACCACGATGCCCAGCGCGTGGAACAGGCCTGAGACGGCGGTCGGGTTCGAGTTGTCCGCAACGATCACCGACAGCGACAGCACGATCGCAAGCAGCATCAGATAGCGGATGCGGTTGAACGGCGCGCCGTCCCGGAATTCCACAAGGCTGGGATAGACGGCGTTGTATTCGACAAAGACGAGCGTTCCGGCGAACAGCGCGATCAGTGCGACGATCTGCTTCGTATCGGTGCCGATGCCGGGCAGGATCACCGACGGGAGGACGATCAGGACCATGACGAGGAAGGCACGCACCGCCGCCCCGGTCGCCCGGTTCAGCCAGGTCCGCGCCGCGCCCTCGATGGACGAGACGACCCGAAGCTGCAACTTGCCGCCCAACATGCCCTTCATGTTGTTCCGAAGCGCCTCAATCCTGCCCAATTCCACACCGCTTTGGCCGACTCACGGGATCATTGCAGCATGAAACCAGAGCTTTGTGGCCATTTCACGGTCAGTGGCAAAGGTTTTGCCGGATCGGGCCGCACCTCAAGCGGCGGCCCGCCGACCGAGGTCAGGCCCAGGGGCGAAGGGTGGCCGCTTTCGCCTCAAACGCGTCGATCGCCGCACCCTTTTCCATCGTCAGGCCGATGTCGTCGAGGCCGTTCAGAAGGCAATGTTTCTTGAAGGCGTCGATCTCGAAGGCGAAGACCCTGCCGTCCGAAGCGGTGACGGTCTGTTCGGCCAGGTCCACGCTGATCCTGGCGTTGGCACCCTTCTTCGCATCGTCCATCAGGTGATCGACCGCCGCTTGCGGCAGGACGACCGGCAGGATGCCGTTCTTGAAGCAGTTGTTGTAGAAGATGTCAGCAAACGAGGTCGAGATCACGCAGCGGATGCCGAAGTCAAGGAGCGCCCAGGGCGCGTGCTCGCGGCTGGAACCGCAGCCGAAGTTGTCGCCTGCCACAAGAATCTCGGCCTTGCGCCAGGCGGGCTGGTTCAGCACGAAGTCGGGGATTTCGGCCCCGTCCGGCGTATAGCGCATCTCGTCGAACAGGTTCTTCCCCAATCCCGACCGCTGGATCGTCTTCAGGAACTGCTTAGGGATGATCATGTCGGTGTCGATGTTGACCAGCGGCATGGGGGCCGCGATGCCGGTCAGGGTGGTGAAAGGGGTCATGTGTGCGGTCCTTGAAAAAGGGAGTCGTGCGCTTTGCCTGCTGCCCTAGCAAACCCGCGCTGCTGATCCAAGCCCCCCGGAAATGCGAAACGCCGCGCCCGGACGGCGCGGCGTTCCGTTTCTTCCGAAAGGAAAGCGATCAGGCAGCCACCTTGCGGCGGCGAAGCGCGACAAGCCCGCCCAGTGCCCCAAGCAACAGGAAGCCCGCAGCAGGAACCGGAACGGCCGCGACGGAAACGTCGTCGATGAGGCCGCCAAGTTCGTTGTCCAGCCCTTCGGCGCGGAAGGTCAGCGCGTACTTGTTCTTCGTCCCATCGACGAAGAAGACGTAGCTGACCTTTTCCCAGACATTGCTCTGGGAGGTTTTCTTGTTCATCGTGCCAAGGAGCTTGGTAAAGAGGCCTTCACCGGCACCCGCAAGATACACGCTGATGATGTTGTCGTTGGCCGTATTCGTCCGTGGCCGGTAGTACCAGTCAAGACGGTAGCTGCCGCCGGCAAGGTTCAGCTTGGTCGTCATCGACGAGTTCTTGGGCTGGTTCGGAAGGCCACCCTCCTGGTTGTCGCTGTCGAGTTCCACGTACTGGTCGCCGCTGTTCGCGGAAATGCCCCCGACGGCCCCAGTCCGCTGGATCTCGATTCCGGAACCGGATGTGCGTTCCCAATCGGAAAAGGTCTGGAAGACCTGCCATGTCTTGTTCGCTGCGATCTCCGGGCTTTCGAAATCGTCGCTGAAAATCGTCGTCGCCCCGGCCGCCATCGGTGCGCACAGCAATGCCGCGGCAATGAATAGAACCTTCATGATCTTTCCCTCACAAATTCAGCCAATCAAGAAACGGATGCACCGACTACCAGCTCTCAGAACAGTTACCGTAGCGGCCGGACACATTCCAGTCTTTCTTTGCATTTACACACTATTGCCCAAAGTTTGCCGCATTTTGCAATCCTGAGGCGAGTCAGGCGCGGACCGCAAGGCAAGTGCCTGCGCCCGTCGCTGACCAGTTAATCTGATGCGAGTCCATTGTCGCGATAGCTGCAACAGCAGAAAACGAATCACATCATCTCGCGCACGTCCGTCAGCCGCCCGGTGATCGCCGCCGCTGCCGCCATGGCGGGCGACATCAGGTGCGTGCGGCCGCCGCGGCCCTGCCGGCCCTCGAAGTTGCGGTTCGAGGTCGCGGCACAGCGTTCGCCGGGGGCCAACTGGTCCGGGTTCATCGCCAGGCACATGGAGCAGCCGGCAAGCCGCCATTCGAAGCCCGCGTCGATGAATATCTGGGCCAGGCCCTCTTCCTCGGCCTGCGCGCGAACGAGGCCCGAGCCGGGGACGACCATCGCGCGCTTCACGGCGATCTTCTTGCCCTTCAGGATGGCGGCGGCAGCCCGCAGGTCCTCGATCCGGCCGTTGGTGCAGGAGCCGATGAAGACCGTGTCGATCGCGATCTCGTCCAGCTTCTGGCCGGGCTTGAGGCCCATGTAGTCAAGCGAACGCTGCGCCGCCTCGACCTTGCCGCCGGTGAACTGGTCGGGCGACGGCACGACGCCGGTGATCGGCAGCACGTCCTCGGGGCTGGTGCCCCAGGTGACGACGGGGGCGATATCTTCGCCCCTGATGGTCACGACCTTGTCGAAATGCGCGCCCTCATCGGTGAAGAGGGTCTTCCAGTAGGCCAGCGCCGCCTCCCACTTGGCACCCTTCGGCGCGTGCGGGCGGCCCAAGCAGTAAGCAAAGGTCTTTTCGTCCGGCGCGATCAGGCCGGCGCGGGCGCCGCCCTCGATCGCCATGTTGCAGACGGTCATCCGGCCTTCCATGGAAAGCTCGCGGATCGCCTGGCCGCAGTATTCGATCACATGGCCGGTGCCGCCGGCGGTGCCGGTGTGACCGATGACGGAAAGGGTGATGTCCTTGGCCGTGACACCGGGGCGCAGGGACCCGGTGATCTCGACCTTCATGTTCTTTGCTTTCCGCTGGATCAGCGTCTGGGTGGCCAGCACATGCTCCACCTCCGAGGTCCCGATCCCGTGCGCGAGGGCCCCGAAGGCCCCATGCGTCGCGGTGTGGCTGTCACCGCAGACGACCGTCATCCCGGGCAGGGTCCAGCCCTGTTCCGGCCCGACGATGTGCACGATCCCCTGCCGCACGTCGGACACCGGGTAGTAGTTGATCCCGAAGTCCTTGGCGTTCTTGTCGAGTGCCGCCACCTGGATGCGGCTGTCCTCGGTCATCGTCGCGGCATTGGCGCGGTCCAGCGTCGTCGGCACGTTGTGGTCCGGCACGGCGATGGTCTTTTCCGGCGCGCGCACCTTTCGGCCGGTCATCCGCAGCCCCTCAAAGGCCTGGGGGCTGGTCACTTCGTGCACGAGGTGGCGGTCGATGTAGAGGAGGCAGGTGCCGTCATCGGCCTGATGGACAACGTGGTCGTCCCAGATCTTGTCGTAAAGCGTACGCGGAGCGGACATGGCTCTCACCTTCGGTTCGGGATGGCTTGGATGCGGGTGGTCAGGTCAGGGCGCACGCGTCAGGCGCGGGCGAGGACCGAGCGGGTCATGCCGAAGAAACGGGCGGGAAGCCGCGCATGATCGGTGATGTCAAAGTAGATGAAGCCGGACATGCGGGCGATATACGCTCGAATTCGCTGTCAGGCAAGCTAGGTGGATGGTGCAGGAGGACGGCGGATGCGACGGTTCATGGCGGTGCTGGCGATGGGGATGGCGATGGCAGGTTCAGTCGGGGCCGAGGGCACGCAGGAGAGCACCCACAAGGGCTACGAGATGCCGCCCTATACCGTCGAGCGCACCGACGGCGCGCGCGAGATACGCAGTTACGGCCCGCATCTTCTGGCCGAGGTGAAGGTCTCCGGCTCCCGCCAGGGCGCGATCCAGGCGGGGTTCCGGGTGCTGGCCGGATACATCTTCGGCGGCAATGCCAGCGGCGAGAAGATCGCGATGACCGTGCCCGTGGCCCAGAGCCCCGAAGGCGAAGGCTGGACCGTCAGCTTCATGATGCCCGCCCGCTACACGACCGAAACGCTTCCCGCCCCCCGCACCGACGCGATCAGGTTCATCAAGGCCGGCCCCTCCCGGCAGGTGGTCGAACGGTTCTCTGGCCTGCCCGGGACCGCCAACCTTGCCGAGCGGGCCGAGGCCCTGCGCGCCTGGGCTGAAGCCGAGGGCCTGACCATCACCGGCGGCCCGCATTACTACTTCTACGATGCGCCGATGACCCTGCCGTGGAACCGGCGCAACGAGGTTGCCTTCACCATCCGCTAGCCGGCCTTTCGCCCTTGCCGCGATCCCGCCTTGCAAAGCTGCGGATTAAGGCGTAGTCGCCCGGGCTTTGGTTGAGATTGCCCCCTTCCGGTGTTAGTCTTCTTCCATGGCCCGGCGCGGGGGCCGCTTGCCGCGCGCGCATTGGAGGACCCTGTCCTGTCGCATTCCGATCCCGCCACCGGCCTGCCGGTCGGCCCGCGCCCCAAGCCCGCTGCCGCCACCCCGGCCGAGGGGCAGACCTCCGAGGCTGTCCTTGCCCTGGTCCTGAAATCCGTCGATGACGACAAGGCCGAGGACATCGTGCAGATTGACCTGCGCGGGCGGTCCGATGTGGCCGATTACATGGTCATTTGCTCGGGCCGGTCCTCGCGGCAGGTCGCGTCGATCTCGGAAAAGCTGGCGGACCGGCTGAAGCAGGACATGCGGATCTCGGTCCGGATGGAAGGCAAGGAAACCGGCGACTGGGTGCTGATCGACGCGGGCGACGTGATCGTCCACGTCTTCCGCCCGGAAGTGCGCGAGTTCTACCAGCTGGAGAAGATGTGGCTTCCGGCGGGGGCACCCCGCGCCGCAAAGGTCTGATGCGGCTGCATCTTTGTGCCGTGGGCCGGATCCGCGCGGATCAGCCCGAGCGTGCGCTTCTTGAAGATTACCACATGCGGTTCAACCGCACGGGAAAGCCGCTGGCGCTTGGCCCGCTTTACGAGATCGAGGTCGAGGACCGCAAGGGCGGGGGCATGGAGGCCGAGGCCGAGCTTCTGGCAAGGGCGGTTCCGGCGGGGGCCCTGCTGGTGACCATGGATGAGCGTGGGAAGCTGATGTCCTCGCCGGAATTTGCGGCGGAACTCGCGAAATGGCGGGATGGGGGGCGGCAGGACGTGGCCTTCGTCATCGGCGGGGCGGACGGGATTGCGCCGTCGCTGCGGGAGCGGGCGGACGTGTCGATCAGCTTCGGGCGGATGGTCTGGCCGCATATGCTGGTGCGGGTCATGCTGGTCGAGCAGCTGTACCGTGCGGCGACGATCCTTGCCGGGTCGCCTTATCACAGGGCTTGAGCGCAGCCCGCGCGACGGGGCGTTAACCTGCTGATTTCAAGCGATTTTGTGCGTCTTCTTTCCGTCTTCCTTCTGTCTTCCTCGCGTCTCTACGCGCGGAAGACGCATGAAGCGTTAACCGCGACGGAAAACCGCCCTAGCGGCGGGTCAGCGCGAAGATACCCGACCCCACCACCAGCGCCGCGCCTGCCCATGTCGCAAGATCGGGACGCTCGGCGAAAAGGACCATCGCCAGCACCATCGCAAAGACGAGGCGCGTGTAGCGGAAGGGTGTGACTGCCGAAACCTCGCCTGTCCGCATGGCATAGGTCAGGGCGTGATAACCCGCCATCCCGAAGACTGCGCCGCCAAGAAGCTGCGCCGCCGTCATGGCGTCCGGCACCCTTGCCCCGCCCGAGATTACCAGAAGGATCGTCCCGGCGATCGCCAGCATCGCAAAGCCCAGGGCGCCAAGCTGGCGGTTCGACAGCCCCTTCGGTGCCGCCCGCGTGGCGAGGTCCCGCCCGGCAAAGCCCAAGAGGCCGATAACCGCGAGGAGGGAGAGGGCCGAGAAATCCGCCCCCGGGCGCAGGATCACCAGCACCCCAACAAAGCCCACCAGAACCGCAAGCCAGCGCTGCCAGCTTACCCTTTCGCCGAAGATCAGGGCGGCACCCGCCACCACGACCAGCGGCGTCGCCTGCAGGATCGCCGACGTGGTCGACAAGGCGGTCAGCGTGATCGCCAGGCCATAGAAGAGCCGGCCCACGATCTCGAAACCGGAGCGGACCAGCATGGCGCGCGACAGGAAGGCGGGCGGCAACAGCGCCTCGCCCTGCCGGAGAGCCATGGCCGCGAAGACCAGCATTCCGGCAAGGCCGATGGTCAGAAGGACCTGGCCGAGGGGAAGGCTTTGCGCGGCGGCCTTCACGAAGACATCCTCGACAGCGAAGCCCGCCATCGATGCCGTCATGAAGAGAGCGCCGCGCTGGTTCTCGGTCAGCGTCAACGCGCGCCCCAGGTGTCCGACAGGCGATAGCCGGTCGGCCAGGGATCGTCGGGGTCGAGCATGTGCTGATGCATGCCGGTGATCCAGGCCCGGCCCGAGATTTCCGGCAGGATCGCGGGAAGGTCGCCGACGCGGCTCGCCCCTACGATGCGGCCCTCGAACGTGCCACCGATCAGCGAATGCGCGCGCAAGACCTCGCCCGGGGCGATCTGGCCCCGCGCCGCGAGGATCGCGAGGCGGGCCGAGACGGCGGTGCCGGTGGGCGAACGGTCGATCTTGCCAGGCCGGATCGCGACGGCGTGTTGCGTGTCCCACCCGTCGGCGACACGGGTCAGCGGCCCGGCGAAGAGGCAGAAGGAGAAATGCCGCCAATCGGGATTTTCGGGGTGGCTGAAGCCCAGCTGCTCATCGGCGGCCTTGGTGATTTGCACGCCGAGCGTTGCCATCGCATGCGCCTCTTCCGGCGCGTGGGTGAAGCCCAGGGCTTCGGCATCGACCACGACGAAGCTGTCTGCCCCGTAGGCCGTGTCCACCATCAACCGCCCGATCCCAGGCACATCCAGGGGCACGCCCAGCCGGTCGGCGAAGGAGGGAAGATTCCGCACATGGATGCGTTCGGCCTTGCCGCCCCGGCAGTCGGCGCGGACGGTGACAAGGCCCCCCGGGGCCTCGAGCACCAGTTCGGTCACCGGCCCGGTCATCGGCAGAATGCCGCTGTCCAGAAGCACGGTCGCCACGCAGATCGAGTTCGACCCCGACATCGGCGGGTTGTCCTCGGGCTCCATGATGATGAAGCCCATCTGCGCGTGGGGGTCCTTCGGCGGAACGAGGAGGTTCACATGCCGGAACACTCCGCCACGCGGTTCGTTCAGGACGAAATTCCGCAGGGTCTGGTCACGCCAGAGCGTCTCGCGCATCTCCCAGAGGGTCGCGCCGGGCGGCGGCGCGACGCCACCGACGATTACGTCGCCAACCTCGCCCTCGGCATGGGCAGAGATGACATGAATGGTCTTGGTGCTACGCATGGGCGGACCATGATCGGGCCGGGCGTAAATGACAAGGACCCCGGCAATGCAGAGGACCCAAATCCTTTAAGCAAAGGATTTGTCAAAATTCTTGCTCAAGAATTTTGGGTGCTTCAGATCAGCCCGGCGTGCTTCATCGCGGCCTTGATCCTGGCCTTGGTCCCGTCGGTCAGGCCCACGAGCGGCAGGCGAACCTCTTCGCTGCAAAGGCCAAGGAGCGACAGGCCGTATTTCGCGCCGACGAGGCCCGGTTCGATGAAGATCGCCTCATGCAGCGGCATCAGACGGTCTTGATACTCCAGCGCCTTGGCGTAATCGCCGCGCAGGGTGGCCTCCTGGAATTCCGCGCAGAGGCGGGGGGCGACGTTCGCGGTGACCGAGATGCAGCCCACCCCGCCATGCGCGTTGAAGCCAAGGGCAGTGGCGTCCTCACCCGAAAGCTGGATGAAATCGGCGCCGCAGGTGGCGCGCTGCTGGCTTACCCGCTCGATCTTCCCGGTGGCGTCCTTGACCCCGATGATCCGGGGCAGTTTCGCGAGAGTGCCCATCGTCTCGGGCGTCATGTCGACGACGCTGCGCCCGGGGATGTTGTAGACGACGATCGGCAGCGTGCAGCAGTCATGCAGCGCGGTGTAATGCGCGACAAGGCCGGCCTGCGTGGGCTTGTTGTAATAGGGTGTCACGACAAGGGCCGCCGTCGCCCCGACCTTTTCGGCATGGCGGATGAGGGAAATTCCTTCGACCGTGTTGTTCGAGCCCGCGCCCGCGATCACCGGCACGCGGCCGGCGGCGATGGCGACGACTTCCTCGATCACGCGCTGATGCTCGGCATGGCTGAGGGTCGGGCTTTCGCCGGTGGTGCCGACCGGCACCAGACCGTGGCTGCCTTCGGCGATGTGCCAGTCGACAAGTTTCTTCAGCATCACCAGATCCAGCTCACCGTTCTTGAACGGCGTCACCAGGGCAGGAAGGGACCCTCTGATCATGACGCTTCTCCTTTTCATGGCATGATTGCCGCGGACCGCGCCTCTCTTAGCGCCAAGGCCCTGCAAAGCCAAGACGTGCAAGTTCGGGGGCATACTGACGGAACTGTGGGTTGTGGCCGCCGCTGGGCTTTGGCAGATTCCGCGCCATGACAGTCAGAACACTCCTCGGTGCGGCGCTTCTCGCCGCTTTCGTCGCCAGCGGCCCGGGATCGGCCGATACCGCGCAGGCCATGCGCACGGCGCTTCAGCTTTCGGCGGGGCGCGACTGGGACGGCGCGCTTGCCGTGGCGCCATCAGGGGCGGGGCGGGATGTCATCGAATGGCAGCGGCTGCGGGCGGGCGAAGGGCGGCTGGGGGAGTACGAGGATTTTCTGGCCCGGAACCCGGATTGGCCTGGCCTGACCCTTCTGCGCGAGAAGGGCGAAGAGGCGGTGGCGCGTTCGGATGATCCCGCGCGGGTCATTGCCTGGTTCAAGGCGGGTCCGCCCCGGACCGGAGCGGGCGCTGTCGCCTATGTGCGGGCGCTTCTCGCGGCGGGCCAGGTGGCCGAGGCCGAGACCGTGGCGATGCAGGCCTGGGCAAGTCTTTCGTTTTCCGCCGAGGAAGAGGCTGCGCTGGTGGCGCTCAAGCCCGAGGCGCTGGAGCTGGTGCATGACCTGAGGCTCGACACCCTTCTGTGGGAGGGCCGCCGGGCCGAGGCGACGCGCCTTCTGCCGCGCGTGGCCCCCGACCTGCAGGCCTTGGCCAAGGCGCGGCTTGCGCTGCAGGGCGAGGCGAAGGGGGTGACCGCGCTGATCGAGGCGGTGCCCGAAGCGCGTGCCGACGATGCCGGGCTGGCCCATGACCGGTTCATCTGGCGGATGAAGCGCGATGCCTATGACGACGCGCTGGAGATGATCCTGGCGCGGTCAACCAGTGCCGCGGCCCTTGGCCGTCCCGAGGCCTGGGCCGACCGCCGTGCGATCCTGGCGCGCTGGCTGATGCGGCAGGGCCGGCCGGCTGAAGCCTACCGCGTTGCCGCAAGCCATTTCATCCCGCCGGGCGGGGGTGGGGCTTCGGACTATGCCGACCTTGAGTTTCTCGCCGGGTTCATCGCCCTGCGCCGGCTGGACGACCCGGCGGCGGCGCTGCCGCATTTCCGGAACCTCTTGGCCGCCGTCTCGACTCCGATCAGCCTTGCACGGGCGAATTACTGGATCGGCCGGGCGGAAGAGGCGGCGGGGCAGGACGGCACGGCGAGTTTTCAGGCGGCGGCGAAGCATCAGACCGCCTTCTATGGGCTCTTGGCGGCAGAACGGCTGGGCCTGACGCTGGACGCGGGCCTTCTGGCCGAAAGCCCGGTGCCGGACTGGCAGGGCGCGGGGTTCCGGCAGTCCTCGGTGATGGCGGCGACCGAGCTTCTGCTTGCGGCGGGAGACCTGACGCTGGCCAAGCGGTTCCTCTTGCATCTCGCCGAAAGCCAGGACGAGACCGGGTTGGCCCAGATCGCCGACATGGTTTCGGACTGGGGCCAGCCGCATCTGCAGGTGCTGTTGGGCAAGGCCGCGGCCGAGCGGGGGCTGATCCTGCCGGGCGTCTATTATCCCGTGCCAGACATGGTGCCCGATGGCCTGTCGGTCAGCCGCGCCCTGGCCCTGGCGATCGCGCGGCGGGAAAGCGAGTTCGACCCGGCGGCGCGGTCTTCGGCGGATGCTCGCGGGCTGATGCAGGTCCTGCCCGGGACCGCGAAGCTGATGGCCGAGAAACTGGGCAAGCCGTTCGACGCTGGCAGGCTGACCAGCGACCCGGCCTACAACGTCGCGATGGGGGCCGCCTATCTGGCCGAGATGATCGAGGAGTTCGGCCCCTCGATCGCCCTGATCGCCGCCGGCTACAACGCCGGTCCGGGCCGCCCACGCCGGTGGATCGGTGAATTCGGCGACCCGCGTAGCCCGGACGTGGATGTGGTGGACTGGGTCGAGACGATCCCCTTCGCCGAGACCCGGACCTATGTGATGCGGGTCGCCGAAGGCGTGGTGATCTACCGGGCGAAACTGAAGGGCGAGGTCGGGCCGGTCCGCATAAGCGAGGAGCTGCGGGGCTGACACACGGACCTCTTCGCCACCGGATGCCGACGCGCGTCTTGCGCCTGTGACGATCTCCTTTCATGCTGACCGGGGGCCGGACCCATCGGCCCTGCAAATCCTGGAGGGGAAAGAATGTCGGACCTGATCGTTGTTGCCTTCGATGACGAAGCCACCGCTTTCGAGATGCGCGCGGCACTGGTCAAGATGCAGGGCGACTATCTTCTGCAGCTGGAGGACATCGTCGTCGTGTCGAAGTCGGCGGACGGCAATGTGGTGCTGCACCAGCCGGTCAACCTGACGGCGGCGGGCGCTGCGGGCGGCGGCCTCTGGGGTGCCCTGATCGGGCTTCTGTTCCTGAACCCGCTGCTGGGTGCGGCGGTCGGGGCCGGGGCCGGGGCGCTTTCGGGCAAGTTCTCGGACATCGGGATCAACGACCAGAAGATGAAGGATATCGGCGCGTCGCTGACCGCGGGCGGTGCCGCCGTCTGCGTCCTGGTGCGGCGGATGACCGGGGACAAGGTCCTTGCCGGACTGTCCGAGTTCCATGCCAAGGGCCGGGTGATCCAAACCTCGCTGTCGGATGAACAGGAAGCCGCCCTGCGCGCCGCGATCGACAAACCCGGCGCTACGGCCTGATCTTCCGGAGACACCTTTGGGCGTCGCGGTAAGCCGCGGCGTCCGTGTCTTCGCCCTATTCCAGCGTCGCGATGATCGCGCGCAGGGTCTCGATCCCCTCGCCCTTTTCCGAGCTGGTCACCACGATCTCGGGGTAGGCCGCCGGATGCTTTGCAAGGGCGCCCTTCACCTGTTCGATCACCGCTTCGCGTGCCGCCCGGCTGATCTTGTCGACCTTGGTCAGGACCACCTGGAAGGTCACCGCCGAACGGTCGAGGAGGGTCAGGATCTCGGCATCGACGGCCTTGATCCCGTGCCGGGCGTCGATCAGCACGAAGGCCCGCCGCAGGGTCTGGCGACCTGCGAGATACTGCTTCAGAAGCGCCTGCCACTTGGCGACGATGGCCACCGGGGCCTCGGCATAACCATAGCCCGGTAGGTCGACGAGGTAGCGCGACTCGCCCAAAGCGAAATAGTTGATCTCCTGCGTCCGGCCGGGCGTGTTCGAGGCGCGTGCAAGGTCCTTGCGGCCGGTCAGCGCGTTGATGAGGCTGGACTTGCCGACGTTCGAGCGGCCGGCAAAACAGACCTCCAGCCGGTCCGCCGGGGGCAGGCCGGGCATGGCGACGACGCCCTTCACGAAGGTGACCGGTCCGGCGAACATCAGCCGCCCGGTTTCGCGCGCGTCTTCGTCGGGTTCGGGGGCAAGGGTGAAGACCATGCTCATGCCCGGACCTCATCACCCAGCCGCAGGGTGCCGCCTGCGATCACCCGGGCAAAGACGCCGAAGTCGGTGTGGCCATAGCCAGACTCGAGCGCGCGCATCGTGTCGGCGTCCTGCGCCCCGGTTTCGGGGTTGGCGCCCGTTGCGCGGCAGCGGCCAATCGGCTCTTCGACGCGCAGGCGGGCCCCGCCGATGGTGATGTCCTTGCCCACAAGGTCAAGCTCGGCCCAGGGGGTCCAGCCTTCGACCCAGATGTTGCCCCGGAAGCGGTGGATCGACAGGTCCTGTCCCATCCGCGCCGAAAGGTCGGCCAGCGAAGCGGTGGAGTTGATCGAGACGAGCGGCTGGTCCTGATCGGTCAGCGCCTGCCCGGGCACGCGGATCACCCGCGCAGGTTCGGGGCGGTTTTCGGGCCAGAGCGGGCGCAGCCAGTCGATCAGCCGCGCGGCATCGGCGGGATCATCGGGGCGGAAGGTGGCGGTCGGGCGGGCTGGGTGGCTGAGCGTGATCTCGCCCGCTTCGGGGGCGGAACGGCAGCTGATCGCCATCAGCGCAGGCGAGCCCCAGCCCCGCAGGAATTGCAGCTTCGGGGCCCAGGCCGGCGGATCGGTCAGGCGCGCGGCGGCATGGGCCACGGCCCAGACGCGGTCGAATGGAAAGGCCGCGCCGGGGACCAGCGCGGCCTCATCAACCCGTTCGTATCCGGCAGACTTGACCGGGTGCCGGACCAGGTGTGCGACGTGGCCAACGCCCGGGGCTGTCACTTCTTGCCCTTTTTCGGCGGGGTCGCGGGCGGTTGCGGTGTCTTGGCCGCAACCCGTGCCGCCTTGGCCGCCTTGATGTTTCCGAAGATGTCGGGCCGGTTTCCGTGGCTCCACATGATCAGGTACTGCTGGATGAAGGTGATCGTGTTGTTGGTGATCCAGTAGACCACAAGGCCGCTGGCGAAGCCGCCCAGCATGAACATGAAGACCCAGGGCATCCAGGCGAAGATCTGCTGCTGGATCGGATCGGTCGGTGCCGGGTTCAGCTTCTGCTGGAGCCACATCGAGATGCCGAGGAGGATCGGCAGGAGCCCGATGAAGATCAGGTGCAGAAGCGAGCCTGTAACGGGCGCGTCCCAGGGCAGAAGCCCGAAGGCGTTGAAGATCGACGAAGGGTCGGGCGCGGAGAGGTCGCGCAGCCAGCCGACGAAGGGGGCGTGGCGCAGTTCGATGGTGACGAAGATCACCTTGTAAAGCGCAAAGAAGATCGGGATCTGGATCAGGATCGGCAGGCAGCCCGCGGCCGGGTTGACCTTCTTGTCCTTGTAAAGCTGCATCATCTCGCGCTGCATGCGCTGGCGGTCTTCGCCGGCACGTTCCTTGATCGCCTCCATTTCCGGCTGGAGCTCCTTCATCCGCGCCATCGAGACGTAGGACTTGTAGGCCAGGGGCAGGACGAGGAACTTGAGGAAGAAGGTCAGGGCGATGATGGCAAGGCCCATGTTGCCGATCTGCAGGTTCAGCCAGTGCAGGACGGCGAAGATGGGCTTCGTCAGGAAGTAGAACCAGCCCCAGTCGATGGAATCGAGGAAGCCCGCGATGCCTTCATTGTTTTGATAGTTGCGGATGGTCGCCCATTCCTTCGCCCCGGCGAAGAAGCGCAGCGACGAGACGGTTTCTTCCCCGGCCGCAAGCGTGATCGCCGGCGGGCGCACTTCGGCCTGGTAGATCTCGGCACTGGGGACGAACTTCAGGACCTGCTTGTAGGGCGTGCCCTGCTCGGGGACGAGGGTGGTCATCCAGTAGTGGTCCGTAAAGCCGACCCAGCCGTCCACGGTGCCGTTCGACACGACGGCAGGAAGGCCCTCGTTCGGGTCGACCTCGAACTCTGTGAAATCGGCATAGTTGGTTTCGGTCAGCTCACCATCGACGCGCTGGATGGCGCCTTCGTGGACGACGAAGATGTTCTGAAGCTGAGGCAGGCCGTGGCGTGCGATGATGCCATAGGGCTGAAGGGTGACCGGGGCGCCGGAGCTGTTCCGGACCGTGTCGGTCACGGTGAACATGTAGTGTTCGTCGATCTCGACGCTGCGCTGGAAAGTGAGGCCCTTGCCGTTGTTCCATTCCAGGGTGACGGGGGCCTCGGGCGTGAGGGTCTGGTTGCCGACCAGCGTCCACTGGGTCATCGCATCGGGAACTTCGCCCGGCTGGAGGCCGGTGCCCGGCAGCCAGCCGAAGACCGAGTAGTAGGGCAAGGCCTCTCCCACCGGTTCCAGAAGGTGCACGATGTCCGAGTCGGGTTCGATCGTCTCGCGGTACTTCTTCAGCGAGAGGTCGTCGACACGCCCGCCCAGCAGCGAGATCGTGCCGGCGAGCTTGGGCGTATCGATCGTCAGGCGAGGTGCCTCGAGCACCGCATCGGGGGTGGCCCCGGCGCTGGCGGCGGCAGGATCGGCGGGGGCGACGGCGGGCGCGGTGCCGTCGGTCACGGTCTGCCCGGCGGTCGGGGCGGCAAGGTCGGCCGGCGGCTCGGGCGGTGGGAAGAGGACGAACCAGACGATCATGACCGCGGCGGACAGGACCATCGCCAGGATCAGGTTCTTGTTGTTCTCTTGTTCCATCTGCCCGCCACCATGCGACCGAAGCTTGATCAGCGGTGCTTCAACGACAGGGGCAGGGAAAGGTCAAGCGGTTTTGCCCGGATCGGGCCGGGATGCCGATCAAATCCGCGGGCGGCGGTGACTAAGCTCTTGCGGCGGGTTTGTGCCTGAGCGTCCCTTCCCGGCGTCCGGGCCGGTCCATCGGGTGCCCGGACCGGACCAACGGGCCCTGCCTGAAGGTCGTTTCAGGGATGCGCCGCCTGTACAATGAAAGTTATGGCGCGCGGACCCCGATCCGCAGTGCCTGGGCAAGGCGGGTGCGGTGATCGACCAGCCATGGTGTGACGTCTTCCAGTGGCATCGGACGCGCGACCACGAAGCCCTGCACATGGCCGCAGCCAAGCTGCGCCAGCATGGCATGTTCGCCTTGGGTTTCGACCCCCTCGGCCAGAGTCTCGAGGCCCAGACGCTCGGCCAGGGAAAGGATCGCGGTGACCAGTTGCTGCTGGTCGCGGTTGCCGTCGACCGACCGGACGAAGCTGCGGTCGATCTTCAGCCGCCGCAGTGCAAAGCGCCGGATCGAGGTGATCGAGGCATTGCCGGTGCCGAAGTCGTCCATGTCGACGCCGCAGCCCATTTTCGCGATCCGTCCGATGTTGCGGGCAATGATGTCATCGCCGTCCTTGGCCACGACCGATTCCAGCACCTCGACCGTCAGGCGTTCCGGGCGAAGGCCAAGACCGTCCAGCGCCCAGGTCAGGCGTTCGGGAAGTTCGGGATCGGAAAGCTCACGCGCGGAGAAGTTGACCGAAACCGTGGGGACCCGCAGACCGGCCTGATCCCAGCCCGCCAGCGCTTGGAGGGACTGGTTCAGCATCGCCTCGCCCAGAAGATTCATGAGGTCCGTGCCCTCGATCGCCGGCAGGAACACGCCGGGCGAAAGAAGCCCGCGTTCTGGGTGGTGCCAGCGCGCCAAAGCCTCCATCCCCGAGACATCGCCCGTGTCGGTGCTGACCTGCGGCTGGAAATGGGCGCGGACCTCGCCCGCGGCGACAGCCCCGGCGAATGCGGCGCGGAGCGCGTCACGGTCGGTACGGGCCTGGGCCAGATCGGCCGTATAGGCCCGGATCGCGCCCGGCGCGTGGCCAAGGGCCGCGTCGGTTGCGACCTGTGCGGCCTCAAGGAGCCCGCGACCAGTCGCCCCTTCGATCTGGCGGGCGTGGCAGAAGCCGATGCAACAGGTCAGCTGCACCATGTCCGGCCCAAGCTGCATCGGCTGCTGGGCCACCAGCTGCAGCCGACCGGCGATGCGCACCATGCTTTCGAGGTCCAGCCGTTCGGTCGGGCCAAGGACGATGACAAGGCACCCGTCCTCAAGCGCGAAGAGCAAGTCCCCCGGCCTCAGCGCCCCCCGGATGCGGGCGACCGAGGCGGCCAGAATCTCGGACTGGCGGGCGCGGCCCAGCCGGTCACAGACGGCCTGCAGCGTATCGAACTGGAGGACAAGGCAGCCCGTCTGTCGCCCCTGACCCGCTGCAAGGCCCGAATCCAGCGCAGCGATCGCCTGATCGGCGACGGCCGGGGTTACCCCCCGGGGCAAGACACGGCGCAGGAGGGCCGCCAGAAGCGGCAGCCCCACGGCGAGGACCAGGATTTCCACCCAGCCAAGGAGAAGGTACGCCGGCAGCGCCAGCACCGGCAGGAGAAGGCCAAGGTCCGGCCATCTGATCCCACGCACCCATCCCCTGACGGCAAGTGTCATCACGACATCCCCCGGAAAGGCCAGGCAAAGCCCGGCATCGGGGTCAGCTTGCACGGATGTTCCTGATCAGTTCCTTAATGCTCAGCCGAAAGTTGCAGAGAATTGTCTGCATCAGCCAGAGCGGCAGCAAGCCCGGCAAAGTCGAAAAGCGCGGGGTCGGCAAGGTGCGACGGGCGCACGTTCATCAGCGCTCGGAACATGATCTGCCGGCGGCCGGGGGTCCGCGCCTCCCAGTCATCCAGCAGCTTCTTCACCTGCGCCCGCTGCAACCCTTCCTGGCTGCCGCAAAGGTCGCAAGGAATGATCGGATAGCCCATGCCCTTTGCGAAACGGTCGCAGTCCGCCTCGGCGACGAAGGCCAGCGGGCGGGCGAGGTAAAGATCGCCGTCCTCGTTCAGAAGGCGCGGCGGCATGGAGGCAAGCCGGCCGCCATGGAAGAGGTTCATGAAGAAGGTCTCGAGGATGTCGTCGCGGTGATGGCCGAGGACGACGGTCGAGCACCCCTCTTCGCGCGCGATGCGGTAGAGGTTCCCCCGCCTGAGGCGCGAGCAGAGGCTGCACATCGTGCCCCCCGGCTTGATCTTGTCGATGACGACGGAATAGGTGTCCTGGTATTCGATCCGGTGGGGTACGCCCATCCGGGTCAGGAAGTCCGGCAGGACGGTCGCCGGAAAGTTCGGCTGCCCCTGGTCCAGGTTGCAGGCCAGAAGGTCCACCGGCAGAAGGCCACGCCACTTGAGTTCGGTGAGCACCGCCAGAAGTGTGTAGCTGTCCTTGCCGCCCGAAAGGCAGACGAGCCAGCGGTCGCCCGCCTTTGCCATGCCATAGGTGTCGATCGCCTCACGCACCTGTTGCACAAGGCGCTTCCTCAGCTTGCGGAACTCAAGGCTCTTCGGCGCCCCGTGGAAGAGCGGGTGGATATCGTCGTCGCTGTCGTCAAGCATGGGCAGGCCTCGCGGGATTGGCGTCCTTATGCCCGATCCGCCAGCCCAAGGCAAAGCCCGGCGGTCATCCGGTTCCCCGCCCCGCGCGTATCACGTGCAAACGCGAGGTCTGTCGATGCGCCTTCTTCTCCTTTCGCTCCCCCTCTTTCTGGCCGCCTGCACTGGCAAGCCGTCCTTCGACGACCCCGCCCTCAGCGACCGCGAGCTGAATCTGGAAGAGTTCTTCGACGGCACCGTCGTCGCGCAGGGCCAGTTCCAGGACGTCTTCGGCAAGGCCCGGCGCCGGTTCGACGTGACGGTGCAGGGCGACTGGGACGGCGAGCGGCTGAAGCTGGTCGAGGATTTCGTCTACGAGGACGGGTCGACCGAGCAGCGCATCTGGACGCTGGTCAAGACCGGGCCGGTGACCGCCGACCAGACCTGGGAGGGCACCGCCCCCGGCGTGATCGGCAAGGCTACGGGGCGCGAGGATGGCGACCGGTTCAACTGGCGCTACACCATCGACTTGCCGGTCCCGGCGGCGGATGGGACGGTGGATACGGTCCGCGTGACCTTTGACGACTGGATGTGGCTCATGTCGAAAGACCGGGTGCTGAACCGGGCCTACATGAAGCGCTTCGGCCTTGATATCGGCGACGTCATCATCTCGTTCGAGAAGCGCCGGTGACCAGACACTCATCAAGCCCTTGCGGGCTTTCTTCGCTGACCCGCGCGCCAGACCAAAGCGAAGAAAGCCCGCAAGGGCTTGATGAGCGGCCCGTCAGACATGCCACCCGCAATCCCCCTCGATCTCGGGTGCACAGGTGCTTGTGAGGCGAAAGATCAGCCCCTGATTGACGGGCAAAGCCTACCCGTGGTTCAGTCCTGACCTCCCCGTGCGCTGCATTGCCCTCTCACGCTTCAGCCCCTCTGCAAGTAACTGGGAATGACGATGACCGCTGATATTCCGAAGATATGGAATACGACGTTCCTGAGCGAGATGAGCAATGTGAGAAAGATTGACTTTCACCTTCCGGATAATGACCTGCAGAAGAGAGTTGCATTGTCCAATTCAGCACTCTACCCGGACGGAAATCCGCTAAAAGCGGACTTGGTTCCCGACTATATGTTCTTCACCAAGTCCGACCTGACCGAGGCCTATCGGTCCGGCTTACCGGATTGGTTTAGAATCGGCGGCGGACTTCACGTGATCTCTGCGAAATTCCGTGATTTCCTGTCCGGCTTTGGCCTTGGGTCCAGCCAACTTTTCGAGGTGCCGCTTTACGAGTTTGATCAGAAGACCCTGCGGCCGGGCCGCTGGTTCATTTTCCACATCTGCGAGACGAAAGAGACGCTGGTGGCCGAACAATCAACAGGACTAGAACTGCGAGGGACGTCCGAAAGGCTTTGGCGGTCGCACATTGAAGAGGATGTACTCGCGGCACGCGCATCTTCAGCGGAAGGCGCCGACCTGTGGATTGACCTGCAGATACTTGGCCGGATCTTCCTGTCTGACCGACTGAAGTCGGCGCTACAGCCTGCAGGTGTCCGCGCGTCAGGGCTGACGCTCCGTCCCTGCATCGTCGTCGCCTGACCGCTCCCCACAGCCTTCCCGGGCCGCTGTCAGACGTGCTGCGCGCCGTTCACCTCTATCTCGGCGCCGGAAATGTAGCTCGACTGGTCCGAGCACAGGAACCAGATCACATCGGCCACTTCCTTCGGCTGGCCCAGCCGCTGCATCGGCAGCTTTTCCACGATCTTGTCAGTGCCCGGCGACAGGATCGAGGTTTCCACCTCGCCCGGGGCAATGGCGTTCACCCGCACGCCGTAAGGCCCGAAGTCATGCGCCATCTCGCGCGTGAGCGCGGCAAGCGCGGCCTTCGAGGTCGCATAGGCCGCGCCGGCGAAGGGATGCACCCTGACCCCGGCGATAGAGGTGACGTTCACGATGCTGCCTTGGGTCGCGGTCAGTTCGTCTTTCAGGCCGCGGGCAAGGATCACCGGGGCGAAGAAGTTCACGTGGAAGACATGGCCCCAGGTCCGAAGGTCCGTGGTCATGGTGTTCAGCCGCGCGCCACCCGGCCCCTTGGGGCTGATCCCGGCATTGTTTACGAGCGCGTGGATGCGGCCGCCCACCTTGCCCTTGATCGTCTCGATCGCGGCGATGGTCTTGTTCGGATCGGCAAGGTCGATCTCGATATGGTTGTCCTCACCACCCGGCCAGGGGCAGCGCGGATCGAAGGGCTGGCGCGAGCAGGTCAGGACCCGCCACCCCTCGGCAGAAAAGCGCTTGACCGTCGCATGGCCGATGCCGCGGCTGGCGCCTGTCAGCACAAGGGTTTTCTGTTCGGACATCGGGGGTGCTCCTTTGTCCGCAAGGCTACGCCTTCGCGGGGGGAAGGCAAGGCTTGGCAGGCCGATGCAAAAGCCTTATGCGGCGCATGATCCGGAGGCCGCCCATGAAACAGCAGACCCTCACCATGCAAGACGCCAGGAACACCGCAAAGATGCTGTCGGAAGCCCTGCCCTACCTCCAGCGCTTCACCGGCGCGGTGGTGGTGGTGAAGTTCGGCGGCAATGCCATGGGCGACGATGCCGCGATGGCGGAGTTCGCGCGTGACATCGTGCTGATGCGGCAGGTCGGCGTAAACCCGGTGGTCGTGCACGGCGGCGGGCCGATGATCAACGACATGCTGACGAAGCTGGGGATCAAGTCCGACTTCGTGCGCGGCAAGCGCGTGACCGACAAGGCCACCGTCGAGGTGGTGGAGATGATCCTCTCGGGCCTCGTGAACAAGCGGATCGTGCAGGCGATCATGGATGCCGGGGGCCGGGCGGTCGGCATCTCGGGCAAGGACGACGACCTGATGGTGTGTGAGGCGGACGATCCGGAGCTTGGCTTCGTCGGCAGACCCATCGAGATGAACGTGCAGGTGCTGCGCGATCTTTACAATGCCGGGATCATCCCGGTGATCGCCCCCGTCGGGACCGGGATGAAGGACAACGAGACCTTCAACGTCAACGGCGATACGGCAGCCGGCGCAATTGCCGGGGCGCTGCAGGCGGACCGGCTGCTCCTTCTGACCGACGTGCCGGGCGTGAAGAACGCGGCGGGCGAGGTGATGACACAGATCACGCCGGACGAGATCCGGCAGATGACGGCGGATGGCGTGATCTCGGGCGGGATGATCCCCAAGACCGAGACCGCGCTGATGGCGCTGGAAAAGGGCACGCGCGCGGTGACGATCCTGGACGGACGGATTCCCAACGCCTGCCTGATCGAGCTTTTCACCGACCATGGCGCGGGCAGCCAGATCCGGTCGACCGAGCCGCGGGTGAAGCCGCACGTCCGCCGCTGAGCCCCGGTTGGGCGCGTTCCCGCCGGGCGCGGCTTCCCGGTCACGTTTCCGCGTTGCCTTGGTCCGGCCCGGGACTTAAGCCTTGCCAATCGTGGTGCAAGACTATCCTAAGGGGGCAGGCGCCCGGACGAGGCGCACGGACAAAACGGGCATGGAACACCAAGGGTCAACGGCAGCCACCGGCGTGGCAAGGGTCGCGCTGGCGGTTCTGGCGCTTTGCGCCCTGGGTGCCTGCGCCGGGACCAACCCCGCCCCGGACGAGATCAACGATCCCTTCGAGAACACGAACCGCAGGATTCACGCCTTCAACAAGGAAGTGGACCGCAACGTCCTGAGGCCGGTGGCCCAAGGCTTTGGCGCCGTCACGCCCGAGCCGGTGAAGCAGGTGGTCTCGAACCTTGCCGACACGCTGGACCTGCCGGGCGACATCGTAAACGACGTCCTGCAGCTGAACATCGAAGATGCGGCAACGAACACGCTGCGGCTGGCGACGAACCTCACGATGGGGGTCGGCGGCGTGTTTGACGCGGCGACGGCGCTTGGGCTTCCGGTGGCGACGACCGATTTCGGCGAGACGCTGTTCGTCTGGGGCGTCGGCGAAGGCCCGTTCCTCGAGGTGCCGTTTACCGGGCCGACAACCCTGCGTGACGGTTTCGGTACGCTGGTCGACCTTGCCACGAACCCGGTCAGCAATGCGCTGCCGACGCGTGAAGGGCGGGCCGCCAACTTCGTGAAGCTTGTGTCACGCGTTCGTGACCGCGACCGGTTCGCCGCGACCTTCGACTCTCTGCTATACGACAGTGCAGACAGCTATGCGCAAAGCCGGCTCTTGAGATTGCAGAGCCGCCGCTTCCAGCTTGGTCAAGACGCCGAGGCGGCAGCCACCGAAGACCCGGATTCCGACTTTATCGACCCCTACGAGGACCCCTATGCCGAATGACCTTCCCCTGACCCGCCGCGCCTTCGGGCTGGCGCTGGCCTCCGGTCTGGTTCTTGCCGGCCTTCCCCGCGCGGCTGCGGCCCTGACGGTCGACCAGGCCCGCGTGCTGGTCGACGATACAGTGGCCCAGATCAACGCGATCATCAGTTCGGGCAAGTCGGAAAGCGCCATGCTGCGCGACTTTGAAAAGCTCTTCGCCCGCAATGCCGATGTGCCGACCATCGCCCGCTCGGCCCTTGGCCCGGCGGCGCGCACAGCTTCGAAGGCGCAGCTTTCCGCCTTCACCAAGGCCTTCCAGGGCTATCTCAGCCGCAAGTACGGCCGCCGCTTCCGCGAGTTCATCGGCGGCCGGATCGAGGTTTCCGACGCGCGCACGGTGAAAAGCTATGTCGAGGTGATCTCGACCGCCTACCTGCAGGGCGAGGCCCCGTTCGAGGTGCGCTGGCACGTCAGCGACAAGGCGGGCAAGAGCCTGTTCTTCAACATCATCATCGAGGGCGTGAATATGCTCGCCTCCGAACGGACCGAGATCGGCGCCCTTCTCGACCAGCGCGGCGGCGATCTTGACCGGCTGATCGCGGACATGGCGACGCTCTAGCGTGCAGGGATGACCGGCAGCGGGGACGAGCACTGGGCCGCTCTGGTTCCAGAGCTTCTGGTGACCGACCTTGACAGGGCCCTCGGCTTCTACCGCGACCTCTGCGGCTTTCGGGTGCGCTACGGGCGACCGGAAGACGGCTTTGCCTACCTTGAGCTTGGTCAGGCCCAGCTCATGCTGGAAGAGCTGGATGAAGGGTCCTGGCTGACCGGCGCTCTGGATGCGCCATTCGGGCGTGGCCTGAACCTGCAGATCGAGGTTGAAGACGTTGCAGACCTTGCAGCGCGGCTTGAGGCAGCGGGGCTGTCGCTTTACCGGCCCGTCGCAACCGAATGGTATCGGCAGGACGATGTCGAGCACGGCCAGCGGCAGTTCCTGGTGCAGGACCCGGATGGCTATCTCTTGCGCTTCGTACAGCCTCTCGGGACGCGCCCGGAACAGGACGTGCCGCGGAGCTAGGCGTCGGGCCGCCGGTCAGTTCCCCGCCGTCCCCAGCACTTCCTCGATGATCTGCTCGGCTAGATCCGGCTGCTGCCCGGCGGAGCCGCCGTCGTAGACGGGAGCGTTCGAGCCATCGAAGTAGGGAACCTCCTCGGCCGTGATCGCCCCTTCGGTGGTGGAGGGGTCGATCGGCACATAGGTCGAATCCGGGATCTCGGTCAGAAGCGGGCTTGCGTCCACGCCTTCGTTGATCCGGCTCATCACCTCGTGCCAGATCTCGGCCGGCAGGCCGCCGCCGGTGACGCCGGTGAGGGGGCTGTTGTCGTCATAGCCCATCCAGACGCCCACGACGTAGTCGGCGGTGAAGCCCACGAACCAGGCGTCCCGCGCGCTTTGCGTGGTGCCGGTCTTGCCAGCCGCCGGGCGGTCGTCCAGCCGCGCGCGGCCCCCGGTGCCGGAGACCAGGACCTGCTCCATCATGTAGGTCAGCGCCCGCGCAGCACCTTCGCTGATCACCCGCTCGCCAATGCCGCCGCCCGCGCCGAAGAGGGGTTCGTCCATCCCCTTCAGCGTCAGCGCCTGCAGGCCGTAGGGCGTCACCGACGAGCCACCGTTCAGGATCCCGGCGAAGGCCCCCGTCATCTCGATCAGCGTCGATTCCGACACGCCCAGCGCCAGCGCCGGTCCGTCCGGCATGTTCTGCGCCACGCCGAAATCGGCCGCGACCTTCCTGACAAGATCGCGCCCCACCGCCTCGGACAGCCGCACCGCCGGGATGTTGCGGCTTTCGGCCAGAGCCTGGGTCAGCGTGATCTCGCCCTTGAATTCCTTGTCATAGTTCTGCGGACACCAGTCGCCGGACCCGGGCGTGTAGATGCACAGGGGCGTGTCCGAGACATAGTCGAGCGGGCTGTAGCCAAGGTCCATCGCCACGGCATAGATGAAGGGCTTGAAGGTCGAACCCGTCTGCCGCAGGGCCTGCGTCGCGCGGTTGAAGTCGCCCGCATTCGGGATGTCGCGCCCGCCGACCATCGCGCGGACCGCGCCATCCGCGCTCATCACCACGATCGCGGCCTGCGCCTTGGAGCCTGCCTTGACCTTGTTCTCGAAGACCCAGGCCAGCGCCTCTTCGGCCTTGCGCTGCATGTCCTGATCCAGCGTCGTCTGGATCGTCACGTCCTCGGTCGTGTCGCGTGCCAGGTAATCCGGGGTGGTCTCCATCACCCAGTCGGCGAAATAGCCGCCGGATTTCTGCTTGGCGGCCTCGGAGAGGCGGGCGGGGTTCTGGCGGGCCTCCTCGGCCTCTGCCGCCGTGAGGTAACCCTGCTCTTCCATCAGGCCGATGACCACGTTCGCCCGGTTGCGCGCCCGTTCCATGCTGGAGGTCGGGGCAAAGGTGGAGGGCGCCTTCAGAAGCCCGGCCAGCATCGCCGCCTCGGCCGGGGTGACATCCCGCGCCGACTTGCCGAAATAGCGCTGGGCCGCCGCCTCGAACCCGCGCGCGCCCGCGCCAAGATAGGCGCGGTTGAGGTAGATCGTCAGGATCTCTTCCTTGGAATACTTCACCTCCATCGCCAGCGAGAAGGGCACTTCCTTGATCTTGCGCCACATGCCGCCTTGCCGGCAGTCCCGTTCGTAATCAGCTTCGGACTTCCACAACGCCGGATCCCAGGCGACGCCAAGACACAGAAGCTTTGCCGTCTGCTGGGTAATGGTCGACCCGCCGTTGCCCTCGAATGCGCCCCGGCCCTCGGAAAGGTTGATGCGGATGGCCGAAGCGATGCCGCGCGGACTGATGCCGACATGCCAGTAGAAGCGCCGGTCCTCGGTGGCGACCACAGCGTCGTGGAGATAGGGGCTGACACTGTCGGCGGTGATCATGCCGAAGGTCTCGCCCCGCCAGGCGAAGACCTCGCCGTTGCGGTCCTGCAGGGTAACAGATCCCCGCGCACGCCCGTCGATCAGATCGGCCACCGGGGGAAGTTGGGCGTAGAAATACCAGACCACCCCGCCGAGGACGAGGCCGCCGATGACCGCCCCGCGCCAGGCGATGCCCCAGAAGATTCGCCAGATCGCGATGAAGAACCCGGCAATCAGGCCATGCTGGCGGCGCTGCGTCCGGGCCCGAGGCGCGCGGCGCGGCTTTGCCGGTGCAGGCTTCTTCGGCCCGCCGCCTGACGTCGCCGGGCGCGCTGCCCGGGAATACCGCTTGTCTGCCACGAGGGGGCGCTTGCCCCCGTTTCCTGCTGCCATGCCCGCTGCCCGCCATTGTGACGCCGGCCGGTTTACCGGCCTGTTTCAGCCAGAATAGACCGGATCGTCATGAAAGCGAAGCAGTGCCGCCATCGATTCGCGTTCAACACGCGCCTAAAATTTCGGCTTTCCAGACGATAAGTGCAAAAATTGTGCAAATCATCCCGCAGCGGGTCACCAAAGCGGGGCCACTTCCTTGTGCTGCTGCAGCAATGACCTCCCTCATGTCTGTCGAGGGTCCCGTGCCCTGTCGCGACGAAAAAGACAGAAGGGGAAAGATGTGAAGCTCATCATTGCAGCAATCAAGCCGTTCAAGCTCGAGGAGGTCCGCGAGGCGCTGACTGCCATCGGCGTGCGCGGAATGATGGTGACCGAGATCAAAGGGTTCGGCAGCCAGTCGGGCCACACCGAAATATATCGCGGTGCCGAATACGCGGTGAACTTCGTGCCGAAGGTGCGGCTGGAGATCGTCGTGTCGGACGCGCTGAGCGACCAGGTGGTCGCCACCATCGCCAAGACAGCGAAGACGGACAAGATCGGGGACGGAAAGATTTTCGTCGTCGACGTGGAACATGCCGTGCGGGTCCGCACCGGCGAAACCGATGACGATGCGCTCTGACGCAACCGGGGAAGGGGAACTCACCGAAATGAGCAATCTGATGAAATACTCTGGCCTTGGCGCGCTTGGCGCGATCCTGTTTGCCAGCCTGCCCGCCTGGGCACAGGAGGCCACGGCCGAAGCCACCGAGGCGGCGGCTGAAGTGGTCGAGGAAGTCGTGCCCGTCATGGACAAGGGCGACGTGAGCTGGATGATGGTCTCGACCGTCCTCGTCCTCTTCATGACGATCCCCGGCCTTGCGCTCTTCTACGGCGGCCTCGTGCGCGCCAAGAACATGCTGTCGATCCTGATGCAGACCACGGTCATTGCCTGCGTGATGATGATCGTCTGGGTGATCTACGGCTATTCCTTCGCCTTCGGCGGTTCGACCTCGCCCTGGTGGGGCGGCACAGGCAAACTGTTCCTCTCGGGGGTCACTGCCGACAGCATGTCCGCGACCTTCAGCGCCGGCTACGTGATCCCGGAATACCTGTTCATCGCCTTCCAGATGACCTTCGCGGCGATCACGCCCGCGCTGATCATCGGTGCCTTCGCCGAACGGGTGAAGTTCAAGGCCGTGTTGGTCTTCTCGGTCCTCTGGGGCACCTTCTCGTACTTCCCGATCGCCCACATGGTCTGGGATGCCAATGGCTACCTTTTTGCCAAGGGGGCAATCGACTTTGCCGGCGGCACGGTCGTTCACATCAACGCCGGTATCGCGGCGCTGGTCGGCTGCATCGTGATCGGCCAGCGGGTCGGCTACGGCAAGGACAACATGGCGCCGCACTCGATGGTCATGACCATGATCGGTGCATCGATGCTGTGGGTCGGCTGGTTCGGCTTCAACGTCGGCTCGAACCTTGAGGCCAATGGCGGCGCGACGCTGGCGATGATCAACACCTTCATCGCCACCGCCGCGGCCACCCTGGCTTGGTGCGCGCTGGAAGGTCTGCAGCGCGGCAAGGCCTCGATGCTGGGCGCTGCCTCGGGCATGGTGACCGGCCTTGTTGCAGTAACCCCAGCCTGCGGCACGATCGGCCCAATGGGTGCCATCCTCCTTGGCGTGATCGCGACGCTGGCCAGCTACTTCTTCGTCACGGTTGTGAAGCTGAAGATGAAGTACGACGACAGCCTGGACGTCTTCGGCATCCACGGCATCGGCGGTATCGTCGGCGCGATCCTGACGGGTGTGTTCTCGGCAGCAGCGTTCGGCGGCGTGAAGGGCGACGACTATGCGATGCTGGCGCAGCTCTGGATCCAGATCGAGGGCGTGCTGATCACCATCGTCTGGTCGGGTGTCGTGTCCTATGTCCTGTTCAAGGCGATCGACATGACCATCGGCCTGCGCGTCGATGCGGATACCGAGCGTCAGGGCCTGGACCTTACCACCCACGGCGAACAGGCCTACCACTCGTAAGACCCGGCGACAGGCCTCCTCCTCCCGGCCTGTCACCTGAAGCGTCGGCCCGCGGGATCCTCCCCCCGCGGGCCGTACTCCATCCGGCCCCTCCTCGTGCGACTTCGTCTTCTCGTCGGTGTCCCAGCGAGGAGCGACGAAGTCGACGACGAGCCGCCCCCGGCCCTTCCCTCCGCACCAGGGCGCAGCTAGGTTCCCGCCATGTATCCCGAAGGCAATCCCCTGAAAGGCGTGGCGCTGGTCGTCGCCGCGACGCTGCTCTTTGCGGCCGGGGACACGCTGGGCAAGCATCTTTCGATGCTTTATGCCGCGACGCTGATCCTGTCGGCCCGCTATGGGATCAACCTTGCCCTCGTCCTTCTGACCATGTGGCCGCGCCACCGGAGTGCGGTCTGGAAGACGCAGCGCACCGGCCTTGTCCTACTGCGTGGGCTCTTCCTTGCCTGCGCCACGATCACAATGCTTCTGGCCCTGCGCGTGATGCCGGTGGCCGAGACGGTGGCGATCATCTACATCACCCCGGTCCTTCTGATGCTCGTCTCGGGCCCCATCCTGGGAGAGAAGGTCCCGGTCATCGGCTGGATCTGCGCCGCGCTCGGCTTTGCCGGTGTCCTGCTGATCGCGCGGCCGGGGAGCGGGCTTGACCCCTTGGGGGTGGCCCTGTGCCTGCTGAACGCGGTCCTTGGCACCGGCTACCACCTTCTGACCCGCATCCTGACCCGGACCGAGACGACCATGGCGCTTCTGTTTCAGACCGCGCTGGTCGGCACCGTCCTGTCGGTCGCCCTGACGCTGTTCCTCGGGGTCGAGGCGCTGCCTACCTCGTTCGACTGGCTGATGATCCTGGCCTACGGCACCGCCGCGACCGTGGGCCATCTTCTTCTGACCTCGGCCTACCGCGAGGCGCCGGCCGCGACCCTCGCGCCGGTCAACTACATGCACATCGCCTTTGCCACACTGCTGGGCTGGCTGGTATTTGCCCAGATCCCGGATGCGCTCGGCTTTGCCGGGATGGCGCTGATCGCGGTTTCCGGCCTTCTGGCCGCATGGCGCGCCAGCCGGCCTACGCCGTTGCCAGAGTGATCAGGGCCGTCCCCGCCACGGCAAGCGCGGCACCGACCCACGCCACCGGAGCAGGCGCGCGGCGGGTCACCCACCAGACCATCGGCAGGATCAGGATCGGCGTGGTCGAGGATAGAGTGGTCACGATCCCCACGTCCCCGACCGCAAGCGCCGCCATAAGCAGCGTCATCCCGAGGAAGATGCCCGACAGTGCCGAGCCGCCGATCCGCAGGATGTCCTGCGGCACAGGCCGGGACACAGGTCGCCGGGCCGGGACCGCCAGCAATGCGACGAAGAAGAGCGCCCCGAGCCCGGACCGGATCGCCATGGCCGTGAAGGGTTCCACCCCCGCCAGCATCGCCGGGCGCGCCAGCAGGCTGCCGGTCGCCTGCCCCAGCGCCGTCACCACCCCCAGCGCAAGGCCAATGCCCAGCGCCTGCGGCCCGCGCATCCCTTCGCGCCCGCCCGGACCCATGATTGCCAGCACGATCCCTGCAAGGATCAGCCCCACGCCTGCGCCTTGCATGAGGTTCACCGTCTCGCCCCGGAAGGCATAGCCCAAGGCCAGCGCGAAAGGCGCCGACAGGGTGAAGACCAGCGCGTTCAGGCGCGGCCCCAGCAGCTGGATCGTCGCGACATAGGTCGAGGTCGCCAGCATGATGCCCGCCGCCGAGGACCCGGCCAGCCACAGGAACTCATTTGCCCCGACCGTCCGCCAGCCGCCAAGGACCAGCGAGGCGGCAGCGGTCATCCCGAAGGCAAGCGCCATCTGCCAACGCGCGAGTTGCAGCGCCGTAACGCGGCCCGTCACGCTGTCGATCTGCATCGCCGACAGCGCGAAAGTGGCCGCCGCCGCAAGGGAAAGCGCGACGGCCAGCATGTTCGGTCAGATCACCTGCGCGATCGCAGCAGCCAGCACCGGCACGGTCCTGGTATTCAGCCCGGCGATGTTGATCCGGCTGTCGCCGACCATGTAGATGCCATGCTCCTCCCGCAGCCGGTTCACCTGGGCTTCGGTCAGGCCCAGACGGCTGAACATGCCGCGGTGATGCGCGACAAAGTCGAAGCGGTCGCTGTTCGTCGCACGGCGCAGCTCATCGGCCAGCTGCTTCCGGAGGCCCAGCATGTTCTGCCGCACCTCTTCCAGTTCCGTCTTCCATTCGGCGGTCAGCGCCTGATCCTCAAGGATCATGGTCACCAGCCGCGCGCCGTGGTCGGGGGGGAAGCTGTAGTTCTGCCGGTTCAGGAAGTTGAGATTGCCCTGCACCACGGCCTTGCGGTCCGGGCTGGTCAGGGCGACCAGGATGCCGGTGCGCTCGCGGTAGATGCCGAAGTTCTTCGAACACGACGCAGCAATCAGCACCTCCGGGAAGGCCGCCGCGATCTTGCGGGTGGCGGCGGCATCTTCTTCCAGCCCGTCGCCGAAGCCCTGGTAGGCGAGGTCGACGAAGGGGACGGCGCCCTTCATCTGCAGAAGGGCGACCACCTGGTCCCACTGACCGGCATCAAGGTTCGCCCCGGTCGGGTTGTGGCAGCAGCCGTGCAACAGGACGGCATCGCCCGCCGCGACCCCTTCAAGGTCCGCCAGCAGCCCGGCAAAGTCGATGCCAGAGGTGGCAACGTCGAAGTAGCGATACTCCACCCCCGTCATGCCAAGATACTTCACGATCGAAGGGTGGTTCGGCCAGGTCGGCGCGGACATCCAGACGCGTGCCTTGGGGTTGGCCATCCGGATCAGCTCCAGCGCCTGGCGGATCGCCCCGGTCCCGCCCGGTGTGGCGACGGACGCGGCGCGGTCGGCGTAACCCTTGCCCAGGATCATCTCGACCAGGGCGGCGTTGTAGGCGGGCTCCCCGGCCAGACCGGTGTAGGTCTTGGTCGTCTCCACCTCCCAAAGCTTCTTCTCGGCCGCCTTGACCGCGCGCATGACCGGGGTCAGGCCGGTCGCGTCCTTGTAGACGCCGACGCCAAGGTCGATCTTCGCGGTCCGGGGATCTTCCCGGAACATGGCAATGAGTTGCAGGATCTTGTCCTGCGGCTGGGGGTTCAGGGTCTCAAGCATGGCGGTTTCCAAGGGTTGGTCAGGCACCGGCCATGATCACGGCCCTTGCCCGACGGACATAGGCCCAGTGCCACAGCCAGAGCGGCACGGCAAGAAGGCCCGCGACGCTTCCCACCTCATGCGGCACCAGCGCAAGGATCTGCAAGGCGCACCAGCCAAGGCCCGAGATCAGGCCGAAGGTCCCCCTGGTGACACCGCGGGCTGCGGCCTCGGCCTTCAGCGAGGCCGCGACATTGCCGATGATCCAGAAGTCCTCGACGAAATTGTAGGGCAGAAGGAACATCAGCCAGACCGATTTCGGGCGTGCCGCGCGGAAGGGTGCCGGGATCGCTTCCAGAGCCCGTTGCAGGTCGCGGGCATAAAGCGCCACGGCCAGCAGGAAGCCCAGGACAAGCACCGCCGAGCCCCAGGGACCAAGAAGCGCGAGTTCCGCCAGAAATCCCTTGTCGGGCCGCGCAAGGCTCCAGCCGATCAGGCCGCAGACGCCCGCCGTGAGCAGGAGCTTGAGCGCAATAAGACGCACTCAGGGGCCAGTGGCGACCCGCAGGTCGTCATACATGCCCCATTCGGCCCAAGACCCGTCGTAGAGCGCATGGTTGCGATGGCCGAGCCGTTCCAGCGCCAGCGAAAGGACCGCCGCCGTAACCCCCGACCCGCAGGTGGTGATCGCGGGTTTTGCAAGGTCCACGCCCGCCGCCGTAAAGGCCTCACGCAGCGCAGCCGGGGCCTTCATCGTGCCGTCCGCGTTCAGAAGCTCGGCGAAGGGCAGGCTTTTCGATCCCGGGATATGGCCGGACCGCAGGCCCGGCCGCGGTTCCGGCGCTTCGCCCCGGAAGCGGGCGGCCGGACGGGCGTCGATGATCTCGGCCTCGCCCAGCTTGGCGGCATGGGCGACTTGCGTGACGTCCTTCACCAGGTGGTGCTGCCGGCTGATCGTCATGTGCCGGTCGCGGATCATCGGGGGCAGGTCCTCGATCTCGCGCCCCTCGGCCCGCCATTTCGGAAAGCCGCCGTCCAGCACGGCCACATCCGTCTTGCCCATCAGCCGGAAGGTCCACCAGACCCGCGCCGCGCTGAAGATGCCGGCACCATCGTAGACCACCACCTGATGCCCGTCGCCCACACCCATCGCCCGCATCCGGCTGATGAACTTCTCGGGCGGCGGGGCCATGTGCGGCAGGCTGGACCGCTGGTCGGAAATCTCGTCGATGTCGAAGAACCGCGCGCCTGGGATATGGGCGGCATCATATTCCGCCTTCGGATCGCGTCCCGCGTCCGGCAGATACCAGCTTGCGTCCAGCACCCGAAGGTCCGGGTCGCGCAGGTGGCGTGCCAGCCAGTCGGTCGAGACCAGCGTCTTGGGGTCGTCCTGCGGCGAAGGGGTCATGGCGGCTCTCCCGGGATCACCGGGATATAGCCGCGCCCTCCGGGTCTGCGCAAGGCGCGGAACACGAGGTCCGCGCCTTGTTTTCCTGGGTGGTCCTTACTTGGCCATCGCCTTCTTGATCATGCCGACGATCGCGGTCAGCACCGCGCCGCCGATGCCGCCACCAGCGACCGACTGGATGATCGACCCGATATCAAGACCGGCCGCCGCATCCGCCACCGCACCCGCATCGCCACCGAGCCCGCCAAGGAGCAGCCCGCCAAGCCCGCCCCCCAGCGCACCGACGATTGAGTTCCCCGTCGTCCCGAGGCTGAGGTTCTTCAGGCCCGCGCCTGCGGCATTGCCACCCACCAGACCTGCAATGATCTGGATGATCAGTTCCATACCCATAACATTCCCTTCCCTCTTCGCGCCGATTCCGCCCGAAGGTCGTCCGGCATTTCCCCCGGACTTGGTGTCCGGTAGCGTTAACACTACCATCTGTGGGGGTTTCAGACAACAAATGCCTCACGCCGGGGAAAGTCAGCCCCGGCTGTTCTGCTTCATAAGCCGGGCCTTGTCGCGTTCCCAGTCGCGCTTGGCCGAGGTTTCGCGCTTGTCGGCCAGCTTCTTGCCCTTGGCGATGCCAAGCTTCAGCTTGACGATCCCGCGGTCGTTGAAATACATCTTCATCGGCACGATGGTCATGCCCTCGCGGCCCACCGCAGACCACAGCCGGCCCAGTTCCTTGCGCGAAACCAGAAGCTTGCGCCGCCGCCGCTCGTCATGCCCGAAGGTCTTGGCCTGCAGGTAGGGTGCCACATAGCTGTTGATCAGCCAAAGCTCGCCCCCCTCGACGGATGCATAGCTCTCCGCGATGTTCGCCCCGCCCTGGCGCAGGCTTTTCACCTCGGAGCCCAGAAGCATGATGCCGGCCTCGAGGTCGGCCTCGATGTGATAATCGAACCGCGCCCGCCGGTTTTCGGCGATCAGCTTGGAATTGGGATCGGACTTTGCCACCATGATCGCTGTCAGATAAGGTCTGGCACGGGCTTAGTCCAGAAGGCTGACAATGCTGCTCCAGATTGCCATCGGCACGCTGATCCTTCTGGTGAATACCATGGTCGCCGCAATCGCCGCCTTCCTGTTGGAGGTTGCCTTCCGCCGGGGGCACCACTGGCTTCTCAGCGCGCCACAGCGGCCGAAGCTTCTTCTGATGCTGGTCTTCGTCGGCATCTGGGTGCTGGGCGTCGTCACCGTCTGCGTCTGGACCTGGGCCCTGTCGCTCTGGGCGCTGGGTGCCTTTCCGTCGGTGGAAGAGGCGGTCTACTTCTCGCTCGTGGCCTTCACCACGCTCGGCCTCGGCGATGTCGTCGCCCCGCAGGAATGGCGCATCCTCAGCGTCATGGCGTCGGTGAACGGCTTCCTCAGCTTCGGCCTTCTGACCGCGCTGATGGTCGAGGCGCTGCGCCAGGTCCGCCTTGCGCAGCTTGACCACCGCCGCGACCAGACCTGACTCAGGCGCGCCGGTCCGCCGCCCATAGCGCGACCGCCGCGGCAAGCGAGACGACAACGCCCAGCAGCGCCACCGTGCCATAGCCGGCCACAAGCGTGCCCAGCGCAAAGCAGATCGCCGCGATCACGTCGCCTGCCAGCCGCTGCACGGCCATCAGGCTCGCCCCCGCCCCCGGCCGGTCGGCCAGAAGGTCCTGCAGATAGGCGATCGGCACCGTCAGCGTCACCGCCCCGCCGATCGCCGCCGGCAGCACCAGCAGCCAGACCGCCCAGGACCCCGCCAGTACCGGCAGCAGCGCCACGTGAACGCCGTAAAGCGCCGCCCCGATCATGATCAGACGGGTCCGGTCCCACCCCCGGGTCAGGCGGGAAAGCATCAGCATGAAGGGCACCTCAAGCCCCGCGACCAGCCCCACGTAAAGCGCCACATCCGCCGTCCCGCGCCCGACCTCTGGCACCATGACCAGCGACACAAGCGCGATGTAAAGCGCCGCCGCCGACAGCACCGCCCCTAGCGCCACCACCCGCAAGGCCAGCCCCGGCTGCCCGATCTCGCCCAGCGAGGCGCGAAAGCTGAGGCCGCTCGGCCCGTCCTCCCAGGCCGCAATCCCGTCCTTGGGCCACTGCCGCAGAACGACGCCCAGCATCAGAAGTGACAGGACCAGCCCGACCGGAAAGACCGCCGTCACCTCCAGCCCTTGGGCAAAGACCAGCGACCAGACCGGCAGGACCACCACGAAGGGTGCCGCGAAAAGCGCCCGGATCACCGCCATGATCCCGTCGCGCTCTGCCTCCGAGTGGCGAGAGGCGGCCAGCCGCGCCAGCGCGAAGACCTGGCCAAAGGTCAGCGCGCCCACCGGGAACAGAACCGCGAAAGACAGTGCAAAGACCCAAGGCCCGGGGACCAGCGTCATGAGGACCATCCCAAGCGTCAGCGACAGGACCGAGATCAGCGTCACCTGTCGCCGCTTCGCCGTCTGGTCGGCCCGGATTCCGCCCACGACCGAGGCCCCGACCGACACCAGCGAGGCGATGGCCAGTAGAACCGCAAAGCCCGCATCGCCAAAGCCGTAGGTCTTGACCGCCAGTGTGCTGAAATAGGGCCCGAAACTGCAGACGATGGCGCCTTGCAGGGCAATCACCAGCCCCGCCGCACGCAGCGCGGGGTCGGTCAGGCAGAGGCGGATCGCGGACATGGGCGCAGGGCTAGCCTGCCCCGATCTTCGGCGCAAGGCAGTCAATACGCGGCATCGCCCAGCGGACCAACACGATTTTTCGTCGACAAATCGTGACCTTCCTCAAGGCTCGTGCGCTTTGCCTACCCCGGAATGACCTTCCCCGGGTTCATCCGCCCTTCGGGGTCCAGCGCCTGCTTGACCGCGCGCATGACATCCAGCGCCACCGGGTTCTTGCGCCGTGCCATCGAGTTCAGCTTGGACAGTCCCACCCCGTGTTCGGCCGAGAAACTGCCGCCGAGCTCGCCAACCACGTCCTCGACCACCTCCATCACCCGGTCCTTCAGCAGGGGGTCATCCCGGGTCGGGAAGGCGGTGAAATGCAGGTTCCCGTCGCCCAGATGCGCCACCGTCAGGCTGCGGAGGCCGGGGTCCAGCGCCTCCAGCCGCCGCAATGCCTCGGTCACGAAGGAGTCCACCCGGTCCAGGGGCAGGCAGACATCGGTATCGACTGCCGGGACGAGGCCCACCGTGATCTCTGCCGCCGCCTCGCGCCGCGCCCACATCGCTCGGCGCTGCTGTTCGCTGCGGGCGACGACGGCGTCCTGGATGAGGCCAGCCTCCAGCATGTCGGCCAGTACCCGCTCCAGCACGCCGACCAGCGGCACCACGCCTTCGGCATCCGGTTCCGCCTCGGCCGGGGCGGTGGTCGCGGCCTCGATCAGGATGGTCACCTCGGGAATGGTGTCGAAGGGCAAGCCAAGATCGGGCCGCGCAACCTTGAGGCGGTCGGAATAGGTGCGGGGCATGAACTCGAAGGCCTCGACCCGGCCGCCGGTCGCCTCCTGCATCCGGTTCAGAAGCACCAGCGCCTCGGGCAGCGACCGCGCGGCCACTGTCGCCGTCGCATGGGCGCGGGGGGCGGGAACCAGCTTCATCACCGCTGCCGTGATGATGCCCAGAGTGCCTTCCGCGCCGATGAACATCTGCTTCAGGTCATAGCCGGAATTGTCCTTATGAAGCTCGCTCATCAGGTTCAGGACGCGCCCGTCGGCCAGCACCACCTCGAGCCCCAGGCACAGGGCGCGCGTGGACCCGTAGCGCAGCACATTCGAGCCACCGGCATTGGTGGACAGGACCCCGCCCAGCATCGCCGACCCGCGAGCCCCGAACCACAGCGGGAAGTAAAGGCCCTCCGCCTCTGCCGCCTCATGCAGCCGGGTCAGCACCGTGCCCGCCTCGGCCACCACCAGCCGGGCCTCGGGCTTCAGGGCGCGGATGCGGTTCATCCGCTCCAGGCTCAGCATCAGCCCGCCCTTGGTCATCGTGCCGCCGACAAGCCCGGTATTGCCGCCGATCGGGACGATGGGAAGGCCGTGGGCGGCGGCGATCTTCACGCAGGCCGAGACTTCGGCGGTATCGCCCGGACGGACCACGGCAAGCGGAGCGCCCTCATACTTGCCCATCCAGTCCCGTGCGTGGCGTCCCGTGTCCGCCCCGGTCAGCACGTTGGCCTTGCCCACCGCCGCCTGAAGATCCTCGATCAGCCCCATCGCCGCCCCCGCACATTCTGCGCCGAACCTAGGCCCGGCAGGGTGGGGCGGCAAGTCCGGCAGGCGTGGACAGGTCCTAAGTTTTGGTAAATGCCCACAGACAAGTCCTTGATACGATGGAATTATCCAAATTTGACCACTGTGGTCACTAGACCGGGACAAAGCCTTCGCGGGCCGGATCGTACTGTTCCAGCCCGCCCTCGCCGGTGTCGGTCCAAAGGCCATGCAGGGTCAGCCGGTCGTCCTCGACCGCCGCGCGCACGAAGGGGAAGGTCAGGAGGTTCTCAAGGCTGGTCAGCACCGCCTGCTTTTCCAGCGCGGGCAGGATCGTCTCGGGCGGCAGGCCAGCGACCTTCTCGAACCCGGGGCGCAGGATGTCCATCCAGCGCCCGACGAAGCTGGTCTTTTCTTCCAGTTCGGGGGCAAGGCCGCGGCACATGTCGTGGCACCCCTTCACCCCGCCGCAGTTGGAATGTCCGAGGACGACGATATGCGCGACCCCAAGGCCGGTGACGGCATATTCCACCGCTGCCGAGGTCCCGTGATAATCGCCGTCCGGGTTGTAGGGCGGCACCAGGTTGGCGACGTTGCGGTGGATGAAGAACTCCCCCTCATCCGCCCCGAAGATACTGGTCACATGCACGCGGCTGTCGCAGCACGAGATCACCATCGCCCGCGGATGCTGCCCCGAGGCCGCAAGACGGCGGTACCAGGCCCGGTTCTCGGTATAGGTCGTCGCGCGCCAGCCCTGGAAGCGCTGGACGAGGTAGGCGGGCAAGGGGCGGATCGGGGTCATGGGCCACCTTCTGACGGTCGCACCCCCTTCCCTATGCGGCATTTGCCGAGAATTCGAGAGGTAAAAGCCATCCCCGACCGTAGTCGGGCAACCAATTCTTCAGCATCGCCTTGCAGCATCGGGTCCGGGTCGGTGTGGGAAATCGGGTGTTCAGATGGCAAGGGTGACGGCTCTCATCCCCAGAGAGGTGGTGCGTCAGGATGTCGAGGCGATCGCCGCGATCTATCGCAACCTCGGCGCGCCGACGGCGGAGAAGATCGTGGCGCGATCCCTGGCCGAGCTTGCCCTCACCATGGCCCGGCTGGCCGAAACGGTCCGGTCGCAGGACCTGCGGGATGTGTCGGATCACCTGGTCCGGCTTGGCCGGCTGGCCGACGACCTTGGCCTCTGCAGCCTCTCTGCGGTGGCCCGGGATTCCCGGATCTGCCTGGAACGGGCGGACAGCACTGCCTTTGCGGCGGTCTGGGCCCGCCTTGTCCGGGTCGCGGAACGGTCACTTTCGCCCCATTCCGGGATGGCAGACAGCTCCGGCTGAAGATTCGTCCATCCCGGGCAATGCACGGTGAGGTTGTTCTGTCGAGGGCCGGATGCAATTCGAAGTCCAAACGGGTGATGCGGCCCGCTTGACAGTCCGCAAGTCCGTTCGGGGATTAATCCCGCGGGCCGGCCAAATGCCTGCGGGTGCGCGCGTAACACCTTGCAAGGTGTCAGGAAAATCATCCAACTAGGCGTCAGCCCAGTCCAGCCAGGCAATCAGACATGCCCTTCAGCTTTGCCGACCCCTCCGCCCCCTCGCGTCCGCTGCATGTGCTGCGCCCGGACGAGGTGGCGGCGTTCAGCGACAATGAGGGCAGCCTCTGGGCCTCTTGGCTGGCAGCGACCGGGTTCAAGGCGCAGCCGGGTGAGCTTTGCCTTCTGCCCGGCACCGATGGCGGGATCGCAGCGGCGGTGGCGGGGATCGGGACGGTCGATGCCGGGCGGCGGCAGCGGTTCATTCTGGCGAAGGTGGTCGACCGCCTGCCCCCCGGGGCGTGGCGCCTGTCGGGGGCACTGTCGCCCGCCGAGCGGACGGAATGCGCCCTTGGCTGGCTGCTGTCCGGCTACCGCTTCGACCGCTACCGCCCCGACCGGAAGACAAGCGAGCGGGCGGAGCTGATCTGTCCGGCTGGCCTTGATGCGGCCACCCTTCTGGCCATGGCGGAAGGCGAGGCCCTGACCCGCGACCTGATCAACACGCCCGCGCAGGACATGGGTCCGGCCGAACTTGAGCAAGCCGCGCGCGATCTAGGCATCCGCTTCGGTGCCTCGGTCGCCGTCACGGCAGGCGACGAGCTTCTCGCGGCAAATTTTCCGATGATCCACGCCGTTGGTCGCGCCAGCCCGCGTGCGCCACGGCTGATCGACCTGCACTGGGGCAGCACGGGGCCGAAGCTGACGCTGGTCGGCAAGGGGGTCTGCTTCGATACCGGGGGCCTGAACATCAAGCCATCCTCAGGCATGGCGCTGATGAAGAAGGACATGGGGGGCGCGGCCACCGTGCTGGGCCTTGCGCAGATGATCATGGCGCTGAACCTGCCCCTGCGCCTTCGGGTGCTGATCCCGGCGGTCGAGAACGTGATTTCCGGCAATGCCCTGAAACCGAAGGACATCCTGACCAGCCGCAAGGGCCTTACGGTCGAGGTGAACGACACCGACGCCGAAGGCCGGCTGGTGCTGGCCGATGCGCTGGCGCTGGCCTGCGAGGACCCGCCGGATGTGCTTGTCAGCATGGCCACGCTGACGGGTGCCGCCCGGGTGGCCGTCGGCCCCGACCTTGCGCCCTACTACACCGACGATCCTGGGATCGCGGCGGCCCTTGAGGCGGGAGCCGCCGCCGGGTTCGATCCAGTCTGGCGCATGCCGTTCCACACCCCCTATGAGCACGTGATCGAACCGGGGATTGCCGATCTCGACAACGCGCCCGGCTTCGGCTTTGCCGGGTCGATCACCGCCGCCCTGTTCCTGCGGCGCTTTGTGAGCGTGCCCCGCTACGTTCACTTCGATATCTATGGTCATACCCCAAGCGACATGCCGGCCCGCCCCAAGGGTGGTGTCGGTCAGGGCGCGCGGGCCTTGCTTGGAGCACTGCCAGACATGTTGGGATGGAAGGAATGCTGATGGATCGCAGGCTGAAGCCGTTCTCGGGGCGGGTCGCCCTCGCCAGTCTCAAAGGCGAGCTTGTCGCTCCCTACACGGAAGGCGAGCCGGCGCAGGTCATGCGGCCGGTCGCCGACCTTCTGGACAGCCCCGGCGGCGCGCGGCAGCGGCAACTGCTTCTGGGCAGCGCGGTCACGGTCATCGACCGCGACCGGGGCCATGTCTTCGTGCAGGCCCGGCGCGACGGATATTGCGGCTGGATCGCGGAAGAGGCGATCGGGCGGGGTCCGGAACCCACCCACTGGGTCGTGGCACCGGGGTCGCATCTTTATGCCGAGCCGGTGGTGCAGGCAAAGGACCTTGCCGCGCTGAGCATCGGCACGCGGCTGGCGGTCACCGGGTCATGGGGGGCCTGGGCCAGCACGCCGCACGGCTATGTGCCCCTGACCCATATCCGCCCGGTGGACCAATGGGCGCCGGACCCGGTGACGGTCGCAGAGAGCCTTCTGGGCACGCCCTACCTCTGGGGCGGCAACTCGCGCTTCGGGATCGACTGTTCCGGGCTGGTCCAAGTGGCAATGCATGCCTGCGGGCGCGAATGCCCCGGCGACAGCGACATGCAGATGGAAATGGGGCGCGGTCTTGCACCGGAAGAGGCGCTGCGGCGCGGTGACCTGATCTTCTGGAAGGGCCATGTCGCGATGGTGGTGAACCCGGATGTGCTGATCCACGCCAACGGCAGCACGATGTCGGTCGCTTATGAAGGCATCCGCGATGCGGTCAGCCGGATCTCATCCGGGGGCGGCGGGCTGGTACAGGCGCGCCAGAGGGTCTGACAGGGGCGGCTCGTCGATGCCTTCGGCACCCCTCGCAGGGCCGGACCGACGAGAAGACGAAGTCGCACGAGGAGGTGAAGAGGGGCTCAGACCGGGCCGATCAGCCGCCGTTCCAGCACCTTCAGCACCTGGTCAAGGTCATGCCCCCGGCGGAGGACCTGGCCGTCCATGCCGACGACGGCGTAAAGCCCCTGGCGCGCCCGCAGCTTCGGGCGCTTTTCGATCCGGTAGAGCGGGGTTTCAGCCGTCCGGCGGAAGACGCTGAAGACCGCAAGGTCGCGCATCGCGGTGATCGCGTAATCGCGCCATTCGCCCGCCGCCACCATCCGCCCGTAGACGCGCAGGATCAGCCCAAGCTCCTTGCGGTCGAAGCTGACCTGATCCTGGACCCGGTCGGACTGCGGAAAGGGGATCGGCGCTTCGGCATTCATCCCGAAAGCTTACGCGCTTCGGTCTTCAAATCAACCATCCAGATGGCACCGGGTCAGTCGGGAAACCCGGGGGCGAGCCGGACAAGGCCGGTTTCCAGCCCGCGCCAGTTGCGGATCGGGCCGCCCAGCCGCTTCAGCGCCGCCGGATGCGCGGGGTCAAGGACGCCCAGCCGCACCAGAAGGGCGGTGATCGCGCCTTCGGAGCCGCGGCTGTTGCCGTCGGTGATCTTCAACGCGATGCCCCGCTTCTGTTCGGGGATGATGGCGACGAACACCGCCTCGGCCCCGGTCTTGATCGCGACCTTGTGGCCCATCGCCCGCATCAGCTCGGTGCAGGACCGTCCCTCGCCGGCGACAAGCTCGGGGTAGGTGGCCATCGCCCGGACGAGGCGGTGCATCGCCCGGTCGCGCACCCCGCCCGACCCGGTTGCCGCCGCGAAGGACTGCATCGCCCGGGCCAGCCCCGCGACCGTGACAGCAAAGTTCGGGGCCGAGCAGCCGTCGACGCCCGAGCCGGCGATGGTTTCGCCCGTCGTCTCTTCGGTCGCGGCCCGGATGGCGCGCTGGAGGGGGTGGTCGATCTCGACATATTCCGGTCCCGCGCCAAGGTGCTTCGTCACGGTCAGGAAGCCGCAATGCTTGCCCGAGCAGTTGTTGTGCAGCTGGCAGGGGCTTTCGTCGGTCTTGATCAGGCGGTCACGCTCCACGTGGTCATAGGGTTCATGCGCGCCGCAGCGGAGGTCAGGCTCAGACAGGCCGAGCGAGGCCAGCCAGTCGCGCGCCATGCCCACATGCCGCGCCTCGCCCTGGTGGCTGGCGCAGGCGAAGGCAAGATGCGCCTCGGTCAGCCCGGCTGCATCGGCGGCGCCGGTCTCGACCAGCGGCAAGGCCTGGATCATCTTGCAGGAGGACCGCGGGAAGATCACCGTGGCCGGGTCACCCCAGGCCGCCTCGATCCCGCCCGGCCCCCAGATCACGGCATGGCCGGCATGCGCGCTTTCCAGAAGACCGCCGCGCCAAAGCTCGACCATCGGCTGTGAAGACATGGGAAATCCCCGTAACATATGCGCGAATTGTCGCCCATGGGGCTTTCGCGGTTGGGTGCTTTTGATTATGGCTTCGATATCGGGTAGAACCGCCGAGCGCCAGCCAAAAGGGCCACCGAGGCTTGGCAGGCCGGGGTAGAGAAAGACAGCTTGGAGGCTGCGAAAGACATGACTTCCCTTATCGGTCGCGCGCTTGCCGTAGCAGCGGTTGGGCTGACGGCAACGGTCGCCAACGCACAGGAATCGACGAACCGGGTCGCCACGATGACCGACTGGAACGTCTTTACCGAGGAAGACCCGAAGGAATGCTGGGGTGTCTCGAAACCGAAGGAGTCGGTGAACACCCGCGACGGCCAGCCGGTCAGCGTGCGGCGCGGCGACATCCTCTTGTTCGTGACCTTCCGTCCCGGCAAGCCGGGCGAGATCAGCTTTACCGGCGGCTATCCCTTTGCGGGCGGGTCGACGGTCGAGGTTTCGATCGACGGCCAGCCCTACCAGCTTTTCACCGATGGCGAATGGGCCTGGCCGGGCAGCGCCGAGGATGACGCCAAGCTGCTGGCGGCGCTGAAGGCGGGGACCTCGGCAACGCTGACCGCCCGCTCGGGCCGCGGCACGCAGACGGCCGACACCTTCTCGCTTCGCGGGTTCACCGCGGCGATGGAAGACGCCGAAAAGCGCTGCCAGTAAGGCCGCAGTCCCGGCAGACAGGCGCCCCTTCGCGGGGCGCTTTTCTTTTGGTGCCGCCTCGCCTATATCCGCCCGACAATCAGATCGCCTGTGACAAGGCCCCGTGAAAGGATCTGCCAAATGACCGCCCCCATCACGCAAGACGTGCTGACCTTGCCCCGCAAGCTTCCCGCGGGGGGAAAGACCAATATCGTCGGCCTGACCCGCGACGCCCTGCGTGACGCGCTGATCGCCGCCGGCACGCCGGAAAAGCAGGCGAAGATGCGGGTCGGGCAGGTCTGGCAATGGGTCTATCACTGGGGCGTCCGCGACTTTGCGCTGATGACGAACCTCGCCAAGGACTATCGCGCCCTGCTGGCCGAGAACTTCACCATCGAGATCCCCGAGGTCGTCACCCGGCAGATTTCCGAGGATGGCACCCGCAAGTACCTGGTCCGCATCGCCGGTGGGCATGAGGTCGAGGTCGTCTACATCCCCGAAACCGACCGGGGCACGCTCTGCATCTCCTCCCAGGTCGGCTGCACGCTGACCTGTTCCTTCTGCCATACCGGCACGCAAAAGCTGGTCCGGAACCTGACGGCAGCCGAGATCGTCGGCCAGGTGATGATGGCCCGCGACGATCTTGACGAATGGCCGGTTCCGGGCGCGCCGAAGGAAGAGGTGCGGCTGATCTCGAACATCGTCCTGATGGGGATGGGCGAGCCGCTTTACAACTTCGAGAACGTCCGCGACGCGATGCGGATCGTGATGGATGGCGAAGGGATTGCGCTTGGCCGCCGTCGGATCACGCTGTCGACCAGCGGCGTGGTGCCAGAGATTGCCCGCACTGCGACCGAGATCGGCTGCCAGCTTGCCGTCAGCTTCCACGCGACGACGGATGAGGTCCGCGATGTGCTGGTCCCGATCAACAAGCGCTGGAAAATCGCGACGCTCCTGGAGGCGCTGAAAAGCTACCCGAACCTGTCGAACTCGGAGCGGATCACGTTTGAATACGTGATGCTGGACGGCGTGAACGACACCAAGGAAGACGCTCACCGGCTGGTGAAGCTTCTGGAAGGTATCCCGGCGAAGGTGAACCTGATCCCCTTCAACGAATGGCCCGGTGCGCCCTACAAGCGGTCCTCCGGCAACCGGATCCACGCCTTTGCTGACATCCTCTACCATGCCGGCTTTGCCACCCCGATCCGTACCCCGCGCGGCGAGGATATCATGGCCGCTTGCGGTCAGCTGAAATCCGCGACCGAACGCGCCCGGAAATCGAAGGCCGAGATCGCCGCCGAAGCGGGGCTGTAAGACCCCGCCTCCGGGCGTCCCGGTGCAGGAACAATCCCTTGCCGGTCCGGTTGGACCACTCCCCAATCAAGGAGTGCGTTCCATGAATGCCAAGCTACTCACCTTTGTCCTTGGTGTCGCCTCGGCGGGCGGCGTGTCGGCCCAGACCGCGACCGGACAGGACGTCTCACCGCCGTCGCAAGAGGAAATGCAGGCGGCGATGACGACGCCCCAGGCCTTTGCCGAACGTGCCGCGTCGGCCAACGAATTCGAGATCCAGTCAAGCCAGATGGCGCTTGAACGGTCCCAGTCCCAGGATGTGATCGCCTTTGCCGAGCGCATGATCGCGGACCATCAGGCCGCCGGCGAGAAGTTGGTCGTTGCCGCCAGTTCCGAGGGCCTTACGCCGGCAAAGCAGCTGATGTCCGACCATCAGGCGCAGCTGGACAACCTTGCCGCTGCCGCGGCCGAGGATTTTGACGGAGCCTATCTCGGGGCGCAGCTGGCGGCCCATAACGAGGCCGTGATGCTTTTCGAAGGCTACGCCAATCGGGGCGCGGAGGGGCCGCTTCGGACCTTCGCGACCGATACCCTGCCGGCACTGCAACAGCACCTGCAAGAGGTCAAGCCGCTGGCCGAGACCGATACCTAACGCGCGGGCTCCGGGCTGTCGGGGCGATCGATCTCGGTGGCGGCAGGATCCGTTTCGGCGGGTTCTGCAGCCGCCGATGCGCGCCGGATGGACCGCCGGTCCAGAAGGTGGAAGAGCAGCGGGTTGAGAAGGATCGAGATCATCGCCCCGGCCACGACAAGATCGCGCGCCTCGGTCGGGACGATGGCCAGTTTAACCCCCATGGTGATCAGGATGAACGAGAACTCGCCGATCTGCGCGAGGCTTGCCGCGATGGTCAGGCCCTTGTCACGGTCATGCCCGAAGGCCCTGACGATGTAGTAGGCCGCGACCGACTTGATCCCCACGATGATCAGCACCGTTCCCAGCAATGCGAGCGGTGCTGTGAGGATGATGGCAGGGTTGAACAGCATCCCGACCGACACGAAGAAAAGGACGGCGAAAGCATCCCGCAGGGGCAGCGTCTCGCGCATCGCCTGCGAGGAGAGAGTGGAGGACGACATCACCATGCCGGCGAAGAAGGCCCCCAGTGCGAAGGACACGCCGAAGAAATGCGTGGCCCCGTAGGCGACGCCAAGCGCGATGGCCAGGACCGACAGCCGGAAAAGCTCACGCGATTTGGTGTGGGACACGAAATGCAGGACCCAGGGGATGACCCGGCGGCCGATGATCAGCATCAGGGCAACGAAGGCTGCGGCCTTGACCAGGGTCACCACGACTGTGGCCGCGATCGGCCCGATGCCGATCCCGATACCGCTGCCGACCTCTGACACGATCTCGGCCTCTTCGCCGACGGGAAGCGAAACCCCGCCCAGAAGACCCGCAAGCGGCGGGATCAGGACCAGCGACAGGACCATCACCAGGTCCTCCACGATCAGCCAGCCCACGGCGACCCGGCCTTTTTCGGTCGTGATCAGGTCACGCTCTTGCAGTGCCCGCAAAAGGACCACGGTCGAGGCGACCGAAAGCGCAAGGCCGAAGATCAGCCCTGCGCCAAGGCTCCACCCCATCATCCAGCCCATCGCCGTGCCGAAACTGGTGGCGACCGCGATCTGCCCGATGGCACCCGGCACGGCGATCGCCTTGACCGCCATCAGGTCGCGCGGGGAAAAGTGGAGGCCCACCCCGAACATCAGGAGGATCACCCCAAGTTCCGCCAGTTCGGTAGCCAACGCCATGTCGGCCACGTAGCCCGGCGTAAACGGTCCGATAACCACGCCAGCCAGCAGATAACCGGCGATCAACGGCAGTTTCAGCCGTTGCGCCAGAAGGCCGAACAGGAAGGCAAGGCCGAAGCCCATGACAAGGGTGGTGATGAGGGGCGTCTCGTGGGGCAATAGGTACTGTCCTTTCTGGCCGGTGCCCCGGAATGGGCATGCGGCCATGGTGCGCTTCGGGAAATTCTGTCAGGAGACAAGGGGATAGTAGGCAATTGCGGGACTTTGTCCAACCTTGCTGCGACCTTTGCTGGTCACAATTCCCGCATTTGCTGAAACCATTTGCAATGATACGCACTGCGAATGTCCCAAGTGTTGTCCAACGCCACCGCCCGCCGCATTTTCCTTGATCGCCATGCTCTTGCAGAGGCCCCCGTTGGCCGGGCCTTTGGGCAGGCGCTGCATGGTCTGATCGAACGGATCGGGTTCGTGCAGGTGGACAGCATCAACACGGTCGCCCGGGCGCATGACATGATCTTGTGGTCGCGGCGGCAGAGCTATCAACCTGTGGCTATGAAGCGGCTGCTCGAACGGGACCGGAGCCTCTGGGAGCACTGGACGCATGATGCCTCGATCCTGCCCACGCGGCTACATGGGGTCTGGCAGCATCGGTTCCGGCGCGACGCCGTGCGGCTGGAGGCGAACTGGAGGTCATGGTTCCGCGAGGGATATGAGGCGCAATTCGATAACATTCTCAATCGGATAGCCAAGGACGGCCCGGTCGGCACCGCCGATGTCGGCGAAGGCGAGGTGCGGGGCAAGGGGGGCTGGTGGGACTGGCATCCGTCGAAGACCGCGCTGGAATGGCTGTGGCGGACCGGGCAGGTCGCGGTGACGCGGCGGGACGGGTTCCGCAAGATCTATGACCTGACCGAGCGGGTGATCCCGGAAGAACACCGCCGCACCGTTCCGGGGGAGACTGTGGTCGACTGGGCCTGCGAAACCGCGCTGGACCATCTGGGGTTTGCCACGTCGGGCGAGATTGCGGCCTATTGGAACGCGATTTCCCCGGATGAGGCAAAGCATTGGTGCAAAAGGGAAATCGCGCGCGGTGCGATCATCGAGGTTGAGGTCGAGGGTGCGCTCGGCCAGCGGCGGAAGGTCCTGATCCGGCCCGAAACGCTGCTGACCCCGCCGCCCGAACCGACCCGGCGCCTGCGCATCCTTTCGCCCTTCGATCCCGCCCTGCGCGACCGCGATCGGGCCGAGTTCCTGTTCGGCTTCCGCTACCGGATCGAGGTCTTTGTGCCTGAAGCCAAACGGATTTTCGGCTACTATGTCTTTCCTGTCCTAGAAGGCGACCGGCTGGTCGGGAGGATCGATGCCAAGGCCTACCGGGATGCGGGTGCGCTGCGGGTCAGGGCGTTCTGGCCCGAGGTCGGGGTCCGGCTGACGAAGGAACGGCGGGGGAAGCTGGAGGCCGAACTCGAGCGACTGGCGGTGTTCTCGGGGTGCGAGAGGGTGGAATTCCTGGAGGGGTGGGAGCGGGAGACGGTGCGGCAGCCAAGCCCCTGAGATCGCTCTGTTAAATCGTCAAGTTACCGAAAGATGAACGGTCTTCCTTCTGTCTTCCATGCGTCTTGCATCCGTCTCTACGCGAGGCAGGCGGGCGGGGCGTTAACCTTGATTGCGACTCGGGCGTAGGAGAAGCGGAGTTTTCGAAAACTCCGCGTCGGAGCCTTTGAAGGCTCCGGTGCGATTTCTTCGAAGAAATCGGTTCAGGGCTGGCGCGCGATTTCCCGCACGGCACGGGCGATGCGGGCGGCGACGTTGGGGAGGTCGGCCACCTCTAGCCGTGCGGCGGTGACCTCGGCCTTCGGGTCGGGCATCCGGGCGCGGTGCTTGGCGTAGCGCTGGTCGTAGTGGAGTTCCATCAGGCTGTCGGCAAGCGCGGCGAAGTCACCGGCGGCGGCCATCGCCTGCCAGTCGGCGATCCGGTCGCGCGGGTGCATCGGGCGCAGGAGGTCCACCGTTGCCGCGAGACGAGACTTGTCGGAGGTGAGGTCGGCATAGGCGCGGGTCAGGTAAGCGGCGCGGGCGGCGCGGGGGGCAGCGATGGTGACGCGGGGGGCGGCGACCATGGCCTTCCAGAGCTCGGGCGGGATGCGGCAATTGCCGATCTTGGAGCTTTCCGCCTCGACCACCACGGGGCGGGTGGGGTCGAGCGCGGCGAGGGCGAGGGCCAGCGCGCCTTCGAAGGCCTTTTGCGAGGGCTGCGGCCCGGTTGACCCGAAGAGCGAACCGCGATGCCGGGCGAGACCTTCAAGGTCGATGACCTGCACCCCGAAACCGGGGAGGAGATTCAGCACCTCGGTCTTGGCCGAGCCGGTGTTGCCGTCAAGGACGACGACGGGCGACGCGACCGGCGTGTCATAGACCGCCTGCACGACGAGCCGCCGCCAGGACTGGTAGCCGCCGACCAGGGTTTCGACCCGCCAGCCGATCTGGCCAAGGATCGTCGCGAACGACCCGGACCGCTGCCCGCCGCGCCAGCAGTAGACGAGGGGCCGCCAGCCGCCCGGACGGTCGGCCAGCACGGTTTCAAGGTGGTGGGCCGCGTTCCGGGCCACCAGCGCCGCGCCAAGCTTGCGTGCGGTGAAGGGCGAGACCTGCTTGTAGATCGTGCCGACGCGGGCGCGTTCGTCATTGTCGAGGACGGGGAGCGAGATCGCACCGGGCAGGTGATCCTCGGCATATTCGGCCGGGGAGCGGACGTCGATGATGTCATCGAACCCGGGCTTCGCCAGATCGGCAAGGGAGGTGAGCGTGAGGGCCATCACGAAGCTATTACCAATCCCGGCGGAAAGGTGCCAGTCCGGGCCGCGCGGGGAAAATCCCCACTCGTCAGACGGGGCGGTTGGAGGCATGATCCTGACCATGCGTAAGGTTCTGTCCGGTCTTGTCCTGATTGTTGTTCCCCTGCTTGCGGGTGCTCTGCATGCCGGTGCCGTCCCGTCGCGCCTGACCGAGGCGGCGCGGGAGCAGGTGGGCGTCACGGTCATCTATGACCCGTCCTATACGCGGCTGGAGTTTCCGGGCGGCGATCTGCCGCGTGACCGGGGGGTCTGCACCGATGTGGTGATCCGCGCGCTGCGCGATGGCTGGGGGATCGACCTGCAGCTTGCGGTCAACCGCGACATGACGGCGGATTTCGCGGCCTATCCCGCCTTCTGGGGACTGAGCGCGCCGGACCGCAACATCGACCATCGCCGGGTGCCGAACCTTCGGACGCTGCTTTCCCGGATCGGGGCAGAGGTGCCCTTGTCCGAGGGGCCGACGCCGTTCCTGCCGGGCGATATCGTCACCTGGACGCTGCCGGGCAACCATGCCCATATGGGCATCGTCTCGGACCGGCTGGGGCCGGACGGGGCTCCGCTCATCCTGCACAATATCGGCGAGGGCGCGCAGGAGGAGGACATCCTTTTCGCCTATCCGATGACCGGGCATTACCGGATCGGGGCGGATCAGGCGGCACGGCTTAAATCCCTGACGGAATAGCGGGGGCGCTGGAACCGGGGGGCGGAACATGGCATCATGTTCTGCCTTTGTTCCTGTTCCGGTGAGTCGCCCTTGGCTTTTGTCGAGCTTTCCGCGCTGTCGAACTTCACCTTCCTTGTCGGGGCCTCGCACCCCGAGGAGCTGATCACGCGCGCCGCCGGGATGGGGATGGAGGCGATTGCGGTGGCGGATGTGAACTCGGTCGCCGGGATCGTCAGGGCGCATACGCGGGCGCGGGAACTTGCGCGGGATGCCGGGCCAGATGGGGGGCCGAAGGTGCGGCTGATCCCGGCGGCGCGGGTGGTGCTGGCGGATCGCTTCGGCCTGACCTGCCTGCCGCGCGACCGGGCGGCCTGGGGGCGGCTTTCGCGGTTGCTGAGCCTTGGGCGGCTTCGGGCGGTGAAGGGCGACTGCACGCTGCATATCGAGGACCTTCTGGAGTGGGGCGAAGGGCTGGAGATGCTGGTCCTGCCGCCTGGGCGGCGGCTGACGCTGGCCGAAGCCCCGCCGGTGCCGATGGCGGAAGGCCCGCGTTGGCGCGCGCATGTCCGGGCGCTGCGGGGCCGTTTTCCGGGGCAGGTCCACCTGGTGCTGGCGCCCTCTTACGACGGGCAGGACCCCGAGCGGTTCCGCCATCTTGCCAAGCTGGCCGAGGAGATGAAGGTGCCGACCGTCGCCTCGGCGCTCCCGTTCCTGCACCACGGGTCGCGCCGGCGGCTTTGCGACGTGCTGACGGCGATCCGGCTGGGGGTGACGGTGGACCGGCTGGGCCGCCGGGCCTTGCCGAACAACGAGGGGCGGCTGCGGTCGGAAGCCGAGATGCTGCGGATCTTCCGGGGGCATGAGGCGGCGGTGCGGCGGGCAGGCGAGGTGGCGGCGCGAGCGGCCTTTTCGCTGGATGAGCTGAGCTACGAATACCCGTCCGAGAATTCGCCGGGCGAAAGTGCCGTCCAGCGCCTGGTCCGGCTGGCCGAGGCGGGGCTGGAGTGGCGTTACCCCGAGGGGGTGCCTGACCGCGTGCGGGCGCAGATGGCGCATGAACTCGCCTTGATCGCGAAGCTGCGTTACGAGCCCTATTTCCTGACCGTCCATGACATCGTGGCCTTCGCCCGGGGGCGCGGCATCCTGTGTCAGGGGCGGGGATCGGCGGCGAATTCGGTGGTCTGCTATGCGCTGGGGGTGACCTCGGTTTCGCCCGAGATCGGGACGATGGTCTTTGAACGCTTCATCAGCGAGGCGCGGAACGAACCCCCCGACATCGACGTGGATTTCGAGCATGAGCGGCGGGAAGAGGTGATCCAGCACATCTACGAACGCTATGGCCGGCACCGGGCGGGCCTCTGCGCCACGGTGATCCACTACCGCGGCAAGCGCGCGGTGCGCGAGGTGGGGCGGGCGATGGGGTTGTCGGAGGATACGCTGGCCGCGATGTCGAGCCAGATCTGGGGCTGGGGCGGGCCGGGGGCGGTAACGGAAACGCGGCTGAAGGAGATCGGGCTGGACCCGACGGATGCGCGGCTGGTGCAGACCATGGCGCTGATTGACGAGATCCAGGGCTTTCCCCGCCACCTCAGCCAGCACGTCGGCGGCTTCATCATCACCGAAGGCCGGCTGGATGAGCTTTGCCCGGTCGAGAACGCCACGATGGAGGACCGGACGGTCATTCCCTGGGACAAGGACGACATCGACACGCTGAAGATCCTGAAGGTCGATATCCTGGCGCTGGGGATGCTGAGCTGCATCCGCAAGGCCTTTGACCTTCTGGAAAAGCACCATCACCAGCAGTTCACGCTGGCCACCCTGCCGCCCGAGGACCCGGAGACCTACCGGATGCTTTGCCGGGCGGACTCGCTTGGCGTCTTTCAGGTCGAAAGCCGGGCGCAGATGAACTTCCTGCCCCGGATGCGGCCGCGGTGCTTCTACGACCTGGTGATCCAGGTCGCGATCATCCGGCCGGGACCGATCCAGGGCGACATGGTGCATCCGTTCCTGCGGCGGCGGAACGGGCAGGAGCAGGTGAGTTTCCCCTCGGACGATCTGGGTCGAGTGCTGGCCAAGACGCTGGGGGTGCCCCTCTTCCAGGAGCAGGCGATGCAGATCGCCATCGTCGGCGCGGGCTTCACGCCGGAAGAAGCGGACCGGCTGCGGCGGTCGCTGGCGACCTTCAAGAAGCACGGGTCAGTCAGCGAGTTCCACGACCGTTTCATCGGGGGCATGCTGGCGCGGGGCTATGACGAAGACTTCGCCAAGCGCTGCTTTGCCCAGATCGAGGGTTTCGGCAGCTACGGCTTTCCCGAAAGCCATGCCGCCAGCTTTGCCCTGCTGGTCTATGCCAGCGCCTGGATCAAGCGGCATCATCCGGGGATCTTCGCCTGCGCTTTGCTCAACAGCCAGCCGATGGGGTTCTATGCACCCGCACAGATCGTGCGGGATGCGCGGGAGCATGGGGTGACGGTGCTGCCGCCTTGCATCAATGCCAGCCACTGGGACAACCGGATGGAATGGCTTGACCGCGCGGGGCAGCCGCCGGAACTGGCGCTGCGCCTGGGGTTCCGGCAGATCAAGGGGATCGCCGAGGAGGAGGCGCGCTGGATCACCGCCGCGCGGGGGAACGGCTATCAGGCGGTCGAGGATGTCTGGCGCCGCGCGGGCGTGGGCCCCGCCACGCTGGCGCGGCTGGCCGAGGCGGATGCCTTCGCCGCCCTGGGCCTGTCCCGCCGCGATGCCCTCTGGGCCGCCGAGGCGCTGGCCCCCGGCCCCGCGCTGCCCCTCTTCGCCGGGGACATGGAGGGCGAGGGGATCGTGGAGCCCGCCGTCCAGTTCCGCGCGATGACGCTGGGCGAGGCGGTGGTGGAGGATTACCTGGCGATGCGGCTGACGCTGCGGGCGCATCCGATGGCGCTGCTCCGGCCCTGGCTGGATGCGGCGTAACGGCCCTTTGCGAACGATTTTTCTGCGAAAAATCAAAGGCTACCCCGTCAAGCTTTCGCAGAAAGCTTGTTCCTGCGCGGTTTTCGCAGAAAACCGGTTGGCGCTACCTGACCTGCACCTTGGCCCGGGCCGACCGCCCCTTGGCGTCGATCACGCTGAGGGTGACGAAGCCTGCACCGGGCAGGGCGAGCATCGTTTCGCGCTCGTCGAGGGCCACGACCATCGGCACGCCGTCGGCCAGCCAGGTGAAGGGCGCGGTACCGCCGGTCACGCGGACCTTGAGGCCGGCGGGCAGAAGCTCCACCTCGGCCCCGTCGGGGGGGAAGGCGACGGCGGGCGCGTCCGCGGCGGCCTCGAAGGCGGCGGAGCGGGAGCGGAAGCGTTGCAGGGGCTGCGGCAGTTCGGCGTTCGCGACGAGAAGGGTCGAGGCGGGCGCAGGGGGTTGCGGGTCGAGTTTCGGCTTCAAACGGTTGAAGGCCTGGAAGAGGACCGGGGCGGCCACGTCGGCACCGAAGGCCCCCGGCACCGGCGTGCCGTCGGCCCGGCCCATCCAGACGCCGATCACATGGGTGCCGTCATAGCCGATGGCCCAGGCGTCGCGGTGGCCATAGGAGGTGCCGGTCTTGTAGGCGAGCCGGTTCGCGGGCGCGCCGGGTGGCGGGGCGAGGCCGGCGAGAATGTCGCCTACCTGCCACGCCGCGACCTCGGAGACCACGCGCTGCCCCTCGGCCCCCGGACCGTCCAGCCGGTAGGTGAGCGGCCGCGCGACGCCGCCCCGCGCGAGCGTGGCGTAAAGCTGGACCATGTCGGAGAGCGACACCCCGACCCCGCCGAGCGCGATGGCAAGGCCCGGCTGGTCGCCCGGGAAGACCGGCTGCATCCCGGCCTTTTCCATCGCCGAGATGAGGCGCGCAGGACCCAGCGCCTCGGTCAGTTCCACGACGGGGATGTTGCGGGAAAGCTGCAGCGCCTCTCGCATCCGGATGGTGCCGAGGTATAGACGGTCGAAGTTCTGCGGCGCGTAGGCACCGAAGGTCATCGGCCGGTCGTCGATCATGGTTTCCGGGTGGCCGAGGCCTTCGTCGAAGGCGAGCGCGTAGACCAGCGGCTTCAGCGTCGAGCCGGGGGACCGGAGCGCCCGGGTCATGTCGACGAAGCCCTGCCGGAGGTCGGCCTGATAGCCGGCGGAGCCGACGCTGGCGAGGATTTCGCCCGAGGCGTGGTCGGCGACGAGTATCGCCACCTGCAGGGCCTCGCCGCGCCCTTCGACCGCCTCGGCGGCGAGGGTTTCGAGCTTGCGCTGAAGCGTGCCGTCGAGGGTGAGGGTATGGGCGAGGGTCTGGGGTTCTTCATCCCGCGCGCGGTCGGCAAGGTGCGGGGCGAGCGCCGGGAAGGGCTTGCGGAGGCCCGGCACTTCTTCGCGCAGGGCGGCGGCGACGGTATCGGCATCGATCACGCCTTCGCCCTTCGCGCGGGAAAGCACGCGGTTCCGGGCGGCCTCGGCCCGGTCGGCGGCGCGGTCGGGGCGCCGGGTTTCGGGGCTTTGCGGGATGGCGACCAGAAGGGCGGCTTCGGCGGGGGTAAGGCGCGCCGGTTCCTTGCCGAAATAGCTGATCGAGGCGGCGCGGACGCCTTCGAGGTTGCCGCCGAAGGGGGCGAGGTGGAGGTAAAGCTGGAGGATCTGGTCCTTGGTCAGACGCCGCTCCAGTGCCAGGGCGACGCGCATCTGGCGGAGCTTGCCTGCAACCTCACCCGTCGTGCCTTCTTCCAGTAGGCGCGCGACCTGCATGGTCAGCGTGGAGCCGCCCGAGACGACGCGGCCGTTCCAGGCGGCCTGGAGGACGGCGCGCAGCATGGAGCGGGCATCGACGCCGGGATGGTCGCGGAAGCGGCGGTCCTCATAGGCGATGAGCATCCGGAGGTAGACGGGGTCGACCTTGTCGGGCGGGAGCGACAGGCGCCAGCGGCCGTCGGCGACGGTGTAGGCGCGGAGGAGCATGCCGTCGCGGTCAAGGACTTCGACCGAGGTTTCAACCATGAGGGGGGGCAGGATGGTGGCGTCGACCCATTGATCGTAGCGGTCGCGGCCGAGGGCGGCGAGCCAGAGGCACAGGGCGAGGGCGATGAGCCAACGGGCGCGCATCAGCGGGGTCCGCTCGTCGAGCAGTTCGTGCACTCCTCGCTATCGTATCCGACGAGTGCATGAAATGCTCGAGGAGGGGTTCCGGGCGCGAGGCTTCCGGACACCCCCCACCCCCATCCCCTCCCCACGGGGGGGAGGGGAGGCGCATATGCGTGGTGCAAAGCCATTCCTACGGCGCGATGGTGATGCTGCCCGTCTCCCCGCGCGCGCGGAAGTCGGGGCGGTACATGTCCTCGACCGAAGGCGCGGCGTGGTGGAAGGTGCCGGGGCTGACGGCGCGGACGATGTAGGCGAGCCGGAAGGGCGCGTCCGAGGACCAGTCGACCGCCGTGAGGAACCGGTCCTGCCGGAATTCGGAGTGCCGGACGTCCTGGAGCGTGTCGAGCCAGGCAAGCTCAGAGGTCGACCCGGCGGACATCAGGTTCGGGTTGTCGATCTCGAACCCGGCGGGCAGGGGATCGCTGACCATCAGCCGCGCCTCGCCATAGGCGAAGGGCGTGACCTCGAGCACCGTGACAAGGCGGGTGCCGGCGGCGATGCCTTCCTGAAGGCCGACCTCCTGTCCGTCCATCGTGTAGTAGGTGCGCTTGATGGCATAGCCGTTGCCGCCGGCGGGTTCGGGTTCGGAAGGCACGCCGAAAGTGGTGACGGTCAGGGTCGTGTCCGCGCCGTCGTTCCTGACCACAACCGGGGTCACGGCCCCTGCGTTCAGGACACGGACCAACGGGCCGTCGGCGGGCTGGCCGTCGATGGTGATGCCGTCGGCGCCGGGCCGGTCGATCAGGGCGTTCGCGGCGAGGAGCGCCCAGGTCGCCTCTTGCGTGGAGAGGGTGCCGCCCTGCACGGCGATGCGGTCGGTCAGCGCCTCGCGGTCCACGGCGTTCGAGCCGGCCTCGACGGCGAGGGTCAGGACCGCCGCCGCGTCGCGGAAGCGGGTGCCGTAGTCGGCGCGCCAGAGCTGTTCGGTCTCCGGGCCCGAAAGCGCCTCCAGCTTCGCGCCGGCCTTGCGGAACATGGCGTCCGCGCGGGCCTGGTCGCCGTAGCTTGCCAGCGCCGCGCCAAGCTGGGCCTGGGCGAGCGGGGTGGCGAAGTCGTCGCCCTTCACGTCGGCGTAGTAGCGCAGGTCGCCGATGGCGGCGGCCCCTTCGCGGGCAAGGACCATGAGGGCGTAGGCCAGCGCCTCACCCCCGCCGTTCGTCTCGGCGCTGAAGTCGGGGGCGTAGTTCACCTGGTTCCGCAGGTTCGCAAGCGCGTTCTTGAAGGCGAGATCGGGAACCGCGTAGCCCTGGGCGCGGGCGCGGCTGAGGAAGTCGGTGACGAAGGCATCGAGCCAGAAGTCGCCCTCGCCCGGCCCCCAGAGGCCGAAGCCACCGGTGGCGGACTGGTTGGCGAGGATTTCGACCAGTGCTTCGTTGATCCGCTGCTGGAGATTGTCGGCACCCTTGAGGTCCATCACCTGCGCCATTTCGTCGAAGTAGAGGAGCGGCAGGGCGCGGCTGGTGATCTGCTCGGTGCAGCCGAAGGGGTAGCGGTCGAGGGAGGCCAAGAGGCCGGGGGCGTTCAGGCGGGCGATGGGGCCGATGGCCATGGTCGCCTTGCCGGAGCCTTCGACGAGGCCGGCGAAGACATTGCTGTCGAAGGTGAAGCTTTGGCCGGAAGCGAGGTCAAGGCGCGAGATGCGGGCGACCTCGGGGTCGTTTACCTGCACGGGAAGGGAGAGGGTCTTCTTCAGGACCTTGCCGTCAGGCGTGGTGAGCGAGACGTCGATGGTGTGGACACCGACCGCGCCCGCCGTGACCGGGACCTCGAAGACCGCCTTGGCCTTGTCGGCAAGCTCGAAACCCGAGGGGACAGTGCCGAGGGTGACGCCCGCGGCGGAGACGTCGAGACCCATCCGGCCGGAGGGGCCGGTGGCATGGACGATCTCCAGGAGGAGGCGGCTTTCGTCGCCGGGCGAGAGGAAGCGGGGGAGGCTGGCGGTGACGACGACCGGGTCGCGGACGAGGACATCGGCGGAGGCCTGACCGACGCCGGTCTTCGACCATGCGACGGCCATCACCTTCACGGTGCCGTTGAACGACGGCAGGTCGAAGGAGGCGCGGGCGTAGCCGTCGGCGCCGACCTCGACCGGGCCGGTGAAGTAGGCGACGAGTTCCTCGGTGGGAGGGGGCGCTTGCAGGCGAGCCTGTGCGCCTGCGTCGCCGCCCGAGCGTACTTCGCCCATCGCGCCCGACATGCCGTCGATCAGGCGACCGTAGATGTCGCGGATGCCGACGCCGAGGCGCCGCTGGCCGAAGTAATGCGCCTGCGGATCGGGGGCCTTGAAGGCGGTGAGGTTCAGGATGCCGACATCGACGGCGGCGATGGTGACATAGGCCTTTTCACCCGCCGTCACGCCGTCGACCTTGACGGCCACGTCCAAGGGACCGCGCGGGGCTGCTTCGGCGGCGACCTCGACCGTCGCGGCAAGGGCGCGGGGACCGGGGTCGATGCTGGCGTGGGTGAGCCCGAGCGCGCGGGCGGGGTTGCGGCCTGCGGCCACGTCCATCGGGCGGAGGACCGAGGCGGTGACGTAGACGCCGGTTCCCCAGTCGTCGGTGACCGGCAGCGTGACGAGGTTTTCGCCTTCGGTGACCTCGACCGCCTGCATCGCGATGACGCGGTTCGAGAGCACCGTGACCAGCGCCGTCCCTGCGGCACGGGGCACGATGCGGAGTGTTGCGGTCTCACCCGGCGCATAGGCGGGCTTGTCGAGCGACAGTTCCAGCGTGTCGGGCGTGGCACTGGCATCGGCCGGGGCATACCAGCCGGCGTAGAATTCCATCGAGGTGGCGGATGGCCCGCCGTCGGTGCGTTCGACAAGGATTTCGTAGGTACCCCAGTCTACACGGGCGGCGATTTCGACCGGCTGGGGCCCGAGCGTCGCGGTCCCTTCGGCCACGGGGGTGCGGGTGATGACCGGCTCCCAGCTCCAGTTCCCGAAGGACTGATACCACTGGTAGTCGTAGTTCACGCGGACGACCTTCCAGCTGACCGGCAGGGGCGCTAGCGCGCCATCGGGGCCGACGGCGATCAGGTTGAAGCGGGCGTCGCTGCCTTCGGCTGCCACCCCGTTGAACATGGGTTTCACGCCGATCAGCGTGTCGGAGGGGGCGAGCTTCCGTGTCACCGACCGTTCCACCGGACGGCCCGAGCCTTCGGCGATGCGCACTGTTACCCGCGCCTCGAGCGGGCGGAGGGGATCGTCGATGTCCGGGAGGGCGACCGGGATCAGGGCGGTGCCTGCCTCGTCCGTCTCGCCGCCCTCAAGCGAGGTCATCTGCGCCGAGAAGGGCCGATCGTGGCGACCGAAGCTGTAGCCGGGGAAGGCCTCGAGCCCCTCGCTCGCGCGGAGGAGAACTTCGCCTTCGATAGCAAGCCCGGCACCGGGCGCGCCGAAGAGATAGCGGGCGGCGACGGTCAGGTCGACCGGTGGGCTTCCGAGCGACAGGGGAGCGTCGGCGAGGGCAAGGTCAAAGTCGATGCGTTCGGGAAGGAAATCTTCGACGAGGAAGGTCTTCGCGGCGAGCGCGGGGGCTTCGAGATCGGCGAAAAGCTCCAGCCGCCAGATGCCGCGCGGGGCCGATCCGGCGATGGGCTGGCTGAAGACATAGCCGCCGCCCCAGTCGTTCTGGACCGAGCGGGCGTATTCCACCCCGTCCGGACGGCGGACGATGGCCGTCAGGGGCAGGCCCTCGATCGCTTCATGCGTGGCATCGCGGGCGAGCGCGGTGACATAGACCGTCTCGCCCGCGCGGTAGGCGCCGCGGTCGGTGGTCACGAAGACATCGACCGGCGGGGCGGCCTCACGCCCCTCGACCCCACGGTCGGAAAGGTCGAATTCGGGGTCGGTGAGGGAGAGGAAGGCGATGTCGGCCTCGCCGTCGCGCACCACGACCATGGCCGGGGCGCTGCCGCCGGTACCGCGGGTGAGGCCAGCGTCGAAGACGGCGTGGCCCATGTCGTCGGTCGTCGCGGTGCCAAGGATGGTGTTGGCGCGGTTCAGAAGCTCTACCGTCACGCCGGGCCGGGCCCCGGCTGTGCCGAGGGAGCGGACGAAGACATGCAGGCCGTCGACGCCCGACATCGTGGTCAGCCCAAGGTCGGAGACCACGAACCATTGCCAGGCGGGGGCGTTCGCATAGGGATCGACCCCCGGCACGGCGGCCTTGAGCGCATAGATGCCGGCGGGCATGCCGGCCAGGGCCGCGGTCATCGGGAGGCGGGTGGTGACGTCGCGGTTCACCTCTTGCGCGACGGTGGCGGTGCCGGACCAGATCTCTTCGCCCACCCTTTCGGTGAAGAGAAACTCGGAATAGACTTGGATCGGGGCGCCGAAGTAGTAGTCTTGGATCGAGCGCAGAAGGTTGCGGTCGGTCACGCGGAAGAGGGTTAGGTCGAGCGCTTCGGTGTTCACCGTTTCGACCGGAAGGGCGGCCTCGCCGGCCTTGGGCAGGACATAGCCCCGGCCCGGGAAGCGCAGGCCGGGGGCGCGGTCACGGACGTATTGGGTGATCTCGACCGACTTTGCCAGGCTCTGGCCGTCGGCGGCCGGGAGCCCGTCGCGGAAGGTGAGCGAATAGCGCTTGCCGTGTTCCAGACCGCCGACGCAGAGCTGCCGCCAGCCGCCGTTTTCCACCACCATGCCGGGTTCGGTCAGCTCGACGAAGGTGGAGTAATCTACGCCGGCGGCCACGAGGTCTTCCGAGAAGGTCGCACAGATGCGGGGGCGCGCGAGGTCGGACTGCACCAGGGTTTCGGTGATGCGGAAGCCGTATTTGCCGATGGCATCATCCAGAAGGGCCGCCGTGTCGGTGCGTTCCTGGAGGGACTGGGCAAGGCGGAGCGCCTGCACGGTATCGCGGCCGCGCCCGTTCGCCTCGAAAACCGAGGCGAGTGTGACAAGGATCGTGTGGCGCAGGGCCGGGTTTTCGGCGCGCAGGTAGCCGTTGATGGCGGAGTTCTGCGCCTGCGTGAAGAAGTACCACTGCTGGTTGGCATCGGCCCTGCCGGCCTGAAGCTGGCGGCGGGCGAAGTCATCCCAGGTGGCGGGATCGTCGGTGAGGTTTAGCGCGGCGCCGGTGAAGGCGGCGGCCCCCGCCCAATCTCCCCGGCCTTCGGCGGCGGCGGCCTCGGCCAGGTGTTCCTCGGCGGTCCAGGGGCCGGTCCAGTGCTGGCGGCCAAGGCCTGTGGCCTGGTCATGCGCGGCCTGGATGTCCCAGTCGGGGATGAAGCCCAGCTCCTTGCGGCGGTCCTTGGCGGCGGCGCGGACGGTTGCGTCGCCCTCGATCACGAAGGCGGACATGGCGCCCTGGAAGAAGGCCCCCGAACCGGGGTTGTTCTTCACGAAGCAGGACCCGTTCCGGGTGTTGTAGACATAGGCGGTGCTGCGCGGATTGGTCAGCGCGGCACGCTCGCAGGCCTCGATCGTGGTGTCGAAGACCGAGGCAATGTCACCCCCCGGCAGGTCCTGGTCCTGGGTGACGACGACGCGGCGTTCGGGAATCAGGTCCTGCGCCGTAAGGGGGCCGGAAGCGGCGAGGAGAGCCCCCAGAAATGCAGCCGCACCAAGCGATTTGAAGAACCCGCGCATGTCTGAAAATCCCTTCTTCGGGTAACCGCCGGAAGTGTCGCATGGCGGGCCTTTTGCTGGCAAGGCCGGAGCCACCGGACGTCGTTAAGCCTTGGTTCACTTTGACGTTGCAGGGTGAGGACGGAAACCGGGCAAGGGACCGGTGGGCAGGCAGGACGTCGGCAGCGGGTGATGGATCTTTCGGAGCGACTGGTCAGGGAACGGCGGGCGCGGCTGGCGGCCGAGCGGCTGCTGGAGCAGAAAAGCCGCGAGCTTTTTGCCGCGAACGAGAAGCTGGCGATCCATGCCCGGTCGCTGTCGGACCAGATCGTCGAGCAGCGCCAGGTGGTGCGCAGCGTGTTGAGCGAGGCCGAGGTTCTGAAGACCCAGAACCACCGGTTTGTCGAGGACCTTGACCGCGCCCATACCGCCGCGGTGATGGCCGAGCGGCGGCTGTGGGATGCGATCAACACGGTGCGCGATGGGTTCGCGGTCTTCGACACCTCGCTGAAACTCGCGACGGCGAACAGCGCCTGGCTCTCGTGGTTCCGGGGTCGCCCCGTGGCTCCGGGGATCCCTTACGAGGATGTGCTGGAGCTTCTGGCGGGCTCGGGGATCGTGGACCTGGGGGAGGAGGATCCGGCGGGGTTCGTGCAGCGGATGCGGGCGCGGATCGACCTCGATCCGATCGAGCCGGAGACGCTGAAGCTGACGAACGGCACCTGGATCAAGCTGCAGGACCGGCGGGCGGCGGACGGGGACCTCGTGTCGCTGGCGATCGACATCACCGAACAGATGCGGATCTGGGCCGCGATCGACGTGCTGCCGGATGGGTTCGTGCTGTTTGACCGGGAGGAACGGCTTTTGACCTGCAACAAGCGCTATCGCGAGATGTTCCCGGATTCGGCCCCCTATATGCAGCCGGGGACGCCCTTCGAGGACCTTCTGCGCCACGGCCTGCGGAACGGCCATGTCCCGGGCGCGGAAGGGCGCGAGGAGGACTGGCTGGCCGACCGGATGCGGGAGTTCCGGGCGGCGGAGTCGGTGGCCGAGAACACCCTTGCCTCCGGGCGGGTGGTGCTGGAATCCGACCATGTCACCCCGGACGGCGGCCGCGTCGGCCTGCGGCGGGACATCACCGAACTGCGCGAGCAGCAGGCGGCGCTGGACATGGCGCGGAAGGCGGCCGAGGCGGCGAACCGGGCGAAATCGGCCTTCCTGGCCAACATGTCCCACGAGATCCGGACGCCGATGAACGGTGTCGTCGGCATGGCCGAGCTTCTGTGCGACACAGCGCTGACTGAGGAGCAGCGCCTGTTCGCCGAGACGATCCGGTCGTCGGGCGAGGCGCTGCTGGTGATCATCAACGACATCCTCGACTATTCGAAGATCGAGGCGGAGCGGCTGACCCTGCGGCCCGAGCCCTTTGACCTCGAACGCACGATCCACGAGGTGACGATGCTGCTTCAACCGCGGGCGCGGGAAAAGGGCATCGACCTGATGATCGACTTCGACATGTTCCTGCCGACCCGGTTCGTCGGCGATCCGGGGCGGTTGCGGCAGGTGCTGACGAACCTGATCGGCAATGCGGTCAAGTTCACCGAGACGGGCCATGTCCTGACCCGCGTGGTGGGGGTCGAAGCCGAGGGTGGCCGCCAGACCCTGCATGTCACGGTGGAGGATACCGGGATCGGCATCGCGCCCGAATATCTTGACCACATCTTCGGAGAGTTCAACCAGGTCGAGGACGAGCGGAACCGCAAGTTCGAAGGCACCGGACTTGGCCTGGCGATCACGCGGCGGCTGATCGAGTACATGGGGGGCGCGGTCTGGGTGGACAGCACGCTGGGCGAGGGGTCGAGCTTCGGCTTCCGCGTCACCCTGCCGGTGGCCGAGGATACGGGGCCGATCCAGGTGCCGGTCGCGGTACGACGGGTGCTGGCGGTGGATGACCAGTTCATCAACCGCACGATCCTGGAACGCCAGCTTGCGCCCTGGGGGATCGCGGTCACCCTTTGCCGTTCGGGGGCCGAGGTGCTGGAGCGGCTGGCGGTGGACGCGCCCTATGACGTGGTGCTGACCGACCATGACATGCCCGAGATGGACGGGCCAAGCCTTCTCCAGCAGATCCGCGCCACGGGCAATCCGGTGCCGGTCATGCTTCTGAGCTCGCACCCGATGGGCCTTGGCGAGGCGACGCGCGACTTTGCCGCCGTGCTGCAAAAGCCGATCCTGCGCTCGGACCTTTACCGCCACCTGCAAGGCCTGATAGCGCCGCCTGCGCCGGCTGTTGAGGAAGTGCCCGATGTCCCGGACAGCGAGCTGCGGCAGATGCGGGTCCTGGCGGCAGAGGACAACCGGACCAACCAGCTGGTCTTCCAGAAGATGGTGCGCGACATGGACATCGAGCTCGTCTTCGCCGACAACGGCCGCATCGCGGTGGACTTGTTCCAGAGCTTCCGGCCCGATCTGATCTTCATGGATATCTCGATGCCCGAGATGGACGGCAAGGAGGCCGCGCGGACCATCCGCGCCCTGGGAGGGGACGGGGCAAAGGTGCCGATCGTCGCGCTGACGGCGCATGCGATGGACGGGGACGCCGAGGCGATCCTTGCCTCCGGAATCGACCGCTACCTGACGAAACCTTTGCGGAAGACCGCCATCGAAGGCGCGCTGGTCGAGCACCGCCCGCGCGAGGCGCGCCCGCCTGTGGTGGCGGCGGAGGACGCGGCTTGAAGGCTGCCCTGGCGTCAGGGTCGCCCCGCGCCGTCAGTGTCGGTGTCAGTCGCCGGGCGGCAGGATCATGACCGCGCGGAAGTCGTTCACATTCGTCAGCGTCGGCCCGGTGACGATCTGCCCTCCGATCGCCGAGAAGAAGCCGTGAGCATCGTTCCGGTTGAGGCTTGCCGCCGGGTCGCGCCCGGCCCTTTGCGCCGCCGAGAGGGTGTCCGGCCCGATGATCGCCCCGGCCACCTCGGCCGCGCCGTCGACACCGTCGGTATCGCAGGCGAGGGCGTGGATGCGCGGATGGCCACCCAGCGCGATGGCAAGGGCAAGGCAGAATTCCGCATTCGGGCCGCCGATGCCGTCGCCGGTGCGGGTCACGGTCAGCTCGCCGCCGGAGAGGAGGAGGACGGGCCGGTCTCCCGGGCGCAAGGTAGCCGCGATGGAAAGGGCCATCCCGGCCTGGTCGCGGGCGACGGCGCGCGCCTCGCCCTCCAGCCGATCGCCGAGGAGGCGGACCTCGCAAGCATCCCCGGCCAGCGCGGCCGCGGCAGAGAGGGACTGGGCGGGGGCGGCATAGATCACGTTTTCAGTTCGCGCGAGGCGCGGATCGCCCGGCGGGACCACGCCCGACCGGGCCAGCGCCGCCCGTACTGCCGGAGGCACCGGGACCTGCCAGCGGTCAAGGATCGCGGCAGCCTCGTCAGGCGTGGTGGCGTCACCGACCGTTGGGCCGGAGCCGATGAAGGCGGGGTCGTCCCCCGGCACGTCCGAGATCATCAGCGCAAGCATCCGGGCAGGGAAGGCGGCGGCGGCAAGCTGGCCGCCCTTGACGCGCGAGAAGTGCTTTCTGACCGTGTTCATCGCCGAGATCGGTGCGCCGCTGGCTAGGAGGGCCGCGTTCAGCGCCTGCTTTTTGGCCAGAGTGACCCCTTCGCTCGGCGCGCAGAGCAGCGCCGAGGCCCCACCCGAGATGAGCGCGAGCACGAAGTCATCCTCGCCGACGCCCCCGAGAAGCGCGAGCATCCGGGCGGTGGCGTCCACCCCGGCCTGGTCCGGCACGGGATGGGCGGCCTCGACGATCTCGATTCCCTGGCAGGGCCGGGCATAGCCGTAGCGGGTGATGACCAGCCCGTCGCAGGGGCCCCAGGCGGCCTCGACCGCTTCGGCCATCCGGGCCGAGGCCTTGCCGGCACCGATCACCAGGACCCGGCCCGGAGGCTTTTCCGGCAGGAAGCGGGAGAGCGAGCGCATGGGGTCGGCCACTTCCACGGCGCGGTCGAAAAGCTGGCGGAGAAAGGTGGCGGGATCGGGGATCATCGGGCGACCTCAGCAAGGGACGAGTTTTCTGCGGAAACTCGCGGCCGGAAACTGCCGGTGGCCCATTGGACTGCCGGTTGTCCACCGGACTGAATTTTCGCAGAAAATTCGTGAACGGCGCGGAAGGGTCATCACAGGCTCGACGCGCGCGGGATCAATGTGACCGGTGTAACGGTTTCGGGCGGCGGGCGATGATCATTTTCCAGCCAATCGAGCACCGTTTCCGCCATTCTTCGCCCGAACCCCGCGATGTCGCAGCGGACGGAGGAGAGCGCGGGGTAAACCTGGGCGCAATCCTCGATGTCGTCGAAGCCGACGATCTTCAGGCTTTGGCCGATGGCGCGGCCCTGTTCGGTGCAGCCGGTGAGCAGGCCCAGCGCGGTGAGGTCGTTGAAGCAGAGGACGGCGTCCACGGTGGGATGTTCCTCGGCCAAGCGGCGGGCGGTCTCGCGTCCGAAGGCGCGGCCCGGGCGACCGGGGAGGTGGAGGGGGGTGAGGCCCTGCGCGGCGAGCGTGTCGAGGTAGCCGGACATCCGAAGTTGCGTGACGGCGCGGCCTTCGAGGCCACCGACGAAGGCGATGTGCTTGGCGCCTTGGGCGAGGAGGTGCTCGGCCGCGAGGCGGCTGCCGGTCGGGTAGTCCGGCGCGGCAAAAGGGAAACGGTCCGTGCCGACAACCTGGCGCAGGACCTGTAGCGCCGGGACATTTGCGCGGGCGATGGCGTCAAAGGCAGTCTCGTCGCCATAGGTTGGCGAGACGATGAGGGCCGAAACGCCATGTTCCAGCATGGCGCTGACAACCTGGGACTGAAGGGCCGGGTCTTCGTCGGTGTTGGCAAGTACGGTTGCGTAACCGCGGGCCGAAAGGGCCATCTGCAAGGAGGTCGCGAATTCGGTGAAGAAGGGGTTCCGGAGGTCGTTGATGACGACACCGATCAGGCCGACCTTGGCTGAGCGGAGGTTGGCTGCGGCGCGGTTGTAGACATAGCCGAGCTCGGCCATGGCGCGGCGAACGTCCTCGCGGGTTTCCTCGCGCACGAGGGGGCTTTGCTGCAGGACCAGGCTGACGGTCGATTTGGAGACGCCCGCAAGCGTTGCCACGTCGATGATCGTCGGCCGTTTGTCCATCAGTCCTGGTCGATCCCATGGAGGTCGAGAAGGGTGCGCATCCGGCGCTCGGCGAGGTCAGGCCGGGCCAGAAGCCCTGCCGCGTCCGCCAGCCGGAACACGGCGGCATAATGCGTGATGTCGCGGCTGGACTGGAAGCCCGCCGGCATGACGAAATGCGACTGGTGGCCGTTCAGCCACGCAAGAAAGGCGATCCCGGCCTTGTAGAAGCGGGTGGGGGCGCGGAAGATTTCGCGGCTGAGCGGGACGGTCGGGGCGAACAGCCGGTGATAGGTGGTGCTGTCGCCCAGCGCCAGCGCCTCGAGCGCCTGCGAGGCGGCGGGGGCGATGGCGGCGAAGATGCCGAGAAGGGCGTGGGAGTGGCGGGTGCCGTCGCCTTCGATCAGGGGGGCGTAGTTGAAATCGTCCCCGGTGTAGAGGCGGACCCCTGCGGGGAGGCGGGCGCGGAACTGTTCCTCATGGGCCTGGTCGAGGAGCGAGATCTTGATGCCGTCCACTTTGCCGGGGTTGTCGGTGATGAGGTTCAGGACAAAGGCGGAGGCTTTTGCCACATCGCCCGTCCCCCAGTAGCCCTTGAGCGCCGGGTCGAACATGTCGCCGAGCCAGTGGAGGATAACCGGGTCCTTGGCGCCATCGATGAGCTTTCGGTAGACGTGGCGGTAGGTGTCCTCGGTGGCGCTGATCGCCGGGAAGGCGCGGGAGGCCATGAGGATCAGCTGCCCACCCGCGGCCTCGATCGCCTCGGCCTGTTCAGTGTACGCGGACAGGATGGCGTCGGGGGTGGAAAGCTCGGCGGGGTCGCGATGGTCGGTGCCTGCACCGCAGGCGACGCGCGGACGCAACGGATGTGCTTTCGCGGCCAGCATCGTGCGTTGGATCAGCTCCAGGGCAGTCGGCCAGTCGACTCCCATGCCGCGTTGGGCAGTGTCCATCGCCTCGGCAAGGTGGAGGCCCTGGTCCCAGAGCTGGATCCGGAAGTTCAGGGTCGCCTCCCAGTCGACGGCGGGGCGGGTGTCCCAGGGGTTCCGTTCGCGCAAGGCGTCGCTGACGACATGGGCGGCGGCGAAGGCGGTTCTGGTGAGGGGTGTGCGGGGCGCGCGCGGGATGAGGGGGGTGCCGGTAAGGCGATAGGATTCGAGGCGGGCGTCTTCGGTGGGGAGGGTCAGCATGGCGGGGCCTCAGCAGGGAAGATCGAAGACGAGGATGCCGTCGAGGCCGCCTTGGGCCGCGGCGACGAGGGCGGCTCCGACGCGCTTGTGGTCGGGGTGGGCCTGGTAGGCGGCGAGGGCGTCCCAGTCGGCGAAGTCGACGGTGAAGCCGTGGAGATAGCCGCGTTCGATCTTTTCGGGGCTTTCCGAGCGGCCGGAGTGGATGGCGAGGATACCGGGGAGCTTAAAGGAGTGGAGGTCGGCGAAGATGGCTGCGATCCGGGCCTCGGTGACTTCGGGGCGGGCCTTGAGAAGGACGATGTGGCGGATCATGCGGCACCCTTGATCAGGTCGGCGGCTTTTTCGGCGATCATGATGGTGGCGGCATTGGTGTTGGAGGAGACGACGGTGGGCATGATCGAGGCGTCGACGACGCGCAGCGCCTCAATGCCGTTGAAGCGGAGGGTGGGATCGACGACAGCCTCGGGGTCCGCGCCCATACGGCAAGTGCCGGCGGGGTGGTGGTCGGTCTTGGCGTTCTTCACCGCGTAGTTGAAGTAGTCCTGATCGGTTCTCACCTCGGGGCCGGGGAGGCGTTCGGCGAGGACAAAGGGTTTCAGCGCGGGTTGGCGCATGATCTCCTGCGCGAGTTTCAGGCCCTTGATCGACATGTCGCGGTCGTAAAAGTCTTCCCAGTAGTTCGGGTCGATCAGGGGGGCGGCCCTTGGGTCTGAACTGGCAAGGCGGACGGTGCCCCGGCTGCGCGGGCGGAGGAAGGCGGAGTTGAGGGTGACGCCTCCGTTCGGCATGGCGGCGACGCCGGCCTCGATCCCCGAGCCGAGGCCGAGGTGGAACTGGATGTCGGGGCTGCGGGCGGAGGAGTCGGCGTACCAGAAGCCCCCCGTTTCGAAGAGCGAGGAGGCGACGGGGCCTTTCCTCGTTAGGAGGTATTGGAGGCCCGCGAGGGCGGACCAATGCGGCTTGGCGTAGCGGTCGTAGGTATGGGGGCCGGTGCATTCGGCGATGACGAAGAGGTCGAGGTGGTCCTGCAGGTTGCTGCCGACCTGCGGGCGGTCGAGGATGACGGGGATGCCGAGGCGTTGAAGGTCATCCGCCGGGCCGATGCCGGAGAGTTGCAACAGGCGGGGAGAGCCGATGGCGCCGGAGGAGAGGATGACCTCGGTCGCGGCGCGGTGGGTGGTCTCGCTGGTCTGGACGCCGACCGCCCTGCCCTTTTCGACCACGATCCGCAGGACCTGCTGGCCCGTTTTGACCGTCAGGTTCGGGCGGTTCAGCGCGGGTTTCAGGAAGGCGGTGGCGGTCGAGGAGCGGCGATACCAGCGTTGGGTCAGCTGGTAGTAGCCCAAGCCGTCCTGTGTTTCACCGGTGAAGTCGCGGTTGCGCGGGATGCCGATTTCGGCCCCGGCGGCGAAGAAGGCCTCGCAGATCGGCAGGGGCGCGCGGGGTTGGCTGACGCCCAACGGCCCGTCTTTCCCGTGGTAGCGGTTCTCGAAGCTGTCGTTGTGTTCGGACTTGCGGAAGTAGGGCAGCACGTCCTCATACCCCCAGCCGTGGCAGCCCATCTGACGCCAGTCGTCATAGTCCTGCGCGTTGCCGCGCGTGTAGAGCTGGGCGTTGATCGAGGAGCCGCCGCCGATCACCTTGGCCTGGGTGTAGCGGATCTGCATGCCCTTCATGTGGCGTTGCGGCACGGTCTGCCAGCCCCAGGAACCGATGCCCTTGGTCATCTTCGCGAAGCCGGCGGGGAGGTGGTAGAACGGATGGCGGTCGCTGCCCCCGGCTTCGAGGAGGAGGACCTTCGCGGCGGGGTTCTCGGTCAGGCGGGCGGCGAGGACGCAGCCTGCCGAGCCACCGCCGATGATGATGTAGTCGTAACCTTCGGTCATCTTACAGTCTTTCGATGGAAAGCCCGCCGTCGACGGGGATCACCGCGCCGGTGGCGAAGGCGAGCTGGCCAGTGACAAGGGGGATCACGGCCTGGCCGATGTCGGAGGGCTGGCCCCAGCGGCCGGTGGGGACAAGGCCGCCGGCGATGCGGGCGTCGTACTTGTCCTTCACGGCAGCTGTCATGCCGGTTTCGATGATGCCGGGGCGCAACTCGAAGACGCCGATCCCGTGCGGGGCAAGACGAAGGGCGAGGGTCTGGGCGGCCATCGACGCGGCGGCCTTGGAGATGCAGTAGTCGGCACGTTCCGGGCTTGCCATGCGGGCCGAGACCGAGGTGACGAAGGTGATCGAGCGGTAGTGGGCGCTGGTCGTGGCGAGCATCCGTTTCGCCACTTGTTGGGCGAGGAAGAGGCTGCCCTTGAGGTTGATCCCCAGGATCCAGTCGAGGTTCTCGGGCGTCAGGTCCAGCATGTCGCCCCGGATTTTCGCGGCTACTCCGGCGTTCAGGATCAGGGCGGTGACGGGGCCCTGTGCGGCCTCGACCCGGTCAAGGAGCGCGGGGATGGCGGCAAGGTCGGCGAGGTCGTGCTGGTGGTAGCGGGTGTCTGGGCCAAGCTCTGCGAGGGCTTCGGCTGCCTCGGCTTCGAGCGGGAGCGACGCGATGGCGAGGCGGAAGCCCTGGGCGTGAAGGGCCTGGGCGATGCCGAGGCCGATGCCTTGCTGGCCGCCGGTGACAAGCGCGAGGGGTTTCATGCAACCCTCGCGATGTGGTCGCCTGCGCGGAGGGCAAGCGCGGCGATGGTGAGCGATGGATTCACGGCGGCGGAGGTGGGCAGGACCGAGGCGTCGCAGATATAGAGGTTGTCGAGGTCGTGGGCCTTGAGGTTCACATCCACAACGGAAGTGGACGGGTCCGCGCCCATGCGGTTGGTGCCGCATTGGTGGCTGGGTTTGGATTTCGGGAAGCCTCGGGACAGGGTGATGGGCCAGCCGGCTTTCTTCATCGCCTGTTTCAGACGTTGGACGAGGAGGTCGTGGGCCTTGGTGTTCGTCTTGCGCCAGTCGAGCACAACCTCGCCGTTCCGCCAGAGGACGCGGGAGTTGGGGTCGGGCAGGTCTTCGGACATGGCCATGATGTGGATCGAGTGTTCCGCGATCAGGTGCGAAAGCCAGAGGGGGAGGCCGGATTCACCGGCAAGGATCGGGCCGGTGATGCGGCCGAGCATCTGGATGTTGCCCAGGGGTTCGTCGTTCGGACCGCCGGTCAGGTAGAAGTCGTTGATCTGGATGGTCTTTTCGTAGGTCGTGCGGTTCCGGCGGAAGGGGTTCCAGGCGACCATGCCGGTAAGGTTGTGGTTCATGAAGTTGCGGCCGACCTGGTCGGAGCGGTTGGCGAGGCCCATCGGGTGGTCGTCGTTGGCGCTGGCGAGGAGGAGGGCGGAGGAAAGGATCGCCCCGGCGGAAAGGACGACGAGGGGGGCGGTCAGGGTTTCCTTCCGCCCTGGCCGTTCGACCTCGACTCCCGTGACCTTGCGGCCTGCGGCGAGGATGCGGGTGACTCTCGTGTTGGTCTGAAGGGTCACGTTGGGGTGCTTTAGCGCCTCGGCCAGGGCGCAGCTTTCGGCATCGGATTTCGCGCCGGTGGTGCAGGGGAAGGCATCCCAGCCGGTCCTTGCGCGTTCGAGCCAAGCGTCGATGTCCACACCCAGCGGGAGGGCTGAGACGTGGAGGCCCTGGGCTTGGAACGCGGCGCGAAGGGCGGCGATGTCGGGTTCGTCAGGCACGGGAGGGAAGGGATAGGGGGCGGAGTGCGGCGGCTCCGTGGGGTCGTTCGCCACATCGCCCCGGACGCGGTAAAGGCTTTCGGCCTTGGAGTACCAGGGTTCGAGGTCTTCGTAAGCGATCGGCCAGCCGGGGGTGGTGCCTTCGATGTGGCGCAGCGGCGCAAAGTCCTCGGCCCGGTAGCGGAGGAGGACAGCGCCGTAGAATTTGGTGTTGCCGCCGACATAGGCGTAATTGCCGGGGTGAAGGGGCGCGCCGGAGATGTCGCGCCAGGTCTCGTTCGGTTTGAAATACGCGTGCTGGAAGATGGCGGCGGGATCGCGCGCCTCGGGGCTGTCCTTGAGGTGGTCGCCGCGTTCGAGGATCAGCACCTTCCGGCCCGTGGGGGCAAGCGCGGCCGCGAGGGTCGCGCCACCCATGCCAGAGCCGATGATGATGACATCCGGCCCCATTCAGGCAATCCGTTCCTCGGTCTTCGGGTCGAAGGCCACCGCCTTTTCCATGTTCACGGCGAAGTCGAAGCTTTGCCCGGCGGTGACATTGGCATCGGCGCGCATCCGGGCAATGGCGTCTTTGCCGGAGAGGGTCATGGTGACGAAGGTATCCGCCCCGGCGGGTTCGGTGACGGTGACGCGGTTCTTCAGGCTTTGGATGTTCCCGGACTTGCGGTCGGCGCCTTCCGGGTCGGTGATCGCCTCAGGGCGGATGCCGAGGAGGATGGACTTTCCTTCCCAGGCGCGGAGGTCCTGGGAGAAGCGGAGGTGCTGAACCTGCCCCTCGGCATCGGAGACGGCGACATGGGCCGCCCCGTTCTGCACCACCACGGTCGCGGGGACGATGTTCATGGCAGGCGAGCCCATGAAGGTTGCGACGAAGACGTTTGCGGGCGTGTCGTAGATCTCTTTCGGCGTGCCGAGCTGCTGGACATGGCCCTTGTTCATCACGGCGATGCGGGTGGACAGCGTCATCGCCTCGATCTGGTCATGGGTGACGTAGACGATGGTGGTCTTGAGCTTCTGGTGAAGCTTCTTGATCTCGGTCCGCATGTCGACGCGGAGTTTCGCGTCGAGGTTCGAGAGCGGCTCGTCGAAAAGGAAGACGTCGGGGTTCCGGACCAGCGCCCGCCCCATCGCGACGCGCTGGCGCTGGCCGCCGGAGAGCTGGCCGGGCTTGCGGTCAAGGAGGTGGTCGATCTGGAGAAGCTTCGCCACCTCGGCCAGCGCCTTGTCACGGTCAGGCTTCGGCACCCCGTGCATTTCAAGCCCGAAGGTCATGTTCTGGCCCACGGTCATGTTGGGGTAGAGCGCGTAGGACTGGAAGACCATCGCGATGTTGCGCTTGGACGGATGAACGCCGTTCACGACGCGCCCCTTGATCGCGATCTCGCCCCCGGTGATCGCTTCCAGCCCCGCGATCATGTTCAGAAGCGTGGACTTGCCGCAGCCCGAAGGGCCGACGAGGACGAGGAATTCCCCCTCTTCGACCGCGATGTCGACGCGGTGCAGGACTTCGACCTGCCCGTAGGACTTGGTCACGTTGCGGATGTCGAGAAAGCCCATCGGATCAGCCTTTCACAGAGCCCGCCATCAGACCGCGCACGAAGTAGCGGCCTGCGACGATGTATACGAGGAGGGTGGGGAGTGCGGCAAGGATCGCGCCGGCGAAGTGGACGTTGTATTCCTTCACGCCCGTCGAGGATTGGACGAGGTTGTTCAGGGCCACGGTCATCGGCTGCGAAGTGCCGCCGAAGGAGGCGCCGAACAGGAAATCGTTCCAGATGTTGGTGAACTGCCAGATGACGGAGACCACCGCGATCGGGCCGGAGACGGGCAAAAGGATGCGCCAGAAGATGCGGAAGAACCCGGCCCCGTCGATCTGCGCGGCGCGGATCAGTTCGGTCGGGAAAGAGGCGTAGTAGTTGCGGAAGTAGAGGGTCGTGAAGCCGATCCCGTAGACGACATGGACAAGGATCAGACCCGGGACCGACCCGGCAAGGCCAAGCGTGCCGAGGACCATGGCCATCGGGATGAGCACAATCTGGAACGGGATGAAGCAGGAGAAGAGCATCAGCCCGAAAACCCAGGTATCGCCACGGAAGCGCCACTTGGTCAGGACGTAGCCGTTCAGCGCGCCGACGATGGTGGAGATCGCGACGGCCGGGACGACCATCAGGATCGAGTTCATGAAGTAGGGTTTCAGGCCCGTCGGCTCGACCCCGATCTGGGCGGTGGACCATGCGCTGGCCCAGGGGGCAAAGGTCCAGGTTTGCGGAAGGGCCATCATGTTGCCCCCCGTGATCTCATCGAGCGGCTTCACCGAGTTGATGCCCATGACGTAGAGCGGCAGGAGGTAGAAGAGGGAGAAGAGGACGAGTACCAGGTAGATGAAGGTGCGCGTGATGCGGCCGGTGGAGACGGCGGTGTCCTGGGCGACGGCGCTCATGCCTTCTTCTCCTTCAGCTCGGCGTAAAGGTAGGGGACCATGATGGCGGCGATGGTCATCAGCATGATCACCGCCGAGGAGGCGCCGACGCCCATCTCGTTCCTCGTGAAGGTGTAGGAATACATGAAGGTCGCTGGCATCTCGGTCGCACGGCCGGGGCCGCCGTCGGTCATCGCCTTGATCAGGTCGTAGGACTTGATCGCGAGGTGGCTGAGGATCACGAAGGCCGACAGGAAGGCGGGACGGAGGAGCGGGATCACGATCCGCCGGTAAAGCTGCCAGTTGGAGGCGCCGTCGATCTGCGCGGCCTTGAGGATTTCGTTGTCGATGCCGCGGAGGCCGGCGAGGAACATCGCCATCACGAAGCCAGAGGTCTGCCAGACGGCGGCGATGACGATGGTGTAGATCGCCATGTCACCGTCCTTGATCCAGTTGAAGGTGAAGCTTTCCCAGCCCCATTGCTGGACGATCCGTTCAAGCCCGATGCCGGGGTCGAGGAACCATTTCCAGGCGGTGCCGGTGACGATGAACGAGAGTGCCATCGGGTAAAGGTAGATCGGGCGCAGCATCCCCTCGCCCCGGATCTTCTGGTCAAGGAAGATTGCCAGCATCAGGCCGATCACCGTGCAGATGACGATGTAGAGCGTGGCGAAGATCGCGATGTTGACCGTCGCAGTATGCCAGGCAGGCAATGAGAACAGTCGTTCATAATTGGCAAGGCCGGCCCAGTCCCAGCGCGGAAGCATTTTCGATCGGGTAAAGCTGAGGGCGATGGTGAAGAGGATGAACCCGTAGACGAAGAGTAGCGTCACGGCGAAGGAGGGGGCGAGGACGAGCTTTGGCAGCCAGTCCTGCAGGCGTGTGCGGAAATCGGCCTCGGTCGTGGCCATCGGTCCCTCCCGTTGTCGTTGGCGGCCAAAATCCTTGAGTAAGGATTTTGACAAATTCCTTGCTCAAGGAATTTGGGTCGGGGGGCAGCCGTGGCCGCCCCCCGGTCCGGTGTCACTGCGCGGCGGCTACGGCTTCGGCCAGCGCGGCAGCGGCAGCGGCACCGTCGGCGTATTCGCCGTTGAAGGCCGCCGTCACCACGTCATAGACCGCGTTCTTCACCGCAGCCGGGGCCGCGTGCCCATGCGCCATCGAGCCGAAGAGGCCTCCGTTCGCGTTCGCCTCGGCCAGGTCCTTCATACCCTTCTTGCCACAGTCGTCGAAGTCGGTGTCCGGCACGTCGGTCCGTGCGGGGACCGAGCCCTTGACCACGTTGAAGGCCGACTGGAAGGCCGGGTCCATGATCGCCTTGGCCATCGCCACTTGCGCTTCCTGAGCGGCAGCGTCGGTCTGGTTGAACATCGCGAACTGGTCGGAGTTGAAGGTCACCAGACCTTGGGTGCCGGGGAAGCGGATGCAGACGAAGTCGGTGCCCGGGACCTTGCCGGCCTTCAGGAACTCGCCCTTGGCCCAGTCGCCCATCATCTGCATCCCGGCCTCGCCGTTGATGACCATGGCCGAGGCGAGGTTCCAGTCGCGGCCCGAGAAGTTGTCATCGACGTAGGAGCGCAGCTTGATCAGGCGGTTGAAGGCTTCGGCCATCTGCTCGCCACCCAGTGCTGCGGGGTCGAGGTCGATGAAGGCGGCCTTGTAGAAGTCGGCCCCCATGCCGAGGACGATGCCGTCGAACACAGTCGCGTCCTGCCACGCCTGACCGCCGTGACCCAGCGGCGTGATGCCGTTGGCCTTCATCGCGTCAAGGACGGTGACCAGTTCTTCCCAGGTTTCCGGGGCCTTGCCGCCCGCGGCATCAAGGGCGGCCTTGTTGATCCAGACCCAGTTGGTCGAGTGGACGTTGACCGGGGCGGCGATCCACTTGCCGTCAGAGGTCGAGAAGCCTTGCAGCGCCGCCGGCACCACCTTGTCCCAGCCTTCGGCGGTCGCGGTGGCGGTGAGGTCGGCCAGCGCACCTTCGTTCGCCCAGTCGAGGATGTCGAAGCCGAGCATCTGCACGGCGGTCGGCGCGTCGCCTGCCGTGACGCGGGCGCGGAGCGCGGTCATCGCCGCTTCACCGCCGCCGCCGGCGACGGGCATGTCAACCCAGCCGATGCTCTGGCCGCCAAGGTTGTCTTTCAGGACGTTAAGTGCGGCGGCTTCGCCTCCGCTGGTCCACCAGTGCAGGACCTCGACATCCTCGGCGAGGGTCACCGAGGTTGTCAGAGCCAGAACGGCTGCTGCCGTCATCGTCTTTCCGAAAAGGCGCATTTTGGTTCCTCCCGTTTGATGCGCATTGCTTGCCCGCTGCCGGTTCCCGGTCAGTGGGGTCTTACCCAAGGCGCCCGCGTGCGGCCGATCCGCATCACCAGCGACTTGATCTCCATGAATTCGTCCAGGCCGAAGCGGCCGATCTCGCGCCCCAAGCCCGATTGCTTGACGCCGCCGAAAGTAACCTCCGGGAAGCCGTCCATCCAGGTGTTGGTCCAGACCGTGCCGGCCTGAGCTCCGCGGGCGAAAGCGAGGCAGGTATGGACATTTTCGCTCCAGACCCCGGCGGAGAGGCCGTAGTCGGCGTCGTTCACGAGGGCGAGGGCCTCGTCGAGGGTGCGGAAGGTGAGGACGGTCAGGACCGGGCCGAAGACTTCGTCCCTCGCGATGGCCATGTCGGGGGTGACGTTGGTCACGACGGTCGGCTGGTAGAACTGGGGCCCGAGGCCGGGGACTTGCAGCGCCGCGCCGCCAAGCGCAACCCGCGCCCCGGCGGCGCGGGCGGCGGCGACGTAGCCGTCGATCTTCGCGCCATGCTCGGGCGTGACGATGGCCCCGACCTGCGTTGCGGGGTCGAGGGGATCGCCGAAGGCCACCTGCTTCGACAGCTCCACTACGCGGGCCGTGAAAGCCTCCGCGATGTCTTCATGAACGATTATTCGGCTACCGGAGTTGCAGCACTGGCCGACGTTGAAATAGACGCCGAAGACCACAGCATCGGCGGCGCTTTCAAGGTCGGCGTCCGGAAAGATCACCTGCGGGTTCTTGCCGCCAAGCTCCAGCGCAACCTTCTTCAGCGTGGCACTTGCCGCCGCCGCAATGCCGCGCCCGACGGCGGTGGAGCCGGTGAAGGTCACCATGTCCACGCGCGGGTCGGAAGCAAGGGTAGCGCCGACCGGCTGTCCGTGGCCGAGGACGATGTTGACGACGCCGGCGGGAAGCCCTGCCTCGGCAAGAAGCTCGCCAAGGATCACGGTGGTCGAGGGGGTCAGTTCGGACGGCTTCACCACGCAGGTGCAGCCCGCAGCGAGCGCGAAGGGGAGCTTCTGCGACAGGATCCAGAACGGGAAGTTCCAGGGCGTGATGATGGAGACAACGCCGATAGGTTCCTTCAGGACGACCGCCAGCATGTCCTCGCCCAGCGAGTTGTGGCTGTCCCCGTGCAGGGTGCGGGCCAGCGATGCCGCATAGCGCCAGAGATCTGCCGCCCCGCCGATCTCGCCCTGCGCCTGGGTGATGGGTTTGCCGGATTCGAGGGTCTCAAGCAGCGCCATGCGGTCGACATTGGCCTCGATCAGGTCGGCGACCTTCAGCAGCACGGTCGCGCGGGCCTTTCCGGAAAGGCGGCTCCAGCGCCCGTCGTCAAAGGCTGTGCGGGCGGCGGCGATCGCGGCCTCGGCCTCGGCCTTGCCGCCCCTGGCGGCGCGGCTGGCGACGATGCCGTGGGACGGCGAGAGGCGTTCGGTGACCGCGCCGTCGGCGCTGTCCTGCCAGTTGCCGTCGATCAGGTGGCGGGCATGGAAGGGGCTGGCCGGAAGGGCAGTGCCGGAGGCGGGGATCAGGGTGAATTCGGTCATCTCAGGTCCCCGGAAATTCTGGTTTGCGCTTGGCCCGGAAGGCGGCGACGCCCTCTTCCCGGTCGGCAGTGGCGGCGATGGCGGCCGAGCCGAGCGCCTCGATCATCGCGGCGGTGTCTTCACCTGCCCCGGCGTGGATCATCGCCTTGGCAATCTCGGTCGCGCGGGGCGATAGGGTGGCCGCACGTGCAATCTCGCGCGCGGCGGCGCGGGGATCGGCGGCAATCTCGGCGACGAAACCGGCGGCATAGAGGCGATCCGCGCCGATACGGCGGCCGAAGAGCGACATTTCCTTGAGCATCCCTTCCGGCAGAAGCCGGGCGAGGCGCTGGGTGCCGGACCAGCCGGGGACGATCCCGACCGCCGCCTCGGGCAGGGCAACTGTGGCACCGGGGGCGATCACGCGGATATCGCAGGCGGCGGCAAGCTCCAGCCCGCCACCGAAGGCGTGGCCGTTCAGCGCGGCGATGGTCGGCTTTGCGAGCCGCGCCAGGCGGTCGAACAGGCGATGCCCGCCGCGCACCCAGGTGCGGGCGAAGTCGGCGGGGGATAGCCCGCCCCAGGCGTTGATATCGGCCCCCGAGCAGAAGGCCTTTTCGCCTTCCCCGGTCACGATCACCGCGCGCACCTCAGGGCGGCCCTCGATGACCTCGAGATGGCCGGCCAGTTGGCCGAGCATGTCGACGGTGAAACAGTTCAGCTTGGCCGGGTTGTCCAGACGCAATTCGGCCAGGCCGTCTGCCATGTGAAGGCGTAAGCCGCTCATGGCTGCCACCCCATCGGGCCCTCGCCCAGGAGCGAGAGCGGCATGACGGTGGCGTTTTCGGCAAGCGCCACCCGGCCGCCTGAGGCGGCGACAATGTCGCGTGCGGGGTCGATGCCGGGCATGACCTCGGTCGCGACGAGGCCCGTTTCGGTCAGGCGGATGACGCAGCGTTCGGTGATGTACAGGACCTCTTGCCCCTGCGCGCGGGCGCGGTTGCCCGAGAAGGTGACGTGTTCGACCTTGTCGACGAGTTTGGCGAATTTGCCGGGTTGGGTCACGGAAAGTCCGGTCGGGGACAGCGCGATCTGGGCCGCAGCCTCGAACCAGCCGGAGAAGACGATCTTGCGGGCATGCGAGGTGATGTCGACAAAGCCACCGCAGCCGGCAGTGAGGTAGGGTTTCTTGCCGAGTTTGGAGACGTTGACGTTGCCCTCCACGTCGATCTCGAGGAACGACAGGAACGAGACGTCGAAGCCTGCCCCCTGGAAGTAGATGAACTGCTGTGGCGAAGGCACGTAGCCCCAGGCGTTCGAGGCGCAGCCGAAGGCAAAGCCGGTCAGGGGCATTCCGCCCACGGCACCCTGTTCGATGGCCCAGGTCACCGCTTCGGGATGGCCTTCCTCGAGGAGGATGCGGGGCACCATGGCGCTGATGCCGAAGCCGAGGTTGGCGGTCTGGCCGCCCTTCAGTTCCATCGCGGCGCGGCGGGCGATGACCTTTTCCACGCCATGCTCGGCCAGGGTAAAGGAGGACCAGGGCCGCATGATCTGGCCCGAGATGGCCGGATCATAGGGGGTTTCGCAGGTCTGCTTCTGGTCGGGGTCGACCACGATCAGGTCGACGAGGTGGCCGGGAACGCGGACGTCATGGGGCCGGAGCGAGCCCTTCGCGGTCACGCGGGACACCTGCGCGATGACCAGCCCGCCGTTGTTGCGCGCGGCGATGGCCTGTTCCAGCCCGCCCAGGTAGGCGCCTTCGTGTTCATAGGTCAGGTTTCCGTTTTCATCCGCCGTGGTGGCACGGAGGATGCAGACATCGGGCGCGATGTTCGGGAAGTGAAGCCAGGTAACCCCGCCGAACTCCACCCGCTTGACGATGGGCGCTGCCATGCCGCGCGCGTTCATCGCGCAGCCTTCGCGGATCGGGTCGGCAAAGGTGTCCATGCCGACCTTGGTCAGAACACCGGGACGGCGGGCGGCGACCTCGCGGTGCATGTCGAAGAGGATGCCGGAGGGGACGTTGTAGGCGGCGACGCGGTCCTCGACGATCATCTTCCAGATCTCGGGCATCGGCAGGTTCGAGGAACCCGACGGATAGGATCCGGCGAGGACACGGTCGAGAAGACCGTCCTGCGCGATCCAGTCCATGCCCTTGACGCCATACATGTCCCCGGCAGCGATGGGATGAAGCGTGGTGATCCGGCGGGGGTGACCTTCTGCACGGAAGCGGTCGCCCAGCGCCTTGAGCACCAGGTCGGGGCAGCCCAGTGCCGAGGAGGACGAGACCGTCACGACCGCACCATCCCCGATGCGCGCGACGGCTTCTTCCGGAGTGACGAGCTTGGTCATGCGGCCCTCCCGTAATCAACGGTCTGGCGGATGCCGGTGCGGGCGGCCTCGCGCACGGCAAGGGCGACGGCGAGGGAGGCGACGCCATCGCGCCCGGTTGCTGCCGGGTGGCCCCGTCCGGCAACCGCGCCGAGGAAATCCTGCAGGCCCTGGGCGTAAAGGTCGTGCGCTGGGAATGGGATCGTTTCGCGCCCTGCTGCGGTCACGAGTTCGATCTCGCCGACCGGGGCCTGGGTCATGACGCCACGGGCGAAGATGGAGCCAAGGGTGCCGTGAACCTCCAGTCCGCTGCCCGCGAAGGGGTGGGTGAAGCTTTCATGGCTTTGCACCATGGCGCCCGAGGGCATGATCCAGACCGAAATCGCGCTGTCCTCGACGCCCTGGCCGAGGCCCGAGGTGCCGGCCTGCGCCACCACTGTAACCGGGTCTTCGCCCAGGATGAAGCGGGCCACATCGGCGTCATGCACGGTGATGTCGGGGATGACGCCGCCCCCGGCCGAGGCGTCGTTGATCCGCCAACCCTGCAGCGACTGCGGCAGATGCACGGCGTGGAAGATGCGCATCGATAGCACCTTGCCGATGCTGCCATCGGCGACGAGGTCGCGGATCACACGGTGGCTGCCCGAGCAGCGCAGGTGGTGGTTGGTGGCAAGGACGAGACCCCGGCTTTCGGCAAGCGCCACCATCTCTGCCGCTTCAGCGGTGGTCATGGCGAGGGGTTTTTCACACAGGACGTGCTTGCCGGCCTTCAGCGCCGACATCGTCTGGACATAGTGCTTTTCGTTGGTGGACGAGATGTAGACGGCCCCGATCCCCGGAAGGCTGAGAAGGTCTTCAAGCTGGCTAAGGGCCACGTCGATGCCATGCGCTTGAGCGAACTCCTTGGCCCTTGCCTGCCGGGTGCTGGCGACGGCAGCGACCTGCCCGCCGGTGGCCCGGATTGCGCCGATCACATGCTGCGCTGCAATCGTGCTTGCCCCGATCAGGCCCCACCGCATCTGGCGCATCCCCCGTTTATGGAACGTTCCTAGTGATATTGGAACGTTCCATTTCCGTCAAGACGATTCCAGTGCGCCGACTACCGCAGGCGTCATATCCCGCTTCTGGTGATGATGGAGTCGGCCAGTGATTGGGCCGAGGGTGTGAGTTGCGTACCTGCCCGGGTGACGATGCTGAACGGAGCGACGGCCAGCGCAAGATCGACGGGCAGAGCGACGAAGGGCATGGATGGACTGCCTGAGAAGCTGTCCACGACCGGGGTCGCCAATGGGGCGATGCTGTCGGTCTGGTTCAGAACCGCAAGCGTGAACAGGAAAGACGAGGTCGCAATGCGCCGCCTTGGGACGGGCAACCGCAGGTCGGTGAGCCGCGCAAGGACCGTCTGGGTCAGAAGGGTGTCGTCGGTCCCCATGATCCATTCGTAGTGAAGCAGGTCATGTGGTGCGACCTTAGGCTTCAAGAGCAGAGGGTGCCCTCGCCGCACCGCGAGGGACAGGGGTTCGGCGGCGACAAGGCGCGCCTCAAGCAAGGTCTCGCTGGCGGGAAGCCTGGCGAGCGCGAAGTCGAGGCTGCCTTCACGAAGCTGGTTGCAGAGGATGGCAGAGGTCGCCACCGTCACTTCGACGCGGATGCCGGGGTGGGCCTCCTGCAGCTCGATGATTGCGGGCATGAGGAGGCTGAGGGCAGGTCCGGTCACCGCGCCGACCCGGATCGTCCCGGTCCGGCCGGTCGCCGCTTCGGCCAGTTCCCGCGCGGCGTCGGCGAGTTCGATCTGGATCCGGGCTGCCCTGCGGGCGAGGGCCTCACCGGCCGGAGTGAGGCGAAGCCCCCTTCCCTGCCGTTCATGGAGGCGAAAGCCAAGCAACTCTTCCATTTCTGCAAGAAGGCGTGAGGCAGCAGGCTGGGAAATCCCCAGGCGGTCGGCTCCAAGCCCAAGCCCGCCGGCATCGCCAAGCTCGGCCACCAGGCGCAGGTGCATTGGCTTCAGCTTGCGGAGGACGGCGGCGATGCCGGAAGGGTGCGAACTCATTTCATTTTGGGTATGATTTTCTTCCAAATGGATATTTGACAGATATGTCATCCGCAATCAATGTCCGGTCGGTCCGCTGGCAGGCACCAGGATGTCCTGCGCAGGCCGGATGCAAATAAGTCATCGGGAGGAAACAGATGATCTTAACCCGCCGCGGCCTCATGGCCCTTGCCGGCTCGACTGCTGCGCTTTCGGCCATGCCGCTTTTTGCCCAGGACAAGGGCACGATCGGTATCGCAATGCCGACCAAATCCTCGTCGCGCTGGATTTCGGACGGTGAATCGATGGTCGCGGCCTTCCAGGCGGCCGGCTATGCCACCGACCTGCAGTATGCCGAGGACGATATCCCTACCCAGCTGAACCAGATCGAGAACATGATCACCTCGGGCGTCAAGGCGCTGGTGATCGCGGCCATCGACGGGACCACGCTGTCGAACGCGCTGGACAACGCTGCCGCTCAAGGCATCAAGATCATCGCCTATGACCGGCTGATCCGTGACTCGGGCTCGGTCGACTATTATGCCACCTTCGACAACTTCAAGGTTGGCGTGCAGCAGGCGGAATCGCTGGTTGCGGGCCTGAAGGAGCGTTTCCCGGATGTGAAGCCGTGGAACGTCGAGCTCTTCGGCGGCTCGCCCGACGACAACAACGCCTTCTTCTTTTACAACGGCGCGATGAGCGTCCTGCAGCCGCTGATCGACGCGGGCGACATCGCCATTCCGTCGGGCCAGATGGGGATGGACGTGGTCGGCACGCTGCGCTGGGACGGCGCGGTGGCGCAGGCCCGGATGGACAACCTTCTGTCCTCGAACTACGGCGACAAGCAGCTGCACGGCGCGCTGTCGCCCTATGATGGCCTCTCCATCGGCATCCTGTCGTCGCTGAAGGGAGTCGGCTACGGCTCGGGCGACCTGAAGATGCCGATCGTCACCGGCCAGGACGCGGAAATCCCCAGCGTCAAGTCGATGATCGCGGGCGAGCAGTATTCGACCATCTTCAAGGACACCCGCGAGCTGGCCAAGGTCACCGTGGCCATGGTCGACGCGGTACTGTCGGGTGCCGAGCCGGAGATCAACGACACCACCACCTACGACAATGGCGTGAAGGTGGTTCCGTCCTACCTGCTGGAGCCCGTCTCGGTGAACATCTCGAACTACGAGGAGATCCTTGTCGGTTCGGGCTACTACACCGCCGACCAGCTGAAGTAAGCTGATCCGAAGCACCGGCCCGTGCGATGCCGCGCGGGCCGGTCGCCCTTCGGGAGGGGACATGTCGACACTTCTGGAAATGCGGGAGATCACCAAGGTCTTCCCCGGCGTGAAGGCGCTTGACCGTGTCAGCCTGACGGTCGAGGCCGGCGAAATCCATGCCATCTGCGGCGAAAATGGCGCAGGCAAATCCACGCTGATGAAGGTTCTGTCCGGCGTCTATCCACATGGCAGCTATGAGGGCGAAATCGTCTATGACGGCCAGCCCCTGCAGAACCGGTCGATCCGCGACAGTGAGGCAAAGGGCATCATCATCATCCATCAGGAACTTGCGCTGATCCCGCTGTTGTCGATCGCCGAGAACCTGTTCATGGGCAACGAGGTTGCGACCAACGGGGTCATCTCCTGGCCGCTGGCGATGCAGAAGACGGGCACGCTTCTGCGCCAGGTCGGCCTGAACGAACCCCCCAGCGCCGTCGTCGGAAAGCTGGGCGTCGGCAAGCAGCAGTTGATCGAGATCGCCAAGGCGCTGTCGAAGAACGTGCGCCTCTTGATCCTCGACGAACCCACCGCTGCCTTGCAGGAAGCAGACGCCGACCGCCTTCTGGACCTGATGCTGGAACTGAAGGCCAAGGGCGTCACGCAGATCATCATCAGCCACAAGCTGAACGAGATTTCCCGCGTTGCCGACCGGATCACGGTGATCCGCGACGGCACCTCGGTCTCGACGCTGTCGAAGTCCGAGATTTCCGAGGACCGGATCATCCGCGACATGGTGGGCCGGGACATGGAGCACCGTTATCCGGACCGTGTCCCCAATCCGGGCGAATTGCTTTTCGAACTGGAGGACTGGTCCTGCTGGCACCCGGAACAGGCCGGGCGGCAGATGATCAAGGGCGTTTCCCTGAACGTCCGCAAAGGCGAGATCGTCGGGATCGCGGGGCTGATGGGCACGGGGCGGACCGAGCTTGCCATGTCAGTCTTCGGACGCAGCTATGGCAAGGGCCATTCGGGCACGGTGAAAATGCACGGCAAAGCCGTCGACGTCTCAACCGTGACGAAGGCGATCGACGCCGGGATTTCCTACGTGACCGAGGACCGCAAGGTGCTGGGCCTGATCCTGGAAGAGCCGATCCTGAAGAACATCAGCCTGGCGAACCTTTTCGGGATCGCGAAGAACTCGATCCTCGACAAGCGGCGCGAGGCTCAGGTGGCAGAAAGCTACCGCAAGCAGCTTGCGATCCGCACCCCTGGCGTCCAGCAGAAGGTGGTCAACCTGTCGGGCGGGAACCAGCAGAAGGTCGTCCTGTCGAAGTGGCTGTTCACCGACCCCGAACTTCTGATCCTGGACGAACCCACCCGCGGCATCGACGTGGGCGCGAAGTTCGAAATCTACACGATCATGAAGGACCTGGCCGAGCAGGGCCGCGGCGTCCTGATGATCTCGTCGGAAATGCCCGAGCTTCTGGGCATGTGCGACCGCATCTACGTGATGAACGAGGGCCGGATCGTGGGCGAGCTGTCCCGGGCGGAGGCGAGCCAGGAGAGGATCATGGCCCTGATCGTCAAGGACAACAACAAGAGCGGCGGCAAGACCACGGGGAAGGTGGCGTGAATGGCTGACAAGAAGAATTCCCTCGGCAACCATCTGCGCGAGAACGGCATGTTGCTTGCGCTGGTCGCAATCGTGGCGCTGTTTTCGCTGCTGGTGGGCCTGCAAGGCAAACCGATGTTCCTGCAGGCCCCGAACATCACCAACATCTTCCTGCAGAACGGCCACGTGATCATCCTCGCACTCGGGATGCTGTTGATCATCGTCGCTGGGCACATCGACCTTTCGGTGGGCTCGGTCGCCGCCTTCACCGGGGCCGTCGCCGCCTATCTGACTGTGGAACTCGAGTTGCCAATCGCGGTCGTGATACCCCTGACGCTCATCGTCGGCGGGCTGATCGGGGCAGCGCAGGGCTACTGGGTCGCCTATTGGCGCATTCCGTCATTCATCGTCACCCTGGCCGGGATGCTGGTCTTCCGCGGAGCGACTTTGTGGCTGCTGGGCGGGCAGAACATCGGCCCCTTCCCAAAGGAATTCCAGGCGATGTCCTCGGGCTTCATTCCCGATCTTACCGGTCTGGAAAAACCCCACGGCCTGACGCTGATCGTCACCGCCATCGCCATCGGCGTGGTGATCTGGATCGGCCTGCGGTCCCGCGCAAGGGATGCCGAGTTCGGCATCGCGCCCGAACCTGCGGGCCTTTTCTGGGGCCGCACACTGATCATCTCGGCAGCGATGGCTTTCGTCGGCTGGCAGTTGGCAAGCTTCCGGGGACTTCCGAACGTACTGGTCGTCCTTGCCGTCCTGATCATCCTCTACGCCTTCTTCACCGAGAACACCGTACAGGGCCGCCGGATTTATGCTGTCGGCGGCAACGAGAAGGCCGCCAAGCTGTCCGGCATCCGGACGGAGCGGCTGGTATTCTTCTGCTTTGTCAACATGGGCGTCCTGGCAGCGCTGGCCGGAATGATGGTGACGGCGCGCCTGAATTCAGCCACCCCGAAGGCGGGGACGGGATTCGAGCTGGACGCGATCGCCGCCGTCTTCATCGGCGGGGCGGCGATGGCGGGCGGGTCCGGAACGATCATCGGGGTGGTGATCGGCGCGCTGATCATGGGGGTGATGAACATGGGGATGTCGATCCTGGGGATCGGCATCGACTACCAGCAGATGATCAAGGGGCTGGTGCTTCTCGCTGCCGTGATCTTCGACGTCTACAACAAGAACAAGTGAGACAATCGATGCACCTATCCACCGTCAAGGGCGTCGGCCCGGTCGTACGCATGGGGACGGAAGCCCGGGCGCTGCGCAATACCGCTTCAGTCTACGACCTTGCCGCTGAGGCGATCCGTGCGGGGCATGGCCTGGCGGCCGAGATCGAGAAGCGCGGGCTTGGCGAGACTGTCGACCTTGCCCGTGCGACCTTCGATCTCCCCGTAAGCCACCCCGACCCGGCGCATCTTCACCTGACGGGAACCGGTCTGACCCATCTCGGGTCGGCCTCCGCCCGCGACGCGATGCATGCGAAGCTTGCTGGTGCAGAGACCCTGACCGACAGCATGAAGATGTTCCGAATGGGTCTTGACGGCGGGCGTCCCGCTGCAGGCGAGGTCGGTGCACAGCCCGAATGGTTCTACAAGGGCAATGGTCATGCCGCCGTCGCCCCGGGTGATGCCCTCGAGGCGCCCGGTTTTGCCGAGGATGGCGGCGAAGAGCCGGAGATCGCGGGCATCTACCTTATCGGGCCCGACGGCAGTCCGCACCGGATCGGCTGGGCCCTGGGCAACGAGTTTTCGGACCATGTGACGGAACGGGTGAACTATCTTTGGCTCGCCCATTCAAAGCTGCGGGTTGCATCCTTCGGGCCCGAGATCCTTGTGGGTGACCTTCCATCGGACCTGCGCGGCCAAAGCCGCATCCTGCGGGGAGGAAAGGTGCTGTGGGAGAAACCCTTCCTCTCTGGCGAGGCCAACATGTCCCACACGCTGGCGAACCTGGAGCATCACCATTTCAAGTATGCGATCTTCCGGCAGCCCGGCGACCTGCACGTGCACTACTTCGGCACCGCCACGCTGTCCTTCGCCGACGGCATCAAGACCGAAGAGGGCGACATGTTCGAGATCGAGGTGCCGGATTTCGGCCAGCCGCTTCGCAACACCCTGACCTTTGCGCCAAGGTCTTCCGGCGCGACCCGCGTTCACGCATTGTAAGGAGCCAGTGATGACCAAGTTCAAGCCCGCCCCCTGGCCCCGCAAGCTAAGGTCGCAGGAATGGTTCGGTGGCATGTCGAAGGACGCCATCTACCATCGCGGCTGGATGAAGAACCAGGGCCTCCCCGCCGACCTCTTCGACGGGCGCCCGGTGATCGGCATCCTGGACACCTTCTCGGAACTCAACCCCTGCAACGCCCATTCCCGCGACCTGGCCGAGAGGGTGAAGCACGGCGTCTACGAGGCTGGCGGCTTTCCGGTCATCGTTCCGGTGTTTTCCGTCAGCGAGTCCGGCTTCCGGCCCACCGCAATGATGTTCCGGAACCTTGCCGCGATGGCGGTCGAGGAAACCATCCGCGGCCAGCAGATGGATGGCGTCGTCTGCATCGTGGGTTGCGACAAGACCACACCGTCGCTTCTGATGGGGGCTGCCTCGGTCGACCTGCCGACGATCATGGTCTCTGGCGGGCCGATGCTGAACGGCTATTTCCGGGGCGAGCGCGTCGGGTCGGGCACGCATCTGTGGAAGTTCAGCGAAGCGGTGAAGGCCGGCAAGATGACGGCGGAAGAGTTCGTCGAGGCGGAAGCGTCGATGTCCCGTTCCCCCGGGTCGTGCAACACCATGGGCACGGCTTCGACGATGGCAAGCATGGCCGAGGCGCTGGGGATGACGCTTTCGGGCAATGCCGCGATCCCGGCGGTGGATAGCCGCCGACGCGTAATGGCGCAGCTGACGGGACGACGGATCGTCCAGATGGTGAAGGACGACCTGAAACCGTCCGACATCCTGACCCGTGAAGCCTTTCAGAACGCAATCCGCACCAATGCGGCGATCGGCGGGTCGACCAACGCGGTGATCCACATCCTTGCCATCGCGGGGCGCTGCGGGATCGACCTCACGCTCAACGACTGGGACGAATGGGGACGGAACGTGCCGACCATCGTCAACCTGATGCCCTCGGGCAAATACCTGATGGAAGAGTTCTTCTATGCCGGCGGGCTGCCCGCTGTCCTCAAGCGGCTCGGCGAGGCGGGGCTACTGAACAAGGACGCGCTGACCGTGTCGGGCGGGCCGATCTGGGACGAGGTGAAGGACGCCCGCATCGACAACGACGACGTCATCCTTCCTGCCGAAAAGGCGTTGACCCAGTCGGGCGGGATCGTGGTGATCAAGGGCAACCTCGCGCCCGACGGGGCGGTCCTGAAACCCTCGGCCGCAACGCCCGCGCTGATGACGCACCGGGGGCGTGCGGTGGTGTTCGAGGACATCGACGACTACAAGGCGAAGATCAACGACGAGGATCTGGATATCGACGAGACCTGCGTGATGGTCCTGAAGAACTGCGGCCCGCGCGGCTATCCGGGAATGGCCGAGGTCGGCAACATGGGTCTGCCGCCCAAGGTCCTGCGCAAGGGGATCACCGACATGGTCCGTATCAGTGACGCGCGGATGTCGGGCACCGCCTATGGCACGGTGGTCCTGCATACCAGCCCCGAAGCTGCGCGCGGCGGGCCGCTGGCGGTGGTGAAGAACGGTGACATAATCGAGCTTGACGTGCCGAACCGCCGCCTGCACCTGGACATCCCGGACGAGGAGCTGAAGGCCCGGCTTGCCGCCTGGAAACCTGCGGTGGAACCGCCGGGGTCCGGCTATGCCAAGCTTTACCATGACCATGTGCAAGGTGCGGACAAGGGGGCGGACATGGACTTTCTCGTCGGCTGCCGTGGCAATGCGGTCGGCCGGGAGAGTCACTGATGGCCACGAAGACGAAGGTGGCGCTGGTCGGGATCGGGAAGATCGCCCTCGACCAGCATGTCCCCGCGCTGGCCGCCTCGGCCGACTGGGAACTGGCCGCGACGGTCAGCCGCAAGGGACAGGTGCCGGGCGTGCCCGCCTTCACCGACTTCGCCGCCTTCCTCGCCGAGCGGCCCGACGTCCCCGTCGTTTCGCTTTGCCTGCCGCCGGTGCCGCGCTTCGATTATGCCGAGGCGGCACTAGTGGCCGGGCGGCATGTGATGCTGGAAAAGCCGCCAGGCGCTACGCTGGCCGAGGTGCATGCCCTTGAAGCCCTGGCGCGCGAAAGGGGGCTGAGCCTTTACGCAACCTGGCACAGCCGCATGGCCCACTCTGTAGCGCCGGCGAAAGCCTGGCTGAAGGACAAGACCGTAAAGAAGGCACACATTACCTGGCGCGAGGATGTCCGGAAATGGCACCCCGGCCAGGACTGGGTGTTCGAGCCCGGCGGGATGGGTGTCTTCGATCCGGGCATCAACGCGCTTTCCATCCTGACCGAGATCCTGCCCCGGTCCGTGCACCTGACCAAGGCGCGGCTGGAGTTTCCGGCGAACCGTCAGACACCCATCGCCGCGCAACTGACCTTCTCGGGCCAGGTCACAGCAGACTTCGACTGGCGTCAGGAGGGGCCGCAGACCTGGGATATCGAGGTCAGCACCGACCGGGGCGCGCTGGCCCTTCGGATGGGGGGCAACCTTCTGGAAATCGACGGCAAGCCTCAAGGCGGTGAGAATACGATAATGGGCGAATACCCTGCCCTTTACGCGAGGATGGCCGAACTGGTCCGCAGCGGCGCATCGGAGGTGGACCTTGCCCCCATGGTCCATGTCGCAGATGCCCTGACGCTGGGCGAGCGGGTGATCACGGACGCCTTCGATTTCTGACAGGGAGACCTCCATGCTGACCGGCAAGCACCTGATCGCGGGGGACTGGATCGAGAGCGATCAGACCTTCGCCTCTTCCCCGGCCCACGGACCCTCGCACCGCTTTCCGGTCGGCACGCCGGCGCATGTCGCAGCCGCCTGCGAGGCCGCCGAGGCCGCCTTTCCGGCCTATGCCGCGAAGACCCGTGCCGAGCGTGCGGCCTTCCTGATCCGTATCGCCCAGGAGATCGAGGCGCGGGGGCCGGAGATTACCGAGGTCGGCACGCAGGAAACCGGCCTTCCCGTCGCCCGTCTGGAAGGCGAACGCGGCCGCACCACGATGCAGCTGCGTCTTTTCGCGGCCCATATCCTGAAGAACGACTGGCTTGACCGTCGGCACGACCCAGCCATGCCCGACCGCCAGCCCCTGCCCCGCCCGGACCTGAAGTTGATCCAGCGCCCCATCGGCCCGGTTGCCGTCTTTGGTGCCTCCAACTTTCCGCTGGCCTTCTCCACCGCCGGGGGCGACACGGCCAGCGCGCTTGCCGCCGGGTGTCCGGTCGTGGTGAAGGGTCACTCGGCCCATCCGGGGACCGGCGAGATCGTGGCCCAGGCCATCGACGCGGCGATCAGGGCTACCAGCATGCCGGCGGGCACCTTCTCGCTGGTGCAGGGCGGCAAGCGCGACGTCGGCGAAGCGCTGGTTCAGCATCCGCACATCAGGGCTGTGGGGTTCACCGGATCGCTTGCCGGTGGCCGGGCACTGTTCGACCTGTGTGCCGCGCGGCCCGAGCCGATCCCCTTCTTTGGCGAGCTTGGCTCGGTCAACCCGATGTTCCTTCTGCCCGCAGCCCTTGCCGCGCGCGGGGAGGCCATCGCCAAAGGGTGGGCCGGGTCACTGACCCTTGGCGCGGGCCAGTTCTGCACCAATCCGGGGATCGCCGTGGTGATCGATGGCCCAGACGCCGACGCATTTGTCGCCGCAGCAAAGGATGCGGTCGGGGCGGTCGGGGCGCAGACCATGCTGACCGATGGCATTGCCGAGGCCTTCCGCACCGGTCGAGACCGGGTTGCGGCCGGGACGGGCGTGCGCGCGGTCCTGACCACCACCTGCGATATGCGGAATGCGACGCCCTATCTGTTCGAAGTCTCCGGCGTTGACTGGCTGGCCGACCACATGCTGGCCGAAGAGGTCTTTGGCCCGCTGGGCCTGATTGTCCGCGTCCGCCATGCTGCCGAGATGCAGGACATCGCCCGCAGCCTGCAGGGCCAGCTGACCTGCACTCTTCACCTTGACGAGCCTGACATGGACCTTGCCCGATCGCTGATGCCGGTCCTGGAGCGCAAGGCGGGCCGGGTGCTGGCCAACGGTTTTCCGACCGGGGTCGAGGTGGTGGATGCGCAGGTCCATGGCGGGCCATATCCGGCTTCGACCAACTTCGGGGCGACCTCGGTCGGGACGATGTCGATCCGCCGCTGGCTGCGCCCGGTTGCCTACCAGAACATGCCGGACGCCCTGCTGCCGCGGGACTGGGCCGGGTAACCGCCGGAGGAGAAAAGCATGGCGACTGTCGCCGGCATCGGACAGATCGGCGGGGCGGACGTGCATCGGGTCACGTTGTCCGGCCCACGGGGCCTCCATCTGTCACTTCTGACCTGGGGCGCTCGGGTGGCCGAGCTTTGGGTTCCCGACCGCAACGGCGTTTTGGCCGATGTGGTGCTGGGGCACGACAGTCTGGCGGATTGGCAAGCGCATGGCCGGTATGTCGGCGCTGTCTGCGGACGCTATGCGAACCGCATCGGGGGCGGCAGATTCATACTGGACGGGCGCCAGGTGCAGGTCGACCGGAACGAGGGCGCAAATCACCTGCACGGAGGGGCAGAGGGGTTCGACCTGAAAGTCTGGCGGATCGAAAGCCACTCCGACCGCCATGTAACCTTCGTGACCACCTCGCCGGATGGCGAGATGGGATATCCCGGCACGCTTGGCGCGCGGGCGACCTACCAGATCACCGACGACGGGATGGAGATCGAGATGGATGCGACAACCGACGCGCCGACGGTCGTCAACATGGTGAACCACGCGTATTTCAACCTTGCCGGACAGGGCAGCGGGGATGTGATGGGGCACTGCCTGCAGATCGGGGCCGACTTTTACCTGCCAGTGGATTCCGAGCAGATCCCGACGGGCGAGGTTCTGGGCGTTGCGGGCACGGCGTTCGACTTCCGCCAGCCGCGCCTCATCGGTGACAGGCTTCCCGGAGCCGGGGCTTTCGACCACAACTTCTGCCTCTCGGAGCCGTTGGGCAAGGACGGTCTCAGGCCCTGCCTCGTCGCGTCCGATCCCGTCTCGGGCCGCTGCCTGCGGCTGAGCACCAGCGAGCCCGGGGTTCAGCTTTACACGGGCGTGCATTTCGCGGGCGCACCGGGCAAGGCCGGTGCCACATACCGGCGCTTTGCGGGCTTCGCAGTCGAAACCCAGCGGTTTCCCGATTCTCCCAACAAGCCGCATTTTCCATCGCCACGCCTGGCGCCCGGGGACCGCTATCTTCACCGGATGCGGCTGGACTTTACGCCTGCCTGACCCGCCACGCGTATCGGAACCTGGTCAGCAGGGGCGTGCCGTGGCATTCGCGGGGCCAGATATCCGTTCGCTGGGCGCTGCATTTCTGCGCTGCGGCAAGTCAGACCGCAGAAGATATGTGCAAGTCGCGCCGAAATTCGGACTGGCAGGTCTTCAGGTCCCGATCGGGTTGATCGGGGAGACGAATCTGCTCAGCTAACGGTGTCTTGCACGGCGCGTGCCGCCCCAAGGCAGGCAGAGGCCCGCCGCCCCTGCACCCGAACCAACAACAACGTGCTGCTCTGCGGCCGGTTGCTCTGCCATGTGCGGGCGGCCACAGGGGGACCTATAGGAGAGTGAAGATGAGACTGTCACGGCGCACGCTTCTGGCTTCCGGCATGGCTGCCCTTGCCCTTCCCCGCGCAACCTTTGCGCAGGCCGAAACGATCAAGGTCGGTGTGCTCCATTCGCTGTCGGGCACGATGGCGATTTCCGAGACGACCCTGAAAGACACCATGCTCATGCTGATCGAGGCGCAGAACGCCAAGGGCGGTCTTCTGGGCAAGCAGCTTGAGGCGGTGGTCGTCGACCCGGCCTCGGACTGGCCGCTCTTCGCCGAAAAGGCGCGCGAGCTTCTGACCGTGTCGAACGTCGACGTGATGTTCGGCTGCTGGACCTCCGTGTCCCGCAAGTCGGTGCTGCCGGTGATCGAGGAACTGAACGGCCTGCTCTTCTACCCCGTCCAGTACGAGGGCGAGGAATCGTCGAAGAACGTGTTCTACACCGGGGCAGCGCCGAACCAGCAGGCGATCCCGGCGGTGGACTATTACCTCAACGAGCTTGGGATCGAGAAGTTCGCGCTTCTGGGGACCGACTACGTCTATCCGCGCACCACGAACAACATCCTTGAGGCCTATCTGCAGCAGAAGGGGATCGCCAAGGAAGACATCTTCGTCAACTACACGCCCTTCGGCCATTCGGACTGGTCGAAGATCGTGGCCGACGTGGTGGCCCTTGGTGCTGACGGCAAGAAGGTCGGCGTGATCTCGACGATCAACGGCGATGCGAACATCGGTTTCTACAAGGAACTGGCCGCCGCCGGTGTCACCGCCGACACGCTGCCTGTCGTCGCCTTCTCGGTCGGCGAGGAAGAGCTTTCGGGCCTCGATACCACCAACCTCGCCGGTCACCTTGCGGCCTGGAACTACTTCATGTCGGCCGACACACCGGAGAACGCGGCCTTCATCGCGGCCTGGAAGGCCTTCATCAAGGACGACGCGCGCGTCACCAACGACCCGATGGAAGCCCATTACATCGGCTTCAACATGTGGGTGAACGCGGTGACCGAGGCCGGGACCACCGATGTCGACGCCGTGCGCGAAAAGATGTGGGGCCAGAAGTTCCCGAACCTGACCGGGGGCATCGCCGAGATGCTGCCGAACCACCACCTCACCAAGCCCGTGCTGATCGGCGAAATCCGCGCCGACGGCCAGTTCGACATCATCAGCCAGACCGAGCCGGTTCCCGGCGACGCCTGGACCGACTTCCTGCCGGAATCGGCGGTGCTGGAATCGAACTGGCGCGACCTGCAGTGCGGCATGTTCAACACGCAGACCAACACCTGCGTGCAGCTGACCTCGAACTACTAGGTCAACCAACCAGGCACCGCCCCTTTTCATCGGGGGCGGGGGCGGGGGCAAGACCCCCGCCCGTGCCCGGCACCTCATCTCCCTTCATTTCCGGAAGCCCAATGCGCCTGACCGCCCTTCTGCTTGCGGCCCTTTGCCTTCTGCCGCTTCCGGCCGCCGCGCAGGAAGCAGCCCGGATCGTCGAGGAAAACCGCGCCCAGATCGAGAAACCTTCGCGCCAGACGATCGGCCCGGTCATCGACGCCCTGGCCGCCAGCGGCGATGCGATGGCCGACGACATTCTTGCCGCCTGGGCCGACAAGCGCCTCGTGATCCGCAAGGCGGATGGCGCGATGTTTCTTGCCCAGCCCGAAGGCGACGGCTTTGCCCTGACCAACCTCGACGGCACCGTCGCCGGAACTGCCGCAAAGGGCGACCTGACCGAACTCAAGCCCAATGCCGGCGTGCGCGGGCTGATTGCCACGGCTCTTGTGCAGTTTACCCTGTCTGACCCCGACCCTGCCGTGCGGGCCGAGGCGGTGGCCACCATCGCCCGTGACCCGACCACCGATGCCCTGGAACCCCTGCGCGCCTCGCTTGAAACCGAGGCTGACCCGGCCCTTAAGGCACAGAAGGAGCGGCTGGAGCGTTTCCTGACCCTGCGCTTCGATCCCGACCCCGCCGCCCGCGTCGCGGCCATTGAAAGCCTTGGGTCCGACACCTCGCTTGATGTCCGCGCGGCCCTGAACCCCCTGGTCGCAACAACCCGCATCGCCGTTGCAGGGGAACCTTCTGGCAATGTCGCGCGCGCGCTGGTTCCCGGCGAGGATCTGACCGAAACCGAGGCCTATGATCTTCTTGTCGCCGCCAACCTTGCGCCTGCCCGGCTGACGCTGGAAGAGCAACGCGCGGCCCTGGTGGCCAACGTCGTCAACGGCACGGTCGGCGGGGTTCCCCTGGCCGAGCTGAGTTCGCAAGAAGCGCGCGACCGGGCCTATACGGCGCTTGAGGTTGCCGGAACCGTGCCGACCGCCGCCACCGACGACGAGGTAGCCGCCGCCCTCGCCGCCCATGGCTTCTACGAGGTGTATACCGAGGCTGACCCCACGGTCACATCCGCCGCCCGCGCCGCGCTAACCAGGATCGACCGCAACGTCGCCCTGATGCAGGCCGCCGACCTTGGCCTTGATGCCCTGTCGCTGGCCGCGATCTTCTTTCTGGCCGCCATCGGCCTTGCCATCACCTTCGGGGTCATGGGCGTCATCAACATGGCGCATGGCGAATTCATCACCATGGGCGCCTACACCGGCTTTGTCGTCCAGCTTTTCGTGCCGGATTACACGCTGTCGATCCTGATTGCGCTGCCCCTGGCCTTCGCCGTCACTTTCGGCGCGGGCGTGGCGATGGAGCGTCTGGTGATCCGCCACCTATACAAGCGCCCGCTTGAGACCCTCCTCGCCACCTTCGGCATCTCGATCGCGCTGCAGCAGATCCTGAAAAACGTCTTCGGCACGCAGGCCCGTCCGCTGACCGCTCCGTCCTGGCTGGACGGGGCGCTGGTCTTCAATGATGTCGTTTCGATCAGCTACATCCGGATCGCGATCTTCGTTCTGGCGCTGATCTTCCTTGGCTTCTTCCTCTGGCTGATGAAGCGAACCCGCCTTGGCCTTGAGGTCCGCGCCGTCACGCAGAACCCGGCCATGGCGGCGAGCATGGGGATCAACCCCGACCGCATCAACATGCTCACCTTCGGCCTCGGGTCCGGCATCGCGGGCATCGCGGGGGTCGCCATCGGCCTTTATGCAAAGGTCACGTCCGAGATGGGCGCGGACTACATCGTCCAATCCTTCATGACCGTCGTGGTCGGCGGCGTGGGCAACGTCTGGGGCACGCTGGCCGGGGCCACGATGATCGGCTCGCTGCAGAAGGTGATCGAGTTCCTGAACCCTTCGAACACCCTTGCCGCGCAGACCTACATGATCCTCTTCATCATCCTCTTCATCCAGTTCCGCCCGCGGGGGATCATCGCCCTGCGTGGCCGCGCGGCGGGAGATTGACATGACCCGCAGCTTCTTTGCCCGGAACCCCTCGGCGCTGATTTTCATCGCCTGCCTTGCGGTCTTCACGCTGGTCGTCACCTTGCTGTCAGAGGCTTACGGCCCCGGCCTTATCTCCACCTCCTTCGTCAAGACGCTGGGGAAGACCCTCTGCCTATGCCTTGTTGCCCTCGCGATGGACCTGATCTGGGGTTATGCGGGCATCCTGAGCCTGGGTCACATGGCCTTCTTCGCGCTTGGCGGCTACATGATCGGGATGTGGCTGATGTATGCCCGGACCGAAGAGATCGTGGTCGCGGCGCTGGCGCAGGGCGGTCTGCCGCCGACGCCTGAGGAGATCCAGAACGGGATCGCCACGCAGATATTCGGGGTGGTCGGGTCATCCGACCTGCCGGTGATCTGGTCCTTCGCCCATTCGCTGCCGCTGCAACTGATCCTCGCGCTGGCTGTGCCGGGCCTCCTTGCGCTCATCTTCGGCTGGCTTGCCTTCCGCAGCCGTGTCACCGGCGTCTACCTTTCGATCCTGACACAAGCGATGACCCTCGCCCTTGCCCTCTACCTGTTCCAGAACGACAGCGGGCTGCGCGGCAACAACGGGCTTTCCGGCCTGCAGAACCTGCCCGGGCTGGGCGAGGTTTCGCAGGACCTGATCTCGATCTGGTTCTTCTGGGCCTCGGCTCTTGCCCTCGCCCTTGGCTACCTCGCGCTGAACTGGGTTGTCTCGGGCAAGTTCGGGTCGGTCATCCGCGCGATCCGCGATGACGAGGCGCGGGTGCGGTTCCTTGGCTATCCGGTCGAGGTCTACAAGCTGTTCGTCTTCACCCTGACCGCGCTGATCGCGGCGCTTGCCGGGGTCCTCTACTACCCGCAGGCCGGAATCATCAACCCGGCGGAACTCGCCCCCATCGCCTCGATCTATCTGGCCGTCTGGGTCGCAATCGGCGGGCGCGGCCGGCTTTACGGCGCGGTCATCGGCGCGGCCTTCGTCTCGCTTCTCTCCTCGCTTTTCACCTCGGGTCGCCTGCCGGACATTCCCCTTGGCCCCGTTTCCCTCAACTGGGTCGACTGGTGGCTGGTGATCCTGGGCCTTGCCTTCGTCGCCGTCACCCTGCTGGCGCCCAAGGGCATCGGCGGCCTCTTCGACCGGTTCCAGCGCATTGGCACCCCCGACCGCAAGGGCGCGCCACTTGGCCCCGATGACGGCAGCCTGCAGGAACAGGAGGCGCGGAAATGAGCGCCCTTCTGGAAGTTTCCGGCATCTCCGTCACCTTCGACGGCTTCCGCGCGATCAACAACCTGTCCTTCGAGATCGGCCCGGCGGAACTCCGTGCCATCATCGGGCCGAACGGTGCCGGCAAGACCACATTCATGGACATCGTCACCGGCAAGACCCGCCCCGACACGGGCACGGTCACCTTTGGCGAACGGTCCGTCCCGCTGATCGGTATGAACGAGGCGCGGATCGCCCGCGAAGGCATCGGCCGCAAGTTCCAGCGCCCCACGGTGTTCGAGGACCAGACGGTCGAGGCGAACCTGATCCTTGCGCTGAAGGCCAACCGCAGCCCCTGGGCCGTCCTCTTCTGGCGCCCGAAGCCCGCCGACATGGCCCGCGTGCGCGCACTGGCCGAAGAAGTTGGCCTTGCCGATCACCTGCACCGCAAGTCGGGAGAGCTTTCCCACGGCCAGAAGCAATGGCTGGAGATCGCCATGCTTCTGGCGCAGGAACCGCGACTTCTCCTTGTCGACGAACCCGCTGCCGGGATGACCCCGGCAGAGCGCGAACTGACGACGACGCTTCTGGTGAACCTTGCCAGGACCCGCGCCGTCGTCGTGGTGGAGCATGACATGGAGTTCATCCGCCGCCTGAATTGCCGCGTCACGGTCCTGCACGAAGGCTCGGTCCTGGCGGAGGGCTCGCTGGATCACGTCACCCGCGATCCGCAAGTGATCGCGGTCTATCTGGGGCGCGGCTGATGCTGACGACGGAAGCACTGACCCTGCACTACGGCGGCAGCCAGATCCTGCACGGCATCGACTTCACCGCGAAGGCGGGTGAGGTGACCTGCATCATGGGGCCGAACGGCGTGGGCAAGACCTCGTTCCTGAAGGCGCTGGCCGGGACCCATCCGCGTTCAGGCGGGACAGTCACGCTGGACGGTGAGGTGCTGCCTGTCCTGCCCGCGCAGGAAATGGCGCGGCGCGGCCTTTCCGTCGTGCCGCAGGGGCGGATGATCTTTCCGCTGCTGTCGGTGCGCGAAAACCTGGAAACCGCCTTCGCGGTCCTGCCGAAATCCGAACACCGGATCCCGGACGAGGTCTATGCCTACTTCCCGATCCTGAAGGAGTTCCTGCACCGGCGCGGCGGTGACCTTTCCGGCGGCCAACAGCAGCAGCTGGCGATCGCCCGGGCATTGATCATGCGGCCGAAGGTCCTGCTTCTGGACGAGCCGACCGAAGGCATCCAGCCCAACATCATCCAGCAGATCGGCGAGGTTCTGGCTGCCCTGAAGGCGCAGGGCGGCATGGCGATCGTGCTGGTCGAGCAATACTTCGACTTCGCCTGGCGGCTGGCCGACCGGGTGCATGTGTTCAAGCGGGGCACCGTGTCGCTGGCGGGTGAGGCCGGTTCCATGGACAAGGCCGCCCTGCAGGCCGCCGTGTCGGTCTAGGCGCACAGAGGCGCAAACCCCTCGCGCCCATTTTGGGCAATGCCTTGGGCGGACGTGCCCGGTTCTGCGTTGTAGGACCGCCCTGGGAAGGCGCATTGTTTCCGCGTGAGTTTCGTCACCGGGTTACAAAGATGCGTCTCCAGTCTCTTGACCAGAGTCCTGCCGGAAAGCGTGGAGCCTCGCATGGTCGCCTTTGGGCTGCCGTGGTCTCCCTTTTCCTTGCCACGGCGCTGCCTGCCCTTGCACAGTCCTATGCCAGCAACCCCTTCGATGAGCGACCGGTCGGCACCGTCACCGTCACGATTGCCAACCCTTCTCCTGACGAAGCCCTGAACAGCCGCGTGGCCGATGCGGTGCGCCGGTCGCTCGCCCTCTTCCCCGGCTCGACCTTTTCGCGCAACCGTGCCGACGCGGCCATTGGCGTCGCCCGGCGCAATCCGGCCATCGCCGACGTCACCTATGACCTTTCGCCCGGCAGCGCGGGGGGGATCGACGTTGCCGTTACCGTCACCCTGACCGACGACGCCAACCAGAAGACCGAGCGGGGCTTCTTCCTGACGGGCGATCGCGGCGATCTGCCGGTGCTTTACGACCGGAACGGCACGGTGCTTCGCTACAAGCTTGACGTCCTGACGCTTTACTACGCCAACGACAACGCCTGGTACGGTCGCCCCGACCTGATGCTGGCGGGCAACCCTCTGGTCTCGGGCACTCCTGCCGGGGCGGGCTGGGATCAGTGGGGCGAGGCTTATCTGCATTACGGCCTCTACGGCATCACCGCGCTGACCGACAGCCTCTACCTTTACGGCGGCCTCAGCGCGATCACCTCGACCTCGCGCGGGCAGGAACTGTTCACGGATGATGCCCGGACATTCACCGGCGTCGAGGATGCCTATGTCGGCTTCGTGACCGGTACCACCGATGCCTCCGGCAATCGCCTGACCTTCAACCTCAGCGCCGGTCGCCAGAAGTTCACGCTTGCGAACGCCTTCCTGATCGCCAACACCGCCGCCAACGGGCAGGAACGCGCCGCCCTTCAGGCCAATGCGCGCTGGTCATCCGACCTGCTGGTCCTCGGCCAGCTTGGCTGGAACAACACCCGGGTCGAGGCCTTCTACGTCGATCCCGACGAACTGCCGATCCTTGACACCGAAACGGTCATTACCGGGGTGAACGTGGAGTCTGTCGTGCGACCGGGCCTCCTGCTGGGGGCAAGCTATCTGACCGTGCCGGAATCGACCCAGAACTACTTCAGCCCCACCGGCGGGATCGCAGGCACGCGCGAAGGGCTGAACCTCTGGGACCTCCGCTTCACCTATACGCAGCCGGGCGGGACTTCGGGCTTCTTCGGCGGGGCCGAGATGGCGCGACAGACCAACGACAACTTCGCGATGGATGCCCGCGCTGGCTATGCCGAGATCGGATATTCCTTCGCCGAGGCCAAGTGGACCCCGGCGGTTAGCTACCGGCTGTCCTACTTCTCGGGCGATGATCCGGCGACGACGACTTATGAGCGTTGGGATCCGCTTCTGTCGGGCGGCAACGGTGAGCAATGGGTGCAGGGGGCAAACCATTTCAAGGTGGTGCAGGATTCCAACGTGATCGCGCACCGAATCCAGGGCCGGCTTCGCGTTGCGCCCAAGGTCGAGCTGGTGCCGCAGCTCTGGGCCTTCTACGCCGACCAGACGAACAACATCGGCGGCAATCCGGCGCTGACATTCATGAAGGACGACGAATACGGCTTCGAGGCGAACGTGACGGTGAAATGGTTCGCCAGCCCCAAGGTCTACGTGCATGGCCACATCGCCTACACCGTTCCCGGGCAGGCCGTGACCGACGCCCTTGGCGGCACCGAGAAAGACTGGCTGAGCGCGATGGTCTTTGTCCGCTACGCCTTCTGATTGCCAAGAACGATACACCCGGTTCAGCAGCTTAAGGGAGAGTTTCCATGGTCGAACGTCGCGAGATCCTAAAGGGCATCGGTGTAGCCGCTGCCGCAGGCGCCACCGTCGCCGCAACCACGGAAGAGGCAAAGGCGCAGGCCTCTGAACCGCTCGGTCCCTATGCCACGCCGTGGGATCCGGCGGACGAAAAGGTGGCTGGCCGGATGAACCTTGTTCGCCTGTCCGACGATTACTTCATCCCCGGCCGCTTCGCCGGCAAGAACGTGATCGTCACCGGCTCGGCCCGCGGCATGGGCGAGGTCGCCCTTCGCCGTCTGGCGCGCGAAGGTGCGAATGTGGTCGGTGTCGACATCCTTGAGGAGCTTGGCGCCAGCGTCGTTGAAAGCATCAAGGCCGAGGGGCTGAACGCCACTTTCGTCGGCGGCGACATCTCGAAGGACGCCACCTGCGCCGAGATGGTCAAGGTCTGCGTCGACACCTACGGCGGCCTGGATGCCGCAATCAACAACGCCGGTGTGATGGACGCGCTGCACCCCGACGAGCCGATCGACTACGTCAACCAGCGTGACCGGCTGATGGCGCGGCTTGACATGCTGGGCGACGAATACTGGCACCGCGTGATGGAGGTGAACGCCACCGGCACGATGTATTCGCTGCGCCACGAACTGCGGCAGATGATGAAGCAGGGCACCGGCGGGGCAATCGTCAACGTTGCCTCGGTCACCGGTATCCGGGGCTTCGGCGGGACCGCACCCTACACCGCATCGAAGCACGCCGTTCAGGCGCTGACGAAGAACGCAGCGATCGACTTTGCGCCCTTCGGCATTCGCGTGAACTCGGTTGGCATGGGCACGACCCTGACCCCAATGTACGAACGCGCCTTCGAGATCATCAGGCAGCGCCGCGCTCAGCCGGATTTCGTCGATACCGGAATCAGCCTTTACAAGAGCCGCAGCCTGCTCGAACTGAGCGACCAGAACAACAAGGGCTCCACCTCGGCCGAGCAGGTGGCCATCATGCTGTTTCTGATCTCGCAGGAAGCCTCGAACATCACCGGATCCACCTATAACACCGACGGCGGGTTTACGATTTTCTAGGGCGACTGGTCCGGCTGACCCACGGCCGATCCGGTTTCAGGATGCCTTTGACCGGGCAGCAGCGGCAGGAGTGCGGCCATCAACCTGCCCAGCCGATCAAGTCCGCGCCGGTCAAGATCCGCCAGATCGATGCGCGCCTTCGCCACTTCGAACGAGCCCGCAAGTCGCCAGCCTCGTGCGGGGTCATGTGTCACCCAGCCCCGCAAGGCCAGCCGGTTCAGTTTGCGCCGCACGGACTCGCGCGGGACGCCCGTCACGTCGGACAGCCGGAGCGCCGACATCCACACCCGGTCCTCAGCCCCGCCATCGCCGGAGGCGTGGGCCTGCCGGGCCTGAAGAAAGCGCTGGCCCAGTACGGCGAGCATCATGAGGTCGTCGAAGTCGCCCCCCAGCGTCTTGCGGCAATCCGTCAGATGCTCGGCCAGGAACTGGACGTAGTGATATTGAACCGTCTGGTAGTGCTCAAGAAGTGACGCAGTAACGGCACTGCGCAGGGACTCCGGCGCCGCCGGGATGGAGGCGTCGGAAGTAGCGTCAGTAGGCTGTCCAGCCGCCGTCCGTGGCATAAAGCGCCCCCGTGAAGTTGGAGGCTTCAGGAGACAGCAGAAACAGCATCATGGCAACCTGTTCGGCGACGGTCGCCGGACGATGGGCGGAGTCGGCATAGGCCAACAGGCTTTGCGTCTTGACCCGGCCCATCGTGGGCCCCTGAACGTCGGCCATCGAGGCAGCCACCATCGCCCCGGCGCGGGCGACCATCGGCGTGTCGGTCGCGGCCATGTTGACCGAGTTCACCCGGATGCCATAGGGCGCGTAGTCGACGGCGGCATTGCGGGTCATGCCGTTCAGCGCATGCTTCGTCGCCACATAGGCGGGGTTGCCAGCCAGCCCTGTCAGTCCGGCGATCGAGCCGACGTTGACGATCGCACCGCCACGTCCCTGGGCAACCATCTGCCGCAGTTCAGCTCTGAGGTTCCGCCAGGTTCCGGTGACGTTCGTACGGATCACGTTTTCCCAGTAGGCGTCAGTGCTTTCATGCAGCCTTGCGAAAACCAGGTCCTTCTGGCTGGCATAGTCCGGTGGCTCACCAGGATGGACCCCGTCCATGACCCCGGCATTGTTGATCGCAAGATCAAGCCCGCCGAAATTGTCGACCGCCGCCGCGATCATGCGGGTCGAGGTCTCTTCCTCGGCGATGTCGCCCGCGACGAACACCGCCTTTCCGCCCTCGGCCACGATGGCATCGACCACCGCCTGACCAAGGTCACCCAGGATATCGACGCCGACGACATTCGCCCCCTCGCGCGCGGCCCGGATCGCAGCCGCCGCACCCATCCCGCGCGCCGAGCCGGTGACGATCATCGTCTTGCCGGCAAAGCGGCCCGGAACGAAATAGGCCGGGTCCAGCGGCGGGATGTCGACCACGCCGATCCCCTTCGTCTCCTGCGCCGAGGCCGGGGTGACCCCACCGCCTCCCATGGCACCCAGCGTTGCCGCCGTCGTCGCGGTCAGGGCCGCCGCCTTCAATACGTCGCGCCGTTCCATGTGAGCCTCCTCCCGTTGCGGTTGGAGCGACCATAGGGCTTCACCCAGCTGACGGCGACCGATGGCATGCCCGTTTTGGGTAAAGGGTCCGCAGGTCGCCAGCCCCGGGGTCGCCCGGTACCTCGGATGTCTGTACTGGGGAAGTGGTGGCGAGGGAGGGACTCGAACCCTCGACCTCGCGATTATGAGTCGCGCGCTCTAACCAGCTGAGCTACCTAGCCACGGGTTGGCGAAGTAAGGGCGCGGCGGCCCGAGGTCAAGGGCCAATCGCTGTCCGCGCCGCACTTGGCCCACCCGGCCGGGCCGTCCGGTCAATGGGCGACGCGGGGGCGGCCGGATGCGGTTGCGGTCACCCGCGCCTCGATGAACATCAGGCGGCCCTCGATCTCCACCTCTTTCACCGCGCGGTCGACCGAAAGACGCAAGTCAACCGCCCCGGCCTCGCGCGCGCGGGCCGAGGCTTCTTCCAGCAGGGCCGCTTCCACGGCCCGAAGCGCCGCCTCGGACGACGGAAAGACTTCCAGCCCCGCCGCCAGATGCGCCACGTACCGCCCTTCGGCGGGCGAGGAGACCAGCGCCGTGACCCGCTGCGTCACCTGCCCGGCCACCGCGCCGATCGCGTTCGCCACCCCGGCATGATCCGGCAGGATCATCCGGCACCCCAGCCGGTCGCCCACCGCGCCGTAGTAGGACGGGGCCGAGGCGCCCAACCCGATGACCGGCACGCCAAGTCGCAGGCCGACCTCGACCACCCCGCGGTGCTGGTCCAGACCCGCCTGCGCCAGCCGGTGGCGCGCCAGCGCCTCGGGCGGGTCGCCGGCAAAGGCGGGGTCCTCGCCGAAGGCGGCTTCCAGCAGGCAGTCAACGGTCTGGGCAGTCAGCTGGTTCACCACGGCGGAGGCAAGTTCGGCAGGCCCCGGGGCAAAGCGCTCGCCCGCCCCGTTCCGCCGCCGCGCGATCAGCCGCAGCGCCTTGACGGCAGCCTCGGTGTCCCAAGCGTCCATGCGGCCGAGCACATGCGACGCATCCGATGGCGTCACCCCGGAAATCATCACCAACCCACGGGCCACCAGCCGTTCCAGCGCCGCAACCTCCAGCCGCGAGGTCAGCGCCGCCGCCATCGGCATGGGCCGGTCGATCCGGTCCAGCACCGCAAGGTCGCGGGCGTTCAGCCCGCCGCGCTGGCCCGACATCGGCACGACGAAGCGCCCGTCCATCTCGCCCACCGCATCGTTGGAAAGCCAGCGGTCCAGCGCCGCATGCACCATCTCGCCATTGTCGACAGCAAGGAGGGACACTGGCATCAACCGCCGCGGCCCCAGCCGCAGACCACCCTTGAGCCCTTCGGTCACAAGATGCAGCTCGCTGTCGCCACCAAGGCCGGTCGTCCGCATCGCCACCGCCTCGACCATCGTGCGGAACCCGCCGACGCGGGCACCTTCAGGGTCGATCTCGGGCAGCCCATCGCGCAGGAGCGCCACGTCCGTGGTCGTCCCACCGATGTCGCTGACCAGGGCGTCCGACGCCCCCGTCAGCCAGCGCGCGCCGACGATGCTGGCGGCGGGACCGGAGAGGATGGTCTCGATCGGCCGTTCGCGCACCATGGCCGCCGAAATCAGCGCCCCGTCGCCCCGGACCACCATCAGCGGCGCATCGATCCCGATCGCCAAAAGGTGCCGTTCGCAGGCCGCGACCAGCCGGTCGATCATCCCTATCAGCCGCGCGTTCAGCACCGCCGTCAGCGCCCGCTTCGGTCCGTTCAGGTTGGCTGACAGCTCATGGCTGCAAGTCACCGGACGTCCCGTCACCCGGCGTATCAGGTCACGCGCGGCGATCTCGTGGGCGGGGTTGCGGGTCGCAAAGCTTGCGGCGACGGCAAAGCCTGACACCTCTTCGCCCAGGGCGCGCACCCCGGTTTCCAGCGCGGCAAGGTCCAGAGCCGCCGCCTCGGTCCCCGCATGGGTGTGGCCGCCCGCCAGATGCAGGACCGGATCACCCTTCAGCGCCTCGGTCAGGCCGCCGCGGCCAAGGTCGCCGGCATCGAAACCGATGAAGACCAGCGCCACGCGCGCGCCCTGCCCTTCCACAAGCGCATTCGTCGCAAGCGTCGTGGACAAGGACACCAGCGCCACATCCGCCGGGGCAACATTGGCAGCCGACAGGGCCGCGTCCACCGCCTGCCCGATCCCCACCGCCAGGTCATGGCGCGAGGTCAGGGCCTTCGCCTTGCCAAGGATGCGGTTCTCGGCCTCGTCCAGGATCACCGCGTCGGTGTAGGTGCCGCCGGTATCGACCCCCAGAAAATACGACATCCCCCGCCCCGCTTTGCTTTCCGTCAATGCCAGCTAGAGCAGCCGGCAAAGGCTGTCATCCCCGAAAAGCGACATCACCGGCGCTGGCGGCGGCGATGGGCGGGGGGCAGGTTCAGCGCGGCGCGGTACTTGGCCACTGTCCGCCGCGCGATCGGCGCCCCGCCGGCGGCAAGCGCCTCGGCCAGGGCCTCATCCGACAGGGGGGCTGCGGAGTCTTCCTCTGCCACCAGACGGGCCAGCCGATCCTTCAGCGCCCCTGCCGCCGGGCCACCCTTGCGGACCGCCCCGGTGAACAGAGCCCGCAGCCACCACGTCCCTTGCGGCGTGTCGACCGACGTCCCCGCCACCACCCGGCTGACCGTGCTTTCGTGAAGCCCGACGGCGGTGGCGACGTCTGCCATCGTCATCGGAACAAGGGCCCCCGGCCCGGTGTTCAGCGCCGCCTCCTGCCGCGAGAGTATCTCCTGCGCCACGGTCAGAAGCGTGGCGTTCCGGTTCTCGACCAGCCGGATCAGCTCGCGCGCGGCGGTGCGGTTCTTGCCCTTGCCCTCGGCCAACGACAGTGTCGGCAGGGCTGAGCGGTTCAGGGCAAGGGTCCATCCCTGCGGGCCAAGGACAGCAATCAGGTCCGGCTCGCGCACCGGGGCCGCGAAGGGTTGAAAGCGCGCGCCGGGTTTCGGGTCATACCCGCGCAGCATCCCGATCCGCGCGCGGACTGTGGCGACCTCCAGCGACGCCTCGCGCGCCAGCCGGTCGATCTCGCCGCGCCCCACAAGCTCCAGCCGGTCAAGGACGGCGGCCATCGCCGTGTCCAGCTCGCCCTGTTCTGCCGCCTGCAGCCGCAGGCATTCGGCAAGCGACCGGGCGAAAAGACCGGTCGGGTCGGCCTCCTCCTGAAGCTGGCGCAGGACAGCCTCGGCCTCGGCCACACTGGCGCCGATGGCCTGCGCAAGGGCTGTGACTGGCCGGCCGAGCCAGCCCGAGGGTTCCAGCGCCTCGACCATGCTTTCGGCAATCTTCGCGCGGCGTCCCTGCAGGCGCAGGCGTTCGACCAGCGCCATCGCATGCGCCGCAAGGCTTGGCCCGGCGGCGGCCTGATCGGTCGTCGCGCCGCCAAGAGAAAACGCGGAAATCCAGCGGGGCGTCCAGTCGGCTGCGCCGGGCCGCGACAGGACAAGGCTGGGATTATCGGCAGCCTGTTCCTCGAGATATCGGGTCAGCCCGCCGGCATCGGACCGCAGGATCTTCATCGAGGTGGCAAGGGACGTCGTCAGCGTCAGCCGCTGGGTCTGCTGAATGGTGATGCGGTTTCTGGACTTCATCCGGCCTCCCGACGCCAAGCTGACCACGGCGCGTGCGATGCCGCAAGATGTTGCCCACACCCCGGAGCCTTGAAGGCAAGGCTTGTGTCCGAAGCCACAAATGCCCCAAGGATTGGCGGTACGTCCCTTCAGCACCTTCGGCCCCGATGACCCCTGCCTTTCCCGCGCTGCGCGATCTTGTCCTTGTCGGGGGCGGGCATGCCCATGCGCTGGTGCTGCGGATGTGGGCGATGGACCCCTTGCCCGGAACGCGGCTGACGCTGGTCACACCCGATCCGGTAACGCCCTATACCGGCATGCTCCCCGGCCTGATCGCCGGTCACTACCGGCGCGAGGATCTGATGATCGACCTCGTCCGGCTGGCGCGCTTTGCCGGAGCGCGGCTGATTCTGGACCGCGTCACGGGGATTGACCGTGACCAGCGGCGTCTTCACCTCGCCGGGCGGGGGCCTTTGCCCTATGACCTTGCGGCGATCGACATCGGGATCATCTCGGACCTCCCCGGTCTGCCGGGGGCAGAACATGCCGTCGCGGCAAAGCCGCTGGCCGCCTATGCCGGGGCCTGGGAGGCGTTCCTTGCCCGGGGCCTTGCCTTTCCGCGCGTGGTCATCCTTGGCGCGGGGCTAGGCGGGGTAGAGCTGGCGCTGGCCACGCTGCACCGGCTGAAGGCGCAGGGGACAAGGCCCACGGTGCACCTTCTTGACCGATCCGAGACGCTGTTGCCGGGGCTCGGCGCGTCGGCCCGGAAGGCAGTTCTGGGGCGGCTGAAGGCGGATGGGATCGTCCTGCGGACCGGGGTGGAGGTGGGGGCCATCGGCCCGGCTGCGGTCACGCTGGCGTCGGGGGAAGAGATCGGGTCGGACTTCACGCTGACGGTGACAGGGGCCCGCCCACAGGGCTGGCTGGCAGAGACAGGGCTTGAAACGAACCGGAGGTTTCTTGTCACGGATGCCATGCTTCGCACCTCTGACCCCTTGATTTTCGCCAGCGGAGACTGTTCTGAAATCAAGGGGTTAGATAGGCCAAAGGCCGGTGTCTTCGCCGTGCGCGCCGCACCGGTCCTGCACGATAACCTCCGTGCCGCGCTGTCTGGCAAAGCCTTGCGCGCCTTTCGCCCGCAGCGCGATTACCTGAAGCTGGTTGCCCTTGGCGGCAAGGCGGCAGTGGCGGACAAATGGGGGCTTTCGGTTCAGGGACCGCGCCTTTGGACGCTGAAGGACCGGATCGACCGGGCCTTCATGGACCGGCTTTCGGACCTGCCCGCGATGCGCCGCCCTGTCCCGCCGGCGACGGCGACCGAGGGGTTGGCCGAATACCTGTCCCGCCGCCCGCTTTGCGGCGGATGTGGCGCGAAGCTTGGGCCGGGAACGCTGGCCGGGGCGATTGCAGGGCTGCCTTTGCCTGCGCGTTCCGAGGTGCTTTCCGGGCCGGGCGATGATGCGGCGGTGCTGGCATCGGGGGCCGGGGTGCAGGTTCTGACCACCGATCACCTTCGCAGTTTCTGCAATGATTTCAGCCTGATGGCGCGCCTGACTGCCTTGCACGCGCTGGGGGATATCTGGGCGATGGGGGCCCGACCGCAGGTGGCGCTGGCGCAGGTCACGCTGCCGCCGCTGGGGCCGGAATTGCAAAGCCGCGCGCTGGCCGAGATCATGGAGGCGGCCTCCACCACCTTCCGAGCGGCAGGGGCCGATGTGGTGGGCGGGCATTCGACGGAAGGGGCGGAACTGACCATCGGCTTCACGGTCACCGGCACTGCGCCGCGTGTCGTCGCGAAGGGCGGGGCGCGAGTGGGCGATGCCCTGATCCTCACGAAGCCGCTCGGGTCCGGCACGATCCTTGCCGCCGAAATGGCGCTGGCGCGCCTTCCGGGCACGATGCTGGGGGAAATCTGGGCGGGCTGCATCGACCAGATGTTGCGGGAACAGGGGAGCGCGGCCACAATCCTTGCCCCTCATGCTCATGCGATGACGGATGTGACGGGCTTTGGCCTGGCCGGACATCTTCTGGAGATGCTGAAGGACTCCGCGACCGCTGCAAACCTTCGGCTGGCCGATATTCCGCTCATGTCCGGTGCCGCAGAGCTTGCTGCTGCGGGGCATGGATCGTCGCTGCAACCGGCCAATCTTGCCGCCGTCAGCTGGCAGATGACCGCGCCGGAGGACCCACGTGCGCTGCTTCTGACCGATCCGCAGACCTGTGGGGGTCTCCTCGCCGCCGTCCCGGGCGATGCGGCAGAGGGGCTGGTCAAGGCGCTGCGGGAGGCCGGGCACGAGGCGGCGGTGATCGGGGAGGTCACGGAAGGGACGCCGCATTTGACGGTGCGGTGAGGGCGAGTCGCAACCCTTTGAGAACGCAGGCTTAACTGCCGGAATTCGGGTGGAAGAAGCGGTCTTCCTTCGGTCTTCCTTGTGTCTCTACGCGCGCCATAAGAGGCGGGCGTTAACCTTGCGGCGCGAATCGGGGTGGTGCGCTGTAGCGCACCCTACGCCGTCCAGCCGTCGATCACAGCGACCGCCTCTTCCGCCGTTTCCACCATGGCGAAAAGGCTGAGGTCTTCGGGCGAGATCACGCCGGCCTCGGCGAGGTGGTTCCAGTTCACCACCTTCTCCCACCAGTCGCGGCCGAAGAGGAGGAAGGGGATCGACTTCATCCGCCTGGTCTGGATCAGCGTCAGGCTTTCGAAGAGCTCGTCCATCGTGCCGAAGCCCCCGGGAAAGACGCAGACGGCCTTGGCCCGCATCAGGAAATGCATCTTGCGGATGGCGAAGTAGTGGAAGTTGAAGCTGAGGTCGGGGGTCACATAGGCGTTGGGCGCCTGTTCGTGCGGAAGCACGATGTTCAGGCCGATCGACTGGCCCCCGGCCTCATCCGCGCCACGGTTCCCGGCCTCCATCACCCCGGGCCCGCCGCCGGTGACGATCACGTTCTCCCGCCCGTAGGAGGACAGGGACCGCTCGGTCATGAGGCGGGCAAAGCGGCGGGCTTCTTCGTAGTAATGCGAGAGGCTGGCGAGCGTCTGCGTCTTTGCCGAGTCACGATGTTCAGGAGCCGGGATACGCGCCCCACCGAACATGACGATCGTCGATTCAATCCCGCGTTCGTCCATGATGAGCTGCGGCTTCAGAAGTTCGAGCTGCAGGCGCACGGGCCGCAGCTCTTCGCGCTTCATGAAGTCTTCATCTGTGAAGGCGAGCCGGTAGGCAGGTGCCCGGGTCTGCGGCGTGTCGGGAATGCGCCTGGCGGCCGCAATGTCCTCGACACTGTCGCGGAAGGGATGGCTGCGGGGTTCGTCTTTCATGCGGGCACTCGGATTGCGTGGGTCCTGCATCAGCCTTATAGGGTCGGCACGCCCGTGACCAACCGAAAAGGGAAGACCCCATGTCGCATGCCGCCCTTGAAGCCGCCATCGAAGCCGCGTGGGACGCGCGCGACGGGATCTCGCCCGCGACCAGGGGCGAGGCAAGGGATGCGATCGAGGCGACGCTGAGCGCGCTGGACAGCGGTTCCTTGCGGGTGGCCGAGAAGCGCGGGACCGAGTGGCATGTGAACCAGTGGGCCAAGAAGGCGGTCCTGCTGTCGTTCCGGCTGACCGACATGTACGAGATTTCCGGCTCGAACGGCGGGTCGAACTGGTGGGACAAGGTGCCGTCGAAATGGCAGGGCTGGACGGCGGATGACTGGCGCAAGGCCGGGTTCCGCGCGGTTCCCGGCAGCATCGTGCGGCGGTCGGCCTATATCGCGAAGAACGTGGTGCTGATGCCCAGCTTCGTGAACATCGGGGCCTATGTCGACGAGGGCAGCATGGTCGACGGCTGGGCCACGGTGGGGTCCTGCGCGCAGATCGGGAAGAACGTGCACCTGTCGGGCGGCGTGGGGATCGGCGGCGTGCTGGAGCCGATGCAGGCGGGGCCCACGATCATCGAGGACGACTGCTTCATCGGCGCGCGGTCCGAGGTGGTGGAGGGCTGCATCGTGCGCGAGGGTTCGGTCCTTGGGATGGGCGTCTTCATCGGCAAATCGACCAAGATCGTCGACCGGGAGACCGGCGAGGTGATGTATGGCGAGGTGCCGGCGGGATCGGTCGTCGTGGCGGGGTCGATGCCGTCGAAAGGCGGGATCAACCTGTACTGCGCTGTGATCGTGAAGAAGGTCGACGCCCAGACCCGCGCCAAGACCAGCATCAACGAACTGCTCAGGGACTGAGGGATGGCCGAGGGACCGGAGAAGCCCAAGCGTCCGCAACTGGTCTACACGTTGGTGGTCGAGGTCGGCCGCAAGGCGGGGGACGGGCTGCCGGAGAAGGCGACTGGCGCAGGGCTGGTGATCTATGCCAGCGGGGTCGATGAGGCCGAGGCGGTGCGCGAGACGGTGGCGATCCTGAAGGAGGCGGACCTGGCGCCGCTGGAGGTGATCGGCCACGGCACGCTGGAAGAGCGGCTGAAGGCGGGCGAGGAGATCCCGGAGGAAGAGCAGGCGCTGATGCGGCGGGCGCTGGCGGAGAACTCGGTGATCGTGGCCGAGATGACGCCGTTCTTCGACTGAGCGAACCCGCTCTACCGGACGTTGCGGCGTGGCGCGCAAACGGCTAGTCAGGGTCGGCCTGCCGACCATTGGAAGACCGCATGTCCAACCTGCCGCTTGACCCCGTGGACCTGACCGCCCGCCTGATCCGCTGCCCGTCCGTCACGCCCGAGGACGGCGGGGCGATCACCCTGCTGGCCGAGGTCCTGACCGCCGGGGGATTCCGCTGCACGCGGGTGGACCGCGGTGGGATCGCCAATCTTTACGCACGCTGGGGCAAGGCCGGGGCAAACCGGGCCTTCGGGTTCAATGGGCACACCGACGTGGTGCCGGTGGGCGATGCGGCGGCCTGGAAGCATGACCCGTTCGGGGCCGAGATCGTCGACGGCGTGATGTTTGGCCGGGGGGCCTGCGACATGAAGTCGGGCGTTGCGGCCTTTGTCGCCGCAGCCGTGGATTTCGTGCGCGAGACGCCGCCGGACGGCGCAGTGATCCTGGCGATCACCGGCGACGAGGAGGGTGAAGGCAAGGACGGCACCGTCGCGATCCTGGACTGGATGGCCTTCAACGGCGAGCGGATGACGCATTGCCTGGTGGGCGAGCCGACCTGCCCGACCGAGATGGGCGAGATGATGAAGATCGGCCGCCGGGGCAGCATGACGGCGCAGATCACGGCGGTGGGTGTGCAGGGCCATTCGGCCTATCCGCACCGTGCGCGGAACCCCCTGTCGGCGCTGGTGAAACTCCTGGCAGGGCTTGAGGCCCAACCGCTGGACCGGGGGACACCGCATTTCGACCCCTCGACGCTGGCGATCACCACGATCGACACCGGCAACACGGCCTCAAACGTCATTCCGGCCCGGGCAACGGCGGCGGTGAACATCCGGTTCAACGACATGCACACGGGCGCGTCCCTCTCGGAATGGCTGCGCGGCGAGGCGGCGGCGGTTGCCGAGGCGACGGGGGTGGAGATCGACCTGACGATCGCGGTCTCGGGCGAAAGCTTCCTGACGCCGCCGGGCGAATTGTCGGCGCTGGTGGCGCGGGCGGTCGAGGCCGAGACGGGACGGAAGCCGGTCGCCTCGACCAGCGGGGGGACGTCGGATGCGCGGTTCGTGAAGGACCACTGCCCGGTGATCGAGTTCGGACTGGTGGGCAAGACCATGCATCAGGTCGACGAGCGGGTGGAGGTGGCGCATATCCACCAGCTGAAGGCGATCTACGGGCGCATCCTGCGGGAATACTTCGCGTGACGGGGTCTGACGTCGTGCGGATCGAGGTGACGCGGGATGTCGCCACCTGCCGGGCCCTGCGCCGGGTGGTCTTCATCGAAGAGCAGGGCGTCAGCGAGGCCGATGAGGTCGACGACCTGGACGGCGAGGCGATCCATCTGCTGGCATTTCAGGATGGTAAGCCAGTCGGCACCGCGCGGCTTCTCGTCAACGGGAGCGCCGGCAAGGTCGGCCGGGTCTGCGTGCTGCGGGAAGCGCGGGGGACGGGCCTTGGTGCTGCGTTGATGCGCGCGGCGGTGAGCGAGTTCCGGGCCATGCCGGGGATCGTGAAGGTGAAGCTGGGGGCGCAAAGCCACGCCACCGGGTTCTACGAAGCCCTCGGTTTCCGGGTCGTGGGCGAGCCGTTCATGGACGCCGGGATCGAGCATCGCGAGATGGTGCTGGACCTGTGACGCCCCCGAAAGGACCTGCGGCAAGCAAAGGGCTGCGCGACCCCTGTTCCGGCGCGGGCGGGCCGCTATCTGTCGCAAGCAGTTAACGCAGAAGGACCTGACATGGAACTGCCGATCTATACCTCGCTCGTCACGCTTCTGATCGTGCTTTACTACCTTTGGGTCGCGATCCACGTCAGCATGGTGCGCGGGAAGGTGAGGATCCCGGCCCCGGCGGTCAGTGGCGACCCGCTTCTGGAGCGGGCGATCCGCGTCCAGATGAACGCGGTCGAGACTGCGCCTGCGATCCTGCCGGCGCTGTGGCTGGCAGCCCTGTGGTTGAGCGATATCTGGGCGGCGGCGGTCGGGCTGGTCTGGGTTCTGGCGCGGGTGGCCTATCTGACGATGTACATGTCGAACCCGGCGTCGCGCGGGCCGGCCTTCGGGGCGCAGTTCTTCGCGATCCTGATCCTGATCGGCATGGCCTTTGCCGGGATCATCCTGTCGCTGATCCCCGCCTGAGGAGACCGGAGGGATAGGCTTTGCCGCGTTCCCGTGGTAGTCCCTTGGGCATGAAGCCCCTTCCCACAAAAGACCAGATCCGCCAGTGGATCGCCGAGAACCCTGGCCTTTCGGCCAAGCGCGACATCGCCAAGGCCTTCGGCGTCAAGGGCGATGGGCGGATCGAGTTGAAGCGAATCCTGCGCGAGCTGGAAGGCGAGGGAGTGGTCGAAAGAACATCGCGCCGCTTCCATGAAAAGGGCGTGCTGCCGCCGGTTGCCGTGCTGCAGGTGCTACCACCGGACAGCAACGGCGACCTTTACGCGAAGCCGCTGGAAGAAGGGGTGGACGAGACCCCTCGCATCCTGATCATCCCCAGGAAGGGCGACCCTGCGCTGGGCGGCGGGGACCGAATCCTCGCGCGGCTGGCGAAGGTGGACCTGGACGATTACGCCTACGAGGCGCGGCTGATCCGGAAGCTGGGGTCGAACCCGGCGAAGGTCTTGGGCGTCTTCCGGGTAAATGCGGAAGGCGGGCGGATCCAGCCGGTCGACAAGGGATCGGACAAGGAATGGCGCGTTTCGTCGGACATGACGATGGGCGCGAAGGATGGAGAGCTGGTGGAGGCCGAGGCGGTCGGTGCGCGGCGGCTGGGGCTGCCGGCGGCACGGGTGGTGGCGCGGTTGGGCGATCCGGCGGGGCCGCGCGCGGCCAGCCTGATCGCGATTCACCAGCACGGGATCCCGGACCAGTTCCCCGATGCGGTGATCGCCGAGGCGGACCGGGCGGAACCCGTGGGGCTGGAGGGGCGCGAGGACCTGCGGGGGCTGCCACTGGTGACGATCGACCCGGTGGACGCCCGCGACCGGGATGATGCGGTTCTTGCTGAAGCGGATACCGACCTTGGCAATATCGGCGGCTTCATCGTCTGGGTCGCCATCGCCGATGTGGCGCATTACGTGACCCCGGGATCGGCGCTGGACCGCGAGGCACGGAAGCGGGGGAATTCGACCTATTTCCCTGACCGCGTGGTGCCGATGCTGCCGGACATCCTGTCGGGTGACCTGTGCAGCCTGCACGAGGGTGTGGACCGGGCCTGCCTTGCGGTGCGGATGGTGATCGACGCCGAGGGGCACAAGCGCAGCCACCGGTTCGTGCGGGGGCTGATGCGGTCGGCCGGGTCGCTGCATTACGCGCAGGTGCAGGCGGCGGTGGATGGAAACCCGGACGAAAAGACCGCACCGCTGGTGGAGCCGGTACTGAAGCCCCTTTACGCCGCCTATGCTGCGCTGAAGCGGGCGCGGGAGGCGCGTCAGCCCCTGGACCTGGAACTTCCCGAGCGGAAGATCGAGATCGACGATCAGGGCCGCGTGACCTCGGTCGCGTTCAAGGAGCGGCTTGAGGCGCACAAGCTGATCGAAGAGATGATGATCCTCGCCAATGTCGCGGCGGCGGAAGAGCTGATCCGGCTGAAGCGGCCGCTTCTCTTCCGGGTGCATGAGGAGCCGTCGCCGCTGAAGCTGGAAGGGTTGCGCGAGGTGGCGGAGGGCGCGGGGCTGACGCTGGCCAAGGGGCAGGTGTTGCAGACCAAGCACCTCAACCGGCTCTTGGCGCAGGCCGAGGGGACGGAGTTCGACGAACTGATCAACCTTTCGACCCTGCGGTCGATGACGCAGGCCTATTACCACCCGGAGAACTTCGGGCATTTCGGACTGGCATTGCGGAACTATGCCCATTTCACCAGCCCCATCCGGCGCTATTCCGACCTGATCGTCCATCGCGCGCTGATCGCGGGGAATGGCTGGGGCAAGGATGGTCTCAGCCAGTGGGACATCGAGAACCTCGAGGAGACGGGGAAGCTGATCTCGGAAGCAGAGCGGCGGAGCATGGCGGCAGAGCGGGACACGACGGACCGCTATCTTGCGGCCTATCTGGCCGACCGGGTCGGGGCAGAGTTTGCCGGGCGCATCTCGGGCGTGCAGCGGTTCGGGGTGTTCGTCCGGCTGGACGAGACCGGGGCGGACGGGCTGATCCCGGTGCGCGCCTTGGGGCGGGAGTTCTTCCACTATGACGAAGGCACACAGACGCTGATGGGGTCCGAGACGGGCCTGACGCTGGGGATCGGACAGAAGGTAATGGTGCGGCTGACCGAGGCAGTGCCGGTCACGGGCGGGCTGATCCTGGACCTACTGTCAGTCGAAGGCGCGGTGATGAAGCCCGCGAGACGCAAGGGTGGGAAGTACCAGCCCCGGAAACCGGCGCAGGCAGCGGCGAAGCGGCGGCTGGTGCGCAAGCGGAGATGACGGACCGGGGGGGTTCACACCCCCCGGACCCCCCGTGGGATATTTGTGCAGAAAGGAAGCGCAGATTTGAGTCAACTGCGGGCGTTTGCCGGTCTGCTGATGGTGTTGTTGGCCGGTGCGGGACAGGCGCAGACGATCCTGCCCGATCCTGTGGCGGGAGTGGAGGAGAAGATGGGCTCTCAGGCCGGGTTGGAGGAATGGCTTGCCGGGTTCCGCGCCCGGGCGCTGGAGGCGGGCATCCCGGCAGCAACCTTCGATGCGGCGTTGCGCGGCGTGGAGTTCAACCCGAAGGTCGTGGAGCGCGACCGGAACCAGAACGAGTTTTCGAAGACGATCTGGGCTTACCTCGACACGGCGGTGTCTGAGGACAGGGTGGCACTGGGGCTGAAGGCGATCGAGGGGCACCGCGACCTTCTGGAACGGATCGAGGCCGAATACGGCGTCGAGAAGGAGGTCGTCGCGGCGGTCTGGGGGCTGGAAAGCGCCTATGGCAGCTATCGGGGCGACCTGCCGGTGCTTGGGTCGCTGGCCACGCTGGCCTATGAGGGGCGGCGGGGGGCGTTCTTCGAGGCTGAGCTGATTGCCGCGCTGCGGATCGTCGAGGGCGGGCATGTGGAGCGGTTTGTCGGCAGTTGGGCCGGGGCGAGCGGGCATACGCAGTTCATGCCGTCGAGCTGGGAAAGGTTCGCTGTCGATTTCGATGGCGACGGTAAGCGGAACCTCTGGGGGGATGATCCGGCGGACGCGCTGGCCTCGGCCGCGAACTACCTGCGGCACTGGGGCTGGACGAAGGGGCAGCCCTGGGGCGTGGAGGTGCGGCTGCCGGAGGGGTTCGATTACGACCAGACGACCGAGCGGGTGGTGAAGCCGGTCGCGGAGTGGCAGGCGATGGGGGTGCGGACCGTCTTCGGCGCGGACCTGCCGGGCCATGGCCCGGGGTCGATCCTGTTGCCGGGCGGTCACCGGGGGGCGGCCTTCCTGATCTGGCCGAATTTCCAGGTGATCGAGAAGTACAACACGGCGGATGCCTATGTCGTGGCGATCGGCAGCCTGTCGGACCGGCTGGGCGGCGGCCCGGCGATCCAGTCGGGCTGGCCGAGAGAGCTGCGCGCGCTGACGCTGGAGGAACGGCGCGAATTGCAGGACCGGCTGGGCAAGGCCGGGTTCGATCCCGGGGGCGTTGACGGGCGGATGGGTCCGAAGACCGTGGCCGCCGTCAAGGCCTTCCAGAAGGCGCGCGGGCTGGTGCCGGATGGTTATCCGAGCCTTGAGGTGCTGGACCTCCTGCGCTGACCGGCGTCAGCCGGCAACGCAATCGGCCAGCGTGGTCGCCATCCCGCGCAGGAGGGCCGCATAGGCGCCCGGTCCGGGCTCCAGCGTCGAGCCGACCGGGTCGAGCGTGCCGCCGATCCGGGCCCCGGTGCCATCGGCCATCTGGGTGACGAGGGCCGTGTCGTGCTGGGCCTCGGGGAAGATGCAGAGGACTTCACCCGATTCCATCGTGGCGCGCAGTTCGGCAAGGCGCTTGGCGCCGGGCGAGGAGGCGTCGCCGAGCGTGATGCTGCCGGCGAAGGTCAGCCCGTAATGGTCGCCGAAATAGCCATAGGCATCGTGGAAGGTGACGAGGGGCTTGCCCTGCACGGGTGCCAGAAGCGCGGTCAGTTCGGCATCCAGCGCGTCGATCCGTTCGCCTGCGGCTGCCGCGTTGGCGGCGTAGGTGGCGGCGTTGGCGGGATCGAGCCGCGAAAGCTCGTCGGCGATCAGGCCGAGCCAGATGCGCCCATTGCCAGGATCAAGCCAGGCATGGGGGTCGGTCCCGTCATGCGCGTGGTCGTGGTCGTGGCCCTTTTCGGCGTGGTCATGGCCTTCTTCGGCATGATCATGGTCGTGCCCGTGGTCATGGTCGTGGCCTTCGTCGCCATGCGCGTGATTATGGCCGCCTTCGGCATAGTCGCGGGTGATCGTGCCCTCGGCGGTAAGGAGAGCGAGGGCGCTGGAACCCTCGGGGCGGGTCTCGAGCGCGCCTTCCAGCCAAGGGGTCAGCTCAGGCCCGATCCAGACCACAAGGTCAGACCCTGCGACGACAGCGGCCTGGCTTGGACGAAGCTGGAAGTCGTGTTCATCCGCGCCGCGTTCCAGAAGGAGGACCGGCTGGCCCAGATCGCCCATCACTTCGGCCACCAGCGCCTGCACCGGCGGAATGTCTGTCACGACCTCGGGGACTTCGGCGAGGGCCGGGGTGGTGGTCAGGGCAAGAGTGATGATATAACGCATTGCTTGGACCTCTTCTGAGTTCGGAGAGGGATATGAATGTGATATCATAACAGGTCAAGACCGATCATGTCCGCCGTGCATTCCCCTGCCGACCCGGCCTTTGCCACGCATGACCATGCCCATTGCGCGTCTGACGCGCTGTCCCGTGCCGAAGCGGTGGTTGCTGCGGCGGGGGCTCGGCTGACGCCGGTGCGGCGCCGGGTGCTGGAGATTTTGCTGGAGGACCACCGGGCCCTTGGCGCCTATGACGTGCTTGGCCGGCTGGCGGCGGAAGGTTTTGGCAATCAGCCGCCGGTGGCCTATCGCGCGCTGGAATTCCTTGTAGAGCATGGGCTTGCGCATCGCATCCAGCGGCTGAACGCCTTTACCGCCTGCACCCATGCCGGAGAGGCCCATGCCCCGGCCTTCCTGATCTGCCGGGTCTGTTCGACTGTGGCCGAGGCAGATGCCGGTCCTGCAAGGCAGGCGCTGGAAGCGGGAGCCGAAAAGGTGGGCTTCATCGTCGAGCGGTCGACCATCGAGGCGGTCGGCCTCTGCCCGGCCTGCCAGGCGGCCGCAGCATGAGCCTGATTTCCGCCGAACATATCTGCGTCCGATTCGACGGCAACGAAGTGCTGCATGACGTGAGCATGAGCCTTTCGGCCGGTGAGATCGTGACGATCCTCGGGCCGAACGGGTCGGGGAAGTCAACACTGGTGCGAGCGCTTCTGGGCATCCTGCCGCTGGCCGAGGGGCGCATCCTGCGGCAGCCCGGCCTGCGGCTGGGCTATGTGCCGCAGCGGCTGCAGCTGGACCGGACCATGCCGATCACGGTGCGCCGGTTCCTGTCCTTGCCGGTGCGGGTGACGGACAAGGCCGCGACCGAGGTGCTGGAGCGTGTCGGCATGGCGGGGCATGGGCAGGACCAGATGATCGCGCTGTCGGGCGGGCAATTGCAGCGCGTCCTGCTGGCGCGGGCGCTTCTGGGCGAGCCGCAGGTCCTGATGCTGGACGAGCCGACGCAAGGGTTGGACCAGCCGGGCGAGGCCGCCTTCTACCGGCTGATCGAGGACGTCCGCCGCGACACCGGGGCGGCGATCCTGATGGTAAGCCATGACCTCCATGTGGTGATGGCGGCCAGCGACCGGGTGATCTGCCTGAACGGGCATATCTGCTGCGAGGGCACCCCGCGCGTGGTGTCGAACGCGCCGGAATACCGGGCGCTCTTCGGGCTGGGCACGCAAGGCGCGCTGGCGCTGTACCGGCACGAGCATGACCACGAGCATACGGGCGACGAGGGCCATCTGCATCATGGACATGACCACGGCCATGCGCATGGGCATCGTCACGAGCATGACCATGCTTGACGATTTCCTTGTGCGTGCGGGGCTTGCCGGGGTCGGCCTCAGCCTTGCGACCGGGCCGCTGGGGGCCTTCGTGGTCTGGCGGCGGATGGCCTATTTCGGGGATGCGACGGCCCATGCCGCGGTGCTTGGCGTGGCGCTGGCGCTGGCGACCGACTTGCCGATCGGTCTTGGCACTCTGGTCGTGGCGCTGGCGATGGCAGTCACGGTGGCCGGGCTTTCGGCGCGCGGCTGGGCGATGGACACGACGCTTGGGGTGCTCGCCCATTCGGCGCTGGCCTTCGGGCTGGTGGCGGTGAGCTTCTTTCCCACGGTCAGGACGGACCTGTCGGCGTATCTCTTCGGCGACATTCTGGCGGTCAGCCGGGCCGAGCTTGGGCTTGTCTGGCTGGGGTCGCTTCTGGTGCTCGGCCTCTTGGCCTGGCGCTGGCAGGCGCTTCTGACCACGACGCTGAGCGAGGACCTGGCCCATGCCGCCGGGCTGAACCCTGACCGCGAGCGGCTGGTGCTGGTCGTGGCGCTGGCGGTGGTGGTGGCGGTCGCGCTGAAGATCGTGGGCGCGCTTCTGATCGCGGCGATGCTGATCATCCCGGCCGCCGCTGCACGGAGCCTTGCGCGGACGCCAGAAGTGATGGCGGGCCTCGGGGTGGTCATCGGTGCCCTGTCGGCCCTGGGCGGACTGGCGCTGTCGCTTTGGCAGGACACGCCGACCGGGCCGTCGATCATCGTGGTGGCCGCCGCGATCTTTGCCGCAAGCATGCTGGCAAGGCGGGGATAGGGCGCAGCGGATTTTTCGCGCTTTGCCCGAACCTTGCCCCAATCTTGCGCGATATCCTGTTCTGAAGTTGCATGAAAGGAGTGGTTCGTGCTGCGTCTTTTCGGGTTCCTCGTGCTGGTGCTGATCGGCGCCGGAGGCATCTTGTTTCTTGATTTCAACAGGTTGGTTCAGGAAGCCAGTGCCGCCGAGGCCGAACCGCCAAGCTTCCGGGACTATCTTGAAACCGTGCCAGACAAGCTGGCAGACCTGACGGAATCGCTTCGGACGGAACCCCGTGCCGCGGGCGTCGGCAAGATGCTGCCGCCCGCACCCACAGGGTGGACGGCGCGACCTCTGGCCGAGGGCGATGTCGACGGCTTCCTGCCGCGGTCGGGCAGCGAGGGCGACGCAGCCGGGATCGAGCTTGTGAAGGCGGTCGCGGGCGGAAAATCCGAGGCCGGGGCCACGGTGGCCATCCAGACCTACGAACGCGGGGAACGGCGGGTCGTCATCCAGATTGTCCGACTGCCCGATAGCATCTTCACCGATCCGGCGGCGGCCGACCTTCGCCACGAGGCACAGGTCAAGGCGGCCGAGTTGCGCGGGCGCCCGTTCCTGAGCGTGCGGGGAATGGACGTGACCGAGGAGTTCCTGGGCGAAGGGTTGCGGGCCCGCTATTTCACTGCCAGCGTCGGCGCGCAGATCGGGATCCGTGTCCTGGCCTCGCGCCGGTTGACGGATGAAGACCTTGTGCCCTTCTTCGCGGCCCTGCCGGTGCAGGCGATGAACGCCGCCGTCGTTGACCGCCAGCCCGGGCTGGGCGAGATCGCGGTGATGGTGGTCGGCTCGGCGCTGAGCGATGACGACCGGGCCGCTTTCGAGGCCGACCGTGCCGCGCGGGGAGCCGACGCCATCGCCCGGGCAGACGAGGCGAGGGCAATCGCCAAGGCCGAGCTCGCGGCCGCGGCGGAGGTCGAAGCTGCGCCGGAAGGACAGGCGCGGCCCCTGACGACCGAATGCAAGACCGAAGCGGGCGGCATCAAGCGCTGCAGCATCGGCACCGGGGGTTGAGGCCCGCCCAGCGGGACCCATAAACAGGTCAAAAGGTCAGGCCGGAAAAGCGCGACGGGTTCTGCGGCACGCCCGGCAGGACGCAGAGCATCTCGTAAAGCAGGTTCGCCCCGATCAGCGCAGTGTTGCCACTGGGATCGAAGGGCGGCGAGACCTCGACCAGGTCGCCGCCGACGATGTTCAGGCCCGCGCAGCCCCGGACGATCTCGAGCGCCTGCCAGGTGGTGAGGCCGCCAGGTTCCACCGTACCGGTGCCGGGCGCGAAGGCCGAATCGAGGCTGTCGATGTCATAGCTGATGTAGACCGGGGCATCGCCGATCTTGTCGCGGACGATCTGCATCAGGCCGGTCAGCGACTTGTGCCAGCATTCCTCGGCCTGGACGACTGTCCAGCCCTGCCCGCGCGCCCAGTTGAAATCCTCGGGACTGTAGCCGGTGCCGCGGAGGCCGATCTGGAACACCTTGTCATTGGTGAGGCAGCCGTCCTCCCAAGCGCGGCGGAAGGGGCAGCCGTGGGCGACGGTTTCGCCGAACATCGTCTCGTTGATATCGGCATGGGCGTCGATGTGGATAAGGGCAACCGGCCCGTGGCGTTCCTTGATCGCCCGCAGGATCGGCCAGGTGAGCGTATGGTCGCCGCCGAGGGTGAGGGGAATGACCCCATGCGACAGGACCTGGCGGTAATGCGCGGTGATGATGTCGACGGTCTTTTTCAGATCGAAGGTGTTGATCGCCACATCGCCCAGGTCTGCCACCTGAAGGTGGTCGAAGGGCGCAGCGCCCGTCGCCATGTTGTAGGGGCGGAGCATGCGCGATTCGTCGCGGATCTGGCGCGGACCGAGCCGGGTTCCGGGGCGGTTCGAGGTGCCGTGGTCCATCGGGATGCCGATGAAGGCCACGTCCAGCCCTTCGGCACTGGTGGCAGCGGGCAAGCGCATCATCGTGGCCGGACCGCCGAAGCGGGGCATGTCGTTGCCGCCGAGGGGTTGGTTGAAGGTCATGTGGTGCCTCCCGTTTCTGCTGGCGGAAGCTTGCGCAGTTCGATGACCGCGGCAAGCCTTGATCGATCGCCTCCTCGTGCAACTTCGTCTCCTCGTCGGGACCCCGTCTCGCCGGCCGGGCCGGAATCTCTCAGCGACACGGCCCCATGTCGTTTTCTGACGCCAAAGGTCGGGTGGACTTGTCCGCATTTGCGCGCCTCTGGCAGATAGGGGCAAACCATTTCCCGGAGGCCCCGCGATGAAGACCCATGTGAAAGCCCTTGTCGTCGGTGGCGGCGCGGTTGGGACCGGGATCGCCTATCATCTGACGAAGGCCGGCTGGGACACTATGCTGGTCGAGCGGGACGAGTTGACCGCAGGGTCGACCTGGCACGCGGCGGGGCTGCTCCCCCTGTTCAACATGAGCTACGCGACGACCCATATCCACAAGTATTCGGTCGATTTCTACAAGGGGCTGGAGGCCGAGACGGGGCTGAACCCCGGCTTCTACGTCGTCGGCAACCTGCGGATGGCGCAGAAGCAGGACCGGATGGACGAATACATGCTGTATTCGTCGGTCGCCGAAACGGCCGGGGTCTACCATGAGTTCCTGACGCCGAAAGAGATCAAGGACCGCTGGCCGCTGGTGCGGACCGAGGACCTGATCGGCGCGCTTTACCACCCGCAGGACGGCTACATCAATCCGGCGGACGTGACGCAGGCGATGGCCAAGGGTGCCCGGCAGCTGGGCGCGACGATCGAGCGGAAGATCCAGGTCGACGGGTACCGCTGGACGGGGAGCGAATGGATCGTCTCTTGCACCCGGCTTGAGGACAAGGGCGGGATGCTGATCGCCACGGACGACAAGTTCGACATCACCGCCGAACACGTCGTCACCGCCACCGGCAACCACGCCCAGCGCACCGCGAAGCTTCTGGGCATCAAGACCCCCGCCGTCGTCGTCGAGCACCAATACATCGTGACCGAGCCCGACCCGGCCCTTGTCGAATGGCGCAAGACCAACCCGCAGCACCCTGTCCTCCGCGACGCCGACGCGAAGTGGTACGTCCGCGAGGAACGCGGCGGTTGGATCCTTGGCCCATATGAGAAGGGCGCCCCGGCCCGCTTCCAGTACGGCGTCCCCGACAGCTTCCGCGCCGACCTCTTCCCGCTCGACCTCGAACGGATCGAGCAGGAATACATGTCCTTCATCCACCGGATTCCGTCTTCGGAAACTGTGGGCCTGAAGGACGACTACAACGGCCCGATCTGCTATACGCCGGACGGGAACCCGCTGGTCGGTCCCGCGCCGGGGCTGCGGAACATGTGGCTGGCGGAAGGCTTTTCGTTCGGCATCACGGCAGCGGGCGGCACGGGTTACTACCTCGCCCAGATGATGACCGAAGGCGAGGCCGAGATCGACATGGCCTCCCTCGACCCCAAGCGCTTCGGTGGCTGGATGACGACGGAATACGCCTCCCGGAAGAACGAGGAATGCTATGACCACGTCTTCATCCTGCACCACCCGGATGAGGAACGCGAAGCCTGCCGCCCCCTGCGCACCGCGCCCGCCTTTGACCGGCAGAAGGAAATGGGGGCGCAGTTCGGGCAGGTGAACGGCTGGGAACGCCCGAACTACTATGGTCCGAAGGATGCGCCCGCCGACTTCGACCACAACGGCCGCAGCTTCCGCCGTGGCACCTGGTGGCCCTATGCCAAGGCCGAGGCCGAAGCGGTGCGCAACACCGTGGGCATCATCGACGCAAGCGCCTTCACCAAGCACCTGGTGCGCGGGCCGGGAGCCACGGCTTTCCTTGACCACTTTACCTGCAACAAGCTGCCTAACGTGGGGCGGATCAACCTGACCTACGCGCTCACCGACCACGGCACGACGCGGACCGAATACACCATCGTCCGGCTGAAGCAGGACGAATACTACCTGATCTCCGCCGGGGCCTGGACGGCCTATGACTATGATTTCCTGCAGAAATGCGCGGATGACTGGATGGCCGAAGGCAAGGGTTACATCGACATCCATGACGTCACCACCCAATGGGGCGTCTATGCGCTGGCCGGCCCGAACTCCCGCGCGCTGCTGAAAGACATCGTGAAGGACGCCGACCCGGACACGGTCTTTGGCAACAAGCGCTTCCCGTGGCTCAGCTACCGCGACATCGAACTGGGGATGTGCCCCGTCCGGGCCGTCCGTGTGGCCTATACCGGAGAACTTGGCTGGGAACTGCATTATCCCATCGAGTTCGGCCGCTACCTCTGGGACCTGATCTGGTCGGTGGGCGAGAAGCACGGGCTGAAAGGCGTCGGGGCGCGGGCCCAGAACTGGCTGCGGCAGGAAAAGAGCTACCGCGCTTTCGGCAGCGAGCTTGGCCGCGACGCGACGCCGCTGGAGGCAGCGTTGGATCGCTTCGTGGACCTCACGAAGGACTTCCGGGGCAAGGCGAAGATGCTGGAGACCGGCATCCGGGCAAAATGCGTCACGCTCCTGATCGACGGGCCGTCGGACACCGACCCCTGGGGGAAGGAGGCCATCCTCCATGACGGCATCAAGGTCGGGCGCCTGACCTCGGGCGGCTATTCGGTCGCCTTCGGCAAGCAGATCGGCATGGGTTATGTTCCCGCCGCGCTGGCCGAGCCGGGCCAGAAGCTGAAGGTGAAAATCCAGCTGAAGGAATGGGACGCCGTGGTGACCGAAGACAGCCCCTTCGACCCCACGAACGCCCGCATTCGCGTGGACGGCTGATCAGTCAGGACGGTCACCGGGTCGGCGTTCTTCCGCGAAACCGGGCCGGGTCTGCACGGCCCGCTTGACCCGGTGCCGAGCCATTGCCATCTGTCACCGATGGATGGGACGAAATGACACGGCGCGAGCGTAGGTTTCGACGACAGTTTGACGCTTTGGAGCGGATGGTCCCGGGCTCGAAAGGTGTGTTCGCTCGGCTGCAGAGCAACCGCTGGCTGCCGGTGCGATTGCCCCTGGCCTTGCTTTTGATCGCGGGTGGGGTGTTCTCGTTCCTGCCGGTCCTGGGCGCCTGGATGCTGCCGCTCGGTCTGCTTCTTCTGGCGGTTGACCTTCCGTTCCTGCGCGGGCCAATCTCGGCCTTTGTCATCCGCGTCCGTGTCGCCATCCGCCGGCTGGTCCGTCGGTGGCGCAAGTCGCGCAAGCAGGAATAGGCCAGACCCGTCGTGATCCTGTAGCATCGTTGCGCGATCCTCTCGGCTGAGAGGGGATGGGCATGACACGGCGCGAGCGCAGGTTTCACCGTCAGTTCCTGGCGCTTGAGCGTCTTGTCCCGCCGCTGCGGGGGCCGATCTCGCATCTGCGGCGGGGGAGCTGGTTTCCGGTCCGCTTTCCGCTGGCGCTGCTGCTTACGGCGGGCGGTTTGCTGTGGTTCCTGCCCCTGTTCGGCCTTTGGATGCTGCCTGCGGGGCTACTCTTGCTGGCAATCGACCTGCCGCATCTGCGGGGTCCGATCTCGGGTGCGATGATCCGCAGCCGCCGCACCGGGCAACGCTGGCTGCGGCGCTGGCGCGAATGGCGCGGGCGCTAGAGCGACCGTGCGTTCAACCAGTCGGCCCAGGCGGCCTTGGACCCGCCGAAGACGTTGATGTCGACCTTGCCGTCGATCCCGGGGATCAGCCCCGTCGAAGTGTATTGCCAGAACCGCCACGGCTTGCCGTCATAGACGCTGTGCGGGTGGTCGGCGACCGCGCGCAGCCAGAACTCGACCCCCTGAAGCCGCCAAAGCTCGGTATCCTCAAAGAAGTCTACGGTCGTGTAGATGATGGGCGCTTGGCCGTAGTGGCGGCCGACGATGTCCATGAAGATGCGCGCCTCATCCCGGATGGTCGCACCGTCGCGGCGGATGGTGCAGGTGGGGCTGAAGGGAGTCCATTCCATGTCGAGTACCGGGGGGAGTTCGCCCCGGACCTTCGGCACATGGCGGATGAACCAGCGTGCCTGTTCTGCCGCCGGGCGGCAGTGGTAGAAGAAGTGGTACGCACCGCGTTTCACGCCCGCAGCACCGGCCCCGCGCCAGTGATCCTTGAACATCGGGTCAACCATGTCGCCGCCTTCGGTGGCCTTGATGAAGGCGAAGTTCACGCCGTTGGCGCGGGCGGTCGGCCAGTCGACCGCGGTCTGGAAGCGGGAGAGGTCGATCCCGTGCACCGGGTAGCGGTCGGGCGAGTGACCGGGCCAGTCGGTCGGGTCAGCATCGGTGAAGTTCGAGGTGGTGACGGTGACGGTATCGGCAGGGCCGGGGGAGGCCGCGTCACGCGGGGCACCGCCGCAGGCGGTGAGAGCCATGACAAGCGCGAGAGGCAAAAGCCGGATCATGGGCGCGATGCTGCCGCGAGTCCGGGTGCCTGTCACGCGCGAAGTGCAGGCTTGAGCGGAGACCCGACTATCCGGCGCGGGCGGCGAGTTCGTCCCAGCAGGCGAGCGCGTGGCCGGCATACATCAGCCCCGGTCCGCCGCCCATCTGGACCGCCATGGCCAGCACGTCCCCCAGTTCCTCGCGACTGGCGCCGGCCTTCATCAGCGCCTCGACATGAAAGTTGATGCAAGGCTCACAGCGGAGGACTACAGACATGCCGAGGGCGATGAATTCCTTTTCCTTCAGGCCAAGGGGCCCGTGGTCCTTGACGCCCTTGGACAGCGCACCGAAGCCTTTGGCGGTTTCGGGGACCAGGGCGTTCAGGCCGCGCAACTCGCGGCGCATTTCGGCGATCTTGTCGGTGTAGGGCGTGTCGGACATCGGGTTCTCCCATCGCTGCCCCCCTGATGCCACCCGCCCCCTTGCCGGGCCTTGACCCAGGTCAACCGAAGCGTGCGGGCGACAGCGCGGCCACCAGACCGGCATTGAGTTCGGGCGTCCGTTCGCCGATCAGGTCTGCAGCAAGCCGGCTGGCCGCCGGGCAGGTCTGAAAGCCATAGCCGCCCTGCCCCGCCAGCCAGAAAAAGGAAGGCTCGCGCAAGTCGCGCCCGATGACGAGCACGCGGTCGGGCGAGAAGGTGCGCAGGCCCGCCCAGCTTGAGATAAGGCGGGTCACGGGTTCGGTGACCATCTCTTCATAGCGCGCGAGGCCCTCGGCCAGAACCATGTCATCGGCCCAGGCGTCATGCGGCTCCATCAGGTCTTCTTCGGCGGGGCTAACGATCAGTGCGCCGGCGTCGGGTTTGGCGTACCAGTCCTCGCCCGGGCCGAACATCATCGGCCAGCGGCCGACGTCATGCCCGCCCGGTGCGGGGATCCGTGCCATCGAGCGGCGGTAGGGCGTGAAGCCGAGGGGCCGGACGCCTGCCATGGCGGCCACCTGGTCGACCCAGGGGCCGGCGGCGTTCACGATCTGGCGGGCGGTGAATTCCCCGGCGGAGGATGACACCTGCCAGCCCGCGCCGTCCTTGCGGATGGCGGTGACCTTTGCCTTCGTCACGATCTGCGCGCCACGGCCCCGCGCTTCACGCGCGAAACCCTGGATCAGGAGGTCGGTATCCACATCTTCCGCATGCGAGGCATAGCCCGCCATCGCAATTGTCTCTGGGTTCAGGATCGGCACGATGGTGCGGGCCTCGTCGACGCTGATCTGGTCGAATTCCATCGCGTGAAGGTCATGCTCGAAGGCTTCGCCCGCGTCGGCCTTGGCCACCAGCATCAGCCCGCGCGGGGACAGGACACCGGGCACCGACCGGAAGTAGTCGCCCGAGGCCATCGACAGCCCGACAACCGCCGGCGCGCCATAGCGCGGTTCATAAAGCGCGGCAGAGCGGCTTGAGGCGTGGTGGGCCAGCGTATCTTCGGCCTCGAGGAGGACGACCGAGCCCAGTTCGGAGAGCCGCGCTGCGGCAGATATTCCGGCGATCCCGCCGCCGACGATCAGGAAATCATGCATCATGGGGCGATTAGTGCCATGCGGTTCGCGGAGGGGAAAGGGGGGCCTTGGGCGGGGCGGAAACGGGCACGCCGCAAGGTGCGGGGGCGACAGCGCGGACAACGCCGTGCATCTTCAGGAAACCGCTAGTCCTGCCTGAACTCCAGTCGGCCAGCAGGGGTCTCTGCCACCAGAAGCCGCCGGTCGGCCAATTGCACAACGTCGCCCACGGCGCGGGGGGTCGAGACAAAATCCTCAAGGTCCTTCCGGAGGTCGCGCTTGGCCGCGCCCTGCACTTCGCTCGACTGGCAGAAGTAGGGCCGGATCGTCGCCTGCACGTCCAATGTCTGCTGGAGATCGCACAGGCCGATATCGTGCCGCTCTGGCCGGTCGCCGGAGATCGACCTTCGGATAGAGGCGGCGACCGCATCGACGCCTGCCTCGGTCACATAGATGATCGCATGGGCGGCAAGCATGGAATGCACGCGCAGGTGCTTGTCCGAGAGGTGCCCGGTGATCTCGGGCGTGCCGTTCAGAGCGCGCGACCAGCCATAGGGTGAGTGGCCGAGGTAGAGGAGGTCCACGCCGGCGGGGATTTCGACTTGCGACGTGTAGAAGGGGGTGGGGATGGCGTCATCCTCCAGCACCATGAAGGGGGTGCCGCCCGCGCGCATCGTCTCGATGGCCTTCAGGTGGCTTTGGCTGCAGCCGAGGTGGCGCGGCTTGTCGGCGATTCCGTCGATGAAGCTGAAGTCGAGGCCAAGCGCGGTCAGGGCGTTCCGGGCGCGGTGCCGGCGGCGGTTCTGGAAGGCGAGGTTGATGACCCCTGTCCGGAGCGTTCTGAGATCGACCAGGGTGGCGTCGGTCATGCATCATCCTCTTTGCCGGGCCCGGTTGGGCAAACGCGGCGACCGGGGGTCCGATCGCCGCGTCATCTTTCTTGCCGGTTTCAGCCGGGGCGATGGATCGCCACGGACGGGCAGGCTTACTTCGGAATGTCGCCGACAATGCCTTCGACGTAGAAGTTCATGCCCAGAAGATCGCCATCGGGCGCCACTGCGCCGTCGGCGAGCCAGGGGCTGCCGTCCTGCTTGTTGATCGGGCCGGTGAACGGGTGGTAGGTGCCCGCCGCGATCGCGTCACGCATCGCTTCGGCCTCGGCCTTCACCTCGGCGGGAACCGCCTCGGTGATTTCGCCGATTTCGACCTCACCGCCGGCGATGCCTTCCCAGGCGTCGGCCTGGGCGTAGGAGCCGTCCATCAGCGCCTGAACGCGCTTCACGTAGTAGGGCGCCCAGTTGTCGATGATCGACGAGACGCGGGGCGAGGGTTTGTAGGCCGCCATGTCGGATGCCTGGCCGAAACCGATCACCGCGCCGTTGGTCTTGGCAGCCTCGGCGAGAGGAGCGGTCGAGTCGGTATGCGAGGCGATCACGTCGACGCCCTGGTCGATCAGCGCCTTGGCGGCATCAGCCTCTTTCGCCGGGTCGAACCAGGTGAAGGCCCAGACGACGCTGAGTTCGACGTCCGGGTTCGCCTTCTTGGCGTGCAGGTAGTAGCTGTTGATCCCCATCACCACCTCAGGGATCGGGAAGGACGCGATGTAGCCGATCTTGTTCGACTTCGTCATCTTGCCCGCGATATGGCCCTGCACTGCGCGGCCTTCATAGAAGCGGGCGTTGTAGGTCGAGACGTTCGGATGCTCGCGCTTGTAGCCGGTGGCGTGTTCGAACTTCACGTCGGGGAACTTGGCGGCGACGGCGTTGGTCGCATCCATGTAGCCGAAGGAGGTGGTGAAGATGATGTTGCAGCCGCCCAGTGCCATCTGGGTCAGCACGCGTTCGGCGTCAGCACCCTCCGGCACGTTTTCCTGATACTGAATCTCGACCTTGTCGCCGAACTGTTCCTGCACGGCCAGCGCGCCCTGGTGGTGCTGGTAGGTCCAACCGCCGTCGCCGATCGGGCCGACGTAGACGAAGCAGGCCTTCACCTTGTCCATGCCCTGCGCGAAGGCGCCGCCGCTGGCGAGCATCAGCCCCATCGCGGCGGTTGCCAGCAGATTTCTGCGTTTCATTTCACTTCTCCCCGTGGTGGCAGGGCGCGTTCCGCCCTGCGGTTTTGCGCCCCTAGCGTGAGGCATGAAAGTTCTGACCCAGCGAAGCCGGGGCCCCATTGGCCCTGCCCGACTTGCCCGCCGAGATGATGACCAGCACGATGATCGTTATCAGATAGGGTGCCATGGACAAGTACTCGACCGGAATGGCCGAGCCGGCCACCTGCAGGTTCAGCTGCAGGACGGTGATGCCGCCGAAAAGGTAGGCACCGATCAGGACGCGCCAGGGCTTCCAGCTGGCGAAGACCACGATGGCAAGGGCGATCCACCCGGCCCCGGCGGTGATCCCATCCACCCATTGCGGCACCCGGACAAGGCTGAGGTAAGCCCCGCCCATTCCGGCCATAGCGCCGCCGAAGGCAATGCACAGGAGGCGGATTCGGTTGACCTTGTAGCCAAGGGCGTGGGCCGCATCGTGGCTTTCGCCGACGGCCCGGATGATGAGGCCGATGCGGGTGGATTTCAGCACCCACCAGATGACCGCGACCATCACAAGGCTGAAGTAGACCACCCAGTCATGCCCGAAGAGGATCGGCCCTACCACAGGCAGGTCGGCCAGCGCATCGGGCAGAAGCTGCCCGGTCGCGGGTGGCTTGACCCCGTTATAGCCCTGCCCGCCGAGGCTGGAGAGGCCAAGGCCGAAGAGCGTGAGCGCAAGGCCGGTGGCGACCTGGTTCGCAAGGAACACCTGAGTCAGCAGAGCGAAGACCAGGCTGAGAAGCGCCCCCGCCACGATGCCTCCCATAAAGCCGAGGACAGGGCTTCCGGTCGCGACCGCGACGACGAAGCCACCCAGCGCGCCCACGACCATCATCCCCTCGACGCCCAGGTTCAGGACCCCCGCACGTTCGACCACAGTCTCGCCCAGTGCCGCAAGAAGGATCGGCACGGCCGAGGCCATGAGCGTGGCGATCAAGATGACCGGGTTGATGCCGCCAAGATCCATGTCAGTGCGCCCCCACAGCCAGCCGGAAACGGTAGTTCGTCAGCACGTCCACCGCGAGGAGGAAGAAAAGGAGCATCCCCTGGAAGACCTGGATCGCCGCATCGGGGAGGCCAAGCTGGGTCGAGGCCATCTCGCCCCCCACATAGGTCAGCGCCATGATGAAGCCCGCAAGCACGATGCCCAGGGGGTTCAGCCGGCCGAGGAAGGCGACGATGATCGCGGTGAAGCCGTAGCCGGTGTTAAAGTCGATGGTGATCTGGCCTGCGGGGCCTGTGACCTCGAAGAGGCCGGCCATCCCGGCCAGCGCCCCGGAGAGGCCCATGCACAGGACCACCAGACGCGCGGGCGACACGCCGTGGAACCGGGCGGCGCGGGGGGCCTGACCGGCCAGCTTGATCTGGAAGCCTGCCTGGTGGCGGGTAAGCAGGATGTAGGCGAGGATGGCGGTCACGAAAGCCGCGACGCCGCCCCAATGCAGGCCGAGGGGTTCGTAGAGGAACGCGTTCTGCGCGGCAGGGTAGCTGGAGAAGTTGCGGCTGCCGGGGAAACCCATGCCTTCGGGGTTCTTGAGGAACCCGGTCGCGGCCTTGGCGAGGATCGTCTCGGCTACATAGACGAGCATCAGCGAGACGAGGATCTCGTTGGTGTTGAAGCGGGTCTTCAGGATCGCCGGGATCATCGCCCAGGCCCAGCCGCCGAATGCCCCGGCGATGACCATGGCGGGGAAGATCCAGCGGCTTTCGGTCGGAAAGACCGCTAGGCCCACGGCCGCGCCGATCACCGCGCCCATGATGTACTGGCCTTCGGCGCCGATGTTCCAGATCCCCGCGCGGAAGCCGAGGGCAAGGCCGATGGCGATAAGGATCAGCGGCCCCGCCTTCACCAGAAGCTGGCCGCGCAGGTAGAAGGCGAACTCGCCGAAGAGGGGGTCCCAGAAGATGGTGCGGATCACCTCGACCGGGTTCTTGCCCATCGCGGCAAAAAGGATGCCGCCAGCGATCATGGTCAGGATCACGGCAACCGGCGGCGTGGCGTAGAGCCAGAAGCGGCTTGGGGTGGGGCGTTTCTCAAGCCTCAGCATGGGACATCCCCGTTGCATGATCCTTCTGCGAAGGATCTGATTTTTCGCAGAAAAATCGTGCGCGATCAGCCTGCATGATGCGCGACCTCCATGCCATGGGCGCCGCCCATCATCAGCCCGATCTCGTCCATCGTCAGCCCCTCGGTCGGGCGGGGCCTGGTCAGGCGCCCCTCGTTCAGCACGGCAAAGCTGTCGGCCACTTCCAGAAGTTCGTCGAGGTCCTGGCTGATCACCACCACCGCCGCACCTTCGCCCGCGCGGTCGAGGATCTGCTGCCGGATCGCTGCCGCCGCCGCCGCATCGACGCCCCAGGTCGGCTGGTTGATGACGATGACCGATGCCCCCTGCATCAGTTCTCGGCCCATCAGGAACTTCTGCAGGTTGCCGCCCGAAAGCGCGCGGGCCGCCACGTCGGGGCCGGGGGTGCGGACGTCATAGGCCTTGATGATCTCTTCGGCGAAGCGCTTGGTGCCCGCCCAGTCGACGAACCCGTTCTTCGTCAGGCCCTTGCGGACGCCCGCCGTGAGGAATGCGTTCTCGACAAGGCTCATGTCCGGGGCAGCGGCATGGCCGTAGCGATCCTCGGGTGCCGCCACCAGCCCCGCCTTGCGCCGGTCCACGGGACCAAGATCGCCCACCGGCTGGCCGGCAATCCGCACCTTGTCCGCATGGGCCCGCAACTCTCCTGACAGTGCAAGCAGAAGTTCGTCCTGTCCATTCCCTGCGACCCCGGCGATCCCCAGCACTTCGCCCCTTGCCACGGTGAAGCTGACGTTCTTCAGCGCGGTTCCGAAGGGAATTGGCGAGGCGACCGACAGGTCACTGACTCCAAGGGCGACCTCGCCCTTCTGGCCCTGCCGCCGCTCGGGCGTCTTGAGGCTGGCGCCGACCATCAGTTCCGCCATCTCGCGCGCGGTGCGGTCACGGGGGGTGCAGGTCGCGACGACTTTGCCGCGCCGCAGGATCGTCGCCTCGTCGCAGAGCGCCCGGATCTCTTCCAGCTTGTGGCTGATGTAGAGGATCGCGGTGCCCTCGGCCGAAAGCTGCCGCAGCGTCTTGAACAGGATTTCGACCTCTTGCGGGGTCAGAACCGAGGTCGGCTCGTCCATGATGAGAAGCTTCGGGTCCTGCAGGAGGCAGCGGATGATCTCGACCCTTTGCCGTTCCCCTGCGGAAAGATCGCCGACCATTCGGGAGGGGTCGAGCGGCAGGCCGTATTCCTCGCTGACCGCCCGGATGCGGGCTGCAAGTTCGCGCATCGGGGGCGGGTTTTCCATGCCGAGGGCCACGTTCTCGGCCACGTTCAGTGCCTCGAAAAGGCTGAAGTGCTGGAAGACCATGGCGACGCCCGACCGCCGCGCCTCGGCCGGTTTCGCCGGCTGGTAGGGGGTGCCGCGAAACGTCATAGTGCCGCTGTCGGGACGGACGAGGCCGTAGATCATCTTGACCATGGTCGACTTGCCGGCACCGTTTTCCCCCAGAAGGGCGTGAATCTCGCCCGCCGAGATCGCGAAGCTGACGTCGGAATTCGCCACCACGCCGGGATAGGCCTTGGTGATCCCCTCGACGCGTAGCAGTTCCGGCCGCGTGGTGGTCATGCCCGTTTCTCCCGTGCCGCCGCCTTTGGCGCCTTCAACAGTTCTGCCGCCACTCCAACCGCGATGGCCTGCGGGTGCTTGCCCAGGGCCGGGTCGCCTATCGGGCAGCGGATGCGTCCGACCGATGCCGGGTCATGGCCCAAGGCCTTCAGCCGCGACCGGAAGCGCGCCCACTTGGTCGCCGAGCCGATCAACCCGCAGGACCGGAAGCCATGGGTGAGAAGCCGATGGCACAGCGCGAGGTCCAGGGCGTGGCTGAAGGTGAGGATCAGATGCTCCGCCTCAAGCGGGGCGTGGTCGGCAAGAAGGGCCGGGTCCGCGGCTGGCACCGCTGTTACGCCTTGCGGAACCTCGGCGGGGAAGCGGTCAGGCGCCACGTCGACCCAGGTCAGCGCGATGCCGGGCAGGGGGGCAAGGACCGAGACCAGCGCCCGCCCGACATGCCCCGCGCCCCAGATCCAGACCTGCCGCGTCGGTTCCGCGACGGGTTCCACCAGCCAGCCCTGCACGAGGGCGGTTGCGGGCCGCTGCCCCTGCCCGCGAGCTGCCGCGAGGATGCGCTTGACGGCGAGCGGCACCTCGCCCGGACCCCGCGCGACCATGCCGTCGCTCGCTTCCGGGAGGACGTCATGCACTTCGGTCCAGAGCGTCACCGCTCCGCCGCAGCACTGGCCGAGCGAGGGGCCAAGGGCGATGCGGTCGACCGACCTGCCACCTGAAGCAAGCAGCGCCCGCGCCTTCGCCGCTGCCTCGAACTCCAGGGCACCGCCGCCGATGGTGCCGGATTGGCCTTCGGCCCAGACGAGCATCGAGGCCCCGATCTCACGCGGGGAGGACCCTTCGACCCCGGCGATCACGACGCGGGCGACCCGGCCATGGGTCGCAAGGGCAAGCGAAAGCGCCTGAAGGTCAAGCATCGCCAAACCCCCGGTTATTCGCCGACAAATCGTGCCCGGCTTCAACGCGGCGCACGGCGGCCAGCACCCGCTCGGCCGTCGCGGGCGCATCGAGTGCGGGGTAGACCGACCCATCCCCACAGGCCGCGATGGCATTCGACAACGCCATGAAAGCGGAGATTCCCAGCATGAAGGGGGGTTCTCCCACCGCCTTCGACTTGCCAACCGCATCCTCGCGGTTGGGCTTCCCCCACAGCGCCACGTTGAAGACCGGCGGGCGATCCGAACAGGCCGGAATCTTGTAGGTCGAGGGCGCGTGGGTCGCGAGGCGCCCCTTGCCGTCCCAGACCAGTTCCTCGGTCGTGAGCCAGCCTGCACCCTGGACATAGGCGCCCTCGACCTGGCCGATGTCGATGGCCGGGTTCAGGCTGGTTCCCGTGTCGTGCAGGATGTCTGCGCGAAGGATGCGGTTCTCGCCGGTCAGCCGGTCGATCACCACCTCGGTCACCGCAGCGCCATAGGCGAAGTAGTAGAACGGCCGCCCGGTGCCGCGCACCCGGTCCCAGACGATCTTCGGCGTCGCGTAGAAGCCGGTCGAGGAGAGCGAGACCCGCGCCTGGTAGGCCCAGGCGACGACCTTGTCCCAAGGGTAGACCTCGCCCGCCACGCGCACCGTGCCATCGGCGAATTTCACCGCCGACGGTTTCACCTGGTGCTTTTCGGCAATGAAGTCGGCCAGGCGTGCCTTGATCGTTTCGGCCGCCGCCTTCGCCGCCATGCCGTTCAGGTCCGACCCGGAGGAGGCTGCCGTGGCGCTGGTGTTCGGGACTTTCGCCGTGTCCGTGGCAGTGATCTTGACCATCCCGGCATCAAGCCCGAAGACCGAGGCCGTCACCTGCGCGACCTTCTGGAAGAGGCCCTGCCCCATCTCGGTCCCGCCGTGGTTCAGCGCGATGGAACCGTCCTGGTAGACGTGCACCAGAGCACCCGCCTGGTTCAGCCAGGTGAGGGTGAAGCTGATCCCGAACTTCACCGGCGTCAGGGCAATCCCGCGCTTGAGGATCGGACTTTTCGCGTTCCAGTCGGCAATCTCTGCCTTACGGGCTGCGAAGTCGCTGGACCGCTCCAGCTCGGCCACTAGGTCCTGCCCGATGAAATCCTCGACCGGCATGTGGTAAGGTGTCGACTGCGCAGGCCTGGACCCGGCCGGGGCGTAGAAGTTGACCTTGCGCACCTCAAGCGGATCGCGACCAAGCGCAAAGGCCACATGGTCCATCACCCGCTCGACCCCGACCATGCCCTGCGGTCCGCCGAAGCCCCGGAAGGCAGTGGCGCTTTGGGTGTTTGTCTTGAGCCGGTGGCTTTCGATGCGGATGTTCGGCAGGTGATAGCAGTTGTCGGCATGGAGCATCGCTCGGTCGGCGACGGGCAGCGAGAGGTCCTGGCTCCAGCCGCAGCGGAAGAGATGGGTGAACTCAAGCCCCAGGATGCGACCCTCGGCATCCACCCCGGCGCGGTAGCGGATGCGCAGGTCATGCCGCTTGCCGGTGATCATCATGTCATCGTCGCGGTCATAGCGCATGCGGGCCGGCCGGCCCAGCCGCCGGGCCGCTATGGCGCAGGCGATGGCGAGCGCGTTCCCCTGGCTTTCCTTGCCGCCGAAGCCGCCGCCCATCCGGCGCACCTCGACGCGGACGGCACTCATGGCCGTGTGAAGCGCGTGGGCGACCTTGTGCTGGACTTCGGTCGGGTGCTGGGTCGAGGAATGGACGATCATGTCGCCGCCTTCCTGCGGGATCGCCGCCGCGACCTGCCCTTCAAGGTAGAAGTGCTCCTGCCCGCCAACCTCGAACGTCCCCTCGACCACCTGTGGCGCCTTGGCGATGGCCCCGGAGGCATCGCCCTTCTGCCAGACGACCGGACCCTGTTCGAACCGGCTGTTCGCGGCGAGCGCATCGTCGACGGTCAGGAGCGCAGGAAGCTCACGGTAGGTCACTTTGCCCAAGCGCGAGGCCTTGCGGGCGGCGAGGTGGCTTTCGGCGATGACGAGGAAGACGGGCTGGCCGACATAGTGAACCTTGCCCACCGCGAGGAGGGGTTCGTCATGCGCGGACGGGCTGCAATCGGGCATGTCGGGCAGGTCTTCGGCCGACAGGACCGCGACTACGCCGGGGGCGGCACGGACGGCGGAAAGGTCGAGCGCCGTGATCTCGCCATGCGCGACGGAGGACAGGCCGAAGGCAAGGTGCAGGGCATCCGCCGGCAGGGGCAGATCGTCAATGTAGCGGGCCTGGCCGGTCACATGCAGCGGGGCCGCGTCATGCGGCAGGGGCTTGCCGATGCTCATGGCTGAACCTCGAGGACCGAGACGGCAGTGCTCTGCAGGTCGTGGAAGTAGCGGCGGAGGAGGTTTTGCGCGACCTGCATCCGGTATCCGGCCGAGGCGCGCATGTCGCTGAGGGGGGTGAAATCCCCGGCCATGGCCTCTGCCGCCGCCTCGACTGTTGCCAGGGTCCAGTCTTGCCCGACCAGCGCCGCCTCGGCCTTGGTGGCCCGTTTCGGCACCCCGGCCATGCCGCCGAAGGCGATGCGGGCTGCTGTCACGCGGCCATCCTCGACCGTCACGTTGAAACAGCCGCAGACCGCCGAGATATCCTGGTCGAAGCGCTTGGAGATCTTGTAGCAGCGCAAGGCGGGGGCGGTATCGGGGAAGGAGATGCCTGCGACGAACTCGCCCGGACGGCGGTCCTGCTTGCGGTAGTCGAGGAAGAAGTCTTCCAACGGCAGCGACCGCATCTCATCGCCGCGCCGGAGGTGCAGGGTCGCGCCAAGCGCTATCAGCGCGGGCGGGCCGTCGCCGATGGGCGAGCCGTTGGCGATGTTGCCACCGATGGTCGCGGCGTTGCGCACCTGTTCCGAGGCGTAGCGGCGCAGAAGCTCGGCGAACGAGGGCAGGCGGTCGGTCATCGCCGCGCGCAGGGCGGCGATGGTGACGCAGGCGCCGACATGCAGCTGGCCGCCGCGCGCCTCGATCCTTTTCAGGTCCGAAACGCCATTCAGGAAGGCGACAGGCTTGAGGTCGCGCAGCTGCTTTGTCACCCAGAGGCCCACGTCGGTTGCCCCGGCGATCAGGGTGGCGTCGGGGTTGGCGAGATACCAGTCCGCCAGTTCATCGCTGTCGCGCGGGCTGAAGACGCTGGGAGCCGGGGGCGCTTCGCCCCCCGGACCCCCAGAGGATATTTGTGCAGAAAGGAAGTCCCTGTCCGTAGTCATCCAGTCCGGAACGGGCGCGCTTTCCGCCGCCTTGGCTGCCCGCACGATGGGGGCATATCCGGTGCAGCGGCAGAGATTGCCCGCAAGCTGGTCGTCATGGTCGGTTGCACCATTCAGATGCGCCACGGCCATCGAAACGACGAAACCCGGCGTGCAGAAACCGCATTGCGAGCCATGATGGGCGACCATCGCCTCCTGCACCGGGTGCAGGCTGCCATCGGGACCGGAGATCCCCTCGACCGTCCGGACCGCCTTGCCGTGGAGCTGGGGCAGGAAAAGGATGCAGGCGTTCAGCGCTCGGCTGCCGCTTTCATCAGTGACCATGACGGTGCAGGCGCCGCAGTCACCCTCGTTGCATCCTTCCTTGGTGCCCGAAAGCCCGCGCGTTTCGCGCAGCCAGTCGAGAAGGGTCCGTGTCGGGCTTTCCCCCGCGACACGGACCGGCGTTCCGTTCAAGAGAAACGCAACCTCGGCCATTCCAAAACCCGCCGCCTTCTCCCCGTTCGAGGCACCTTACGTGGCCGCCCGATGCGGCGTAAAGCGGGCCACGCGCCCCTGGGCTTCTTGCCCTTCTTTTCTGCAAACCATGAAGCGCCGGGCTTTGCCACATGGCAAGACCTACCTTCTTCAAAAAGCAGGAAGCAGTTTCGTGTTTTGCCGAAAAACAGGGCGATTGATCGGCAGGGGAACCGGCCGCCCGAAGCCGCTGGAATCCGGCGCGCGGCGCCACTAGTCTGGGTGCCATGCCCGGCGCCGATCCCCGATTCATCCACCTGCGCACCCATACCGAACACTCGCTTCTGGAAGGCGCGGTGCCGGTGAAGAAGCTGGTCGAGCTGTGCAAGTCCTCCGGCATGCCGGCAGTGGCGGTGACCGATACCAACAACATGTTCGCGGCGCTGGAGTTCTCGGTCCTGGCCAAGGACGCCGGGGTGCAGCCGATCATCGGGTGTCAGATCGCGCTGGCGCATGATCCGGCACAACCTGGCGAGCGCCCCCGGGTTCCCGCGCCGATCGTGCTGCTGGCGCAGAACGAGGCTGGCTACCGCAACCTGATGGAGCTGAACACGCGGCTTTACATCGATGGGGCGATGACCGGGACCGCCAACCTGCCGCAGGTGACGCTGGACGAACTTGCACGCCATGCCGATGGGCTGATCTGCCTGACCGGCGGCCCCGAAGGCCCGCTGGGCCGGTTCCATGCCGCGGGCCAGCACGCGAAGGCCTGCGCGATCCTTGAGCGGCTGGCGGCGATCTATCCCCAGCGGCTATATGTCGAGTTGCAGCGCCATCCCGGTCCGGGCGGGCAGCTTTCGGAAACCGAGGCGCTGGCCGAGCGTGGCGCGGTGAAGCTGGCTTATGACATGGCCCTGCCGCTGGTCGCGACGAATGACGTCTACTTTCCCAAGGCCGAGATGTACGAGGCCCATGACGCCCTAATCTGCATCGCCGAGGGCGCCTATGTCGACCAGAGCCAGCCCCGCCGCCGCCTGACGCCGCAGCACTATTTCAAGTCCGAAGCCGAGATGGCGGCCCTTTTTGCCGACCTGCCAGAGGCTTTGGAGAATACTGTGGAAATCGCCCGGCGCTGCGCTTTTGCCGCGACGAAGCGCAAGCCGATCCTGCCGCGGTTTGCCGATGACGAGGTGCAGGAGCTGCGCAGGCAGGCGAACGAAGGCCTGCAGGCGCGGCTGAAGGTCATCCCGCATTCCGCGACGCCAGAGGAATACCAGGCGCGGCTGGATTTCGAGCTGGACGTGATCGAGAAGATGGGGTTCCCCGGCTATTTCCTGATTGTGGCCGATTTCATCAAATGGGCGAAGGAACATGGTATCCCCGTTGGGCCGGGGCGCGGGTCGGGGGCTGGGTCACTTGTCGCCTATGCGCTGACGATCACTGATCTTGACCCCCTGCGCTATGCGCTCCTCTTCGAACGGTTCCTGAACCCCGAACGGGTCTCGATGCCGGACTTCGACATCGACTTCTGCATGGACCGCCGGGAAGAGGTGATTTCCTACGTGCAGGACCGCTATGGCCGGGATCGGGTGGCGCAGATCATCACCTTCGGCGCGCTGCTTTCGAAGGCCGCCGTGCGCGACGTCGGTCGCGTGTTGCAGCTGTCTTACGGCCAGGTAGACAAGCTGTCGAAGATGATCCCGGTCGAGGGGGTGAAACCGGTCAGCATCACCAAGGCACTGGCAGACGAGCCACGCCTGCGCGAGGCCGCGAAGGAAGAGGTCGTGGGCCGCCTTCTTGACTATGCCAAAGAGATCGAGGGGCTTTATCGCAACGCGTCCACCCACGCGGCCGGGGTGGTGATCGGCGACCGCCCCCTCGACCAGCTGGTCCCTCTCTACCGCGACCCGCGGTCGGACATGCCAGCCACGCAGTTCAACATGAAGTGGGTTGAAGCCGCGGGGCTGGTGAAATTCGACTTCCTGGGCCTGAAGACCCTGACCGTGATCCAGAACGCGATGGACCTTCTGAAGTTGCGGGGCATAGCCTTCGACATCAACCTGATCCCCCTTGACGACAAGCCGTCCTACGACCTTTACGCCAGCGCCAAGACGGTCGCGGTCTTCCAGGTCGAAAGTTCGGGGATGATGGACGCGCTTCGCCGGATGAAGCCGACCTGCATCGAGGATATCGTGGCACTTGTGGCGCTCTACCGCCCCGGCCCGATGGAGAACATCCCGGCTTATTGCGAGGTGAAGAACGGCCTGCGTGAGCGGGAGTCGATCCATCCGACGATCGACCACATCCTGGCCGAGACTCAAGGCATCATTGTCTATCAGGAACAGGTGATGCAGATCGCCCAGGTCATGGCGGGCTACAGCCTTGGCGGGGCCGACCTTCTGCGCCGCGCGATGGGGAAGAAGAACCCCGAAGAGATGGCCCGCGAACGCCCGAAGTTCATCGAAGGCGCCAAGGCGACCCACGGCATTCCAGCGGCCAAGGCAGGCGAGGTTTTCGACCTGCTGGAAAAGTTCGCCAACTACGGCTTCAACAAGTCGCACGCGGCGGCCTATGCGGTGGTCAGCTACCAGACGGCCTACCTGAAGGCCAACTACCCGGCCGAGTTCATGGCCGCGGTGATGAACTGCGATATCCACCTGACCGACAAGCTGGCGGTCTACAAGCGCGAGGTGGACAAGCTGGACCTGCAGACGATCGCCCCTTGCGTCAACGCCTCGCTTGCGACGTTCACGGTGCGCGACGGGGCCATCGTCTATGGTCTGGGGGCGCTGAAGAACGTCGGCGTCGATGCGATGCAGATGATCGTTCAGGCCCGGCAGAAGGACGGGGCTGACAGACCCTTCGCCTCGCTTTTCGACTTCGCGCGCCGTGTGGACCTGAAGCGGATCGGCAAGCGCCCGCTGGAGATGCTGGCCCGTGCCGGGGCCTTCGATGCGCTTGAGCCCAACCGCGCCCGGGTGTTCGAGGCGCTGGATCCACTGGTCGCATGGTCCGCCGCGCTGCATGAGGCTGCCGCCTCGGCCCAGAATTCGCTATTCGGGGCAAGTGGAGCCGACATCCCGGAACCGCGCCTGCCGTTCCGCGACGACTGGCTTCCCGTGGAACGCCTTGCCCAGGAACACCAGGCAGTGGGCTTCTACCTGTCGGGCCATCCGCTGGACGACTACATGGCCGCACTGCGCCGCAAGGACGTGGAGACGCTGGCGCAGGTGACCGCCCGGGCGGAACGCGGACCGTGCATCGCCAGGCTGGCAGGCTCGGTCTCGGCCCGGCAGGAGCGGAAGTCGGCGCGGGGGAACCGCTTTGCCTTCGTCCAGCTGTCGGACCCGACCGGGCTTTACGAGGTCACCTGCTTTTCCGAGGTTCTCGAAACCTCGCGCGAGCATCTGGAGCCGGGACGCAACGTTGTTCTGACGGTCAAGGCGGAACTGGAAGGCGAGAGCCTGAAGCTGCTGGCCCAGGCCGTCACGCCGATCGACACGGTTGCCTCGCAGGCCGGGGCCCGGCCGATCCGCGTGCATCTGTCGGGGACCGAGGCGGTGCCGTCGCTGGCTTCGCTTCTGGCAAAGGTCGAAGGCCGGACCCGCGCGCAGGTCACACTGTGCGTGACTTCCCCCGATGGCCGCGAGATCGACATCGACCTGCCAGAGCAATACCCGGTGACCCCGCAGATCAAGGGCGCGATCAAGGCCATGCGCGGCGTTGTAGCGGTCGAAGAGATGTAACCGGCAGGCGCCTAGCGGATCGTGTCGCCGCGTTGCAGGGTCGGGAACAGCTCCACTTTCTCGCCCGGGGTGGCTTTGCCGGCGATGATCTCGGCCGCCTTACGGCCGATCTCCAGCCGGCAGGCGTCCATTGTGGCAAGCTTGCGAGGCAGGCCATCCAGAAGCTCCACCCCGTTGAACCCGGCCAGGCCGATGCGGCCGGGGACATCAAGGCCCTGGTCGAGACAGTAGAGAAGGCCCCCGGCCCCGATCATGTCGTTGGAATAGTAGAGGAAATCGACATCCGGTGTGCGGTTCAGGACTGCCGCCGTCATTTCCCGCCCCTTCAGGAGGGCCGAGCCACCGGAGTAGTACTCGCGGTCGACCAGCGACAGCCCGGCCGTGGCCAGCGCCTGTTCAAACCCCTGCAGCCGCTTTTTCGCGCGAAAGTCATTTGGCATCTGAGTGCCAAGGAAGGCGATACGGCGGTAGCCTGCCGCGATGATCTCCTCGGCCATCTGCCGACCGGCGCGCTGGTGCGAGATGCCGACGGCGTGGTCTACCGGATCACCATCGATGTCCATGATCTCGACGATCGGGATGCCGGCGCGGGCCAGCATGGCGCGGGAGGCTTCGGTGTGTTCCAGCCCCGCGATGATCATGCCCGAGGGACGCCAGGACAGCATCTCGTAGATCACCGCCTCTTCGCGGTCTGGCAGGTAGTTCGTCACCCCGACCACGGGTTGCAGTCCGGTGCCGTCAAGCACGGCGGAAATCCCGGTCATCACCTCGGGGAAAACCATGTTCGACAGGGACGGGATCACCACGCCCACAAGGTTAACCCGCTGCGAGGCCAGAGCGCCCGCGATCTTGTTCGGCACGTAGCCCAGCGCCCGTGCCGCCTCCAGCACCTTTTCCCGCGTTGCCGCCGACACGTCACCCCGGTTCCGCAAGACCCGGCTGACCGTCATCTCGGACACGCCCGATGCATCAGAAACGTCCCGGAGGGTAAGGGCATGGCGCGGGTCGGCGGGGGGAGGCATCAGGCTGAACGTCCGGCAATGGCACTACGATAACTCTTGTTAGCGCCAAAGGGCGGGCTTGTCCAAGGTGCTGTGATCTGTTAGTGCTAGCGCTAACAGCCGATAGTGCTGGCCATATCCTGCGCATCCAGCCAAGCTCTCATCCCGGATGCGACGGACCAAGGGGGAGGTAGTGGGCCAAGACTTGCCTCCCCTTTTCTTTTCCAAAGGTTGCTTTGCCGCGCATTTCGAAGCATGAGGTGACCTCAAGTGGCCCCGTAGCTCAGGGGATAGAGCGGCCGCCTCCTAAGCGGCAGGTCGATGGTTCGAATCCATCCGGGGTCACCAGCCGGTCAGCCGGGCGCCGACGCAGCGGCGTTTCTGGCTAGGGCGTCAAGCGCGGCACGGTCGCCCTTGGACAGGGCAAGCAGCGCCTGGGCCACGGTGGTTCCGAACTCTGCCACCGCATGATCCAGCGCTAGCAGGCGGTCCTCGGCATGGGCCACCAGTCCGCCCGTGGCCTCCACCTGTGCGGAAAGCCCGTCGGCGGCCCTGCGCGCGGTTTCGAGGCGTCCGGGATCGGCGCCATCCGCGATCCGGGCAACCTCGGCCAGCCTTTGCCGGGCCATCTGGCCCATCCCGGCCTGAAAGCGGGCACCCGCGCGCCGGATCGCGGCGCTGCGGGCCTCGTCGACGATCCGGTCAAGGCGTTGATCAAGAGGGGGCAACAGGGCCTCGCCCGCCCGTGCCAGCGCCGGCGGGGCCTCGGCCAGTGCCGTGGCGAGTTGCAGGCGCTGCTCGATCGCCTGCCGTGACAGGCGGCTGACCTCCGGATCGTTTCGGATGTCCTCGCCGAATTGCTGCGTGAGCACCTCGCGCAGCAGGGCAGGGTCCTCCCTGCGAATGAACAGGCGAAGGATCGAACGCAGAAGGACGAAGGCCCCGCCCGCGACAAGTCCGGCTTGCCACGCCGCTGGCGCGAGCAGGCCGCGCACGCCAAGGACATAGGCCGTCGCCGTCACCAGGATCACCGCGCCAAGGGCAAGCCCGCTGCCCCGGTCGGTCAACGCCGCCTCGACGCGTCGGCGAAAGAGGCGGCGGCGGAACGGCAGGCTTTCCGGTCTGTCGGTCATGCCTTACTGTTCTGCAGAAATCTTGAGATAGGCGTTGCCAACCGACCCGGCGGCCGCATCAAACCGCATGCCTCCGGTTTCCCGGGCAAGCCGGTCCATCAGGGGACCGTCGACGTCAGAGCCGAAGGCAAGGACAAAGGCGCGGATGCCGTCTCCGTCCTCGCTGCCGGCCCGCAGGCAGGTCGTCATCATCATGTTCGCCGACATCACGCCTGCAGTGTCCTTGCCGTCCGAAAGAACGACGATGCCGTAAAGCCGGTTCTCACCTGCGGCCAAGTCTGCGTCCCTTTCGTTGCGAAGAAGCAGTGCAGCGCGGCAGACCGCCTCGTGGAGGTTGGTTCCGCCATCCGCTGGCAGGGCAAGCACCTTGCGCTTCAGATCCTCTACCACATCGGACACAGGCGAGATTGGCACAAGCTCTTGCACAGTCTGATTGAAGGCGATCAACCCCACGCGGTCCCTTGGATGCAGCCGTTCCAGGAATTCGGCGGTGGATTCGGTCGCAGCGCGGATCGCCTCGCCGGACATTGAGCCGGAAACGTCCAGCGCCAGGATCACGGTCGCCTTGCGCTTGGTGTTGTAGAACTGGTCGATGATCGCCTCGGACACTTCTGGAGACGGGATCGACAGGGCCGGGATCGTGGCTGGGGACGCGGCAAGGTCAGTCATGCCCACCCGCGCCAGTGCTGAGTCGGCGGGGATGGCACCATTCAGCGGGCGGACGAAGTTGTTCGCCGCCTCGGCCTGTACGGCGGGCGAGGTGAGGTGGGCCAGGAACATCCGCGCCGCCTCGGCCTCTTCCGGCTTCACCCAGCCAGAGCCGTCGAGGATGCAATAGGGATGTTCGCTCCAGAACGTGCCTTCCTCGGGGAAGATGAAGGCCAGCGGCCAGCGCAGTTGCGCGGCCTTTTCGGCGTTCATCCGCATCGTCCCTTCCTCGAAAGCCGAAGCGACATGCAGGAAGGCAGGGCCCTGCTGCGCCATGGAATTCAGCAGGTCGGTCGTGATCATCCCGTATTTCGAGGTATTCCCGGCAAGGGTTTCCAGCGCGGTCTGCACCTCGGGCGCGTAGATGTCGGTCGCCGTGATGCCTTGCGTCTTGCCCGTGACCGCATAGATCACCTGCGCGAGAAACAGGAGACCTGCGCTGGAATACTGCGGGTGGGTATGTCCAAGCCGCAGGCGGCCCCATTCCGGATGGCCAAGGCTGGCCCAGCCTTCAGGGTTATTTGCCAGATCAATCAGCTGTGCCATGCGGATCGGCTTGTCCGGCCAGCCCAGTGCCTCGGCCATCGGTTGCCACATGGCCAGACCGACGGGTGTGTGGACCGTAGGCGCGCAGGCAGCGGTCATGATCGGGGCCGGGTTCTTCAGCCCCCATTTCTGCGTCAGCTGGTCCACCCAGGCTGCCTCGCCGGGGCTCCAGACTGTGGGCTGCAGCGTGCCTTCGGCAATCTGCAGCATCGACTCGCCAGAGAGGACCGAACTGACAGAGATCTTGATCGGCTGGCCCGAAGCGGTTTCCGGTTCGGTCGCGGCAAAACTTTCGACCGCCGACTGCAACCAGGCCCGTTTGGTCACGGAGGAGGCGATCCTGACCTCAACCGCTTCACCGGTTGAAGCGCTTGGGATCAGATTGGTTACATCACCGTTCAGGCCGAAGTAGATGATCGCCGCCGCAGCGGCAGCCGCCGCGCCGAGGATGCCCAGAAAGTCCCGCCGTCCCGAAGCCATGATCAAACCCCTTCAGCACGAATGCCAGTCATTTTGCCATGGCCCTGCACTGACGAGAAGTCGTTTCAGAAATCCAGGTTCTCGACCGACAGCGCGTTGGCCTGGATGAACTCACGCCGGGGTTCCACGACATCGCCCATCAGCTTCGAGAAGATGTCGTCCGCTTCGGCCAAATCGTCGACTTTGACCTGCAAGAGTGTCCGCGCCTCGGGGTCGAGCGTGGTTTCCCACAACTGGTCGGGGTTCATCTCACCCAGGCCCTTGTAACGCTGGAGGGTGAGGCCCTTTTCGCCTTCGGCCAGGATGGACTTCAGAAGGTCGATCGGCCCGTGGATCAGCTGCTCGCGGTCCTTGCGGATCAGGCGGGCAGGGTCGCGGTAGATGTCGCGGTGCTGGCCCGCGATCTGGGACAGCTTGCGCGCCTCACCCGAGCGCAGGACCGCGCCGTCGAGGGTGCGAAGCTCCTCGACCCCGCGCAGGATGCGGGACAGGCGGATGCCGTGGTCCTGCGTGATCCGGCCCTGCCAACCACGCTCGAACTCCGGCGCGATCAGGTTCAGCCGTTTGGCCACGGTGTCGGCGACAAGCTGAAGGTCTTCGTCCGCGCGGCCCGGGTCGAAGGCACCCGCAAGCGCAGCCTGTTCGAGGATCGGGCGCGGGTAATGCGTCGGGAAGGCATCAAGCACGCGGCGGAACTGGCGCGCGCCTTCGATCACGCGGGCAAGGTCGTTGCCGGCGATTTCCTGGCCGTCTAGCAGGCGCAGGACCGCGCCCTCGGTGCCCATCTCGATTAGGTAGTCGTCAAGGGCGGCCTGGTCCTTGAGGTAGACCTCGGACTTCCCGCGTGCGACTTTGTAGAGCGGGGGCTGGGCGATGTAGAGGTAGCCGCCTTCGATCAACGCCGGCATCTGGCGGAAGAAGAACGTCAAGAGGAGCGTCCGGATATGCGCGCCGTCGACGTCGGCGTCGGTCATGATGACGACCTTGTGGTAGCGCAGCTTGCCGATGTCGAACTCATCCCGCCCGATCCCGGTGCCCAGCGCAGTGATCAGGGTGCCGATCTCCTGGCTGGAGAGCATCCGGTCAAAGCGGGCGCGTTCGACGTTCAGGATCTTGCCGCGCAGGGGCAGGACAGCCTGGTTGGCACGGCTCCGGCCCTGCTTGGCGGACCCGCCGGCCGAGTCACCCTCGACCAGGAAAAGCTCGGACTTCGAGGGATCGCGTTCCTGGCAGTCGGCGAGCTTGCCGGGAAGCGAGGCGACATCAAGCGCGGTCTTCCGGCGGGTCAGCTCGCGGGCCTTCCGCGCGGCCTCACGAGCAAGGGCGGCCTCGATAATCTTGCCGACGATGGTTTTCGCGGGGCCGGGATTTTCCTCGAACCATTCGGCCAGCTTTTCATTGACCAGGTTCTCGACAGCCGGGCGGACCTCGGAGGAGACGAGCTTGTCCTTGGTCTGGGACGAGAACTTCGGGTCCGGCACCTTGACGGACAGGACGCAGGTCAGCCCTTCGCGCGCATCGTCGCCGGTGAAATCCACCTTTTCGCGCTTGGCGATGCCCGAGGATTGAGCGTAGCCGGTGATGGTGCGGGTCAATGCACCGCGGAAACCGGCAAGGTGCGTGCCGCCGTCACGCTGCGGAATGTTGTTTGTGAACGGGAGTACGGTTTCGTGGTAGCTGTCGTTCCACCACATCGCCACCTCGACACCGATCCCGTTCTTTTCGCCGACCATGTAGATCGGCTCTGGCATCACGCTGGTCTTCGACCGGTCGATGTATTTGACGAATTCCCGCACGCCGCCTTCGTAGAAAAGTTCCACCCGCTGCGGTTCGGCGTGGCGTTCATCCTCAAGAATGATCCGCACGCCGGAATTCAGGAACGCGAGTTCACGCAAACGGGTTTCCAGCGTCTTGAAGCTGTAATCGAGGTTCGAGAACGTCCCGTCCGGGCGGTTGACCTTGGCGCTGGCAAGGAAGCGCACCTCGGTCCCGCGCCGTCCAGGGGCGGGGCCCGCCTCATGCACGTGGATGGTGCAGTCACCATCCTCGAACCGGGCGCGGTATTCGGTGTCGTTCCGCCAGACCGTCAGCTCCAGCCATTCGCTGAGCGCGTTCACCACGGACACGCCCACGCCATGCAGGCCGCCCGAGACCTTGTAGGCGTTCCCGCTGTCGTCGGTGTTGTTGAATTTCCCGCCGGCATGCAGCTGAGTCATGATGACCTCGGCCGCCGAGACGCCCTCTTCCGGGTGCATGTCGACCGGAATGCCGCGGCCGTTGTCACGGACGGAAACCGAGTCATCGGCGTGAATCTTCACCACGACTTCGGTGGCATGACCGGCCAGTGCCTCGTCGATCCCGTTGTCGACGACCTCGTACACCATGTGGTGCAGGCCCGAGCCATCGTCGGTGTCGCCGATATACATGCCGGGGCGCTTGCGAACCGCCTCCAACCCTTTGAGAACCTTGATGGAATCGGCGCCGTATTCGGCCGGCTTCTTGGGCTGGTCAGCCATAGGTGGGGAACCCTGATAATTGCCCGCGATTTATAGCGGTTTGGGGGCGGAATGTCACCCCTTCGACACAATATTTGGTGGTCAGAGGAATGGGATCGCCAGCCCGACACCGATCAGCAGGATGCCGGAGGTGACGTTCAGTTTCCGCAGGCTTTCCGGGCTGGAAAGCAGCTGCCGCGCCCGGTCAAGGAAGAGCGCGAGGCCAAGGTTGCCAGCCATCGGGATCAGGGCCGAGATCAGGATGATCAGCGCGATATCGACGCCGGTCAGAGTGCCAAGCGTGAAGAATCCGGGTAGCGCGCCCATGTAGAAGAGGATCGCCTTCGGGTTGCCGATCACCGCCGCAAGACCGACCGAGAACCCGGCCCAAAGCCCCGGCCGTGTCATCCGGCTGTCGGTGCCGGGCGGCGTCGCGGGCTTGCGGATCAGGAGGATCCCCATGACAAGGAAGATCGCCGCAGCGACCCAGCGCAGGACCGACAGGATGTCGCCATAGCTGCTTTCGATCCAGCTGAGCCCTAGGATCGCCGCCAGCGGCCAGACCAGATCACCCAGCGCCACGCCCACCGCCAGGGGCCATGCGGCGGCGAACCCGCCTGACAGGGCGCGCGCGGTCAGGGCCACCCAGACCGGCCCCGGCACGGCCCAGAGACCGGCCATTCCAAGCGCGTAGATGAGGAGCTGATGAAATGAAACAGTCATTCGCTTATCCTGTCACGATGCACGAACCCGTGCCATCGTCCTGAACGGCAAACCGCTGGCAGCGGTCGCCCATCGCTTCGAAAAGGGCCGCGTCCGTCCCCGTCATCACTGCCTGCGCGCCCAGAGCGCAGATTTCGTCATAAAGGGCTGCACGCCTGCCTTCGTCCAGATGGGCGGCGATCTCGTCCAGAAGGATGACCGGGGCACGGCCAAGGTCCTCGGCAAGTGCACGGGCATTGGCAAGGATCAGGCTGATGAGAAGGGCCTTCTGCTCACCGGTTGAACACTGGTCGGCGGCCATGTCCTTGGCGAGGTAGCGGGCCAGAAGATCGGCCCGGTGCGGTCCGACCAGCGTGCGGCCCGCCGCTATGTCACGGCGGCGACCCTCGGCAAGCGCGGCGGCAAGGTCCTCGGGCTCGTCCGTCCCATCAGGCCCGGTCAGCGTCAGCCCCGCCGCCGGAAAGGCGCTGGAGGCATCGTAGGCGCTGGCCACGCGCTGGATCGCCGCGCGGCGGTTCAGCGTGATCTGGCGCCCGGCGCTGGCCATCTGCGCCTCAAGTGCCGCATACCAATGCGGATCCGTCACCTGGTCCCTGATCAGGCGGTTCCGGTCGCGCATGGCCTTGTCATATGCCAAGGAATGCTCGGCATGGTCCGGCGCAAAGCTGAGCGTCAGGCGGTCGAGAAACCGGCGGCGCCCCTCGGCGGCCTCGATCCACAGCCGGTCCATTGCCGGCACCAGCCACAGGATGCGCAGCACCCGGCCAAGGCTGGCCTGGGTCGCGGTCTTGCCGTCGATCCGCAGCTGCCGCGCCTCGCCCGGTTCGGCCCAGGTCTCTACCTCATGCCGACCGGAAAGCCCGTCGATCGCGGACATGATCTTCCAGCCGAGACCTTCGGGACGGCGCGAAAGGTCTTCGGCTGCGGCACGGCGCAGGCCCCGGCCCGCCGACAGAAGCGACATCGCCTCAAGCACGTTGGTCTTGCCCGCCCCGTTCGACCCGATCAGCGCGACCGGGCGGCCGTCAAGCGCAAGGCGGGTCGCACGGTGACTGCGGAAATGCGACAGTGCCAGGGTTTCGATCACCAGACCGCCCAACCGACATCCCTTTCTGAACAATCGTTCGGGAACCGGGTCAGACCCGCATCGGCATGACGACGTAGACTGCCGAGGTATCGTTGCCTTCGCGCATCAGCGTGGGGTCGACCGCCGAGTTGAACAGGAACACGGCATTCTCGCGGTCGACCTGGCTGGCGATTTCCAGGAGGTACTTGGCGTTGAAGCCGATCTCCAGCCGCTCGTCCCCATAGGCGACGGCAAGCTCTTCTTCGGCGGCACCGGAATCTGGTGAATTGACCGACAGGACCAGCCGGTCCTCATCCAGCGACAGCTTCACCGCGCGCGACCGTTCGGACGAGACGGTGGCCACGCGGTCGACCGCCTTGGCAAACTCGCCCGCGTCGACCTCCAGCCGCTTGGCGTTGCCGGTCGGGATAACGCGGGTGTAGTCCGGGAAGGTCCCGTCGATCACCTTTGAGGTCAGCGTGATCGCGGGCGTCGCGAAGCGAACCTTGGTTTCCGAGACCGAGACGGCGATGGTCGTGTCGTCATCCTCCAGAAGCTTGCGAAGCTCGCCCACGGTCTTGCGCGGCACGATCACGCCCGCCATGCCGTCAGCCCCATCGGGCAGGGGCGCGTCGATCCGTGCCAGGCGGTGCCCGTCGGTCGCCACGCAGCGGAGGACCTTCCCGCCCTCGCCCGTCGCGACATGCATGTAGACGCCGTTCAGATAATAGCGCGTTTCCTCGGTCGAGATCGCGAACTTCGCCTTGTCGAAAAGCCGCCGCAGAACGGCGGCAGGGGCGGCAAAGTTGGTGGCATATTCGCTGGTGGCCATCACCGGGAAGTCTTCCTTCGGCAGCGTGGCAAGGCTGAAGGTCGACCGGCCGGCGGTGATCGTCAGCCGCCCGGCGGCGGCGTCCTCGGTCAGGTTCACCAGGGCGCCATCCGGCAGCTTCCGCACGATCTCGTGGAGCATCACGGCGGACACTGTCGTGGCCCCCGCGCGTTCGACCATTGCCGGGGCGCGGTCCACAACCTCGATATCAAGATCGGTCGCACGGAAGCTGACTTGCGCCCCCTCGGCCTCGATCAGCACGTTGGCGAGGATCGGAATCGTGTTGCGCCGTTCGACCACCGACTGGGCCTGCGCCAGCGCCTTCAGAAGCGTGGCGCGTTCGATCGAGAGCTTCATCTGACTTCCCCCTGCCTCCCCCGAAGGGACGCCAAATCTAGCCGGTTTCCACCGGTTCACAAGTGTTGCGACGGACTGTGCGTAGGATTGCAGGCCCCGTCAAGGGCGGCCCGGCCGCACCCTCAATTCAGCCCTGCAACAGACGCCGCAGAAGCTGCAGGTCGTCGGCAAGCTGGCTGTCGGTGGCCATCAGCTCTTCGATCTTGCGGACCCCGTGCATGATCGTGGTGTGGTCGCGCCCCCCGAAGCGGCGGCCGATCTCGGGCAGGCTGCGGGGGGTGAGTTGCTTGGCCAGGTACATCGCCACCTGCCGGGGGCGCGCAATGTTGCGCAGCCGTTTGGGCCCGATCATGTCGGAGAGGCGGATGTTGTAATGTTCCGCCACTTTGCGCTGGATTTCCTCGATGGTGAGCTTGCGGTCCGACGACCGCAGGATGTCGGCAAGGCAATCCTGCGCGAGGTCCAGCGTGATCTCGCGCCCGACGAGGCTGGCAAAGGCGAAAAGACGGGTCAGCGCGCCTTCCAGCACGCGGACGTTGGTGGTGATCCGGTGCGCCAGGAATTCCAGCACGCCGTCCGCCAGCACCAGCCCGCGATACTGGCTGCGGTAATACTCGACCTTCTGCTGCAGGATGCCCAGCCGAAGCTCGTAATCCGTCGGGTGCAAGTCGACCACCAGCCCGCATTGCAGTCGTGAGCGGATGCGTTCCTCGAGATCCTTGATCTCGCCCGGCGCGCGGTCGGCCGAGATGACGATCTGCTTGTTGGCATCCACAAGCGCGTTGAACGTGTGGAAGAATTCCTCCTGCGTCGAATCTTTGCCGGCGATGAACTGGACATCGTCAACCATGAGCACGTCGACCGAACGGAAGAGTTCCTTGAAGTCCATGATCTGGCGTTCGCGCAGGGCCTGGACGAAGCGGTACATGAACTGCTCGGCCGACAGGTAAAGCACCCGAAGGTCGGGGCGGCGCAGCTGCAGCTCATGCGCGATCGCGTGCATCAGGTGCGTCTTGCCAAGGCCCACACCGCCATACAGGAACAGGGGATTGAAGGTGACTGTTCCGCCTTCGGCAACCCGCCGGGCCGCAGCATGGGCCAGCTCGTTCGGCTTGCCGACGACGAAGCTGTCGAAGGTAAAGCGCGCATCCAGCGGCGCGCCGGGAAGGTCCTCGTCCGCCGGGCGGGCGCGGGCGGCCTTTGCCGCCGGCTTTGCTGCGGCAGGCACGGCACCGTTTCGCGGGGCGACTTCGGACCCGACGGCAAACTCCACCCGGTCAACCGGCTGGCCGGCACTGGCCAGCTGGGTGCGGATATGGTCGGCGTAGTTGCGCTGGACCCAGTCCCCGAAAAAGATCGTCGGAACCTCGAACCGGGCGACGCCATTCTTCAGAACCGAAAGCTTCAGCGGCTCGATCCACGTGACATAGTTGTTCCTGCCAACACGCTTGATCAGCTCTTCCCGAACCAGTCCCCAAGTTTCGTTCGTCATCCCGGTTGCCTGTCACTTTCCCCCACCGGCAAATACCCCGCCGGCATTATGTCTCGCTCGCCTTGGCGATCCACATCGACAGACAGGCCCAGGCGCCAGCCGCAACGGGGCGCCCTTCAACCGGTCCATCAGGGAACAGAAACGCAAGGTCACACCGCTGCAGACAGCGGCAGGCCCTTGCATGACACGGCGGCAGGACTGCCGCACACGGTCATCGATCGCAAATGAAACACCAGGATTCCGGGTGGCAGGACCCGATTCCGTGCAGCAGCATTTCACCTGCGATCCGCTTATGTCCCCCAAGACGAAGTGAATCGCAGGGTGACGCTAGCAAGCCGTCCGCGCGCACTGCAACCGAACAACGCGCTTGACAGAGGTTCGGCGAAACCGAATCCGAAAGCTCTGGCAAATCGGCAACGAGGTGCCGAAACCGGAGCTCGGGACGGGCGCAGAAATGACATCGGGCGCAACCCTTGCGGGTGCGCCCGAGGACCGGAATAGAATCGAAAAGGCAGGAATTGACACCCCTTCAGGTGTCAGGCCTTGGCGACGCCCTTCACGCGCGACGAGAGGCGCGACATCTTGCGGGCAACGGTGTTCTTGTGCAGCACGCCCTTCGACACGCCACGGGCCAGCTCCGGCTGGGCGGCCTTCAGTGCGGCTTCGGCGGCAGCGGCATCGCCCGAGGCGATCGCTTCTTCGACCTTGCGGAGGAAGGTGCGGATGCGCGAGCGGCGCGCCTTGTTCACGGCATAGCGCGCCTCGGACTGGCGGGCGCGTTTCTTGGACTGTTCGGTATTGGCCATCGTGGCGGTCCTTCAGGTCTTTCAGGTTTCAGGTTGCACGAAAGACCAAAGGCCCCGACCCATCGGTCGGGAATGATTCTTGCCTAGGCGGGCCCACGCGCATGTGACGGCGGGCTATAGGGCAAGCGGGCGGGAAAGAAAAGCCCCTGCGCAAAGGTGCCTCCTTGCGCGCAACCGACGAGACGGCGAAGCCGGACGAGGAGGCTTCAGCGGTCGCGGAATTGCGGCTGGCGCTTTTCCAGGAAGGCGGCCATGCCTTCCTTCTGGTCTTCGGTCGCGAACATCGCGTGGAACATGCGGCGCTCGAAAAGAAGCCCCTCGGCCAGCGGCACTTCCTGTGCTCGGTTCACGCATTCCTTGACCACCATCGCGGTGACCATCGATTTCTCGACCACCTTCTGCGCGGCCTTCATCGCCTCTTCGATCAGCGACTTCGCCGGCACGACCCGGCTGACGAGGCCACAACGCTCGGCTTCGGCGGCGTCCATGAACCGCCCGGTCAGGTGCATGTCCATCGACTTCGACTTGCCCACCGCCCGCGTCAGGCGCTGGGTGCCACCCATGCCGGCGACGATGCCAAGGTTGATCTCGGGCTGGCCGAACTTGGCCGTATCGGCGGCTATGATGAAATCGGCCAGCATCGCCAGCTCGCACCCGCCGCCCAGGCAATAGCCCGCGACCGCCGCGATGATCGGCTTTCGCGCCCGGGCGATGGTGGCGGCCTCGGGGGCGAAAAGGTCATCGAAAAAGACGTCGATGAACGACTTCTCGGCCATCTCGCGCACATCCGCCCCGGCGGCGAAGGCCTTTTCCGACCCGGTGATGACGATGCAGCGCACCTTGTCGTTCTGTTCGGCCGCCGTGACCGCCGCCGCAAGCTCGCGCATCAGGGTCAGGTTCAACGCGTTCATGGCATCGGGGCGATTCAGCCGGATCAGGGAGACATAGTCCTCAATCTCGACGATCAGCGTGTCATAGGCCATGGGAGGCTCCGCTGTGGCAGTCGCCGAGACTCCTAGCACCAAACGCCGGGATGGCAAGTCACCTCTGGCAGCGGGGACACCAGAAGGAGGACCGGCCCGACTGTACCGTGCGGGTCACCGAGCCTTTGCAGCCGGGGGTCTCGCAGGGCTGGCCTTCACGGTCATAGACCTGAAAATGCTTGGAAAAATACCCAAGCTCCCCATTCGCCTGCCGGAAGTCGCGCAAAGAGGATCCCCCCGCCTCGATCGCTTCGGCCAGGACCTCGCGGATCGTGGGCACCAGGGACGTGACGGCCTTTGGCTTGAGGTCCCCCGCCAGCCGCAGCGGGCTGATGTGGGCGCGGTAAAGCGTTTCGGCGACATAGATGTTGCCAAGCCCCGCCACGATCCGCTGGTCCAGAAGTGCTGCCTTGATCGGCGTGCGTCGGCCCTTCAGTCGCTGGGCGAGGTAGGGTTCATTGAAATCATTGCCGAAGGGCTCGGGCCCCAGCCCCGCCAGCAGCGGATGCTCCAGCGCCCGGTCCGTCGGCATCAGGTCCATCGCCCCAAAGCGCCGGGCATCGTTGAAGGTGATCCGCGCCCCGCCCGCCATGTGCAGCACGACGTGGTCATGCTTCTGCGGCGCGGGATGCTCATGATGGAACTGTCCCAGCTTCACGCCGGAAATGAGCATCCGCCCCGACATGCCAAGGTGGATCAGCAGCGTCTCGCCGCTGTCGAGATCAGCCAGAATGTACTTCGACCGCCGCCGCAAGGCGATGACCCGCCGGCCGGTCAGCCGGTCGGCCATCCCCACGGGCAAGGGCCAGCGCAGGTCGGGGCGGTTCACCTCGGCCCGCGCGATCACGGCACCTTCAAGCACGGGCAGGAGGCCACGGCGCACGGTTTCAACCTCGGGCAGTTCTGGCATCGTCGTCTTTCCGGACAGTTCGGCGCATTGCGGGCGCCGGGTGGCAGACTATAAGGAGGGGCAAGGCGCAGGATCGCAAGCCCCTGAAGGACTGCCAGACCGATGACCGACGAGAAGACAACCCATTTCGGCTTTCAGGATGTGCCCGAGGCCGAAAAGGCCGGCATGGTCCACGGTGTCTTCTCCCGCGTCGCCTCGCGCTATGACGTGATGAACGACCTCATGTCGATGGGCATCCACCGGCTCTGGAAGGACGCGATGATGGACTGGCTGGCCCCAAGGCCCGGCCAGCGCCTCCTCGACGTGGCCGGCGGCACCGGCGACGTCGCCTTCCGCTTCCTGAAACGCGCACCCGGTGCGACCGCCGTCGTCTGCGACATGACCGAGCCCATGCTGATCGAGGGCCGCAAGCGCGCTGAGGCTGAGCAGTTGGCGCAAAGCCTCGACTGGGTGGTCGGCGACGCGATGGCTCTCCCGTTCCCGGACAATTCCTTTGACGTCTACACGATCTCGTTCGGCATCCGGAACGTCACCCGCATCCCCGACGCGCTGGCCGAGGCCTACCGCGTCCTGAAACCCGGCGGGCGGCTGATGGTGCTCGAGTTCAGCCGGATTCCGAATGACCTGATGCAGAAGGCCTATGACATCTACTCGTTCAACGTGATCCCGGTCATGGGCCAGGTCGTTGCAAATGACCGCGCCAGCTACCAGTACCTCGTGGAATCGATCCGCAAGTTCCCCGACCAGGACACCTTCGCCGGCATGATCCGCGACGTGGGCTTCGGCCAGGTGAAGTACCGCAACCTGACGATGGGCATCGCGGCCCTGCATTCCGGGTGGAAGGTCTGATGACCCGCGCCTCATCGGTTCCCTTTGGTCCCTCTTCGGTGGCCACCGCTGCGATGAGCGACCGAACGGGAGCGAAGAGCGCATGAAGGGCCCGCACAACATCATCCGCCTGATCCGCACCGGCGCCACGCTGGAGCGGACGGGCGCCATGGACGTGGTGCTCGAGGCCTTCCGCGCCCCGCCCCGCCTGCGCTTTGCCGCCCGTATGCTGGGCTGGCCCTTCAAGTGGCTTGGCCTGAAGGGCGACCCCGCGCTTCCCCCCGCCACCCGCGCGCTGACTGCACTTGGCCCCGCCTACATCAAGTTCGGCCAGGTCCTCTCCACCCGCCCCGACATCGTCGGCGAAGAACTGTCCGAGCAGCTCAAGTACCTGCAGGACAAGCTGCCGCCCTTCCCGACCGAGACGGCGAAGAAGATGATCGAGGCCGAGCTGGAGCTTCCCGTCTCGACGCTCTTCTCGGAGTTCTCCGAACCCGTCGCCGCAGCCTCGATCGCGCAGGTCCACCGGGCGCGGCTGGCCGACACCGGCGAAGAGGTTGCCGTCAAGGTCCTGCGGCCGAACATCGAACGCGCCTTCCGCACCGACATTGACGCCTTCTACCTTGCGGCCCGCTGGATCGAACGTCTTGCCCCCTTCTCGCGCCGTTTGCGCCCGGTCGAGGTGATCCGCCACTTCGAAGGTGTGGTGATGGGCGAGCTTGACCTCCGCCTTGAATCCTCGGCCGCCGCCGAATTCGCGGCCAATACCGAAAAGGACGAAGGCTTCCAGGTGCCAAAGCCGCACTGGTTCCTGTCCAGCCGTAACGTGATGACCCTTGGCTGGGCCGAGGGCATCGGGCTGAACGACCTTGCCCTGATCGACGGCGCCGGCCACGACCGCCGGGTCCTTGGCGCGCGGGTGCTGCAGCTTTTCCTCAACCATGCGCTGCGCGACGGCTTCTTCCACGCCGACATGCACCAGGGAAACCTGAAGATCGCGGCGAACGGCGACATCATCGCCTATGACTTCGGGATCATGGGCCGGATCGACGAATACACTCGCCGGGTCTATGCCGAGATCCTGATGGGGTTCATCCGCAAGGATTACCGCCGCGTCGCCGAGGTACATTTCGAGGCAGGCTACGTCCCGCCCGACCGCGACATCGACGAATTCGCCCGCGCCCTGCGTGCCGTGGGTGAACCGATCTTCGGCATGGACGCAAGCCGCATCTCGATGGCGCGCCTCCTCGCCTACCTCTTCGAGGTGACCGAACGCTTCGGGATGGAGACACGGACCGAGCTCATCCTTCTTCAGCGCACGATGGTGGTGGTCGAAGGCGTCGCGCGCAGCCTTGACCCCCATATCAACATCTGGGAAGTCGCGAGCCCTATCGTTGAACGCTACATCCGCGAAACCATCGGGCCCAAGGCCGTGCTGCGCGATCTGGTCAAGACCGCCCGCGTGCTTGCACGTTTCGGGCCGAAGCTGCCTGCCCTGGTCGAGGCGCAGCTGATCCGGACTGGAAACCCCGCCGACCCCGTCCGCCAGACGCGGCCACCGAAGCGGTGGCTGATGCCGACCGGCTTGGCGGTGGCGGCTTTCGCGATCGGGATTGTGATCGGGCAGATCATCTAGGCCCATCGACCTTTCGCATCCGGCGAGGCCGCTGCGCTTCGGCCGGGCGAAAGGCCGTCAGCCATTGCCGTCCCGCAGCGCTGTTACCTGTGCGGCAGGCACCTCGACACCGCCTTCCAGAACCAGTCGGGCACCGTCGGGCGTGCTTTTCACCTCGATCACGCGGGAATAGTGTTCCACGCTCACGGTCGAGAGGACCGCCTCTCCTTTCCGGCTTTCCAGCGAAAGCTGGTAGTTGCCCGGAGGCAGTGGTGACCCGGTCGCATCCGCGCCAAGCCAGCTGTAGGGCGCCGTGCTGACCGGCATCGTCTCGCGCGCGACAAGGCGGCCCTGGATGTCGCGCACCACAAGGTCGACGGCCGTCGCACCGGTTGCCGGCACCGGATACACGGTGACCGGGGTGCCGTCGAACCTGACAGCAGCCGGCGACCGCGCCTCCTTTCCGATCCAGCCCGCCATCTCGGCCATGCCGGACTGCTGGAAGCGCGACTGCAAGTCGGACAGGAGTGTGTTGGTGCGGACCTGCTGCTCCACGCCGGAAAAAGTCGCCAGCTGGACGGCATAGTCGGTCGAATCGATCGGGTTCAGCGGATCCTGGTTCTTCATCTGCACCGTTAGCATCCGCAGGAAGGTGTCGAAGTCCGAGGTGATCTTGCCACTTTGGCGCGAGGCCGGGGTTGGGGTGGGCGGCGTGTTCGTCGTGGGGGTGACGTTCATTCTGTCCTCACAGTCGAAGATCAAGTCCGGTCGGAGAACCCGACCGAAGGGGTGAACCGGGGTTGGGCACTGCCTGGGACGCGGGAGGACCCGTTTCTGCCTCACCAGACGCGACTCCGCGCCGATGCGCCGCGTCCTGTCCGGCTCCGGTCTCTCCGCCCGCCCCGTGCTGGCCGAAGTCCAGCCGCGCCTCGGCATATCCGGCCGCGCGGATCGCTTCGCTCAGCTGGTCGGCATGGCGGCGGAAAAGATCCATCGTCTCAGGCCGGTCGAAGGCCAGATGCACGATCATCCGATCCGGGTCTTGCGCGTCCGGCTCCAGCCGCAGCCGGACGCTGCCGAGTTCCTGCGGCGAAAGGGCGATCTCGGTCTGGCCATCGCTTCGCCTCTGCAGGCTCGCCACGATCGCGGAGCCAAGATGAGCCACCGTGCCAGCCGGCAGTGCGCCAGCCGTCGGCGGGACAGCAAAGGCGGGTTGGGCCGAGGTCGAGATGGCAAAGGGAACAAGGTCGCCGTCGCCAGGAGAGCGCTCGACCATATCGCGCAATGACAGACCGGCAGGGACCCCGGCAAGCACCAGCCAGCCGGGCTGCATCCGCGAGGGAGCCGTAAGGCTGTACGGGTTCGGGCCGTTGCCCGCTGTCGTCGGCATCGTCGCTCCGGTCTCGCGCCGGTCTGCCCGGCCAGTGTCGGAAACGTCCTCCTGCAACAACCGACCAAGCCAGATCCGTTCGGCCTCGGCTGCGGCCTGGGCCCGGTCGGGACCGGCGTCGGTGCCCGGTCGAGCCTCTGCATCAATTGGACTGCCCTGACTGAAAGACGGTGACCCGTCCGTCGCAAGGACGGTATCGGGGGCTGCAAGGGCCGTTGCGCGCGACGGCGCATCTACGGCTGCAGGGAACGCCGGGGCCATCGCCACGGTCGGGACCGGTGCCTCAGGGGCAGTCTCTGCGCTCCGACGAGGCGTCACCTCCTGCCGTATCTGCAGGACCGCCGCCCCGGCGGGAGGGTTCCCGTACGCATCCACCACGACCTTGCCGGCCCGAGCACCGTCAGCCGTCGGAGGCGGACCCGGATCAGCCGACGCAAGAGCTTCGGCGTGCTGGAAGACGACGTGCCCCTCCCCACCCGGCTGAGTGGAAAGTCCGGGTCCTGCCCCCTCCGGCGTCGGTGAATCCCGTGCCTGCGTGGGACCGGAATCCCGTGCCTGCGTGGGACCGGACACTTCCGTCCCACCAGGTGATGCCCCTACCGCCTTACCCGGCATTGCCAGCGCCGGGCCTGCGACATGCATCTCCGCTGCCCCCGAAACTCGTCCTGGCAAAGCTGGGGACTCAGCTTCGTTCAACCGGCCTTCGGCCAAGTGAAGGCCAGCGTCTCGCTCTCCAGCGGGCAGAACGGGCTCAAGCCTGTCCCTGCCTTGCCGCCCGGACGCATTGCCTTCGGCCAAGCCCGATTCAGGGAACCAGTCCGCGGCCCGGGCAGCGCCCTCGCCTAGGACAGACATCGCGGCAGCAGGGGCGGCCGCGCGCTCACCCCCTTCCTGCGAGACGAACGGCGCCGACAGGTCTTCCCTTCTACCGGTCGGCAGCACCACCGTTCTGTCCGGGATCCGCAGCCCGCCGTCACCGGCCGACACAGCTGCCCCGGCATCAGGCGACAGCGCCGCCGGAACCGAAGGAACCGGAGCCCGGATTTGCCACGACGCGGTGAAAGCCTCGCCAGAGGCAGGAGACCTAAGGTCCTGCCGTAGATCCGTCATCGGCTGGTCGAACACCGCCCCGAAGCTTTCATCCTCCGCTTCCCTTGGCCGTTCTGCCCCTGCGCCCTTCGGTGGGATCGGGCCTGCCGCCTGCGTCAATCCGGTTTCTGTCCACATGGTCCTGCGTCTTCTGCCGCCGATGCCCTGTTCTCGCCGACACGGATTACCGATTCTTTACCCGCGCCGGGGATCGTTGCTGAAAATCCAACCGATCGGACGCCTGCCATGAACCTCTCCCCGCTTGCCGCCCCTCCCCCGCTTCCGCCCGACCGCGCCGATGCGCTGATGCAGAAGGCGCAGGAGATGGAGGCCGCCTTCCTGGCCGAGATGCTGGCCCATTCCGGGCTGGACGCCTCTGAGGGTCCCTTCAGCGGCGGCGCGGGAGAGACGCAGTTCACCTCTTTCCTCCGCCATGAACAGGCGCGCCTGATGGTGGAAAAAGGCGGCATCGGCCTGGCCGAACTCATCTTCCGCACAATGACGGAGCGTCCGCATGACACCGCTTGAAGACCTTCTCGACGAGGCCTTCGCCGCCCTCCTGGCCGGGGACATCGCCGCCCTCTCCGGCCTCGACACCCGGATCGCGGCCGCTGTGAGCACCCTTCCCGCGCTCGAACAGGGGGCGGCACGCCGGCTGCGGTTGAAGGCCCAGCGCAACGAAAGGCTCTTGCAGGCAGCCGGGCGCGGGCTTCGTGCCGCGCGCGACCGGATGGCCGAAATCCTCGCGGGCCCCGGGCTTGCCACCTATGACGCAAAAGGGCGCAAATCCGCGCTGGCCGGACCGGCGCACGCGCTGGGACGGTTCTGACTTGTCTCAAATGCCCCGCAACAAGCGCCCGGAAGTTAGGGATTGGTTAGAGCTTCAGGGGCTTGATCGGGGTCGCGCCCCATGACGGGGCGGCGCCGCGGGACTGCCCGGCGGCATCGGACAGAACGCCAGTCCGGCCACGCAAGGTGGCTTTCCCGGCCGTGAAACCAGCGGCCAAACGCAAGGAACCAACGATGTCGTCGATCCTGACCAATACGAGCGCGATGGTGGCCCTTCAGACGATGAAGGGCATCAACGCCAGCCTCAACAAGACCCAGGCCGATATCTCCACCGGCAAAAGCGTCGCCTCGGCCAAGGACAATGCCGCCGTCTGGGCGATCTCCAAGGTGATGGAATCGGACGTGGAAGGCTTCAGGGGCATTTCCGACAGCCTCGCCGTCGGCAACGCCACGCTGACCGTCGCCCGCAACGCCGCCGAATCGGTGACGAAGCTTCTGACCGAGATGAAGGGCAAGATCGTGGCCGCCCAGGCCGAGAATGTGGATCGCGCCAAGCTGCAGACCGATATCGTCGCCCTGCGCGGGCAGATCGAATCGGTGACGGGCGCAGCCCAGTTCAACGGCCTGAACCTGGTCGACGGCTCGCAGACCGCGGTGAACGTGCTGTCGTCGCTGGACCGCAGCGATACGGGCGTCGCCTCGTCGAACATCACCGTCCAGGCGCAGAACCTGTCGACCACGGCGGGCACGGCGCTTTCGGGTGGTGCGCTCGGTACACTGTCCGCCGCCTCGGTCGTGAACGGCACGCCGGTCACGCTTGGCACCTTCACCTTCCAGGGCGGCGCCGGGGCGCTGGCCGCAAACGCCCCGACGGCCAACCCCGCCACGGCCACCGGCCTCATCGCCGGCGACGCGGTCGAACTGACGCTGGGGGGGACAACCGGCCGCTACGTCGTGCAGGAGGGCGACACCGCCACCGAACTGGCCGCGGGTCTTGGCGCTGCATTGATCCAGCGCGGCCTGTCTACCAGCAACTTCTCGCTCTCCGCGTCTGCCGGCGTCCTGACGCTGACGAACAACACCAACAACCCGACCGCCGTTTCGGTCGCCGGGTCGCGCGGGGCTGGTGCGCTTGCCGGGCTGAACGCCATCGACGTCACCACCGATCCGCAGGCGGCACTCGGTGCGATCGAAGGCATGCTCCAGGCCTCGATCGACGCGGCAGCAAGCTTCGGCTCGTCGCAAAAGCGGATCGACATCCAGTCGGACTTCGTGGGCAAGCTGACCGACTCGCTGAAAACCGGCATCGGCGCGATGGTCGATACCGACATGGAAGAGGCCTCGGCCCGCCTTCAGGCGCTGCAGGTCCAGCAGCAGCTGGCCACCCAGGCGCTGTCGATCGCGAACCAGCAGCCGCAGGGTTTGCTGTCCCTGTTCCGCTAAGCCTGACGGGCCGCGAAGAAAGCTTCGCGGCCCGCTTCACCCCTTTGGCCTCGCAAGGACGGAAACCCCATGTCATTCCAAGCCCCCATCGCCTACGCCCAGAAGGAAGCGCCAACCCGGACCTTCCGCTCGATCGAATACGATCTTCTTGCCCAGATCACGCGCCGCCTGCGGTCGGCCTGGGCCAACCGCGACTCGGATTTCCCCGGCCTCGTGCGCGCGCTTGCCGACAACGAACAGCTCTGGTCAACGCTCGCAGCCGATGTGGCCCTGCCGGGCAACAGCCTGCCCGCGCCCCTGCGCGCGCGCCTTTTCTACCTTTACGAGTTCACCGCGCACCACAGCCGCGCCGTCCGGGACGGCAAGGGCAGTGTCGAGGTTCTGGCCGACATCAACACCGCCGTGATGCGCGGCCTTCGCGGCGAAGGCGGCAGGGCATGAGCGGACTTGTCCTGAAACTCGGGCCGCACGAACGTGTGCTGATCAACGGCGCCGTGATCGAGAATGGCGACAAGCGTTCGCGCCTTGCCATCATGACACCCAACGCCAACATCCTGCGCCTGCGCGACGCGATCCACCCGGAAGAGGCGAATACCCCCGTGCGCCGCGTCTGCTACATCGCCCAGCTGGTTCTTTCCGGCGATGCGGAGACGGGCGATGTCCGGATGCAGCTTTTGCGCGGGATCGAACAGCTCAGCCAGGCGCTGACCGACCATGACAGCCGCACGCAGCTTGCCATCGCCAGCCGCGCGGTGCTGGAAGATCAGCATTACCAGGCGCTGAAGGCGCTGCGCAGCCTTCTGCCCAGGGAAGAGCGGCTTCTGGCCGCTGCGGGCCGTGCATGACCTTCCAGCCGGTATTGCCCCTGTCCGGCTTTACCGGCTGGACCTTCCTCAAACGGACGATGGACCGCCAGCAGGCAGTCCAACAGGCCTCGCCCGTCATGCAGCGGGACGAGGCCTATTTCCGCGACCGGATCGGCAGGATTCAGACCGCAGAACAACTCGTTGCGGACAAGCGCCTCCTGCGAATCTCTCTGACTGCCTTCGGGCTTGAGGCGGATGTGAACAGCCGCGCCTTCATTCAGAAGATCCTGGAAGGCGGCACGCTGAAGGAGGGCAGCCTTGCCAACCGGCTCGCCGACAAGCAGTACCAGAAGTTCTCGGCCGCCTTCGGTTTCGGCGACTTTGCGGTTCCCCGCACAAGGCTTTCGACCTTCGCCGACGAGATCCTTGCCCAGTTCCGCGCCCGCAGCTTCGAGACGGCGGTCGGCGCGCAGAACAACAGTTACCGGCTGGCCCTGAATGCCGAACGCGAGATCCCGGCCCTCGCCGGTCGCCAGATCAGCGAAACTGCGAAGTGGTATACGCTCCTTGGCAGCGCGCCGCTGCGCGAGGTGATGCAGACCGCGCTCGGCCTGCCGAAAAGCTTTGCGGCGATCGACCTTGACCAGCAGGTTTCGGTGATGCGCGCCCGGGCGGAGGCCGCCTTCGGGGCGCCGACGGTCAGCCAGTTCACCGATCCCGTCCGGATGGAGGCGCTGATCCGCCGCTTCCACATCCGCACCGAGATTGGCGAACAGACGTCCGCCTCCGGCCCTGCCGCAATAGCCCTTACTCTTCTGCGGAGGTAGGCTGGGCGTCAGTCACGTCCTCTGTGCCGTCCTTTCCAACTCAGGTCGCCGGCGAAACTTGACACATATGTCGTGATTTGTTGGCATCGGGCCAAACGGAGGCCCCGATGACCCAGCACCCCCGCCTGATGTCGCCGCTGAAGCTGCGGGACCATACGCTTCGCAACCGCATTGTCTTTGGTGCCCATACGGCGAACATGTCGGATCAGGGGATGCCCGGTCCGCGCTTTGGCAAGTACCTTCTGGAGCGTGCCCTCGGAGGAGCCGCGATGGTGGTGGCCGAACCCGTGCCGGTGCATCGGACGGGCGTGCTGACGCGGGGCAATTTCCTCCATTCCGACGACCGGGTGATCCCCGCCTTCAGCGCGATCACGGATGAGGTGAAGGCGGCGGGCGCGGTGATCCTCCAGCAGCTTTATCATATTGGCGCGCATGGAGATTCCGACCTGAGCTTCGCGCCGCACTGGTCGCCTTCGGGCGGGCCGTCCTATCATGACTCTGACGGATCGCACGCGATGACCGCGGCCGAGGTCGAGGAGCTTCTGCAAGCCCATGTCGCCGCCGCCGTCCGGGCCAAGGCGGCGGGGTTTCAGGGGGTGGAGGTCTGGGCGGCCTACCACTCGCTTCTCGACCAGTTCTGGACCCCCTGGTCGAACCAGCGGACCGACCAGTGGGGCGGGTCACTGGAGAACCGGACGCGGTTTTCGCGGGAGCTGATCGAACGCATCCGGCGGGCCTGCGGCGAGGGGTTTATCGTCGGCCTCGCGGTCAGCTATTCGACGGCCTACGAGGTGACGCTGGGGGCCGAAGCGCTGTGCGAGATCCTCGACCTCCATGACCGCACGGGGCATGTCGACTACGTCACGGTCGGCGCGGGAAGCTACCTTGAATTCGAGTCGATCATCCCTCCCTTCACCCATGCCGAAAAGCTGACGACGCCCCTGACTACGCAGCTGAAAAGCGTTCTGAAACATGCGGTTGTGACGTCTGAGGCTGGAGTCCGGACGCCAGAGAATGGCGAAGCGATCATCGCCTCGGGGCTGGCCGATCTGGTCAGCATCGTGCGGGGCCAGATCGCCGATCCGCATCTTGCCCGGAAGGTGGCGGAGGGGCGGGCGGAGGACATAAGGGGCTGCATTTCCTGCAACCAGATGTGCTGGGGACGGCGGTCCCGGGACTACTGGATTTCCTGCCTGATCAACCCCTCGGCGGGGCGGGAGTTCGAGTGGGGCGGGGACCGGTTTTCGCCTGCCACGGAGGCGAAGGATGTGCTGGTTGTCGGCGCGGGACCGGCAGGACTGGAAGCCGCGCGGGTGGCGGCGGAGCGCGGGCATCGGGTGGAAATTGTCGAGGCTTTGCCGGTGGTTGGTGGGCAGTTCCGGCTGGCGGGCATGCAGCCGCGGCGGGGGCAGATCCTGGAGTTGATAGACTGGTATGAGCGGCAGTTCCAGAAGCTGGGCGTGCGGTTGCGACTGAACACTTTCCTTGAAGAACAAGAGCTTACGGGCCATCCGGCCTCGGTCGTGATCCTGGCCACGGGATCCCTGCCGGACGACACCGGGTTCCAGCGCTGGGTGCCGCAGGAGGCCAGTTTGCCGGGGATCGAGGCGGGGGGCGTCTGGTCGCCCGAGGCGGTCCTCAGGCGCGAGGCGCGGCTGGGGGATGCGGTTGTCGTCTATGACGAGGGGGGCAACTGGCGGGGGGTCGGGACGGCCTGGGCGCTGGCGGAACAGGGGAAGCGCGTGACCATCGTCACCCCGGAACCCTTTGTCGGCAAAGAACTTTCCCGCACCGCTGCGGATGGTGTGGTGCGGCGGAGGCTGGGTGCCTTGGGGGTGCGGATGCTGGCCGAGCACAGGCTTGTGCGGTGGCATGGGAACGGGGTGACGGTGCGGTCCTTCCTGACGGGGGAAGAGGAGGTGATCCCCGCCTCGGCCCTTGTGATGGCGACGACGAACCGGGCCTTCGACCCGTTCCCCGAGACGATCCCCGGCAAGGTCCTGCACCGGATCGGCGACTGCGCGGCGCCGCGGCTGGGGGCCTATGCGTTCCACGAAGGGCGGAAGGCCGGGATGGCGGTCTGATCGTTAATTCAAGGAGTTAGCGGCAACTCCCGCTGTCTTTTTCCCGTCTTCTTTGTGTCTTCCTTCCGTCTCTACGCCCGCAAGACGAAACTAGCGTTAACCATGCAGGCGAATCGCTGGACTCTCTCGCAGAGAGGCGAGGATTGCTTCCGCCGTCTGCGAGTGCAAGATCAGAACTCGGTTGGGATGCAGGGAGAGCGATGGCACTTGGTCTCGGCGCATCACAGTTGGCGGGGCTTCTGCTTGGAATCGTCCCTTTCGTTCTGTTTACTGCGATCGGCTATCACCGCTGGCGTCGGCACTACGGGACGGGGAATGGAATCCTCGGCTATTACTTCCGTTACATGACCAACAAGCGGGCGACCGAAGACGCGCAGTGGGTGTTTCTTCTCAAGGGCGCGATCTCAGTCATCTGGTTCATGGCCTGCCTCATACTTTTCGTGACCTGATCCGACACCCGACTTGCGGACAATCGTGATTGTCTGCGTCGGGATGGCGATCACCCCACCCTTGCGAAACTGTCTGGCGTCGAGAGCGCCCAGGCCTCAGCGAAGCGGGGGGAGGATTTGGGGTCGGCGGCAAGCTGCCCGGGGGCAAGCTGTTCGTATTGCTCGGCCAGCGAGATCACCTTGTCGGACGAGGCGCGGCGGAGGAAGTGGTGGGGGCGAAGCTCGGACGGGTGGGAAAGGCCCGCCGCCGCCACCAGTTCCGATAGCGCGTGGAGCGTGTTCCTCTGGTAGCTGGCCACCCGTTCGGCCTTGTCGGGGACGACGATGGCGCGCTGGCGGAGGGGGTCTTGCGTGGCAACCCCGGTCGGACAGGCACCGGTGTGGCAGGACTGCGCCTGGATACAGCCGACCGCGAACATGAAGCCGCGCGCCGCATTGCACCAGTCGGCCCCCAAAGCCATCACCCGGGCCATGTCGAAGGCCGAGGTGATCTTGCCGGAGGCCCCGATCCGCACGCGGTCACGGACGCCGATGCCGACGAGCGCGTTGTGGACGAAGGAAAGCCCGTCGCGGAGCGGCATCCCAACATGGTCCATGAACTCCAAGGGGGCGGCCCCGGTGCCGCCCTCTTTCCCGTCGACGACGATGAAATCCGGGGTGATGCCGGTGGCGAGCATCGCCTTGCAGATTGCCATGAACTCCCACGGGTGGCCGATGCAGAGCTTGAAGCCAGCAGGCTTGCCACCCGAGAGATCGCGCATCAGGGCGATGTGTTCCAGAAGCCCGGCGGGCGTGGAAAAGCAGGAATGGTGAGCAGGCGAGTTGCAGTCCTGCCCCATCGGTACGCCACGGATTTCAGAAATTTCCTGCGTCACCTTGGCAGCGGGCAGGACGCCGCCGTGGCCGGGCTTGGCCCCCTGGGACAGCTTCAGCTCCACCATCCTGATCTGCGGATCGGCGGCGGTGTCGGCAAAGCGGGCCGGATCGAAGCTGCCATCCGCCGCCCGCGCGCCGAAATACCCCGAGCCGATTTCCCAGACGAGGTCACCGCCGAATTCGCGGTGGTAGGGCGAAACCCCGCCTTCGCCGGTGTCATGGAAGAAGCCGCCGAGCTTCGCCCCCTTGTTCAGGGCGCGGATCGCGTTGGCCGAGAGCGAGCCGTAGCTCATCGCCGAGATGTTGAGGAGGCTGGCGGAATAGGGTTGGGCCGTCGCCGATCCGACCAGCGTGCGCATCGCATCGGTCGCAAGGGCCGGTTTCGGGGCGATGGAATGGTGCAGCCATTCGTACTGTTCTTCGTAGACGTCGTACTGCGTGCCGAAGGGCCGCTTGTCGAGATCGCGCTTGGCGCGCTGGTAGACGATGGCGCGCTTGTCGCGGGGGAAGGGCGTGCCGTCCTTGTCGCCTTCGAAGAAATACTGCCGCATCTCGGGCCGGATCGATTCCAGCAGGAAGCGCAGGTGCGCGGCGACGGGGTAGTTCCGCAGGACGGCGTGGCGGGTCTGGGTCAGGTCGTGGAACCCGACCGCGACCGAGGCGACGCAGAGAACTGCGACCGGCAGGAGCCACCAGATCTGGCCGGGAAAGGCCGCCATGAGCGCGGCGAGCACCACGACAAGGATCGCGGGCCAGGTGATCAGCGCGTAGCGGAGGTTGAAGGCGGTGGAGAGCATGGCGGCCTCATCGGTGGTCGCCGGCAGTTAAGCACCGATTCCTCAACAGATATGCAAAATTCAGAAGGGGACGGGGGCGGAAAAGGTGACGCGCTGGCCGGTTGCCGGGTGGTGGAGCGAGAGCGTTTCGGCGTGAAGCATCAGGCGCGAATGGTCGGCCCGGGTTTCCGGCGCATAGATCTGGTCGCCGAGGATCGGGTGGCCGAGGGCCAGCATGTGGACGCGCAACTGGTGGCTGCGGCCCGTATGCGGGGTGAGGCGGACGCGGGTTTCGCCGGGCGTGCGGTCGATGACCTGCCAGTCGGTCTGCGCGGGGCGGCCGTGGATCGGATCGACCTTCTGACGCGGCCGGTATTCCCAGTCGCTGCCGAGGGGGAGATCGACGGTACCGCTGTCCGGCTCCAGATGGCCCTTGAGGCGGGCGATGTAGGTCTTCTCGGCCCGGCGCTGTTCGAATTCCTGCCCAAGGAAGCCCTGGGCCTGTTTGGTGCGGGCGAAGATGATGACTCCGCTCGTGTCGCAGTCGAGCCGGTGGACGAGGAGCGCATCCCAGCGCGCGGCCTGGAGGCGGGTGAGGAGGCAGTCCTGCCGGCCCTCCAGCTTGCCGGGAACGGTCAGAAGGCCCGCGGGCTTGTCGAGGACGAGGATCTGCGCGTCCTCGTGCAGGATCGAAAGCGGCGTCGACGGCGGGTCATAATCGAAATCCGGGATCAGCGAGGGTTCGGTCATCGGCCCGTCAGACGATCCGGTTGCCTTCGGCGACGAGGCGGTTCTTGAGGTGGCGGATATGGGCGGGGCCAACCTCGCAGCAGCCGCCGACGATGGTGGCGCCCATGTTCACCCAGGCCATGGCAAAATCGGTGTATTTCTCGGGCGTCAGGTCGTGGCGGTGGGTGAGTTCCTTCACCGTCGGCGCGTCTTTCAGGAAGTTGCCGGAGATATGGGTGAAGCCGTTGGCATAGGCACCGAAGGGTTTGCCCATGGGTTTCAGGGCAGAGAGCGCGTCGGCCATTGCCTCGGGCACCGAGCAATTGGCGAGAAGGGCGGCGATGGGGTGCCGGAGGAGGCGGGCGAGGTCGGCGACAGGTTCGCCGGAGCGGAGTTTGGCGCCGTCGCGGTCATCGACCGAGACGGAGAGCCAGACGGGTTTCCCTGCCTCTTGGGCGCCGATGACAGCGCCTTCGGCGGCTTCGATGGAGGCCGCCGTCTCGATCAGGATCAGGTCGACATGCGGGCCGAGGATGCGGGCGATCTCGGCATATTTCGGGGCGGCCTCGGCGACGGGTTCGGTGAGGTCAGGGCGGTAGCTGGCCTGGAGGGGGCCGAGGGACCCCGCGATGCGGGTGCCGGGATGGTTCGCGCGGGCCTCATGCGCCTCCGCGAGCGCGCGGAGGTGGAGGGCGTGGAACATCGGGTCAAGGCCGAAGCGGGCGAGCCGGTCGTGGTGGATGGCGTAGGTGTTGGTGGTCGCGATCGTGGCGCCGGCGGCGAAATAGTCGGTGTGGATGTCGCGGACGAGCCCCGGGTGATCGAGCATCACCCGGGTGGCCCAGAGCGGCGTCGGGTCATCGCCGGAGCGGGCGAGGAGTTCCTGGCCCATGCCGCCGTCAAGCAGGGTGATGTCGGTCATGCGTGCCTCCTTTGCGTCCGGGGGTGACATTCCGCCGGGGGCAGCGGAAGATCAAGGGAGGTTCGGGAGGGGGACGGATGGATTACGAGACGGTGCCGCCGCCGGAGTTCGGGCATGCCCTGCGGGCGATCTCGGTCAACCTTCTGTGCCGGGATGTGCTGGCGGAGGTGGCGTTCCTGGTGGCGGTGTTCGGAATGACGGCGCACCGGGCGAGCCGGGATTTCGCGATCCTTCTGCATGCGGGTCAGCCGTTGCAGCTGCATGCGGACGCGACCTATGCCAGCCATCCCCTGCCCGGGCTTCTGCCGGAAAGCGGACCGCGCGGGGCGGGGATCGAGATCCGGCTGCACGAGGCGGACCCGGACCTTGCGGCGGAGCGGGCGGAGGGGGCGGGGGGCGTGGTGTTGCAGGGGCCGACGGACAAGGCGGCGCATGGGCTGCGGGAGGCGGTGATCCTGTCACCCTCGGGCTATGCTTTCGTGCCGAGCCTGAGGATCTGACGCGATCGTTCCGCCCCGGGGCTGCCGTCGGATTGGGGGTTTCCACCCCCAAACCCCCGGAGGATATTTGTGGACGAAGAATGATCAGTTGGCGTTGTGGAAGACTTCCGCGAGAAGCGGGACGAGCCACTCCTCATCGGCTTTCGTGAAGGCGGCGGGAGTGTCGCTGTCGAGGTCGAGGACACCTAGGAGAGTGCCCTGACCGTTCCAGACCGGGAGGACGAGTTCGGACCGGGTGGAGGATGAGCAGGCGATGTGGCCCGGGAAAGCCTCGACATCCGGGACGTTCTGGACCTGGCCGGTGCGGGCGGCGGCGCCGCAGACCCCGCGCGAGAAGGGGATGACAAGGCAGCCGTGGCCGCCCTGGTAGGGGCCGATCTTGAGAAGCTCGGGGGCCGTGACGCGGTAGAAACCCGTCCAGTCGCAATAGGGATGGGCGTGGTGGATTTCGCAGACAACGGTGGCCATGAGTGCGACGGTGTCCGTCTCGCCATGGGTCAGGGCGCGGATCACTGCGGTGATGGCCGCATAGTCGACGGGGCGGTCGAGGGTTTGGGCGGGATCAGTAGCCAAGGGCGCACCCGTCCTTCCGGGGATCGGAGGCGCCGATCAGGATGTCGCCCTCGATCTGGATCGCCTGCGCGCCGCCGAGGGGTGTAGCGGGGATCGTGACGGCATGGCCCATCGCCGCAAGCTCGGCCCGGACGGTGTCGGAATAGCCGCGTTCGACCTCCATCCCTTCGGCGCCCGAGAAGCAGCGCGGCGCATCGATCGCGTCCTGCAGGTCCATCCCGTAGTCGACGAGGTTGGTGACGAAACGGGCATGGCCGCAGGGCTGGTAGGCCCCGCCCATCACGCCGAAGGGCATCAGCACCCGCCCGTCCTTCTGGATCATGCCGGGAATGATCGTGTGCATCGGGCGCTTGCCGCCGCCGGCCTCGTTCGGGTGGCCCTCGGCCAGGGTGAAGCCCGCGCCGCGGTTCTGGAAGTTGATCCCGAACTTCGACGAGGCAAAGCCCGACCCGAAACCCCAGAAGATCGAATAGATCAGCGACACCGCCATGCGGTCGCGGTCGACGACGGTGATGTAGATCGTGTCGCGGTGCACCGCCTCGGTCAGGGGGGCGGCGGCGGGCATCGCGCGCCTGGGGTCGATCAGCGCGGCAAGCTTTGCGGCCGTCTCCGCCGAGAGCATGTGCTGGAGGCGCGCGGTATGGTCCGGGTCGGCGATGAAGCGGTTGCGGGCGTCGTAGGCAAGCTTCGCGGCCTCGGCCTCGACATGGGCGCGCTGGGTGCCGAAGGGATCCATCGCCTGAAGATCGAAGTGCTTCAGGATGTTCAGAAGCAGGATTGCCGTCGCCCCCTGCCCGTTCGGCGGATGCTCGACCAGATCGATGCCGCCGTAGGGCCCGCTGACGGGCGTCGTGTAATCGCAGCGCGTGGCGGCAAGGTCGTCCAGCGTGTGGGTGCCGCCAAGCGCCCGCAGCGAGGCGATCATGTCTTCGGCGACTTCGCCTTCGTAGAACCCGGCGCGGCCTTCGCGGGCGATGCGGCGCAGCACCTCGGCCTGGCCGGGGGCGCGGAAGACCTGCCCGACCTTCGGCGCCTTGCCGCCGAAGCTGTAGAAGTCGCGCGCGGCGCCCTTGAGGCAGGGCAGGTCATCCACCCAGTCGAAGGCGACGCGGGGGGCGACGGGGATGCCTTCCTCGGCGTAGCGGATGGCGGGGGCCAGCGTATCGGCAAGGGACATCATGCCGTAATCGGCGTTGAGCTGGCAGAAGGCGTCGATCGCACCGGGGAGGGTGACGGCCTCGATCCCCTGCACAGGAATCGAGGTCAGGCCACGGGTACGAAGCGCCGCGGCATCAAGACCCGCCGGGGCGCGTCCGGACCCGTTGAGGGCGATGATATCCTCGGACCCGGCAGGCTTGACGAGAACAAAGCAGTCGCCGCCGATGCCGGTCATCTGCGGTTCCGCGATTCCAAGGACGAGGGCCCCAGCAATGGCGGCATCGACGGCGTTGCCGCCAGCCTTCAGGACTTCGATCGCGACTTCCGCCCCGATCGGGTGCGAGGTCGCACAGATGCCATTGGTCGCATAGACGGCCGAGCGGCCGGGAAGATGTAGATCGCGCATGGAACCCCCCGAACTTGCCCGAAGCTAGGCCGCGGGAATGGGAAAGCCAATATCCCGCGCGTGTCGATGCGGCAGGTTCAGGCGCGGTCGGCCGCGCCGAGGGGAATCAGGAAACTGAGCCGGTTCTGCCCGGCGCTGCGGGCATAGGTGAGGTCTGCGGTCAGGCTGCGGATGAGATGCCAGCCAAAGCCACCTTCGGGCATGTCGTCCGGGTTGACCGGGGGCAGACGGCCCTGGGGAAGCTGACCTTCCGGCATGGCAAGACCACGGTCGACGATCCGGCAGGCGATGCCGCGCGACGTGATCGAAAGGCCGACCTCGACCGGCCCTCTGCCGCCGGCATAGGCATGTTCGGCCACGTTGTTCAGCACCTCTGCCAGGACAAGCTCAACCGTTCCGCGATCCTCTTCGGGCAGGTCCTGCACCGGCGGGGCGGCGATCAGCCGGGCCAGCGCCACCCGCACCTCTGCCGGGTCGGCGGTGAAGGAAAGCGCTGGCGCGTCCCGGCCGCTGTCAGGCTGCGGAGGCATTGGCGACCGCCACCTCATGCGAGGAATGGATGGTGAAGATCGTGTCCATCCGCGTCAGCCGGAACACCTTTTCGACCGTCGGGGTCAGGCTGGACAGTTCCAGCACCCGGTCGGGACCGAGAAGTTTCTTCACCGCGACGATGGCACCAAGACCACTGGAATCCAGAAACTTGACCCGTTCAAGATCAAGCACCACGCGCGGGTGCGTCGTGCCGGTCAGATCGCGCATCCGTTCCTTGAACTGGATGGCAGAGGCGGCGTCGATCCGGTCTTCAAGGACAAGGACCGAAAGCACCTTTGGTCGGCTCTGGGTTGTCAGCTGCATCTTGGGCCCCTTTCGCTTTGCGTTCCGCAGAAGGTTCGCAACAAAGCGTTAGCAAGCCGTAAGCGTCAGTTGAGCTGGAAGGTCAGCGGATAGCGCCCATCCTCGAAATCCCCGAAGAGATCGCCCAGGTCGGGATGATCGACCGGCTGCCCCGTGTCATCGGGCACCAGGTTCTGCTCGGACACATAGGCCACATAGTAGCTTTGGTCGTTTTCCGCGAGGAGGTGGTAGAACGGCTGGTCCTTCGAGGGGCGGCTGTCTTCGGGAATGTTCTCATACCAGTCGTCGGTATTGGAGAACATCGCGTCTACATCGAAGACCACGCCACGGAACGGGTGCTTCCGATGGCGGAGCACCTGACCGAGATGGTATTTGGCATGGGTTGTCTGCATCGGACCGGTCCCCGTTGCCACCATTAAGAACTGACTGGCGTCAGATGTCCACCTGTGAGGTCAGGCGCAAGGGAAACAGTCTGTGAACCTGTGTCCGACAGTGCAGAGGAACTCGCGTTTTTCTGATCCTTTGCCCCAGAGTTCCCCATTTCCCGGGACCGGGCTTTGCGGTATTGTCGCGCCAAGAAAAAAGGCACGAGGGGCAGATGAGCAGGTTTCTCCGTGCGGCGATGCTGTTGCTGTTGCTTGCCTCTTGCGGAGGGGGCGGCAGCTACTCGGCGCCGCGGCAGCTGGACGACGCTTGTGCGATTATCCGCGAACGGCCGCAGTATCTGCGGGCGATGGAACGGACCGAGCGGCGCTGGGGTATTCCGGTGCATGTCCAGATGGCGACGATCCACCAGGAGTCGAAGTTCATCGGCAATGCGCGCACGCCCTATACCTATACGCTGGGCGTGATCCCGATGGGGCGGCAGAGCACGGCCTACGGCTACAGCCAGGCGCTGAACGGGACCTGGGAGGAGTACCAGCGGGCCGAGGGCGGCCGGCGGTCGAAGCGCGACGATATCGCCGACGCGACCGATTTCATGGGCTGGTACATGGACGAGTCGAGCCGCAGCCTGGGGATCTCGAAGTCGGACGCCGAGGCGCAGTATCTTGCCTATCACGAAGGACGGACCGGCTATGCCAACCAGTCCTACCTGGGCAAGCCCTGGCTGGTCGAGGTGGCGGCGCGGGTGCAGTCGCGCGCGGACATGTACGAGGAACAGCTGGCCTACTGCCGCTGAGTTGCTGCGGGGGCCACGCGTTTTCTGCGAAAACTCGGTCTGAGTGCGGGTTTTCGCAGAAAACGCGTGCGCCCGGTCAGTTCCTGCGGGCTGCCGTTTCGGCGGTTATGTCGAAGAGCCGCGCGCCCATCTGGCCGCCCTTCTGCAATTCGCCGAGGATCACCGTCGTCTCGGCGCCGAGGTCATCGGTGATGGCCCATTGCCGCAGCTCCACCGGGTTTGCGGTGAAGACAAGCTCGATCGAGCCGTATTCCGGGTGCTCGGGGTCCTGCGCGCGGACGCGAGTGGAGGTGCCGTCAGCGGTATGCCCGACCACCATGCTGGCGCGGGCAAGGTCGATCCGTTCGGCCAGGATCAGGTTCAAGGGCGTGCGCTTCAGGGGGTACTGCTCGGGCGGCTGGTTAGATTTGGCGTCGAAGATCGCGACCTGCTGGCCCCCGGCGATCACAAGGCTGCGGTCGGGCGGGTCATATTCGAACCGCACCCGGCCCGGGCGCTTGATGTAGATCCGCCCGGTCGAGATCGACCCGTCGGAGTTGATCTGGGTGAACGCGCTTTCCACCGTCGTCAGGCTGTTGAGGTAATCCGACAGCGTGGACAGGGGAATCTTCTCGGCCAGCGCGGGAAGCGGAACGAGAAGGGCAAGCGGGGCCAGAAGGGCGAAACGACGGTTCATGCGGCAGATATAGCGGGGAAGCACGCGGGATGCATCCCCGGGGCGGCGGTTTCGCAAGGACGTGCCGATGGCGTGAAGCGGCGTGAGGGCGGGGGATTCTACGAGATGGGAATTGGTGCGTGGTGATTTCTTCGACTTTTGTTGACTGTGAAGCACGTTTCTTTCAATCTTGACCGTAGACGTCGCTGAAATCACCAAGAAATCTCGCTGCGCTCGCGCTATCTGCCAGGCAACGGACAGTCGTTCAGGATGGGTGAGATGAAAGTCGTTGTGCTTGGCGCGGGCGTGATCGGGGTGACCTCAGCCTGGTATCTGGCCAAGGCCGGGCATGAGGTGACGGTGATCGACCGCCAGCCCGCCCCGGCGCTGGAGACCTCGTTCGCGAACGCAGGCGAGATCAGCCCCGGCTATGCCTCGCCCTGGGCCGCGCCCGGCGTGCCGGTGAAGGCGCTGAAGTGGATGTTCCAGGAACATGCGCCGCTGATCATCCAGCCGAAGATGGACTGGACCAAGCTTTCTTGGATGGCGCGGATGCTGATGAACTGCACGGCCGAGGCCTATGCGGTGAACAAATCGCGCATGGTGCGGCTGGCCGAATACAGCCGCGACTGCCTGATCGAGCTGCGCGCCGAGACCGGGATTTCGTACGACGAACGCACGCAAGGGACCCTGCAACTGTTCCGCACGGATAAGCAGGTGGCGGCGGCGGAAAAGGACATCGCGGTCCTGAAGGCCGATGGTGTTCCGTTCGTGGTGCTGGACGCGGATCAGTGCGTGGCGGCTGAGCCGGGCCTTGCGGCATCGCGCGGCAAGATCGCCGGTGGCCTGCGGCTGCCGGGGGACGAGACGGGCGATTGCTTCAAGTTCACCCAGAGCCTGTCGAAGATGGCCGAAGCCCTTGGCGTGACCTTCCGCTATGGCGTCGGGATCAACCGGCTGGAGGCCGACCGGGGCCGGATCGTCGCGGTCCAGACCTCGGAAGGCCGGGTGACGGCGGACAGCTTTGTCCTGGCGCTGGGGTCCTATTCGCCGATGCTGGTTTCCGAGTTCGGGATCAGGCTGCCGGTCTATCCGGTGAAGGGCTATTCGATCACCCTGCCGATCGTCAACGAGGCGCGCGCGCCGGTGTCTACCGTCATGGACGAGACCCACAAGGTCGCGATCACCCGCCTGGGCGACCGCATCCGCGTGGGCGGGATGGCCGAGCTGGCCGGGTTCGACATGAGCCTGAAGGCCAAGCGGCAGGCGACGCTGACCCATTCGGTCGAGGACCTGTTCGGCGGCGCAGGTGACCAGTCGCAGGCGAAGTTCTGGTGCGGCCTGCGCCCGATGACGCCGGACGGAACGCCGGTGGTCGGGCGGTCGCCGATCCAGAACCTTTACCTCAACACGGGCCACGGGACGCTGGGCTGGACGATGGCCGCAGGCTCGGGCCGGGTGCTGGCGGACCTGATGTCCGGCAAGCGCGCCGAGATCGAAGCGGCGGACCTGGGCTATGCCCGCTACCTGAAGGAAGGCCGCAAAGGCCAGCGCCAGGGTGGGGGCGTGCCGGTTCCGGTGTGAGTGACCACAGTGGTCAAAATCGCGTCTTCCCTTTGTATCAAAGGGTTAGGCGTGGTCATTCAGGATTCGTTTACGTCTTGCCCACGGCGCAGTCGCTGACAGGCAAAATGCCGCGCGGACCAGCGGGTCAGATACCGCTGTAGATCGCCTTTGGCGCGGGTTCGGGCTGCTCGACCTCTGGGGTGAGCGTGGCGCGGCGCATCAGGACGACATTGCGGTCGCCGGCTTCGGGGACCTGAACGGGCGCAGCCGGGAAGAGCTGCTGCCGAAGCGGCTTTGCCGGGGCGACCGGCGGGGTCGCCATGGCGCGGAGCCAGGCCTTCGCCGTCGTGAAGCGTTCGTCCGGTTCGACAGACATCGCCTTGTCGATGGTGGCAAGGAAACCCGGCGGATAGCCCGGGACCGCCCCTGCAAGCGTGATGAGCGGATCAGGACGGTCGGCGATCACTGCGCGGAGCCGGGTTTCCCCGTCAAGCGGGGCGCGTCCGGTGATCGCGTAATACAGGGAAGCGGCCAGCGAGTAGATGTCGCTTTGCGCGGCGCAGACGCCATTCGTCTGATAAAGTTCGGGCGGGGAATAGCCGTCCTTGACGAGGCTGAACCCGCTGTGCCGCTGCACCACACCGTCAACGACATGCCGCGCAGCGCCGAAATCGATCAGCACCGGCTCACCGGCCGGGGTGACGCAGATGTTGTCGGGCGACACGTCGCAATGGATGAGTCCCCGGTCATGGATATGGCTGAGCGCCGAGATCAGACGCTCGGCCATCCGGACGATCTGGCCGGGCGTGAGCATGCCCTTTCTTTCGTCCACGATCTCCACGAGATCATGACCGTTCACATAGTCGAGCGCCATGTAGGAGGTGCCGTTCTCGGCAAAGAGCTGATGGATCCGCACGATGTTCGGATGGTTCATCATCGCCAGGATCCGGGCTTCTTCGTCGAAGCTGGCAAGGGCGCGTTGCAGGTGCGGACGGGCGTTGTCGGACCGGGGCAGAACGGCTGTAGCCTCCCGGCGGCAGAATGCCTCGACGAAGCATTCCTTCAGCACGACGTCCCGGTTCAGGCTATCGCGGGCGATGTAGGTGATTCCGAACCCACCGGCGTTCAGGAAGCGCGAAATCCGGTAATGACCGTTCTGAAGCTGCGTTCCGGGCACAAGCTCGGCGATGCAGTCTGTTTCCTGTGCAGACCCTGAATACCGATCAAATGCCATTTCGTTCCCTGACCCCCCAGTCATAAAGGACGGTCCAGCCCCTGGCCTGTGCGACGCGATCTGGACAAAGTTTAATATGAATTGGCAACCGTCGATTGCAACATATTTCGGGCTGACTCCGTCCCTGCGGACCGATTCATTCCAGAAAATGCCCCGGAAACGACTTCAACATGAACGCTAGTTTAACAACAGGGTTCCCAGGATTAACGCAAGTTGAACAATGTGCTGCATTTTCCATCCAGTCGGGAACAGTAGGCCCGGTTCGACCGGAAAGACGACGAATCGATTCGTTCTTGAAGAGTCTGATGCCCGGACTCGGGCAATATCAACCCAAGGTTGTCATGACGGGAATGGGCCCGAGAGACCCTGCAGCAGCCACGGTGCCGGCCCAAACCTGGGCTGCCCGGACTGTTTCGCCGCCGGAAACCGTGCCGCGTCGCCCCTCAGTAAATCGTTGACACAATCCTTGCGATCAGGAGAGGTCTTGGCCGAACCAGAAGCAGTCCGCCTCGTGCAGGCCCTGACGATCGTGGAGAGGGAAAATGAAAAGGCATCCTGCAGAGGGTCGCTGCATCACGGGGTGGTTTCCCCGTATAGGGAAAGCGGCCGTGACGCGCAGATCAGGCATTGCCATGCTGGCGCCGATCCTGCTCGGGGCCGTACAGGCCGGCCCGGCGCTGGCGATCGAAGGGGGGACGAGCACCTACCTTCTGGGATCGCGCGATTCCCTTGCGGGCGTCGTGCCGCCCCCGGGAACCTATGTGACGTTGCAATACGTCCACATCGAAGGCGACGTGTCCTTTGCCGCGCTGGGCGGACGGCCGCTGGTCGATCTGGAAACCTCGACCAACATCTTCGAACTCATCGGCACGCAGGTGTTCGAAGGCGATGTCATGGGTGGCCGCCCGGCGATTTCCTTCACCCTGCCGGCGGTGTCGGGTGAAGTCAGCTCTACCGTGACGCTCGGCCCCTTCTCGGGCGGCTTCACCGACGAGAACACTGGGTTCGGCGACCTGCCCGTGACGCCGATGATCGGCTGGTCCGAGGGCAAGTCGCACTAGCTGGTTGCCGCGTCTTTCTTCCTGCCGACCGGGCAATACGAGCTTGGCACCGTCAGCGCCGCAACCGGGGTGCAGGTGCTGAACTTCGGGCGGAACCGTTTCGCGGTCGATCCGGTGGTGGCCTACAGCTACATCGACCTTGAGAAGGGCCGCGAATACAGCATCGCGGGGGGCGTCACCTTTTCATCGCGCAACGATGCGACGGATTACCAGTCGGCCCCGGAAGCCCATGTCGAGGCGACGGTGATGCAATACCTGCCCAGCAAGCTGGGCTTCGGTGTCACCGGCTATGCCTACAAGCAGCTTGGCGAAGACAGCGGGGCCGGGGCCGACAGGCTGCGCTTCACCAGCGGATCGGACAGCCTGCAGGCCGAGGTGTATTCGCTGGCGCCGCTGGTCAGCTACTCGACCGAGGTCGGGGATACGACGGTGTCGTTCAAGGCGAAATACGTCTACGAATTCGGGGCGAGGCGGATGTTCGAGAACAACTCGCTCTGGCTGAGCGCGACCTTCAGCTTCTAGACCGGGGCCGGGAAGACCCCGGCCCTTCCCTTATGCCTCGGGCACCAGGATCTCGCGCTTGCCGACGTGGTTGGCGCGGGTGACGACGCCTTCCTCTTCCATCTGCTCCACCAGCCGGGCGGCCTTGTTGTAGCCGATGCCCAGCTTGCGCTGGATGTAGGAAGTGGAACACTTGCGGTCGCGCGCCACGATGGCGACGGCCTGGTCGTAAAGCGCGTCGTCAGACGCCTCGCCCGAGCCGAGGCCAAGGACCATGTCGATGTCCGACGCCACCTCGTCCTCCGGCCCTTCGACGACACCGGACATGTAGACCGGCGGGCCGAAGCTTTTCAGGTGGTTCACGATCTCTTCGACCTCTTCGTCCGAAACGAAGGGGCCGTGGATGCGGGTGATGCGCGCGCCGTTGCCCATATAGAGCATGTCGCCCATGCCGAGGAGCTGCTCGGCCCCCTGTTCGCCAAGGATCGTGCGGCTGTCGATCTTCGAGGTGACCTGGAAGCTGATCCGGGTCGGGAAGTTGGCCTTGATCGTGCCGGTGATGACGTCCACCGACGGCCGCTGGGTGGCCATGATCAGGTGGATGCCGGAGGCGCGGGCCATCTGGGCAAGGCGCTGGATGCAGGCCTCGATCTCTTTCCCCGCGACCATCATCAGGTCGGCCATCTCGTCCACGATGACCACGATGTAGGGGATCGGGACGGGCTGGAATTCCTCGGTCTCGAACACCGGATCGCCGGTTTCGTCATCGAACCCGGTCTGGATCGTGCGCTTGAACATCTCGTTCTTCGACAGCGCCTCGCGGACACGGCCGTTGTAGCCCTCGATGTTGCGGACGCCCATCTTGGACATCTTGCGGTAGCGTTCCTCCATCTCGGAGACGACCCATTTCAGGGCGACGACGGCCTTCTTCGGGTCGGTCACGACGGGAGAGAGGAGATGCGGGATGCCGTCATAGACGCTGAGTTCCAGCATCTTCGGGTCGATCATGATCATCCGGCATTCCTCGGGCGAGAGCTTGTAGAGGAGCGAGAGGATCATGGTGTTGATCGCGACGGACTTGCCCGAACCGGTGGTCCCCGCGATCAGAAGGTGGGGCATCTTCGCAAGGTTCGCGACGATCGGATCGCCGCCGATGTCCTTGCCCAGCGCGAGCGGCAGGCGCATCTGGCTGTCGCCAAAGTCGCGGGCGGAGAGGATTTCGCGCAGCACCACCTTTTCGCGGTGGGCGTTGGGAAGCTCGATGCCGATGACCGACCGGCCCGGGACGGTGGAGACGCGGGCGGACAGGGCGGACATGCTGCGCGCGATGTCATCGGCAAGGCCGATCACGCGGGAGGCTTTCAGACCCGGCGCGGGTTCCAGCTCGTACATGGTGACAACGGGGCCGGGGCGGACGGCAGTGATTTCGCCCTTTACGCCATAATCGTCGAGGACGGACTCCAGCATCCGCGCGTTTTCTTCCAGCGCCTCGTCAGAGAGCTGGCTGCGCTGGATCGCGACGGGGGCGGAGAGGAGCGAGAGCGGCGGCAGTTCATAGGCCGGGGCGGCATCGTCGAAGCGCAGGCCCGGCTGCGTCTCGGCCAGCGCCTGGCGCGACGGGGCAGGCTTTTTCGCGGCATGCTGCACCACGGCGCGACGGTCGGCGACAAAGCCCTGCTGACGGACGACGGGGGGTTCGTCCAGCATCATGTCGTCAAGGCCGTCGTCCCCCCAGGCGACATCATCGGCAAAGATATTCGCCGGTTCGGCATCCGCTTCGGGCATGACAGCCGGGACCGTGACGGGCGGCGCAGTGCGCGGCAGGGGGCGGGTGTCGGCCATCAGCGGCACGGGGCCGCGCGGGCGCATGACGGGTGGCTCGGCCCGCAACGCGGGTGCCGCCGCCATCGGATCGGCCACGCGCTGCACGCGAGAGCGGATCACATCCGAGATGCGGGCGCGGATGCGGTCTTCGCTGGGCGGGGCGGCATCCCAATGCATATCGGCCTCGGGTTCCACCAGTTCGGGCTCGGGCGCGGGCTGACGGCGGAGGCGCGAGAGGAAGGATGTCTTCTCGCGCACCGGCTCGGCCATCGCGACATGGTCGTGGCGGGCGGCCGGGGGCATGGCCCTCGCCGCGCCGGCACGCAGCGGCTCGGGCGCAAGCGCGGCCCCGGTCACCGGCGGGACAGATCGGCGGACGCCCGGGATATCGCGGCCGACGGGCGAAGCTGTGGCACGGGCGCGGGCACGGTCCTGCAGTGACATCGCCCCCTGCACCGCGCCGCGCGCGCCATGGCCAAGGGCCGAGGCAAGCGCGTTGTACCCAAGCAGCGTACCAAGGAAGAGGAAGCGGCGGATCGCGCGCAGCTCGGCCATGTCAAAGCCGGTGACGTAAAGCATCATCACCAGAAGCCCGGCGAAGGTCAGGAGCGACAGAAGTTTCAGCCCGAAGCCCGCGCTGCCTGGCATGACGCCGATCAGCGAACCAAGGACGGTATCCCCGAAAAGGCCACCAAGCCCAAACGTATGGGTCCAGCCATCGCCCGGCACCAGCGTGGCGCAGTGGACGGCGGCGAAGGCCACGGCGATCACGGCGAAGACCACGCGGCCGACCGCACGCTCACCGCCCCGGTGGGTCATGAAGCGGATGCCCCAGACACCCAGAATCACCGGGATCGCCCAGGCCCCGAGGCCGATGAGAATGGTGAGGGTCGAGGCGACGGCGGCCCCAAAGCGGCCCATCAGGTTCCGCGCCGGTTCTTCGGTTGCGACCATCCAGCCCGGATCCTCGGGCGAGTAGCTGCCGAGCGTCAGCGCAAAGCCAAGTGCCAGAAGCAGAAGCGCGAGGCCAAGAAGCTCGCGCCCCCGGCGTTCCAGCATCGCCTGCGTGCCCTGGTCCAGAAGCGGATCGCGTTGCCGTGCCTGAAAGGATGCCATCAGTCCCTCACCCGTAAAGACAGTCGCGAAGCTTTGTCAGCCCGCGCTGCGTTTCTTCCGCCGGGGCCACAAGGGCGACCCGGATATAGCCCTTGCCGGGGTTGTCGCCCCCGACATCGCGTGACAGGTAGCTGCCGGGCAGCACCCGGACCCCTGTCTTTGTCCACAGTTTCAATGCCGCGGATTCACCGTCATCCACTGGCATCCAGAGGAAGAAGCCACCGCCCGGGGGCTGGTAGCCCTGCACACCGGCAAAGATGCGGTCGGCGGCGGCGAACTTTTCCTGATACATCGCGCGGGATGCGGTGACGTGGGCCTCATCCTGCCAGCAGGCCTCGGCCACCCGTTGCAGTGGCAAAGGCAGCGGTGCCCCGGCGAAGGCGCGGAGCTGGCGGAGGCGGAGCATCGATTGCGGGCCTGCGGCGACGAAGCCCGAGCGGAGGCCCGGAAGGTTGGAGCGTTTCGAAAGCGAGTGGAACACGACCGCGCGTTCCGGGTCGGCCCCTTCAATGGCGGCGACCTGCAACAGGCCAGGGGGCGGTGTGTCGCGCCAGATCTCGGAATAGCATTCGTCCGCAAGGACGGTGAAGTCGTGCTTCTCGGCCAGCGTCAGAAGGTCGGCAAGGTAGTCCTTCGAGGCAACCGCCCCTTGCGGGTTCGCGGGCGAGCAGATGTAGGCAAGTGCCACGCGGTCCAGCACGTCCTGCGGCAGGCTGCCGTAGTCGGGAAGAAAGCCGGTGGCGGCGGTGGCCGGGACATAGACGGGTTCGGCCCCCACGGTCAGCGCGGCCACGGCATAGACCTGGTAGAAGGGGTTCGGCATCAGGACGACGGGCTTCTTGCCGCCCTTGGTTTCCGGGCAAAGCGCGATGGCGGCGTTGAAGAGGCCCTCGCGCGTGCCATTGAGGACCATCAGGCGGTCCTCGGTCAGGGTGACGCCGTAACGCCGGGAAACCCAGGCGGCGATGGCGGCCAGAAGTTCCGGCGTGCCGTCGTTCGGGGGGTAGACGCCGAAGCCCGCGAGGTTGGCGGCCAGGATCGGGCCGACAAAATCGGGCATCGGGTGGCGGGGTTCGCCGATCGTCATGGCAATGGGTTCGCCGCCGGGGGCGTGCGCGTCCAGAAGCTTCCGCAGACGCGGAAACGCATAGTCCGGCAGGTTTGAAAACCGCTCGGGAAACGCCATTACTGCCTCAAGCACGGGGTCTGATCGCCCCATTTCCCGTGACGATAGCCAGTCGAAGGGCGTTGGTCCAGAAAAACCCTTCGGACCCGGGGGTTAGAGGGGGCCGGATGTGGCTTTTTGGCTGCCCGTGTGGCACCCCGGGGAAGAGGGAACGGCCCTCAGGTCGCGCGGCGGGCGATGTCGTCGGGTGAGGCCTCGTCCTGGACGGGCGCTTCGGGGGCGGGGTCTTCCGCTTCGGCGGGGCGTTCGATGAGCGGCAGAAGCTCGGCGAGGCTGCGGCTGGGGGTGCCGGCAGTGGGGGGCTGGCGCCACGACAGGGTATCGAAACTCCCGCAGTTTTCGCAGACCGGGGCCCAGGCGGGGTGGATCGCGTGGCACTTGTCGCAGACCCATTGCGGCCCGCGCGGCGCCGACAGGGCCTTGGCCACAAGATCGCGGACCACGGCATCCTCGGCCCCTTCGCCCCGCGCGATGGCGGCCAGGATCGCCAGCGACCGCTGGGTCGGGCGTTCGGTCGGCAGGTCGCCCAGGGCACGACGGGCGGCCGGAAAATCCTCGGCGGCAACCAGAAGCTCGGCCAAAAGCATCTTCGTCTCGTCGCTGTCGGTCCGAAGCGTCGTGAGCGTGCGGAACCGCTTGAGGCGTTCGGTGGGTGTCTCATCGGGTTCAATGGCAGCGAAGGCGGCGGCGAGGTCGGGGTGGGGCTGCACCTCCCATGCCTTCTTCAGGACGCGGATCGCGCTGCGCCAGTCGCCCTTTTCGGTGTAGCCGCGCGCAGCCATGGCAGCGGCGGGGATAAGGTCGGGCGAAAGCCTGTTCGCCTCGATCGCCGCCTCGCGCGCCTCGATGCTGGAGCCTTCGTCGATCACCGCACGCGCCTGCTGCAGGGCCAGCACCGCATCTCGGCGGCGGTAGACGTCCTTCGGCAGTGTCCCGGCCTTGAGCTTCGCCCCCAGCGTCTGGCGCGCACCGGACCAGTCGCCCGCGTCGGACTGGAGCTTCAGAAGCACATCCTGCGTCTCGGCATGCTTGGGACGCAACTGGAACGCCTTTTCCGCCAGCTTCAGCGCGGTTTCCCGATCGCCTTCCGCCAGCTTCTGCTGCATCAGGCCCCGCACCCCGACGAACCGCGTCTTGTCGTCGGCCAAGAGCGCCTTGTAGGCCTCGGTCGCCCTTTTCGTGTCGCCAGCCGCCTCGGCGGCCTGGGCGATCAGAAGCGTCGTCAGTTCCGGCTTCTTCAAGAGGTTCTCGGCCACCTGTGCCCGGTTCAGGGCAAGCCGCGCTTCGCCCGAAGCCAGTGCCATCATGCCTTCGGACAGGGCGCGATACCCCTTCCGCTCACGGTTCCGGTCGAAATAACGCGAGATCGCGGTTTCATCGCCGTTGAGAAAGCGGATCACCGCGCCCAGAAGGCCAAGCACCTTCAGCGCCAGCCAGACAAGGACGATCAGGATCAGCCCCAGCACCACCGCCTGCACCGGACCGATGGTGAACTCCCACCCTGCGACGATGATCCGCATCGCCCCGCCGGTTGCCTCGAGCACGCCAAGCCCATAGGCCAGGGCCGCGATCACCGCGACGAAGAGGATGACCTTGGTAAGGGACCGGAGCATCACTCGCCCTCCAGTGCCGTGTCGACGGCCAGCCGCGCGGTGGCGCGGGCGGACCAGTCAGCAAAGACGGCCTGCACGTCAGGCTGCAGGGTGCCGATTTCGGCCAAAGCGTCGGCAAGCCGCCCTTCCGTCACCGCGAAATCGGCGCGCGACAGGATGGCGGCGGGCGTGGTGCCCTCTTGCGGCGACAGCGGGCGCGCGCCGGTCTGTGCCGCAAGGAAATCCGTCACCCGTGCGGTCCAGCCGGTGTCACCCTCGGCGGCGCGGGCCACGTCAAGCGCGGTGCGGACCAGATCGGGGAACGCGGCCTGAAGCTCGGCAACCGTGGCCACGCCGGCGGCATGGGGGGCAAGGGCGGCGGTCAGGTCGGCGTCGCCCAAGGCCTGAAGCTCGGCATCGAAAGGGGCATCCGTCGCCGTGGCGGCGCGCAGACGGTCCAGCGCCAGGGCGCGTTCGGCGGCAGCGGCAGCCTCGGCGGCGGCGGTGGCGCGGGCGGTCGCTTCAGCCTCGGCCGCTTCCAGCCGGGCAAGGGCTGCGTCAACCTCGGTCGTGTCCACGGCTTCGGTCGGCAGCGTGGCCAGCCGCCGTTCCAGGTCCGCCAGCTTTGCCGCAAGAGCCGCGGTCGAGGCCTCGCCACCCGCGGCCGGCATCGCCTCGATCGCGGCAAGGCGCTGGTCCAGTGTTTCCAATGCCGAAAGATCGGGCGCGGGTTGGGCCGGGGCGTCTTCAAGCGCCGCGATCCGGGCCTGAAGGTCGGCAAGGCTGGTCTCCAGGCCTGAAAGGTCCGCGGCTGCGGGTGCCGGGGCGGCCTCCAGCGCCGAAATGCGACTGGCAAGCGCACCAAGCTCGGCCCCGTTGTCCTGCGCCGCAATCCCGAAGGCGTTGAAATGCGACAGGGCAAAGCCCGCCGCCGCAGCCAGTGCGCCGCCGAGAACCGGGCCAAGGAAACTGGGCCCCTGGGCTGTAGAATGAACCGGCGGCGGAGGGGGCGGAGGGGGAGCCACGGCAGGCTCGGGGTCCCGCAGGGCCTCGGTTACCGGCTCATCCAGCGCCTCAACCTCTGGTGTCACCTCGGGCAGGGCCTCTGAAGGCTGGGCCTCTGACAGGTCCGCCGGGGCTTCGGTCTCCGGGTTCTTGCGTCTTGCCATGGCAGTGGCCCTCCGGATTCTGACCCTGCCTCACCTAAGCACTCGCCGCCCGGAGGTTCAAGGCTGGGCGGCCCGCAGAAGCGCCTCTTCGCAGGCCTCAAGCATCGCCGCAGCGGTCGGCTGCCGCGCGGTGACCAGCGCCCGATGCGGGATCGGCCGCGCGGCCCCGGCCACCGCCGCACTCATCGCGACCAGCCAGAGCGTGGCCTTGGCCCCATCAGGCAGGGCTGCCCGGAAAAGCTGCGCGCTCCGGGGCGAGAAAAGGGGCAGGATCACCGGACCATCGGAGGCCAGAAGCGTATCGGCCTCGGGCGTCAGGGGCTGCGCCTGCTGGCGGTAGATCACCAGCGATTCAGTCTCTATTCCTGCGGAAATCAGCCTTTCCGCCACCTCACCCACCGCATCCTCACCCCGCAGGTGCAAAAGCCTGCCCCCCGGCGGATCGGCCACGATCGCCGCCACCAGCGCGCTGGCATCGCCATCGGCAGAGCGGGCGAGGAAGCCGGCGGCAGCGGCCCGTTCCGCCGTCTTGCGGCCCACGCACCAGGCCAGGCGCGGCAGCTTGGGCAGCGACGGCAGGGCCGCTTCGACCCCGGCGACCGAGGTGAAGATGACCCCGGCAAAGGGGTGCGGTGGCAGGCTATGGGCAAGGGGTTCCATCGCCATCAGCGGGGCGATCACGGGCTGCACGCGGGGGCCAAGGCGGCCGGTCAACGCTTCGGCAAAGCTGCGCGCTTCGGCCATGGGCCGGGTCACAAGCACAGGCACGGGCACCGAGGCGGATTGTCTGTCCATGTCCACGGTGTTACCTGCCGGGCAGCAGTCACGCAACGGCGGCCATGGACCGGACCCTCACCCTTCTGGGCATCGAATCGAGCTGCGACGACACCGCCGCCGCCGTGGTTCGCGTGGCCGACTGCGAGACGCCGGTGATCCTGTCATCCGAAGTGCTGGGCCAGACCGCCCTTCATGCCGACTTCGGCGGCGTGGTGCCGGAAATCGCCGCCCGCGCCCATGCCGAGCGGCTGGATGGGGTTGTCGAGGCCGCGCTGGAGCGGGCGGGCGTCACGCTGGACGACATCGACGCCATTGCGGTGACCGCCGGGCCGGGGCTGATCGGCGGGGTGCTCTCGGGCGTGATGCTGGCGCGGGGACTGTCGGCAGCAAAGGGCCTGCCCCTGGTGCCGGTAAACCACCTTGCGGGCCATGCCCTGACCCCGCGCCTGACGGATGGGATCGGGTTTCCCTACCTGATGCTCCTCGTTTCGGGCGGGCATTGCCAGTTTCTTCTGGTCGAAGGCGTCGACCGCTTCCGCCGCCTTGGCGGCACGATCGACGACGCCCCGGGCGAGGCCTTCGACAAGACCGCCAAACTTCTGGGCCTGCCGCAGCCCGGCGGACCGGTGGTGGAGGCCGAGGCGGCGCATGGTGATGCATCCCGGTTCAAGTTCCCCCGCCCGCTTCTGGACCGCGAAGGCTGCGACATGTCCTTCTCGGGCCTCAAGACCGCGCTCCTGCGGGCCCGCGACGCGCTCGTCGCGGCGCAGGGCGGCATCACCGTGCAGGACCGCCGCGACCTTTGCGCCGGGTTTCAGACGGCCGTGGCCGAGGTGCTGGCGGTCAAGACGGAAAGGGCGCTGGCGATGTGCGAAGATCGGCCGACTGCTCTTTGCGTCGCCGGGGGTGTCGCGGCAAACAAGGCCATTCGGGCCATGTTAGAGACTGTTTCGGCCAGGGTGGGTGTCCCCTTCCTCGCCCCGCCGCTCCGGCTTTGCACCGACAACGCGGCAATGATCGCCTGGGCCGGGATCGAGCAGCTTCGGGCCGGGGTGACCCCGTCGCCAGAGTTCACCGCCCGCCCGCGCTGGCCTTTGGATGAAACCGCCCCTGCCCTGCTGGGGTCGGGGAAGAAGGGAGCCAAGGCATGATCGGCATCGCCGGAGCCGGCGCATTCGGGACGGCGCTGGCGGTTGCCCTTGGCCGGACCGGGCGCGAGGTGCGCCTCTGGGCGCGGGACGCGGACCAGGTGGCGGCGATGCAGGCGACCCGGCGGAACGAGGGCGCGCTGCCAGGGGTCGCGCTGCCAGAAAACGTCTCTATTCACGCCGAAATCGCGGATATCTGTGGCGGCCAGGCCCTCCTCCTCGCCGTCCCCATGCAGGCCCTTGGCGGGCTTCTGGACCGCTGGCCCGCGATCGGAACCGGCCAGCCATTGGTCGCCTGCTGCAAGGGGGTGGACCTTGAAACCCTGCGCGGCCCCGTCGCGCTGATCCTGTCGCGCCGCCCGGGGGCAGAAGCGGCGATCCTGACCGGCCCCAGCTTTGCCGCCGACATCGCGGGTGGTCTCCCCACCGCCCTGACCCTTGCCACGACCGGCGAAGGCGAGGCGCTGCAAGAGGTGCTGTCCACCCCGACTCTCCGCATCTATCGGACCGATGATGTGCGGGGGGCGGAACTGGGTGGGGCCCTGAAGAACGTGATCGCCATCGCCTCGGGGGTGGTGATCGGCGCGGGGCTCGGGGACAGCGCCCGGGCGGCGCTGATGACCCGGGGCTATGCCGAGATGGTGCGGCTGGCCCTATCCCTGGGCGCGCGGGCCGAGACCCTCGCGGGCCTCTCGGGCTTTGGCGACCTTGTGCTGACCTGCACCTCCTCTCAGTCCCGGAACTTCCGCTTCGGCCTCTCCCTCGGGCGGGGTGAGGGGTTCGACCCGAAGATCACCGTCGAAGGTGTGGCCACCGCCCGCGCCGTCGTCCGGCTGGCGGGGGAGAAGGGGATCGAGATGCCGGTCACCGCGATGGTGGATGCCCTTGCCTCGGGCCGGACCTCGCTGAATGATGCCGTGGGCCAGCTGATGCGGCGGCCCCTGAAACAGGAATGAAGATGCGCTACGCCCTGATCTGCCTTGACAAGCCCAATGCCCTGCAAACCCGGGTCGAGAACCGCCCCGCCCATCTGGAGCACCTCAACTCGACCGGGGTGGTCGAGCAGGCCGGCCCCTTCATCGACGCAGCGGGGCAGATGTGCGGCAGCCTGATCATCCTGAACGTCGGGTCCAAGGCCGAGGCTGAGGCCTGGGCGGCGGCGGATCCTTACGCGAAGGCGGGGCTTTTCGCCTCGGTGATGATCCAGGAATGGAAGCGGGTGATCGGATGAGCTTCTGGCTGTTCAAGTCGGAACCCGATGTCTGGGGCTGGGACCACCAGGTCGCGAAGGGTGACGCGGGCGAGGAGTGGCACGGGGTCCGCAACTATCAGGCCCGCAACAACATGCGGGCGATGAAGGTCGGGGACCGGGGGTTCTTCTATCACTCCAACATCGGGAAGGAGATCGTCGGGATCGTCGAGGTCTGCCGCGAAAGCACGCCCGATTCGACGACCGACGACCCGCGCTGGGACTGCGTCTGGATCAAGGCGGTGAAGCCCCTGAAACGGGCGATCAGCCTTGAGGAATGCAAGGTGACGCCGGGGCTGGAGAAGATGGTGCTGGTCAACAACACCCGGCTTTCGGTGCAGCCCGTCAGCCCCGACGAATGGCGGATCATCTGCGCCCTCGGGGGCGTGGAGCCCTGACTGACCACAGTGGTCAAAATCGGAAAATCGTTGTTTTGCAATATCTTGTCTGTGGGCGTTTGCCATTTGGCAAGGATTGCCACGGTCAGAGATTTCCCTATGCCTTCCGGCTGAAAACCGGCAGACTCCGCGAAAACAACGGGAGGGACCGGGAATGGAATTTCTGAACGTGATCGCCGCTGCGGTGGCGGCCTTTGCTTTTGGCGCGGTCTGGTACATCGCGATGTCGAAGCCGTGGATGGCGGCCTCGGGCATCACCGAAGAGCAGCAAAGGGCCGGCGGGCCGATGCCCTTTGTCGTGGGCCTGCTGGCGATGGTGCTGGTGGCGGGGATGATGCGGCACCTTCTGGGCACCTCCGGCGTGACCGGAGTCGGCGGCGGCGCGATTGCGGGCTTCGGGATCGGGGCCTTCCTGATCACGCCCTGGGTCGCGATGAACTATGCCTTCGGCATGCGGAAACCCGCGCTGACGGTGATCGACGGGGTGAACTCGGTCGTTGGCTGCACGATCATGGGCGCGGTGCTGAACCTGTTCTAGGGCTGATCTCTTGGGCCAGGCACTGGGCGTCCGGTACGCGGACGAAGCGGTCGTTCAAACAGGCGCCCGTCCTAGATTGGCGTTCCATCCAGCCGCGTAAAGCGGCGGCCCGATGGGTCGTGATACATGATCACGTCGTGGTCCGGATAATGAACTGCTCCCGACACAGCACGGCTGCCCATCACCAACATCACCGCATCAGCCGATGATCTGTTCTCTAAGCAGTGAGCAATCGCCGACCCTGCGCGCCAACCTGCCGCATCGCCAGTGCGCAGAATTGTCTCGGTCTCCTCGATCAAGACAAGTTCGCCGGACAGTATGTAGACAAACTCGTCTTCTGTTTCGTGCCAATGTCGATGCGATGACCTTGAGCGAGGAGGCAATCGTTCAAGATGGACACCAAACTGTTGAAGGCCCACCTGGTCGCCAAGTGGGATCATTGCTGATGGACCGTCGTCCTGCCCCGACAACGGATTTGGGCCACCCGGGTCTTCGGTCCAAACGCGCTTCTCGATCTTGGGCAAACCGTTCTCCGTCGATACCGGCCAACCGTAGCTTGTGATGAAGCTATCAACAACGTCCGCTAAGAGCTCAAAGCTGGATCGGGACATGGTTCGCTCAACGCACTGGCGGGGAGTGGCGCATTCATCGAAGAGCGGCGGCAAAAAGCCGCCCGGGTTTCCCCCTGGCGGCCCTGAAATCCGTCTCGCGGTCGGCGATCAGCCCTGGCGATCTCAGCCCTGGCGGGCCTTGTAGCGCTTCTGCGTCTTGTTGATCACGTAGACCCGGCCCTTGCGGCGCACGACCTGGCAATCGCGGTGACGCGTCTTCAGCGAGCGGAGCGAGTTGGCGACTTTCATGGTCGACCCTCCTTCTTCGCGGAGCGAGATACGACGCGGGCAGAACCGCGTGGGTCAGGGCCGGCCATGATACTCCTAAGGCTGAAGCAACCGCCTTACTGCGCCGTCCTGGCCCAGTCCGGGATATGCCATTCGAAGGTGATGCTTCGGGGGCAGGCATCTGTGAGCTTGCGCTGCGGATCGTTGATGAAGGCGACACCCATGTCCGAGACGCAGGGCTGATAGAGGATCGAGCCATGCCCGGCCTCGGGGATCATGAAGACCTGCGCGTTCGACAGTTTCTCGACTGCCCGCTCCGACCAGCTGGCGGGTGTCTGGGTATCGAAAAGCCCCCCGATGGACAGGGTCGGAATATCGCTTTCCACCGGCACCTGCCAGTTGTCACGCTGCTGCGGTGTGAAGGCAGCGCAGGCGCCGAAGACCATCTCGGCCAGCGGATCAAGTACGTCGCCGATGTGGGGGTACTTCTGGCTTGCGGTGAAGGCCCGGTAGCCTTCGAGCGTATTGAAGGGCACGTCTTCCTGGCAGGCATAGTTGAAGAGGTAGAGGTTGTCGAACAGCCCGGTCTCGGACTTCTCCGCGTCGCGCCGGATGATCGTGAACGAACCCGCCAGTTCCGCCTCGGACATCGTGTCGATCAGGTCCGCAAGACGAGTGCTGGCCTCGCCCGAAGTATGCGCCGTCACGAAGGCCCGCAGGCTGTCCTTCGATGGTGCAGTGTTTTGCAGCGCCACGTAATCGGAAACGGCACTTTCGGCCTTGGCCGGATCGCCTGTCGTGGCCGCAATCAGCGCCTTCTCCAGTTCGGTATCGAACAGGACGGCGACGGGCCCGTAGGTTCCGGTCGCGGCGATCTCGTCGCGCAGTTCCTCCACGAGTGTTGTGTTCGAACGCTCGACCCTTTCCGCAATGGCGGCGTTGTCGGCCAGCGCCGCAAGGAGGTCGCGCTGCCTTTGGGGCAGGCCGGCCGCGGCCGCGGCGACTTCCTCGTCACCGGCCATCGGCATCACGAACCCCCGCCCGACGAGCCGATCGACTGTGGGCATCTCCTGGCCCCGGTTCAATTCGTAGATGAACGCGGGGATGTAAGGTGTCATGGACTGGTTGCCGTACTTCCCGTTCCGCGCGTCGATCAAGGTGTAGATGAGCTCGACCGTGATCGGCTTGCCCTGGTGAAGGATCTCGCCCGCCTTGGCCCTGTTCAGGACGTCAATGAAGACTTCGTCCAGACGCGGGAAGGTCGTGTCGCAGACGGGATCGGCCTTGCACTGTTCGACCAGGTGATCGATCGGCTCGCTGAACTTGAGGGCGAGGCTTTCGTAAAGCGGCATCCAGGAGGGCGCCACGCCGTCGATGACGACCGAGCGGATCCCGTCGGGCACGACGCGCATCGCCTCCAGCGCGAGCTTGGTGCCATAGGAAATGCCGTAGATGTTGTAGGTCTCGTAGCCGAGCGCCCTGGTGAGGGTGCTCAGGTCGCGGGCGTTCTCGGTGGTGTTGTACTTGCCGATGTCGATGCCGGCCGCCTTGATCTCCGCCAGGCACTCGCTGACGATGCTGGTCGGGCTGCCGGGATCGACCGCGGCCATGGGTGTTGTCGCGATGAGTGCCGCGTTCCGGGACAGCGCGCCGAAGCACTTCACCGAACCGCCGGACAGCCCGGCCGACCGCTGGTCCCACAACACGACGTCCCGCGTCGCACGGAAGGCGTCGAACGCGCCTGCATAAAGCGGGATCTGGCTGATCGCGCTTCCGCCCGGTCCGCCCTGCAGAAAGACCACCGGATCGGGCTCGGGGTACTGGGACCAGGATTTCAGAACCGCAAAGTCGAGCGTGATCTTCCTGCCATAGGGATTGGCATGGTCCTCCGGCACCTCGACCGTGCCGCAGAACACGGTCTGACCTTCGATCTCGTTCGCCGGCATCGGGCGAGGACACATGATGTGCCCGACCGACGCGCCCGGGGCCGCACCGCTTGCCTTGAAGCTGGCAAAGTCAGTGCCGGGACCCCCCGAAAGAGCCGCAATGAACGTGAGGATGTGTTGATAGTCCATCGAATTGCCCTCTTGCTGGCGGACGGGCATCACTTGCGGCTTCTTCCGCGTGCCGAAGCTAGAAGACGTTCGTCGGAGGCACTATCCGTTTTGCGAAATGACAGCTCGGCTTCCCACCGCGGTCCTGCGACCATGTGTGGCAAGATCTTCAGCAATCAACGAAGCTTTTCCAGATCATGGTTCCGCGCTGGCGGTTCACCGTCGGCGCGTTGCCCGACGGAACCAGTTCGCCGATGCACGGGCGAGGAGTGTGATTGTCATCGACGAGCGGGGGCAAAGGAAAAGGCCGCCCGGGTTTCCCCGTGGCGGCCCTGATTCCGATCAGCCGGAAGCAGCCTCAGCCCTGACGGGCCTTGTAACGCTTCTGCGTCTTGTTGATCACGTAGACCCGGCCCTTGCGGCGCACGACCTGGCAATCGCGGTGACGCGTCTTCAGCGAGCGGAGCGAGTTGGCGACTTTCATGGTCGGCCCTCCTTCTTCGCGGCGCGAGATGCGCCAGATTGAACCCATGCCCCCGAAGGGGGCGGCGAATGGTGGGCGGTACTGGGATCGAACCAGTGGCCACTACGATGTCAACGTAGTGCTCTACCGCTGAGCTAACCGCCCACGTGCCCTTCACTGTCCGCCTGCCCCTTCCGGTGAAACGAAAAGGACGCGGGGCGAACCGCGTCGGTCAGGCCGGGTCTATACTGACAAGAAAAGGGGCCTGCAAGGGGTATTGGCACCCGCAATGGGTTTTGGCTTTCCGAAATCTCAGACTATAACAAGGGGATCGAAGGATGAAGTCTTGCCCGACACCATCACCCCCGCCTTTGTCCTGAAGCGCCCGGTCCGGCAGGCCGGGCCGGTGATCTTTGCCTCGCCGCATTCCGGGCGGGACTATCCGGCGGATTTCCTTGCGCGGGCGGTGCTTGACCGGCAGGCGATCCGGTCGTCGGAGGATGCCTTTGTCGACCGGCTGTTCGATTCGGCCCCCGGCCACGGCGCGCCGCTTCTGGCCGCCCGGGCGCCCCGCGCCTTCATCGACCTGAACCGGGCGGCGGACGAGCTTGATCCGGCAGTGATCGAAGGCATCCAGCGGATCGCGCACAATCCCCGCGTCTCGTCCGGGCTGGGGGTGATTCCCCGGGTTGTGGCCGGCGGGAAGGCGATCTATCGCGGCAAGCTGTCACTTGCCGAGGCCGAGCACCGGATCAGCCGGTTCTGGCATCCCTACCATAGGGCGCTGGCGCAACTGATCGACGAGACCCGCGACGTTTTCGGGTCGGCGATCCTGATCGATTGCCATTCCATGCCGCATGAGGCGATCGAGGCGCACTCCCGCCCCGGCCAGCCGAAGCCCGAAGTGGTGCTGGGGGACCGCTATGGCGTGACGGCGGGACAGGAGGTCATGGACCGGGTGCAGGCGGCCTTCGAGGCGTCGGGCCTGCGGGTGGTCCGCAACGCCCCCTTCGCCGGGGCCTATGTGGCGCAGGCCTATGGCCGTCCGTCACGGGGCGTGCATGTGGTTCAGGTCGAGATCGACCGGGCGCTCTACATGGACGAGGCGAGGGTCGAGCCGCTGCCGGGATTCCCGGCTTTCCGAGAGATGATCTCGGGGGTGGTGGCGGGGCTCATACGGCCGTCTGGAATGGCGCTGGCCGCGGAATAGCCTGGTCTCCGAAGCGTCGGGATTGCAAGGATCGCCCGATGCTGGCATCCCTGTTCAAAGTCGCCACTTCCGGAGAGACGCTTGGAACCGGTTCTGCACCCCCTGGCATCACACGACCTGCCATTCTTCATTACCGCCCCGGGCGAGACCGACCGCATGATGGTGGTCACCGGCATCTTCCTGGTCGCGATCATCATATCGGTCGGCGCGCTGTACTTTTCCCTGCATTCCCTGCCCGAGCGGATGGCGCACAAGGCGAACCATGTGCAGTCGGGGGTGATCGCGCTTCTGTGCCTGATCGCGCTGTTCACCCATCAGCACATCTTCTGGATCATCGCGATCCTTCTGGCCTTCATCCGGGTTCCGGACTTCGAGACCCCGCTGCAATCGATCTCGGACAGTCTCAAGCGCATTGCGCCGGACCCGGACGCCGCCCTTACGGTGGCAGGCGGGACCGGGGCGGCACCGTCGGAGCCGCAACCCGCGCCAACCGAGTGGATCGAGCCTCCCGAACCGCTGCCGGACAGCGCCAAAGTCCGGCGCGAGGGCTGAGACATGCTTGAGCTTCTGTTCTGCGCGACGCTGACCGTTCTGCCGGATTTTCTGTACCGCCGTTTTGCCCAGGGCAAGCGGCTGGGGCGCGAGATCACGCTGTTCTCGGTCTGGTACGAGCTGCGCTATGGCATCACGCTGTGTCTGCTTCTGACCATATCGCTCATCACGGTGGTCTTCTATTTCCACCCGGCGACCTCGGCGGCGGTGTCCTATTTCCGCACCGTCTCGGTCATGCCGGACAGCATGGGCCGGGTGGAAGAGGTCTATGTCGGGCTGAACGAGGATGTCGTCGCGGGCCAGCCCCTGTTCAAGCTGGACACCGACCGGGAGGAGGCGGCCCTTGCCGCGGCCAGGCAGCGGGTGGCCGAGGTCGTGGCGCAGATCGAGGTCGCGAAGACCGAACTTGTCACCGCCGATGCCCAGATCGCGCAGGCCGAGGCGGCGCTGAAGCAGGCGAATGACGAACTGACCCGGCAGTTGACGCTGCGTGAGCGGGACCCGGGCGTCGTGACGCAGCGGCAGATCGACACGCTGCAAAGCACCGTCGACGGGCGTCAGGCGGCGCTGGACGCGGCGCGGGCGCAGAAGCAGTCGCTTGAGGCGCAGATCAACGTCCTTCTGCCGGCCCAACAGGCGGCGGCCGAGGCGAGCGTGGCGGAGGCGCAGGTGCTTCTGGATCACCGGACCGTGGTGGCCAGCATCGATGGCACGCTGACCCAGTTCACGCTGCGGCCGGGCGACATCCTGAACCCGATGATCCGCACCGCGGGCGTGCTGATCCCGAAGAATGCGGGCCGGGGCTATCTGCAGGCCGGATTCAGCCAGATCGAGGCGCAGGTGCTGAAGCCTGGCATGACGGCCGAGGCGCTGTGCTATTCGCAGCCCTTCACGATCATTCCGATGGTGGTAACAGGCGTGCAGTCGGTCATCGCGACCGGACAGTTCCAGGCGACCGACCGGCTGGTCGATCCCGCCGCGGCGCCGCCTCCGGGGTCGGTTCTGACGTTCCTTGAACCGATGTTTGAAGGCGGGTTCGACGGTGTGCCGCCCGGATCAAGCTGCATTGTCAATGCCTATACCTCGAACCACGAGCGGCTGCATTCGGACGAGGATCTGGGTACCGGAACGCGGATCTGGCTGCACATGGTCGACACGGTCGGGGTCGTGCATGCGATCCTTCTGCGCAGCCAGGCGCTTCTTATGCCGGTCCGCGCGCTGGTTCTGGGCGGCGGGCACTAGCGCAGGGCGCGGCCCTTGATGATCGCCTCGGCGCCGAACCGGGCGCGGATCGCGTCGGTCGCACGTTCGGCGGCGGCGCGCTTCCCGGCGTTCGGGTCGAGGAGATCGGCGGAAAGGTCGGCCTGGTCCTCGGGCGCGAGGTCGGAGATGCCGACGCCGATGAGGCGGAAGGGGCCCGTGGTGCCCGCGTGGTCGAAAAGGTCACGCGCGGCGCGGTAGATGCGATCGGTCAGCTGGGTCGGGTCCGGCAAGGCGTGGCGCCGGGTGACAAGCTGGAAATCGCCCTTCTTCAGCTTCAGCGTCACCGTGCGGCCCGCCAGCCCCTTTGCCTTGGCGCGGTCTGCGACCTGTTCCGAGAGCCGCCAGATGTGACCATCGAGAAGATCGAGGTCGGAGGTATCCTCGAAGAACGTTGTCTCTTTCGAGATCGACTTCAGCTTTTCGTCCCGGTTCACCCGACGGGTGTCCAGCCCGCGCGCCAGGTGCCAGAGCCGGTCGCCCATCTGGCCGAACCTTGCCCCCAGGTCGGCGCGGTCCCAGCGCAGAAGGTCGGCGATGGTACGGATGCCCGCAGCCTCGAGCGCGGTCTGGGTGGCCTGTCCTACACCCCAGATGATGCGGACCGGCCGGGGCTTGAGAAACGCTTCGGTTTCCGCCCGGCCAATCACCGAGAATCCGCGCGGCTTGTCGAGGTCGGAGGCGATCTTGGCCAGGAACTTGTTGTGGGAAAGGCCGATGGAGCCGGTCAGCCCAAGCTCGTCCTCCATCCGTTTCGTGAGGCGAGCGAGGAGGACGGCGGGCGGCGCACCGTGCAGGCGGGCGGTGCCGGTCAGGTCCATGAACGCCTCGTCAAGCGAGAGGGGTTCGATGGAAGGTGTCAGCTCCTCCATCATCGCGCGGATGGCGCGGGAAGCCTCGGTGTAGGCCGAGAATCGGGGTTTCACCACGACGGCCTCGGGGCACAGCTTCAGCGCCTGGAACATCGGCATGGCCGATCGGACGCCCTTGATCCGGGCGATGTAGCAGCAGGTGGAGACGACACCGCGCTGCCCGCCGCCGACGATGACGGCCTGATCGCGGAGCGCCGGGTTGTCACGCTTTTCCACCGAGGCATAGAAGGCGTCGCAGTCCATATGGGCGATGGAAAGCTGCGTCAGTTCCGCATGCGTGACGACGCGCGGCGACCGGCAGGACGGGCACCGCACGGCGGGCGGGTCTGTGAGGGTCAGGCAATCGCGGCACAGGCTGGGCATCCGGTAAGGGTAGCAGCCTGTCAGCAGAAGCGCATCTGGTCAGTGCTCTGCCTTACCCGTTGCGGAGGCCGAGTCTGACCGGTTTCGATCCAACGTGAGCGGCCCGGCCACCAGGGCCGGGCCGCTGCCGCAGCAGGATCCGCGGGGATCGGCATCACTACCGGGCATAGGCAGAGGCATGGGCCGGTTCCATGTCGGCCTTTTCTTTCGTCGGTTCGTTCGACGGGAAAGCATCCAGCTCCGGGGCAAATTCAACCTGGACCCCGAAGTCGTTGTAGTAGCAGAGGCGACCCTTGTTGCTGCGGGAGACCCCGATGTCTTGCAGCATGTAGGCCGGCATGTTTTCCAGCCGATCCATCAGGTCCTTGTGAGCCTGCGCCTTGCGTGACTTTTCTGTCAGGCGGTTCAGCGCCAGGGTCCAGACGGCAGTGACAGAGCTGGCGATGCGGGCAAAGCGCTGGCGGCGGGCCTGCCGTGCGAGCTCTTCGCTGCGGCCGACGAAGAGTTCCTCTTCGATCTGCATTTCGGTCTTCTGGGGCTCGTCTGCCGCAAAGAGGACGGCGGCGGTGGCGCGGTTGATGAACATGGACATGGTGTGATCTCCATCTGGGGTGCGCCGGAGCTTCCCGGCTTGATGAGATCACTATGCAGGCACCATGTAACTTTCGCTGTTCCCGAGGTTACACGCAATCAAGGTACTGAAATCGTTTCTATTCCTCTGCAATCTGGCGCAGGGCGACGACGTTGCAGCGCCAGACCGGGCCATCCTGCTCGATCACCCCCTGTTCGCGGAAATCCTGCAGCATCCGATTCAGCTTGGGGCGGCTTGCGCCGACAAGCAGGCCGAGGTCGGTCTGATTCACCTTGAGGGCCAGCATCTCGAAGGGTGCGAGATCCTCGCCGTTGATCTGGTGCAGAGTCAGTAGGACAAACCGCGCAAAGCGGGCATGCAGCTGATAGAGCGATATTGATTCAAGCCGGTCATTTGTCCCGCGCAAGAGCGCGGCGAGATGCGTGGTTGCGGCTTCGTGCAGGATCGGGAAGCGCTCGCCAATGGCACGGAAGTCGCGGCGCGAAAGGACCAGCGCCTCGACCTTCGTGACAGCGGTCGCGGTACTGGTCCTTTCGCCTCCGTCAAGACAGGCAATCTCGCCGACCAGGTCACCGGCTTCGGCGAAACGGATGAGCAGCTCGCGTCCGTTCTGCGACAGGTTCGACAGCTTGATCCGTCCGGTCAACTGGGCGAGGAGGAAGCTCCCCTCGTCACCTTTCTGGAAGATCACCTCGCCAGGCGCCCAGGTCCGACGCTGGGCAAGACCCGGAAGCAGGTCCAGAACGGCATCGCCGACCGAGCGGAAGATCGGAAAAGACCGCCACATCGCGCGGTCCTTGCGAAGGATATCGCTGTCGCCTGGGGCCATTGTGTTGTCCCGCGTCGCTTGCCTTGACAGGTTTACCCTATCATTCCGGCATTGCCAGACCCTTCGCGACGTTTCTGTCTCTCTGTCCCGGCCTTAACGAGCACGACGATTGCAAGGATAAGCAGCAGCGACCCAATGATCTCTCCAGCGACGGGGGCTTCCCGCAAGAGCCACACGGCGAGGCCGGCGGCGACGGCCGGTTCGATCATCGAGGCCGTCAGGCCCCCGACTGTCGTGTCGCACCGCGCCATTCCGGCGCAATAGCAGACATAAGCCAGCGCGGTCGGGAAAACGGCGAGGTAGATCACCAGCAGAATGACCTGCGGGTCCCGGCTTAACGGCAGGAGTTCCGCAACGTCGACCCCGGGCAGGAACGGCAGGATCACGCAGAAGATCAGACCTGACAGGGTCAGCCCGAGGCCTGCGACCAGCTTTGGCGGTGCCTTCTGTGACAGGCTGCGGGCCATGCTGGTCATCAGCACGAAGGCGAGCGAGGCGACAAGGGCCAGCAGCAGCCCGAGCATCCGCTCGTCATCGGGAGTGCCGACGCCCCGCGCAAGGGCGCAGAGGCCGAGGCCGCCACTCGCCAGGGCCAGGGCCGCAAAGGTGCCAGCGCCAAAGGCAACGCCGCGCACCACGGACCAGACAAGGGCGATGATCGGGGGCAGGCAGACGGTGAGAACGACAGCGAGCGTAACCCCAAGAAGATCAAAACAGCGGAAAAGCGAAACCTGGAAGACCACTCCCGACAAGGCGAAGGTCAGAAGCATGCGGGGGTCACAGGTCCGTATCACCCTGCCAAGCCCGCCGAGACTGCGTCCGGCCGCGAGAAGGACCAGGGGTCCGGCAAGAAGTGTGCGGGCGAGGCCAAGAACCTCTGGCGGAAGGGCGGCCGCCGCCGGCACCAGGTTGACCGCAACGCCGACTGTGGCCCAAAGCGACGCGGCGATGACGACAAGCGCAACGCCTTCGGCATTTGCAATCCCAGAGCCGCTTTGCATGACAAGATCTCCGCACCTGGCCGCAGGGCGACGCGGCACCGGGTGCGAAGATGCATAGGAGAGCGCGGCAAGCCGGGCTGTTCCCCTGGGAACACGGCCCTGACTAGTCCGCTGCACCCCTTGGCTGGCCGGCGGGTCCGGACCGGGAAACCTGCACCGCCAGGATGCCGGCCATGGCGATCAGGACGCCGAGGATGTCGAGCGGGCGCACCGCCTCGCCCAGAAGGGCGGCGGCGATGGCCACGCCGAAGAACGGGTTCAGGAAGTGGAAGGTCGAGGCCTTGGTGCTGCCGATCCGGCCGACGAGGGCGAACCAGATCAGCGTGGCGGCAAGGCCCGGCACGGCGATCTGATAGGCGAAGGCGGCAAGGAAGGCGGGGGTGATGGTCACTGAAATCGTCTCGAACAAGGCGGAAACCGCGCCCAGCGTGACCGATCCGACCAGCATCTGCAGGCCGACGACCATGAGGAGGTTGCCGCCCGAGGACGCGCCGCGCACGGTCAGCGTCGCCACGGCCAACGCGACCGCGCCGAGAAGGCAGAGTGCCACGCCCAACGGATCGGCCCCACCGGAAAGCCGGGTGCCCATGATGAGGCCGACCCCTGCGAAGCCCATGACAAGGCCAAGGACGCCGAGGGGCGCGACCTTTTCGCGGAAGACGAGCCACGCAAGCGTGGCGGCGATCAGCGGCATCGACGCGGCGATGATGGCGGCAAGCGAGGCCTCGACCCATTGCATCGCGATGAAATTGAGGCCGAGATAGAGGGCATTCTGGCATAGGCCAAATAGGATCACCGCCCGGGCCTGCTGCGGGGCCAGGCGCCAGGTCTGGCCCAGCGCGCGGGCGATAAGCACGGCGATCAGGCCCGAGATCAGGAAGCGGAGCGACAGCGACGCCAGAGGTGGCGCATGGGCCACGATCACCCGCGCGGTCGCGAAGGCCGAGGACCACATGGCCGCAAAGGCGATGCCGAGGAGAAGGGCGCGGATGTCCATCAGGGCGTGGTGCCCGGCGGGGACGGGAAGGTCAAGGCAGGGTCAGGCGGGCGGCTGCCAAAGCTCGATCGGGGTGCCTTCGGGATCGTGGATGCGGGCGAAGGTGCCGTAGCTGCCGTCGCCGTCCCAGTCTGCGCGGGTCTCGACCGCGATGCCGGCCGCCTGCAACTGCGCCATGAGGCCCTTCAGGTCATCGACCCGCAGGTTCAGCATCCATTGCCTGTCGGCGGCAAAGTAGTCGGTCGTGGCGGCGAAGGGGGAAAAGACGGTCGGCCCGGCTTCCTGCATCCAGACGGCGACATCGGGCTGGGTGATCCCGAGATGCGTCCGATACCAGTCATTCAGTGCCGCAGGGTCGCGGGCGCGAAAGAAGATACCGCCGATGCCGGTGACCTTGGCCATGATGATCCCCCGCAAATGAAAAGGGCCGCCTTATGGCGACCCTCTCATGAATTCGAAAGCGGAGGAAGCCTCAGCCGTTCACCACGTCCTTCAGAGACTTGGCGATGGCGAACTTGACCTGCTTGTCGGCGGGCTTCTTCATCTGCTCGCCGGTGGCCGGGTTGCGGACCATACGCTCGGGGCGGGCCTTGCAGGCAACCTTGCCCAGACCCGGCAGCGTCACGGTGCCGCCGGCGGCGACTTCACGGGCGACAACGGCAGCGATCGCATCCAGCGCGGCATTGGCGGTCTTCTTGTCACCCCCCATCGCCTCGGCGACGGCGGCAACGAGTTGGGTCTTGGTCATCGGTTTGGACATTGTTTCATCCTTTGTTAGTTGACTTGACGTGTCGTGGTGTCGGTGTCCCTGCGGCACATGCGTCCCCCGCAACCGGGGCCTTTGCCCAAACACACAGTTTCGTGTCCGAAATCAACCCCGGAACGTGCGTTCGGCAGGTTTTGACGGCTTTTTCGCAGGGTCAGAGGAAGGCAGTCTCCTCGAAAGACCGCAGTTTCCGGCTGTGGAGGCGCGCCAGCGGCGTCTCGCGCAGGCGTTCCATCGCGCGGATACCGATCTGGAGATGGCGGCTGACTTGCGTCTTGTAGAACTCGGATGCCATGCCGGGCAGCTTCAGCTCGCCATGCAGCGGCTTGTCGGAAACGCACAGAAGCGTGCCATAGGGCACCCGGAAGCGGAACCCGTTGGCGGCGATTGTCGCAGACTCCATGTCGAGTGCCACGGCGCGAGATTGCGACAGGCGGCGCACGGGGCCGGACTGGTCGCGCAGTTCCCAGTTGCGGTTGTCGATGGTGGCGACGGTGCCGGTGCGCATGATCCGCTTCAGTTCATACCCGTCAAGCTGCGTGACATCGGCCACCGCCCGTTCCAGCGCGATCTGGATTTCGGCCAGCGCGGGGATCGGCACCCAGACCGGCAGGTCGTCATCCAGCACGTGGTCATCGCGCAGGTACGCGTGCGCCAGGACGAAGTCGCCCAGGGACTGCGAGTTCCGCAGGCCTGCGCAATGGCCGACCATCAGCCAGGCATGGGGGCGCAGAACGGCGATATGGTCAGTCGCGGTCTTGGCGTTCGACGGACCGACGCCGATGTTGACGAGGGTGATCCCCTGCCCGTCGGGCCGTTTCAGGTGATAGGTCGGCATCTGCGGCAGCTTGGCCACCGGCTGGATCACGCCGTCCGGGGTGGTGATCTCCTGGTTCCCCGTCGTCACAAAGGCGGTGTAGCCGCTTGCGGGATTCGAGAGGGCATCCCGGGCGAAGGCTTCGAACTCGTCGACGTAGAACTGGTAGTTGGTGAAAAGGACGTGGTTCTGGAAATGCACCGGGTCGGTCGCGGTGTAATGCGACAGGCGCGCCAGGCTGTAATCCACGCGCTGCGCGGTGAAGGGCGCAAGCGGGGCGGACCCGTCGGCATAGCGGGTGAGGGTGCCGTTCACGATGTCGTCGTTCGTCGTGGAAAGGTCCGGCACGTCGAAGACGTCGCGCAGCGAGAAGTCCAGCGCCCCGTCCTGCGGCACGGCGACGCCGACGCTGGCGGTCACGGCGAAATGGATGGGGATCGGCGTGTCCGAGGGGCCGACCTGAACGGTGACGCCGTGGTTCCGCACCAGAAGCTCGATCTGCTGGATCAGATAGTTGCGGAAGAGATCGGGCCGGGTCACCGTGGTGGCATAGGTGCCGGGACTTGAGACATGGCCGAAGGAAAGCCGCGAGTCGACCTTGTCGAAACTGGCGACGGTCAGCCGGATTTCCGGATAGAAGGCGCGGATCCGGCGGCCCGGATTGCCCTTGGCGATGGTGGCCTGAAACTGCGCGACCAGAAAGCCGGTCGCCTGGGCGTAAAGCTCTTCGAGCCGGTCGACGGCGGCGGCGGCATCCGTGAAGCTTTCGGCCTCGTGCGCGGCGGGGGTCAGGGTGTCGAACTGAAGATCGTCCTGCATCGGTGGTCCTGCAAATGATCCGACATATAGACCGGAACCGCTGGCTGACCGCAAGTGAAGCGATTGTGACGGCCCGGTCCCGCAGCGCGATCAGGCCGCACGGCAAAGGGCGATCAGCCCGCGATCGCCGGCGTGTTCGGGGTCTAGGCTGGCGGCAGCCGCTCCGTAGATCTCGACCTCGATCAGTTGCAGGCCGGTGATCCGTCCGCTTTTTGCAAGGGCGTTCAAGGCGCGGTCGAAGCCTGCCCCAGACCAGACGCGCCGGTTGATCGACAGGGCAAGCTGCGCGCCCGGCAGGGCCACGTCGAGAAGGATCGGGAGCGCCTCGGGCCCGACATGGCCGGCGGTGAAGGTACCGGAACTGACGATGCCCGCGTACCGGCGCGGAAGGTCCAGCGGCTGGGTGATGTCGGCGCGGAAAAGGCCGGTATAGAGCCGCTTTTCTGCTGCGCGCGCCAGCATTTCGGGTGAGAAGTCTACCGCGTCGATCTCGCCCTTGAACCCCATGTCGCGCAGGCGTTCGGCCAGAAGCCCGGTGCCGGCGCCGACGTCGAGGACCGGCCCCGCCGCGCCAGTGCCGATGAAGGCCGCGGCCACATGCGCGGGCAGAAGATACTGCATTTCACTGGCAAAGCCGCTGTCATAGCTGGCCGCCCAGTCACGGTAGTAGGCAAGGCAGGCGTCAGGTCCGGCCAGTGTCAAGGCACCTGTCAGGGCAGTGTCCATGTGGCAACCCTCCGTGCGATAGGATGATGAACCCGCAGGCCCGGTGCCGCAAGCCCTTGCGCCGGTCCGCGCCCGCCGCGATAGTCCCGGCCATGTCCACGCTGCTTTCCCTTGGCCACGGCTATTCCGCCCAGGCCCTTGCCCGCCGCCTGATCCCGCAGGGCTGGCGGGTCATCGGCACCACCCGCAGCGCCGAAAAAGCCGAGGCGTTCCGCGCCGAGGGGGTGGAGCCGCTGATCTGGCCCGGAGACCTTGGTGCCGCGCTGGCCGAAGCGACGCATATCCTGTGTTCCGCCGCGCCGGATGCGGCGGGCGACCCGTTCCTGCGGGCGGCGCCCGGGATCGCTGCGGCGAAGGCGAGATGGGTCGGCTATCTGTCCACCACCGGCGTCTATGGCGACCATCAGGGCGGCTGGGTGGACGAGACGACACCCCTGACCCCGCAGTCGGACCGGGGGCGTCAGCGGGTAGTGGCCGAACGTCAGTGGCTGGACACCGGCCTGCCGGTTCACATCTTCCGGCTGGCCGGCATCTATGGCCCCGGTCGCGGCCCGTTCGAGAAGGTGCGCGATGGCACGGCCCGGAGGATCATCAAGCCGGGCCAGGTGTTCGGGCGCATCCATGTGGACGACATCGCCCAGGTGCTGGAGGCGTCGATCCGCCGTCCGAACCCCGGGGCCGCCTACAATGTCTGCGACGACAACCCCTGTCCGCCGCAGGACGTGATCGCCCATGCCGCGCGGCTGCTGGGGCTGCCGGAGCCGCCGGAAGTGGCCTTCGAGGACGTCGCTGGCACGATGGGGCCGATGGCGCTGAGCTTTTACAGCGAGTCGAAACGCACGCGGAACACCCGGATCAAGGATGAGCTGGGGGTCAGGCTTTTGTATCCTGACTATCCCGCAGGGCTTGCTGCCTTGCTGGAAGACGAGACCAGCTGACACCCGGCCCGCATGAAGGTGCTACTGCGCTGCAATCTCGCGTGATTGCGGGGCAAGGATGGTCTCACTCAACGCTGACAGCGCCAAGGCTGCGGCCCCATGCGCCCAGAGAAGGTCGCCCCAGGCATGGATCTCGATCGGCGGGCGGGGGCGGCCGGTGTTGATGACAAGGTTGTCCATCTCGGCCAGGGTCTCGGCGGCGTAGAGATAGTCGTAGCGCATCCGCTCGCCCGAAAGGATGATCAGCGCCGGGTCGAAGAGGTTGATGACGTTCGACAGGCCCACGGCCAGATAGCGCCCGGCGCGGCGGAAGATCGACTTTGCGGTCGCGTTCCCGGCCTTGGCGTGGTCGTACAGGCTTTCCAGAAGCACGTTGATCGGCTGGCTTTCCTTGTGGACCCAGTTCAGCGCCGTCGTCGCCTCACGCGCCAGAGCGTAGTCGGCGATATAGGCCTCGAGGCACCCGCGCTGGCCGCAGCGGCAAAGGGCACCGTCCAGCTGCACCTTGGTATGGCCAAGCTCCAGCCCCACGCGCTGGGCGCCGCGATAGATGCGGTGGTTGAGGACCAGCCCCATGCCGACACCATGTTCGATGGTGACCACGGCGAAGTCGGAGAGACCGCGCCCGTTGCCGAACCAGAGTTCGGCCAGTGCCACCAGGTTCGCGTCGTTGTCGATGGTCACCGGGAGGCCGAGTTGCCGCCCGGCGGCGGCGGCCAGCGGCACATCGCGGTCCAGAAGGACCGAGGACCAGAGCACCATACCCTCGGCGCTGTCGACAAAGCCCGGCACCCCGATGCCGACCCCGGACAGCTGGGAGGGCGACATCCCGGCCTTGGCGCAGACCCGCGCCAGAAGCGTCTCGATTGCGGCAAGGATCGTCTCGACGGCCATCGGCCCCGGGGTGCGCGGGATCGCATCGTCGGCGATCAGATTGCCGGCAAAATCCACGATGACTGCGGTGTGTTCGCGGTCCGACAGCTTCATTCCGGCGACGAAATGCGCCGTTGCGCGCACGCCCAGGGCGACGGCGGGGCGGCCGCGGCCGGCCTCACCCTCGCGCGGGGCTGCGACCTCTTCGATCAGCCCGGCCTCGATCAGTTCCAGCGTCAGGGTGGTGACCGAGGCGGGGCTGATGCCCAGGTCCTTCGCAACCTGCACCCGGGGAATCAGCCCGGCCGCCCGGACCCGTTCGAAGACCTGCTGGCGCAGGGGCCGCTGCGAATCCAGAAGCGGTGGAATCAGGGGACCGACGCCGTTTTGCCCCCCCATCTCCCCCTGCCGGATCGTCCGCGGCGCCATTTCTTTGATCTCCGAAGAAAAAACAGGCGATTTCGGCCATTTCGCGCCTGCAGAATTCTGCGACGCAGCGTCAGTTTGCACAATCTGTAGGCGACTCCAGCATTGAGCAGTATTTTTATTTTGACAACTGAAATTATTGGCGGCACTTTTCCGCACGTTCCGGCGAATCTGCCGGGCCGGCCATTTGCTGGCCGACACACTAGGGAGGATACCAATGCGTAACGCAATTCTCGTCGCCGTTCTGGCGGTGACCGGTTTCTCGTCGGCTGCGCTGGCAGAAGGCAAGAAGATCGGTGTTTCCTGGGCCCAGTTCCAGGAAGAGCGCTGGAAGATCGACGAAGCGGCGATGAAGGCCGCGATCGAAGCTGCCGGCAACGAGTACATCTCGGCAGACGCCCAGGCTTCGGCCGAAAAGCAGCTGTCGGACATCGATGCGCTGATCGCGCAGGGCGTGGACGCCCTGATCATCAACGCATGGGACAAGGACGCGATCGCCCCGGCCATCGAGAAGGCCGCAGCGGAAGGCATCCCGGTTCTTGGCTATGACCGCCTGATCGAAGACGCCCGCACCTTCTATCTGACCTTCGACAACGTCGGCGTCGGCCGGATCATCGCGCAGTCGGTGTTCGACGTGGTGCCGAAGGGCAACTACGCGATCATCAAGGGCGACCCGGGTGACCCGAACACCGGCTTCCTGCGTCAGGGCATGGAAGAAGTGATCGGCGCTGCCGTGGCTTCGGGCGACATCGTCATCGTCGGCGAAGTCAACACCGACGGCTGGAAGCCCGAGAATGCCCAGAAGAACATGGAGCAGATCCTGACCGCCAACAACAACGCCGTTGACGCCGTTCTGTCGCAGAACGACGGCATGGCAGGCGGTGCTGCTGCCGCGCTGGCAGCGCAGGGCCTGAACGTCGCTCTTGGCGGCCAGGACGGCGACCTTGCCGCCATCAACCGGGTTGCCCGCGGCACCCAGACCGTGTCGGTCTGGAAGAACGCGCGTGACCTTGGCACCAAGGCCGGCGAGATCGCCAGCCTGATGGCCGACGGCACCGCCGTCGACGCGATCCCGGGCGCTACCAAGTTCTCGGGCGGCGAGAAGGGCGTTGAAATGAACGCGATCCTTCTGGACCCGACCCCGATCACCAAGGACACGCTGAACCTGGCGATCGACGCGGGCCACATCACCAAGGAACAGGCTTGCGAAGGCGCCATGGAAGGCGTCGCTGCCTGCCAGTAATCCTGACTTGAAGACCGGCGCCGCCCACCGGTGGCGCCGGTTTCTTCCTTTCTTACAGGTCGAACCTCCCCGGTGAGCGGGGCAAGGCTGTCGCGCATCGACGCGAAGGCCGATTTGCATCCGACCTGCCCCCCTCCGCTGTGTGGACGAGGACATGACCGATACACCCCAGACCCATTCTCCGCAGATCCCGCATGAAGGTGGGTTCACCCGCTTTCTGCGCGCGACCGAGATCGACCCCCGGCTTCTGGGGATGGTCGGTGCCCTTCTTCTGATCTGGGTGGCTTTCGAAGCCTACTCCACCATCGTGCTGGGCCGCCCCTCGCTGCTTCTGGGGGCCAGCCAGGCCGAGGCGAACGGCTTCCTGACCCCGCGCAACCTTTGGAACCTTTCGGTCCAGACCGCCTATATCGGCATCATGGCAACGGGGATGGTGCTGGTCATCATCACCCGCAACATCGACCTCTCGGTGGGGTCGATCATGGGCATGGTCGGCATGTACATGGGCCTTCTGCAGGTCGAGTACCTGACGCCGGCCCTTGGTCTTGGCCATCCTTCGATCTGGATCATCACGGTGATCTTCGGCATCGCGATGGGGGCGCTGATCGGGGCCTTCCAGGGCACGCTGATCGCGTTCCTGGGCATCCCGTCCTTCATTGTCACACTGGGCGGCCTTCTGGTCTGGCGGGGCGCGGCCTTCCTTGTCGCCGGCGGCAAGACCATCGCGCCGCTTGACGACACCTTCGCCCTGATCGGGGGCGGGTCCTTCGGCGCGCTGGGCAAGACTGGAAGCTGGATCTTCGCGGTCATCGCCTGCGTCTTCGTTGTCTGGGCCTTCGTCAACGGCCGGAAGTCCCGCCAAAAGCACGGCTTCGCCCTGCGCCCGGTCTGGGCCGAAACCTTCGTGATCGGTCTGGTCTGCGCCGTCATCCTGGGCGCGACAACCGTCGTCAACTCCTACATCTGGCCGCTCGGCAACATCCAGAAATACTATGCCTCGATCGGGCAGGAGGTTCCGGCCTGTGCCCAGAAGGGCGGCGACATCTACTCTGATGTCTGCGCCAGCTTCGGCCACGGTTTTGCCTATCCCGTCCTCATCATGATCTTCGTCGCCATCGCCATGACGATCCTGATGACCCGCACCCGGTTCGGCCGCTATGTCTTTGCCATCGGCGGCAACCCCGAGGCGGCGGCCTTGTCCGGCATCAACACCCGCGCCATGACGGTGAAGATCTTCACCCTGATGGGCGCACTCGCCGGTGTGGCCGCCGTGATCGGTGCCGCCCGCCAGAACAGCGCGACCAACGCGATGGGCAACCTTGACGAACTCTATGTCATCGCCGCCGCCGTCGTCGGTGGCACCTCGCTGGCCGGGGGCGTCGGCACGATCTATGGTGCGATCATCGGCGCCCTGATCCTCACGTCCTTGCAGACCGGCATGGTCCTGATCGGCTTCGGCGATGGGTCCTACCAGCGGATCGTGATCGGCATCGCACTGGTGTTGGCCGTCTGGCTGGACATCGTTTACCGCAAACGCATCAAGTAAGGGGCTGATATCATGGTAAACAGAACCGGAACCCCGCTTGTCGAACTGCGCGACATCTCGATCGCTTTCGGCGGGATCAGGGCCGTGGACCACGTTACGGTCGACCTGTACCCGGGCGAAGTGGTCGGCCTTCTGGGCCACAACGGCGCGGGCAAGTCGACGCTGATCAAGTGCCTGTCGGGCGCCTACAAGAAGGACAGTGGCCAGATCCTGATCAACGGCGAGGAAGTCGAGATCAACGATCCCCGCGACGCCCGCGCGCTGAACATCGAGACGATCTATCAGACGCTCGCGCTGGCGGACAACCTTGATGCCGCCTCGAACCTCTTCCTCGGGCGCGAGCTGGTGAACAGCTTCGGCTTTGTCGACGAGACGGCGATGGAAGCCGAGACCCGCAAGATCATGGGTCGTCTCAACCCGAACTTCCGCAAGTTCAACGTGCCGGTCAGCGCGCTTTCGGGCGGTCAGCGCCAGTCGGTCGCCATCGCCCGCGCGGTCTACTTCAACGCCAAGATCCTGATCATGGACGAACCGACCGCCGCACTCGGGCCGCACGAGACGCAGATGGTGTCGGAACTGATCCAGGAGCTGAAGGCGCAAGGCATCGGCATCTTCCTGATCGAGCATGACATCCACAACGTGATGAAGCTGTGCGACCGGGCGAGCGTGATGAAGAACGGCCAGCTGGTCGGGACGGTTGAGGTCGACAAGGTGACCGACGAGGACATCCTCGGCATGATCATCCTGGGCAAGAAGCCGGCTCTGGCGGCCTGACATGTTCATCGGCCTGGACCTTGGCACCTCGGGCCTGAAGGGCATCCTCATCGACGAGAACCAGACGGTTTTGGCCGAAGCCACCTCTCCGCTGACGGTAAGCCGTCCTGCCGAAGGGTGGAGCGAGCAAGCCCCGTCAGACTGGATTTCGGCGGCGGAAGACGTGCTGGACCGTCTGGCGGCACGGGGTCTGGGGTCGGTCCGCGCTATCGGTCTGTCGGGCCAGATGCATGGGGCGACCCTGCTTGACGCCCGCGACGAGGTGTTGCGGCCCTGCATGCTGTGGAACGACACCCGCGCCCATGCCGAAGCCGCAGAGATGGACGATGACCCGATGTACCGGCGGATCATCGGCAACATCGTCTTTCCGGGCTTCACGGCGCCGAAGGTGGCCTGGGTGCAAAGGCACGAGCCTGCGATCTGGGGCAGGATTGCCAAAATCCTTTTGCCAAAGGATTATCTGCGGCTTTGGCTGACCGGCGACTATGTCGGCGACATGTCGGATGCCTCGGGCACCGCATGGTTCGATACGGGCCGGCGGGACTGGTCAGATGACCTTCTGGCGGCGACCGGCTTCAGCCGGGCCAACATGCCCCGGCTGGTCGAAGGCTCGGCGCCTTCTGGGCAGATGCGTGATGCGCTGGCAGCCCGCTGGGGCTTGCCGAAGGGCGTGATCGTCGCCGGAGGCGGCGGCGACAACGCGGCCTCGGGCGTCGGTGTCGGCGTGGTGCGCCCCGGCGAGGCGTTCGTCTCGCTTGGCACGTCGGGCGTGCTTTTCGCGGTGAACGCCGGCTACCAGCCCGACCCGGCCTCGGCCGTCCATACCTTCTGCCATGCCGTTCCCGATACCTGGCACCAGATGGGCGTGATCCTTGCGGCCACCGATGCGCTGAACTGGTATGCCCGGCTGGTCGGTCAGGACGCGGCCACGCTGACCTCCGATCTTGGCCCGTTGCAGGCGCCGAGGAAGACGGTGTTCCTGCCGTATCTAGGCGGCGAACGCACGCCCATCAACGCACCCGCCATGCGCGGCGCCTTTACCGGGCTGGAGCATGTGACCGACCGCGATGCCGCCACCCGCGCCGTGCTGGAGGGTGTGGCCTTCGCCTTCCGCGATTGCAGGGATGTGCTGGCTGCGACCGGCACGAAGCTGAACACGCTCCTGGCCGTTGGTGGTGGGTCGCGGTCGGACTACTGGCTGTCGGCCATCGCCACGGCGCTGGGCGTGCCGCTGCAGGTGCCCGTCGCCGGTGATTTCGGTGGGGCCTTCGGGGCTGCGCGGCTGGGCCTGATGGCCGCCACCGGCGCTGGTGCCGAGATTGCGACCCTGCCACGGATCGCCCGGGTGATCGAGCCCGATCCCGCCCTTGCCGACGCCTTCGATGCGGGACATGCCCGTTTCCGCGCCGCCCAATCCGCTATCCGCAGCCTCACGTCCTAAGGACCTATCATGACCGATTTCTTCAAGGGTATCCCCCAGATCAAGTACGAAGGCCCGAATTCGACCATCGAGTTCGCCTTCCGCCACTACAACCCCGACGAGATCGTCATGGGCAAGCGGATGGAGGATCACCTTCGCTTTGCGGTCGCCTACTGGCACAGCTTCGCATGGCCCGGCGGCGACCCCTTCGGCGGGCAGACCTTCGACCGGCCCTGGTTCGGCGACACGATGCAGCTTGCCAAGCTGAAGGCCGATGTGGCCTTCGAGATGTTCGATATCCTCGGCCAGCCCTTCTACTGCTTCCACGACGCCGACATGCGGCCCGAAGGGGGGACCTTTGCGGAAAGCCTGAAGAACCTGAACGAGATGGCCGATTACATCGGCGAGAAGCAGACCCGCCACAAGGCGAAGCTATTGTGGGGCACCTCGAACCTTTTCAGCCACCGCCGCTGGATGGCCGGCGCGGCGACCAACCCCGATCCGGACGTCTACGCCTATGCCGCCGCCACGGTGAAGGCGAACATGGACGTCACGCACCGCCTTGGCGGGCAGAACTATGTGCTCTGGGGCGGGCGCGAGGGGTATGAGACCCTGCTCAACACCGACCTTGCGGCCGAACGGGCCCATGCCGGCCGCTTCCTGCAGCAGGTGGTGGAATACAAGCACAAGATCGGCTTCAAGGGCACGATCCTGATCGAACCTAAGCCGCAGGAGCCGTCGAAGCACCAGTACGACTATGACGTCGCCACGGTCTACGGCTTCCTCAAGGAGTTCGGGCTGGAGAAAGAGGTCAAGACCAACATCGAGCAGGGCCATGCGATCCTGGCGGGTCACAGCTTCGAGCACGAGATCGCGCTGGCGGCCTCGCTTGGCATCTTCGGCTCGATCGACATGAACCGGAACGACTACCAGTCCGGCTGGGACACCGACCAGTTCCCGAACAACCATGCCGAAAAGGCCGTGGCCTTCTACGAGATTCTGAAGGCCGGCGGATTCACCACTGGCGGCGTCAACTTCGACGCCAAGATCCGCCGTCAGAGCCTCGACCCCGAGGACCTGATCCTGGCCCATGTCGGCGGCATGGACACCTGCGCCCGCGCGCTGAAGGCTGCCGCCGCGCTGCTGGAATCGGGCGAGATGGAGGCTGCCAAGGCCGCCCGCTATGCTGGCTGGAAGTCGCCTGCTGCGCAAGCGATGCTCAAGGGATCGCTCGAAGACGCCGCCGCCCGCGTCATCGCCGAAAAGCTGGAACCGCAGCCCCGGTCCGGGCGGCAGGAGCGGCTGGAGAACCTCTGGAACCGCTTCGTCTGAGGCAGGCGAGGCGATTTCTTCGAAGAAATCGCGCCGGAGCATTTGAAGGCTCCGGTCCGGAGTTTTCGGAAACTCCGGCGCCAGAAACCGCAGGAGCCGCCCTTGGACCAGATCGACCGTATCCTTTCCGCCCCGCCCTTCAATCTTGACGGCACGGGGCGCGACTGGGTGCGGTCCACGCTTTCAGGCATGGAACGGGCCGCGAAGGTGCGGCAGCTTTTCGTTCACCTCTGCTTCGGCACCGGACCCGAGGTGGTCGAGCGGATGACCGCCCTGGCCCCCGCCGGGATCACCAAGTTCTTCGGGCCGGATGCCGAAGCCGAGCTTGATACACTCGACGCCCTGCGCGGGGCGGCGGCGATCCCCTACCTGGTCAGCGCCGACCTTGAGGGCAGCCGGATGAGCCCGCCCTTCGGGACCGAGGTGCCGAACCCGCTGGCGCTGGCGGCGGTGGATGACGTGCAGGCCTCGGGCACCGTCGCGCGGATCATGGCGGAAGAGGCGCGCGCCGCGGGGGTCAACTGGTCCTTCACCCCGGTCATCGACATCAACGCCCTCTTCCGGTCGCCCATCGTGGCGACGCGGGGCCTTGGGTCCGACCCCGACCGCATCCGGGCGCATGCCCTGGCGCATATCCGCGGGCTGCAGGCCCACGGCGTGGCGGCAACGGTCAAGCACTGGCCGGGCGAAGGGCACGACGACCGCGACCAGCACCTGGTCACGACGATCAACCCCTTGTCGATGGAGGAGTGGAACGCCACCCACGGCGCCCTCTATCGCGCTGCCATCGACGCCGGAGTGATGGCGGTGATGTCCGCCCACATCGCCTTTCCCGCCTATGTCCACGCGCATGACCCCGACGCGGGGCTGGAAGCTTACCGCCCCGCCTCGGTCTCGCCGCTTCTCAATCAGACGCTCCTGCGCGGCGAGTTGGGCTTCAACGGAGTCATCGTGTCGGATGCAACACCGATGGCCGGGTTCGGCGCCTGGGCACACCGGGACGAAATGCTGCCCGAGGTAATCTCGTCGGGCTGCGACGTGATCCTTTTTTCCGACGAGCCAGAAGCGGACATTGCAAGGATCGAGACCGCGCTGGAGGATGGCCGCATCACCCCGGCCCGGCTGGACGAGGCGCTGGTGCGTGTGCTCGGCCTGAAGGCGGCGCTCGGCCTGCACCGGGACCGGGCGAACGCCGACCGAAGCAAGCTGTTCAACGCGGCAAGCGCAACGCTCGCGAAAGCCATCACAGCCCGAGCGCCGACGCTGGTGAAGGATGTGAGGGGCATTCTGCCGCTGTCGCCCGACCGGCACCGCCGGGTCCTTGTCTACACCACCGGGATCGTCACGCCGCTCCACGGCGAAGGCATGCCGATGGCCTTCCCCGACATGCTGCGGGCCGAGGGGTTCGAGGTGACGGTGGCCGCTCCCGGTGACCGGCTGGACCAGCGCGACTTCGACCTTGTTCTATTCGTGATGGGCGAAGAAACGCTTCTGACCCGGGGGCGCATCTTCCTGGACTGGAACCGCCTGACCGGCGGAATGCATGGCGCGATGCAAAGGCACTGGCACGAGGTGCCGACGGCGCTGATCTCGTTCGGCTATCCCTACTATCTTTATGATGCGCCCCGGATGCCCTGCGTCGTCAATGCCTATGCCACGATGGACACGATGCAGCGGGCGACGCTTGACTGCCTTCTGGGCCGCGCGCCATTCCAGGGCAAGAATCCGGTCGACCCGTTCTGCAGCCTTCCCGACGCGCGCTACTGACGACGCCGGAACAGCCGGACCTGCATCCGTTCGTCAAGCTCGGCATTGATCGCGCCGCCCAGAAGAACCGACCAGACGCTCAGATAAAGCCACATCATCAGGATGATGACCGCACCGATCGACCCGTAGATCGCGTTGTAGGCATTGAAGTTCGCCAGATAGACCGAAAAGCCGATCGACACCCCGGCCCAGCCCAGCGCCGCCACCAGAACACCGACCGTGATCCAGGGTGACCGGAAGCCGCCTTCGACATTCGGACCAAACCGGTAAAGGATCGAAAGGCAGGTGATCACCAAGAGGAACATCGCCCCGAAGGGCAGGACCTTAGTCAGCCAGGCCTCGAACGTGTCGAACCGGATGTAGTTCAGCATGATCGGCACCACCACGACCGTGACCAGTGCCACGAAAAGCGCCCCGATCAGGGCCAGCGTCAGCAGGAAATCGACGGCATAGTGCCTGATCCAGCCCCGCGGCGTAGCCCGGTGCACGACGTCCAGCCCCTGGATCAGGGCCGAGACGCCCGCCCTTGCCGAGTAAAGCGCGATCCCAAGCGACAGGACCGTCGTCCACTGGAGGGCGGTCCGCGGTGCGGTGATCAGACCGATGACCTGGTCATGGATCAGTTGCCCCGCCTCGGGCGGCAGGAAACGCTCGGCCACTTCCAGATAGCCCGCGATCACATTGGGGTCGGCGAACATGCCCCAGACAGCAACTGCCGCAGCGAGGCCGGGAAAGACGGCGAACATTGCGTAGAAGGCCACACCTGCGGCAAGCAGCCCGAAATGTCCCTCGCTGACCCGCGCGGAGACAGCGACCAGGAAATGCCAGAACTGTCCGATCCATCTCATGCGGCGCAGCATCCTCCGGAACCGGTCCCGGCGCAACTTGAAGCGGCGTCCTCCTCATGGAATGGTAGCGCCAACAGGAGGACACCATGACCTACGCGCCCCGCGACGACCGGTATGACCGGATGATCTACAACCGTTGTGGCCGGTCGGGTCTGAAGCTGCCCGCGATCAGCCTTGGGCTTTGGCACAACTTCGGCCACGACACGCCTCACGCGACGAAACAGGCGATCTGCCGCACCGCCTTTGATCACGGAATCACCCATTTCGATCTTGCCAACAACTACGGCCCCCCGGCCGGCAGCGCAGAAGAGGCGTTCGGCGAGATTCTTCGCACTGACTTCCGGTCGCATCGGGACGAGCTCATCATCTCGTCCAAGGCGGGCTACCACATGTGGGACGGCCCCTATGGCGAATGGGGCAGCCGCAAGTACCTGATCGCCTCCTGCGACCAGAGCCTGAAGCGGATGGGCCTCGACTATGTCGACATCTTCTATTCGCACCGCTTCGATCCGGACACGCCGCTGGAGGAAACGATGGGCGCGCTTGACCACATCGTCCGGTCGGGTCGCGCGCTATATGTCGGCATTTCAAGCTACAACAGCCAGCGCACGCGCGAGGCGGCGGCAATCCTGAAAGACCTCGGCACTCCTCTGGTGATCCATCAGCCCAGCTACAACATCCTGAACCGCTGGGTCGAAACCGACGGTCTGAAGGACACTCTGGCCGAGCTTGGCGTGGGTTCGATCGCCTTCGTGCCACTGGCGCAGGGGATCCTCACGAACAAGTACCTGAAGGGCATTCCGACGGGGAGCCGGGCCACGCAGGACAAGTCGCTCGATCCGGCTGTCGTGCAGAAGGCCCTTGCCTCGGTCGGCAAGCTGAACGACATGGCTGCCGCGCGCGGCCAGACGCTGGCGCAAATGGCGCTGGCCTGGGTCCTGCGTGGTGGCGGAATTACCAGTGCCCTGATCGGGGCGTCGCGGCCCGAACAGGTGGAAGACTGTGCGGGGGCGATCCGCAACCTGCACTTCACGGCCGATGAGCTGGCGCGGATTGACGCGATCTCGGAGGAGAAGGACGTGAACCTTTGGGCCAAATCCTCGTCCGACTGAACCGGCAGGGCCAAAACTATTCCAAGCGGGCCAAGGTTCTGCCGGTTCGTTTGCTCGGCATTACCTTGCCGCAAGCAGCTCTGGCACCGACAGGAGAATGAACTCGTTGTCAGCTGCCTTGTCCAGCGCGCGTCCGCTGGAATAAGGCAGGTTGTTGTCCACCGCCACCATGATGTGGCGGTCATCCACCCTCATGACGTCCTCGATGGTGAAGAACGGGAAGGTGAAAGTGCCGGCGACACCGCCCGCCGTTTCAAGGCGGGCTTTGCCCTCGGGGTCTGCGATGTCCATCAGGTCGACATGTCCGATCCGGCGGACGAAGCCGTCGGCATCAAGGCCGGCCGTGTCGATGAGAACGACCCGCTTCAAGATCGCCGGGGCAGGAAAGCAGTCCGGCATCGGATCGCCTGCGCATTTCAGGGCAGGCAGTCCCTCGCCATTGTCCCGCTCGATCACGAGGGCGCGGGTTTCGTCAATGAAGTTGAAGTCTCCGATCGCGGTTGCCCCATCGGCCAGCGCGAACTTGAAGGATGCCCCCGTCCAGTCACCCTTGTCCGGGTCGAAGGCCAGCGCGCGCAGGTAGGTGCCCTCCGGCTTGCCATCCTCGCCGAGGAGCGGTTTTTCCAGCATACCCCAAAGAAGGTTCGACCCGGGCTGCAGCGCCATCCCTTCGTAGCCACCCGAGCGCTGCACCGTCCAGTCCTTGCCCATCACCGACATCGCATTGATGCCGGGGGTGTCGGGCCCCTTGAGCACGGTGTCTCCCAGCCTTGTCGGGTAGACGTCAATCACCCGTCCATCCAGACCCGCGCGAATGAGATACGGTCCGAACTCATCGCCGATCCAGACCTCGCCGTTCAGCACCTGGATGCTTTCGGTGTCGAAGTCGGCACCGGTAAGGTAACGGCCCTCGGTGCCTTCATAGGCGATCCGGAACGGCACCTTGAAATCGGGGTCGCGCAGGAAGACGGTTTCCTCCACGTCGACCGCGCCGCTTTCAAAGTCAGGCATCATCCGGTGGAAGAACAACAGCGCATCCGGACTGTTGGCCTTCGAGCCGAACCCGTTGTCCGTCAGGACGTAGACGGAGCCGTCCGCGCCCGTGGCCATCGCAAATCCGGACAATCCCTGAAGGGGCTGGCCCCGGAAGGGCAGCATGATCCCTGTCGATCGCTTTCCGTGCAACGCGCCCGTGTCGCCCATCACGGATTCCGGCTCCATCACGCGGGCCGCGCCGGTGAACTTGCCGCTGATCGCCGCGTCCCTGGGGGCATCCGCCGGAGGGTCGATGAAGGTGGCAGCAGGGATCAGGGCATGGCCTGCAAGTGTCGCGGGAAAGGTCTCTTCGGCATGGGCCGGGCAGACAAGAGCAAACATGGCCGCAGACAGAAGCACGGGGCGGAATGGACTCATGGCAGAACGCTCCAGAAAGTGTTTCGGGCGTCTGGTCTGGGTGACAACGGTGCCAGCAGGATGACGGGACCGTTGCAGTACTGCGAAACCTGCCGGCCTAGAGGGTCGCCAACTCGTCCCCGTGGCGCTCGAGAAGACCGCTCTTGCGCAGGGTGACTGCCGGATAAAGCGGCTCGTGCATGATCCGCTCCAGCGTGAAGTCCGGCTCGGATCGCATCAGGTCGCGGTAGACGCGGGCCGCCTTCTCGCGTTCACCCGCTGCAAGGTAGAGGAAAAGAAGGTTGCGCATCGCCGCGCGGAACCCGGGGGCGCGGTAATGCGCGGCCTCGAAATGCGCGAGCGCCGCGACGAGATTGCCACTGCGCAGCGCGGCAAGTCCGGACGTCGCTTCCCACCAGTGGACATGGGCCGTGCGCGCGGCAATTTCAGTCCCGCGCCGCGCCGCCTCCAGCGCGCCGAGATTGTCGCCAAGCCGCATCAGCGCCCCGGCCTGGGCGGCGTGGGAATGGGCGTTGTAAGGGCTGAGCGCCAGCGCATCGCGGGCCAGGATTGAACCGGCATCGGGGTTTTCATCCACCATCACCCGCGCCATCCCGACCAGCGACAGGACAAGGGGGTTGGCTTTCGACCGCTCCAGCGCCTTGCGGGCGTATTCGTCGATCTGGTCCATCAGCCGCGTCGGGTCGGGTTCCGTCCGCTCGACATACATGATCTGCCGCACAAGGCAGCGCCAGGCCAGAACCCGGGCGGACGCTGCGATCTCGCCCGCTTCGGCAAGCAGAAGATCAGCCTGACGCAGGCGGTCACCGTCATAGGTGAACATCTCGTTGACCGCGGTCGCGATCAGGGCGTTGGCGCGCCGCGGCCCATCCTGGCATTCACGCAGCCGGGGCAGATGCGACAGTGCCGCATCCGCCGCCTGGAAGACCAGCGGCGGCAGGTCACCGGCCCAGGTAAGGTCAGCCTCGACCACGGGGACGGTCGCGCGCTGGTTCCAGATCGTCTGGCCGTTGAGGATCGAGGTCAGGCTGACAAGGATATGCACCCGGCCCTGGATTTCCGCCGCCTCGACGTGAAGCTCCAGGCCCTCCTTCGGCAATCCGTCCGGGATGGCGCTGCCACCTGATCCGAAAACGTCGATATGGACGAACTCGGACAGAAGCCGCGCGATGGCGTCGGAAACCGACTTTCCCACAAAGGCCCCGACGCCCTCGGGCAGCGAACCCCGGCGCAGCACGAATGGCAACTGGGCCGATTGCTCGACCGGTTGCCGCGACTGCGCCGGGCGCAGGACGCCAAGGCTTTGCTCGACCCGGGCCCGTTCTTCGCGAAGCCAGTCCTCGAAGGCCTGGTCGATGATGTCGATGCCTTCCAGGAACTCGCGGCCGGATTGCAGCGCCGCGACTGCGGCCGCATGGGTCTCTTCCAGGTCGGTGGTCACGCCGGACAACCGAACCGTATCCCGGTCGGCCTCAAGGCAATCGGCCTCGGCGCCCAGTGACTTGCGGATTTCCATCAGGGCCTGGCGCAGGCTGCCACTGGCCTGCTCGGCCCCCCGGTCCGACCACAGCCGCGCCTCAAGCCAGCGCCGCGCGCGCCGCCGGTCCGGTGTCTGGCACAGCATGGCAAGGATCGCCCGTGCCTTCGCACCGCGCGGCGTGCAGTCGCGCCCCTGTGCATCGCGCACCTCAAAGACGCCTACCAGGCGGACGAACATGCGGTTCCCCAAGAAAAGGTGACCGGACGTTAAGTGCTAGCTTGCGTGGGTGCAATCACCGTGAATTCTGCGTCAAACCCGTTCGGGCCAGGATATGTCGGCTTTGCCGATCCGGGTTTTCGGTGCAGGTTGGGCCAATTGCGACGGGAGGATTGGATGGCGGTATTCGGCGTTCACGGGGTGCATGGCGTCCATGGGGTCCATGGCGTCCACGGGGTCCATGGTGTGCACGGGGTTCACGGCGTCCACGGGGTCCATGGGGTCCACGGCGTGCACGGTGTCCATGGCGTGCATGGGGTTCATGGGGTCCATGGGGTCCACGGCGCAGGCGGGGGCGGTGGCGGAGGCTCGCCCATGCTTGCCGCGGCCCTTGGCCAGACCGCTGAGGCCCTGATGGGTTTCTGGGACGGGACGGTTCCGGTTCCCGCCCCGAACGGTGCCGACGAACTGACCCGCCTCATGCGGCTTGATCCCTATCCCCGGATCTCCGTCCTTGCCACCGAAGGCGCCGATCTTTTTGAAACCCGTCCGGGTGCCCGACCGACCCTTCTGGTCCGGACCGAGGGCGATCTGGTGACGCTGACCCCGCCGGAAAGCGAAAAGATCGCCGAGCAGATGGCCGAGGTGCGCAGCGCGATGGACCTGCGCGCCGACCGACTGCCCGAGATCCTCAGCCAGTCAGAGGGCTTTTCCGCCTTCTTCGCCGCGCAGATGCCCTATGGCCTGAACCGCCGGCCCTATACCGTCCACCTGATCGGCGCGCTTTATGACACCGTCATCGGGGTCGAACAGCGGATGAAGCACCTTTGCTCGGTGCCCCGCCCGGTCGACCTTTCGCCGCAGGTTCAGCCGGTGATCACCACGCCCGGACATTCGGCCTATCCGTCGGGCCACGCAACCGAGGCGTTTGCCCATGCCACGATCCTTGCCGCGCTGCGCCTGTCCGGGGCGCGGGTGCCGGATGAGGGACTGATCGATGCGATCCTTGCCAAGCTTTCGCCAGCGGCCGAGGCCGCACCGGTGACCGAACCGGAGGTGTTGCTGTTCCGCCTTGCCGCACGGATCGCCGACAACCGGACGGTCGCGGGGGTGCATTACCCCGTCGATTCAGCGCATGGCGCGCTTCTTGGTTTCGGGGTCACGCTTGCCTTCATCGGTCATTGCCTTGGCGGCGGGCCAGAGCGCCCGGTGCCGGAATGGGTCGCCGATGCGCAGAACTGGTCCGGGGATTTCACCCTGCGCAAGTGGTGCGCGGCTTTGGGCGGTGGCAGCCATCAGGGCTGGCGGTCGGGCAACACGACCGTGGCGCGGGCCGAACCCTGGCAGGTCCTGCCGATGCTCTGGCGCGCCGCCGTGGCGGAATGGACGACACCGGCAGCAGACCCCCCGGTCGGCTGAGCGGTCAGGCCCGCAGCGCCCCGTGCCCCATGCGCGGGTCCGGCTGCGCCCAGTCCGACTGCCCGGTCAACGCGATCCGTTCGGCGGTTTCGGACTGTTCAGACGGCGTGGTCGCCATGAAATAGTGAAGAAGCGCGCGGGCCACGTCCGGAGCGGCAACGCTTGTCCCCGACAGCCGCGCCACGCTGCCGGTCAGAACGCCAGCGGCGCGGCGGCCCGCCAGTATCACCCCGTCATCGCCCCGTGCCGCCAAGGTCGGCCCCTGCGATTCACCCGTTGGGACAGGGGCAAGGACACCCTCGGACGAATAAGGTGACGGGCGGAATCGGCCCGGCTCTCCCGTCACCGGACGGGCCGCCCCGACGAAGAGGATCGCCGGGTCGTCCGCCCCGGCATAGGCCACGCATGACCCCTCGCGCGTGACCGGACAGCCCGGAGCATCGGCCGACGACCGCGGGGCAAGATAGCCGCGCAGGTCCTCGTCCCAGTCCCAGCCCTGCGGATGATCCAGCCAGCTTTGCCGTCCCAGGCTGCGGTATCCCTGGGGAGTGTCGTCGCGCTGAACGCGGGCCGTCAGCCGGACCGGCTCGGCTTCGGTAGTCCTTACCGAGACGCGCCAGGCGCCCGGCGGACAGGCTGGCAGACCGGACAGGCCGACGGTCGGGGCGAGCGCGATATGCAGAAGCGATGTCCCCGGCGTCGAATCGGCAACGGCAGACAGAGCAGCAACCGGACCGGCCAGTGACCATCCCGTGCCCGGCACGGGCCAGGCAATCTCCAGCGCGGGCAGGCCGGACCCCTGGGGCGGCACCAGCGAGACCTGCAGGCCAGGGGTCATCGCGGCATCGGTCCGCAGCTCCAGGTGGCTTGAGGTGTGGTCGTCCGGCTGGACCCGCCAGATCAGCTCCATCGGGTGCGACAGGCGCAACTCGTCCCGCGCCACCAACCTCGAAAGGCGCGCGTTGCCATAGGCAATGACCAGCCGCAGCTTTCCCTTGCCGCAGATCCGGTCGTGCCGGGCCACTTCATGCCGCATCCAGTCGGCCAGGAAGGCATGCCGGTCGCCCGACCCCGCAAGCGAGCCAAGGCTGATGTTGACCACAAGCGGCGGCACGTCGGTACCTTGGGCCTGCCGCAGCACCTCGGCCAGAAGCCAGCGCAGTCCCTGGAGCAGATAGGTCTCCATCCGCCGCCCGGCCGTCTCGCGCACGGCCTGCGGCGGAAGCTGCACCGCCAGGATCGGCACCTGCCGGAGCGGGCTGCTGCCCTGGGGCGCCGCGCCCGCCGCAAGGTCAAGGACATGCGTCCCATGCGCAACGCGCCGGTTGGTCAGGGCGGCGGCGGTGACTGGATGAAGCGCACGGTTGACCTGGGCATAGACCTCGGCCTCAGGGGCGGCCGTTGCCAGATGCTCGTCGATCTCCCGCCCGGTCAGCACCTGCCCGCAGACGACATCGCCTGCAACAAGGGAATCCGCAGCCTGCAACCACACCGCCCGGATGCGAGTATGGCCAGGACCCGCGCGGAACCGTGCGTTCAGAAAGGCGATCCCGTCGTCGATCACCGCCGCAACCGGCACCCGCGGGTCAAGGTCTCCTTGCGTGGCCCGCAGGTCCTCTCCGGGCTTCGCAGCGCCAAGATCGGGGAGGCGCAGCGGCGGCCCGACCTTGACCACGCGCCAGAAGCGCGGCAGCCGGTCCAGCATCGCCCGTGGGCAGATGGCGACCAGCCGCACCTCATGCGGCCAGCCCCCGCCCGTGGCCTGCGCGCGCTCGGTAGTCAGAAGGTCGCGTTCGTGACGGCTGAAGTGCACGTCCGGCAGGGCAAGTGAGGCATCGATGGCCTCGGCAAGGCTCATCCCGTCCACCGGCTGCAGTACGGCGAAGATCGGCAGGAAATCGTCCGCCGACCCGGTTGCTGCGGCGATGGCGGTCTCCCAGGCGACATAGCCGCCGTGGTCCAGACCCTCGGTGATCCGCTGCCATTCCGTCATCTTCCCGTCCCCGCCCGCTACCGAACCAGGCCAGCATGGCACAGTGCGCCGCGCATTTCGCCTGGCGCGGACCCGCATTTGGCGGATTTCACGCCGAATTAACGGGCTTTCAGTCCCGCCAAGGCGGGCGTCAGCGCTTACGCCGGCTTCACCGAGGCGGTCACGTAGTTGCAGGATAGATCGCGGTCCGAAAGGCCCCAGCGCCAGGTGACCGGGTTGAATACCATCCCTTTGCGGTCGACCGGGTTCAGCCCGGCCTTGCGAATAAGGTCGTAAAGCTCGTCCGGCGTGATGAACTTTGACCAGTCATGTGTGCCTTTCGGCAACCAGCGCATCACCCATTCCGCGCCGACGATCGCCATTACGAAGCTTTTCGGATTGCGGTTCAGGGTCGAGCAGATCATCAGCCCGCCCGGCTTCAAGAGCTCCTGGCACGCGGTCAGGTAGGCCTGGGGGTCGGCGACATGCTCGACCACCTCCATGTTCAGGACCACGTCAAAGCGTTCGCCCGCAGCCGCCATATCCTCGGCGGTCGTGTGGCGGTAGTCGATCGACAGACCCGACTGCGCCGCATGGACCTGCGCCACGGGGATGTTGCGCGCCGCTGCATCAGCGCCGACGACATCGGCCCCCAACCGCGCCATCGGCTCGCTCAGAAGCCCGCCGCCGCAGCCGATATCCAGGATCCGCAGCCCCTTGAACGGCGCGGGGGCGTTGAGGTCGCGCCCGAACTCGGCCGCGATCTGGCTGGTGATATAGTCCAGCCGGCACGGGTTCAGCATGTGCAGCGGCTTGAACTTGCCTTCGGGGTTCCACCATTCGGCGGCCATCGCTTCGAACTTGGCCACTTCCGCCGGATCGACCGTTGTCGCGCCCATTGCGCCCTCCACCAATTCCTGCCCGAATGTCCTTCGACTCCCGGCTTTCCCGGCGCTATATAGGACGGCGATGGACCAAAGATCAGGGCAAAAGCGCGCAGTCGAGTTCCTCTATCCGCCGATCGATCCCTTCGATCAGCGGGTTCTCGACGTGGGCGACGGGCATCGCATCTATGTGGAACAATGCGGCCGGCCCGACGGCATCCCCGTCATGGTCTTCCACGGCGGCCCAGGCGGCGGATGCTCGCCCGCGATGCGGCGCTATTTCGACCCGACGGTCTACCGCATCATCCTGTTCGATCAGCGCGGCTGCGGACGGTCGCGGCCCCATGCCTCGGTGATCGCCAATACCACCTGGCACCTCGTCGATGATGTCGAGACGATCCGCAAGACGCTGGGCATCGACAGCTTCATTGCCTTCGGCGGCAGCTGGGGCGCCACGCTGGCCCTCGTCTACGCGATCACCCACCCCGAATCGGTCCGCCACCTTGTCCTGCGCGGCGTCTTCCTGATGACGAAGGACGAGCTGAAGTGGTTCTACGGCGGCGGGGCCGGGGCCTTCTTCCCCGAGATCTGGGGCCGGTTCGCGGCGGCCGTTCCAGCCAATGAACGGTCAAACCTGATCGCCGCCTACAACCGTCGCCTCTTCTCGGGCAACCTGATGGAGGAGGGCCGCTTCGGCCGCATCTGGGCGAACTGGGAAAACGCGCTGGCCTCAATCCACCACGAAGGACCGCTTGGCGAAAGCCCGTCGGACTATGCCCGCGCCTTCGCCCGGCTGGAGAACCACTATTTCCAGAATGGCGGCTTCCTGCAGTGTGACGGCTGGATCCTGCAGGAACGCCACCGAATCGAGCATATCGGCGCCACCATCGTACAGGGCCGCTACGACATGATCTGCCCGCCCATCTCGGCCTGGAAACTGGCGGATGGCTGGTCGCGCTGCGAGCTGCGGATGGTGGCGCTGGCCGGACATGCGCTTTCGGAACCCGGGATCAGCGAGGCGCTGGTCAAGGTGATGGACGGTCTTCGGCGCAGCTGACGGCCGTTCGCTGTTCAGGGTCCGGTTTTCGTTTACAGCCCCGGCCCCCGCCCCTACTCTTCTTCCGACATTAATCCCGGAGGTTGCCATGCCCCTTCCCTTGGCCCCGCTTCTGCCGCTTGCGCTGCAGCTTGGGGCGGTCACTGCCGTCGGCCTCGCCGTCCGGTCCTGGGCGCGGCGCACGAGCTTTCCTGGCCGCACCGACCAGCGCGCCGAAGATGCGCTGGACGCCCTTGGCGAAGGTCTTTCCATGCATCGCCCCGCCGACCGCGCAGAAGGCGACGTCAGCCAGACCAATGCGACCGCGCGCGTGGTCCGGGTGATCCGGGTTGGCGGCCGGTCGTGGGAGTTCGACGCCGGCCTTGTGGCCCGCGTCCGGCTGAGGCCGCGCGCGGAATGAGGCTTTATCACTCCCCGACCTCGCCCTTTGTTCGCAAGGTCATGGTGCTTCTGCACGAAGCCAGGGCCGTGGACAGGGTCTCGCTGGTCAATGCCATGGGCACGCCGATCGACCCCGGGACCCTCCCGGTCGACCGCAACCCTCTCGGCAAGGTTCCGGCCCTGGAACGCCCCGACGGCCCCACGCTGTACGACAGCCGGGTCATCTGCCGCTATCTCGACGACCTCCTCGGGGCCGGGTTCTATCCCGCTGCACCCCGGCTCTGGGACACCCTGGTCCTTGAGGCAACCGCCGATGGCATGACCGATGCCGCGGTGCTGATGCGCTATGAATCACATGTCCGCCCCGCCGAAGCCCGCTCTCCTGCGTGGCTGGAGGCCCAATGGTCGAAGGTGGACCGATCCCTCTCCGCCCTTGAGGACCGCTGGACCAGCCACCTTGCCGGACCGCTGGACATGGGCCAGATCGCGCTTGGCTGTGCACTGGCCTACCTGGACTTCCGGCATGCCGAGCGGGAATGGCGCAAGGTCCGTCCGGGACTCACGGCCTGGTTCGACAGGTTCAACGCCCGGCCATCGATGCAGGAGAACGCGCCCAAGCCGTAAGCCGCGCGGCTGCGAAGCCACGAAAATGCCCGTGCCCCTCCGGAATCACCCGCTGCGCGCCTTTGTCCGCTGGACGTCCCCGAACGGCAAGGCTACATAGCGCGCGCAAAGGGGTTGATATGTCATTCAGCCCCTTCGGATTGTAGCGACCGGCGCGGTCCGGTCCGTTAGGGGAGAAGGTCTCGTGTCCCACGCAGACGATCACGCAGGCACCGGCGAAGGCACTCGGCGGGATTTCCTGTACTATGCAACGGCAGGTGCCGGCGCGGTTGCCACCGGCGCCGCCGTCTGGCCGCTGATCAACCAGATGAACCCTTCGGCTGACACGCGGGCGCTGGCGTCGATCCTCGTCGATGTCTCGGCGGTCGAACCCGGCACGCAGCTGACCGTGAAATGGCGCGGCAAGCCGGTCTTCATTCGTCGTCGCACGCCGGAAGAGATCGAGGCTGGTCGCGCCGTGCCGCTGACCGATCTGGTCGACCCGCTGTCCGAAAACGCGAACCGTCCGGGCACCGATGCCAGCGACCAAAACCGCACGCTGGACGAAGCGGGCGAGTGGCTGGTGATGATGGGCGTCTGCACCCACCTCGGCTGCGTGCCGCTGGGCGACGGGGCCGGCGAATTCGGCGGCTGGTTCTGCCCCTGCCACGGGTCGCACTACGACACCGCAGGCCGCATCCGCAAAGGGCCCGCGCCCCGGAACCTGCCGGTCCCGACCGCGGCCTTCACCGACGAAACCACCATTCAGCTCGGATAAGGACCAGACACATGGCCGGAATTCCGCACGACCATTACGAACCCAAGACCGGTGGCGAGCGCTGGCTGCACAAGCGGCTGCCCATCGTCGGGTTGCTTTACGACACCCTCATGATCCCCACGCCCAAGAACCTGAACTGGATGTGGATCTGGGGCATCGTCCTCTTCTTCTGTCTTGCGCTGCAGATCGTCACCGGCATCGTGCTCGTGATGCACTACACCCCGCATGTCGACCTGGCCTTCGCATCGGTCGAACACATCATGCGGAACGTGAACGGCGGCTACATGATCCGCTACCTGCACCAGAACGGGGCGTCGCTGTTCTTCTTCGCGGTCTACCTGCACATCTTCCGCGGCCTCTACTACGGCTCCTACAAGGCCCCGCGCGAGGTGACCTGGATCATCGGCATGCTGATCTACCTCCTGATGATGGCGACCGCCTTCATGGGCTACGTCCTGCCCTGGGGCCAGATGTCCTTCTGGGGCGCCACCGTTATCACCGGCTTCTTCAGCGTCATCCCCGGCATCGGGCCCGACATCCAGACCTGGCTTCTGGGCGGCTTCGCCGTGGACAATGCCACGCTGAACCGCTTCTTCAGCCTGCACTACCTCCTTCCCTTCGTGATCCTTGGCCTTGCCATACTTCACGTCTGGGCCTTCCACACCACCGGCAACAACAACCCCACCGGGGTCGAGGTGCGCCGTGGTTCGAAGGAAGAGGCTGCCCGCGACACGGTTCCCTTCTGGCCCTACTACGTGATCAAGGACCTTTTCGCCCTTGCGGTGATCCTGGCGGTCTTCTTCGCGATCGTCGGCTTCATGCCGAACTACCTCGGCCACCCCGACAACTACATCGAGGCGAACCCGCTGGTGACCCCGGCCCACATCGTACCGGAATGGTACTTCCTACCGTTCTACGCGATCCTGAAGGCCTTCACCGCCGACGTCTGGTTCGTGATCGCGCTGAACTGGATCAGCTTCGGCATCATCGACGCGGCGCTTGTCGGCGTGCTGGCCATGTTCGCCTCGATCGCGGTGATGGCGCTGGCGCCCTGGCTTGACACCTCCTCGGTGCGGTCGGGTCGCTACCGGCCGATGTTCAAGTGGTGGTTCGCGCTTCTGGTCGTCACCTTCATCGTCCTGATGTGGGTCGGCAGCCTTTCGGCCGATGCCCTTGGCGGCTGGGTCCCGGCGATCAGCCTGATCTTTACTGCCTACTGGTTCGGCTACTTCCTGGTCATCCTGCCGCTTCTTGGCGTGATCGAAAAGCCGCTGCCGCAGCCGGCGACGATCGAGGAAGACTTCAACGCCCACTACGGCAAGCCTGGCGGCAACGGCTCTGCCGTCGCCCAGCCGGCCGAGTGAGAAGGATACGACGCATGTTCACGAAACTCGCACTCGCCGCAGTGTCGGCCCTTACCCTGACGGCGGGCGCTGCGCTCGCCGCCGGGGAGACGGCCAAGATCCCGGACGTGACCTTCGCCCATGAAGGCCCGTTCGGCCGGTTCGACCAGTTCCAGCTCCAGCGCGGCCTTCAGGTCTACACCGAGGTCTGCGCCTCCTGCCACGGGCTCAAGTTCGTGCCGATCCGCACGCTGTCGGACGCAGGCGGCCCCGGCCTGCCGGAAGACCAGGTCCGCGCGTATGCCGAGCAGTTCACGATCACCGACCGCGAAACCGGCGAGGATCGCCCCGGCCTGCCGACCGACCACTTCCCGCACTCGGCTATGGAGAACGCGCCCGACCTCAGCCTGATGGCCAAGGCCCGCGCCGGGTTCTCGGGGCCCTTAAACCTCGGCATCAACCAGTTCTTCCGGGGCATGGGCGGGGCGGAATACATCCACGCCATCCTTGTCGGCTACGAAGAGCCTCCAGCCTGCGCGGCTGACTTCGAATCGGATGGCTATTACAACCGCTACTTCTCGAAGGGCGCCATTCCGGACGCATGCAAGGACGAGGAAGGCCATTCGACGATCGAAGGCAGCTGGATCGCGATGCCGCCTCCGCTGAGCGACGATCTGGTCACCTTTGCCGACGGCACTCCTGCCACGGTCGACCAGATGTCGATGGACGTCTCGTCCTTCCTGATGTGGGCCGCCGAACCGAAGCTGATGGACCGCCGCAACGCGGGCTTCGTCGCGGTGATCTTCCTCGCCTTCCTCGCGACCCTGCTCTACCTGACGAACAAGCGCATCTGGGCCGGGGTCAAGGGCAAGAAGCAGACCGCCTGATCAGGGGGACATTCCCTCTGCCAAGCCCCGCCCGCAACGGCGGGGCTTTTCAGTTCCGGCCCAGATAGTCGCGCAGCGCAGGAGGGGGATCGGCCAGCAGCACCTCGGTTCCGACCGGCGGCTGCACGACGCCTGCCGCCACGAACGAGGTCAGCCCGCCCAACGCACGCGCGTCCTGCGGATCATGCGTGACCATCAGGACAAGCGCTCCTGTCTCGTCTGCCACGTCCTTCACCAGCGCCAGCATCTCGGCCCGCAAGGCCGGGCCCAGCGCGGCGAAGGGCTCGTCCAGCAGGAGGATCGGCCGGGCGCGCAGCAGTGCCCGCGCCAGGGCCGCCCGACTGGCCTGTCCGCCGGAAAGCTGGCTTGGACGCCGCGCTCCCAACCCGGCGAGTCCGGTCCGCTCCAGCGCCATATCGACGCGACGCCGCTCTTCGGGCGAAAGCCGCAGGTCCGGTCGCAAGCCAAGCCCCAGATTCTGCCCTACGCTCAAATGCGGAAACAGGTTCTGGTCCTGGAACAGGATCGTCACCGGGCGCTGTCCCGGCGGAACCGGCCCAAGGTCCTGGCCCTGCCACCTCACCGCGCCTTCGGCCGGGGTCAGGAACCCGGCAATCGCCGACAGAAGCGTGGACTTGCCTGCCCCTGACGGCCCCATTACCGCGATTCGCGCGCCCACAGCGGCGCTCCAGTCGGCGGTCAGGCTGAAATCGCCCTGCTTCAGGATCAGACGGTCAAGCTGCAGCACGGCGGCCTCCTGCATCGCAGGCCCAGAAAAGGGCGAAGGACAGTCCGACAAGGATCAGCGATGCCGCTGCGGCCGCCTCGATCCGGTAGGCGCCAGTCAGTTGCTGGATGACCAGCGGCAGGGTGGCTTGCCTTTCCCCGGCGAAAAGCGCGATGGCACCAAGGTCGCCCATCGACAGCGCGGCGGCAATTCCCGCACCGAAGCCCAACGGGCGGGCAAGGCGCGGCAGGACCAACCAGCGCAGCCGCGCCCAGCCGGTCATCGCCAGACTGTCGGCCAGCCGCCCGTAGCCGGCGACCATTGCGCGCGCCTCGGGCAGAAGGATGCGGTACAGGAACGGCAAGGTCAGAGCGGTGTTGACCAGTATCGTCACCGGCAGCGCCACGGTCATTGGAGCAACGAATGGCTGGACGATCAGGAACAGCCCCGTCCCCAACACAAGCCCCGAGGCCGCCAGCGGCAGCGTTGCCGCCGCCTCGACCAGGGGGCGCGGGCGCGTCGCGGCGGCCAGTGCCAGGGCAAGCGCCAGCACCGTACAGAGCGTCGCCGAGACCAGCGCCACGCCCAGCGACCGCGCAGCGGCAGGCAGCACACTGGCCGGAAGGTCGGCCAGTCCCGGCACCCCCCGCACCGCCACGGCCAGCAGCGGTGCGATCAGGAACAGCGCCGCCGACACCAGCACCAGCATGTCCATTCCGCGCCGCCATCCCCCGGGCGCTTCCGGAGCGCCCACCCGGTCCAGCCCCGCGCCGAAGCCGGTGCTCCGCAGGATACGCCAGGCCAGGAAAGCAACCACGCCCGAGATCACCACCTGCACCCCGGCAAGCCCCGCCGCCCGGGCGAGGTCAAAGTCGAACCGCACCGCCTGCCAGATCGCCAGTTCAATCGTCGTCGCCGCCGGACCTCCGCCAAGGGTCAGGACCACGGCAAAGCTTGTCAGGCAGACCAGAAGGATCACGGTCAGCACCCCCGGCAGCACCTCGCGCAGCATCGGGAGTTCCAGATGCCGGAACGTCTCCCACGGCCCGAACCCCAGCGACCGCGCCAGCCGGAAGCGTTCCGCAGGAATCGCCTGCCAGCCCTGCAGGATCATCCGCACTGCGAGGGGCAGGTTCAGGAAGACATGCGCCAGGAGCACCCCCTGCAAGCCGAACAGCGACACCGCCGGCAAGCCCAGCGCCTGCAATCCCTCGTTCGCCCAGCCCGACCGCCCGAAGACCGCCAGCAGCCCGAGCACTGCCACCACCGCCGGCAACAGGAACGGCGCGCCCATCAGCGTGACCAGCGCCTGCCGCCCCGGAAACTGTCGCCGCGCCAGCGCGCGGGCAACCGGGATGGCCAGCGCCGTCGACAACAGCGCCGACAGCATGGCCTGCGTCACCGTAAACCGCACCGCAGCCCAGTCAGCAGGCCCAAGCGCCAGCCCCGCCCCCCGCCAGGCAACCACCGCCATCGGCAAAAGGATCAGGGCCAGCAGGGCAAGGGCGAGCAGGCGGATCATCTTCCCGCCGCCCCCCACCCCCAATGCCTCCCCACAGGGGGGAGGGGAGACGCCGGATGCCTGACCGGTCGCAACGCCCGACCCGGGAACCTCCCTCCCCCATCGAGGGGGAGGGATGGGGTGGTGGGGCACCCCCGCAAGGAACTGGTTACAACAGCCATCGCCCTACTTCGCCAACGCCGCCTGCCACTCAGCCAGCGCCGCGTCCCGCGCAGCCTCAGCCTCCTCCGGCGACATCAGCAGCGACTTCGTCGGACGGAACCGGTCGAACCCTTCGGGCAGACCCGCTGCCGGGGTCACGGCCGGATACATCCAGTTCGTCGTCGGGATCACCGACTGGAACGCCTCGCTGCCGATGAAGGCCAGGAAACGATCCGCAAGCTCCGGCTGGTCGGTCGCGGCCAGTTTCCCCGCCACCTCGACCTGCAGGTAATGCCCTTCCTTGAACAGCGCCGCGGCCTTCGTGTCGTCGCTTTCTGCAATCAGGTGATAGGCGGGCGAGGTGGTGTAGCTCAGCACCATATCCGCCTCGCCTTCCAGGAAAAGGCCATAGGCCTCGGACCAGCCGGGCGTCACCGTCACGATGTTGTCGGCCAGCGCCTCCCAGACCGCCGCCGCCCCGTCGCCATGCGCCGCCTTGACCCACAGAAGAAGCCCCAACCCCGGGGTCGAGGACCGGGGGTCCTGGATCACGATCTTCAGGTCAGACGCCGCCAGTTCGGCAAAGGACTTCGGCGCTTCGGCCAGTTTCGTCCGGTCATGGACAAAGGCGAACCAGCCCCAGTCAAAGGGCAGGAACAGGGGGTCGTCAAATGCCACGGGCAGGTCCTTCGCCGCTGCCTGCCCGTGCGGCGCGAAAAGCCCTGTCGCGGCGGCTGCGGCGGTCAGGCCGGTATCCAGGCCCAGCACCACATCCGCCTCTGACGCCGCGCCTTCCAGCCGCACCCGCGCCAGCAGCGCCGCGCCATCGCCGGCAGGAACGAACTTCAGGTCGCAGCCGCAGTCCGCCTCGAAGGCCTTCTCGATCGCCGGGCCGGGGCCCCATTCCGAGGTGAAGCTGTCATAGGTCAGCACAGTCAGGACGGGTGTTTCCGCCAGCGCCGGAAGCGCGATGGTCACAAGGCCCGCAGCAAGGAGTTTGGTATTCATCAGTCTCTCCATGATGCGACGGAACGGTCGGGGATGGAGAAACCCATGCACCTTCCCTCCGCCGGTATGATCCGGTTCAGGTTCGACGGGTTCGCTTGCGCATCTCAGCCCGTCAGACGGGCACCCCGAGGTGAGATGAAAGATAAGCCAACCGGCGGCGGCTGCAAGAGGGTGCCGCCATCACCTCAATCCCGGCGGAAAATCAGCGTTCCCGCCGCCTCGCCCAACGGGTCTTCGGTCAGGCCCCCTGCGGCAAAGGCACCTGACAGCCGAAGCCGGATCGCGGGAACCTCGGACGGATCAAGGAACGGTACAAGCACACGCCGGATACCGGCCAGCACCGAAGGCGGAAACGCCTCGGCCGGAAGCCGCGTGTCCGACAGCCGCAGCGCATCCGGCCGGTCGATGGCGACCAGCTTCGCCAGCCCGGACCACGAGGAATCGCGGTCCAGCCAAAGGACACTCCAGCGGATGCCCGCCGTATCGCCAAAGTTCGCCCGCGCCACGCGACTGGAAAACTGGAGCAGGGCCGGGCGTTCGTCGTGAATCGTGACCCGCAACCCCGGCATGGCCTGCCTGGCGCGCAGCGCGACAAAGCCGAAGCCGCTGTCGAGATCCAGAAGCGAGGTGCAGTCAGCCAGCATCCCCCCGATTGTGCGGGCGTGGCGACGGTCGAACTTGCCGACCTTCAGCACCTCAAGGCTTGCTGCGGTAAAGACGCGCGGGTCCAGCGCAACCTTCAGGCCAGAATTGTCAGCCCAGTCCAGCGGGATCTCGGGGCCAAGCTCGTCCAGCCCGGCGACATATGGCGAGGCGAAGGGTGACCCCCAGCCCGGCGGCGGCGGGGAGCGGCGGTCGGCCTTCGCCGTCTCGGCCCGGCGCTTGTCGAGCTTCGTCTGCACCTCGCGCGCGGCCTCGCGGTCACGGGCTTTGGGGGGGTTCGCCACGACCTGCGTGATCGGCACGGCCGAGGCGGCGACAAGGCTTTCCACCAGCTCGCGGTAGGCCTCGGTCTCCTTGTGGCTGGCCAGCCGTGCCTCGACCCTTGCCACGGCGGTCTCATGCAGCCGACGCACCGTCGGGTCTGCCAGAAGGGCCGCGATGATCTCGTCCCGCCGGGCGCGGTGGCGGCTGATGCGGGTATCCTCCACCTCGTTACGGTCCTGCAGCGCCCAGTAGTCGGTGTTGTACTTGTTCGCCTTCAGGTTCACGTTCCCGCGCAGCTTCCGCAGCGCATAGGCGTCCATCGACTTCACCGCGTAATGGTTCACCTGAGCCCAGTCATAGCCGACCGTCCGCCGTATTGACCGCCAGCCGCGCAGCTTGAACCAGCTTTCCAGGGGGCGGCCTGACCCGTTCACCCAGAGGACCGAGTCGGGATAATCGCCGTCGCGGAACCGTTCACGGATGATCGGGCGGTGCACGCCGGGCCGCATGTGCTTTGGGTCGTAGCGGAACAGGGTCTTCGTCCCCCAGCCCTTGTTCCAGAACTCCGGCGCCGCGCGGGTGAACTGGTCGGTCACTGGCGCCGCCGACCAGTCGCGGATGCCGGATGACCCGAAGATGCGCCAGGTCAGGACCATCGCCTGCGCCTCCATCGCGTTCAGGGCACCGACCATCCCGTCCAGCGTGCCCGACGGATGGTTGATGCACAGGAACTCATCCGCATCTAGGATCAGGATCCAGTCGGCGGCATGGAGGAAAGGCTCCACCGCCGCACGCTTCAGCATCGAAGGTTGCGGCTTGATCCCCTCGGGCACCTCGTTCTCGCGGTGATGCACACCGATGCCCAGCGTCTCCAGGTGCTTCAGCAGCGTGTCGGTGTCGTCGGTGCAGTCGTTGGTATAGACCAGCACATCGGTGAACCCCACCGCCAGGTGATGCGCCACCCATTCCAGCACGTAAGGCGCCTCGTCCTTCATGGTCGAGACCGCCACCAGCGTCCCGTGCGGACTGGTCTGCCGGACAAGCGTCATCGCGGCGTCATTCCTCCAGCGCCGCCGAAGGGTCGATCCCGTGCTTCAAGCACATCCGGTCCATGTAGCTTCCGGCCAGCGGCACGTTCTTGCGCCACCAGGGCCGGGTGCCGTTGGTATAGATGTGGACCGACAGCGTGGCCTCGGTGAAGTGTCCTTCCACGTTGCAATGCGGGTCGTAGAAGACGTCATTCAACTGGAACGGCACCGGATAGAGCGTGTCCGGCGTCATCGCCTTGTCGATATCGCCTGTCACCTGCGCGAAATGCGTAAAGGCCTGCGGGCCAAAGGCCGTGCGCTCGGTCTGGTAGATCCTGACCGCATGGGGAAGCGAGGCGGGAAGCTTGTCCATCTTTTTCTTCTGCCGGTTGCCCCACCAGGCCGGATATGCGGGCAGATCGTCGTAATAGCCCAGAAGCTCGTCCATCAGCCGGCAGGACTGCGGCAGGCCCACCACCCCACAGTTCAATGCCCCCCGCATCCCGTGCCCGGCAAAGATATACTCCTGCCCCTCGGGAAAGGGCCGGTGGCAGTAGGCGTCGCAATCCACCCAGATCGCCCCCGTCGCTGCGATCATCTTGTAGCGGAACACGTTCGACAGGAACGAGGCCGAGGTTTCGGCGACGACTTCCATGTCGATGTCCATGATCTCGCTGGCAGGGCGGATTTCCACCCCCTCGGGGGCGTTCGTGACCTTGTCGGTGCAATAAAGGGTGACCGGATGCCCCATGTCGAGGTGCGACTTAAGGCAGAGCTGGTTGATGTAATGCAGGCTCGTCCCGATCCAGAGCGAGGCGACAGGGCGGCGATTCAGGGTCATGGCGTGGCCTTTGTCCGGGGTATGGGGTGGCATCAGATGGCGCTGGCCTGCGCGATCAGCGCCTTCAAGGCCTCGATCGTCACGCCGGGGAATTCCTGCCGCAGGCCCATCCGGATGCGCTTGATCGTGGCCGGCGCATCCCGGTCCTCGGCGGCTGCAAGCATCTTGCGGAACTTCAGCGCCTGTCGCCCCACGGTATCGCTGCTGGCATGCGCGGTGTGGATATAGGCCATCGGCACCGGGTCCGAGAAGGTCGGGTTCGACCGGCTGACCGCCACGTGCTGGCACTGGTAAGGGTTCTGGATCTGCCCCGGCATGTTCAGGAAGGCCATGCCGATCCCGATATTCGGGAAGTATTCGCGCAGCAGGTAGGACTCGCCATCCTGGTGCGACAGATAAAGCCCGCTGGGATAGGTCACGATCCTGACCAGCGGTGCCAGAGCTGTCGCCGCCTCCAGCCGCGCAGTCATGTTCCGGCCGATGGCATCGTCATCATCCAGCCTGAAATGCGCCGTCGGCCCCTCGATCCCGTCCACCATCTCGGCGATGCGCGGGTTGAAGACGTCGGTCACATGCTGCCCGTCGCCATAGAGGATCTCGATCTGCGGCACCGGCGCGGTGACCTCGGCCAGCCGCTCCTTGTAGACATCCGGCATGATCTTCGATGCGAGGATCACCAGCTTGAAGTTCTGGTTCGTCTGCGCCTGGATCGACGGCAGGCACAGGTTCTCGAACAGGAAGAACCGCCGCTCCATCCGGCGGGGCTCATAAAGCGTCCTGGCAAGGTCCTCTATAGGCTGGCCAAGACGCGAGGCGCGCGCATCGCTTTGTCCGGCGTAAGAGAACCGCATGTACCCGAAGACGCGCATCCACCGCCCCTGCTGCCGCTGCGGGGGCGAACCTAACAGCCGGACAGGCCGATGTTAAGCAGGGGCCGGGCGGGCAAGCCCGACCCGTTGCATCAGGGTCAGTGCGACAGAAGCACCGGCATCTTCAGGTGCGACAGGACCCCCAGCGTGGCGCCGCCCAGGATGAAATCCCGCAGCCGCGAATGGCCAAAGCCCCCCATCGCCAGAAGCTTCGCGCCCGCATCCTTGGCACCGGCCTGCAGCGCCTCGGCGATCTTCCTGCCGTCCAAAGTCACGGAAACGGCCACCGCATCATGCCCACGCGAACGCAGCGCCGCAGCCAGGGTCCCCGCTGGGTCGGCACCGGCCAGCGCCTTCTCGCCCTTCACCGTCAGCACGCTGATGCGCCCGCCCGGCTGAAGCAGACGCAGCGCATCCTGCAAGGCCCTCGCCGCAACGCGGCTGCCATCCCAGGCGATGGCCACATGGTCCAACGGCGCGGGCACCGACCCTTCCGGCACCAGAAGGACCGGCAAGCCGGAATCGAACACCAGCGCCTGCGCCATGTCCTGGGGCGAAGTGCTGCCTGCCGCCACCGGAACCAGCGACAGATCGAAAAGCCGCGACTCCGCAGCCGCGGCGGACATCGCCCCGCCCATGCCGACCTCACGCGTCGTCACCGCAACGACGCTTCCCGCCGTCGGTGCACCTTCGATCAGCGCCGTCTGCCGCTGGCAGGCAGCGCGGCTGCGCTCTTCCACCGCGCGGGCCATTCCTTCGACATTGATCATGTACCCGCCCAACGGCGACGCGACCGGCGGAACATTCATCGCAAGGTTCACGGCATGAACCTTGCAGCCGAACCCGGCCGCGACGGCCAAAGCGCCCAGGATCGCCGCGTCCGGAAGCGGATCGGCCTGGGTGTCGAGCGGCATGTAAGCGACGCGGTCGGACATGAAACGGGTTCCTTTCTGGCACTGTCATGTATCGGCACGACCCGGCCAGTCAGGATCGGCCGGGTCGCCCTATCAAGTCTGCGGGGCGCGGGGTTTCCCGGCCATGATCCACGTCAACCGGGACGCTCAGACCTGCCCTCGACGCCTGCCCTAGTGGCCAGGTGTAGACCCCTCGGCCCCGTTGCGGGTCTTCCACAGCGAATAGAAGATGCCTGCCGCAATGATGCCCACGGTGATACTAAGTGACAGGTAGGGATCGAACTTGCCGAAGAAGTAGCTGTAGAACCCCTTCAGGCCGATGAAGATCAGCACCACGGCCAGCGCATACTTCAGGTAGTGGAACCGGTGCACCAGCGCCGCCAGCGCGAAGTAAAGTGCGCGAAGGCCCAGGATCGCCATGATATTCGCGGTGTAGACGATGAACGTGTCCGTCGTGATCAGGAAGATCGCGGGCACCGAGTCCACGGCGAAGATCAGGTCGGCGACGTTGATCACGATCAGCGCGACGAACAGCGGCGTCGCGAACAGCACAAGCTTGCCCGTCACCGGGTGCGGCTGGCGGACAAAGAACTTCTGCCCGTGCAGGTCCTTGGTCACGTTCATGTATTTCGCCGTCAGCTTCACCACCGGGTTCTGCGACACGTCCATGTCGCCTTCCGGCACCACCAGCATCTTGATGCCCGTAAAGGCCAGGAAAGCCGCAAAGACCAGCGTGATCCAGTTGTAGTTCGAGATCAGCTCGGCCCCGATCGCGATCATGATGCCGCGCAGGATGATCACCCCGATGATCCCCCAGACCAGCGCCCGGTACTGGTATTTCCGCGGAATGGCGAAATATCCGAAGATCAGCGAGATGACGAAGACGTTGTCTATCGAGAGCACCTTCTCGATGATGTAGCCTTGGAAGTAACTCGCGACCGGATTGGTCCCGTCGCTGGTCACCAGCGTGCCGTTCTGCCAGGCCCACCAGATGTAGCCGCCGAACAGGATGGCGATACAGATGTAGAAGGCCGACAGCTTCAGGCTTTCCGCGACGCCCAGCTCGTGGTCGTCCTTGTGCAGCACGCCAAGGTCAAAGATCATCAGGCCGATGACGATCGAAAGGAACATCAGCCACAGCCACAGCGGCTTGTTCACGAACTCGTAGAACAGGAAATCCAAGTCTCGGTCCTTTCCAAAGGTCGCAGGATGGCCCCGGTCGGAAGAAACGGCGGCGGGCCTGACATCGAACGGTTTCGATGCGGTCCGACATCACGCCCGATGGGGGGCGTCAGAGGGGCCCGGTCCGCCCGCGTTCAATCCTCCTATCGGGCCGCATAGTCAACCCCGAACGCGTCAGAAAACTCACGCTGCCGTGATCAGACGGCGCCCCAGTGGCGTTTTTCCCACGGCTGGCCCACGCGCGGGACTTGCAGCGGGGACAATGGGACGGGTATGCCCGGCAGGCAGTCGGAGAGCGGATCATGAGCCTCAACACCTTCGGACATTTCTTCCGGGTCACCACCTGGGGCGAAAGCCACGGGCCGGCCATCGGCTGCACCGTCGACGGCTGCCCCCCCGGCGTGGCGCTCTCCGAGGCCGACATCCAGCCGTGGCTCGACCGCCGAAAGCCGGGGCAGAACAAGTTCACGACCCAGCGGAAAGAGCCGGACGAGGTCCGCATCCTCTCCGGCGTCTATGAGGGGCGGACAACCGGCACCCCGATCCAGCTGATGATCGAAAACACCGACCAGCGGTCGAAGGATTACAGCGAGATCGCGCAATCCTTCCGCCCCGGCCATGCCGACATCACCTATCACCAGAAATACGGGCTCCGCGATCCGCGCGGCGGCGGCCGCTCCAGCGCCCGCGAAACTGCCAGCCGCGTCGCCGCCGGTGGCGTCGCCCGGCAGGTGCTCGCCGCACTGGTGCCGGGTCTGAGGATCACCGGCTACATGGTCCAGATGGGCACCAGGCACATCGATCGCAGCCGCTTTGACGCCGCCGAGATCGAGCGCAACCCCTTCTGGGTCCCAGATCCGGTAGCGGCTTCGGAATGGGCCGCCTACCTTGACGACCTGCGCCTGTCACACAATTCCGTCGGCGCGGTGATCGAGGTGGTGGCCGAAGGCGTCCCCCCGGGCCTTGGCGCGCCGATCTACGGCAAGCTCGACAGCGACCTCGCCGCGGCGATGATGTCGATCAACGCGGTCAAGGGGGTCGAGATCGGCGAAGGCATGGCCGCCGCCGCCCTGACCGGGGTCGAGAACGCCGACGAGATCCGCATGGGGCCCGACGGGCCGGTCTACCAGTCGAACCACGCCGGCGGCATCCTCGGCGGCATTTCCACAGGCCAGCCCATCGTCTGCCGCTTTGCGGTGAAGCCGACGTCCTCGATCCTGACCCCGCGCCAGACCATCACCACCGCCGGTCAGGAAACCGACCTCATCACCAAGGGCCGCCACGACCCCTGCGTCGGCATCCGCGCCGTCCCGGTGGGCGAAGCGATGATGGCCTGCGTGATCCTCGACCACCTGCTCCTCGACCGCGGCCAGACCGGCGGCGTCCGGGGCGTGATCGGCTGACCCTCCTCGTTCACCCGTGTCCTCGTCGGTGACCCGCGCGAGGAGAGCACGAAGTGCTCGACGAGCATTCCTGAGGGGCTGTCAGTACCCCTTCGGCCCCGCCACCGCAGCCTTGCCCCCGGTCAGCCGCCGGAATGCGGCCACTGCCTCCGCCGCGCCTGCCGCAAGGAACCGCACGTCCCCGCCCACGGTCGTCATCCGGTAGCCCCAGCCGATTGCCTTCAGCGCATAGTCCGCCGTCCCGCAATGGATTGCCGCGATCCGCCCATGCCGCGCACAGGCTGCCGCAATCGCCCGCAGATGCTCCTGCATCTCGGGTTCCTCCCGGTCCAGGCCACTCGGCAGCCGCCCCGCGCTGACCGACAGCGCAAGGTCGTTCGGACCGACATAGAGGCCCGCGAGGCCCGGGGTCGCCACGATCTCCTCAAGGTTCGCCAGTCCTTCGGCGGTCTCGATCATCGCAAAGGCCAGGATCCTGTCGTTCGCCCCGGCCATATAGTTGGCACCATGCGCAAAGGCTGCCCGCGTCGGCCCGTAGCTTCGCACGCCCTCGGGTGGATAGCGCGTATAGCTGACCAGACGCGCGGCCTCCTCAGCCGTGCCGATCATCGGGCAGATCACCCCTTCGCAGCCGGCATCCAGCGCCTTCATGACCTGTGCGGGATCCAGCCACGCCACCCGTGCCAGAAGCGCCGCCCCGCTGGCCCGCATCGCCTGCAGCATCGGCAGAAGGTCCGTGTAATCCAGCGCTCCGTGCTGCATGTCGACGGTGACCGAATCGAACCCTCCCGCCGCCATGATCTCGGCCGTGAAGGCGTTCCCGATGGAACACCACCCGTTCAGGCTGGCCCGCCCTTCCGCCCAGATCGCGCGCAACCCGCCCGTGCTGTCCATGACTCCCCTCCCGGTCCCCGCCAGCCTTGCGTGACGCAAAGCCCCGGGCCGCGCAAGCCCCGCCGGATCGTCCTCATTTGTGGGAGTCTTGCGAAAAGGATGGTGCCGGTGAAGGGACTCGAACCCCCGACCCCATCATTACGAATTTTGTGCTACCTTCGTTGGACTGAGCTGGCGCAAAGTGTAACGGGTACGCTAACGCTCTGTTCCCAAAAGGAAGTTTCTTGATGGTCGCTTGGACTACCTTTGACGACCTAGTAGAACCTTAGAAGAACAAACCCTACTAATCCCCTACTAGTAGGGACTACAGACGGAAGCAAGCTGCCGGCCACCGGGCCGGTGCCAACGGTGCCCCTGCAAGCCCGCCTGCGGGCTGGCCACAGCCCAAGCAAACCCCAAAAACCGGTCAAACCCAGGGCCACCCCACCCCAGGCACGGCAACTGCGCCTTCCAAGCGGAGGGCCGCTCCAGGTCCACCCCACTTTGCGAGCTAATTTGATCCTTTATGGGCGCTCAGAAGGCGCTGGGCTTTATGGTCTGGGCCAAAAGATTCATTGCTCTGAATGAGATTCAACCGCCATACTAGTCTGAACTCCAGCGCTTGGTATTAGCCATTGTTTTCGCTTCCAAATTGGCTTCGCTCAAAGCCGCAGAGCATTCGCCGAACTGAGACCACGGCGGTGGCTCAGCCTGACCTTGCGGCAAAGCCAAAGGTCGGAACAAACATCGACCGTCCTGTCATCGAGCTCTACCGACCACACATCACTTCAGGCGACTGCTTGATCGTGACGGGGTACCAGGATTTCTTGTCGTCGCTTGCTGTGCTGATGCGAGAGGTCAAGGAGCTGAAGGACCCAGAAGCGAACCCAGACGTTCGCATTCGGATTTCCTTTGGAATCGATACAGGAAACTCTCGCCGGCTGGCCAAACCACGTCCAGTCACCGAAGAGATGAAACTCTACTGGCTCGAGAAATCGGGACTGCAAGTCGAAGACGATGACGACCTCTTGGCTGTGCTGGCCAAGCGCGCCATCGAAATGCAAAAGATAGAGCTTCGCGTCTTTGATCCACTATTGGCTCAATCCAAACTTGGGATCGCCGGAGATCGCCGGATGCACTCCAAGATTGTCAGCTCCAGGATTGGCGCGGTGGCGGGGTCAGCGAACTTCTCCCGTTCGGGCCTCTACAGCAATATCGAATATGCGGACGGCCTGGATGTGGGATCGCACGAGCTGCAAGAGGAGCGGCGCCGTGCGGCCGAACAGATCTGGGACGTGTCAGCCGACTGGACCAACGAGGCGCTTGAGATCCTCAACAGGCTGATCAAGCCCACAACTGCCGAAGACGCCATGGCCCGTATGATCGCCGAGCAGAAGGGCTTTGAGCCTTGGCTGACGGGCGGTCGCCACGACATCACCGGTCACACGCTGTACGAGTATCAGCAGGAACTGGTCTACGAAGCGTGCTCCATCACTTACGATCACGGCATCGCCTTTGTGGAAGCCCCCACGGGGTCTGGAAAGACGGAAATCGGCTGCCACCTTGCGGAGGCGCTTTCGGAGACCTTTTCGCGCGTTGTCCCCAGGTCGCCAATACATGGTGTCGCCCGCAAGAATGCCGCCGTGGTTGCGCCGCCTAAGGTCATACCCAGCTGGGAAAAGCACTCTACGAATTCTCTGGTTGCTATAGCGAATACCAGCCTGGCGAAGAACCACCTGCGCGGTGCTGGTGATGACAAGACAACGGGTCTGAGGCTCGATCAGTTCGGCGTGTTGATCATAGATGAAAGCCACACCGTCACGCCGGGCTTCGAACACGCCTCCCAGATGGCAGCGGCCATCGAGCTTGCACCGCCAAGCTGGAATGTCTGCCTATCCGCGACCCTACTTGGCAATCGGGATGTCGACTGGCTTGCCCACATGCAGGAAAAGCGCGCCTCCATCTTCATGACGCCTGACTACATCCAGGCCATGGGTGAACTGTTCGACCGAGAAATGAAGCGGTTGCCCGATATCTTCGACCACAAGGCCGCCCTTGCGGTACTAGCCGAACCCGAGACGGCGCTCTCTCGCCAGGCTCGCTCAGAGCTTTCCGAGCTGCTTTCGCCTTTCCTGACCCGGCGCCAGCGACGTTGCATAGGCGAGAGCGAAGACCGAGCCAAGCACAGCTACCCGAAGCTAGCGAACTTCGGTCGTTCCAAAACACTCGAGCTTACCAAACCGCAAAAGGCCCGCCTCGACGAGATAGTGGCGCTCTGCAATGAACTTGCGCCAGGCGGAAAGGTCACCGCCGTCGAGAAAAGCCGCTTCGGCCACGTGAAGACCCAGCAAAGCACACAAGATCAGCTGCACATCCGCAACCTGCTGAACATCCTTAGGGTGAACTCGGCACAAGCTGCCTGGGAAATGTCCCATGGGGTCATCGGAAAATGGCTGCGTGAGTTTGAGCAAGGCTCAAAGCGCGGCCGCAGGTCGTCCCACCCTGATCAGGCCAACATGTTTGCAATGCTCGGCCTGGACTTGGTGGCGGTTGCCGAAAAGTGTGACACGCTCGCGCGCAAGCTGAATTCGCAGCCGCTCCGAGACCTAGACGAAAAGCGTTACGAAGCCTGCCTCCGCATTCAGCAGCAAAAGGACCGCGTAGTCTTTCTAGCGGAACGCACCGATACGCTTGAGATCTTTGCAGAGGCGCTTTCTCGCCGTGGCAACCACACAAACTTTGTCGTTGGCAACCAGACCAAGGGCGACGACAGAGCCGTCAAGGCAATCTTCGGAAGCGGACCGGATGGTTTCCGGCGAATCAAGGTCGGCAAGACCATCGAGTCCTACTTCCGACCTGGGGGCAGGAACGCACCTGATGGCCCGGCATCGGTGTTTCTCACCTACAAGATGGCTGAGGGCATCAACCTCCAATCCGCAGACACGCTGGTTCTTCTGGGGGTTACTTCCAACCTTAAGGAGCTCATCCAGGGCCTAGGCCGCATCGATCGAATCGACAGCCAGTTTGGGATTGTGAACTACCACCTGGTCGACGTTCCGGTCGGTCAGTTTGCCTCTGACGAGAAGGTGGCAAACCGTATTGAAAACTACCGAACGCTCGCGGGCGAGGAGCTGGTCGACGCGGTGCAGGAGGATGGCTCGGACGACACCGAAGTGATCCTCGAAAGCGTCATACGCTACCTCGGATCGACCAGGCGCTTGCGGGACAACAATTTCCACGATGTGCTGGCGCGCACCAGACAGCACATCTCGTCTGATCGATACGAACTCATCAGAAAGGCGAGAATTGATGGCACCTGGGGCGCGGAGTTGGCCCTGCTCTCCTCAAGAGAGATGTTCACCACTCTGCACCTGAAGGGCCTCGAAAAGCCGAACAGCTTCCTCCCGCCTCGACTGTTGATGCTCCGCCGGTCTGCGGAAGGCCTAGTTGTCGAGCGGGGTCAGCTGAGCTGTGCGAAGACCTTGGACTCAGCCTACGAACGGACCAAGAGTCTTGGCATGGCCAAGAGCCAGATGACCGACATGGAGCTTGCTACTGCGCTCGAAACCGTCTCAGCGCAGCTTGGTCAACTGACCGAATGGGACCTGCGCCCAGCGCGCGTCGAAAGCCTGATGAAGGCCTGCGCCGAGTTTGTCAGTCAGCGTTCAGGCAGCACCCAAGACGATCAAGAAATGTTCGGGCACCTATCTCTGCCCGCCGTTGAAATGATCTGCGAAGCTTGGAGCAGACTGCTCGACCCCTTCTGGGAGCAGGCCAAGCACGAAGTACGGGAGAGCTTCGCGTATGAGGACCTTCCGAAGGGCTACATTGCTATACAAGCCATCTTGCAGAAGCTCGAAGACGACCGCAGTCACTCAGAGCAAGTTTACGAGTCGATGGCCAAGGTCATCTCTGAGGCTGAGCTCTTGTCACGGGATCATGTGCCGGAGATTGGGCGTCGGGTTTCGGTAGTGTTCTTCTCAGGCGGAGCGGGCGAGCACTGACCGAGGAGACTGCATACGTTTTTCAAAGTAACTCAGAATTTCGGCAGTTTCGGGACTTTGATCTCGGGCAAATCCGGTAGCTCTGGCATATCCGGCAAATCCGGTAACTCAGGAAGCTCTGGCAAATCCGGTAGCTCTGGCAAATCTGGTAGCTCTGGCAATGGAATCTTCTCAATTATCTCACCGGCCACAAGAACGTATACAGTTGTGCCGATTTTAAGCTCTTCAACTGGGTTCCCGCCCGCAGCAACCACTAGATCATTAAAGGTTGAAAATTGATTGACTGGATTATCGATACTTTGAAGCCGCTCAAGATCAGAAATGTATCTTTCGGCACCCGATCGAGCACTACTTGCCAGTTCGATGGCTGCGTTGAGTTTACTCAATGCCTGGGATAGATCATCGTCGGAGGGGCCGTCCGGCGGTACCTCCGTTTCCCTATAAAGGGACGCAATGAACAAACAGTCCCATAGCATCGATTCTCGCCACGCCTCCTCCTTTGCCTCTCTTTCCCAGGCCCATTGGTGCCGTTTGAAGAAACCGCTGTTCGCAGGATCTGGGCATTGATTGAGTATCAGAGGCAACATAGACGCTTTGCTTTTGCGTCTGTGCGCAACATACTGGAAGAACGGATTCTCTGGCTCGAATTCTGAAATTCTGACTGCCTGATCGTGCATCCATTTTGTTCCGTAACCAAGATCTTCCAATAGCATTATCTGAAGAACTGCATTGTGCCGCGAAAATCCCGGATTGTTAACAATTGCCGACAGTGTGGCTTCAATCTGACTTAGGTAAAGCAGTTCAATTTGGAGTGCTGTTACATGAGTTCTCAACGCTTCTATTGGAGCAACTGCTTCCTCATAAATGCGAAGTGCCTCATCGAAGTTATCGCGCAAGTATTTTAGGGCCGGATGTTCGAATGGAAGCTTTCTTAAGGTCTCGTCATAGAGGTTCTTAAGTGTCTGAGCGCTATTTGAGACTGTGGGCACAGGTTGCAGCGGGTCAATTGTGCAGAAGGGAACTCCGACACCTAGGCGACGGCCAAGGAGGCTCATGATCCAACAGTCACCAACTCTAAGTGCACAGCGATTGTTCTTGCAGTATCTTGGGGTTCCCCTTGGAAAACACTCTGATGCAGTAAGGCACCTCTCATTGGAGTCTATCCAAGAGATCCAGCGGCGGAAGGCCTCCGAGTCTTTGGTTCGGGCAAAGTACACGAAGAGCCCCTTTGCCTGGTCTCCACTGAAAGTTGTCTGTCCAGTTTTCATGTCGAGCGGTTCGTCCGGCTGCAGAAGTCGCTTATTTGGAGAGCGCCAGAAGCGACCACTCTCATCTTGCGAGGCCTTTACAGCTTCGCAACCCCGCTGGTCGCCGGACCTGCACAGAAGGGAATTGAAAATGATGGAGTCGCCATCATCGCATACCGGCATACCCTCTATTCCAATGTCCTTCGCGGGGAATGCGCCAAGTTCGGAGGGACAGTAGTAAGCCTTGCTCTCCCAGAACATGATCCGCTGGTCAAGCTGCTCTAGGCTTTGTGATTGAGCAGATTCTAGGATCGTCAGCAGCGAAAATAGGAAGCCAATCAGCGTTTTTAGAAGCATTTAATGTACCTCAGTTGACGTGGCACTTTTCAAGAATATCACAAATTTTGAGGATCCGGGACTCTCATCCCAGGCCGACGACTGCTTTCCGCGCCACTTCGTCGGGGAAGGTCGTGACACTAGCCAGTCTGGACCATGTGGGACCGTCGGCTGTGCTGTTGCAATGAGGCTATATGTGCAGTTGTCTGGGCCGTGTGCTGACACAGGAAACTCATACATGTCATTTGCTTACTACGCGGCGCCGTTGCCATCCTTCCTCCGCGAGCCGGAAGACTTGATCCTCGGTCAGTTGTCGCGCAACCACCGGCACGACTTAGAGCAAGAACAAAAGCGGGCCTGGATCGCGCAGATCAGATTGCTAAAGGCAGAGCTCACAGGGCACCTGGCTGGCAGCATTTACTTCGAACTCAGCATCCCCCGCATGGGCAAGCGTACAGACTGCGTGTTGCTGATCGGCGGCACGATCTTTGTTGTCGAGTTCAAGGTTGGGTCGCACAGTTTCGATCGTCATGCGATTGACCAGGTGCATGACTACGCACTGGACCTGAAGAATTTCCATCGGGGGAGCCATGCCGCACCTATCGTGCCGGTCCTCATTGCTACCGCTGCGATTGCCCGGCCAGCAGCAGTAACCTTCGCGCCTGACCTCGTCGCTGCGCCGATCTGCCTTGGCCCGAGCGGTCTTGCGCAGGTGATTTCAGCAGGTGATGCCAGCCTCGCGGCACCCGCCATCGATCCAGACGCGTGGGAGGCGAGCGGTTATCAGCCAACGCCGACGATCATCGAAGCCGCCCAGGCACTCTACCAGAACCACAATGTGCTGGAGATTTCCCGGTCGGATGCCGGTGCGAAGAACCTTCAAGCGACCAGCGGCCGGATCGCCGACATCATCGAGCGGTCAAAAGCGGCCGGGCGAAAGTCCATCTGCTTCATAACTGGGGTGCCGGGCGCCGGAAAGACCTTGGCCGGTCTGAACATCGCCACCCTGCGCGCGATGGAGCACACGGACGAGCATGCCGTATTTCTGTCCGGCAACGGACCCCTCGTCGATGTGCTCCGGGAAGCGCTGGCGCGTGACCAGGCCGAGCGCGAAGGCATCAAGAAATCCGATGCGCAGCGCAAGGTGCGTAGCTTCGTCCAGAACATCCATCACTTCCGCGATGAATACCTGCGCGACACCTCGGCACCGGCCGAAAAGGTGGTGGTCTTTGACGAGGCCCAGCGCGCCTGGACACAAGAGCAAGCGTCAAGCTTCATGCAGCGCAAGCGCGGGCAAGAGGGCTTCGAGCAGTCCGAACCTGAGTTCTTGGTCAGCGTCATGGATCGGCACACCGATTGGTGCACGGTTGTGTGCCTGATCGGTGGCGGCCAAGAAATCAACACTGGCGAAGCTGGCATTTCCGAGTGGCTGAAGGCGCTGCAAACCCGTTTCCCGCACTGGGATGTGCACGCATCTGCCCTGCTGGATGATCCGCACTACACGGTTGATCAAGACGCCAAGCGCCGCCTGCAATCTCCCAGCGTTCACAAGCACCCCGATCTGCACCTTTCTGTCTCGATGCGATCATTCCGGGCCGAGATCCTTTCCAGCTTTGTCGGCGCGGTCCTCGAGGGTGATGCTGCATCCGCATCGACACTGTTTGGCCGAGTGAAGGAGCGGTACCCGATTTGGGTTACTCGCGATCTTTCGGAAGCAAGATCATGGCTGCGCAGCATCGCGCGAGGGTCAGAGAGGTTTGGGCTCGTAGCGTCGTCTGGCGCGCACCGCCTGCGGCCAGAAGGCATCCACATAAAGGCGGCCATCGATCCTCCAACCTGGTTCCTGAATGATCGCGAGGACGTGCGGTCTGCCTTCTACCTCGAGGAAGTCGCCACAGAGTTTGACGTCCAGGGGCTTGAACTGGACTGGGCCGGCGTTTGCTGGGACGCGAACCTTCGGTATGGAAAACAAGGCTGGGAGTGCCAAGCCTTCCGTGGGACGGTGTGGCAGTCGGTCAATGCATCGGAGCGGCAGTTGTACCTGGTCAATGCGTATCGCGTCTTGCTCACCAGGGCGCGGCAAGGCCTGGTCATCTTTGTACCCCATGGCGACGATAACGACCCAACCCGGCCGCGCCGATACTATGACGGTACGTTTGACTTCCTGCGGAGTTGCGGATTGTCCACTCAACCGTACTCCGTATCCGCCACTGGCCGGCAGTCTCCTAACCAGGCTGCAGAGTGATGGTCGGGAAATAGCTTCTGCCGTGCTGAATATGCGACATCTGAAAGCTTGGCGTTGCACTGCCGAGGATCTTTGTACCACACTAAAGGAACACGCTAGACCAACGTTTGTGGGTCCATTTTATGAAGGCAAAGTATGGCTCTAGACCTTGAAGTTGCTTACAAAACTATTCTCGCAGCCGCGCGCCAGAAGAAGTTCTTGGCTTACGGAGAGCTGGCGAAAGCTCAGGGCGTAGAGTGGGGAGCAAACCGCAATCAGATCTTCGCTCAGCTTGGGAAACTGCTCGCCCAAGCACATGAGAGGAACTGGCCACTCCTCTCTGCCATCGTAGTGAATCAGGCTCACCTGGACGATGGCCGCCTCGAAGGAGCAGCGCTCACCGGGTTTATCAATGACGTGAAGCGGCATGGCGTCACTGTAGGGGACCCACAAGCATTCTTGGAAGGTGAGCAGAAGCGGGTGTTTGACTGGGCGCCAGATGCCCCGGATTCCTTGGTCGGGGAGCTTGCCGGCCCGAAGTTCATCCAGCTGTTCGACCCGGTCCTTGATGCACTACGGGCTCATGGCGGCAGCGCAAGTCCAAAAGTCGTTGGCGAATGGATAAAGGCCGAAGGACGAGCGCCCGAAGGCGAAGCCGATCGGTTGACGAAGTCGGGACAGTCAAGCTTTGGGAATAGGGTTGGCTGGGCGCGCTTCTACCTGACAAAGGCGGGGCTTCTGGAGAACAGAGGCCGCGGTACTTGGGCACTGACAGAGGCTGGGCAAGATGCCGTCCTTGGTCCGGCGGGTTCGCTGGAACTCTTCAAGGAAGTGCGGCGCAAAGAGGGTTACGGCACGGTCGTGGACGACGAGGCTCCGCCGGACGATGCCTCACCAGCTGAGCGTGATCTGTTCTCCGATCCGGAGCGGCAGTTTTGGTTTGGGGGTGCCGTTTGGAATGGCAACGAAGACCAAACAGAGAGATTCTTGACGGAGGGGATCTGGCAGAACCGTACGAAGGATAAGTTTTCAACCCTGGTTCTCTCCATGCGGCCCGGCGACAAAATCGCCATCAAGTCGTCATTCGTTCGGAAGTACGGGTTGCCCTTCGACAACAAGGGGAAGCCTGTCTCCGCAATGAAAATCAAAGCCGTTGGTACAGTTACGGGAAATCGTGGTGACGGGGTGACCGTCGATGTCGAATGGCGACGGCTAAGTGAGCCGCGAGAGTGGTACTTTTACACTTACCGCAACACACTGGCCCGCGTTAACGCGGAGGACGATCATGGACGCCGCTTGATCCGCTTTGCGTTTGGGGGTGGAGAGCAAGACTTCCCAACCTTTTTGAAGCACCCCTACTGGGCAAAGCAGTATGGAGATAGCGCAGCTGCTGACGAAGATGTTTCTGAAGACATCGCCGACGACTTGCCGCAAGTTGTCGAAGATATCGCATCCCCAAGCTACGACACGTCCGACATCGTCAAAGAGGGGTGCTTTCTGCCCGGGTCTACTCTTGATGCGATCTTGGCCCGCTTGACGGCCAAGAAGAACCTGGTCCTTCAGGGTCCGCCAGGCACGGGCAAGACATGGTTGGCGAAACGGCTGGCAAAAGCCCTTATCGGCTCTGCCAAGCCCCTGCCGGGACAGATAAGGTCAGTTCAGTTCCATCCTTCGCTGGCCTATGAGGATTTCGTCCGCGGTTGGCGGCCGTCGGCTGAGGGAAAACTCGCACTGACGGACGGCGTGTTTCTGGAAATCATCGACTCGGCCAAGGCCCAACCCGATGCTCCTCACGTCCTGGTGATTGAAGAGATAAACCGCGGCAACCCAGCGCAGCTGTTCGGTGAGATGCTGACGCTTCTTGAAGATAGTAAGCGGCACCCAAGCGAGGCGCTGGAGCTCGCATACCGGCGACACGAGAGCGAACGGGTCTATTTGCCCGAAAACCTCTACGTTATCGGGACCATGAACGTGGCTGACCGGTCGCTGGCCTTGGTTGATCTGGCCTTGAGGCGTCGCTTTGCGTTTGTCTCGTTGGAGCCAAGTCTCAACGAACAATGGCGGACCTGGTGCGAGGTCACTTGCGGCTTCCCTGGCGACCTTGTTGGGAAGGTGGCGGAGCGGATGGCAGAACTTAACAAGCGCATTTCAGAAGACCGGTCTCTGGGCACACAGTTCTGCGTCGGACACAGCTATGTCACGCCGCGACCAGGCACAGTCTCGAACCCTGCAGAATGGTTCCGCGATGTGGTGGACAGCGAGATCGTGCCCTTGCTTGAAGAGTATTGGTACGACTCACCTGAGAAGCTGTCAGAGGCAGCGGCGGCACTGCGCGAACCCCTGTGATGCTCGACGAAACTGACATCAGATACGTCGGCCGAATTCCCTTACGGAACATCTGGTTCCTTCTTCTCTACGCTTCCGGGCTTGCCAAGTTTCAGGGCCAATTTGCGGTCGAAGTAGAAGAGTCACCTGAGTTGCCTGACCTTGTTGGGCGGCTTCTGGTTGAGACAGTTGAGCGCCGGTTGCGTCGTAATCTGAGCCGAGGGTATCGGGCTAGGGCTGAAATACTGACACGCGTTCGCGGCCGCATCGATACCCTCAAGACTGAGGCACATTCGCTTCTCCTTCGTGGTGAAGTCGCATGCCGCTATGAAGAGCTGACTGTAAACACCCCACGAAATCGGTTGGTGCGGGCGGCGCTGGATCGACTTGCCCCTTGGGTGTCCGACCGTGGCTTGTCACACGCATGCCGGCAGCTTGCAGGGGATTTGGGCCGCCTCGGCGTCTCGGGCCAAGTGCCCACACGCGCGGAGACATCCTTGGATCGTTTGGGTCGGAACGATGCCAGCGATGCTCTCATGGTGTCATTGGCCCGGCTCGTCTTCGATCTGGTCCTTCCAAGCGAGGAAATGGGTCAGACCTCGATGAGTGGAGCGGCAAAGGACGAGTTCCTCGTGCGGCAAATCTTTGAGAAGGCGGTGGGGACTTTCTTGGCCGCCGAGCTGAAGGGTCAGGGTTGGAAAGTTGAGTCCGGCAAGAAACTGAAATGGCAGATCGATGCCGGAACCCCAGGTGTCATGGCGGTCTTGCCGGGCATGCAGACAGACGTCTTCTTGGAACACCCTACTTATGGTCGGCGTATCGTCATTGACACAAAGTTCACGTCGATCTTCACGCAGTCAGTTTGGAAGACAGCTGTTCTGAAGAGCGGATACCTCTACCAGCTCTACGCTTACGTGCGAAGCCAAGTCCGTTCCGAGGACCACCTGTCGTCATCCTGTGAGGGCATCCTCCTTCACCCCGCGGTCGGGGGAATGGTCGATGAGACGGTTTCGATCCAAGGGCACAAGCTCAGATTCATGACCGTGGATCTCCATGCTGCTACCCCTGCCATTGTGGAGCAGCTGCGCCGCATTGCGGAGCGCATCGATCTTAATCCCTCCGGTCTGCTGGGGAAGAGTGGGGATATCTCCTTAAGGGGAGATCCAAGGGATCAGCCTTTGCGCGCGCACGCCTGACTATCTTGGAGGATGCTGGAAGACACAGCAGCATCCAGATAAACATCTGATTTTGATTGCTTTTTCGGACGCATCGAGAAACAGTGAGGTGAGGCCAAAGGAGGTCTCAATGCCTACACTGCAGTTCACGAAGCAGAAAATTGACGCGATCAGCAACCCCAAATCGGGGCAAGTGCTTTACCGGGACACATTGCTACGTGGCTTCGGCCTGAGGGTCGGGTCGAACAGCAAGGTCTACGTTGTCGAGGGACAAGTCGCGGGCAGGAGCCGGCGCGTCACGATTGGACGGGCGGACATCATGTCTGTAGATACTGCTCGCAAGCGGGCAATGCACATCCTCTCCGAGATGGCGCTGGGCCTCGATCCAACCGAGGAGAAGCGGAAGAAGGCACTCGAAGCGATCACCGTCTCGGGTGCATTCAAGGCCTTCTTTGAAACCCGCACGGGCCTGGCCCCCGGCACAGTGGACGCCTACCAGCGCACGGCCAGCTTGTACCTAAAGGACTGGGCGAAGACCTCCATTACAACGATTTCTAAGCAGGCGGTTCTGAAGCGACATCAGAAGATCGCCAAGGAACATGGCGAGGTTACAGCCAACAACGTGATGCGCCATTTCCGGTCAGTCTATAACGTGACAGCGGCAGGTTTTGACGTCTTTCCGCCTAACCCGGTGAACATCCTGACCCAGGCACGTGCCTGGTTTCCCGAGCGCCGGCGTCGCACTCTCATTTCGTCATCCGACCTACCGGCGTGGTGGATCGCTGTAATGGAAGAACCCGAGTATGCGCGGGACTTCCTCCTTGTCGCGCTGTTCACGGGCATGCGGCGCAATGAGATTGCTCGCTTGCGCTGGGAGAATATCGATCTGAAGAACCAGACCCTTCACCTACCCAGAACAAAGAATGGCGACCCACTCGACCTGCCACTTTCCGGTTATCTCGTGGACCTTCTGACCGAACGTAAGGCGGCCGCGGGGAAGTCCCCATGGGTGTTTCCCAGCTCGAGCGCCTGCTGCCACATCGTGGAGACGAAGAAGTTCACCGATCGGGTAACGGCGCGCAGCGGGGTCGAGTTCACCCTGCACGACTTGCGCCGTACCTTCATCACCATCGCCGAAAGCCTGGACATCCCGCACTATGCCCTCAAGCGCATGTTGAACCACAAGAATTCCGGGGACGTGACGGCGGGGTACATTGTCAGCGACATCGAGCGGCTGCGAGCGCCTGTGGCGGCGGTAGCAGCGAGGATCATTGCCCTGGCGAACAACAAGGTGGATGCTGCATGAACAACGACTGGCGCGACAACCCAGCGATCATGGTCATAGTCGAAGCGGCTTTGTTAGGTGTCATCCGCGCCCATGGCGGTGGGGAGACAGAGGGCGCGCGACTGCGTGCCGCCAAGAAGGCCCTGTTTGGGATTGATCCGCCGCGCGGCAAGCCCACGGATCACGACCTACCTGAACTCCTATTCATGGCCAAAGAATATGCTCGAGACCGTGGTTCACCAGATCTTGGCGGGGATTATGTTCCTTGCTGGCCAAATGCAGACGACAGCAAGTTCCGCTCCAAAACGGCACTCGCAAAGCTAGCTCTTGCAGCACGCCGCGCCGCTGACCCAGGAGTGTACATCTACGATGAGCAGCATAAGATCAGAAACCTTGAACAGAAATTCACTCTGCATCGGGACGGCTTACTGCGCCTTGTCGTCGGATGGGGCACGCTCGCCCATGATGGTATCGTCGGTCAGGCGCTGGGCGACGTGCAGCAACTGCTTGCCGTGCTCGGGATCCCCTTCGCGCTGCCGGTAATCCCGAGCCGCGACGCAAATTCAATGAATTAAAAACGCTGACAGGCCGCCAAGCCTGCGATCAATAGGAAGCCTCTGTCATCAAGGAGGCTTCTATGCCCAAGCAAACAACTGATTTACTGAACACCAAGGAGGCCGCAGCTTACCTCAACCTACACCCGTCGACGCTCGAAAAATGGCGGGTCTACGGTGGCGGGCCCAAGGCGCGCCGCCTGGGTAGCAAGGCCATTCGGTACCATCGTTCGGACCTCGATGCCTTCTCAGAACAAGGTGCGGCCAACACAATGGGAGCTCGCCATGACCATTGAGCGCCCAAGGATTCGCTTCGGTAACGTCGCCCAGGCGGCACAAGAATATGTGAACCTAGGGCTGGAACCAATTCCGCTTCCGGCCCGAGAAAAGCGCCCGAAGGGTTCATGGAAGGAGCCGCGCAAATGGACCAACGCGGAACTCGATGATGCATTTTCCGGCAACGCAAACATTGGGATCGCCTTGGGCGATCGATCGCAAGGGGTAGTCGACATCGACTTCGACTGCCGTGAAGCGGCATCGTTCGGTCGGGTCCTTCTTTCCGGTCTACCAGCATTTGGCAGACCTAGCGCACCCGAAAGCCATCGGGTCGCCAAGGGCGCCTTGGACAAGAACAGGTACGTGTTTCAGCTCCCGGACGAAGTTGCAAAGCGCGCCCACTTGGTGCGCGCGGTTCTATTAGAAATACGAGGCAACGGGCACCAGACCATGTTTCCGCCGTCCGTTCATCCATCCGGGGAAAGGGTGACCTGGATTGGTGACCCGGCTTCAATTCCCACTGTCACTGCTGATGAGTTGAAGAGTAAGTGCGGACTGATCGCCTTGCTCTGCACAGTGGTCGCTTTCTATCCCCAAGGGGCTGGGCAACGAGATGAAATCTGCATGACGCTGGCGGGCGTGCTCGTGAGGTCGGGACTGGACGACGAAAGAGTCGATAGCCTTACGGAAATGGTGGCAACTCTGGCAGGTGATGAGGAAGCGTCCAAGCGCACTGGCAAGGCCGAAGCGACCCGCGCCAAGATCGAAGCGAATGAACCGGTCTGGGGCCTACCGCAGTTGTGTGAACGCCTGAAGCTGGAAGATATGGAGAAGACGTTCCGCGGTTGGCTGGGGCAAAAGGGCCCTCTTGCAGCCCCGAAGACGACAGGCCGACCGGCAATCTTCATTCGAGGTGGTCAGCTCCCGGCAGAGGTGGACCAAGCAGAGGAGGCACTGCTCAAGGCAAACCTTGGTGTCTACCAGCGTGGCGAAAGTCTCGTTCGCGTGGCCAGGCTGGCTCAAAGCGATGCGGATGACGGCGTTAAGCGGCCAAGCGGTGCCCTGCTGATCCTTGCGATTACTCCACCATGGCTTAGGGAGAAGTTTGCCCTTGCGGCCGATTGGCTCAGGCCAGGAGACGATGCCCACATCCCCATCAATCCCCCGATCGGTCACGCGACGGCCTTGCTCGCTCGCGTGGGGGAATGGAAGGCACCTGTCCTTGTCGGGGTGGTTTCCTGCCCGACCATGCGCACGGACGGATCAATTCTGCAGGTGCCAGGATATGACAGGGCGTCGGGTTTACTCTACGACCCCGGCTCAACCGCATTTCCGGTTGTTCCAGAAAGCCCGACGAAAGAAGAGGCCGCCGCTGCGCTTCAGGTCTTGGCAACACCGTTTCGGGAGTATCGCTTTGCAACAAACGGTGACCGTGCGGTCGTGCTAGCGGCATGTTTGACGGCCGTCATCCGCCGCATCCTGCCGGCGGCACCGCTGTTCGCGGTCGATGCGCCAACTGCAGGGTCAGGCAAGAGCCTGCTTTGCGAGACCGTCGGCATCATCGCTTCGGGTTACAAGCCCACGATCATTTCGCAGGGCAAGACGCCCGAGGAAGACGAAAAGCGACTCTCCAGCGTTCTGATGGCCGGGGATGCCGTCCTAGTTATTGACAACTGCGACCGCCCCCTGGGCGGGGATACTCTCTGTTCAATGCTGACCCAGGAAATCATCGCTTCACGGGTCCTCGGCAAATCGGAAGTAAAGCGGATGCCGACGAATGCGCTGGTCATGGCGACGGGAAACAACCTTCAAGTCGTCGGTGACCTAGGCCGACGAACCCTTGTCTGTCGGATCGATACCGGTGCGGAACGACCAGACCAACTGGAGCACGGATTCAGCCCGACCGAGGAAGCGATGCGGGACCGTCCGGCCTTGGTCGTGGCGGCGTTGACAGTGCTGCGTGCCTACGTTGTCGCGGGGCGTCCCGGCCGGCTGCCGCCGATCGGCTCATTCGAGGACTGGAATCAAGTGCGCGAAGCGCTGGTGTGGCTTGGCGAAGATGACCCAACCGTCACCCGTGAACGCGTGATATCCGATGATCCGCGAAAGGGGGAAGTCTTAGAGCTTCTGGAGCTCTGGCGCGAAGCCCTCGGCGGCCAAGCGGTGACACTTTCCGAAATCGCCGAAAAGGCCTCGAAGGAGGGGCGCGGGAAGATCCAGGAACTTCATCAAGCACTTACAGAGCGCACGTCGAAGGTAGTCTTCAACACCCGAAGTGTTGGGCACTATCTCGCGCGACACAAGGACCGCCTGGTCGGCGGCCGGGTGCTGCGATGCATCGACGATCCGTCGGGCGTCAAGCGGTACAGGGTAGAGCTGGCGAACGCGCCACCGCCCCTGGACAGTCCCTTCTGATTGTGCGGGAATCAAGAGGATCGCTGTGGGGTCGGCATTTGCCGGCCCCACTGGTTTTGGGGGTATGCGGGGTTTGTTACGGCTGCGGCAAACACACCGGGCGGCAACAACCCGGCAAAGCAGCTAAACCAGGCTTGGCTGCGGTGCGTGGCAGGGCTTCCGCAGGATGGGAGCTGACCTTCGCGCCTACCCCCCCCTTACTAGGTTTGCCGGAGGACCGCCTGTACGGGCCGCTGATGGGGCAAAAAGCGCAACTTGGTTAGTGGGTCCCCGCACCCGCGAGGGCCGCGCGACTCAGAAGTCGATGACAAACGCAATGATTGAAATGTTGCGGCGGCCCGCCTAACCTTCAGCGAGGCTGGGCGGCCACCTTGACCCAAGTTTTCCCATTCCTCTTCAGGGTTTAACCATCGTGTTTTGCGCCATCGCCAGTGATAGAGTTCGGGCCGGTCGAGTGACACCCATCGGTGGTACAGTTCATCGGGAGCCTTATGCCCGCGATTGAGTCGAATTTTCATTTTGTTGAAGCCCACGATGGGCAGCTTTACCGGCTCGGCATGCTCGCCGAGAAGTATTTCCGCGACGATCCCAACACTTGCTTAATCAAGCTTCGACAGTTGGCTGAGCTAGCTGCCAAGCTGGCCGCGGGACGCTTTGGCCTTACCGTCACTCCGGCCGACGGCTTTTCCGATGTGCTGCGTCGCCTCCGCTTTGAATGTTCCCTGCCGCGGGAAGTGGGAGACCTTTTCCATGGCTTGCGCGTAGTCGGCAACCAAGCGGCACACGATGGAATGGGCGGGCACGGCGATGCACTTCATGCCCTCAAGCTCGCGCGCCAGCTTACGGCATGGTACGTGCGGACCTTTCATGATGCGGCGCTGAAGCTCGGCCCCTTTGTGCCGCCCGCAGCCCCGCAACTCGCAGAAGCCGGATTGCGTGAAGAACTCGAATCCCTGCGGGCTTCCCTTGCAGCGGCCCTATCGGACGCCGAGCGTGCACGTGCAAACGCTGACGAGCTGACGAAGCAACATCAGACGGCAGAGGAACGGGCGGTACGAGAACGCGAAGAACGTGAGGTCTGGGAAAAGCTGGCCGAGGAGGCCGAACGGGATAAGGCATTCTTGGCGGAACGTCTGCGGCAACTGGCCGAAGCTTCAGCACCCGAAGCTGCCGCCACCCGGAACACGCGCCTCGAATTGGCACGATCGGCCGCCGAAAAGATCAATCTCGACGAAGCAGAGACACGCACTCTGATCGACCAGCAGCTGCGGGACGCCGGCTGGGAAGCTGACACCCGAATCCTACGGTTCGCTTCCGGTGCGCGCCCGATCAAGGGCAGGAACCGTGCGATTGCGGAATGGCCCACTGATAGCGGGCCGGCTGACTACGCGTTATTCTGTGGGCTGACATTGGTTGGCACGGTCGAGGCGAAGCGCAAGAACCGGAACGTCATGGACGTGCTGCGCCAGGCTGAACGCTATGCGGCCGGCTTCAAGTTTGTTGACGCCGAGAGAGCAGATGGCGCCCCCTGGGGCACGCACCATGCGCCCTTCGCGTTCTCCACGAATGGCCGCCCCTACCTTCGCCAGGTTGAGACTCTGTCCGGGATTTGGCGCCGCGACTTGCGCGATCCGAACAACCCAGCCGAAGTGCTGGCTGGCTGGCCCACACCACAAGGCATCTTGGAGCGCCTGACCGTCGACCGCGACGCCGCGCATAAAGCACTGGCCACCCAACCCTTTGACTTCGGCTTCCCACTTCGCACCTACCAGCAGCGCGCGATCCAGGCCGTTGAAGCGGCCCTACGCGAGAACCGGGGCTCTATGCTGGTGGCTATGGCGACGGGAACCGGCAAGACGAAGCTCGCGATTGCCATGCTGTACCGCCTCGTCGCCGCGCGGCGCTTTCGGCGGGTCTGTTTCGTTGTGGACCGCAGCGCGCTGGGCGAGCAGACGGCGCGTGAGTTTTCGACAACCAAGGTCATCAGCGGGAAGACCTTTGCTGACATCTTCGGGCTGAAGGGTCTTGATGATGTCAGGCCGGACGAGGATACCCGCATCCATATCTGTACCATTCAAGGTCTGGTGCGGCGCGTGCTGTACTCGGAAAGTGCCGAAGATGCCCCGCCGATCGATCAGTACGACCTGATGGTCGTAGATGAGTGCCACCGTGGTTACTTGCTTGATCGCGAGATGTCTGAAGGGGATTTTGCCTTCCGCAATCAGGAAGACTACATTTCGAAGTACCGGCGCGTGCTTGAGCACTTCGATGCGGTCAAGATCGGTCTGACGGCTACGCCAGCCCTGCATACGACTGACATTTTCGGGCTGCCTGTCTTTACCTATTCCTACCGTGAAGCGGTGATCGACGACTATCTCGTCGACCATGAACCTCCTATCCGCATCGGCACCCTGCTGTCAGAGCATGGCATACATTTCCATCGGGACGACGAGGTAGACGTCGTTCATGTTGCCAGCGGCGAGGTTGAACGCGCCACGCTGCCCGATGACATCGACTTCGAGGTCGAGCAGTTCAACAAGAGTGTCATCACCGTCCCGTTCAACCGCGTCATTGCGGAGGAACTGACCAACTACATCGACCCCGGCGAAGCCGACAAGACCTTGGTCTTTGCCGTATCGGACGCACATGCGGACATCTTGGTGAACGAGCTGCGCATCGCTTTCCGCGAGGCTTATGGCCCCCTACCGGACGACACCATCCGCAAGATCACCGGAAAGGTTGACCAGGTTGGCAAGCTCATACTGTCGTACCGCAACGACCCCTTGCCCAAGATTGCGGTCACCGTCGACCTGCTGACCACCGGCATCGACGTTCCACGCATCACGAACCTGGTGTTTATGCGGCGGGTCAACAGCCGAATTCTGTACGAACAGATGTTGGGGCGCGCGACGCGCCTATGTCCCGAGATTGGCAAGACAGCATTCCGCATCTTCGATGCTGTCGATCTGTATGCCCATCTGCAAAACCTAACCGACATGCGGCCTGTGGCGGCCGACCCCACCTTTACCCTCGAGAAGCTCTTCGCAGAAATGGCGGGCCCTGCCGATGACGCACATAAAGCGCGCGTCCGCGAGCAGATCATCGTGCGTCTCCGGCGCCGCCTGGCCAAGCTGCCCGTCGAAGCTCGGGCCCGCTACGAAAAAGAGGCGGGCGAAACACCAGAAGCCAGCCTTCAACGCTTCGTCAACGGCGAACCGACAGGCCTAAGCGCCTGGTTGGCTGCCCGCCCCGGTCTTGGTGCAATCCTGGACTGGACCAACGAAGACGGCACGCCGCGCTATGTGCCGATTTCAGAGCACGACGATCAGGTGACCACTGTAACGCGTGGCTACGGCACGGGTACCCGGCCCGAGGACTTCCTCGACGCCTTCGCTCAATTCGTGCGGGCCAACGTCAACACGATAGCTGCCTTGAAGATCGTCGTTCAGCGGCCCCAGCAACTAACGCGGGAAGAGCTGCGTCAGCTGCGCCTTGAGCTCGATGCGGCCGGCTTTACGGACGTGAAGATCAAGCGTGCCTGGGCTGATGCTAAGAACGAGGACATCGCAGCATCCATCATCGGTTTCATCCGCCAGGCGGCACTGGGCGACGCCTTGGTGCCGTACTCCTCCCGCGTACGACAGGCGGTCGATGGCCTGCTGCGCAAGCGGCCTTGGACTGATGTCCAGCGGAAGTGGATTGAACGCATCGGGCAACAGATCGAGAAACAAGACGTCATCGACCGTGCGGCCTTTGACGATGAGCCGTTTGCCTCCCAAGGCGGCTGGTCACGCATCGACAAGGTGTTTAACGGCGAACTGGAACAGGTGATGCGCGACATCACTGAAAACATTTGGAAAGAAGCCGGGTAATGAACGGACAACGCGCAAGAGAAACCGTCCAGAAGCTATGGAACGCCTCGAAAAGCCTGCAGGGCGGCGGGGTCAGCTACTACGAGTATGTGACCGAGCTTACGTACCTCCTGCTCTTGAAGATGCTGTCTGAGGTGAAGCGCAACGGGGTCAAGCTGGAGGAGCGCCTGCCACAGGAGTTCCGCTGGGATGCCCTCAAGAAGCTGGAAGGCGAGCAGCGTTTGATCCGCTATCGTGAGCTCCTGCTGCAGCTCGGCACTTCAGATCGGATTGATTTTCCCCTGGTCAAGCAGGTCTACACCGACGCGAAGACTTCGCTCACCAAAGCGACTGCTCTGACGTCCCTTATCACCGCAATTGATGCCGTCGACTGGTACGCGGCGGAGGAAGATGGCCTAGGGGACTTGTATGAAGGCTTGCTCGAACGGACCACGTCCGAGCGCAAGTCAAAGGCAGGACAGTACTTCACGCCGCGCCCGCTGATCGAAACCATCATCCATCTGATGAAGCCCAAGGTCGGTGAAGTTATCCAGGACCCTGCGGCCGGCACAGGCGGCTTTCTGATTGCCGCGCACCGCGCCATCATGCGTGAAACGGATGACCTGTTTTCACCCTCAGTCACTCCCGAAGCTGCGCACTTTCAACGCAATGGCGCATATCAGGGCGCGGAGCTGATCACCGGTACTCACCGGCTGAACACCATGAACCTACTGCTCCATGGTATCGACACGCCCATCGATTGCATCGACGCGTTGACCTCGGACGCGGAGAAGTTCGCCAAGGCCGATTTGATCCTTACCAACCCGCCCTTCAACAAGTTCCCGGAGCGGGTCTCGCGAAGTGACTTCGTCATCACAGCTGGAGCAGCCAAGGGCCCGCTGCCTTTCGTCGAGCATGTTGTCCGCGGCCTTAAAGTGGGCGGTCGCGCCGCCATTGTTGTGCCCGACAACACTTTGTTCGAAGACAACATGGGCCGCGATCTGCGCAACTGGATGATGGACCTGTGCGATCTTCATACCATCCTGCGCTTGCCTACTGGCATTTTCTACGCCCAGGGCGTCAAGACGAACGTAATCTTTCTGACCAAGAAGTCAGTGGAACGAGTCGGGGCAACTAAGGCGGTCTGGTTCTACGATCTGCGCGCCCAGATGCCAAATTTCGGTAAGACCCGGACCCTTACGACCGCTGATTTCGAACCGTTCATTGCCGCCTACGGGGATGATCCCCATGGAAAAGCTCCTCGACTCGATGAGGGTGAGGCCGGACGTTTCCGCAAGTTCACCCGCGACGACATCGCCAAGCGCAACGACAACCTCGACATCACATGGCTGCGCGATGATGTCGAAGACGTTGAAGAAGGGCTGACCGAACCCGACGACATCGCCGCTGCGATCATTGGGCATCTCCGCGCTGCGCTCGAGGAGATCGAAGCCGTGGCCGATGAGCTAGCCGAAGTGGCCGAGGCTAACGAATGACGACCGCTGAAACCTTTGGCCGCACGATCCAGCTTTTCCTTGTCGACGGCACCCCTAATGGGCTCCGTAAGGCAACCATCCATGGTTGGACTGGTCTAATCTTCGTTGCGACAACCTCCACCTTTGGCGCGCTCACCTCTCGCAAGGAATTGGATCGGACCGGCATCTACTTGCTGGCCGGGCCAGACCCGGAGCAAGAGGGCGGCACGCGGGCCTACATCGGGTCGGCAAACAGTGTACAGGAACGGATCAAGCAAAGCGCGGTTCAGCGCGACTTTTGGGAGATTGCTATCGCCGTTACCACCAGTGATGATGATCTGTCGAAAGGCCACGTCGAATACCTCGAGGCGCGGCTGATCGAACTGGCCGCGCAGGCCCAGCGCGTCGCACTAGACAATGGCAACAACCCTGCCAGCCAGCGCAGACGGTTGCCAGAGGCCGATCAGGCCAACATGGAACAGTTCCTCGCCAATCTGAAGATCATGCTGCCCGTGATCGGATTGGATTTGCTAAAGCCGCAACCTCGCGCCGCAACACAGGTCGCTACGCCAGTAGAACTTCGTACATCTGGAGAGGTCAAGTTTGAGATAAGGCACAAGACTGGCGTGCAGGCCAGGGCTGTGGAGGAGGAAGGTGAGTTCATCGTGCTGGAAGGATCGCAGGCCCTAATCAACACCGGCCATGTTCAGCAAAGCTATGGCAGGCTGAAGAAAACCCTGGTCGATCAGGGCATCCTTGTGCCATCCGCGCCGAACATGCTGGTGTTTGCCAAGCCCCACGCATTCAATAGCCCCTCGGCAGCGGCGGCAGTCGTACTGGACCGCAACAGCAACGGGCGGACCGAGTGGAAGGTGCAGGGATCAAGGCAAAGCTACCATGACTGGCAGCAAACACGGATCGCGATCGACGGGGTGGGCGCATGAGTGGGTTGCCGGAGGGGTGGGCCATGATGCCGCTCGGTACAATCGCCACTCGAACGAAGAACGTCGACCCTTCGAAGCATCCTGAAGAGTTGTTCGAGCTGTTTAGCGTCCCATCATTCGCTATAGGTGCGCCCGAATATCTGAAGGGCGCTGAAATTGGTTCGACCAAACAAGAAGTAGAGCCTGACGATATTCTACTGTGCAAGATCGTGCCTCATATCAATCGTGTTTGGGTTGTTCCCCCGGTCGGAAAGCTTCGCCAAATAGGTTCGGGAGAATGGATTGTATATCGCAACCACTTCTGTGAGCCGCACTATCTGAGATACTGCCTGACTGCAGAGAGCTTCCGAGATCAATTCTTGGCGACGTCGTCTGGTGTTGGCGGATCACTGACCCGGGCACGGCCAGAGGCAGTTTCAAAGATTGAAATACCCATTGCACCGCTCCCCGAACAAAAAAGAATAGTAGCAAAGGTGGATGGGTTGACCGCCCGCACCGCTCGCGCCCGCGCCGACCTTGCCCGCATCCCCTCCCTTGTCGCCCGCTACAAACAACGCCTTCTCGCCCTCGCGTTCTCGGGAGAGCTGACGGCGGGTTGGCGGGATAACTGTGGAGAAAAGCCAGACAGTGGGGCAGCAATGCTGCGCACAATTGCTCAGCTAAGACAAGAAATCCGCCTCGAACGTGGGCTACGCAATGCTGGGCGAAACCGTAGCTTCTCTGTTCAGTCGCCGGACCTACCTGATTTGCCGGGTTCATGGGGCTGGTCCACATTCAATGACTGCGCGTGGGATCTGACTGTTGGCCACGTTGGCCCCATGAAAGAACGCTATGTTCCAGAAGGCATTCCTTTTCTCAGATCTTTAAATGTTCGTGAGAACTTTGTTGACCTACGAAACGTAGTCTACATCGACGAAAAGTTTCATGGTGAACTCAAGAAATCGGAAATCCGCGCAGGCGAGTTGATTGTTGTTAGGACCGGCGCGCCAGGAACTGCTGCCGTGGTCCCGGAGTCCCTCGGACGGGCGAATTGCTCTGACCTTGTCATTGCGCGCTTGGTACCCGCTGTGAACCCTCACTACGCGGCCTACTATATGAATAGCGAGTTTGCGAAATCTGCCGTTCGCGGGATGCAAGTTGGAGTGGCTCAACAGCACTTTAACGTAGGCGCGATGAGTGAAATGCCGATCCCTATCGCCCCTGAGCATGAACAAGCCGAAATCGTCCGCCTAATTGAGTTGGCCTTCAACTGGCTGGACCGCATGGCCGCTGATCATGCTGCTGCCTCCAAACTCGTCCCCAAGCTTGATGCTGCCATTCTGACCAAAGCTTTCCGAGGCGAGTTGGTTGCTCAAGATCCAACTGATGAACCAGCAAGCGTGTTGCTGGAGCTGATTGCAACGCAGACTCCGGAAGCACCCAGAAAAGTCCGCCGCAAACGCACGGAGACTGCCACCATGGCAAGCGAATCGAAACCCGATCTGTTGACAGACAGCCTGAGCTGGCCAGCCAAGGGCCTCACCTTTGATGCGATATCAAAGCGGCTTTCGCTGCCGTACGAGCAATTGAAGGAAGCCGTGTTCTCTGCGCTTGGAGGCGAAGAGCCGGACCTGGTGCAAGCCTTCGACGCAGAGAGCCGCACCATGCGCTTGAGACGGGCCAAGCCATGAGATTGCGGCGACTGAGAATCACGAAGTCGGCTGCTGGTGGCGGACTGCTGGATGGGGTGGACATCTGGTTCGGACGAGACCGGGATGGCCGAATAAACGAACCGATTGCCCCTCTGTGTCTGATAGGCCCCAATGGATCGGGCAAGTCACAGTTCTTGCAGCTCCTTGCGGAGGTGTTCCAAGCCGCATGGAACGCTCACAATCCAGCCATAGAACGTGACAGCGCCAATCCCGACGCCGAGTTTGAACTGACCTACCTGATCAGGCCAAGCAAGGATCAGGAGCTAAGGGAAGTAACCCTCAGCCGCAAGAAGGAAGGCCGACGCCTTGGCCCTATCCGGATGCGGCTCAAGGGGCAGGATGACGAGGTACCAGCATCATTAGCGACTTTCGGTAAGCACCTGCCATCGTTGGTAGTCGGCTATACCTCCGGCGAGAACGAAACTCTCAGCCTGCCCTTCTTGGTTAGCCGTGCAGGCTACGCCGACGAGGTGACAAGGGCTGCCTTGAAGGGCGCTCAAGAGCCGCTCGACAACAAACTGATGCTCGTGGACTACGGAACAAATTTGGAAGTGCTATTTGCCAGCCTGATGCTCGGAGAGGCTGGATCCCGCAAGGCCGTTCTTGATCATGCGCGATTGAGTGACATAGCGTCATGCCGGGTTCTCGTTCGCTTGGCGCATGGATCACGAAACAAGATTGCCGCAAAGAACGCAACGGGCTCTAACCGAAAGGGAATCCAGCTGACTGCCGAGCTGGAAGCAATCTTGGAGAACCTGAAGCGGTGTTCAACATGTTGGTCAGAGGACACGGCTACTGAGACGTACAAGTTCGACTTCTGGGTAAATGACGCAACTCGACAAGCCTTTTGTTACTTTTGGCCAAATGCGCTTGAGCTTTACAGATCGCTGCACAAGCTTGCCCTTCTCAACGATCTGGCGATACCCAAAGCTGCTCGTGAGAGAGTCAAACGAGCCGTCCGTGACCGGCGTTTTGCCGCACGACTCCCTGAGCCGCAAGTAGAAGAAATGGTATTCAGTTTTGAAGAGGTCAGGTTCTGGCCACTTTCAAAATCAAACGAGCCCGTAGACTACGTTTCATTGTCCGATGGGGAGCACCAGCAGGCACTTGTCCTCGGGCTATTCAGTATGATTTCGGGGCATAACGCTTTATTTCTTTTAGACGAGCCAGAGTCTCACTTTAATCCGCAGTGGAGAGTTCAGTTTGTAAAGCGTCTAATGGAGCTTTCATCTGGTCGAGGCGATCAAGACATCTTGTTGACCTCACATGCACCTTTTGTTGCCTCGGACATGCCACGGAGCCAAGTCCTTATATTTAGGCGACAGGATGCGTCCATTACAGTAAAGCCGCCAGAGATTGAAACTTATGGAGCAAGCTTTGACCGCATACTTGAGCACTGCTTCAATATCAGCCCGCCGATCTCACAGGTAGCTCGCGACGATATAAACAAACTAATGGAATCGGACGACATTGCGGCACTGGAAGAAGCAATGGATCGACTTGCTTCGTCAGTTGAAAAGACTTTCGTCGCGGAAAGGCTGCAGAAGTTAAAGCGAGGCGGTCGCTAAATTGCTGACATGCCTGCCGATTTCTTCGATGGAACATAACTGGATTCATGAGGTAGTTTATGATGAGTTGTTGGCCAGCATCACGGCTTTGCAGAGCGGCGCTGAGCCGGTAGGATGGCCTGAATGGCTTCCGGTCGCACTTCGACCGACTCTTCAAGGCAAATGGGGCTTGAGAGACAAAGTTCAGGCACTGCGCGACGTTCTTGCGACATTATCGCCAGCCGAACTTGCTGCTTGTCGATCTGCCTTGATTACCCAAAACGACTTTCCCGCTGTTCTGCAGGCCGGACTGGCTTGCACAAGGATTGATGCCCTACCAGCGGCAGCCCGCGCCCCGATAGTGGCTCTATTTGAATATGCGTTTGGCCAATTGACTGAGCTTGAAACTCGAGACAGGCACTATGACGTTGTCTACGCAGCACTCTATCGCGGCGTTTGTCCATTCTGTGGACTGAGCACATTGGATGCACCCGGAGCGCCCCGAGAAGACCTCGACCACTATCTCCAGATATCTCGCTACCCATTCTGCGGAGCAAATCTACGGAATTTGTCGCCTATGTGTGGGCGTTGCAACAAAGCCTATAAGAAGAATCTCGACGTGATTTGGGACGATGAGACTGGGCTGCCAACAAAGGCTTCTGACCCTTATCTTGGGCCTACGGTATCTGTTTCCTTACTGAATAGCGCGCCGTTTGAAGGTGAAACCAGGGGTGGCATCGTTTTGCCACGTTGGGTTCTGGAGTTTGTCGGTCCGGTCGATGAGTCAAACACATGGAATAGAGTCTTTAGAATTTCTGAGCGATATCCTCGAGACGTGTTAAACCCTGAGTTCCGATTTTGGATTGAGAGCTTCGGGAGATGGTGCGCTCTTAAGCTAGGCCACATACCAAATAAGGAGGAGCTCCTATTGGAGGTGGATCAGTACATTGATGCATCGCAAGGTGAAGGATTATCAGACCGCGCGTTCTTGAAAGTAGAAGTATTCAAAATGCTTAAAGGCGCACTTGCGAAACCGGAATTGGAAACCAAAACTTCTGAATGGCTTATCGCGCAAGTTGCACACCACATCCAAGTCGACGCGGCATAAAGCTGTTCCCTTGAAAGGTGAGGCTTAGCCACTAAGCGCTTGGAATAAACCTTGCTTGAGAAGGATGGTGCCGCTGAAGGGACTCGAACCCCCGACCCCATCATTACGAATGACGTGCTCTACCAGCTGAGCTACAGCGGCATCCTTCTCGGCCTAGGCCCTACTATGGCCCTACTAACAATTCAACCCCCAGCCTAACCCGTTGGCTTCACACATCTTTCACGAGCGGACCCGCTACTTACGAATGACGTGCTCTACCAGCTGAGCTACACCGGCATCCTTTTCACGCGCTGCTCCTACTATGCGCGCCGGGACATTACAAGCGGTCGGGGGGATCGCGCTGCGTAGGGTGCGCTACAGCGCACCATCCGCCGGTGCGTTGTAGCGCAACCTACCCTGTAGCAGGCCGGCGGCGACGATCCCTCACGCCCGCTTCCCCACCACCGCCACGCCCAGCGCTTCCAGCACCTTCGCCTCGATATGCGCGGCGTCGAGGCCGGCCACCCGGTACATCGCCTCGGGGCTGGCCTGGTCGATGAAGATATCCGGCAGCACCAGGCTGCGGAACTTCAGGCCCCGGTCGAAGACCCCCGCCTCGGCCAGCGCCTGTGCCACGTGCGACCCGAAGCCGCCGATGGCGCCCTCTTCCACCGTCACCAGCGCCTCATGCCCAGCGGCCAGCCGCAGCACGAGGTCGAGGTCCAGGGGCTTCGCGAACCGCGCGTCCGCCACCGTGACCGACACGCCCCGCGCCGACAGCGCCTCCGCCGCCTTCAGGCTTTCGCCGAGGCGCGTCCCGAACGACAGGATCGCCACCCGGCTCCCCTCGCGTACTACCCGGCCCTTGCCGATCTCCAGCGGCACGCCCCGGACCGGCATCTCGACCCCCACGCCTTCGCCGCGCGGATAGCGGAAGGCAATCGGGCCGGCATCATGCGCCGCCGCCGTCGCGACCATGTGGACCAGCTCCGCCTCGTCCGCCGCGGCCATCACCACCATGCCCGGCAGGTTCGCAAGGAAGCCGATGTCGAAGGCCCCGGCATGCGTCGCCCCGTCCGCGCCGACAAGGCCCGCACGGTCGATGGCAAAGCGCACCGGCAGCCGCTGGATCGCCACGTCATGCACCACCTGGTCATAGCCGCGCTGCAGGAAGGTGGAATAGATCGCGCAGAAGGGTTTCATTCCCCCCGCCGCCAGCCCGGCCGAGAACGTCACCGCGTGCTGCTCCGCGATGCCGACGTCAAAGCACCGCTTCGGGAAGCGGCCCGCGAACAGGTCCAACCCCGTCCCGTCCGGCATCGCCGCCGTGACGGCCACGATCTTCTCATCCCGCTCCGCCTCGGCCACGAGACTTTGCGCAAAGACCTTGGTGTAGGACGGCGCATTCGACGCCGCCTTCGCCTGCACCCCCGTCAGCACATCGAACTTGCCCGTCGCATGGCCCTTGTCGCGCGCCGTCTCGGCCGGGGCATAGCCCTTGCCCTTCTTCGTCAGCACATGGATCAGGACCGGCCCCGTCGCCCGCGCCTTCACCGTCCGCAGGACCGGCAGAAGCTGGTCAAGGTCATGCCCGTCGATCGGCCCGACATAGTCGAACCCGAGCGATTCAAAGAGGGTTCCCCCCACCGCCATGCCCTTCAGCATGTCCTTCGCCCGCTTCGCCCCCTCCTGCAGCGGCCCCGGCAGCAGGCTGACGAAGCCCTTCGCCACCTGCTTCAGGTCCTGCATCGGCTCGGCCGCGTATAGCCCGCTGAGGTAAGAAGACAGCGCCCCCACCGGCGGGGCAATCGACATCTCGTTGTCGTTCAGGATCACGAAAAGCCGCTTCTTCAGATGCCCGGCGTTGTTCATCGCCTCGAAGGCCATGCCCGCGCTCATCGCCCCGTCGCCGATCACGGCAATCGCATCGCCCGGGTCGCCGCCAAGGTCCGCCGCCATGGCAAAGCCCAGCGCCGCAGAGATCGAGGTACTGGAATGCGCCGCCCCGAACGGATCATAGGGCGACTCGCTGCGCTTGGTGAACCCGCTGAGGCCCCCCTCCATCCGCAGGGTGCGGATGCGGTCGCGCCGCCCGGTCAGGATCTTGTGCGGATAGCACTGGTGGCCCACGTCCCAGATCAGCTTGTCGCGTGGCGTGTCGAACACGGCGTGGATCGCCACCGTCAGCTCCACCACGCCAAGCCCCGCGCCCAGATGCCCGCCGGTCACGCTGACCGCGCTGATGGTCTCTGCCCGCAGCTCGTCCGCCAGCTGGTGCAACTCGCGGTCGGATAGAGACTTGAGGTCCGAGGGCAGGCGCACCCGGTCAAGCATGGGAAAGCGGGGGTGATCGGGCATGGGGAAACCTGGACAAATTGGGCGTTGGTCTAGCCGGAATTCCTGATACGGGCAATGTGCCTCGACCGGCGACTGCCCTTTGGTCGCAGGCACGCACGGAGGGGTCAACCGTCAGGTTTCGGCCCCGACGGCATCAAACTCTCGCCTTGATTGTAGGTTCCGGTCTTGCGGTCAAATTCGGCGCTCGCGCCGTCGCACCCTTCCTTTCCCGGCCGGATTGGGCCTGAAACCCTGATGAGGATGACATGAGCCATTACCTGCGCGTTCCCTCCCGCTCCCTGCGCCTGACGGTCGGTCTGACTGTCAGCCTCGCTGCCTTGCCAGCCGCCATCCAGGCCGGACCGACCACGCCGTTTCGAGCTCTTTCCCCGGTTGAAGCTCCGGCCGCTGTCGTGCCGGTCGGCGACGAGACCGTCACCCTGATCGCCGGCTTGATCGGCATCGAACGCGACTTGCTGCTGGGCCAGCTCTTTCTCCAGGATGGCCTCGTCAGCGCCGAAGGGTCTCATTTCACCCACCCGCGGCATGACAACTTCCCTGCCATTAAGGATGGCCTTGCCAAGGCCGGGGCCCCGGATCTTGAACCCCTGCTGATCGCACTGGAACAGGCGAGCGAGAAGGACGCGGTCAACGAGGCCTACAAGGGCGTGCTGTCCGGGTTGCAACAGGCCAAGACGGCCCTGCAACCGACCGAGCAGGATGTCATGGGCGCCATCATCCAGACGGTCGAGGCCGCCGCCGCCATCCTGGACCCTTCCGGTACGACCGAGGTCATCGCCTATCAGGAGGCCTGGGGCCTTCTGATGGTGGCGCGCAGCCAGCTGGACGTCCTGGCGTCAAGCTCGGACCCGGCGATCAAGTCTGCCGCGTCCGGCATGGCACTGGCTTTTGACGACGTGATCCTCTTCGCCCCCGACCCGAATGCCAAGGCGCCGGTGTCCTTCGATCCGGCACTGGTGACGCAGCTTCTCGGCACGCTTAACGGCCAGGCCGCGTCAATCTAGCCCGGGCGGACCGCAAGATCAGGACTGCCGCTCGACAACGAACCGGGCGGCAGCCTTGAGGTTGATCGCCCCTGCGCCATAGGGTTCGAGGGCCGCTTCAGCCTCGGCAACCAGCTCGCGGGCGCGCCTTGCAGCGGCGTCCAGCCCCAGAAGCGAGACGAAGGTCGCCTTGCCTGCCTCGGCATCCTTGTGCAGCCGCTTGCCCGTCTTCGCCTCGTCGCCGGTCACGTCCAGGATGTCGTCGGCAATCTGGAAGGCCAGCCCCAGCGCAGCGGCATAGCGGCGCAGGGGCGAAGGGTCCGCCCCGGCAATCACCGCCCCCGCCTCGGCGGCAAAGCCGATCAGCGCCCCGGTCTTGCCCGCCTGCAACGCGGTGATCTCGTCCAGCGTCAGGCTGCGCCCCGCCGTCTCGGCCGCGATGTCCAGCGCCTGCCCAAGCACCATCCCGTCGATCCCCGAGGCAACTGCCAGACCCCGCACCAGTTCCAGCCGTACCTCGGCCGACCCCAGCGCCGGATCGCACAAAAGCTCGAAGGCCAGCGTCTGCAAGGCATCCCCCGCCAAGACCGCCGTCGCCTCGTCCCATTTCCGGTGCACCGTAGGCTGCCCCCGCCGCAGGTCGTCATCGTCCATGCAGGGAAGGTCGTCATGCACGAGGCTATAGGCATGCAGCGCCTCGATCGCTGCCGCCGCACTCACCGCACGCGCCTCCGGCACCCCCAGCATCCGCGCGCCTTCCAGGACCAGGAACCCGCGCAGCCGCTTGCCGCCGCGCACGGCATAGCGCATCGCCTCGGTCACCGGCTGGTCCGCACGCGCCTCCAGCGCCGCCAGAAGCCGCGCCTCGACCAGGGCCGCATCCGCCGCCAGCCGCTCGGGAAACCTCACATCCCCTCCGCCGGGGTTGTGCCCACCGCCCGGCCTTCCTGCGCCCGGATCAGTTCCACCTTCTCTTCCGCCTCGGCCAGCTTCTTCGCGCAATGCGCCTTCAAAAGCGCCCCGCGTTCGTAAAGCTTGATCGATTCCTCCAGCGGCACCTCGCCGCGCTCAAGCGCGCCGACAACCTGCTCCAGCGCGGCCATCGCCTCTTCGAAACTCATCGCCTCGACAGGTTTGTCCATCATCGGCCCCGCTCCTCCAGCACACCCACATGCGCGGCGACGCTTGCCGCCAGCGCATCCAGATCATAGCCGCCCTCCAGTGTCGAGACCACCCGCCCGTCCGCGAAATCGCACAAGGCCCGGGTCAGCCAGGCATAATCCTCGGCCTGCCATTCCAGCCCAGCGAGGGGATCATCCGCATGCGCATCGAACCCGGCCGAGATCAGCAGAAGCTCCGGCTTCCACTCCTCCAGCGCCGGGAACACCACCCGCTCGTAAAGCGCCCGCATCTCCCTGCCGCCCGACCCGCCCCGTAGCGGCAGGTTCATCACCTGCCCATGCGCGCCCCGCTCCTCCGGCTTCCCCGAGCCTGGATAAAGCGGCATCTGGTGGCTGGAGATGAACAGGCACCGTCCCTCGTCCCACAGCAGGTCCTGCGTCCCGTTGCCGTGATGCACGTCGAAGTCCACGATGGCGACGCGCTTCAGGCCATGATGATCCAGCGCCCGCTTCGCCCCGATCGCCACCGTCCCGAACAGGCAGAACCCCATCGCGACATCCCGCTCGGCATGGTGCCCCGGCGGCCTGCCCGCAACAAAGGCCGTCTTCGCCTCCCCCGTCACCACCGCGTCGACTGCGGCGCAGATGCCCCCCACCGCCCGCATCGCGGCCTCATTTGACCCAGGCGACAGAAAAGTATCCGCATCCAGCTGCGCCCAGCCAGCCTCCGGCACCGCCGCCTTCACCCGCTGAAGATACGAGACCGGATGGCACCGCAGCACCTCCGCCTCCTCGCCCATCGGACACGCCCGCCGATCAACGGCAAGCCCGTTGAGCCCGCGCTCGACAGCAGCCAGCCGATCCACCCGCTCCGGGTGACCGGGTGGGGTCACGTGGGTCTGGCAATCCGGGTGGGTATAGACCTGACAGGGCATCGGGATCCTCCTTCCGCACAGTCTCACGCGAGTGGCGAAGCGGTCCATAGCCTGTTCGCAGTCTGAGTATTTTTTGGGCGCTTGATATACGTCAAAGCACAAAGATTATAAGGTTGATATATTGCTACCTGTCAGATTGACTGACCGGGATCGTCCCGAACCACTTTATCGGAGAACAGAAATGCCGGCACGGAAGACTATGGGAATCGGACGTTACACTTTGGGGGTTGCCACTCTGGCATTGGTCGCAGGCTTCGTACTTGGCGGGCCGAACGGCATCTCCAGCTTTGCTCCGGCCGCCTGGGCCGAAGATGACGGCGACGGCACCGGTCAGGGCGGAAAGCCTGCGGACAAGGGCAACCAGGGCGAAGGCCAGAAGGGTCAGGAAAACGCGGGCCAAGGCCAGGGTCAGGGCGGTCCGGGTGAGGACTCTGACGGCAAAGGCCCGCAGGCCGGTGGTCCGGCCGAAGACGGCGGCGGCAAGCCGGTCTGGGCACAGGAAGGCATCCCCGAGGTTGAACTCGGCCGCCTGAGCGTGGCGCGCTCACCGGACCAGGTGCTTGAACGCGCACTGGACGAGGCCGTTGCCTCGCTGACGCCCGAAATGATCGCCTACTACAACCTTTCGCTGAACGAAGCGATCGAAGAGCTGTCCCTGAACTTCGACGAGGTCGCCTTCATCGACTCGCCGCTGCAGAACCTTGCTCTTCTCGAGGACGTGCTTAGCGGCGGCACAGCGCTGGCAGACGCGGGGGTCACCACCGGGGACTCCGTGCTTGCGGCCATGCTGCTTGGGGCGGCGTCGGACAAGACGGTTCCGATCTCGACGGATACCGTCATCGCTGTCACGACCATCCTCGGCACGCCGATCTCCCTCGAGGCGGCCGAAGACCTGGCGGAAAGGGCCGAAGCAATCCGTGTGGCCATTCTGGCCGGTCACGGCTGATCGGCGCTCAGCAACAGCAATAAGGGGCTTCCCGGCAGCGATGCGCTGCCGGGGTCCGGTTTGCGATCATGCCTGCGCAGGCTTGCAGGCTTTAGCGATTTGAGGATCAAGATGAACAAGGAACAGACTAAGGTTGCGTCAGCGCGCCTCCTTCTTGCAGCCGGGGTTTTCGGACTGGCCCTTGGTGGGCTCGTGCCCGTCTTTTCGTTCACTTCGGCCGCAGTGGCGCAAGAGGATGGAGGGCATAGTGACGGCGGTCACGAAGATGGCGGTCACGAAGATGGTGGCGACAAAGGCGGCAAGGGTAAAGGTGGTCAGGGCGAAGGCGGCCACGGTGAGGGCGGCCAAGGCAAAGGTGGCCACGGCGAGGACGGCGCGGGTCAGGGCGGTCCGGGTGAGGATTCCGACGGCCAAGGCCCCAGAGCCGGCAGCGGTGGGTCCGAGGGTGGCAAGCCCGCCTGGGCGCAGGAAGGCATTCCGGAGGTTGAACTCGGTCGCCTGAACGTGGCGCGCTCACCGGACCAGGTGCTTGAACGCGCACTGGACGAGGCCGTTGCCTCACTCACGCCCGAAATGATCGCCTACTACAACCTGTCGCTGAACGAGGCGATTGAAGAACTGTCCCTGAACTTCGACGAGGTCGCCTTCATCGACTCGCCGCTGCAGAACCTCGCCCTGCTCGAGGACGTGCTAAGCGGCGGCACCAAGTTGGAAGACGCCGGGGTCACTACGGGGGACTCCGTGCTTGCGGCCATGCTGCTCGGGGCGGCGTCGGACAAGACCGTTCCGATCTCGACCAGTACCGTCGTTGCGATAACGACCATCCTCGGCACGCCGATCTCCCTCGAGGCGGCCGAAGATCTGGCCGATAGGGCTGAAAGGATCCGGATCGCCATCCTGGCAGGGCACGGCTGATTGGCGCAATTGCAACAGCGAAGATCAATCGGCCCCGGCTGTGCTTGCAGCCGGGGTCGCTTATGCAGGATGATCTGCACAGATTTGCAAGTCTATAGTGGAGAGGGATCAGGATGAGTCGGGATAGGAAAACGGCTGCCTCAGCGCGGCTCATTATTGCGGCGGGGGTTATCGGACTCGGTCCCGCTGCTCTGGCGCAAGACACTGGCGAAACGCTTCCAGAGGAATCCTACCTGCGGATCGAACTTGGGGTGGTCCAGCCCGATGCCGGCGACGCCAGCTGGCTCCCTCCCGGTCCAAGTGACCCGCGGGTATACTTCGACCTCGATCTCGACAGCGCAGCGACGGGTGCGATCGCCTTCGGCCGCAGCTTTGGCGAGGGCTGGCGGGGTGAAGTGGCATTCAACAGCTTCGCCAGCTCGGATTTCTCTGGCAACTGGAGCTATACTGTCCCCGCTGACCCCGGGCCGCATGCCAGCATGGAAGGGTCGGTCAAATCGGTCGCATTCTTCGCAAACGGGTATTACGACGTCCCGGTGGAGGGTGACTTTACCCCATTCCTCACCGCAGGACTCGGCATGGCGCGCAACTCGATGGACGACTGGACGCGGATCAACCCCGATGCAGAACGCACCACGCGCAGCTTTGCCGGAAGCAGCGACAGCGGGTTTGCCTGGAACATCGGCGCGGGTGTCGCATGGGATGTCGGGTCCATCGGCGGTTCGGGTCCGGCAAAGCTGGAACTGGCATGGCGCTACTTCGATCTTGGGTCCGTGTCAGGCTCTGCCGCGCCACTTGAGGGCAGCGGGTCAAGCACCCCAAGAGAGCCGCTGAACTTTGACGTTACGAACCAGGTGTTCTCGGTGGGACTGCGTTTCCCGCTCTGACGCCCGGCGTCGCTCCGGACCTCAGTCCGGCTGCAGCATATACCCCTCGCCGCGCACCGTCTGCAGGTAGCGCGGCGCCTTCGGGTCGTCCTCGATCTTGCGGCGAAGGCGCGTGATCTGCACGTCCACCGCCCGCTCCTGCGCGGCGTCGCTGCTGGCGCCCTCGGCCACAAGCTTGTCGCGCGGGATAGGCCTGCCCGGCTGGGCCGCGAAGATGCGCATCAGTGCCACCTCGGTCGCCGTCAGCCGTACCGGGGTGTCCCCGCGCCACATCTCGCCCCGGTCGAGGTCATAGCGCACCGCCCCCATGTGGATCACCTGCCGTACCGGCTCGGCCGCCTTGACCTGCGGCACCCGGCGCAGGATCGCGTTGATCCGGAGCAGCAGCTCCTTTGGCTCGAAGGGCTTCACGAGGTAATCGTCCGCCCCCGCCTCCAGCCCCTCGATCCGGTTCGCCGTCTCGCCCTTGGCCGTCAGCAGCAGGATCGGCGTCGTCATCCGCTTCCTCAGGTCGCGCGTCAGGCTGATCCCGTCCTCGCCAGGCATCATCACGTCAAGGACCAGAAGGTCGAACTCCAGCCCCGCCAGCACCCGCCGGGCCTGCGCCGCGTCGCGGGCGGTCGAAACCAGATAGCCGTTCCGCATCAGGAACTTCTGCAACAGGCCCCGGATGCGTTCGTCGTCATCGACGATCAGAAGATGCGCATCGGGCTGCGACATCAGCCACCCTCCTTCAGCCGGTTGTAGTGGCGCCGCATCTCGGGATCCATCATCGCCTCCAGCACCTGCCGGAATCCCGCCACCGCCGCCGGCCCAGCCGCCCGGTAGGCCGCCCGCATCCGCGCCCGCTGTGCATCCGAAAGCTCGCGTTCCAGCATCTGCCCCTTGTCCGTCAGGTAAAGATGCCGTTCCCGCGCATCCGCCTTGCCCTTCTCGCTGCGAACCAGACCATCGTCGATCAGACTGCGCAAGACGCGATTCAGCGACTGCTTTGTAACACCAAGGATCGACAGCAGGTTGGTCACCGTCGTCCCCGGGCTGCGATGGATGAAATGGATCGCCCGGTGATGCGCGCGGCCATAGTCCATCCCCTCCAGGATCCGGTCCGGGTCGGCGGTGAAGCCGCGATAGGCGAAGAACATCGCCTCGATTCCCTTCCGCACCTGCTCGTCCGTCAGGAACAGCAGGCTCTCCCCGCCTGGCGTCTCGGCCATCCCCACCTCCGCTTTCCGGCGAATTTACGTCAGCCTTGTTGACTTTCCAAGCACGAACCCATAACTCTGCCCCGATTTCGCGCAAGAATCTGTCCGATCCGGACCTTTCCGGCGCAACATTCGAAAAACTGGAGGGTGGAATGTCAGGCTACGACGATCGCGACGGGTTCATCTGGATGGATGGCAAGCTGGTGGAATGGCGTTCTGCGAACGTCCACATCCTGACCCACGCGCTCCACTACGCCTCCGCCGTCTTCGAGGGTGAGCGTTGCTACAACGGCAAGATCTTCAAGGGCCACGAACATTCGCTCCGCCTCCTGAAATCGGGTGAGCTTCTCGACATGCCGATCCCCTACACGGCGGACCAGATTGACGCGGCGAAAGAGGCCACCCTGAAAGCCAACGGCCTGACCGACGCCTATATCCGCGCCATCGCCTGGCGTGGTGCTGGCTCCGACATGGGCGTCGCCTCGCTCCAGAACCCCGTCCGCCTTGCCGTGGCCACCTGGACCTGGGGCAGCTACTACGGCGACGCCAAGTTCAAAGGGGCGAAGCTCGACATCGCCAAGTGGAAGCGCCCCAGCCCGGAGACGATCCCGTCCGAGGCCAAGGCCGCCGGCCTTTACATGATCTGCACCATGTCCAAGCACGCCGCCCAGGCCAAGGGCTGCTCGGACGCGATGATGTTCGACTACCGCGGCTACGTCGCCGAGGCGACCGGCGCCAACATCTTCTTCGTCAAGGACGGCGAAGTGCACACCCCGAAGGCCGACTGCTTCCTGAACGGCCTGACCCGGCAGACCGTGATCCAGATGCTGAAAGACATGCAGATCAAGGTCCACGAACGCCACATCATGCCGGAAGAACTGGAAAGCTTCGAACAGTGCTGGCTGACCGGCACCGCCGCCGAAGTCACCCCCGTGGGCCAGATCGGCGACTACAACTTCGAGGTCGGCGATCTCTGCAAGCGCGTGGCGACCGAATACGAACGCCTCGTCCGCGCCTGACATTCCCCACGGCCGGGAACCGATTTCTTCAAAGAAATCGGACCGGAGCCTTTGAAGGCTCCGATGCGGAGTTTTCGAAAACTCCGCCCGCCCCTTGCAGTTAGGCGATCGACCAGCCCCGCTGCCGTCCCGCCAGCCGCGAGCCCGTTCCGGCAGGCAGCTACCCCTGGTTCCAGAACGCCCCTTCGTTCAGAAGCCAGGGGAACCGCGCCCTGATGTCCGCATCCTCGCGCCACGGATCGACAGGCTTCCACCGGTCGGTCCGCGCCACGCGGCTGTCATTCATCCCGTGGACGCTCCGCAGGAACATCCGCTTTCCCGGTACCACGACCGGCTCATGCAGCAAGGGCGTCTTCCGGTGCTGGATGCCCAGGATGTTCGCATCCCCCGGCGCGCCGACCAGCGTCAGGCCCAGATTGATGAACGGGTAGCGGTGCGCATAGACGCCCGCCGCCGTGCGCCCTTCCGCATCCAGCCCGATCTCGAACCCATAGCCCGACGGGAAGGACACAAAGGCAAGCTGCCCCGGCCCCAGCACCCGCCCCGCCGCGTCCAGCGCCGCCAGTTCGCGCCGCAGGTCCGCGACGAAATCCACCGCCAACCCGTCATCGTCATCCAGCACCGCCTGTGCGACCAGCCCGTCCGCGGGCACCAGCGTCTGCAGATACCGCCGCAGGTGGACAGCCGAGGGCGCGGGCCGCCGGGCCAGGATCACAAAGCGCCCGCCCACCCCATAGGCCGAGGCACAGGCCTCATTCAGCTCGGCCATCGCCCAGGGGGGAAGCTGGGCGCTGGTCAGGATGACATGGGTGAAATCCCGGTCGGTCTGCGCCACAAGCGACGGCAAGGTCACCGTCCGGAACAGCTCGGTCCGCAGACGCAACCGCCCGGGGTCGAAGAGCAGCGCCGCATCCCGCGACGCATCGCTCTTCCACCCCGACCGGCCCAGGAACGAAAACCGCGTCACCACGACCAGCGGCGCCTCTGCCAGACGCTGCCGGCCCATCTCCCCGCCCTCAGTCATCGGCCATCCCGGATGCCGGCTCTGTCCCGCCCAGGTTGCCGATCCAACCCGACCCGGTCTTCTGCCGCAACATCGCCCGCGCGGTCTTCATCAGCCCGATTTCCTTCAGGATTTTCACGTCCCGGTAATGGATGGTGAAGATCTCGCGGTCCTCGGGCAGCGGCTTGCCCCGCAGGACACCGCCCAGGATGAAATGCTGCTCTTCGGGCAACTGGTTCCACTCCAGCCCCGCCCGGCGGATCGCCAGCGGCAGCGACATCTGGTCCAGATAGGGCCGCCGCGCCGGCAGGTCGGTCTTGTCGATCTCGGTCGCAGTCTCGTACCAGACGTCGGCGAAGCGCCGTCCGTTCACCGGCCCTTCCGGAAAGACCACGAGGCCCGAGCTGAAGTAAGGCACCACCTCGGCCCGCGACCGTCGCATCAGCCGCACCCGCTCCGTCGGGACGGGCATCCCGAAGACGCCGTAGATCTCGTCCCACACCGACTGCTCGCCCCACTGCATCGAGGCCGCAACCGAACAGCTGACCTTGCCAGGGCTGATCAGCGCCTCGGGAGTATTCGGTCGCAGGAACAGCACATCACTGTCGACAAAGGCCGAATACTGGCTGTCGCGCGGCTCCAGCGCCGCCAGGATCTTGTTGCCATGCGGATAGGCCGGGTCCCAGCGCCCTTCGGTTCGCATCGGCCGGATTTCGGCGCCCATCAGCTCATGCGCGCGGATCACGCCCGGCTCGATCTCGGCCATCCGGTGCTCGGGGCAATAGCCGATGGCCCGGACATCGGGCGGAAACTGAGCGCGAAGCGAGGCCAGAAGATAGCAGGCCATGCGCTGGAATTCCGGCGGCTCGACGATGTAGATCACCGTCAGCAGCGGCTTTCCGCCCCCCGCCTGACCATCGCCCTGATCCTTACCGTCCAGCACGTCCGCCCCTGCCCGCAGCGCCTGCCCGGCGCCCCGCCAACAGAGTCGGTTTTCACCCCTTTCGCAAGCCTCGTCCGGGGCGCCGCCGTTGGATCAGACGACCTCGGTCACCACCTCGATATTGCCCTTCGTCGCATTGGAATACGGGCAGATGTGGTGTCCGCGTTCGGCGATCTTCTCGGCCACCGCGCGGTCCACGCCCGGCATGCTGACGACCAGCCGCACCTTCAGCCCGAACCCGCCATCCGACCGCCCGCCGATCCCGACATGCGCGTTCACCGTGGCATTCTCGGGCACCGTGCCCAGCTTCTCGGTCGAGGCGGCATAGCGCATCGCACCCAGGTAGCAGGCGCTGTAGCCGATCGCGAACAGCTCTTCCGGGTTGTGCCCAAGGCCCGACCCGCCCAGCTCCCTGGGGCTGGCATGGGTCACGGTCAGCTGCCCGTTCACCAGCCCGGAAACGCCGTTCCTGCCACCGCCGGTCGCCTTCGCCTCGGTCCAGTACTTCACGTCCACGGTCATCGAAAGCCTCCTCGGATGGGTTTCCACCCCGGATGGAGGCCCGAAGCCCGGGCATTGTCAACTGTCCGTAGGACCGAGAGGCCGGTGGTCACCAGACCTTTACAAATGGTAAACGCCCACAGACAAGCGTTTGATTTCGCTGCATTCTTCAGTTTTGACCACTGTGGTCAGTCAGGCGGTCCGCCCCCGCTCGATCCGCAGGAACTGCCTGATCCGCGTTACGCCTGCCCCCGCCCTCGTCCGGTGCCAGGTCTCGCGCGGGGTGCGGGCAAGGCGCAGGAAATGCTTCGTCCGGCTGCCGGTGGTGGCCTTCCGATGATCCGCAAGATGACGGCTCATGTCTTCCTCCATGGTTGCGCAGGAGCGGTAGAATGCTCCCGAATCGCCTGCCGCGCCACCACCTTCTGCCGGGCGCGCGTCAAACCGCTTGCAGCCGTTCCACCGCCCAGCGCGCCGCGTCTGCCACGGCCGGATCAGGATCGTCCCGCAGCGCGGCTGCTGTCGCCCCCAACCCCGAGACCCCCGAATTCCCGATCGCATAAAGGACGTTCCTGACGAACCTGCCGCGCCCGATCCGCTTGATCGGGCTCCCCGCAAACCGCTCCCGGAAGCCTGCATCGTCCAGCATCGCAAGCTCGGCCAACTCGGGCAGACCGACCCGTGGCTGATACCCGATCTCCCGCGCCGCCACGGCGAACTTATTCCAGGGGCAGACGGCCAGGCAGTCGTCGCAGCCATAGATCCGGTTGCCCATCAGCGGGCGCAGCTCGGGGTCCACCGGCCCTGCATGCTCGATCGTCAGGTAGGAAATGCAGCGCCGCGCATCCAGCTGGTAGGGCGCAGGAAAGGCCCGCGTCGGGCAGATGTCCAGACAGGCCGTGCAGGTCCCGCAATGGGAAACCTCTGGTGCGTCCGCCTCCAGCTCCAGCGTGGTGAAGATCGCGCCCAGGAACACCCAGTTCCCCAGGTCACGCCCCAGAAGGTTCGTGTGCTTGCCCTGCCACCCCAGCCCCGCCGCCTGCGCCAAGGGCTTTTCCATCACCGGCGCGGTATCGACGAAAACCTTGATCTCGCAAGCCTCGGACGACCGGGCCGCCTCCTCGATCAGCCAGCGCCCCAACCGCTTCAGCCGTCGCTTCACAAGGTCATGGTAATCCTTCCCCTGCGCATAGACCGACACCACCCCCCGGTCCCGCGCCGCGAGCCCTGCCATCGGGTCCACTTCAGGCGTATAGGCCTCCGCCAGCATGATCACCGACCGCGCCTCGGGCCAAAGCGCCGCCGGGTTCCCCCGCCAGCCCTCGCGCTCGGCCATCCAGCCCATCTGGCCGTGCCGCCCGTCCAGCAGAAAGGCGCGCAGCTGCCCCGCCGCCTCGGGGATCGCGTCCGGACGGCAGATACCGATGCCTGCAAAGCCCTCTTCCAGCGCCTGTGCGCGAAGACGCTCCTTCAGGCTCATTCTTCGTCCACAAATATCTCGGGTGCGTTCACGGTTGCGCCACTGGTTCGAGAAACCGTGGACGCGGCGGCAGCGCCCCGGGGGTGGGCCTCAGAAATCCAGGTCGGCATAATGCTGGGCCGGCGGAAAGCCCGAAATCTGGTCGGCCAGCAAAGGCCGGAACGACGGGCGCGACTTGATCTTCGCATACCAGTCCTTCAGCACCGCATGCCGGTTCCAGTCCACATCGCTGATGTAGTCCAGGCAACTCAGATGCGCCGCCGCGGTGAAATCGGCCAGCGTCATCTCGTTCCCCGCCAGCCAGCGCCGCTGGTCCAGCAGCCAGGCCATGTAGTCGAGGTGGTACTTGATCCGGGTCGAGCCCAGCTTGACGTTCTTCGAATCCGGATAGCCCTGCCCGGTAACCTTCTTGTTCACCCGCTCATAGAGAAGCTTCGACGTCACCTCGTCCTGGAACTTGTCGTCGAACCAAGCGCACAGCCGCCGCACCTCATACCGCCCCTCTGCGGTCTTTGGCATCAGCGGCGGCTCGGGTGAGATCTCGTCCAGGTATTCGCAGATCGCCTGGCTTTCGCTCATCGTCCGCGGGCCCATCTTCAGGATCGGCACCTTCCCCGCCGGGTTCCTGCGCAGGAAATCGGGCGAGGGTTCCCAATAGCGTTCCTCGACCAGCTCCACCTCGATCTTCTTCTCCGCCAGGGTCAGGCGCACCTTGCGGCAGAAGGGAGAGAGGGGAACATGGTACAAACGGTTCATTACAGGACGGCCTCCGGTCTTCTTCCTTCATTGCCGCTTGGTGGGGCCGATTTCAATCCCTGCCGCCCCTCAACCCTCGAAACAGGCGGAACGACCGTCCGCCGCGATGGTCTCGGCGCCTGAAATGATGCTGCGCGTCCGGCTGCGGACAAAGCTCGACGGCTCGGACGCGCTGCGCCCCTTCGGATCGGGCAGCACCGCCGCCAGCCGCGCCGCCTGCAGGGCGCTCAGGTCCTTCGCATCGACGCCGAAGTAGTGCTGCGCCGCCGCCTGCACGCCGAAGACGCCCTCGTCGAACTCGGCGACGTTGAGATAGACCTCCAGCACCCGCTGCTTTGACCACACCAGCTCGACCACCGGGGTCAGCACCGCCTCCATCGCCTTCCGCAGATAGCTGCGTCCGTGCCAGAGGAAGACGTTCTTCACCACCTGCTGGCTGATCGTGGACGCCCCCCGGTTGCTGCCCTCATCAATGGCCTGCCGGATTGCGGCCATGTCGAAGCCCCAGTGGTTGCAGAAATTCGCATCCTCGGCCGCGACCGCCGACCGCCCCATCACGGGCGCCATATCCTCGAAGGACACCCAGTCCTTCTCAATCCCGCCCAGACGCCAGCTTTCGCTCATCTGGTACAGGTTGGTCCGGGGCGGCAGGAAGCTGAACAGAAGGATCAGCACGGCATAGACCGCCGCGATCCCGCCAAGCCCCCGCAGGACCCATTTCGCCACGACCCGCCAGAGGCGCGGCTTCGGCGGCGGGGCCTCTTCGACCTTCGGCTTGCGCTTGCGTGCGGCCGGGGCTGGCTTTTCGGCCGGTTTCTCTGCGCTTTTCTCGGTCATGGGCGCGAGGTTAGACGCCGCCCGGGCCAGCCCGTCAAGAGGACCCGGCCCCGGTTACTTCCGCCCACCGCCAAGCTGGTCATGCGGCATGTGGAGGGGCGGCACCTGCTCGAGGAACTTCTTCAGCTTCGCCTCGGCCTCGTGGCTCAGCGAGGTGTGGATCACCCGGCCCTTCTCGCGGAACTGCTCCAGCTCGGCCAGCACCTTGTCGGGCGTCATCTTGCGGACCAACACACCCACCGCCGCCCCGCCCTTGTCCAGGCTGTGACCGACATCGCGCAGGAAATCATCGTCGATCCCCATGTCGCTGAACTTGCCCGCAATCGCCCCCGCCCCCGCCCCGACAGCGGCCCCGACGATGGGGTTCAGGAACAGAAGGCCGATCAGCGTGCCCCAAAGGCCGCCACCGATGGCCCCGCCGGTGACCAGGTTCACCGACTGGTTCAGCTTGACCTTGCCGCCGTGGTCGCGGGTGACGACGACCACATCCTCCATCTCGATCAGGTATTTCTTCTGCAGAAGCACCAGCGCCTCGCCTGCCGCGAAGGCCGTTGCCTCGTCCGGGAAGGCCACGATGATCAGGTCGGACATGGGGTTCTCCAGGTGAAACGGGCCGCAACCCAGCGGCTGCGGCCCGTCTTTAGCACATCCAAAGCGGTTTGGGCAGACGATTCCTATTCAGCCGGCACCTTCGCCACCTCGTCCGACAAGGGATAGGGCAGGCGGCTGACCATCTCTTTCGGGCAGACCTGCAGGAAGTTCAGCCGCTCGCGGTCCCAGTTCGCCAGGATGCGCTCGGCGATCCGGCTGCCGGTTTCCTCGTGGTGCCGGGTGATCAGTCCCTTCAACTGCAATTCCCAGTGCGGATGCGCGACCGCGCAGGTGATGATCGACTCGAGGTTCATGAAATCCTCGGCCACGCCGTCGGGATCGTAGACATAGGCCATCCCGCCCGTCATCCCCGCCCCGAAGTTCGCGCCGATCCGGCCAAGGATCACCGCAACACCGCCGGTCATGTACTCGCAGCCGTTCGACCCGCAGCCTTCGACCACGACATGCGCGCCCGAGTTCCGCACCGCGAACCGCTCCCCGGCGCGGCCAGAGGCGAAGAGGAACCCGTCGGTCGCCCCGTAGAGGACAGTATTCCCGATGATCGTGTTCTCCTCCGCCTTCAGCGGCGAGGACATGAGCGGCCGCACGGTGATCGTGCCGCCCGACAGGCCCTTGCCGACATAGTCGTTGGCATCGCCCTGCACTTCCAGCTTCAGGCCGCGGACGCTGAACGCGCCCAGGGACTGCCCGCAGGACCCGGTCAGCTTCACGGTCAGATGGTCCGGCTGCAGCGCGTTGCGCATCCCGAACTTCTTCACGATATGGCTCGACGCCCGCGTGCCGATGGTCCGCAGCGTGTTCCGCACCGCGTAGCTCAGCTGCATCTTCTCGCCATCCTCGAAGAAGCGGTGGCCGTCCTTGATGATCTCGGCGTCCAGCGTGTCCGGCACGGCGTTCCGGGGCTTCGACCGGTCATAGGTGATCGACCGGCTGCCATCGACGGTGATCAGAAGCGGGTTGAGGTCCAGGTCGTCAAGGTTCGCGGCCCCGCGCGACACCTGCGTCAGCAGGTCGGCCCGCCCGATGATCTCATCCATGGACCGCGCGCCGATCGAGGCGAGGATCTCCCGCACTTCCTGGGCGTAGAAGGTGATCAGGTTCACCACCTTGTCCGCCGACCCGGTGAACTTGGCCCGCAGGCGTTCATCCTGCGTGCAGACGCCCACCGGGCAGGTATTCGACTGGCACTGGCGCACCATGATGCAGCCCATCGCGATCAGCGCCGCGGTGCCGATGCCGTACTCCTCGGCCCCCATCATCGCCGCCATGACGATGTCACGCCCCGTCCGCAGGCCGCCGTCGGTCCGCAGCGTCACCCGCTCACGCAGGTTGTTCATTGCCAGCACCTGATGCGCCTCGGTCAGGCCCATTTCCCATGGCAGGCCCGCGTATTTGATCGACGTGGCAGGCGAAGCGCCCGTCCCGCCGTTGTGGCCCGAGATCAGGATCACGTCGGCCTTGGCCTTCGCCACGCCCGCCGCAATCGTGCCCACACCGCTGGAAGACACCAGCTTCACCGTCACCTTGGCGCGTGGGTTGATCTGCTTCAGGTCGTAGATCAGCTGCGCCAGGTCCTCGATCGAGTAGATATCGTGGTGCGGCGGGGGCGAGATCAGCGTCACGCCCGGCGTCGAATGCCTCAGCCGCGCGATCAGCGCCGTGACCTTCATCCCCGGCAGCTGACCGCCCTCACCCGGCTTGGCCCCTTGCGCGACCTTGATCTCAAGCTCCTCGCAGGCGTTCAGGTATTCCGCCGTCACGCCAAAGCGCCCGGACGCCACCTGCTTGATCTTGGCGGACGGGTTGTCCCCGTTCGGTTCCGGCGTGAAATGCGCCGGGTCCTCGCCGCCCTCGCCCGAGTCCGACTTCGCGCCGATCCGGTTCATCGCCACGTTCAGCGTCTTGTGCGCCTCGGGCGACAGCGCCCCGAGCGACATGCCCGGCGTGACAAACCGCTTGCGGATCGAGGTGATGGATTCCACCTCCTCGATCGGCACCGGCTTGCCAAGCGTCTTGATGTCCAGAAGATCGCGCAGGTGGATCGGCGGATTCGCCCGCATCGCGGCGGAGTATTGCTTCCAGAGGTCGTAACTCGCCCGGTCGCAGGCCGATTGCAGCATATGCATCGTCTGCGCTTCCCAGGCGTGCTTTTCGCCCGACCGCCGCGCCTTGTAGAAGCCGCCGATGGGCAGCACATCCGCGCCGCCCAGCCAGCCGCGCTTGTGCACCTCTTCCAGCTTCTGCTCGACACCCGTGAGACCAATCCCCGAGATGCGGCTCTGCATGCCCGGGAAGTACTCGGCCACCATGGCGCGGGACAGACCCACCGCCTCGAAGTTCAGACCGCCTCGATAGCTGGAGATCACCGAAATCCCCATCTTCGACATGATCTTCAAGAGCCCTGCGTCGATGGCATCCCGATACCGGCGCATTGCGTCGGTCAGCGAGCCTTCCAGCAGCCCCCGCTCGATCCGGTCGGCAATCGAATCCTGCGCAAGGTACGGGTTCACCGTCGTCGCCCCGCAACCGATCAGCACGGCGAAGTAATGCGGGTCCATGCATTCCGCCGACCGCACGTTGATCGAACAGAAGGTCCGCAGCCCCTTGCGAGTCAGCCAGCTATGCACCGCTGACGTGGCAAGGATCATCGGCATCCCCACCTTTTCCGGCCCCTGATGCTCATCCGTCAGAACCAGCTGGCCGGCGCCCGACCGCACCGCATCCTCGGCCTCGGCCCGGATCCGCTCCAGCCCCTGCCGCAGGTCATCCAGCCCCTCGCCCACAGGGAAAGTGCAGTCGATGAAGGCCACCTGATCGCCGAACCGCTCCACCATCACCTCGAACTCGCGGTTCGCGATGAAGGGGCTTTCGAGGACGAGGATTTCCGACTGGCTGGAGTTTTCGTCCAGCACGTTCCGCAGGTTGCCGAAGCGGGTCTTGAGGGACATCACCCGACCTTCGCGAAGCGAGTCGATGGGCGGGTTCGTCACCTGGCTGAAGTTCTGGCGGAAGTAATGGCTGAGGGGCCGGTAAACCGACGACAGCACCGCCGGCGGCGTGTCATCGCCCATCGAGGCGACCATTTCCTTCCCGTCCTCGGCCATCGGCGCCAGGACCTGCTCCAGCTCCTCCACCGTGAACCCTGCCGCGATCTGGCGCTTCCGCAGCTCGCCACCGGTGAAGGTCTGCGTCTCGGGGATATCCCGCAAGAGGCTGTTGAGATCGACAACCTTCTCGATCCACTCGCCATAGGGCTGGGCGGCGGCGAGTTTGTCCTTCATCTGGACGTCGTGGTAGAGCTTCCCCTCCACCATATCGACCGCGATCATCTGCCCCGGCCCAAGCGCGCCCTTCTCGCGGACGGTGCTTTCATCCACCGGCACCATCCCGGCTTCCGACCCCGCGATCAGCATCCCGTCGCCCGTGATGACATAGCGCATCGGCCGAAGGCCATTCCGGTCCAGGCCCCCGCAGACCCAGCGCCCGTCGGTCATGGCCAGCGCCGCCGGGCCATCCCACGGCTCGATCACCGAGTTGCAGTAGGAATACATGTCCGCCCAGGCCTTGGGCATGTTCACCGTCTGCTTTGACCAGGCCTCCGGCACCAGCATCGTCTTCGCCATGGGGGCGGAACGCCCCGAGCGCACCAGCACCTCGAACACCGCATCCAGCGCGCCACTGTCCGAAGTCCCCCCCGGAATGATCGGCTTGATGTCCTCGGCCGCCTCGCCGAAGTTGGCGCTGGCCATCCGGATTTCGTGGCTCTTCATCCAGTTGACGTTGCCCTTCAGCGTGTTGATCTCGCCGTTGTGCGCCAGCATCCGGAACGGCTGGGCGAGCCACCACTGCGGGAAGGTGTTCGTGCTGTAACGCTGGTGGTAGATCGCGAAGGCGCTCTCGAACCGCTCATCCAGCAGGTCCGGGTAGAAGGTCGACACCTGCTCGGCCAGCATCATCCCTTTGTAGATGATCGACCGGCAGGACAGCGAACACAGATACATCCCCTGGATGCCCGCCGCCGTCGCTGCCTTCTCGATCCGGCGACGAATGATGTAGAGCTCGCGCTCGAACTGCTCCTGGTCGATGTCCTTCTCGCAGCGGATCAGGATCTGCTCGATCTCGGGCCGCGTCGCATTGGCCTTGTCGCCCAGGACGCTGACATCCACCGGCACATGCCGCCAGCCGTAGATGTAATGCCCCATCCGCAGGACCTCGGTCTCCACGATCGTCCGGCAGCGTTCCTGCGCGCCGAAATCCGTCCGCGGCAGGAAGACCTGGCCCACGGCGATCAGCTTCGACATGTCCGGCTCATGCCCCGTGCGGCGCACCTGGTCGTAGAAGAACTTGACCGGGATCTGCACATGGATCCCCGCGCCGTCGCCGGTCTTGCCATCCGCATCCACCGCGCCCCGGTGCCAGACCGCCTTCAAAGCGTTGATGCCGTTTTCCACGACCTTGCGGGAGGGCTTGCCAGAGATCGACACGACCAGCCCCACGCCGCAGGACGAATGTTCATCCTCGGTCTTGTAAAGCCCGTTCGCGTCCAGCCAGGCGCGCTTTTCCTCTTCGGCCTTCACCCAGGCGGCGTCAAACGTGGTCATGGGCCTCTCCTTCATTCACTGGCCAGAAGCGGGAATTTTTCCACGCACTGCGCTCGCGTCAAAACCTGCCGACCGCTGCCTGCGAAGGCGTAGCTGTCGGGTTTGTGGTCGATGTAGATCTCGTTCGTCATGGTCAGCCCGTTCGCATCGTCAAACGTGCCGACCGGCAGCTCCAGGTTGCCCGCATAGGGACCATCCACCGTCACCCGGAACCAGAGGTGCGAGCCGCAGTCGGCGCACCACGCCCGCTCGCCCCAGGCGCTGGACTGGCGCTTGGCCACATGATCAAGGCCCGTCCAGTCTACGTTCCCCGCCGGAACCGTGATCCCCAGCAGGGCCGAGCCGGTCCATTTCCGGCACATCGGGCAATGGCAGACACCGAAGTTCGTGCCCGTCAGCCGCGCCTTGAATCGCACGGCACCGCAAAGGCAGCCGCCGTCACGCTCAAGGCTCATGGCTTACCCTCCAGACCGGAAGTTCCGCCGTCAGCGCGTCGCAATCATACTTCGGCTGGGACGCAAGGAACCCTTCTTCCCCGGGGAAAATGAACTCCACCGGGCTGCCGTCGATCGGCAGCCACCGGCCATCGCCAAGGTCCGTCTCGCCCGGTCCGGCAAAGAACATCCGCCACTCCGGGTGGAGGTATTCGTTCCCGCGCGACCGGCGCAGGACGGTTCCGGACAGGTCGTATTCGGTGAAGTCGACTTCTGTCTCGCTCAGGGTGATGCCGTCGATCGTCATGGTCCGGCCGGTCAGACGGTCATAGCCTACGGCCCTGATCCCGGTTCCGTCGTCCCGCGTCTGGGTGAAATCCCAGGTGTCGATGCCGCTGGATAGAAGTTCCGAGAAATTGGCGGGGTCGGCAGGCGACGGGTCAAGGACCTGCCGCTCGGGGCCGTAGCTTTCCACCCACTGCGCTTCGACATCGATGCGCGAAAGGAAGAACGGCCCTTCCTGATCCATGTCGACGCGCCACTGGTCGCCGGGGGCGTCGGCCACGCATTTGTAGTAGTGCGACACCCGGCAAGCCTTCGACTGAACCGTCATGAAGGCCTCGCACCCTTCCGGCACGGCCCAGTTGCCGGCCAGCGCGGGGGCGGCCGTCAGGGTCAGGCTGGCAAGGATCAGGCAGGTCCGCATTGTCGTTTTGCTTCGGATCAGGTCAAAACTTCTGACGTTTCTAGTTTCGGATGTCGCCCTTGCGTAGAGACAGAAGGAAGACGCGTGGAAGACACAAGGAAGACGCTTAGGCTTTCATTCACTATTCCGCCGCCACCGCCCCGGCCCCGGCTTCGGTCTGCGCCAGGTAGCCAAGGATCGCTTCCGCCGCCTCGCGCCCGTCGCGGATCGCCCAGACGACCAGCGAGGCGCCCCGCACGATGTCGCCCGCCGCATAGACGCCCGGCAGATTGGTCTCGTGCGTGCGGAAATCGGCCTTGATCGTGCCCCAGCGGGTGACCTTCAACTCCGGCACACCCCAGAGCGTCGGCAGGTCTTCGGGCTCGAACCCCAGCGCCTGAATCACAAGGTCGGCGGGCTCGACATAGTCCGCGCCCTCGATCACCTCCGGGGTCTGACGACCCGTCGCATCCGGTGCGCCAAGGCGCATCTTCTGGACCATCACGCCATCCACCTCGGTGCCGCCGGTGAAGCCCTTCGGCGCGGAAAGCCACACGAATTCAACGCCTTCCTCTTCAGCGTTCTGCACTTCGCGCTGGCTGCCCGGCATGTTCGCCCGGTCGCGGCGGTACAGGCACTTCACACTAAGCGCCCCCTGACGTACCGCGGTGCGCACGCAGTCCATCGCGGTGTCACCACCGCCGATGACGACAACACGCTTGCCGCTGGCGTTCAGCTCGCCGTTCTCGAAGGCTGGAACATCGTCGCCAAATCCCTTGCGGTTTGACACCGTCAGATAGTCCAGCGCCTTGACAATGCCCTTGGCGCCCACGCCCGGCGCTTCGATGTCCCGCGCCTTGTAGACGCCTGTCGCGATCAGCACCGCGTCATGCTGTCCCCGGATCGCGTCGAAGGTGATGTCCTCGCCCACGTTGCAGTTCAGGACGAAGTTCACGCCCCCGTCCGCTAGCTGGGCGTTGCGGCGCTCGACCACGTCCTTCTCCAGCTTGAAGCCGGGGATGCCATAGGTCATCAGCCCGCCCGCGCGGTCGTAGCGGTCATAGACCGTGACCTGCACGCCCTGCCGCCGCAGCATGTCCGCCGCCGCAAGGCCGCCCGGACCCGCACCGATGATGCCCACGCTTTCGGGGCGTTCGGCATGCGGGCGGATCGGCTTGACCCAGCCTTCCTCCCAGGCGGTGTCGGTGATGTACTTCTCGACGCTGCCGATGGTCACCGTGCCGTGGCCCGATTGCTCGATCACGCAGTTTCCTTCGCAGAGGCGGTCCTGCGGGCAGATGCGGCCGCAGATTTCCGGGAAGGTGTTGGTGGCCTGACTGATCTCGTAGGCCTCTTGCAGCCGCCCCTCGGCGGTCAGCTTCAGCCAGTCGGGGATGTTGTTGTGCAGGGGGCAATGCGACTGGCAGTAAGGCACGCCACACTGGCTGCAGCGCCCGGCCTGCTCGGCAGCCTTCTGGTCCGCGTACTCGCGGTAAATCTCGTGGAAATCCTGCGCACGCGAGGATGCGTCACGCTTTTCGGGCATTTCCTTCCCGACGGTGACGAATTTCAGCATCTTCTGCGTGGCCATCGCTGCGCCTCATGGAAATCGACTTCGGACCGCCCTCATACAGGCGTTCCGCGCAACATAAAAGTCAGTATAGTTTACCTAATTGCGGGTTTCTTTCGGGATGAGGCAGAAAAACTGACGTATCGATCTGAAATTAGGTCAGCACACGTTCCAAATCTACCTAGAACCCCAGCGAAAGTGCCAGCAGTGCGGCACTTCCCACAATGATTCGCCACCAACCGAACAGCGCATAGCCGTTCCGGCTGATGTAGCTCAGCACCCAGCGCACCACGCAAAGGGCCGTCACGAAGGCCACCGCAAAGCCGACAGCGATTTCCCAAATGGCCCCGAAATCAAGCACATCGCGGTTTTTGAACAGGTCATAGGCCACCGCCGCACCCATCGTGGGCAGGGACAGCAGAAACGAAAACTCCGCCGCCGCGCGCTTTTCGACCCCCATCATCAGCGCCCCCACGATCGTCGCACCCGACCGGCTGACGCCCGGGATCATCGCAAGGCACTGGCAGAAGCCGATCGCCAGGGATTTCCCGAACGGCAGCGCCAGCGCATCGTGATGGACCGGCGCAGGGGCGATGCGGTCGATGACCAGAAGGACGAAACCGCCAAGGATCAGCATGACTGCGATCAGCATCGGGGTCTCGAAAAGGACATTCTTGATGAAGTCATGCGCCAGAAGGCCCACGATCACCGCCGGAAAGAAGGCCAGCAGGATCGACACGATGGACCGCCGCGCCGCGTCGTCATGCGGGGCACGGACAAGGATCCGCAGCACCGTCGCCGCATAGACCGAGGCAAGCGCAAGGATCGCGCCCAACTGGATCACCACCTCGAACGTCTTGCCCTTCGACTCGAAGCCAAGGAAGTGCCCGGCAAGCAGCAGGTGCCCGGTCGATGAGACCGGCAGGAACTCGGTCAATCCTTCCAGAAGGCCAAGGAAGGCGGCGGTCAGGGTTGTGTCCAACCGCTCAGGCCTTCTTCAGGTTCTTTGCCGATTCCTTGATCGCCGCGAACTGGCCCGAGGGGCGGAAACGCCAGAGGTAATCGGGGAGAACCGCTTCCATCGCGGTGGGCTGGATGCCAAGGTCGGCCAGCCCCTTCGCGCCTGCCGAGACGACATTGTCGCGCCGCAGGTTCCGCACCTGGTCGCGGGTGATCATCTTGTTCTCGATCAGCCCCAGCGTCACCGCTTGCACCATATCGAAGACAAATCCCATGAGGTTTGCCACCCAGAACGGCACGTTCACGACCGCGCGGCGGCGCTTGATGACATCCAGCATCCGGCCCATGAGCCCACGGAAGGTGTCAACCTCGGGCCCGCCAAGCTCGTAGATCCCCGGCGCCGCCTGACCCAGAACGCCCTTAACGGCGGCCTGCGCGACGTCATCGACATAGACCGGCTGGAACTTCGTGTTCGCCCCGACGACCGGCAGGATCGGACCAAGGCGGGACATCGAGGCGAAACGGTTGAAGAACCCGTCCTCGGTCCCGAAGATGATCGAGGGGCGGAGGATGACCGCGGACGGAAACCCGGCCAGCACCGCCGCCTCGCCTTCCGCCTTGGTGCGCGAATAGTTGCTGTCCGACTGCGCATCCGCCCCGATGGCCGAGACATGGACCAGCGTCGACACCCCCTCGGCTGCGGCGATCCGGGCGATCCGGCCGGGGCCCTCGGCCTGGACGGCGTCGAACGTGTTCTTTCCCGACCGGTTCAGGATGCCCACGCAGTTCACCACCGCATCGGCGCCCTGCAGCGCGGCGCGGACCGAAGCATCATCGCGGATGTTGCAGGCCACCGGCTCGACCTGGCCGACAACGCCATAGGGCCGCATGAACAGCGCCTCGTTCGGGCGGCGGACGGCAACGCGGACGCGCCAGCCCTCTTTCGCCATGCGACGAGCGATGTAACGACCGACGAAACCCGACCCGCCGAAGATGGTGACAAGCTTGCCCATGGGCCGACCTCATGCCTGAAACTGGCCGGATGAATACCCCCGGCGCCCCCACCGGGCAAGGCCAATCGGCTGCGGCGAAATTTGCAGGCGGGGCCGTTGACTCTGCCAAGGGGGGTCGTTACATCGCCCATCAGTGCCCAGATGGCGGAATTGGTAGACGCACTGGTTTCAGGTACCAGCGCTGCAAGGCGTGGAGGTTCGAGTCCTCTTCTGGGCACCATTCCTACCCGCAACACGGGGTGGGACATCCTGAAATGCGGCTCCTTCGGGAGCCTTTTTTCCCGCACCCGCCCGTGTCACCCGGGAAAGGCCTGGGCCCCCCATAGCTCCCTGACCCGTTCATCGCGGCCACAGGCCTTGCGATAGAACTTGTAGGCATTCGCCTGCGACTTCGGGCCGGCACGGGTCAGGACGATGCCGGTGCCTTTGGCATAATCCTGGTGATAGTCCTCGGCGATCCAGAAGCGGCTTGCATCCAGCACCGGTGTCACGATCGCCTGACCAAGGGTGGCCTCGGCCCGCGCGACCTCGGCTTCCGCCGACTGACGTTGCGTTTCGTCAAGGACGAAGATCGCGGTCCGGTAGCTGTCCCCGCGGTCGCAGAACTGCCCGCCGTCATCCAGCACGTCGACCGAGCGCAGGAACTTGGCGATCAGGTCCTCGTAGGAGATGACCGCGCTGTCGAAGGTAATCTCAACCGCCTCGTAGTGCCCGTCGTGGTCCTTGTAGGTCGGGTTTTCGGAGGTGCCGCCGGTATAGCCCGAGACGGCATCCAGCACGCCCGGCAAGTCCTCAAAATCGGACTCCACACACCAGAAGCAGCCGCCGGCGACCACCGCCTTCTGCACCTCGGCCGAAGCTGCCCCAGTCAGGCCAAGCGTCAGGGCCGCTGCAAGTTTCCACATGATCCACTCCGTTCCTGCCATGGCAAGGCTTGGGTCAGAGGTCGCGTTACGTCCACTCACCCTGCCGTGACGTCACGCACCAGTGATCTTGCAGCTGCCTGCCCGGCCCAGCGCCCTGTCGCCCAAGAGGCGGTCAGAAGATAGCCGCCGGTCGGGGCCTCCCAGTCCAGCATCTCGCCGCAGGCAAAGACACCCGGAAGGGCCTTCAACTCCAGGTCTTCGGTCAGCGCAGACCATTTCACACCGCCGGCAACCGAAATCGCCTCGTCCAGCGGGCGGGGACCGGCGAGGGGGATGGGCAGGTGTTTCAGCCGGGCAAAGGGGGCGTCACGGGAGAACTCCATCACCAGGGCCACCTGCGCCGCGTCGAGGCCCAGCTTGCGCAGCTGATTGGTGACGCTTTCGCCCGATTTCCGGCGGGCAAGTCGTTCGGCGATCTGGTGGTCGGACAGATCCGGGAAGAGATCAAGGGCAAGCTCGCCACCGTCGCGCAGGTGGCGGGAGACTGCATAGATGCCGCCCCCTTCGATCCCACGGGCCGAGATGACGAACTCACCGCGATGCTCCTCGAGCACTTCGTGCGTGCCTGACGGGCTCGACGAGCAGGCCTTTAGGGATACTCCCTTCGCCGGCTTGCCGAAATGCGGGGCCATCTTCGCTGACCAGTTGACGTGAAAGCCCATATTCGCGGGTTTCCACGGCGCAATGCCGACACCGCGCCCAGCAAGCCACGGAACCCAGGCGGCGTCCGACCCGAGGCGCTGCCAGCTGGCCCCGCCGAGGGCGAGCACGGTGACCCTCGGGCGCAGGACCTGCGTCCCGGTGGAAGTCTCGAACCGGAAGCCTTCACCGTGAAACCCAGCCCAGCGCCAGCGGGTGCGGATTTCTACCCCCTGTGACGACAGCCGTTCGGCCCAGGCGCGGAGGAGAGGCGAGGCCTTCATTGCCACCGGAAAGACCCGTCCCGATGAACCGGTGAAGACCTCCTGCCCCAGAGCGCGGCACCAGGCCTGCACCTCGGCCGGGCCGAAAGCCTTTAGCATCGGGCGGAGGTGAGGGGAATCGTAGCGGGTGGCGAAAACGCCCGGGTCCTCGTCCTTGGTGACGTTCAGCCCGGATTTCCCGGCCATCAGGAACTTCCGCCCGATCGATGGTTTGGCCTCGCAGACCACCACCGGGATACCGGCGCGGGCCATTTCTTCCGCCGCCATCAGACCGGCAGGCCCAGCCCCGATGACGAGCGCGTCCAAGTCCTAGCCCTTTGTCCGGTGGGCGATCCGGCCGATGGTGTTCAGAAGGATCTGCGCGGCAAGGATGGTGGTCGTGCCGGTGTGGTCATAGTCGGGCGCGACCTCGACCAGGTCGATGCCCACGATCCGGCCCTGTTTCGTCAGGCCGTCGATCAGCTCCAGAACCTCATAATAGAGGAACCCGCCGTGCGAGGGCGTGCCGGTGCCGGGGGCGATGGAGGGGTCGAAGCCGTCGATGTCGAGGGTCAGGTAGTAATCGACGCCTTTGGGGATCCGGGCCAGCACGGCCTCGACCCCCAGCTTGCGGACCTGGCGGACTGACAGGATGTCGGACCCCATGGCGCGGGCGGCCTCATACCCTTCTTTCGCGGTCGAGCTGACATTGCGGATGCCTAGCTGCGACAGGCCGGTGACATGGTCCTGCTCGGCCGCGCGGCGCATGGGGTTGCCGTGGCCGTGGCGGACACCGTGGCGGACATCGACGAAATCGAGATGCGCGTCGATCTGGACGATGTGGATCGGCCGGCCGGAAAAGGCGCGGATGCAGGGGATGTTGATCGAATGGTCGCCGCCTAGGACAACCGGCACCGCCCCCGCGGCGAGGATGGCGCGCACGCCCTTTTCGATGTTGGCGTGACTGGTTTCGGTGTCGGTATGGACGATGTCGGCGTCGCCGATATCGACGATGCGGACCCCTTCGAGGTAGGTCACGTCATCCTCATGGTCGTAGGCCCCGGCGTGGCCGAAGGAAAAGAGGGTCGAGGCCTCGCGGATGCCGCGCGGCCCGAAACGCGCCCCTGCCCGCCACTGGGTGCCGAAGTCGAAGGGGGCGCCAAGGATGGCGAAGTCGGCGTCGATCTTCGACCAGTCCGGCTGGTAGGGGTTCTTCCCGAAGGTCGAAATGCCGACAAAGGGCAGGTTCAGCCGCCCGCTTTCGTATCCGTGGCTCATGGCCTTTCCCCTTTCGTCATCCGTTTCAGCGCGTGGAGATGCCCTTGATCGGCGGCAACGGCATCGACGGCAAGGGCCCTTGCGCTGTCGATCAGCGTATCGGGGGCAACGATCCGGTCGATCAGACCCCAGGCCAGCGCCTCTTCCGCCCCGATGCGCTGGCCGGCCAGAAGGATCATGCGCGCCCGGGAAGGGCCGACGAGGGCGGCAAGCCGAGCGGGGTCGGAGGGCTGCGGACGGTAGCCAAGGCGCATGACTGGGTAGAAGAACTGCGCGGCGGGGACGGCGATCCGAAGGTCACAGGCAAGCGCCATGCCCATGGCCCCACCGGCCAGCGTGCCGTTGAGCGCAGCGATGGTCAGGCCAGGATAGTCCGCGATCGCTGACGAAAGCGCCTCCCATGCGGGGCTTCCCCCGAGGCCGGCCTTCATGCCGTCAAGATCGGCGCCGGCGGAAAAGACCTTGCCCTCGCCGGTCAGGATCAGCGCCGGGGTGTCTGCTTCTGACACGGCGGTACTGAGGTCGACCAGCATCTCTTCGGTCAATGCGTTGGCCTTCTGGCTGCGGGCCAGCCGCAGGATCGTGATGCCGTCTTCGCGGTCGATGCTGATCATCTTGGTTTGCTTTCCGCTGATCCTGGCCCGAGGGGACTGACTTGACGCTTTGGCAGGTGATAGAAAGGATGAGGCACACCCTTCAACCGGAAAGGCGACAACAATGTCCCGGATGTTGACCAGCACCACGGCGCTTTCGCTTGTCCTTCTGGCACAAGCCGCATCTGCCGACGTGACGCCGGCAGAGGTGTGGGGCAACTGGCAGGCGCTTGTCACCTCGGCGGGTCAGGAACTGACGGTCGACAACGTGGCGGAAACCGACGGGTCGGTCGAGGTGACCGGTGCCGTGCTGACCTACACCGACGACCTTGGCGGCAGCTTTTCAGCGAGTATCGATAGCATCGTCTTTGCCGACAACGGCGACGGCACGGTGACGGTGACCATATCGGACAGCTATCCGATGAAGCTGGCCTTCCCGGCGGACAGCGAAGGGCCGTCAGCGATGAAGCTGACGGTGAACCAGCCGGGCCTGTCGATCATCGCCGGCGGATCTGCGACCGAAACCAGCTATGATTTCACCGCACCAACCGTGTCGGTGGTTCTGGACGAGGTGAAGGATCAGGCGGGAACAGTGCTGGATACCAAGGCGGATGTCACGCTGACGGGGACCTCCGCCCGCTACCTTGTTGCGTCCGAGGGAGACGCGACGAGGGTCGACAGCAGCTTTGCCTCAGACGCCTTCACGCTGAACCTTTCGGGGGCAAGCCCGGATGACTCGGGCAGCGGGACCATGACCCTGTCGTTGGCCGACCTGAAGGGCGCGACCAAGGGCAACCTGCTTGGCGCCGAGCTGATGGCCAACATGTCGACGGCGCTGAACAGCGGTTTTGCCACGGATACGAACATGTCCTTCGGGGCCATGGCACTGGACGCCAACATCACCGAGGCCGCGGGGCCGACAGTCATCAAGGGGGCGGCCACGGGTGGCGGCTTTGTCCTGGCGCTGGACAAGGAGCGGGTGAACTACGGCTCATCCTTAAGCGGGGCGAATTTTTCCATCTCGGGCGCTGAGATCCCGTTCCCGGAAGTGGTCGTCGGCTTTGCTGAATCCGCGTTCAACGTGCTGGTGCCCGCCTCGAAGTCCGACATGCCGCAGGATTTTGCGTATCTGACCAAGGTAGTCGACCTGACGATCTCGGACGACGTCTGGGGTCTTTTCGACCCGGCGGCCGTCCTGTCGCGCGATCCTGCGACGATTGTTGTTGACGTCAAGGGCACCGGTCGTTGGTTCCAGGACATCATGGACCCGGAAGCGGAAATGGACGGGATGGAGCCTCCGGGCCAGATCGACACGATCGACCTGACGGAGGTCCGGGTGAAGGCGGCAGGGGCCGAGGTGGCCGCAAGCGGGGCGCTTGAGGTCGACAATTCGGGGGCGACGACATTTCAGGGGATGCCAGCCCCGACTGGCACGATCAACGTGGACATCAGGGGTGTGAACAAGCTGATCGACAACCTGATCGCGATGGGCATCCTGCCGGAAGACCAGGCGATGGGCGCGCGGATGATGCTGGGCGTGTTCACCCGTCCCGGTACCGAGCCCGATCAGGTGACCTCGGTCATCGAGTTCAAGGATGGCGGGCTTTTCGCGAACGGGCAGCAGCTGCAGTAGGGGCAAGAGCGGGCGCTGCGGGCTTGCGCCAGGACGTGGGCGGGACTACGTCAGCCGATGTCACCGAGGACCGCACCATGACCGCCAGCCTGCAAGACCTGACCTCTGCCCTGCTTGATGCCGCGCGCCGCGCCGGGGCAGACAGTGCGGATGCGCTGGCGGTGTCCGGCACCGCCCTGTCGATCGAGATCCGCAAGGGTGCCTTGGAACAGGCTGAGCGGTCGGAGAACATCGAAATCGGATTGCGCGTGCTGATGGGTCGTCGGCAGGCCTGCGTTTCGGCCTCGGACACCTCGGCGGCCACGATCCAGGCCTTGGCCGAGCGCGCTGTCGCAATGGCGCGCGAGGCGCCCGAGGATCCGCATGCCGGTCTGGCCGACCCGTCCCAGCTGGCGCGGGACTGGGATCTGGCGACGCTTGACCTTGCCGACCCGGCGGCGGAACCGGAGCCGGACCGGCTGGAGGCTTCGGCCCGCGCGGTCGAAGCTGCGGCCCTTGAGGAGAAGGGGATCACCCAGGTCGAGACCGCCGCTGCCTACAGCCGCCGCCAGTTGCATCTTGCCGCCAGCAACGGGTTCTCCGGTGGCTATGGCCGGACCTCGACCTCGCTGTCAGCCGTGGCTTTCGCTGGTCAAGGCACCGAGATGCAGCGCGACTATGCGGGGGAGTCCCGGGTCTACGCAGACGACATGCCGGACGCGCAGGGGATCGGGACCCTTGCCGCCCAGCGGACCCTGCAACGCATAGGCTCGGTCAAGCCACGCACCGGCACCTACCCGGTGCTTTACGACGAAAGGGTCGCAAGTTCGCTGATCGGCCACCTGCTGTCGGCGATCAACGGAAGCTCGATCGCGCGGGGGTCGAGCTGGGCCCGTGATCTTCTGGGCAAGCCGGTGCTGCCGGCAAACCTGTCGCTGATCGAGGACCCGCACCGCCCGCGCATCGCGGCGTCCCGGCCCTTCGATGGCGAGGGGCTGCCGACCGGGCGCCGGGCCATTGTCGAAGGGGGCGTCCTGACCGGCTGGGTGCTGGACCTTGCTACCGCGCGAAAGCTGGGGATGGCGTCCACCGCCAACGCATCCCGTGGGACCGGGGCGCCGCCTTCGCCCGCGACGACGAACATCGACCTGACCCAGGGGTCAGACAGCCGCAATGACCTTCTGGCGCAGATGGGGACCGGGCTTTGGGTGACCTCGATGATCGGGTCGACGATCAACCCAACGACCGGGGACTATTCGCGCGGTGCCTCTGGCTTCTGGGTCGAGAACGGGCGCATCTCGCACCCGGTGCATGAGTGCACCATCGCCGGCAACCTGCGCGACATGCTGCTCCGGATCATCCCGGCGAACGATGCCCGGGCGCATCTGTCCACCCGGGTGCCGTCGCTGCTGGTCGACGGGATGACCCTTGCCGGAGCGTGACCTCGCGCTTTTGACCGACGCCGCGCGCGAGGCGGGGCGCATCGCGCTGCGCTACTGGCGGCGGAACCCGCAGGTCTGGGACAAGGGGGGCGAGCACGGCCCGGTGACCGAGGCCGACCTTGCAGTGAACGACATGCTGAAAGCCCGGCTTCTGGCGGCGCGGCCCGATTATGGCTGGCTGTCCGAGGAGACCCCGGACGATCCCACGCGGCTGGCGCGTGACTGCGTTTTCATCGTCGACCCGATCGACGGCACCCGCGCCTTCATTGCGGGGGAAGAGACCTTTGCCCATTCGCTGGCCGTGGCGCGGCAAGGCAAGGTGACGGCGGGGGTCGTGTTCCTGCCGGCGCTGGACCGGATCTATGTGGCCGCGGAAACATCGGGGCCCCTTAAGGACGGGCAGCCGATCACCTCCAGCAGGCGCGACCGGCTGGAGGGGGCGCATGTGCTGACCACCAAGGCAAACCTTGCACCCGAGAAATGGCCCGGCGGGGTGCCCGGGATCGAGCGGCACTTCCGCGCCTCGCTGGCCTATCGGCTGTGTCTGGCGGCGGAAGGGCGGTTCGACGGAATGCTGACGCTGCGTGATGCCTGGGAATGGGACATCGCGGCAGGAAGCCTGATTGCTGAGAAGGCCGGGTTGGCCGTGACCGACCGGCACGGCTCGGACCTGCGGTTCAACTCTGAGCGTGCCTTTGCCGAGGGGGTCCTGGCGCTACCCTCCGCGCCGCATGCAGAGGCGCTGCGGCGGTTGACCCCGCCCCGGACCTGATCCGGAGCGGACCTTTAGCGCTTCGGTCCCTTCGGCGGTACGAAACGCTTGGAGGTGTCCCTAGCGTCAGGTTTCGGCTTTGCCGGGCGTGCCGGGGCGGCACCCTTGTCGAAGGGCTTCTTGAACCCGCCCGGCTTGGCCGGACCGTCGCGCTTCACGAAGGGACGGGCGTCATCGCCCCTGGGGGCGTAGGTCTTTCTGGGCCGATCCCCGTCCTCACGCGGCTTGAAGCCTTCGCCTTTCGGGGCGTAGGGCTTGCGGGCCGGGCGGTCACCATCCTCGCGCGGGGCGCGGGGCGTGTAACCTTCGCCCTTGGCGGCATAGGGTTTGCGGGGGCGATCGCCGTCTTCGCGCGGTTTGTAGCCTTCGCTGCGCGGCTTGTAGCCCTCGGATTTCGGGGCATAAGGCTTGCGATCGCCATCCTCGCGACGCTTGTAGCCGGTGCCTTCCGCAGCGTGGCTCTTGTACCCCGCGGCACGGCCCGGCTTGTCGGGCGACCCGCCGTGGCTCTTGAAGCCTGCGGAACGCGGGGCGGCCTTCTGGTCCGGCGTCCAGCGCGGTTTTTTCGGGCGATCCTGGGCGTCGCCTTCGGGGCGCGGGGCCCGTTCGGCATATGGCTTGGGCGCGGGGCGGTCCTCACGCTTTTCCTTCCAGTCGGGCCGCGCCTCGACCGGAGCAACGCGCGGACGTTCTTCGTATTTCGCCTTGGGCTTCGGCGCATATTCGCGGGCCGGTGCCTCGGCCACGGCATCCTCGACCACCCGGGGCGGCTTCGGCGTATAGGCGGGCTTTTCGCTCCGCTCGCGGCGTTCGGGGCGTTCTGGACGATCACGCCGTTCGGGGCGGGGGAAGCTGCGCGGGGCGTCGAAATCCGGCTCACCCGCGATCCGCTCCATCGTCAGACCCTTGTCGAGTTCGACCTGGTCGCCAAAGCGCGGGGCGAGGGCCTCGGCGATCTGAACGAAGGTCTCTTCCTCGCGGACGCGGATGGCGCCGATGCCGTCCTTGGCGATGCTTCCCGCATCGCAGATCTTCGGGAGAAGCCAGCGCGCCTCGGCCCGGCCGGAGCGGCCGACCGAAATGCGGAACCAAACCGAAGGCCCGAACTCCCCGCGTTCGCGCGGGGCCGATGGCGGCGGGACGGGCAGGTCGGTGGACAGGACCTCGGGGGCCGAACGCCCTTCGCGCCAGAGCCGGACGAAGGCGGCGGCGAGTGCCTCGGGGCCGAACTGCTCCAGAAGTTCGCCGGCGATGCCGACATCGTCACCGATGGGCGCGGTCAGCGCGGGATGTTCCAGGATCCGCAGGTCATCTTTCGCCTGCACATCGTCGGCACCGGGGGCGGCGCCCCATTCGGCAACGACCTTTGCGCCAGCCAGAAGGCGCTGGGCCTTCTTGTATTCCGCCGGGGTGACGATCAGCGCCGAGACGCCCTTCTTCCCGGCCCGGCCGGTGCGGCCCGAACGGTGGAGAAGGGTTTCCGAGTTCGAAGGCAGGTCGGCGTGGATTACGAGTTCCAGGCCCGGCAAGTCGATCCCGCGGGCGGCAACGTCGGTTGCAATGCAGACCCGGGCGCGGCCGTCGCGCAGGGCCTGCAGGGCATGGGTGCGTTCCTGCTGGCTGAGCTCACCGGACAACGCCACGACCTGGAAGCCGCGGTTGCCCATGCGGGCCAGAAGATGGTTCACGTTCACCCGCGTCTTGCAGAAGACGATTGCGGTGCGCGCCTCGTAATAGCGAAGGACGTTGAAGATCGCATGTTCGCGGTCGCGCACGGCGACGGAGATCGCGCGGTATTCTATGTCGACATGCTGCTTCGCCTCGCCTTGGGCGACGATGCGCAGGGCGTCCTTCTGGAATTCGCCCGCGAGCTTTTCGATTTCCTTCGGCACGGTGGCCGAGAACATGAGCGTGCGGCGTTCCGGCGGGGCGGCGGCGAGGATGAATTCCAAGTCTTCGGCAAAGCCGAGGTCCAGCATCTCGTCCGCCTCGTCCAGCACGACGGCGCGAATGCCGGAAAGGTCCAGCGATCCGCGTTCGATATGGTCGCGGAGACGGCCAGGGGTGCCGACGACGATATGCGCGCCGCGTTCCAGTGCCCGGCGTTCGGTGCGATAGTCCATGCCGCCCACGCAGGTGGCGAGCTTGGCCTGTGCGCCGGCGTAAAGCCATTCCAGTTCGCGCGCGACCTGAAGGGCAAGCTCGCGCGTCGGCGCGATGGCAAGGGCGATGGGCTTGTCTGCGAACAGAAGCACGTCCTGTCCGGCAAGGATCTCGGGCGCGATCGCAAGCCCGAAGGCCACGGTCTTGCCGGAGCCGGTCTGCGCCGAAACCAGAAGGTCACGTCCTGCCAGGCCATCGACCAGCACGGCGTCCTGCACGGCGGTCAGGCTTTCATAGCCCTTGTCCGCCAAAGCCTGCGCCAACGGCGCGGCCACGTTCATCGTCGTCATGGATGTCTTCCCAAAGGGGGGTGCGTCCTGCACCCGGTAAGCCAGATCGGCCACTCGTCCCCTGGTCCCGGGCCTCCTCGCCCACGACTCCGAACCCTCGGCCGTCCGGGCGCAGTATCCGAAACCGGACAGGCTGTATAGGCCAAATGCCGAGATGGGTTCGTGACGCGGTGGAAGGCCCGGTCGTGGCCAATGATCCACTTGACCTTGACCCCTCGCGACGTGATGTTCCGCGGCCGAGTGGAGGCGAGAATGACCGTTTCGCGAAGCCTGTTCGCCCTGGCTTTCCTGCTGCTGGCCGCCTGTTCGCCGCGCGGCAGTTTCACCCCTGCCCCTCCGGATCGTGCGAATGCAGTTGATGCGTCGATCTTTGTCGGCACCACACGCACGCCGGACAACAGCGAGTTCGGGTTCGGGAGGTCGGATCAACTCAGCTTCCTGCAATATGACATCTCGATCCCGGAGAATCGCGAACCGGGCGAGTTGAGCTGGCCACCTCGGACCCGTGCGCCTGACCCGTCCCGGGACTTTCTGACTGCGAAAGAGGTCCTGTTCCCATCATCCGACTCCTTCCGGAGCGCACTTGCGCAGGAGGTCCGAGGCGAAGGGCAGACCACAGCTGTCGTTTATGTGCACGGCTTCAACGTGAACATGGCCGAAGGGGTTTACCGCTTCGTCCAGATGCATCACGACCTGCAAGTGCCGGCCGTTGCCGTGCATTATTCATGGCCGTCGCGGGGTTCGGCGCTGGGCTACATCCACGATCGCGACTCCGCTACCTTTGCCCGGCGCGGGCTGGAAGAGTTGCTGGATGAGGTGGTGGCCGCGGGGTTCAGGGAGATCATCATCGTATCCCATTCGCTGGGGGCGGCCCTGACCATGGAAACGCTGCGCCAGATGGCCCTTAGTCGTGACAACCGGGGCCTCGAACGCGTGCGCAGCGTCGTGCTGATCCAACCCGACATCGATGTCGACGTATTCCGGTCGCAGGCCCGCGACATCGGGACCTTGCCGCAGCCCTTCGTCATCTTCGGAAGCTCGGCCGACCAGATCCTGAACCTGTCGGCGCGGATCTCAGGGGCGCCAGAGCGTCTGGGCAACCTGTCGGAGGTCAGCCGGATCGCCGATCTTGATGTGACCTATGTGGACACAAAGAACTTCAGCGCGGGCTCCGGTCATATGAACCTGGCCACGAGCCCGGCGCTGATAAGCCTTTTCGGCGGTATCGAGGATATCGACGAAGCCTTTACCTCGGACCAAAAGGGGCGTGTCGGATTGTTCCCCGGTATCGTCCTGACTGTGCGTGGCGCTACGGAGGTGGTCTTGGCTCCGGTCGTCGCGATCGGGGACGAGCTTTCGGAATAGGCGGCCTCAGCGCCGACGCAGGTACACGTAGTAGGCGCCCGATCCGCCGTGTTTCTGGTGGGCTTCGGTCACCTGCAGGACGGCTGGACCCAAGGGCGGCAGGTGAAGCCAACCCGGTACCTGATGACGCAAGGCCCCGACACGCTGCGGTATCGGGCCGCCATCGTCGCGCCGCTTGCCCTTGCCGGTGATGACCAGGACCAGCCGAAGGCCGTCGGAATGGGCGTTCAGGATGAAGCGGATCAGTTCGGGGTGCGCCTCGGCCAGCGTCATGCCATGAAGGTCGATCCGCGCCTCGGGCTGAAGCTTGCCGCGCGTCATCTTTCCGTGGGTCTTGGCGTCCATCTGCAAGGGTGCCTTCCCCAGAACCTCGGCTGGTCCGGGGGCGAGGTCCCTGCGTTCGACGATCCGTGTCTTTTCGCCTAGGATGAAAGGCGAAATCCGCGGCTTGGCGTGGTGAAAGGCGGGCGGCTGGGGCGGAGGGTCAGCTTCCGGCGGGCGCGGGCGCGGGGGGTGAAGGGCGCGCGCCGTCCGGGCGACCGCGTGCCAGAGGTCTTCTTCCTCTGACGAAAGGCGACGACGGCGGGCCATCCCTCAGTCGGCGTCCAGCATGGCGAAAGCGCGGTCGATGGGCAGAAGCAGCACCATCCGCCCGGGATCCTTGATGGTCCCTGCCGCTTGGCCCGCACCGGCGCCGGTACCAAAGAAGATGTCTGCCCGCTGCATGCCCTTGATCGCCCCGCCGGTATCCTGGGCGATCATCAGGCTGCGGATCGGCTCGCGGCCATCTTTCTCGATCCAGACGGGGGCGCCGAGGGTCGTGAACTTCGGATCGATCGCAACCGAGCGCATCGTGGTGATCGACCGGCCCATCGCGCCGATTGGCCCATCCTTCGGCTCGAGCGTCCCAATCTTTCGGAAAAAGACATAGGACGGGTTGGTGTGGAGAAGGGCCCTTCCCTCTCCGGGGTTGGACCGAACGTAAGACGCGATCTCGGGGGCCGAGACCTGGTCAAGGCTGTGGGTCCCGCGCCGGACCATCTCTTGCCCGACAGACCGGTAGGAATGCCCGTTCGCCCCGGCATAGCCAACACGGACCACCGTGCCGTCGGTCATCCTGATCCGCCCCGATCCCTGCACCTGCAGGAAATAGACATCCACGGGATCATCAAGCCAGGCAAGTTCCAGCCCGCGACCTGAGATCGCGCCGTTCTCGATCGCTTCGCGGGAATGGTAAAGCGTTCCGTCGCGCAGTTCGGGGGGGCGGCGGTAAATCGGATATTGGAAGCGCCCGATCCGCACCGGCGAGCCTTCAAGCTCGGGCTCGAAATAGCCGGTGAAAAGGGCGGGTGGTTTGCCGACAACGACCGGCTTGAAGAAAAGCTCAAAGAAGCTGCGGGCCGAGACATCGTCTTGCGGCACGTCGGCGGCAACGGCGCATAGCGGAGCCCAGTCGGGCTGGTCGATCAGGTCGCAGGTCTTCAGGAATGCGACCAGAGCCTCGGCGTGGCGGTCTTCACGCCAGCCGTCAAGCGCCTCGAAATCCAGCAGCTCGGCCTTGGCGGGACCTGCCGTCATCGCTGCAACCACCGCCAGGATGCGCAGGCCCCTGCCCATGCCACGGTGCCGTCAATCGCCCGTGGCGACAAGCTGCCAGTTCGGATCATCCGAGCCCATCGCTCGGGCGAAGGTCCAGGTGTCGCGCGACTTCTTGATCTCGCGTGGGCTGCCCTCGACGATCTCTCCGGCCTTGTTGCGCACGATGTAGGTTTGCTCGCCAACGAATCGCACGGAGATTTCTGCCATCCGGCTTTCCTTGTTGAAAGTCGCATCCTGCAGAGCAAGTTCCTTCATTCCGACGAAGCTGGCCTCGATCGTCAGCCCTTCGCGTTCGCGCGCAGCGATGGCTTCGCCGAAGCTGGCCTCAACTTCATCGGACAGGAACGGGCGGATGCGGTCCAGTTCACCTTTCTCGAACGCCATGAGGATCATCTCGTAGGCCTGGCGCGCACCTTCGAGGAAAGGGGAAACCTGGAAGGACGGTTCGGCCTGTTTCATCGCGGCCAAAGCCTTGGCGGCATCCGAGCCTTCGGCCACATGGTCGGTGATGTCGCGATCAGGGCCACCCTCGATCACTTCGAAGTCCCGGCGGACGCGCGGGCGCACGTCCTCAAGCGGGATCGGCGGCTTTTCGAAACCTTCGCGGGTGCCAAGAACGGATCTCAGCTTGAGGATAAGGAAAATGGCGATCCCGGCTAGGACCAAGAGCTGGATCAGGGATCCGTTCATGCGCGCCTCTGAAAGGTTCGAGTTCCGATTGGCGATCGTCGCCGTTGGCCTTATGTAGGGTGCTGTTGCTGTGAAGTCTACCAGAGGCGGGGCAGGAAAGCCCTGAGGAATCGACATGTGGCTTATGCTTGCATTTCTGGCACTTCCGCTGATCGAAATTGCCTTGTTCGTGGTGATCGGCGGAGCGATCGGCCTTTGGCCGACGCTGGCGTGGGTCGTGCTGTCGGCTGTGCTGGGGGTGCTGGTCCTGAAGCGGGTGGCGCGACTGGGGCCGATTTCCTTTGACCGCGACGTCAAGGCCCTCCGTGACCCGTTGTCGCCCATCGCCGGTCGGGCGCTGACGATCCTGGGTGCGGCCTTCCTTATCCTTCCCGGTTTCTTTACCGACTTCCTCGGCCTCCTGCTCTTGCTCCCGCCGGTGCAAAACATCCTTGTCGGGGTGTTTTCCCGCCGGTTTCGCGAAGCCGAGGCCATGCGCACAGCAAGCGTGACCATCGAAGGTGACTGGACAGAGGTTTCCCCTGGGGCCGGGAACCGCGCCACCGGCCCAGGCGGTGAACAGCCCCCGTCGGGCTGGACACGGCATTGAGGCGGCGGTCCTGACCTGCTAGGAACACGCCCAGATGATTTCTGGAGTGTCCTAGATGGCTGACGAAAACCAGGCCGAGAACGGAGCCAGCGCAGCGCCGCAACAGATGCGGATGCAGGTGTTGTCTCAATACATTCGCGATATGTCTTTCGAGAACGTGGCGGTACAGAAGGGCCTGTCGGGAAGCGACATCCAGCCCGAGGTCCAGCTGGGGGTAAGTCTTGACGCACGCAAGCGTTCGCTGCCCAACCAGTATGAAGTAATCTCGAAGTACAAACTGTCTTCGCGCAACAAGGCCAACGGCGATACCCTGTTTCTGTTGGAGCTGGAATATGCCGGATCGTTCCTAATCGAGGGCATCGCTGACGATCAGCTGCACCCGTTCCTTCTGATCGAGTGTCCGCGGATCCTTTTCCCGTTTGTGCGCCGCTTGATGGCCGACATCACGCGAGAGGGGGGATTTGCCCCTGTGGTTATCGATACCGTCGATTTCCTGTCGCTGTATCGCCAAGAGCTGGCACGTCGCGCACAGGCTCAACAGCCGGTCCCTGCAGAAAAGCCGAACTGAAGCCTAGAGTGCGCGTTTCCAGATTGCGGCGTCACCCATCGCCGCAATCAGCGCCGCATGGGCATCTCTTTCGGCGGGCGTAATGCGTGGCGGCAAGGGAACGGCACGGGGGCGTGGACGCCAAGAGGGCGCTTCGGTGGTGCCTTGGGCTGGTAACTCGGAACTGCCGCCAAGGACAAGGTCGGGCTGTCGTCCGCCGATCAGTTCAAGGTAGACCTCTGCCAGTATTTCGCTGTCAAGGAGCGCGCCGTGCTTTTCGCGCATCGAATTGTCGATACCGAAACGACGGCACAGCGCATCGAGGGAGGCCGGCGAACCGGGAAACCGCATCCGCGCGATGGTAAGCGTATCTGTCGCCCGGGTCGCAGGCAGGCTGGGGTGTCCCGCGCGTTCCAGCTCCGCATTCAGGAACCTCATGTCGAATGCAGCGTTGTGAATCACAAGTTGCGCTTCGCCGATGAAGTCGAGAAATGCCTTTGCTATTCGTGAGAAAACCGGCTTGTCGCGCAAAGTGACACCGCCTGGAACCGGCGGGCCGGGCACCTCGAGAATATCGTGGCCGATACCGTGAACTTCGAAAGCGGCACGGGGCATTGTGCGCTCCGGGTTGATGTACTGGTGCCACGTCCTGCCGGTTGGCAAGTGGTTCATCAGTTCGACTGCGCCAATCTCAACAATGCGGTCACCCTCTGTCGGGTCCAGGCCGGTGGTTTCGGTGTCAAGGACGATCTCACGCATCTTTGGCTATCCGGAGGCGAATGTGTGCCAGCACATCCTTGACCGCGGCGCGGGCAGCTTCAAGGCTGGTCGTCGGAATCACATAGTCAGCGCGGGCGCGCTTCTCGACGTCGGGCATCTGGCGCGACAGGATCAGGGCGAACTCGGCCTCACTCATCCCGCGGGCCAGCACGCGCTCGCGCTGCAAGTCAGCTGGAGCAGAAACAACAACTACCGCGTCACAGGCATCGGAAAGTCCGGACTCATACAGCAGTGGAATATCCAGGATCACGATCGGGCTTTCCGCGTGGTCAGCAAGGAAGGTTGCTCGATCCTTCCGCACCAACGGGTGGACTGTGGCGTTCAATCGGTCAAGAGCCGACGGGTCCTGCGCGATCATGGTGCGAAGGGCTGGGCGGTTCACTCTCCCCTCGGCATCGATGACGGAGGGAAACATTGCTGCAATTGCCCGTGCCGCCGGTTGTCCGGGTTCGTACAGCCTGTGGACCGTCGCGTCTGCATCCCATACCGGGATCCCTTCATCGGCGAACATCGCTGCAGTCGTGGATTTACCCATACCGATCGACCCGGTGAGACCAAGTCGAAACGTCATGAGGAAAGCACGGCCCTGCGGGTGGCCTCATCCACATCCGGGCGAACCCCAAACCAGCGTTCAAATCCGGGTGCGGCCTGGTGCAGCAACATGCCAAGCCCGTCGACAACCACACAGCCGCGTGCCTCTGCATCGATGAGGAGTTGGGTTTTCAAGGGTGTGTAAACAAGGTCGGTAACCAGAGCCCGGGGGTTCAGTCTATCGAGGGGAACCCGGAAGTCAGGTTTTCCTGTCATGCCGAGTGCGGTGGTGTTCACGACTGTAACCGCGTCGTCAAGGATAGTCCCGGCCTGAACCCATTCGTGGACATGCACTTTCGCACCGAAATCTGAACGCATGGCGTCGGCCCGCGCGCGGGTGCGGTTGGCCAGCCGCACTTCCGGAACGCCCACTTCAATCAGGGCAGCGACGACGGCTCGTGCGGCACCGCCAGCTCCCAGAACGACAGCCGGGCCGGACGATGGGTTCCAATGTGGCGCATTCTGACGGAGATTGGAGATGAAGCCGGACCCGTCGGTGTTGTCAGCGTGAATCTTCCCATCCTTACGAAAGATCAGCGTATTCGCCGCACCGATCAGAGCCGCCCGGTCAGTGACAATATCCGCGATCTGAAGAATCGCTTCCTTGTGCGGAATCGTCACATTCAACCCGACAAAGCCCAGGCGGGGCAAGGTGCGGATCAGTTCCGGCAGGTCCAGCGGCGCAATGTCGATCGGGATGTAGTGCCCTTTCAGACCATAGCGTTTCAGCCAGTAGCCATGCAGCGCGGGACTGCGGCTGTGGGCGACAGGGTGGCCGATGACGCCGGCGAGGGGGATGCGGGGATGGTCAGTCATCGGGCGATCATGCCCCGAGTTCCCATCCAAGCCAACAGGGGCAGAAGCGGCAGGCCAAGAATGGTGAAATGGTCGCCGGTGACGGCGGAAAACAGCCGGACCCCCTCTTCCTCGATCTTGTAGGCGCCGACGGAATGGCGAACGCTGTCCCAGTTCCGGGCCAGGTAGTCGTCAAGGTAGGCATCCGAGAGCTGATGCATCGTCAAACGCGCCTCGGCCACGTGGCGCCAGACAGGTTCGGCATTCTCGTATGCGACGATCGCCGAAAGAAGACGGTGCGTCTTGCCTCTCAGCTGGCGCAAGTGGTCACGCGCCTCGTCCCGGCTGGCGGGTTTGGAGAATACAGCCCCCTCGAACTCCAGGATCTGGTCGCAGCCAATCACAACGTCCCTGGGGCGTTTGTCCGCCACCTTTCTGGCCTTCAGCTCGGCCAGTGTATCGGCGATCTCCCGTGGCCGCGCGCCTTCAGCCAGCAGTGCCACACGCGCCGTCTCTTCATCGACCCGGGGCGCGATGGCTTCGACTTCCACGCCCGCTGCGTGAAGCAGCTGCAATCGTATGGGTGAGGTCGAAGCAAGGACGAACGGCATGGAGAAAGCCTGTGCATATCCGCGGTTTGTTCTCTTGGGTCGTTTGCGGCGGTTGGCGACCAAGGCCCCATTACACGCCCTTCACCACCGTCTTAAGACCGGCTGCCGACAGATATCCCGCTGTGCACCACGTTGTCACGTGTTTTGGGGTAAGCCCTTCTTCCGAAGCATCGCAAGCCGTAGGTTGTGGAAAACAGCGTTCGACAAGGTTATCTATCATATTGAAATGGTGGGACTTCATGAGAAATCCTTAACGGTAGCCGCCTTTTTCCACCGTTTGTCCACAGGCTGCCGCGTTGTGCGCGGCACTGGGGATAAGCGCCGCAATCCCGTTCTGCACAGGGCCAACATCATCCTCATTCCTTCTTTTCTTTCTTCTTAATAGAAGAGAAGCATAGGCCGCTTGTGAAGGAATAAGACGATGATCACGGGGTTTCTGTCTGATTGGTACCTGGTGATCAAGGCGCTGCATGTGATCTCGATCATTGCCTGGATGGCAGGCCTTTTCTACCTTCCCCGCCTGTTCGTCTACCATGCCGAGCAGGTGCAGGCCGGTAGTCATGTTGACGTGATGTTTCAGACTATGGAGCGGCGCTTGATCCGGGCGATCATGAACCCCGCGATGATCGCCGCTTGGATTTTCGGGCTGGCGCTGGTCTTCACGCCGGGGGTGGTCGACTGGTCGGCCCCCTGGTCCTGGGCCAAGGCTGGTAGCGTCCTGACGATGACCTGGTTTCATCACTGGCTGTCCCGGCGTCGCAAGGAATTTGCCAGCGGCCAGAACACGCGCAGCGGTCGCACCTACCGGATGATGAACGAGGTTCCGACGGTCCTGATGGTGATCGTCGTCTTTGCCGTCATTACCCGTTTCTGACCTTCCAGTCAGTGATCCGGTTGACTTTGGACCTTGCCCGGCGTATCGGGCAGGTCGCGGGACCGTCCGGTCCACTGCGCTTCCCGATCCAGTTGCATGAAGATCCGCCCTGACCTGGGCCGATCGACCGAAGGTATTACATGACCGTTGAACGCTTGAACCTCTGGGACCTCAAGGCGAAGACCCCCGCTGATCTTCTGGCGATGGCCGAAGAGTGGGAGATCGAGAACGCCCCTTCGATGCGTAAGGGCGAAATGATGTTCTCGATCCTGAAAGAGCATGCCGAAGAGGGCTGGGAGATTGGCGGCAATGGTGTGCTCGAGGTCCTTCAGGATGGCTTCGGCTTCCTTCGCAGCCCCGAGGCGAACTATCTGCCCGGCCCGGACGACATCTACGTCTCGCCAGAGATGATACGCCAGTTTTCCCTTCGCACCGGCGACACGATTGAAGGCGTGATCAAAGCCCCATCGGAGAACGAGCGGTACTTCAGCCTGACCAAGGCCACGAAGATCAACTTCGATGACCCGGAGAAGGCCAAGCACAAGGTTCACTTTGACAACCTGACACCGCTTTATCCGGATGAGCGGCTGAAGATGGAGGTCGAGGATCCGACGATCAAGGACCGCTCTGCCCGGATCATCGACTTGGTTGCCCCGATCGGGAAAGGCCAGCGCGGCCTGATCGTCGCACCGCCGCGGACCGGCAAGACCGTGCTTTTGCAGAACATCGCGCATTCCATCGCGACCAACCACCCCGAGTGCTACCTGATCGTCCTTCTGATCGACGAACGCCCCGAGGAAGTGACCGACATGCAGCGTTCGGTAAAGGGCGAGGTTGTGTCCTCCACCTTCGACGAACCGGCAACCCGGCACGTTGCCGTGGCGGAGATGGTGATCGAAAAGGCAAAGCGTCTGGTCGAACACAAGCGCGACGTGGTGATCCTGCTCGATTCGATCACCCGCCTTGGCCGCGCCTTCAACACGGTCGTTCCGTCCTCTGGCAAGGTGCTGACCGGCGGGGTCGACGCGAACGCCCTGCAGCGTCCGAAGCGGTTCTTCGGCGCGGCCCGGAACATCGAGGAAGGCGGGTCGCTCACCATTATCGCCACCGCGCTGATCGACACCGGCAGCCGGATGGACGAGGTGATCTTTGAAGAATTCAAGGGCACGGGTAACAGCGAAATCGTGCTCGACCGCAAGGTCGCGGACAAACGTGTTTTCCCTGCGATGGACATCCTCAAGTCCGGCACCCGGAAAGAGGACCTTCTGGTCGACAAGGCGGATTTGCAGAAGACCTATGTCCTGCGCCGCATCCTGAACCCGATGGGCACCACCGACGCCATCGAGTTCCTGATCGGCAAGCTGAAACAGACCAAAACGAACAGCGAATTCTTTGATTCGATGAACAGCTGACGTCGGGGCGGGTATGGACACGATTTATGCCACCGCCACAGCGCGGGGGCGTTCGGGACTTGCCATATTGCGGATTTCGGGACCGCTTGCGCTTGCCGCAAGCCAGGCGCTTGCGGGCCAGCTCCCACCTTTTCGAACTGCGGGCCTTCGACGTCTGAGATGGGATGGCGAGATTTTGGACGAGGCAATCGTCCTTGCCTTCGCCAAGGGTGCCAGCTTTACCGGAGAGGATGTTGTAGAGCTCCATTTGCATGGTGGCCCTGCCGTTGTGGGAGCGGTGCTGCGCGCTTTGGCAGCACAGCAGGGACTGCGTCTCGCTGAGCCGGGCGAATTCACTCGTCGTGCATTGGAAAATGGCGTTCTTGATCTCGCGCAGGTCGAGGGTCTCGCCGACCTTATCGATGCCGAGACGGAGGCTCAACGTCGGCAAGCGGTGAAGGTTCTGTCGGGCTCGGTCGGCCGAAGGGTTGAGGGTTGGCGCCACGACCTGATCCGCGCCGGCGCCCTTCTGGAAGCCACCATCGACTTTGCAGACGAAGAGGTACCCGTCAATGTATCTCCCGAGGTCCTTGGGTTGATCGACCGGTTGATGGCCGATCTTGCCCGAGAGGCTGACGGGGTCTTGGCCGCAGAACGGATCCGGGATGGTTTCGAGGTCGCAATTGTCGGGGCCCCGAACGCGGGTAAGTCCACACTTCTGAACAGGCTGGCCGGTCGCGAGGCGGCAATCACCTCAGAGATCGCCGGCACAACCCGTGACGTGATCGAGGTGCGTATGGAAATTGCGGGACTTCCCGTCACCTTTCTGGACACCGCGGGATTGCGAAAAACTGACGATATTCTGGAGCAAGCCGGTATCGACCGGGCCATCGCGCGAGCCGAAGCGGCCGACCTGCGATTGTTTCTGACGGACGGGGAGGAGTTTAGCGGTCTGGAGCCCAGGTCCGATGATATGGTTGTCAGGGGAAAGTCAGACACAATATCTGGGTTCTCAGGTCTGGCAGTTTCTGGCCTAACGGGGGACGGGGTGGCGGAGCTTGTGGAGCGGATCGGCGAAATGCTGCAGACGCGGGTGGGTTCGCCTGGCGTTTTGGTGCGTGAAAGGCATCGCATTGCGGTGACCGCAGCGATCGCTGCTCTGGCCGAGTCACGGGCAGAGGTGCTAAGAGATGACTCGCGCGTCGAGCTGGCGGCTGAACATCTGCGACAGGCCGTCACCGCGCTTGATGCGCTCATCGGCCGGGTGGATGTGGACGATCTGCTAGGCGAGATTTTCGCCAGCTTCTGCATCGGCAAGTGAAAGATGTTCTGAAGGAATGTTCCACGTGAAACAGTATGACGTCATCGTGATCGGGGGTGGCCACGCCGGGACAGAAGCAGCCGCAGCAGCTGCACGCATGGGCGCGGAAACTGCCTTGATCACGCTGCGCGCAGAAGCAATCGGTGCCATGTCCTGCAATCCCGCGATAGGCGGTCTGGGCAAGGGGCACCTCGTACGGGAAATCGATGCTCTTGATGGCGTAATAGGCCGAATGGCCGACCGAGCCGGAATTCAGTTCCGCCTGTTGAACCGCCGAAAGGGGCCTGCCGTCCAGGGTCCGCGCGCGCAGATCGACCGTCGGCTGTATCGCGAGGCCGTGCAGGCAGAGTTATCGCGTCAATGTGGCCTTTACATTGTCGAGGGCGAGGTCAGCGCGTTGCGTCTGGGGGGTGACATTGTTCGCGGCGTAGAGCTTGCGGATGGCCGCGTATTGAACGGCTCTCGGGTTGTTCTGACGGCCGGAACCTTCCTCAACGGAGTGATTCACATTGGTGACCGTCGGATGCGGGGCGGGCGAATGGGCGATTCGCCGTCACAACGGCTGGCTTCGCAGCTTGCCGAATTGGCGTTGCCCGTTGGGAGGTTGAAAACCGGAACGCCGCCGCGTCTTGACGGAAGAACGATCGATTGGTCTCGCCTGGAGAGCCAGCCCGGCGATGATGAACCGTCAATGTTTTCCTTCCTGAACAGCGCGCCGGAGGCGCGCCAGATTTCGTGCGCGATCACGCATACAACGGAAAAGACCCACAAGATCGTGCGGGATAACCTTTCGAAATCCGCCATGTATGGTGGGCATATCGAAGGCATTGGCCCGCGCTACTGTCCGTCCATCGAGGACAAGATCGTCCGGTTTTCCGAGAAGGACTCGCACCAGGTGTTTCTTGAGCCGGAAGGTCTCGAGAACCATACGGTTTACCCGAACGGCCTCTCAACCTCGTTGCCAGAAGAGGTTCAGCACGACTACATCCGCTCTATTCCCGGACTGGAATCGACTGTGATCCTGCAGCCGGGCTATGCCATCGAGTACGATTACTTCGATCCCCGTGGCCTAATTGGCACACTCGAGACGAAGGCAGTTCGCGGTCTCTACTTTGCCGGTCAGATTAATGGCACCACTGGCTATGAGGAGGCAGCAGCACAGGGTTTGGTTGCCGGGCTGAACGCTGCAGCAGCATCTAGGGGTACGGCGCCCATTCTGTTTAGTCGCGCTGAAAGCTACATCGGCGTGATGATTGACGACCTGACGTCGCGGGGAGTGACCGAGCCTTACCGTATGTTCACATCGCGGGCCGAATTCCGGCTTACGGTTCGTGCCGATAACGCCGATCGCAGGCTGACCCCGATTGGGCTTTCATGTGGATGTATAGGTGAAATCCGGCGCCGCGCCTTCGAGCGGAAGCGGGAAGACCTGGCCATCGGTCGCGATCTGACCGAATCCATCTTGCTCGGACCCAAAGCACTCTCCGCTGCCGGGATTGCCGTCAGCGCCGACGCGGGAAAACGCTCCTTGTTCAGTGCTCTTTCCTTTCCAGACGTGGATCTCAAGAGAGTAAGAACTGCGATTCGCGGCCTGGATTCGCTCTCTGATCAAGTCTTGGAGCAGCTGCAGATCGATTCTACGTATGCGCAGTATGCAGATCGTCAATCACGTGAGGTGACTGAACTTCGGCGACAGGAAACACAGAGGATTCCGCCTGACCTTGACTATAACGAGATCCAGGGACTGTCGAATGAACTGAAGGCCAAGATGATTGCGCTTCGGCCGGAAAGCATCCTTCATGCCTCACGAATCGAGGGGGTTACGCCAGCCGCACTGCTTCTCATCCTCGCTTACCTTCGCAAGGCGAGGGTGGCGATTGCGGGATGATGGGCCTCGTGAGTGAAGTGGTTGGCGGGCAGAGTGTTTCACGTGAAACATTTTGCGCCTTGCAGGACCTGGAAGCCGAAGTGCGGCGCTGGACTCCGACAGTGAACCTTGTTTCGCGGAATACCCTGGATCACTTCTGGGAGCGACATATCATTGATTCCGCGCAGGTCTTTCGGGCCTGTCCCCCAAATGCCAAGCGCTGGCTTGACCTTGGTTCTGGTGGCGGATTTCCGGGCCTCGTGATCGCAATCCTTGCTCGGGAGCTTAAGCCGGATCTGGGCGTTACGCTTGTTGAATCAGATCGGCGCAAAGCTGCTTTTCTGACACAGACGGCAGGAAAGCTGGGACTTAAGGTCGGTGTGCTAGCTGGGCGGGCTGAGCTATTGCCTCCACAAATGGCAGATGTCTTGTCGGCGCGTGCGCTTGCCCCGCTTGTCGACTTGCTTGGCCTTGCGGAGCCGCACCTCAAGAGTGATGGCGTCGCCATCTTTCCGAAGGGTGCGCGCCATGCCGAAGAGGTATCCGAGGCGAGACGGTCGTGGACTTTCTTGGTCGACACTCTTCCCAGCGCATCCGATCCCCAAGCTGCAATCCTGATCATCAGAAAGATCAATCGTGCAAAGGCCAACTGAAAGAACGCGCATCATCGCCCTGGCGAATCAGAAAGGCGGTGTGGGCAAGACAACCACAGCCATCAACCTGGCCGCCGGACTGGCTGAGATGGGACACAAGGTGCTTCTTGTGGACATCGATCCGCAGGGAAACACATCGACGGGGCTTGGCATTCGCCCAGGTGAGCGCAAGAAGACAAGCTACGATCTGATTGTTGATGGCGCGCCCCTACAAGATGTTGTGATCGACACCGCCCTGCCTGAGGTGATGATCATCCCGGCAAATGCGGATCTTTCCTCGGCGGATCTGGATATCGTGTCGAACGAAAAGCGGAGTTACCTGCTACATGACGCATTGCGGCAACCGGCGGTGGATGAGTTCGGCTTTGATTACATCCTCATCGACTGTCCGCCTGCCCTGAGTCTGTTGACAGTCAATGCACTTGTTGCTTGCGATTCGGTGCTTGTTCCGCTCCAGTGCGAGTTTTTCGCACTTGAGGGCCTGTCGCAGCTGATGCTTACGATTCGCGACGTACGTCGATCGGCAAACCCGCAGCTGCGGATCGAGGGCGTGGTCCTTACAATGCATGATCGTCGCAACAGGCTTACGGCCCAGGTCGAAGCTGACGCACGTGCGAATATGGGAGATCTCGTGATGCAGACGACAATTCCGCGCAACGTGCGGATCAGCGAGGCGCCTTCGCACGCCCTTTCCGTGCTGCAATATGATCCATCCTCTCGCGGGGCAGCGGCGTATCGGGCTCTTGCGAAGGAGGTCGCTGACCGGCGGAAAATCCACGCTGCGGCAGAGGCTTGATCGATGACCGGCAAAATCGATAAGCGGGGTCTCGGTCGCGGCCTGTCGGCCTTGATGGCAGATGTCCATCTTGCAGGGCCGGACCAGGTTCCGTCGCTGCGCCGCGCGGAACTGCAGGTTCCTGTGGATCGGCTTGAGCCGAACCCGCAACAACCTCGTCTCGACTTCCAGAAGGCAGACCTCGAAAGCTTGGCCGATTCGATTCGCCAGAAAGGCGTGATCCAACCCTTGATCGTTCGCCGCAAACCCGGGCGAGATGTTTATGAGATTGTCGCCGGCGAACGAAGGTGGCGGGCTGCGCAGCTTGCACAATTGCACGAAGTCCCTGTCATCGTGCGGGACCTCAGCGATTCGGAGGTGCTGGAGGTTGCAATCATCGAAAACATTCAGCGGGCCGATCTGAATGCGATCGAAGAGGCGCTGGGCTTCCGCCAATTGATGACGCGATTCGGTCATACGCAGGAAAAGCTGGCTGAAGCGCTCAGCCGCAGTCGCAGCCATGTTGCGAATCTTCTTCGCCTGCTGACTTTGCCCACTGAAGTGCAAGATATGGTCCGGAATGGAACGCTGTCGGCAGGACATGCCCGTGCACTGATCGGAAGCACGAATGCGGCAGACCTCGCCCGCCAGGTCGTGGCAAAAGGCCTGTCCGTACGCGAAACCGAACGCTTGGTGAAAGTAACGGCTACGCTCAGGCCGCCCGTCACGAAGAGGACCAGGGCAGCGGAAAAGGATGCTGACACCCGCGCACTGGAGGCGGATCTATCCGCCAACCTTCGGATGGGAGTCCGGATCGACCACGAGGCCGGAAAGGAAAGCGGACAGTTGTCGATCAGCTATGCGACACTTGATGATCTCGACATGTTGTGCCGCCTGCTTTCTCGCCTACCTGATCTGGCAGACAAGGATGACGATTAAGCGCAATTGCGATCTGCAAGAAGCCTGCCCAGGATCGCGTTTAGCATGATTACACCGCTGTTGGTCGCTCGGATGAGATCATTCTCGTGTTCCAGAAAACCAAGCTGGACGAGATCCGTAATGGCGGTAATTGACAGCGATTCTCCTGCCAGTCCGGCAAAACGAGAAAGCGAAGCGCCCTCGCGCAGACGCATGGCGAACATGAGGTATTCGATGGCCCGGTCCCCCGCCGCAAGACGCTCGACCGTCTCGGCTGCGCCAGGTCGTGACAAGGTGCGCTCCAGCCACTTTCCCGGAGTCCGCTCCGCCTCGGTCGCGAATCGAACAGATTCGAGAGTCAGCCTGCCGTGTGCGCCAGGACCGATCCCGGCATAGTCACCCATCCTCCAGTAGATCAGGTTATGCCGTGATTCGTCACCCGGTCTTGCGTGATTCGAAACCTCGTAGGATGGCAACCCTGCCTCAGCCGTCACTTCCTGCGTCAGTTCGAACATGTCGGCAGCTAGGTCTTCTTCAGGCAAGCCGTGGAGGAGGTTTCTCGCGTGCATCTGACCGAAAACCGTGCCGTCCTCGATTGTCAGTTGGTAAAGGGACAGGTGCGAGGTCCCAAGGTCCAGTGCCCGGCGCAACTCGTCCCGCCAGGCAGAGAGGGTCTGGTCCTGCCGCGCGTAGATAAGGTCAAACGAAACCCGGTCGAACACAGACTTGGCCATGTCAATCGCCGCCCGTGCCTCTTCGACCGAATGCATCCGTCCAAGGCGGCGCAAATCACCTGCATCAAGGGATTGAATTCCAAGGGAAACCCGGTTCACCCCGGCGCGCGCGTAACCCTCGAACCGGAAAGCTTCAACCGAACCGGGGTTCGCTTCCAGCGTGATCTCGACATCATTGGCCAGCGTCCACGTGGCCCGCACCCGGTCCAGGATACCCTGAACCGTGGTTGCCTCCATCAAGGAAGGTGTTCCGCCGCCGAAGAACACGGTGTTGAGGACTCGGCCTTCTGTCAGGGCACCGACACGGTCGATCTCGGCCTCGAACGCGGACAACCATTTGGACTGGTCGATCTTCGCCGCGACATGGCTGTTGAAGTCGCAGTAAGGGCATTTCGACTGGCAGAATGGCCAGTGAAGATACAGGCCAAAGCCAGCGTGCCGCCAGTCATCCATCAGGGAACAGGGCCGCCACCATCTGGGAGAACGCCATCGCGCGATGCGAAAGGCGGTTCTTTTCCCAACGATCCATCTCGCCAAATGTCTGGGAATACCCGTCGGGCAGGAAGATCGGATCAAAGCCGTGGCCCTGGCTACCCCGCCCCGGCCAGACCAATCGGCCGCTTACTTTTCCTTCAAAAACAGTATCTTGACCATCCGGTGCGGCCAGTACCAGCGTACAGCAGAACTGCGCGCGGCGAGGCTCGGGTGCCTTGATCGCCTCAAGCTCACGCCAGACGCGTTCCATCCCGACATGGAAGTCCCGACCCTTCGAGGTTGTCGCCCAGTCTGCAGTAAAGACGCCCGGCGCACCGCCAAGGGCATCGACCGCAAGCCCCGAGTCGTCTGCCAGCGCGACAAGCCCGGTCGCCTTCGCGGCCGCATGGGCCTTCAGCCTTGCATTGCCGACAAAGGTGGTTTCCGTCTCGTTCGGCTCAGGCAAGCCCAGATCGGCCGCGCCGACGACCTCCACGTCAAACGGGCCAAGAAGATCAGCAATCTCTTCCAGCTTGCCGCGATTGTGCGTCGCGACCAGAAGGCGATCCCCGCGCTTCAGCATCAGCCGCCAAGCGCCTCGCGCTGCGCGGCGACAAGGGCTGCATTTCCGGCGCGTGCAAGGTCGAGAAGCTGCAAAAGTTCATCCTGGCTAAAGGCAGAGCCCTCAGCTGACATTTGCACCTCAATCAGCCGCCCGCCGCCAGTCATCACGAAGTTTCCGTCCGTTCCCGCCGCCGAATCCTCAAGATAGTCCAGGTCCAGCACTGGCTGACCTGCATAAACACCGCAAGACACGGCGGAGACATGATCAAGGATAGGGTCGCTTGTCACCAAACCCGAAGCCAGAAGCTTGTTCGCTGCCAGACGCAACGCGACCCAGCCGCCGGTGATCGACGCACAGCGCGTCCCACCATCAGCCTGGATCACGTCGCAATCAATGACGATCTGCCGCTCACCCAGCGCCTGCCTGTCCACTCCCGCGCGCAGGGCACGGCCGATAAGCCTTTGAATCTCCTGAGTGCGCCCGGACTGCTTTCCTGCCGCCGCCTCACGCCGGGTGCGCGAGTTCGTGGCGCGCGGCAGCATTCCATATTCCGCGGTGACCCAGCCCTGGCCAGTGTTCTTCAGGAATGGCGGGGCCTTGTCCTCAATGGTGGCAGAACACAGCACATGTGTCTCGCCCATTCGGATAAGACACGATCCCTCAGCATGCTTCATCACACCGGTTTCGATTGAAACCGCCCGAAGATCGCTTAACTTTCTGCCTGACGGGCGCATTACCGGACCTTTCGCTGGAATGCGGCCACATATGCAACCACTGGCTTGGGATGCAACCCCGATTACCATGACAACCCCGCAGCCAATTCTTTCCGACATGAACGACCGAACGCGTGAAGTGTTTCGTCGCGTTGTTGAAGGCTATCTGACTTCAGGCGAGCCAATTGGGTCCCGGACGCTTACACGGACCTTGTCCGAAAAGGTTTCCGCCGCAACGGTGCGGAATGTCATGCAGGACCTGGAATATCTTGGTTTGCTGGACAGCCCGCATGTGTCGGCGGGACGTATACCCACGCAGATGGGGCTGCGCATGTTCGTGGACAGCTTGCTGGAAGTGGGGCAGGTCGCGCCCGAGGATCAGGAAAAGATCGATGCAACTCTGGGCGTTAACGACCACGACGTCACGACGCTTCTGGATGAGGTGGGCGCGGCGCTTTCGGTGATTACTCGGGGAGCTAGCGTCGTGCTGGCTCCAAAGCGCGAGGCGGCGATCCGGCACATCGAATTCGTAAGCCTGGGTGCTGACCGTGCACTGGTGGTGCTGGTTTTTGCCGACGGCCAAGTGGAGAATCGGGTCTTCGTGCCACCTCCGGGGCAGACACCCTCGTCGATGCGTGAAGCGGCCAATTTTCTCAATGCTCTCGCAGAAGGGCTGACGCTGTCGGAATTGCGGGCGCGCATCGTGTCTGAAATCGCGAAGCGGCGGCAAGAGATCGACACGCTGGCAGGAGAACTGGTCGAAAGCGGCCTCGCATTATGGGAAAATGCTGGTGAGCCTTCAGAGCGACTGATCGTCCGCGGCCGCTCAAATCTGATTGATGGCGTCGCGGATCAAGCCGAGATCGACCGAATCCGGGTGCTCTTCGATGACCTCGAGCGCAAGCGGGATATTGCCGAGTTCCTGAACCTGACCGAGGAGGGCGAAGGCGTTCGGATTTTTATTGGCTCGGAGAACAAGCTTTTCTCACTTTCCGGTTCAAGTCTGGTGGTTTCTCCCTATATGAACGCTGATCGAAAGATCATCGGCGCGGTGGGCGTCATCGGTCCGACCCGGCTGAACTATGGCCGCATCGTGCCGATCGTCGATTACACCGCCCAGCTGGTGGGCCGCCTGGTCAGTGACCGCGGCAAGGGCTGAAAAGGAAGCGTGGATGTCGCAGGAAGAAACCACCACCGCACAGGTGGAGCTTGAAGAGCTTGATACCCTCGAAGTCGATGAGCTTGAGGTCCTGAGGGCCGAGCGCGATGAGCTTCGCGACAAGTTCATGCGCGTGCTGGCCGAGGCAGAGAATTCGCGCAAGCGGGCCGAGCGTGACCGTAAAGAGGCCGAAATGTACGGCGGCACGCGTCTCGCGCGCGATTTGCTGCCGGTCTACGACAACCTGAACCGCGCGATCCAGGCGATCCCGGAAGAAAGCCGCGCCGCCAGCGCCGCGCTGATCGAAGGCGTCGAGCTTACCCTGCGCGAGCTGTCCAACGTGATGACCAAGCACGGGGTCACCCCGATCTCGCCGGCCATTGGCGATGCCTTCGACCCGCAACTTCACCAGGCGATGTTCGAGGCTCCGCTTCCGGGCACCAAGGCGGGGCAGATCATCCAGGTGATGACCGAAGGCTTCCTGCTGCATGACCGCCTGCTGCGCCCGGCACAGGTGGGGGTCTCATCGACCGTGGGCTAATGCGTAGGGTGCGCTACAGCGCACCTGACGACAAACCCTTGAGTTCGTAGACAAGTCTTAGTGCCTCCATCGGAGTCAACTCGTCCGGGTGAACGCCCTTGAGGCGTGCCTCCACCGCAGAAGACCGGGACGGTGCCGCGGCGGGCGCTGTCGGCGCAGCGCGGAAGAGCGGTAGGTCATCGATCAGCGTGGCCTGCTTGCCCCCTTCGCGATCCCCCTTTTCCAGCGCATCCAGCACCACCTTGGCCCGCTCGATGACGCTTTGCGGCAGGCCGGCCAACTTGGCCACTTGCACGCCGTAGCTTCGGTCCGCCGCCCCTTCGCGCACCTCGTGCAGGAAGATGACCTCGCCGTCCCATTCCTTGACTGCAACCGTCGCGTTCTTCACCCCCGGCAGCTTTCCTGCAAGCGCCGTCATCTCGTGATAATGCGTGGCGAAGAGGGCCCGGCACCGGTTCACCTCGTGCAGGTGCTCCAGCGTGGCCCAGGCGATGGACAGCCCGTCATAGGTCGCGGTGCCCCGCCCGATTTCGTCCAGGATCACAAGCGCGCGGTCGTCGGCCTGGTTCAGGATCGCCGCCGTCTCCACCATTTCGACCATGAAGGTCGACCGCCCGCGTGCAAGATCGTCCGAAGCACCGACCCGGCTGAAAAGCTGCGAGACAAGGCCGATCCGGGCGCTGGTCGCCGGGACGTGGGACCCGGTTTGCGCAAGCAGCGCAATCAGTGCGTTCTGGCGAAGGAATGTCGATTTCCCCGCCATGTTCGGGCCGGTCAGAAGCCAGATGGCAGAGGTATCCTTGGTCGAAAGCGTGCAGTCGTTGGCTACGAAAGGCTGGCCCTCGCGCCGAAGTGCCCGTTCGACAACTGGGTGACGGCCAGCCGTGATCTCGAATGCCCGGCTGTCGTCCACCACGGGTGCGCACCAGTTTTCCTCAGCCGAAAGATCTGCAAAAGCGGCGGCAAGGTCGATTTCGGCCAAGGCGCGCGCCGCCAGCGAAATGGGAGCGGATTCGTCCAGAATTCGGGCTTTCAGGCTTGAATAGTGACGTTTTTCGATCTCAAGCGCATGGTTGGCCGAGTTCAGGATCCGCGTTTCCAGATCCGACAGGGCAAGGGTGGTAAAGCGAACCTGTCCGGCGGTGGTCTGTCGGTGGATGAAAAGCTCCGGCATTCCCCGCATGCGGTCTTCATGCGTCGTCGTCGTCTCGATGAAGTAACCCAGCACGTTGTTGTGCTTGATCTTCACGCTCTGGATGCCCGTCGCTTCGATATACTCCGCCTGCATCCGGGCGATGACCCCTCGACCTTCGTCGCGCAGACTGCGCGTCTCATCGAGTTCCGGGTCATAGCCTGGCGCGATGTAACCGCCGTCACGTGCCAGAAGCGGCGGTTCTGCCACCAGCGCCGCTGTGAGAAGACTGACAAGATGGCCATGACCCAGCAGGGCCTGCCCTGCGTCGGCCAGCAGCGGTGGCGCCCCCTCCAGCATCTCGGCAATCCGGCCCGCCTGTTCCAGCCCTGCGCGGATCGCCGCCATGTCCCGCGGGCCGTCGCGGTCAAGGGCAAGCCGGGACAGCGCACGATCGATGTCGGGTACCCGCCGCAAGGCATCCCGCAGCCGGTCACGCAGCGACGGAGCCTCAAGGAGATAGCCCAACGCCGCTTGCCGCGCATGGATCACCGCGAGGTCCAACGAGGGCGAAGACAACCGCCGTTCCAGCAGTCGCGCCCCGCCGGCCGTCACCGTGCGGTCGATCGCTGCAAGAAGTGACCCCTCGCGCCCACCCGACAGCGCCTGCGTCAGCTCCAGGTTTCGCCGCGTGGCTGCGTCGATCTGCATGACCCCGCCAAGCGCCTCACGCACCGGGGCGGACAGGCGGGGCAGCTTGCCCCTTTGCGTCAGGTGCAGATAGTCAACCAGCGCCCCCATCGCCGAAACCTCGGCGCGGTCAAAGGCGCCAAACCCGTCCAGTGAGGCGACACCGAACATCTCGCACAGGCGCTTTTCCGCGTTGGTGGAATCAAAGCTGCCACGCGCCAGCGGTGTGATCGAAACCCCGGTTTCGGCAATGTTAGAGACGATTTCATACTCCCGGGCCTCGCTCAGCAACAGTTCACGAGGGGCAATCCGGGCAAGGTCCGGGCCAAGGCGGACGGGGCCGGACGGCATCACCCGAAACTCTCCGGTTGAGATGTCGACCCAGGCGATTGCCGCGGCCTCGCGCACTTCGGCATAAGCCGCCAGGAAGTTGTGCCGGCGTGCCTCAAGGAGTGAATCCTCGGTCAGTGTGCCTGGCGTGACCAGACGCACCACGTCACGGCGGACGACCGACTTCGACCCCCGTTTCTTTGCCTCGGCCGGATCCTCCAGCTGCTCGGCAATCGCGACGCGGAAACCCTTGCGGATTAACGTCAGGAGGTAACCTTCGGCCGCATGGACCGGCACGCCGCACATCGCGATGGGCTCGCCAAGGTGAAAGCCCCGCTTGGTCAGCGCGATGTCGAGCGCGGCGGCGGCGGCGACCGCGTCGTCGAAGAACATCTCGTAGAAATCGCCCATCCGGTAGAACAGAAGCGCACCGGGATTCTGCGCCTTGATCTCCAGATACTGCGCCATCATCGGCGTCACGGCGTCGTCGGTCACGGCTGTCCCCCAAGGCTGGCAGAAGCCTACACTGCAGACATGGGGCCTTTCAACCGGTAGGGGCCTCGGGGTCAATCAACCCCTGCATCTTGAGCTCATGCCACAGCGCGCCGGGAATCGGCAGCGCCATGTTCGCGGCATTCTGTGTTACCTGTGCTGCCGAAACCGCGCCGGGGATAACCGAGACCACCGCCGGATGCAGCAGCGGAAACTGGAGCGCCGCTGCCGCCAGCGTCACGCCATGGCGCTGGCAGGCGGCCTCAATCGCTTTCGCCTTCCCGACCATCTCAGGCTCGGCGGGTCGGTAGGCATACATCACCCCCGGCGCCGAAGGGTTGGCGAGGAGACCCGATGCGAAGGGCGCACCGATCACCACCTTGATCCCGCGCCGCAGGCAATCCGCCATCGGACCATGCAGCGCGGCCTGATCCGCCAGCGTGTAGGGCAGGGCGACCAGGAAGAAATCCACGTCGATCCACGGCGCAAGTGCCGTGAAGTCGGCAAGGGTGTTCATCCCCATGCCCACAGCCGAAATCTCGCCTTCGGCCTTCATCCGGTGAAGCCACGCAAGGCCAGATCCGGTCAAGGCATTCATGTGCCCGCCAAAGGCTGCCCCGTGATAGTCGCGATCAAGGTCATGGATGATCAGCGCGTCAACCACCGGCTGCCCAAGCCGCAACCGGCTTTGCGCCAGCGACGCCGCGAATCCTTCGGCCGAATAGTCGTAGCGGACAGAGAAGTTCAGCCCGCCCTTCCAGTTGACGCGCCCGTCCTGTCCCCGTGGCGCCGGGTCATAGACCCGACCTACCTTGGTCGAGATCACCACCTGATCCCGCGGCCAGTCGCGCAGTGCACTGCCCAGCCGATGCTCGGCCAGCCCGTGGCCATACCAGGGCGCGGTGTCGAAGTAGCGGACTCCGGCGGCCCATGCGGCGGCAAAAGTCTCCTGTGCCTCGGTCTCGGAGTAGAGCGCGAAGATGTTGCCCAGCGACGCCGTGCCCATGCCAAAGCGCGGCCAGGCTTCCGGAAACCGTGGGGCAGGGGGCGCGACGACCGTCACAGCACGTACCGCGAGATATCGGCAGACCGCGCCAGCGCCCCCAGATTCGTCTCTACAAAGGCCGAATCCACGGTCACCGACTGCCCGCCTCGGTCTGGTGCGCTAAAGGAAAGCTCTTCGAACACCCGTTCCATGACCGTGTACAGACGCCTTGCCCCGATGTTCTCCACCGCACGGTTCACCTCGGCCGCGATCCGCGCAAGGGCTGTGATCCCGTCCGGGGTGAAGGTTACCTTGACATCCTCTGTCGCCATCAAGCCGGCATATTGCCGTGTCAGAGCGTTCTCCGTCTCAGTCAGGATGCGCACGAAATCCTCTTCCGACAGGGGCGCGAGTTCCACCCGGATCGGCAAGCGCCCCTGTAGCTCGGGTAACAGGTCCGAAGGTTTGGCGATGTGGAACGCCCCCGATGCGATGAAGAGGATATGGTCGGTCTTGACCGGCCCATGTTTGGTGGAAACCGTGGTGCCCTCGATCAGGGGCAAGAGGTCGCGCTGCACGCCTTCGCGGCTGACATCGGCCCCTCGCGCCTCGCTCCGGGCGCAGATCTTGTCGATCTCGTCCAGAAAGACGATCCCGTTCTCCTGCACCGCTTCCAGCGCCGCGGCCTTCACTGCCTCATCGTCAAGCAGCTTGTCGGCCTCCTGCCCGATCAGCACGTCATAGCTTTGGGCCACCGTCATCCGCTTGCGGCTGGTGCGGCCGCCGAAGGCTTTGAACAGGTCCTGCAGCCCCTGCATCTGCTGTTCCATCCCGGGCATGCCAAAGCCCATCGGCATCGGTGCGGTCTCGGCGACATCGATCTCGATCATCGTGTCGTCAAGCTCGCCCCGTCGCAGTTTGCCGCGGAACAGTTCGCGCGTCTGTTCCCGCGCGTCCTTTCCGGCCAGCGCGTCGACCACCCGGTCTTCCGCCCCGCGGCGGGCCTTGTCGCGCACCTCTTCCCGCATCCGGGCGCGGGTGTCGTTGATCGCCACGTCCACCAGATCACGGATGATGCTGTCGACATCGCGCCCGACATAGCCGACCTCGGTGAACTTCGTCGCCTCGACCTTGAGAAATGGCGCCTTCGCCAGTTTCGCCAGACGGCGGCTGATCTCGGTCTTCCCAACGCCGGTGGGCCCGATCATGAGGATGTTCTTCGGATAAACCTCCTCACGCAGGTCATCGCCCAGGCGCTTGCGCCGCCAGCGATTGCGCAGCGCCACTGCCACGGCCCGCTTGGCATCGCGCTGGCCAATGATGAAACGGTCAAGTTCCGAGACAATCTCGCGGGGGGTAAGGTCGGTCATTCGGTCGATCCGTACGGGGGAAGGCGGTCCTTGCCTGGGAAGCTCGGGAGTACACCCATCAGCCAGCCGCGCAGCTGCACCCACCAGGTGCCGATGGCGGTAATGAATGCGCCGAGCAGGAGCAGAATGAAAATCCACTGCGTACCGTCGCCATCGCCCATCACCCAAGCGATGACGATCGCGATATAGGCAATGGCAGCGGTCAGGAAGCTGCGACGATCGATCACCAGCGCAAGAACGGTAATCAACACCAGGGCGATCGCCAGAAGGCCTGTCCCGCCGCCATTCATCAGGGTGACGGCTACAGTATTCACCAGCGCCGGTGCAGCAAGGAGGTGGCACCAGAAGGCAGTGGCAGCATGGCGTCCCAGCCGATGGGGGTCCCGCGTATCGAACCACATCCCGACAAGAAAGGCCCCGATTCCGAAAACAAGCGTGGCGCCAGCGAAGGCGGGGCTTTCGGTCATGTCGAACAGAAGCTGGAAGTTTCCGGTGAAGGCCGGAGCAAGAGTCGCGGCCGAGGCGGTCAGCGAGTAGATGACACCAAGGATCGCAGCACCGGCAAGAAACGCCGAAAAGGGCAGGCGGAAATGCCGATACCACAGGATCATCGCAAGCGCTGACAGACCAAAGCCCGCAACGAGGGTGAGGCGCTCGTCAAGCCCGGAGCGCGTGACAAGAGTGAAGGCGAACACCACAATTCCCGCACCGTATGCGGTGGCAAGGACCATGGATGGAAGGGTCATGCGGCGCTGCAACGTGAAGTATCCGGCCCACCACCAGGCGATCCCCGCTGTTGCCAGTGGAACCAGTGTCAGAAGGGCAAATCCCCCGAAGACCGTCAGCAGCGCGGTGGCGCCCGTCAGCAGGATGACAAGTCCGATGGAAATGAAGATTTCCGAGAAGCCGCGGAAGAACTCGAAAGGTTCGTCTTCTGCCGGAAGGCCGGCGCGCTTGCCCGCACGGCTGTTGGCAAGCGCATTCAGCGACGCCGCCTGCGCTTCTGTCACGATCCCGGCGGCAACGGCGGCGCGAAGGTCATCGGGGGTCATTTCCGGATCGTCTCCACGGTCAGGTTGCCGTTGGTATACACACAGATGTCGGCTGCGATCGCCATCGCGCGGCGGGCGATCACTTCCGCCGGCAGGTCGGTCGCCATCAACCCGCGCGCTGCAGCCAGCGCGAAGTTCCCGCCCGACCCGATGGCGGCCACGTCATGCTCCGGCTCCAGCACGTCGCCCGCACCGGTGATGACGAAAAGCGCCTCGCCGTCGGTGACGATCAGCATCGCCTCGAGGTTCCGCAAGTACTTGTCCATGCGCCAGTCCTTGGCGAGGTCGACACATGCGCGCGCCAACTGGCCCGGCGCGGCCTCCAGCTTCTTTTCCAGCCGTTCCAGAAGGGTGAACGCGTCCGCAGTCGACCCGGCAAAGCCGCAGACCACGTCCTTGCCGCCCGGGGAAAGCCTCCGCACCTTCCGCGCCGTGCCCTTGATCACCGTCTGGCCCAGCGACACCTGCCCATCGCCTGCCACCACAACCTCGCCGCCCCGGCGCACCGCAAGGATCGTTGTGCCATGCCAGCCAGGGAATTTGTCGTCAGCCATCGGGACCTCCGTTTGCCCCTATATGGCGACGCCGTCCGAAGCCCGCAAATGAAAACGCCCGCAGCCTTGCGGCGCGGGCGTTCGGGTAACCTTTGGCCGGGATTAGCGGCGCAGGCCCAGACGGGTGATCAGCGTGGTATACCGCGCTTCGTCCGTCTTCTTGAGGTAGTCCAGAAGCTTGCGGCGCTGGGCGACCAACATCAGCAGGCCACGACGCGAATGGTTGTCGTTCTTGTGGCCCTTGAAGTGCTCGGTCAGCGTGGCGATACGCGAAGACAGGATCGCAACCTGAACTTCCGGCGAGCCGGTGTCGTTCTCCTTGGTCGCGTATTCCTTGATCAGCTTCGCCTTTTCTTCAACCGTGATCGACATCGGGATCTCCTGTTCAAAAGGGTCATGGCACAGGCCGGGATGTCGTCCAGCAAGGCCCTTGGAGTGGTCCGCTTCTTGCGGATGGCGGCTCATACGGGGATTCGCCTGAAAAGGAAAGGGGTTATGGCCGAACGCGGCACGCCTCCGGCGCGTTAGACGCGCAAGACACCGTTAACCAACTTTGCAGATTCCCCTGCCGCAGCCTCAGCGGCTGCTTCTTGATGGGGTCGGATCATGCTAGGGTGTCGCGGTCTTTTCCCTGTCGGCTCAGACACTTAGGTCAAGATTTGGTTAACGGCGGTCCGCCGGAGGGGGTCAGGCGTGCTTGCACTTCTAGGTCTGTTCGGCGTCTTCGCTGCCGGCGTCGCTGCAGATGCAATCCTGTCGGCCCGCGATACCTCCACTGAGGATGATGACCCCACGCCCGAAGGTGACCAAGACAAGGATTTCGCAAACGGCGACCTCCTGAAGCATGATCCGTTGGAAGGGCTTCCCCATTCAGACGACAGTGACGATCCGGCACCCGAAGATGTCCGGATTAAGGGAAGCGACACGGCCGAGCATCTTTCGGGTGAAAACGGCAACGACAGCATCCTTGCCGAAGGCGGCGATGACCTGATCGACGGCCGCGCCGGGGACGACCTTGTCGATGCCGATACCGGGAACGACGCGGCCTGGGGCGGCGAAGGTGACGACACTCTCCTCGGCGGCCTGGGCGACGACAGCCTCCAGGGTCAGGATGGGAACGATCTTCTTGTCGGGGGGGAGGGTGACGACAACCTCCTTGGCCACGCGGACGACGACACGTTATTCGGTGAAGCGGGGAACGACACCCTTCTTGGCGGCGCGGGACAGGACTCGCTTGCCGGCGATGAAGGTGACGATTGGCTGGCCGGCGGTGAGGGAGACGACAGTCTTTCAGGGGGTGCGGGTGCTGATACGCTGGATGGCAATGCCGGTGATGATTTGCTTTCCGACATCGACGGCACGACCGATGACTCCAGCCCCGACTTCCTGAATGGGGGAACGGGGAATGACACGCTGGTTCCGGGTTCAGGCGACCATGCTTTCGGCGACGCGGGAGAGGATGATTTCATCATCCATGACTGGCTGCGTGAAGGGGGGGTCGCCCATGTGTCAGACTATGACTCCGCCCTCGACAAGCTGGTCGTGATCTATGACCCCGCTGTCCACCCAGACCCCATCCTGTCGCTCGAAGTCACACCCGACGGTGCAGAAAGCACACTTCTTCTCGACGGCACGCCCCTGGCAACCGTGCGCGGCGACATCGTCGATCTTGCGGATATCGAGCTGCGCGCCGCCTGACCCTACCAGGCAACCGGCTGTTGGTCATAACCCACGTAAAGCGGGTGGCGCGGCTGTCCCTGCCCCGTAAGCCCCAGGTGCGTTAGCCGCGCGCCTGCCTTTCGCAGCATTTCGTGCACCGCCTCGCCCCGGTCCATGTACAGCCCATGATTGCCCCAGGCGCAGACCACCGTATCGGCCCAAGGCACACTGGTCAGGATCGCCGCATCGTTGTCAGGCCCGATCGGGTCAGCCGCGGCGCGCATCACCCGCGGGTCCGTCGCACGAAAGGCGAAGATGTTCGTCACCCGGAAAGCCCCGAACCCCAGCGCCCGCGCCCGCCTCTCACACCGCTCGACCGTTGGGTCGTTCTGCACCTCGGTCGCCGTCGATGGGTTCAGCATCACGAACAGCGCCTTCGGCCCCGGCGCCCAGACCCGCGTCAAGAGATAGCGATAGCGTTCGCAGTCGGAATAAGCCGCCTCGGACACCGCGTCACCCTTGGTGAAACCTTTCCTGATCATCCCCGCTCCCTGCCCGCATCCTTGCATCGCGCCTCCTTCCCCGCTAGCACGGGCGCGCGACTTCCAGGAGACGGTGATGGACGGGATCGACACGCTCAAGGGCAAATATCTGGCCGCCGTGGCCGGTGCCACCGATGAATCCGCCTTGGAAGAAGTCCGCGTTGCCGCGCTTGGCAAGAAGGGCGAGATCAGCGCCCTGATGGCCACCCTCGGCAAGATGGAGCCCGAGGCGCGCAAGGCCGCCGGTGCCAGCCTGAACGCGCTTAAGGACGAGATTGACGCCGCCCTCCGCGCCCGCAAGGCCGGCCTCGCCGATGCCGCCCTTGACGAACGGCTGAAGTCCGAATGGCTCGACGTTACCCTTCCCGGCCGCCCGCGCCCGCGCGGCACCATCCATCCCGTCTCCCAGGTGATGGAGGAACTCACGGCCATCTTCGCCGACATGGGCTTTGCAGTCGCCGAAGGCCCGCAGGTCGAAAGCGACTGGTACAACTTCGACGCCCTGAACATCCCGCCGGAACACCCTGCCCGGCAGGAACATGACACCTTCTTCATGCACCGCGCCCCGGGCGACAACCGCCCGCCGCATGTCCTGCGCACCCATACCAGCCCGGTCCAGATCCGCGCGATGATGGAACAGGGCGCGCCGATCCGCGTCATCGCCCCGGGCAGGGTCTACCGGATGGACATGGACCAGACCCATACGCCGATGTTCCACCAGGTCGAAGGTCTGGCGATCGACCGCAACATCAGCATGGCCAACCTGAAATGGTGCCTCGAGGAATTCTGCCGCGCCTTCTTCGAGGTGCCTTCGGTCGAACTCCGCTTCCGCGCCAGCCATTTCCCCTTCACCGAACCCTCTGCCGAGGTCGACATCCGCTACTCGAACGTCGGTGGTCAGCTGAAGATTGGCGAAGGCGACAAGTGGATGGAAATCCTCGGCTCGGGCATGGTGCACCCCAAGGTGCTGCAAGCGGCGGGCGTTGACCCGACCCAATGGCAGGGCTTTGCCTTCGGCATGGGCATCGACCGCATCGCCATGCTGAAATACGGCATCCCGGACCTGCGCGCCTTCTTCGAGGCTGATCTCCGCTGGCTGCGCCACTACGGCTTCTCCGCCCTGGACGTGCCGGACCTCGCGGGCGGTCTGTCGTCGTAAGGGCCCGGGCGATGTCCGATCCACACGACGAAGACCTCGCCGCCCGTAAGCACACCGCCGCGCACGACCCTGCCTTTCCCGCCCGGCGCGAGGAAGCCTACTCTGCCATCCTCTCCGCACTCCGTAGCGTCCTGGAACCCGAAGGATATGCGCTGAAGGGCAGCACCTTCAGCCGCACCACCCCCGGTGGGAAGTCCGCCGTTCACCTCCAGCGCAGCCGCTACGGCTGGGACGCGCAGATAGTCCTGCGCTTCGTCACGCCCGACGGAGACGCGTCGAACCACCCCGACTGGCCGAAGGACGAAGATCTCACACTCTGGCACTTTGCAGCCGATCTTCCGTATGAGCCGGGAACTCTCGCCTTCGTCGATGTGCTCGAGAACCCCGAAACGCTTGCCCTGGCGCTCGACCTCCTCGCCACCCGCGCGCTCCCCTGGCTGGACGCCCTCCACGACGCCTAGGCCCTCCGTTCCGTGCAAGCATCCCCGCCGAAGGCCCCGTCCTTCGGCCCAACTGCCTGTTGCCACCCGCCACCCATCCCCCTAGCCTGACGGTCAAAGCGAAAGGCCCCCCGCGATGAACGACCACGTCTCCACGCATCAGGCGGAAGAGGACGTCCGCAACGACAGCATCCTGATCTGGGTCGACGGCGCGTTGAAACCCAAGGCGCAGGCGGTGGTCAGTGTCTACGATTCAGGCTTCATGCTTGGGGATGGGGTCTGGGAGGGCATCCGCCTCTACAACGGCCGCTGGGCTTTCATCGATGAACACATCGACCGGCTGTTCGAGGCGGCAAAGGCCATCGACCTCGATATCGCGCGGACCAAGGATCAGATCATTTCCGCCGTGTTAGAGACACAGAAGGCCAACGGCATGACCACCGATGCCCATTGCCGCCTGATGGTGACGCGGGGGGTCAAGACCCGGCCCTTCCAGAACCCGCGCCTCAGCCAGCAGGGCCCGACCATGGTGATCATCATGGAGCACTCGCGCCCCAACCTGCCCCGCCCGATCACGCTGGCGACCGTCCCGCACCTGCGCGGTCTGCCGATGACGCAGGACCCCAAGCTCAATAGCCACTCCAAGCTGAACTGTATCCTCGCCTGCATCGCCGCGCAAAAGGCCGGCGCGGACGAGGCGCTGATGCTGGATGTCCATGGCTTCGTGAACACCACCAACGCCTGCAACTTCTTCATCGTCCGCAAGGGGCAGGTATGGACCAGTACAGGTGACTACTGCATGAACGGGATCACCCGCCAGAAGGTCATCGACCTCTGCCGCACGAACGGCATCCAGGTTTTTGAACGCAACTTCTCTCTCGTCGACACCTACTCCGCCGATGAGGCCTTCCTCACCGGCACCTTCGGCGCGCAGACGCCCGTTGGTGTCATCGACGGGCGCACCATCGGGACCGGACAGATGGGGCCCATAACCGAACGCCTGCGCGGACTTTACAAACAGCTGGTAGGGGCCTGAGCCATGCAGAAGCTTGACCGCTCCCTTCATTTGACGCGAAGCACCTTTTTCCGCGCAGAGGACTGCGATCTTTCCGATCTCGCCGCCCTGTGCGAAGCGCCGACCGACCCCGCTGACTGGCCACTCGCCGACCGGGTCGAGAAGGGCGTACTGATCTACGACTGCCCGGCCCTTCTGCCTCGTCTCGATGACCCCGCCTTTGCGGACACGCTGATGGCGGAATGGGCCGAAGCTCTGGCGAATGGCCCCGGAGTTCTCGTCCTTTCTGGTGCGGAACCGGATCACGCGATGATCGACCGCGCCTCTGACCTCTTCCGCGACCTGATCGACCGCCAGAACCGCGAAGGCACCGGGGGTGGTGATCATTTCGCGAAACCCGGCGCGAATGACCGCCTCTGGAACTCGCTCGAAAAGCACTGCATCGCCGACCCGGAAAACTTCGCCCGCTACTACGCGAACCCGTTCCTTGCGCTGGTCAGTCAGGCCTGGCTCGGCCCCTACTACCAGATGACCGCGCAGTTGAATGTCGTGAACCCAGGGGGGGCGGCACAAAGCCCGCACCGCGACTACCACCTCGGCTTCCAATCGGCCGAAGCGGTCGCCCGCTACCCTCGGCATATCCATCTCTTTTCGCCTATGCTCACGCTTCAGGGCGCCGTCGCCCATGTCGACGCAAGCATCGAGGCCGGGCCGACACTCCTTCTTCCGCATAGCCAGAAGTACCCGGCGGGCTACCTAGCCACCTCGCGCCCGGATTTCCGTGACTACTTCCTCGCCCGCGCCGTGCAATTGCCCCTGAAGAAGGGCGATATGCTCTTCTTCTCCCCCGCGCTTTTCCACGCCGCCGGGACGAACCGCACCAAGGACGTCAGGCGGATGGTCAACCTCTTCCAGGTCTCCTCCGCCTATGGCCGGGCGATGGAATCGATCAACCGCACCCGCATGGTCAAGGCGCTTTATCCCGCGCTCCTGTCGCTGAACCTGAGCGACCGCCAGGGTGCCAACGCCATCGCTGCCACGGCCGAGGGATACAGCTTTCCCACCAACCTCGACAGCGACCCGCCGCTTGGCGGCCTTGCTCCGAAGACCCAGGCCGCACTGGTCCACGAGGCGCTGGCTGCACGCTGGACGCCGGAAGCCCTGAACGCTGCGCTCGATGCCCAGGAAGCGAAACGACTGCCATGAAGATTGCCATGTGGTCCGGCCCCCGAAACCTGTCGACAGCAATGATGTACAGCTTCGCCGCCCGCCCAGACTGTGCCGTCTGGGATGAACCCTTCTACGCAGCTTATCTGGCTGAAACCGGCATCGACCACCCGATGCGGGAAGAAGTCATCGCGGCCGGGATTTCCGATCCCGCCAAGGTCGCGGCCCACTGCATCGGCAGCAATCCCGACGCAAAGCCACTCTGGTACCAAAAGCACATGACCATGCATATGGTGCCGTCCTTCGACCGCGGGTTCCTGCGTCACCTGACGAACGCCTTCCTGATCAGGCACCCCGCCCGCGTTGTCGAAAGCTACTCGAAAAAGCGGGAATCGCCTTCCCTGGCCGACCTTGGCTTTCTTCAGCAGGCCGAGCTTTTCGATCAGGTCGCCGACATGACTGGTTCGGCACCGCCCGTCGTGTCCGCCGAATCCATCCGCCACGATCCGCGCAGGGCTTTGTCGCGGCTTTGCGCTGCCCTAAACATCCCCTTCACCGATGCCATGCTGGGCTGGCCGCCCGGACCCAAACCCTACGACGGGGTCTGGGCACCGCATTGGTACAACGCCGTTCATGCCTCAACCGGCTTTGGCGATCCCGAAGGCCCCTTGCCGGCCCTTGATGCCGACGGTCAGCGCCTCGTCGAGGCCGCCTGGCCGGCCTATACCAGGCTTGCAGCCCTAGCCATCTGATCGGTACCCATGCGTCATCTCGCTCTCGCCCTGGTAGTCCTTTCCGCACCGGCTGTGGCCCAGCCCTCGCTCTTTGATGCGACGGCAGGACTGGAGTTCTTTCCCTGCGAACAGTCCTCGCTCAGCTGCACTACCTTGACGATGCCGCTTGACCATCAGGCGAACGATCCGACCAGAACGATCGACATAACCTTCGCGTTGTCCTTCGCTACCGTCGAAAGCAAGGGGATACTGTTCTATTTCGTTGGCGGTCCGGGCGGTTCAGGCCTCGCCTCCGCAGAAAGCTACCTGTCCTCGTTTGACGAACGGCTCACCCAGTACATGGACGTCGTCTTCGTGGATCAGCGCGGCACCGGTCCTGTCCATGGACTGGCCTGCCCGGTCGCCCAGGCGGCTTTCGATACACTGACAGTAAATCTTGCCGACGCCGAGGCAGCAAAGGCTGCTGCTCGGGCCTACGCTTTCGATTGTGTGGCCGAGCTTGGGCGCGATGATCTCTTGCCAGTCGTGAATTCCGACCAGGCGATACGTGATGTTGAAGCTTTCCGTCAGGCCATCGGCGGACCCAAGGTGTGGCTCTACGGTGAAAGCTACGGCACGCAATTCGTCCAGGCTTACTCCACCCAGTACCCCGAAGCCGTGAAGGGCGTCGTGATTGATGGGGTGGTAGATCTCAACCTCGATTCAGAGGGCTTCTACCGCCGCTATGTACTCGCTTCCGAACGATTGCTGGCTGACACGTTCGTCGCCTGCAACAGACTTGCGGAATGCGCCGCCGACATGGGAGAAGACGCGGCTGCTGCCTATGATCGTCTGGCCGCCCGCCTTGAAGACGCTGCGATAACGGTTGCGCTGACGCTGTCCGACGGATCAACCGCAGAGCGCGAACTGACGCTGGCGCTTCTGGAGGCGAACGCCTTCTACGCCCTCTATTCGCAAGAAGGCCGGGCAGGCTTTCTTCGGGGCCTGGCAGCGGCCAACCGCGGCAATCTCGTGCCGATGCTGCACCTTGGCTATTCAAACATGTACATTGATCCGGAAACCGAGGTCGGGCTTCAGGACCCGGGCTGGTTCGCTGCCGCGTACTACGCCATCACCTGCACCGACTATTCCAGCGGACCCGGAAGCCCAGACGAGCGTGCGGATGCGATCATCGCCGAAGCCCGCTCCCTTGCCCCGCAAGCGCCACGGCTCCTGCGGTCCTACTACATCGAGCGTCTGGCCTGTGCATTCTGGCCGCACCAGGGGCCGTCCAGCCGCCCCGCACCCTATGCGGGCGGTGACTGGCCGACACTGGTGCTCAATGGGATCGCCGATCCGATCACGCCGGCCTCGATGGCATATTCCGTCTTCGATTCAGCGCGGAACGCCTGGTCGGTGACGATGATCAATGGTCCTCACGTAATCTGGGGGCGCGGCCTAAATTGTCCGGATGGCCTCGTCTATGACCTGATCATCGACGGCATTTCACCGCCAGCGCGTGAATTGCAGTGCGAACAGGATTTCCTCGGCGATTACACCCCGTTGCAGCTGACCGATCCCTCAGAGATGGCGGACCCGGTTCAGGTTGCGCGCGCAGTCGATACCGAGCTTTACCAGAACATCCCCCTATCCGGCTGGGATATGGTTGAACCGCTCACCGTCGGCTGCGATTTCGGCGGCACCATAAGGGCCGAAGTCGCTGACGACGGCTCCACCAACTATACCTTCTCAGGCTGCCGTCTCTGGGCCGACCTTGTCATCAGCGGTACCGGCGTCGAACGAAATCTGGGGGATTCTACAGACCGTATGGTCCTGTCCCTCCAGGCCACCGGCCGGCATTCGGGTGACATCGTCTACAGCTTGAGCATACCCAACGGGGCATGGAGCATAGAAGGCAATTGGGATGGTCGGCCCGCGGCGCTGTCGCGCAGCGAACTGTAAGGACTTACCGCTTGGCCACGCGCGCGTTCCGGGTCGCGATCAGCTTCAGCCGCAGCGCGTTCAACCGGATGAAGCCCTCGGCATCCTTCTGGTCATAGGCGCCGGCATCTTCCTCGAAGGTGACGTGCTTTTCGCTGTAAAGGCTGTGGTCCGACCAGCGTGCAACAGTGGCGGCGCGGCCCTTGTAAAGCTTGACCCGCACCGTCCCGGTCACATGCTCCTGCGTCTTGTCGATCAGCGCCTGCAGCGCCTCCCGCTCCGGGCTGAACCAGAAGCCGTTGTAGATCAGTTCCGCATAGCGCGGCATGATCGAATCCTTCAGGTGCCCGGCACCCGCGTCCAGCGTGATCTGCTCGATCCCCCGGTGCGCCTCCATCAGGATCGTCCCGCCGGGCGTCTCATAGACCCCGCGGCTCTTCATGCCGACAAAGCGGTTCTCCACCAGGTCCAGCACGCCCACGCCATGCTTGCCGCCGATCTCGTTCAGCTGGGTCAGGATCGTTGCGGGGCTCAGCCGCTCACCGTTGATCGCAACGGCATCGCCCTTCTCGAAGGTGATCTCCACCATTTCGGCCTGATCCGGGGCCTCTTCCACCGGAACCACCCGCTGCAGGACGTAATCCGGGAACTCCTCGCCCGGGTTCTCCAGCACGCGGCCCTCGGACGAGGTGTGCAGCAGGTTCGCATCGACGCTGAACGGCGCCTCGCCCCGCTTGTCCTTCGCGATCGGGATCTGGTTCGCCTCGGCAAACTCCAGAAGCTTTGTCCGGCTGGTCAGGTCCCACAGCCGCCAGGGCGCAATCACCTTGATTGCGGGGTCCAAAGCCGCCGCCGACAGCTCGAACCGGACCTGGTCATTCCCCTTGCCCGTCGCCCCATGCGCCACCGCATCGGCGCCCGTTTCATGCGCGATCCGGACAAGGTGCTGCGAAATCAGCGGCCGGGCGATCGAGGTGCCCAGAAGATACAGCCCCTCATACAGCGCATTGGCCCGGAACATCGGGAAGACGAAGTCCCGCACGAACTCTTCCCGGACATCGACGATATGGATGTTCTCCGGCTTGATCCCCATCAGAAGCGCCTTCTGACGCGCCGGTTCCAGCTCTTCCCCCTGGCCGAGATCGGCGGTGAAGGTCACCACCTCGCAGCCGTATTCGGTCTGCAGCCATTTCAGGATGATCGAGGTATCAAGACCGCCCGAATAGGCGAGGACGACTTTCTTCGGCTTCAGCATGGCGGTCTCCAGCGGCGTTTGGCAGGCGATTAATGGGAAACCGCCGCAAGGGCAAGCAATGCCCTGTGCCCGCTACAATCACGGCATGCAAAGGCATTCCTTGCCACGGAAGGCATCCTCCGGCATCTGGAAGGGATGACACGGTTCTCTGACGCTGCCCGCCAAACCACCGCTGCCCTGCGCGCGCTTTTCCCTGAAACGCCGCTGCAGCGGAACGATCACCTGTCGGCCCGCTACGGCGCCGAGATCTTCCTGAAGCGCGAGGATCTTTCCCCCGTCCGCAGCTACAAGCTGCGCGGGGCCTTCAACGCGATGCGCAAGGTCCGGGCCCGGCGGCCCGACCAGCGCGAATTCGTCTGCGCCAGCGCCGGCAACCATGCCCAGGGTGTGGCCTTCGCCTGCCGCCACTTTGGCGTCCATGGCACGATCTTCATGCCCGTCACCACGCCGCAGCAGAAGATCGACAAGACCCGCATGTTCGGCGGGGACCAGATCACCATCGAACTGACGGGCGACTATTTCGACCAGACCCTTGCCGCGGCTCAAACCTTCTGCACGGAAAAGGGCGCGCATTTCCTGTCACCCTTTGATGATCCCGACGTGATCGAGGGTCAGGCCAGCGTCGCCGTCGAGATGCTCGATCAGCTTGGCCGCGCGCCGGACCTCGTGATCCTGCCGGTCGGGGGTGGCGGGCTTTCCTCGGGCGTGACGGGCTATCTGCGCGAGGTGGCTCCAAAGACCGGCTTCCGTTTCGTCGAACCCCTCGGCGGTGCCAGCCTGACGGCGGCCCTTCGTGAAGGTGGCCCGGTTCGCCTGCCCCGGGTGAACAGTTTCGTCGACGGTGCCGCTGTCGCGCAGATCGGGGCCGCGAACTATGACCGCCTGTCATGGGTGCCGCGCGACCATGTGCTCCTGGCACCGGAAGACCGCATCTGCGTGACCATGCTGGAGATGCTGAACGTCGAAGGCATCGTGCTGGAACCCGCCGGGGCGCTCGCGGTCGATGCCTTGCCGGAGCTGGCGGACGAGATCCGGGGCAAGACCGTGGTCTGCGTCACGTCGGGCGGGAACTTCGATTTCGAACGCCTGCCCGAGGTGAAGGAACGCGCCCAGCGTTATGCGGGACTGAAGAAGTACTTCATCCTGCGCATGCCACAGCGGCCCGGGGCGCTGCGGGAATTCCTGAACCTTCTGGGGCCGAACGACGACATCACCCGCTTCGAATACCTGAAGAAATCCGCGCGCAACTTCGGGTCCGTGCTGATCGGGATCGAGACCAAGCAAGCCGACGGGTTCCGCCAGTTCACCGACAGGATGGACGCGGCGGGGTTGGCATTCCGTGACATCACGTCGGATGAGGCGCTGGCCGAATTCCTGATCTAGGCGCTTCAGGCAGCGGTATCCTTCGCGAAACGGCCCAAGAGCAGCCCGTCCAACAGCGCCGCACGCGAGACCCGATAGACCGCCGCGACAGCAGCCGTGTCGACCTCGGCCGCGAAACCCGTGGCTGCCTTCCGTTCGCCGCTTTGGCAGATGGCGGCAAGGTCGCTGAGGCCAAGGTTCAGCGCACTGCCCTTCAGAAAATGCAGCTGTCCTTCCACCTCATCCGGCGCGGGGCCTGAGATAAGCGTCTGCACCGTCGCCTCGGCCTCTTCCAGGAACATTTCGGCCACCTCGGCAAAGCCGTCGGCGCCGATCTCTGTTCGCAATTCCTCAACCCTTTTCCAGTCAATCATGGCATCGCGTCCCCCTGAACACCCGAACCCGCACTCTGCCCTGAATGCCGTTAACAATTGATGGGCCAAGGCGGGCAGGCTTTGGGCAATCGTTGGCAATTTTAGGTTTCACCCTCCGTTAAGCCGGACGCTGCCACCCTGTCGCGAACGGCAGAGAGAGGACCTTGACGTTGCTGGTCAGCATGCAGATGGAAATCGCGGTAGCGGCGCCCCTGCAGGCTGCACCTCATGTGCTGGTCGTGGACGACAGCCGGGCCCAGCGGCACATGCTGACCATGCAGCTTCGCCGTTGGGGCTATCGGGTCAGCGACAGCGAATCTGCCCTTTCAGCGCTGGAGATCTGCGCTGCACAGGATGTCGACATCATCATCAGCGACTGGATGATGCCCGGCCTGACTGGCCTCGAATTCTGCCGCAGATTCAGGGACCTCGGGCGGGAACGCTATGGCTACTTCATCCTCCTGACCTCCAAGTCGGAAAAGACCGAAATCGCCGACGGGCTTGAGGCGGGGGCCGATGATTTCCTGGCCAAGCCCGTCTCGGGCAGCGAACTCCGCGCCCGCCTGCGGGCCGGGGAGCGGATGCTCGCCATGCAGGCCGAGCTTCTGGCAAAGAACCGGATCGTGGCGCGCACGCTCGCGGAACTGCAGGAGCTTTACGATTCGCTCGACCGCGACCTGATCGAGGCGCGCAAACTTCAGCAGACCCTCGTCCGCGATCGGCAGCGTGACTACGGCTGGGCAAAAGCGTCTCTGTTATTGCGGAATTCGGGTCGTGTCGGCGGCGATCTTGTCGGCAGCTTCCGGGTGGATGAGGATCGGGTGGCCGTTTATGCCATCGACGTCTCGGGCCACGGCGTCGCGTCGGCGATGATGACGGCCCGGCTTGCGGGCTTCCTGACCGGCGCCTCGCCCGACCAGAACCTCGCCTTCCAGAAGGGGCCGGACGGCAGCCAGGCGCTTCTTCCGCCGCATGAGGTCGCCGAACGCTTTAACCGCCTGATGCTGGAGGAGATCCAGGCCGAACAATACTTCACCATGGTCTTCGCCGTGGCTGACCGGGTTGCGGGGACGCTCAGCCTCGTGCAGGCAGGCCATCCCCATCCTGTGTTGCTCCGGTCTTCAGGTCGGGTCATCCGGCTTGGCCAGGGCGGCCTTCCGGTGGGCCTCTTGCCTGACGCGACCTATGAGATTTGCTCCATTCCGATCGCGCCTGGCGACCGGCTGGTGCTCGTGTCCGATGGAATCACCGAATGCCCCTGTCCCTCCGGCGCCGATTTCGGCGAGGACGGACTTGTCGACAGCATCACCCGCTCGGCCCATCTGGCCGGAACCGACCTGCTTGAGGCGCTGGTCTGGGACCTTGGCCAGGCGGCAGGCACACCGTCGTTTCCGGATGATGTCTCGGGCGTCGTCCTTGATCTCTTAAAGGACTGAGGCAAGCATCGCCCGGTCGCCGGCATTGCCCAGAAGGTGCAGCGCATCCACCGCCGGCAGCCAGACCGCCTTGTGACCGGCCTCCGACGGCGGCCCCAGGCGGCGGACGGGGCGGCACAGGTAGATCGTGCACACCTTCTCGGCCCAAAGATCGTATTCCGGCATGTAGGTGAAGCGCCGGAAGGCCCCGACATGGCGCGTCACGGCGATCTTCCACCCGGTTTCCTCGTAAACCTCACGGTGCAGCGCCGCGATCGGGTGCTCCCCACGATCGATCCCACCCCCGGGCAGCTGGAACTCCGGCACCGGCTCGGCCTGATGCGTCGCAAGGATGTGGTCGCCCTGCAGAAGCACCGCATAGACACCGGGACGGCGGGTATAGCGCTTCCCGGCCTTCACCGCCTCGCCGTAGCGTCGGATCATCACTGCCCCCCTTGGACCAGGCGTTGCCCTGCCTATATAGGCGCGGTATGCCAGCACTGGCAGTTTCAGGAAATCCCAAATGACCACCGGTACGCAAATCGCATGGGACGATACCGTCCTGCCATTCCAACTGGACGCCTCGGGCATCCGCGGCCGCGTGGCGCGGCTGGACGGCGTGCTTGACCAGGTGCTGAAGCAGCACGCCTACCCCCCGGTGATCGAGGCGCTGGTGGCCGAAACCGCACTTCTGACCGCGATGATTGGCCAGACCGTCAAGCTGCGCTGGAAACTGTCGTTGCAGGTGCGCGGCAAGGGCCCCGCCCGGCTGATTGCGACCGATTACTACGGCCCCACGGCAGAGGGTGAGCCTGCGCGTGTCCGTGCCTATGCCAGCTACGATGCCGACCGTCTGGACCATAACGCAGACCCCTTCAGCCAGATCGGCGAAGGCTACTTCGCCGTGATGCTGGACCAGGGCGAAGGCTCCGTCCCTTACCAGGGCTTCACGCCCATTGCCGGCGGGTCGCTCTCGGCCTGCGCCGAAAGCTACTTCGCCCAGTCCGAACAGATACCGACGCGCTTCCACCTTGCCTTCGGGCAAAGCGCGGAGCCGGGCCGCCCCGCGCATTGGCGGGCGGGCGGCGTGATGCTGCAGCACATGCCCGCGGTCGGCGGTGTCGCGGCCGAAGGCGGCAGCGGCGAGGGCGGCCTCCTGACCCATGCCGACATCCTCTCCGGTGCCGACTCCGACAACTGGAACCGGGCCAACATGCTCCTCGACACGGTCGAGACGCTGGAAATGATCGGCCCGTCCGTCTCGCAGACCGAGCTTCTGGTGCGGCTTTTCCACGAAGAAGGCCCGCGGGTCTTTGATCCCCAGCCGGTGCGCTTTGGCTGCTCCTGCTCGGAAGAGAAAGTCCGTAACACGATGTCGATCTACAGCCAGAAGGACATCGCCAAGATGACGACCGACGCCGGGATCGTCACCGCCGACTGCCAGTTCTGCGGCGCGCATTACGAGCTTGATCCGAAGACACTCGGCTTCGAAGGGGTCCGGAGCGAATGACCGATGCCGAGGCGGCCCTGCGCGCGGCGCTTTCCCGCCCCGCCGGGCCGTCCTCGGATTTCGACCTCAACCCAGGCATCCGGCCCCCGGCGGACAAGCCGCTTCGTCCCGCTGCGGTGCTGGTCCCGGTCTGGCTTCGCCCCGAAGGGGCGCGGCTGATCCTGACGAAGCGGTCCTCGCACCTCAAGCACCATCCCGGCCAGATCGCCTTTCCCGGCGGCAAGGTCGACGCGTCTGACGCGAGTGCCGAAGCCGCCGCCCTGCGGGAAGCGCAGGAGGAAATCGGGCTTCCTCCGTCCAGGGTCGAAATCCTCGGCACCCTGCCGGTCCATGAAACCGTCACCGGATTCGCTGTCACGCCCTTCGTCGGCCTGATCCGCGGCACTTTCGACCCTGTTCCCGAGGCGGGAGAGGTCGAAGAGGTCTTCACTGTCCCCTTGTCCCATGTCCTTACCCCCGCCCGCTTCGCCATCGAGCGTCGGCGCTGGATGGGCGTCTGGCGCCGCTATTACACCGTGCCCTACGGCCCCTATTACATCTGGGGCGCCACCGCGCGTATCCTGCGGGGGTTGGCGGACCGGGTGGGGCAATGAAGATCGCAGGCAACTGGCTGGACCATCCCGGCACGCAAGGGTTGATGCAGGCGCTGGAGGCTGCGGGTCACCGCGCGCTTTTCGTCGGCGGCTGCGTGCGGAATGCGCTGCTGGGTGTTCCCGTCGGCGATATCGACATCGCCACCGACGCAAGCCCCGAAACAGTCTCTGACATTGCCGAATCCGCAGGATTCAAGCCCGTACCGACCGGGATCGAGCATGGCACCGTCACTGTGATCGCCGAAGGCAAGCCGCATGAGGTTACGACCTTCCGCCGCGATGTTGAAACGGATGGCCGCCGCGCGGTGGTGGCCTTTTCCACCCGGATCGAGGAAGACGCCCAGCGCCGCGACTTCACGATGAACGCGCTTTATGCTGACCGCATGGGCCAGGTGATCGACCCGCTTGACAGCCTTCCCGATCTTCTCGCCCGCCGTGTCCGCTTTGTCGGTGATGCCGAAACACGCATCCGTGAGGACTATCTCCGAATCCTTCGCTTCTTCCGCTTTCACGCGGCCTATGGCGACCCGTCAGGCGGACTTGATCCTGATGGCCTTGCCGCCTGCGCCGCACTTTCTGCCGGGTTAGAGACGATTTCCCGCGAACGGATCACCGCCGAACTCCGAAAGCTACTTTCGGCACGCGACCCCGCCCCTGCCGTCGCCGCGATGGCGCAGTCAGGCGTCCTGCACCACATCCTTCCCGGCGCAGACACCCGGGCGCTGGCCCCGCTTGTCCACCTTGAGGCGACCGAAGACCCCCGCTGGCTTCGCCGCCTTGCGGTCCTTGGGGGTGAGACTGAAGCCTTGCGCCTTTCAAAGGCCGAGGCGCGCGATATTGCCGCCCTCCGTTCGGCCCTCGGCACGCCCGATACCCCCGCCGCCCTCGGCTGGCGGCTTGGCCGTGACCTTGGCGCTGATGCCACTCTCGCCCGCGCTGCCAGCCTTGGCTCGCCGCCCCCGCCCGACTGGCAGGCACAGGTGCGTCGCGGTGCCGGTACACCCTTCCCGGTCACCGCCGCTGACCTGATGCCCGGTCTGACGGGCGAGGCGCTGGGCGCGCATCTCAAGACCCTGCAGGCCCGCTGGCTCGCCTCGGACCTGACGCTTGGCCGCGAGGCGCTTTTGAAAGAGGCGTGACAATCGCCTGCGCTTGCGCTACCAATCGCCCACCCAAGAAGGAGACCAGCATGGAAAACGGGATTTCGCCTCGACTCACCTGAGTTGACCGGTCCCGTCGTGGCGGTCGCTCATCCGCCGCCTGCCATCGCTGACACCTTTCAGGGTTTCCCCAATGTTCCGCTTCTTCGAAAACCTCGTCGATCCCTATCAGCCCTATGCCGAGTCGGATACGCCACCCACAAGGCTCTGGCCGTTCCTGAAGGATTACGTCCGCCCGTTCAAAGGCGTCTTCGCTTGGACGGCTCTCTTCTCGGTCGGCAATGCCGTCCTCGACGTCGGCATGATCTGGTATCTGGGCCGCCTCGTCGACCTGATGTCCGGGCAGACCCCTGCCGACTTCCTCGCCGCGCATTGGGCCGAGATCCTGCTCGTCGCCTTCGTGATTCTGGTCGTCCGGCCCCTGGTCGCCGGCGGCTCGGTCGGGCTTTTGCACAACACGATCCTCACGAACTTCGGCACCATGATGCGCTGGCGGGCGCACCGGCATGTCCTGCGCCAGCCCGTCGGCTGGTTCGAAAGCGATTTCGCTGGCCGCATCGCAAACCGCATCATGCAGGCACCCCCGGCGGCGGGCGAGGCGGTGTTCCAGGTTTTCGACATGGCCGCTTTCGCCGCCGCTACCTTCATCGGCGCGCTTCTGATGCTGGCCGACGCCGACCCGCGCCTGATGGTGCCGCTTCTCCTCTGGGTCATCGGCTACCTCGCGCTCATGCGCTGGACGATCCGCCGCGCCGGCCCCGCCTCGCAGGCCTCCTCCGAGGCGCGCTCTGCCGTGACCGGCCGGGTGGTCGACAGCTACACCAACATCCACTCGGTCAAGCTTTTCGCGCACCAGAACGCCGAACTCGACTACGCGAAGGAAGCGATCGAGAAATCACGCCAGACCTTCCAGACCGAAATGCGCATCGTCACCAAGATGGACATGGCGCTGACCTTCCTGAACGGTCTCATGATCCTGGGCGTCGGCGGCCTTGCCATGCTGTTCTGGGTGCAGGGGTCCGCCACCGTCGGCGTGGTTGCCGCTGCCGTGGCACTCGTCCTGCGCATCCATTCCATGACCTACTGGATCATGTGGGCCTCCACGAACCTCGTCCAGAACCTCGGCACCCTTGCCGAAGGGATGGAGACGATCGCCCAGCCGGTCACCCTGGTCGACAAGCCCGGCGCACCCGCGCTGGCCTTCCGTGAGGGCCTGATCGAGCTGAAGGGCGTCAGCCACCACTACGGCCGCGGTTTCGGCGGGCTTCGGGACGTTTCCCTGACCATCCGACCGGGCGAAAAGATCGGCGTCGTCGGCCGCTCCGGCGCGGGGAAATCCACGCTGGTGAAGCTGATGCTGCGCTTCTACGACACTGAAAGCGGCGCGATCCTGATCGACGGGCAGAACATCGCCGACGTCACGCAGGAATCGCTCCGCCGTCAGATCGGGATGGTCCAGCAGGACTCGTCGCTCCTCCACCGTTCCGTCCGCGACAACATCCTCTACGGCCGCCCCGACGCGACCGAAGAGATGATGATCGCCGCCGCGAAGAAAGCCGAGGCGCATGATTTCATCCTCACGCTCGAGGATCCGCAGGGCCGCCGGGGCTATGACGCCCATGTCGGCGAACGCGGCGTCAAGCTGTCCGGCGGCCAGCGCCAGCGCGTCGCCATCGCCCGCGTGATCCTGAAGGACGCGCCGATCCTGATCCTGGACGAAGCGACCAGCGCCCTCGACTCCGAGGCCGAAGCCGCCATCCAGGGCGCGCTTTACGGGGTGATGGAAGGCAAGACGGTCATCGCCATCGCCCACCGCCTCTCCACCATCGCCGCGATGGACCGGATCGTGGTGCTGGAAGACGGCGCGGTGGTCGAGGACGGCCCCCACGCCGAGCTCCTGCGCCGGAACGGCCTTTACGCCCGCTTCTGGGCGCGCCAGTCCGGCGGCTTCATCGGGCTGGAGGAAGAGGCGGCCGAGTAACCCTCGTCGTGCAACTTCGTCTTCTCCTCGGACCATCGCGAGGAGGGACGAAGTCGCCGACGAGCATTCCCCCGCCGAGCGACTTGCCCTTTCGGCCCCATAGGCCTACCTCTCCCGCATGAGCGCCCTGCAAAGCCTCGGCTCCCTGATCGATGCCTTCCGCCCCGCCGACGGTCCGCCGCCGCAGCGGCTTTGGCCGTTCATGCGCTGGGCGCTGAAGGGGTCCTGGCCCATGCTCTGGGTCGCAGGCATCCTGTCCGGCATCGCCGGCGCGACCGAGGTGGTCTCGGCCCTGATCCTCGGCTGGGTGGTGGACGCGGCGGTCTCCTCCAGCCCCGATACGTTCTTCGCCGACCACGGCACGCTGATCCTGTGGTTCCTCGTCTTCTATCTCGTGCTGCGGCCCCTCTCCTTCGGACTTTCATCCGCGTCAAACTCGGTCATCGTCGGGCCGAACGTCCTGCCCCTCGTCCTCAGCCGCCTGCATCGCTGGACCCTCGGTCAGTCCGTCACCTTCTTCGAGAACGACTTCGCCGGGCGCATCGCCGCCAAGCAGATGCAGGCCGCCCGCGCCGTCACCGATGTCGCGACCGAGATCATCAACACCGTCTTCTTCGCGCTGGCCTCGGTCATCGGCTCGATCGTCTTCCTTCTGGTCATCGACGTCTGGATCGCACTCGCCCTCGCGGCCTGGCTGGTGGTCTACCTTCTTCTCATTCGCTTCTTCATGCCGCGCGTCCGGGTGAACTCGGCCGCCCGCGCCGCCGCCCGCGCCATGGTCTCGGGCCAGACGGTGGACGCGATCACCAACATCAAGACGGTCAAGCTTTTCGCCACTGCCGCCTTCGAGGACCGCGTGGCCCTTGAATCCATGCAGGTCTTCCGCGAGCGCAGCCTGGAATTCGGCGAGATCTCCACCTGGTTCCGCCTGTCGCTGATGACGCTGGCCGGGGTGCTGCCCGTCCTCCTGATCGGCGGCACGGTCCTTCTCTGGCAACAGGGTCAGGCCACCGCCGGCGCCATCGCCGCCTCGGGCGCCATTGCCATGCGGATCGCGCAGATGTCGGGCTGGGTCAGCTTTACGCTGATGTCGATCTATACCTCGGTCGGCGAGGTCGAAGATGGGATGCGCACCCTTTCCGCCCCCCATACGCTCAGCGATGCCGAAGGGGCCGAAGCCCTGCCGCGCATCAAGGGCGATATCCACTTTGACGGTGTCACCTTCGCCTATGGCCGCGAACGCGGCGGGGTCTCGGGGATCGACCTGACCGTGAAGGCCGGGGAAAAGCTGGGGATCGTCGGTGCCTCCGGGGCAGGGAAATCCTCGCTCGTCTCGCTCCTCCTCCGGCTATACGACCCCGAAGAAGGCCGGATCACCATTGACGGCCACGACCTGCGCGGGGTGACGCAGGAATCCCTGCGCCGTCAGATCGGCATGGTCACGCAGGAAACGGCCATGTTCAACCGGTCTGCCCGCGACAACATCGCCTATGGCCGCCCTGACGCGTCCGAGGCCGAGATCATCGCCGCCGCAAAAGCTGCCGAGGCGGATGAGTTCATCTCCGCCCTCGTCGATCATCAGGGCCGCAAGGCCTATGACGCTTACCTTGGCGAACGCGGGGTGAAGCTTTCGGGCGGCCAGCGCCAGCGCATCGCCCTGGCCCGCGCCTTCCTCAAGGATGCCCCGATCCTTGTCCTCGACGAAGCCACCTCTGCCCTGGACTCGGAGGTCGAGGCCTCGATCCAGGATTCCCTCTCCCGGGTGATGCAGGGCAAGACCGTTCTCGCCATCGCCCACCGCCTGTCCACAATCGCCGCGATGGATCGGATCATCGTGCTTGACCGCGGCCGCATAGTCGAAGAAGGCAGCCATGAGGCCCTTCTGGAAAAGGATGGCCTTTACGCCCGCTACTGGAAGCGCCAGTCGGGCGGGTTCATCGGTATCGAAGACCAGGCGGAAGCGGCAGAGTGATCGTCACCATCGAACGGCTGGGGCACCTTGGCCATGGCATCGCCGCCAACCCGGAGGGCGGCCCGCTTTACGTGCCTGGCACCCTTCCCGGCGAAGTGGTGGAAGGCACGCCCCAAGGCGACCGGCTGGCTGATCCCAAGATCATCACGCCCTCGGTTGACCGGGTGAAACCCCCCTGCCGCCACGCCCGCGCCTGTGGCGGCTGTCAGCTCCAGCACGCGGCCGAGCCCTTCGTTGCCCACTGGAAGCAGGAGGTCGTGGCAAAGGCCCTCGCCGCGCAGGGCCTGACAGCCCCCTTCCTGCCCCTCATCACCTCTCCCGCCCGCTCCCGCCGCCGCGCCACCCTTTCGGCCCGCCGCACCAAGGGCGGTGTGCTCATGGGCTTTCATGCCCGAGCCTCCGACACGATCGCCGAGATTCCCGACTGCCAGCTTCTGCACCCCGGCATCCTCGCCGCCTTCCCCGGTCTTCAGGCGCTGGTGCTGGCCGGTGGCTCTCGCACGACCGAGCTTTCGCTGCAGGTGACCCTGACCCGTGGCGGCCCGGATGTCGTCGTCACCGGCGGCAAGCCTCTGGACGCAGCCCTACGGCTTGACCTTGCGCGGCTGGTCGAAACCCACGGCTTCTCGCGCCTCACCTGGGATGGCGAGACGGTCGCCCTACGGGATCGCCCCGCGCTGACGATGGGCCACGCATCCGTCGTTCCGCCCGCCGGGGCCTTCCTGCAAGCCACCGCCGAAGGCGAAGCCGCCCTTCTCGCCGGGGTGAAACAGGCTCTCGGACCGCAGAAACGCGTGGTCGACCTCTTCTCCGGCGTCGGCACCTTTACCCTGCCCCTTGCCGAGGCGATGGAGGTTCACGCCGTCGAAGGCGATGCAGCGATGACAAAGGCGCTGGATCTTGCCGCCCGCAATGCGGCCAATCTTCACCGCGTGTCCGTAGAAACCCGCGATCTCTTCCGTCGCCCGCTGGAACCCGACGAGCTTCGGGCCTTCACCGCTGCCGTGATCGACCCCCCGCGCGCCGGGGCCGAGGCGCAGACCGACCGCCTTGCCGCCGCGCAGGTCCCGGTGATCGCCGCCGTCTCCTGCAACCCCGTGACTTTCGCCCGCGATGCGAAGACCCTTGTTGCCGCAGGCTACCGGCTGGACTGGGTGCAGGTCGTCGACCAGTTCCGCTGGTCCACCCACATCGAGCTTGTCGCCCGCCTCACCTTCGCCCGCTGACGGTTCCGTGATGTCGCAGCCGGAACGCCGTGCTAGGCATGCGTGGCAATTTCCTGTAATGCTTTGCAAAAAAGGGGCAGGCGGAACGGAATGCGGCTGATCGGTGCACTTGTCATCTTGGTGATGACGCTCACTCTGGCAGGTTGCGGAAGCTCGAAGTTCCGCAAGTACAACGGCCCCGAGGTCACCGAGGTGCAGGTCCACAAGTCGTCCCGCAAGATGTACCTTCTGCATAACGGAACGACGCTGAAGTCCTACGACATCGCACTTGGCTTCGCGCCCGAAGGTCACAAGCAGTTCGAAGGCGATGGCAAGACGCCCGAGGGCCTCTACTACATCAGCCACAAGAACCCGAACTCCAAGTATCACCTGTCGCTCGGAATCTCATACCCGAACGAGGCCGATATCGCCTTCGCCGAGGCGGCCGGAAAAAGCCCGGGCGGCGACATCTTCATCCACGGCGGCCCGAACGAACGCGTCACGCGCCGCGACTGGACATGGGGCTGCGTCGCCGTGACCGACCGGGAGATGGAAGTCATCTATTCAATGGTCGAGCCGGGCACGCCGATCTTCATCCTGCCCTGACCTCGGCCGCAAGCTCCCGATTTTTCGCAGAAAAATCGTGCCTCAGGCGCCCGTCACCATCGTCCACCAGATCTTGCCCGCCGGCTCCTGGAACCAGTCAAAGCCGATATAGCGCGCCGTCGGGTCCATGATGACTGCCCGCGTGTCAGGCTGCGCCATCCAGGCTGCCAGCGTCTCAAGCTCGGTCTCATAGGTTTCCGAGATCAGCTCGCCCACCAGCCGTCCGCTGAATCCCGCCCGCTGGACCCGCGTCAGCGGCGAAGACCCGTCCGACCCGAAGTGCCAAGGCCGGTTCTGCACCGACATGTCGCGCGCGTGGGTAGCCGCCGCGGCTTGCAGGCTGGCATCGAAGCTCAGCGGTTGCAGCGACTGCGCGCCCCGCAGCGTGTTGACCGAATCCAGGAGCCGGAACTTGATCTCGTCCACGTCGCCAGGCTTGATCTTGTAGACCCGCGGCAAGGGCCGCCCGTCCGGCCCAAGCGTCGGAGCCGTCGGCGCGCAGGCCGCAAGTGCAAGGGCTGCACCCTGAAGAAGAAGCAAGCGTCGGTTCATTCTGTCCACCGGTTTCCGGCCGCGTCCGCACGGCCCGTCGCGCCCTCTTATAGAAACCTCTCGCCGGGTTCAAACCCGGTTCTGCCGAATGGGCGCCCGATGACGCGCGTTTGAATTGCGGCTTTTGGCAAAGGTGACTATATGCCCGGGAAACGAAGACAAGAAAAAAGGAGCATGCGAGCCATGGCGAAAGGCATCATCAGCCGTCGGGCGGTTCTTCAGGGCGCTGCGGGCGTCGCCGGCCTGGCGGCTCTTCCGGCCCTGGCACAGGACGGCACGACCGAGTTCACGCCTGCGGTCTCCTCCACCGTACGCAACAACATCTCCAGCTTCCGCATGCTGCAGTGGCAGGACTACTTCGACAACACCCGCAACGGCGCGATCCTTGTCGACCTGACCTCGCGCGCGCTGCACTACTGGTCCGAGGACCAGTCGATCTACCGGCTTTACCCGACTTCGGTTCCCCTGTCGGAAGACCTGACCCGGCGCGGCAAGACCGATGTCATCCAGAAGGTGGTGAACCCGACATGGCGCCCGACCCCCGCCATGCGTGAGCGTAACCCCGAATGGCCCGAGATGGTCGAAGGCGGCGCCAAGGATAACCCGCTCGGCACCCGCGCGCTCTATCTCGGCTGGACCTACTACCGGATCCACGGCACGCATGACACCCGCAAGATCGGACGCAAGTCGTCGAACGGCTGTGTCGGCCTTTACAACGAACATATCGAGGAACTCTTCGAATACGCCAAGGTCGGCACGCAGGTTCTCCTGATCTGACCTGTCGTCCCTCGCATCATTCCGGGCCGCGCCACCGCAAGGGGCGCGGCCTTTTCATGTCTCCGGGACCAGCCCGAAGACCTGCCGCAGATGGTCGCGCACCCTGGCGTCCCCCGTGGCCGCCACCGCATCGGCGGCAGCTCGGGCCGCACCCGCATCGCCCAGATCGCGCAGGCAATGCGCCCGCAGGACCAGCGCCGGCTGATAGCTTGCCCGGGCGCCCTCGGGCAGAAGGTCCAGCATCGCCAGCGCACCTGCCGTGTCACCTGTCATCCGGCGCACCGCAGCATGGGAGACCGTTCCGCCCACCGTCGGGTGATACCGCGCCAGCAGGTCGTGCAGCGTATCCAGCGCCTCAAGGTTCAGCCGACCGGTGATCGCCCGCTGCGCATGTACCGACTGGATCGCCGCCTCGCATTGGAACCGCCCGAACCGCCCGGCGCGGGAGGCCTGCGTCAACAGCCCCTCGGCCTCGATCACCTGGTCACGGTCCCAGAGGCCCGCATCCTGCTCGGACAGGGGCACGAAGACCGCCCCCTCCCGCGCCGCCCGCCGCGCGTGGATGTAAAGCATCAGCGCCAGCAGGCCCTTTACCTCGGGCTCCTCCGGCATCAGCAGCAACAGGACCCGCGCCAGATGGATCGCCTCCTCCGGCAGGCCCGACCTTTCCGCGCCATCCCAATCGGAACCGAAAGCGCCATAGACCGCCTCCAGCACGTCGGCCAGCCGCCCCGGCAGATCGTCGGCCTCGGGCAGGGCAAAGCGCAGGCGCAACTCCTTGATCCGCGCCTTGGCCCGGACCAGCCGCTGGCCCATTGTTGCCGGAGGCACCAGAAAGGCTGCCGCGATCCGCGCCGCATCCAACCCCAGCACGGTCTGCAACATCAGCGGCGTCCGCGCCGCCGGGTCGATCGCCGGATGGGCGCAGACGAACATCAACGATAGCCGCTCGTCCGCCTGGGCGACGTGGTCCGCGCGTTCTTCCGCGCGCAGGATAAGCTCTTCCGTCGCCGCCGCCCGGGTCCGGTCACGGCGGTAAAGGTTCGACACCCCGTTCCGCGCCACCGTCAGAAGCCAGCCCTCCGGGTTTTCCGGGACCCCCTGCCGCGGCCAAAGCTCCAGCGCCCGGGCAAAGGCCTCGGCCAGCGCCTCTTCGGCCAGGGCCAGGTCGCGCGTCCCGGCAGCCAGGACCGCCAGAAGCCGGCCATAGGACAGGCGCGCCGTCCGCTCGGCCACGTCGGCGGCAGACGGCGCACCCATGTCTCAGCCCATCGGCGGCAGGACGGGCCGAACCTCGACCGATCCGGTCAAGGCGCAGGGTGCCTTGGCGGCCCAATCAAGTGCCGCATCCAGATCCGGCACCTCGATCACGAAATAGCCGCCCAGCTGCTCCTTCGTGTCGGCGAAGGGGCCGTCCTGCACGTGGCGCTTGCCGTCGATCACCCGCAGGGTCGTCGCCAGCATCGGCCCTTGCAGCCCGTCGCCCTTCACGATCACCCCCGCCTGCGCCATCGCGCCGATAAAGGCGTTCCACCCGCCCCAATAGGCCTCCGTCTCGGCCGGGTCGGTCCGGCGGGCGAACTCGGCGGCGGTCTCGTTCAGCATCAGCATGTATTGCATCGGTTCTCTCCCCCGGGCTCAGCGCAGCATGTCACGTTTGGCCGCGAAAAGCGAAAGCCCCAGGCTTCCTGCCGCGATCGCCACCACTGTCGTCAGGATCGCCAGCTGCATCGGCAGGATGTCGAACAGCCCGTGCGCCCAGTCGCCTGCGAAAAGCGCGATGTAACCCGCCAGCGACACGACCAGCGCGGGCACCGCCGACCGCCGCTGCATCAACAGAAGCCCCGTCCCGATCGTGCCGCCGATCACGCCAACGGCAAAGACCAGCGTCATCCAGGCCGGCAGGCTTTTGTAGGCCAGCGCCTGTGCCTCGGTCATGCCTTGGGCCATCAGGCTGTCGTTCGTCTGGGTCAGGAACCCGCCGAACTGCCAGAGGCCGAAGACATTCCAGGCAAGCGCAGCGGTCGCTGGAACAATCAGCCAAAGCGGGCGCGTTGCCGGTTTGGGAAGGGGAAGGGCGGTCATCCTGTGCTCCATATGTAAGCCGGACCAGTTCCGGGCAAAGGAGTGACCCGCGACCTTCCGTCATTTCGACAGGGCCCGCAAAAAGATTCAGCGGGGCAACTTCCCGCGCCCGGGCTTCAGCTCGATCCAGGCTGGGGCATGGTCACTGGCCTTTTCCCAGCCGCGCACATGCCGGTCCACGCCTGCCGATCTCAGGCGCGGTCGCAGGTCAGGCGAAATCAGCAGATGGTCCAGCCGCAACCCCGCATCGCGTCCCCACGCGTTGCGGAAATAGTCCCAGAACGTGAAAACGCGCAGGCCGGGGTGAAGATGACGGATACAGTCAGTCCAGCCCTGCTCCAGCAGGGCTGCGAACTCCGCCCGCACCTCGGGCCGAAACAGCGCATCCTTCCGCCAGCGTTCCGGCTTGTAGACATCCAGCTCGGTCGGCATCACGTTGTAGTCACCCGCCAGCACCACGGGGACTCCGTGCCGTAACAGTACTGCCGCATGGTCGCGGAAGCGCCGGAACCACTCCAGCTTCGCATCGAACTTCGGCCCCGGCGCCGGATTGCCGTTCGGCAGGTACAGCCCACCGACCAGCACGCCCCCCACCGCCGCCTCTATATACCGGCTCTGCCCGTCTACGATCCCCGGCAGTCCACGAAACGTCTCCACCGGCTCGCGCCCCTTCGCCAGAATCGCGACCCCTTTCCAGCTTTTCTGCCCCTGCCAGATCGCGCCATAGCCTGCGGCCCCGATGGCCTTGGCGGGAAACCGGTCGGTCTTCAGCTCCTGCAGGCAAACGACATCCGGGGCCGTCTCCTCCAGCCAGCGCAGCAGCACCGGCAACCGTCCGTTGATGCCGTTGACGTTGAACGTGGCAATCCGCATCGCAATGGAACGCCCCGCGCTTCCGCTGTGGTCAGGGGTTAAGAAACCCCTAATGCCCACGATCAAACTAATGATTTCACAATATAATCCGAATTTGACCACTGTGGTCAGATCAGGCCTTGGGCAGCCATCCCGCCAGATTTTCCTCGATCACCGCAACCAGCGCCTCGATATGGGCCGGCTCGTCGTTCAGGCAGGGGATGTAGGTGAACTCCTCGCCCCCGGCATGTTCGAAGGCCTCCCGGATCTCGCCGTTGATCTCTTCCAGCGTCTCGATGCAGTCCGCACTGAAAGCGGGCGCGATCACCGCGATCCGCTTTTTCCCGGCCTTGGCCAGCTCGGCCACATGCTCGAACGTGTAGGGCCGCAGCCATTCCTCGGGCCCGAAGACCGACTGGAAGGTGGTATCGATTGCCCCCTTCTCCCAGCCCAGCCGCTCCCTCAGCAACCGCGAAGTCTTTGCGCACTGGCAGTGGTAGGGGTCGCCTTCCATCAGGTAGCGCTTCGGCATCCCGTGGTAGGAGGCGACCAGCACGTCCGGCTTCGTCTCCAGCTTCGCATAGGCCGCCTCGACCGACCGGGCGAGGGCGTCGATGTAGAGGGGGTGCTCGAAGTATTCCGGCACTGTCCGGACCGACGGCTGCCGCTTTTCCTTCATCAGGGCGCGGAAGAACTGGTCGTTCGCGGTGGCCGAGGTGGCGCCGGCATAGTGGGGGTAGAGCGGGAAGAAGAGGATCTTCTCGCACCCCGCCTCGACCATCGCCCGGACCCGGCTTTCAGTCGAAGGGTTCCCATAGCGCATGCAGAAGTCGACCATCACCTCCGCCCCGTGCCGGTCGGCGACCGTCTTCGCGATGGCGGCGGTTTGGGCCTTGGTGATCGTGAGGAGCGGGCTTTCGTTCAGCTCTTCGTTCCAGATCAGCTTGTAGTTCGCCCCGGACGAAAACGGTCGCTTGGTCAGGATGACCAGCTGAAGAAGGGGCTGCCAGAGCCAGCTGGAGTAGTCGACCACCCGCTTGTCCGACAGGAACTCGTTCAGGTACCGCCGCATCGACCAGTAGTCGTAGTTGTCCGGCGTCCCGAGGTTTGCCAGCAGGACCCCGATCTTCGGTTTGCGGACCGGCGGATGGTCGGCAGGGGCATGGGCCAGACGCCCCTGGCCCGGGCCAACAAGCATGGCGTCCGCTGCGGACTTCGAGTCTAGCATGGATCATTCTTCCCGAATTACCCTGCGGGACATAACCGCTTGCAGCGCAGGGTCAACCGCCCTTGGGCAAAGGCCGCTCGGGAACCCGCAGCGCATCGGCCAGCCGGGCCTTCGCGCTGCCGGGCCGAAGGGGGGTCTGCTGGCTTTCATGCGGGGCCCAGCCGGTCAGGAACTGCAGCTCGAACGTCGCCCTGAGGTGCCCCTCGCCGGTCTTGAAACTGGCCGCATAGATCGCCGCGGTGGTGTCGAAAAGGCGGCGCGAGGTGAACCGCCGAAGGCGGCCGGCAAGGGCATTCGTCTCTCCCATCCCGCGGAGGTCGCGGAAGAGGGCTGAGAGCGACCGATACTCGACAACCTGCCGGGTACCGTCGGCGACTGGCAGGGCAAAGCCGGCCCGCTGCATCAGGGCACCGAGGTCGCGGATCTCGGCCATTGGAACGACCCTCGGCGAAATCCCGCCGGAGACCTGGACCTCACCCTCGGCAAGGGAGGTGCGAAGCTCGCTCAGCGTCTCGCCGCCGGGCAGAACCGCGATGAAAAGACCGTCCGGCCGCAGCGCCCGGAGGGATTGGATCAGCTGCCCGACCGGGTCGTTCGCCCAGTGCAGAGCCATGGCGTGGATGACGAGATCATGCCCCCGGGGCTGCAGGTCCAGAAGGTCATCATCAGGCACGACCACCGCATCGGGGCGGAGATCGGCCCAGAAATCGGGGAGGCCGGTCACGATCGCGGGTGCCGTAAAGGTTCTGTTAACCTCGATCAGTCTTTCCTCGATATCGGCGCGGGCAATGCGGTGCAGGAAGAGCGCTTCGTCATGGCTTGAAAGACGTCGTGCCCGCTTGCGGTGCAGGGCAAGGGCAGTACGGTCGGTCAGGGGTGAGGCGGGGTTCATCGCCGCGACATTAGGAGGACAAGGTGGGATTGCAAGCCGCGCTGCATGTCCTTTACCCGCCGCAGTGCATCAGCTGCGGGGCGCTGGTCACGTCGGACTTCGGGCTGTGCGGCGACTGCTGGCGCGAGACGCCGTTCATCGCCGGGCTGGTCTGTGACCGCTGCGGCGTCCCCTTGCCGGGCGGAGACGCGGGAGAGATCGCCGTCTGCGACGACTGCATGGTCATTGCACGACCCTGGGGTCAGGGTCGATCTGCGCTGGTCTACCGCGACAATGCACGAAGCCTGGTGCTGGCGCTGAAGCACGGCGACCGGATGGACCTTGCCCGACCGGCAGCGGGTTGGCTGCTCCAGGCGACGCGGCCGATTCTCCGGCCGGGGATGCTGATCGTCCCGGTCCCGCTGCACTGGTTCCGACTCTTGAGGCGCAAGTACAACCAGGCGGCCCTGTTGTCGAAGGCGCTGGCAGGGCTTGCGGGGCTGGAGCATTGCCCGGACGCGCTGGTCAGACGACGCACGACCGGCACGCAGGAGGGACGGACACGCGACGGAAGGTTCGCCAACATGGCCGATGCTTTCCGAGTGCCGCCAACCCGCGCAAGGCTGGTGGAGGACCGGGAGATCCTGCTTGTCGATGACGTGATGACCTCGGGCGCGACCTTTGCCGCGGCAACCGAGGCGCTTTTTGCGGCAGGAGCGAGGTCAGTCGACGTCGTGGCCCTGGCGCGCGTTGCGAAAGACGCCTGAAACCCTATAGTCTGGGGCGCGAAGCGAGGTTCTTCATGCGCCCGGTTGAAATCTACACGACCCCGTTCTGCCCCTATTGCCATGCCGCCAAGCGGCTCTTGGACCGCAAGGGCGTGGCCTACAGCGAAATCGACGTCAGCCGCGACCCGGAGTTGCGTGCTGCGATGACCCTGCGGGCGCACGGCCGGCGGACGGTACCGCAGATCTTCATCGGCGAGACCCATGTCGGCGGATCGGACGATCTTCATGCCCTTGACCATGCGGGCAAGCTTGACCCGCTTCTGGCCGGGTGATGCGGGCCGCGCTTGTCCAGCTGACGGTCAGCGACGACCCGGGCGAGAACCTGCCCGTGACGATTGGTCTTGTCCGCAAGGCAGTGGCTGGCGGTGCAGGCTTTGTACTGACGCCGGAACTGACGAACGGCCTTTCCTCCAGCCGCGCCCGGCAACGTGCGCTTTTCCGGCATGAGGGCGAAGACCCGACGCTGGCCGAGCTACGGGACGAGGCGCGGTCGGCGGGCATCTGGCTTCTGGTGGGTTCGCTGGGCCTTCTGACAGGCGACGCGGACGGGCGGTTCGCAAACCGCAGCTTCCTGATCGGCCCCGATGGCGGGATCGTCGCGCGCTACGACAAGATCCACATGTTCGACGTGAACGTGACGGCGACCGAGGTTTACCGCGAAAGCGAAGGCTATCGCCCGGGCGACCGGGCCGTGCTCGCCGAGACGCCCTTTGCCAGGATCGGGATGAGCGTCTGCTATGACCTGCGGTTCCCGGCCCTGTATCGCCGTCTGGCGCAGGCGGGGGCGCAGATCCTGACGGTTCCGGCCGCCTTCAACCACATCACGGGCGCCGCGCATTGGGAGGTGCTGCTGCGCGCCCGCGCGATCGAGACCGGGTGCTTTGTCCTTGCCCCGGCGCAGACGGGCTTTCACCCCGAGCGCGAAGGCAAGGGACGCCGGACACATGGGTATTCCCTGGCGGTGGCCCCTTGGGGTGAGGTGCTGGCCGATGGTGGTACAGACGCGGGTGTCACGCTTGTCGAGCTTGACCTTGCGCGGGTGGACGAAGCACGGCACCGCGTCCCCTCGCTGGGCCACGACAGGGCGTTCGACGGGCCATGACGGGCGAAAAGACCGACGACATCGCGGTTGCCCTGTTCGGCGAGCTTTTCATGGCCGACCAGCTGGCACGGAACCGCATCTCGAAAAGGTTGCCCAAGGGCATGGAGCTTTCGCACTTCTCGGTCCTGAACCATCTGGCGCGGATCAGCGAGGAACGCACCCCGGCTCAACTGGCCCGGGCCTTCCATGTCACGCGGGGGGCGATGACGAATACTCTGTCGCGGCTGGAATGGGCCGGGCATATCCACATCCGCCCCGATTGGGAGGATGCCCGGCAGAAGTTCGTGGCGATAAGCCCTTCCGGCCGGGCGGCGCGCGACGCTGCCGTGGCGACGGTTGTTCCACTGATCGCCGAGGTCGTGACTTCGCTGGGCCCGGACCGCGTGCGGTCGCTTCTGTCGGTGCTGCGCGAGTTGCGGGTGCGGCTTGAGGATGACGTTCCGTAATCCGTTGCTGGGCGGGCAAAGGGATAGATGTTGTGGATAGTCCGCCGATGCAATCGATAGGTCTTGCCCTGCCTTCCTGATCCACGCATAGAGTAATCAAACGTTCCGGGCACTGATCATCATGCGTTATCTGCACCGTCGGGTTCTGGCATCTCTTGCGGTGACGACCGTCCTGTGTGCTGCCCCTTCGGTCGCCGAGATCAGGCCGTCCCTGAACATCAACGGTGCGACCGGCCTTATCGAGTTGCCATCGGGCGAGGCGCAGACCGACGGCAAGTTCACCTTCAGCGGTTCGGTCATCGGGTCGGTGGCGCGGGGAACGGTGACCTTCCAGTTCAGCGAGCGGATCTCGGCATCGTTCCGGTTCCAGACCTGGCGTGACTGGAACGAGCTTTTCCCGGAAGACGTGGGCACGTTCCGCGACCGCAGCATCGATATCCGCTACCAGATACTGCAGGAAAGCGAGTATATGCCGTCGCTGACGGTGGGTCTGATCGACTTTACCGGCGAGGGGCTGTTTTCCTCCGAATACCTTGCCGCGACGAAGACCTTTGGCGAGAAGCTGAAGGTGACGGCGGGTCTTGGCTGGGGACGGCTGGGGACGGCGGGGTCGATCGGGTCGACCTTCGGTGACCGTCCGCCGGTGGCGGATGACGAGAAGGGCAAGCCGAACGTCGACCAGTGGTTCCGCGGTGACGTGTCGCCCTTCGCGGGGATCGAGTACCAGATCAACGACCGCTGGACGTTCAAGGCGGAATACTCGACCGACGACTACGTGCTGGAAGAAGGCCGCGGCCTGATCGAGCGTGACAGTCCGTTCAACTTCGGCGTCGAATACCAGCGCGGGCCGTTGTTCCGCTATGGCATGTATTCGATGTATGGCGACAAGGTCGGGCTGGCGTTCCACGTGATCCTTGACCCCAAGAACCGGCTGACAGGGGGCGTGATGGGCCCCGCGCCATCGCCGGTGAAGGCGCGTCCGCCGCGTTCGGCCGACCCCGATGCTTTCGAGAGCGACTGGGTGTCGCAGGCGGATGCTGGCCCGATCCTGCGAGAGAACCTGGCCAAGCGGCTGGCGATGGACGGCATCGTGATAGAGAACCTTGCGCTGACCGCAACGACGGCGCAGGTCCGCATCCGGAACAACCGGATCGACGCCGGGGCGCAGGCCATCGGCCGCACCGCGCGCGCGATGAGCCATGTGATGCCTGCCTCGGTAGAGGTGTTCGAGATCGTGCCGGTGTCGCGGGGAATGGGTGTGTCCAAGGTCACGATCCGCCGCAGCGACCTTGAGGACCTTGAGTTCGCGGGGGACAACGCCACGCTGTTGCGCGAGCGGACGGCCATCACCGATGCCGGGCCGGTCCCGGCCAATGCGATCGGGGACGAGGGGCTTTATCCGAAGTTCCGCTGGCAGCTGCAGCCCGCGCTGCGGATGTCCGAGCTTCTGAAGGGCGACTTCGGCTTTACGGTGGGTGCCTCCTACGATTTCGGTCCGGGCTTTGTCGTGTCAGGATCGATCTTCAAGCGGATCGCAAGCAACTCGGACCGCGACATCACGCCCTCGACCTCGCTTCTGCAGCCGGTGCGGTCTGACCGCGACCGGTACATCGAACTTGGCGACCCGGCCCTGGAAACGCTGACCCTTGCCTGGTACGCGCGGCCGGCGCCCGAGGTCTATTCGCGCCTGACGCTGGGCTATCTTGAGCGGATGCATGCCGGGGTTTCGGGCGAGGTGCTGTGGAAGCCGGTCGACAGCCCGCTGGCCCTGGGGCTGGAGCTCAACTACTCCAAGCAGCGCGATACGGATGGCGGGCTTGGCTTTGACGAATACGATTACGATGTCGTGACGGGCTATGTCTCGGCCTATTACGAGTTCGGCAACGGCTATGTCGGGCAGTTGGACGTCGGCAAGTATCTGGCGGGCGATGTGGGTGCGACGGTGTCGATCGACCGCGTCTTCGTCAACGGTTGGCGGGTCGGTGCCTTTGCGACCGTCACCGACGCCAGCGCCGAAGAATTCGGGGATGGGGCCTTCGACAAGGGCATCCGCTTCTCAATCCCGCTGAACTGGGCTCTTGGGAACGAAGGCACGGGCAATCTGGCAGCCACCCTGCGTCCGAACACCGGTGACGGTGGTGCAAAGCTGGATGTGGACGGGCGTCTTTACAACTCGATCCGCGCATACCACACCGGGGCGCTTGATCCCGAATGGGGACGGGTGTGGCGTTGACGCTTGCGGCAAGACTGACCGCTGGCCTTCTTTCCTTGGCAGTTCTGGCGGGATGCGGCAGCGAGAAACGCGAGGGGCGTCCGCTGATCGCGACGGTGGGCGTGATGGCGGCTTCGTCGGTTGCCGAGATGCGCGCCCGGCGGTCGGGTGCGGCCCCCGCCGCCGCTGCGGCACCAACGCGAGCGCAACTGGAAGAGGCGGGCGTGCCGCTTCTGCGTGTGTCGATTGCCAGCAGGGGGCTGAACAGCTTCCTCACCGTGCTCGACAGCCGCGACGACGTGGTGACGTGGAAGACAAGGGATGGCACGACCTTCGCGCTGCGCGATGGTGTCCTGATCCAGACCAGGGGCCTCGGACCGGACCTCATGTCGTCGAACGTGCCGGCCGTCGGGCAGCTTTTGCAGGCGGGGGGTACCCATCAGCGGCAGTACTTCTTCCTTGGTCCGAACGATCAGCCCACCCGCCGCACCTACGAGTGTTCGGTTACCATCATTGGCACCGAAGAAATCGTGATCTTCGAGCGGGCCCATAACGTGACCCATGTCACCGAGGATTGCGTCCGGGCGCAAAGCGGCAAGATCACCAATGAGTTCTGGATCGAAGGACAGAGCGTCAGGAAGTCCAGACAATGGGCCAGCGCCCTGACCGGCTTTGTGGAATTCGAGCGAGTGGTCGACTGACCTTCTGACCGTCAGGCGGCAGGTCCACTGCGGTCAGTAATCGCGCTGGACGAAGATCCCGATACCGCTGTCGCCATCTTCTTCCAGCCGCCCGCGGACGGTGACCCCATCCCTGAGATCGAAGTTCAGGCTGACGCTGCTTTGGCCGTTCTGGCCGATGTCGACCTCGGTGTAGAGGTTTTCGGTCAGGTAGCGACCGGCGGTCAGTGCAGTTTCGCCATCGGCGGTCGTGGTCACGTCAAAGTCATCCAGCCCGAAGTTCCGGCGCAGGCGCGAAACGATCCCTTCCCCCCCGCGGCCTGCAAGGACCGCGACAGCATTGGCAAGCTGGGCCGCCTGCAGTGCGGAAAGCCGCCCGAGGTCGCGCCCGAACAGAAGCTGGGCCAGCACCTCTTCCTGGGGAAGCTCGGGGCTGGACGAGAAGGTCACCTTCGGGTCGTCTGCCGGGCCTTCCACGGTGACCCGGCTGGTCACCTCGCGCCCCTGGTTCTCCGCCACGAAACGCAGGTTCGGGACCAGGCGGCCCGCCAGATCCAGCCTTGCCTCGGTCAGGACCAGCCGCTTGCCAAGGATATCAAGGCGGCCCCGGATCAGGTCGAACTGGCCCGAGGGGATGACAGCCTCGGTCGTCCCCGCGAGGCGGATCTGGCCCCCGAGTTCAGCGTCGATGCCGCGCCCGCGCACGAAGATGCGGCTGGGTGCTGCTACGGTGAGATCAAGCCTGAACGGCCGGGTGGCCCCCGCTTGCGAGGACCGTTCTCCGTTGCTGTCCAGCAGTCCGGCCTTGACCCTTGTGTCCCGGACGGGCTGCGGTTCGTTGACATGGACAAGATCCCGCAGGTCCGAGGCACTGGCGAAACCTGAATCCGGCACCCGTAGCTCGGCCTGTTCCACTTGCACCGCCCCGGCAATCAGCGCGCCGCCCGTCAGTGGCCCGTCGACGGTGATCGCCCCGCCCAGGATGACTTCGTAAAGTTCGGGATCAACGAGACGAAGCCGGTCGAGGGTGATCGACAGCCGCGCCTGGAACGGCGGGTCGAGCCCGACCGGCCCATCCACGCGGATAAGGCCACCCGTCGACAGCCTCGCCGTCGCCGAGACCCGGGCCTGTCCGCCCTGCACCTGGGCCATGGCCTCGATCCCCTCTAGGGACGCGCCAAGGCTTGGGTCGGAATACCGCCCGCCTGTCAGTGTCACCCGTCCGGCGACCGATGACGCACGCAGGGGCCCGTTCAGGGTCAGGTCGTAGCCGACCTGACCATCCAGCGCACGGGGCGAGATGAAGAGGTTCGTCAGCGTCGCCCGCCCGACCCCGTTCAGCGACAGGTTGGCGCGCGAAAAGTTGGGAGCCACCGTGCCCCGCACCCTGCCGTTGATCCCGACCGGGCCGGAATAGCCAAGATCGACTGCATAGCCGGAGGCGTCCTGTCCGACCGACCCGGTCAGCGACAGCGGCCCCTGGATTTCGGGGAGGACGAGGCCAAGGTTGGCAAGGCGGGCGTCGATCGCCAACCGGCGCACGGTGCCTTCCAGCCGTCCCGAGGCGGACAAAGACGCCTGCGGATTCGAAAAACTTGCCTGGTCAACCTCGATCCGCCCCTCACGAAGGCCAATCCGGGCAGAGAGGGTGCTATTGCCAGCCAGGATGCGGTCCGCGGCCGGTGTCCCCACACGCAGGTTCCGCCCGGTTCCGTCGACCGAAAGCCTGCCATCTTCGGGCGTGCCCGAAAACTCGGCCGCAAGCCTTGCGCTGCCGCCATAGGTGTTGCCAAGCGCCGACAGGTCCCCCAGCGATACCTCTGCGGTCAGTGTGGACCCGGAACTTGCCAGCTTGCCGCTTGCCGTTGCGGTCAGGGTGCCGGCGGTCAGGTCAACGGACCGCAGGTTGGTGCCGGTTTCGTCCCTGAGGACCGACATCCGAACGGTCGACTGGCCCCGCAACAGGTTGTCAGCCTCGGCCACCCCGACAGCCAGACCGGCTCCCTGAACCTCGGCAACCGCGTCGATCGCTCCCGACAGCGGGGATACGGAGCCTTGCAGCGCAATCGTGGCACTTCCATCAAGCGGACGCCCGGCCAGGCCAGAGAAGCGCGAAAGGTCGGCCGTTTCCACCCGGACAGAGCCGAAGGTCCGAAGGCCGCTTTCCAACCCGGCGACCTCGAGGTTCCCGGTTGCCGCCAGGCCTTCGCCGGCAAGTTCGATGCTGTTGAGATCAAGCGTCCCGCTGCCTTCCAGCCAGTGAAAGCGAAAACCGCCCCGCAGGTCGGCCCCAAGCGCTTCGGCAAGGGCTTGCTCGGTCGGGGTCAGGCCCACGGCCTCGAACTGAAGGGTGCCGCCCACGGTGCTGCGGTCATCCGCGCGCCCCAGCCGGCCGGAGCCGGAGAGCGACAGTCTTGAGATGTCGATCATGTCGTGCTGGAGGCCGGAGAGCGAGACCTCACCCCGCCAGCCTTCGTCCCCTGCAAAGCCACCGGTAAGCCGGAACTCGGCCCGATCGACGCGGGTCGGCGTATCCCCGAAGGGCAGAAGCACCGGGGTTCCATCGGGATCGGCCAGACGGCCGGTGATGTCCAGCGCCTCGGGCAGGCCGTCAGCGGCAAGGGTGGCACTTCCGTCAAGCTCAACCGACCTTGCCTTGACGGAGAGGCGGTCAAGCACCGTGCGCCCCGCTGTGGTTCGCCGGGCATCAACGGAAAGGCTGATGTCGGGGCCGAAGAAATCCACGTGGTCCGGCACGAGGATCGGGGCGATGTTGCCACCGACATCCGCCTGCAGCCGGTAGCCCCCGTCAGTCTGCTGGCCGAGGATCACCGTGCCGGAAAGCCGCTCCTCACCGTCCGTCGCAAGGCTGATCGTCGCGCGGTGATCCTCAAGCGGCCCCGTGCCGGACAGCCGGAATTCGGCCGAAGGCGCACCGGGAATGCCCAGAAGGCCAACGACGATCCCCCCCGCCTCTTCCACGGCGTCGAGAGACAGGACAAGGTCGCGCGTCGCGTTGGAGTAGCTGGCGGCAAGGGAAATGCTTGCATCCGGTCCGTCGTCGGTCCGCTGAAAGTCAAGCGCGGCCTCACCATCCCCGCCGACCAGCGACAGCGAGGCTGACAGCGTTCCTTCGAAGGGTTGGCCCAGGATCGTTTCGCCCAGTTCGATCCGGTCGGCGGCGATGCGGTCGACATCGATCGAAACCGGAAGTTCGGGCAGGCTGAACGCCGTCGCCTCGGGATCAGGCAGGTCCTCCTCGCCTTCGGCTACCGACGGCAGGCGCGCGACGATGAGCTCTTCAGCCGAAAGCTCGGTGACCCGGACCTCGCCCGACAGGATGGCCGAACGGCTCCAGTCCAAGGTGGCGCCGTTGATCGTCAGCCAGATGCCCTGGTCATCGGCGATCGTCAGCTGTTCGATGGTGGCGCGGGCGGATAGCGCGCCGGCAAAGCCGGTGATCGTCACCTCGCGTCCGGCGCCGGACAGGTTGTCCTCAAGGAACGCGGTCAGGAAGTCGCGGTCATCCTCCTGCGCCGAAAGGGGCGTCGCGGAGAGGGCAAGGGCAAGGACTGCCGCGCGCCGCATCAGAAGGCCTGCCCCAGGCCGATATAGAACTGGACGCCATCCCCGGTATCGCCGCCCACCGGCGTTGCCACATCCACCCGGATGGGGCCGATGGTGGTGTCGTAGCGCACCCCTAGGCCGGCGCCGGAATGGGAATTGGCAGTGTCGTCGAAGAAGCCGTCGATCCCGACGCTGCCCGCATCGACAAACCCGACGACGCCGATCTTTTCGGTGATCTTGGACCGCAGCTCCAGCGAGCCGCCCACGAAGTACCGGCCGCCGATCAGAAAGTCAGACCCGGTGCCGTCCGGCACAAGCACGCCCAAAGACCGGTAGGGCTGACCCCGCACGGTTCCGCCGCCGCCGGAGTAAAACAGCTGGTCGCGCGGCACGTCCAAGATGTCCGGCCCTGCGACCAGACCACCTTGTAGTCGGGCGGCCACCACAAAGCGTGACTCCTCTCCGAAGCCACGATAGACACGGCCGTCGAAGGTTGCCCGTACACCCGACTTGGTATCGTTCAGACCAAGGAAGGGCTTCACCTCCGAGTCGATGAAGAACCCCCGCGTCGCGTTGACGGCGACGTCACGCTTGTCCCAGGTCACGCCTATGGGCAGCGCGATGCTTTGGTATTCGAAATCGCCCTGCGGGTCGGAGCCCTTGACATAGGCATAGGTCAGACCAGCCCGCGCCGAAAGCTGCTCCGAGAAGATATGCGAGAAGGTCAGCCCGAACTCGACACCGTCAAGCTCGTAATCGACTTCGTCGGCATGGGCGAAGCTGAACACAAGCCCGGCCGTGGTGTCGGGGGTCAGGGTCGCTGGCCGGTCCAGCGTGACGCCGAACCCGTAGTCGACCCCACTGATCTGCGAGCCGATGTTGGTGACCCCGGCCTCGAACTCCAGCCGCTCACCTCCGCCCAGAAGGTTGCGGTGCAGCCACGACCCGGTCAGCGTTGCCCCGTCGATCGATGACAGCTCCGCCCCCAGCGAATACCGGCGGGGCTTCTGTTCGACGATCCGCGCGGTGATGCCCAGAAGGTCCGGGGCGGTGACCTCTTCGTCTTCCTCCATGGTCACCGCGCTGAAGATGCCCGTCCGCCGGAGACGCGTTTCGGCCTTGCGCAGTTCGGTTTCGCTGAAGGCCTTGCCCGAAGGAAGCCCGGCGATCTTGATGATCCGCGCCACGCGCATCCGCTCGGCCCCGTCAACGGCCAGGGTGCCGAAGCGCAGCTTGGGTCCGGGGTCGAGCGCCACATCGACATCAAGTCTTGCCGCCCTGTGGTCTGCCGTCACCTGCTGTCGGGCAACCGCAGCCTTCGCGTTTCCGGCATCGCGCCAGGCCCGGATCGACGCTGCCACCGCATCCGAGACCACGCCGCTTTCCGCTGAGCGTCCCTCGGAAAACGCCGGCGGCAGGGTAGTCTCCGGGGCCAGGGGGGCGATCCGCGTCTGGCGCAACGTGAAGGCTGGACCGGGATCAACCACCACCGTGATGACCGAAATGGATGACGGCACCTCAAGGGCCCGGATCGAAGCCGCCTCGCGCCCGTCGATCCCGATCCGGATCACCACCGAATAGTATCCGCGCGCGTAAAGCGCCCCCAGGATGCGCCCGTAATCGGCCCGCGCGGCCGAGACGAGGTCCTGCGGTTCGGTCTGTCCCTGCTCGGCGAGGGAGTTCAGGAGCGAGGCTGAATTCACCAGACGGGTCAGGTCCTTGTCGTCACCGCGAACCTGGATGTCCAACCGGTCCAGCGCTGCCAGCGGGCCGCCGAAAGTGCCCAGAAACCCCGCGATCACAGCCGCGAGGCACCGGGTCTTTCCGTGTCCGCCGTGCATCCGAGGGGCCCTCTGTTCCTCACCTTATGGGACTATTGCAGGTTGCCGAAGGAGGGGCAATCCAAGCCGCCTCGCTTTCTGGGTGTTGTCCACAGAGTGAAACCCCTGACCGTCGAAAAAGGTCCACAAGCCCTTCATCGAACTGTGATCCCGGCAGGGCAGCCTGCCTGCCTGATGCAGGAGGGGCAAAAGATGTCCGATAGATCCTATGATCTTGACAAGGCTTATGAAATCGACGGTCCCGACGACGCGCGCCGTATGTACGGCGACTGGGCCCCGACCTATGAGACCAGCTTTGCCCTGAACTGGGGCTACATCGCCCCGCGTGAGATCGCGGCGATCCTGCGCGCGGAAATCCCCCAAGGCGCCGAAATTCTCGACATCGGCGCCGGCACCGGACTGGTCGCCGAGCATCTGCTTGGCCTGACCGTAGATGCGCTGGACATCACCCCCGAGATGCTGGAGATCGCGCGCCCCAAGGGCCTTTACCGCCACCTGATCCTGGGCGACCTGACCGGGGCACTGGACATCCCTGACGGAAGCTATGGCGCCGTGGTCAGCTGCGGCACCTTCACCCACGGCCATGTCGGGCCCGAGTGCTTTCCCGAGCTTCTCCGCATCACCCGTCCCGGCGCGGTCTTTGCCTGCGGCACGATCGGCCCGGTTCTGGACGGGGCGGGCTTCGGCTCGGAGCTTGCCCGCATGGTCGCACATGGGCGGATCACCCCTGTCACCTGGCATGACATCCCGATCTACGAGGGCGCCGATCACCCGCACAAGGACGACCGAGGGCTGGTGATGGTGTTCCGGAAGCTTTAGGCTGTGGCGAAAGCCAGCGCCAGGAGCCGCCATGATCGACCTTTCAAGCTTTGTCGCGCTGGCAGGACTGGACCTTGGCCCAATGGCGCCGAAACCCACCAGCATCGAAGGCAACCAGATGGAGGCGGCGCTGACCCTTGCCGAACACGCCGGCGGCAAGGTCGAGATCGGGGTCTGGGAATGCACGCCGGGCCGGTTCACCGCCGACCGCAGCACCAGCGCCGAGTTTTGCCATTTCATCGCGGGTCGCGTCGAGATGACCCATGCCGACGGGCGGCAGCAACTGCTTGGGCCGGGCGACGCCATCAACCTGCCCCTGGGCTGGACGGGCGAATGGCGGGTGATCGAGACGGTCCGGAAGCTTTACGTCATCACCCGGGCCTGACCTGCAAAGCGGGCTTGCAGACTCAGGTCCCCGCACGTATATGACCTGCAACAGCTGCTTCCGGGTCCAAACCTGAAGCTACCGAATGTCACGGGCGGGCCGCTGGGTCCGCTTTTTTGTTTCCGGAAACGCATGACCGATCTCGTCGCCAAGACCGCCATCGACCGCCGCCTAGCGGACATCGTCCAGCCGGTGATCGAAGGTATGGGCTTTGAACTCATCCGCCTGCGGCTGATGGGCGGCAAGACGCGTGTCCTGCAGATTATGGCCGACCGCCCCGATGGCGGGATCGGCGTGGATGAATGCGGCGACATTTCCACCGCCGTCTCGGCCATTCTCGACGTGGAAGACCCGCTTGAGGACAACTACGTGCTTGAGGTGTCTTCCCCCGGGATCGACCGTCCGCTGACCCGGCTGAAGGATTTCGAGACCTGGAAGGGCTGGGAAGCGCGGGTCGAGACGACCGAACTGATCGACGGCCGCCGCCGCTTCAAGGGCGACCTTGCCGGGATCGAAGGTGACGAAGTGCTGATCACGCTCGACGAAGGCGGCGAAGAGGTCACCATCGGCCTCAAGTTCGACTGGCTCTCGGATGCCAAGCTTATCCTCTCGGACGCGCTGATCACCGAAATGCTGCGCCAGAAGAAGGTGGCCGAGCCCGCGCAAGGCCAGTTCGACGAGATCGAAGAAATTGACGGGGACGAGGATGAAGACCCGACCCCGGAAACCAAACACTAGGGAGTAGGACCCATGGCAATCACCTCTGCCAACCAGCTGGAGCTTCTGCAGACCGCCGAAGCCGTTGCGCGCGAAAAGATGATCGACCCGGACCTGGTGATCCAGGCTATGGAGGACAGCCTCGCCCGCGCCGCCAAGTCGCGTTACGGCGCCGAGATGGACATCCGCGTGAAGATCGACCGCAAGACCGGGCGCGCGTCCTTCACCCGCGTCCGCACCGTCACCGAAGATGACCTGATCGAAAACCACCACGCCCAGATCACGGTGAAGCAGGCGAAGTCCTACCTCGCCGACCCGCAGATCGGGGATGAAGTTATCGACGAAGTCCCGCCCGTCGACCTTGGCCGTATCGCCGCGCAATCCGCCAAGCAGGTGATCCTGCAGAAGGTTCGTGAGGCCGAACGCGACCGCCAGTTCGAGGAATTCAAGGACCGCAAGGGCACCATCATCAACGGCGCCGTCAAACGCGAGGAATACGGCAACGTCATCGTCGACATCGGCCGTGGCGAAGGCATCCTGCGCCGGAACGAGAAGATCGGCCGCGAAGCCTACCGCATCGGCGACCGCATCCGCTGCTACATCAAGGACGTCCGCCGCGAACCGCGCGGGCCGCAGGTCTTCCTCAGCCGCACCGACCCGCAGTTCATGGCCGAGCTCTTCAAGATGGAAGTGCCGGAAATCTACGACGGCATCATCGAGATCAAGGCCGTCGCCCGTGACCCGGGTTCGCGCGCCAAGATCGCCGTGATCAGCTACGACAACTCCATCGACCCGGTCGGTGCCTGTGTCGGTATGCGCGGCAGCCGCGTGCAGGCCGTGGTGAACGAACTCCAGGGCGAAAAGATCGACATCATTCCTTGGAACCAGGACCAGGCGACGTTCCTTGTGAACGCGCTCCAGCCGGCCGAAGTCTCCAAGGTCGTGATCGACGAAGAGGCCGGCAAGATCGAGGTCGTGGTCCCGGATGAACAGCTTTCGCTCGCCATCGGCCGTCGTGGCCAGAACGTGCGTCTGGCATCGCAGCTGACGGGTCTTGATATCGACATCATGACCGAGGCCGAGGAATCGGCCCGCCGTCAGGCCGAATTCGCCGAACGGACCAAGCTCTTCATGGACACGCTCGACGTGGACGAGATGATGGCCCAGCTTCTGGTCGCCGAAGGCTTCACCAACCTTGAAGAAGTGGCCTACGTCGACCTTGACGAACTTCTGTCGATCGACGGCTTCGACGAAGACACCGCTGCTGAACTTCAGGCCCGGGCGCGCGATTTCCTTGAGGCCGCCAACGCCAAGGCGATGGAAAACGCCCGTGCCCTTGGCGTCGAGGACAGCCTGGTTGAATTCGAAGGCCTGACCCCCCAGATGCTGGAGGCGCTTGGCCAGGACGGCATCAAGACGCTGGAAGACTTCGCCACCTGCGCCGACTGGGAACTCGCCGGCGGCTGGACGACCGAGAATGGCGTCCGAAAGAAGGACGAAGGGGTCCTGGAAAAGTTCGATATGTCGCTTGAGGAAGCGCAGAACCTGATCATGACCGCCCGCGTCATGCTGGGCTGGGTCGACCCGGCCGAACTGGAACAGCCTGCTGACGAAGCAGCCGAAGACGAGGAGGCCGGGGCCTGATTTCAGGCCTCGGGGACACGCGTTGACGCGCGGCGGCCGGGAAAAGGACCAAGACGATCCGGAACGCAAATGCATTGCGTCCGGGGAAAGCCAGCCGAAGGCGGGACTGGTCCGCTTTTGCGTCGGGCCTGATGGGCAGATCGTCCCGGATATCCTGGGCCGGCTGCCGGGCCGGGGCATCTACGTCTCGGCTGACCGGGCGCTGATCGACAAGGCGGCGAAGAAGGGCCTATTTGCCCGGGCGGCGCGCCACCCGGTCAAGGTGCCGGACGGCCTCGCCGATCTGGTGGAACAGCTGCTCGCCCAGCGGGTGGTCGACCTTCTCAGCATGGCGCGCAAGGCTGGCGATGCGGTCATGGGTTACGAAAAGGTTAAGGATTGGCTGGCCAAGGGGCAGGCGGCAACGCTGATCCAGGCCAGCGACGGGTCCGAACGCGGCAAGACGAAACTCCATGCACCCGAAGGTGAGGGTGGATTCATCGGGGTTCTGACGGCCGGGGAAATGGGTTTGTCCTTCGGGCGCGAACGTGCGATACACGCCGCGCTTGCGGCTGGTGGACTCAGGACCCGTGTTGTAGTGGAAGCGGCAAGGCTCGCTGGCCTGCGTGTGCAGGCGGCTGGGCAGATGGGCGGTTCAACCGCCATGAAGGATACGTAGGACGCATGAGCGATACAGACGGCAAGAAACCTCTTGGCCTTGGGGGCGTGCCCCGTTCCGGACAGGTGAAGCAAAGCTTCAGCCACGGCCGGACGAAAAGCGTCGTGGTCGAAACCAAGCGCAAGCGCGTTGTGGTTCCTACAGTGACGAAACCCGGCACTCCGGGTGCTGGCACCTCTGTGCCATCGGCCAGCCTCGGCGATCCCTCCAAGCGCCCCGCCGGGATTTCCGACGCCGAGATGGAGCGTCGCATGGCGGCGCTGCGTGCCGCCAAGGCCCGTGAGGCCGAAGATGCCGCGCGCCGCGCCGAAGAGGACCGCGCCCGCGAGGAAGACCGCGCCCGCCGCCGCGAAGAGATAGAGGCAAAGGACCGCGAAGACCGCGAACGCGCCGAGGCGCTGCGTCTGAAAGCCGAAGAGGAAGAGCGCGCCGCCAAGGCGGAAGCTGCCGCCAAGCTCGCCGCCGCCGAGGCGCGACGGGCCGAAGTTCTGGGCACCCGCGCCCGCTCCACCATCCAGGCCCCCGCGGCAAAGCCGGCTGACCGCGCCGTACCTGCGGCCCCTGCCGCTGCGGAAGACGCGCGCGGACCGGCTTCGGCCAAGCCCGGGCTTTCCCCGCGCAAGACCGACCGCGAAAAGGATGATCGTGCGACCGAGCGCGACCGCGGCGCCAAGCGCGGCGACGAAGGCCGCCGCTCGGGCAAGCTGACGCTGTCGGACGCGATCTCGGATGAAAGCGGTCGCCAGCGCAGCCTTGCCGCGATGAAGCGCAAGCAGGAAAAGGCCCGCGCCAAAGCGCTTGGCCTCGGCCACAAGGCGGAAAAGCAGGTGCGCGACGTGCAACTGCCGGAAACCATCGTGGTGTCTGAACTAGCCAACCGCATGGCCGAACGTGCCGCCGACGTGGTCAAGTCGCTCATGAAAATGGGCATGATGGTCACGATGAACCAGGCCATCGACGCCGACACCGCGGAACTCGTGATCGAGGAATTCGGCCACAAGGCGGTGCGGGTGACCGACGCCGATGTCGAACAGGCCATCGACACCGTCAAGGACAAGGCAGACGACCTTCTGCCCCGCCCGCCGATCGTCACGATCATGGGCCATGTCGACCACGGCAAGACCAGCCTTCTGGACGCGATCCGTCGCACCAACGTCGTCTCGGGCGAGGCTGGCGGGATCACCCAGCATATCGGCGCCTATCAGGTGAAGACCCCGAACGGGCAGCTTGTAACCTTCCTCGACACCCCCGGCCACGCGGCCTTCACCTCGATGCGCTCTCGCGGGGCGCAGGTGACGGACATCGTGGTGCTGGTGGTCGCGGCGGATGACGCCGTGATGCCGCAGACGGTCGAGGCGATCAACCACGCCAAGGCGGCGAAGGTGCCGATGATCGTGGCGATCAACAAGATCGACAAGCACGAGGCGAACCCTCAGAAGGTACGGACCGACCTTCTCCAGCACGAGGTCGTGGTGGAAGCCATGTCCGGCGACGTGCAGGATGTCGAGGTTTCCGCCAAGACCGGGCTGGGGCTTGATGACCTCCTGGAGGCCATCGCGCTGCAGGCCGAGGTTCTGGAACTGAAGGCCAACCCGAACCGGGCGGCCTCGGGTGCCGTGATCGAAGCCAAGCTTGACGTGGGCCGCGGTCCGGTCGCGACCGTGCTGGTCCAGAACGGGACCCTGCGGAAAGGCGACATCTTCGTCGTCGGCGAGCAGTGGGGCAAGGTCCGCGCGCTTCTGAACGACAAGGGCGACACCGTCGCCGAGGCCGGGCCTTCGGCTGCGGTCGAGGTGCTGGGTCTTTCGGGCACGCCGTCCGCAGGCGACACGCTGAACGTCGTCGAGACCGAGGCCCAGGCGCGCGAGATCGCGGACTACCGGATCAAGACGGCCAAGGACAAGCGGGCTGCCGCAGGGGCTGCCACCACGTTGGAACAGCTGATGGCCAAGGCCAAGGCGGACCAGTCGGTCGCGGAACTGCCGATCCTGATCAAGGCCGACGTCCAGGGTTCTGCCGAGGCGATCGTGCAGGCGATGGAGAAGATCGGGAACGACGAGGTCCGCGTCCGGGTGCTGCATTCGGGCGTCGGGGCCATCACCGACACCGACGTGGCGCTGGCCGAGGCGTCGAAGGCGCCGATCATCGGCTTCAACGTCCGGGCCAACGCGACGGCGCGGGCCTCGGCGACCCAGAAGGGCGTGGAGATCCGGTACTACTCGATCATCTACGACCTGGTGGACGACATCAAGGCGGCCGCCTCGGGCCTGCTCAAGGCCGAGGTGCGCGAGAACTTCATCGGCTATGCAAAGATCCTCGAGGTCTTCAAGGTTTCGGGTGTCGGCAAGGTCGCCGGGTGCCTCGTCACCGAGGGGGTTGCGCGGCGGTCTGCGGGGGTTCGCCTCTTGCGGGACGACGTGGTGATCCACGAAGGCACGCTGAAGACCCTGAAGCGGTTCAAGGATGAGGTGAAGGAAGTCATCTCGGGCCAGGAATGCGGCATGGCCTTCGAAAATTACGAGGACATCCGGCAGGGCGATGTCATCGAGATCTTCGAACGGGAAGAGATCCAGCGGACGCTGGCCTGAGGGAAGCCGGATCTGACCACAGTGGTCAGATCCGGTTTATTCAGCGTTTCCAGTGCCTTACGCGTGGGCGTTAGGGATTGCTTAAGGTTTGCGCCGGACCTTCGGGTCCGGCGTCTTTCTTTTCCTGGGTTGCTCGTCGTGCGCCTTCGGCTTCTCCTCGCTTGATGAGCGAGGAGGGCCCGGAGGGCCACGACGAGTGGCGGGTCAGAGCCAGTCGCGCAGGATCGGGATCAGGGGCAGGTCGGCGGGGGGCATCGGGTAATCGCGCAGGCGGTTGGGGGCGACCCAGGCGAGGGCCTGACCTTCGAGCGACCTGACCGTGCCTTGCCATTTGCGGCAGGCGAAAAGCGGCATCAGGAGGTGAAATTCGGGGTAGCTGTGGCTGGCGAAGGTCAGAGGCGCGAGGCAGGACGCCCAGGTGTCGATGTCGAGTTCTTCCTTCAGCTCGCGGATCAGCGCGGCTTCGGGCGTCTCGCCGGGTTCGACCTTGCCGCCGGGAAATTCCCAGAGTCCGGCAAGAGACTTGCCCTCGGGGCGCTGGGCCAGAAGCACGCGGCCATCGGGGTCGATGAGGGCGACGGCGGAGACGAGGACGATCTTCATGCGTGGACCTTGGCGGGAACCGCCGGGGGGCCAGCCCCCCGGACCCCCCGGGATATTTGCAGACGAAGAATGATCAGGAGCGGTAGTCGGCGTTGATCTCGACGTAACGGTCGGTGAGGTCGCAGGTCCAGACGCTGCGTTTCGCGCGCCCGAGGCCTAGGTCGACGTGGAAGAGAAGCTCGTCCCCCTGCATATAGGCGGCGCCATCCTCTTCCTTGTAACCGGGGTTCCGCCAGCCTTTCTCGGCCACCAGGATGTCACCGAAGCGGATGGTGAGGCGATCACGGTCAGCCTCGGCCCCGGACTTGCCGACGGCGGCGACGATGCGGCCCCAGTTCGGGTCCTGGCCGGCCACGGCGGTTTTCACCAGAGGCGAGTTCGCGATCGCGAAAGCGACCTTTGCGGCGTCTTCATCCGTTGCCGCGCCGGTCACGCGCACCTCGACCAGTTTGGTGGCGCCTTCGCCGTCGCGGACGACCTGCAGGGCAAGGTCGCGCATCACGCCGTGAAGTGCGGCCTCGAAGGCCTTGGCAACGGCACCTGCGACGGGCGCGGCATCCGACTGGCCGGTGGCGGCGACGAGGAGCGTGTCGGAGGTGGAGGTGTCGCTGTCCACCGTGATCGAGTTGAAGGTCGGGCCGACCCCGCGCGAGACCATCTTCTGCAGCGCGGTCTGGCTGATCTTCGCATCGGTGAAGATGTAGACCAGCATCGTGGCCATGTCTGGGGCGATCATCCCCGAGCCCTTGGCGATGCCGGAAATGTGGATCGTCCCGCCGTCGCCCTGCACGGTCGCGCCGGCACCTTTCGGGAAAGTGTCGGTCGTCATGATCGCCTGGGCGGCCATTTCGACGGCATCTTCGGTCAGTGCGGCGGCGAGGTCCGGGACGGCGGCGGTGATCTTCTCGAACGGCAGGGGTTCGCCGATCACGCCGGTGGACGAGGAAAAGACGCGGTCGGCCGGGATGCCGAGCGTGTCAGCGACCGCGCCGGTGACGGCAGCCACCGCCTTTTCGCCGATCTTGCCGGTAAAGGCGTTGGAGTTGCCGGAGTTCACGATGATCGCGGCGCCCGCCCCGGCGGGAACCTTCAGAGCGAGTTTCGCCTGGCAGTCGCGCACGCAGGCTGAACGGGTCGAAGACCGGGTGAAGGCGCCGGCCATGACCGTGCCGGGCGCGAGTTGAACGAGCATCACGTCCTTGCGGTTCTGGTAGCGGACCCCGGCCTCGACGGCTGCAAAAGCGGCCCCCTTGATGGCCGGAAGCGCCGGGAAGCTGGCGGGGGCCAGGGGCGAGACCGGCTTCAGCGCCTTCTTCGCGGCGGCGATGGCATCGCCCACCGCATCCGAGACCTTTTCCGCAACGGGGGCAGCGGCGGCGCTGGCCATGTCTTTCAACTTGCGGACCTTCTTCTTCAGTGCCTTTGCCTCGGCCTTCCAGTCGGTCTTTGCCATGTGCCTGTCCCCCTTGTCGGCTTAATCGATCAGTGCCGAGTTCTTCAGGATAGCCGGGTCGATCCCTTCACCTTCGCGGGTGATCGTGGCGGCAGACTGAAGTTCGGCGATCTTCGCTTCGATCGCGGCATTCTCGATCTCGGCGGCGAGCTCTTCGCGCATTTGGTCGAGCGTCGGGTTCGCGGCCTGGCGGGTTTCCCTGACCAGAATCAGGTGCCAGCCGAAATCGGTCTGTACCGGGCCGGCGACTTCGCCGACGGTGGCGGCGACGACGGCGTCTTCGAAAGGCTTGACCATCATGCCGGGGCCGAACCAGCCAAGATCGCCGCCGTTCGCGCCTGACCCGGTGTCGGTGGAGTTGGCCTTGGCCAGTTCGGCGAAGTCGGCACCCGCGGCGAGATCGGCCTTGAGCTTGTCGGCCTCTTCCTGTGTGGCGACGAGGATATGGGCGGCGTTGTATTCGGTCACCGGGGCGGCGTCCTTGAAGCGGGCGTCGTAGGCGGCCTGAAGGGCCTCGTCGGTCACCGCGTCGCGGATGATCGCCTGGATTGCCACGCCAGAGACATAGCCGCGCTGGTCGTTCTCGATCGCGGCGGTGTCGCGGGGCGAAAGGTCAGTGACCGACTGGCGGAGCACTTCCTGCTGGACGAGCTGGTCCATGATGCCTTTGAACAGCACGTCGTCGGGCAGGGACTGGTACTGCTCGGGCAGGGTTTCGCGCAGCGCGATCATCTGGCCAAGGGTGATCTGGGTGCCGTTCACTGTGGCGACGACGGTGTCTGCCGTCTCGCCCTCGGCCCAGGCCGGTGCGGCCAGTGCGAGCGCCAGCGCGACTGCCGGGGCAAGGCCAAATCGTTTCATCATTTCACCGTCTCCTGATCCGGCAGGATGACCCTGCCACGTTGACTATGGCGGACCTACCCCTTACATCGCGACAGTCGAAAGTGACGGGCGCGTGAAACGGGGCCGTCCGGCCTGCTACTTGGCTCTTCTATGGAAGGCGTTGAGGGCGGACAAGCCCGGGTGCCACACGTTGCCGTCAGAATAGGCCGCATGGGTCGGTCGTCGCACGGAGAAAACATGCTGGGATTGGGAAGCATAGCGCGGAAAGTGTTCGGCACGCCGAACGACCGCAAGGTGAAATCCGTCCGGCCGATCGTGGCGAAGATCAATGCGCTGGAGCCGGAGTTCCAGGCGCTGGGCGACGATGAGATCATCGCCCGCACGCGCGATCTGCAGAAGCGGGTGCAGGAGGGCGGCGAAAGCCTGGACGCCGTGCTGCCGGAGGCCTTTGCCAACTGCCGCGAAGGCGCGCGGCGGGCGCTGGGCCTGCGGGCCTTCGACGTGCAGCTGATGGGCGGCATCTTCCTGCATGACGCCAATATCGCCGAGATGAAGACGGGCGAGGGCAAGACGCTGGTCGCGGTCTTCCCGGCCTATCTGAATGCGCTGACTGGCAAGGGTGTGCATGTCGTCACGGTGAACGACTACCTGGCCAAGCGCGACGCGGAATGGATGGGCAAGGTCTTTGCCAAGCTTGGGATGACGACGGGTGTGGTCTATGCCCACCAGCCGGACGCCGAGAAAAAGGCCGCCTACCGGGCTGACGTGACCTATGCGACGAACAACGAGCTGGGCTTCGACTATCTGCGCGACAACATGAAGGCGTCGCTGGAAGAGATGGCGCAGCGCGGGCACAACTTTGCCATCGTCGACGAGGTGGACAGCATCCTGATCGACGAGGCGCGGACGCCGCTGATCATCTCGGGGCCGAGCCAGGACCGGGGTACGCTGTATCAGGCGGTGGATGCGGTGATCCCGCAGCTGGCCGAGGACCACTACAAGGTGGACGAAAAGGCGCGCAACGTGACCTTCACCGAAGAGGGGAACGAGGCGATCGAAGATATCCTGCGGGCCGCAGGGATCCTGCCGGAGGGGCAGGGCCTTTACACCCCGGAAAGCACGACGATCGTCCACCACGTGAACCAGGCCCTTAAGGCGCACAAGCTCTTTCACAGGGATCAGCAGTACATCGTCCGCGACGGCGAGGTGATGCTGATCGACGAATTTACTGGTCGCATGATGAAGGGCCGCCGCCTTTCGGACGGTTTGCACCAGGCGATCGAGGCGAAAGAGCATGTGGCGATCCAGCCGGAGAACGTGACCTACGCGAGCGTGACGTTCCAGAACTACTTCCGGCTTTACGACAAGCTGGCGGGCATGACCGGTACCGCCTCGACCGAGGCCGAGGAGTTCCGCGAGATCTACGGGTTGGGCGTGGTCGAGGTGCCGACGAACCGCCCTGTGGCGCGGGTGGACGAGCATGACCAGGTCTACCGCACGGCGCGCGAGAAGTATGATGGCATCCTCGCCTCGATCAAGGAGGCGAATGCCAAGGGCCAGCCGATCCTGGTCGGGACGACCTCGATCGAGAAGTCGGAACAGCTGTCTGCGCTTCTGAAGAAGGAAGGCATCCCGCATTCGGTGCTGAACGCCCGCCAGCATGAGCAGGAGGCGAAGATCGTCGCCGATGCCGGCAAGCTGGGCGCGGTGACGATCGCGACGAACATGGCGGGCCGGGGCACCGACATCAAGCTGGGCGGCAATGTCGAGTTCAAGGTGATGGAGGCGATTGCCGCCGATCCCGAGGGCGACCATGTCGCGATCCGCGAGCGCATTGAGGCCGAGCACAAGGGCGAGGAAGAGGCGGTGAAGGCCGCCGGGGGCCTTTACGTGCTGGCGACCGAACGCCACGAAAGCCGCCGGATCGACAACCAGCTGCGCGGCCGGTCGGGCCGTCAGGGCGACCCGGGGCGGTCGTCGTTCTTCCTGAGCCTGGAAGACGATCTGATGCGCATCTTCGGGTCCGAGCGGCTGGACAAGGTTCTGTCAACGCTGGGGATGAAGGAAGGCGAGGCCATCGTTCACCCTTGGGTCAACAAGAGCCTGGAGAAGGCGCAGGCCAAGGTGGAAGGCCGGAACTTCGACATCCGCAAGCAGCTCTTGCGCTTTGACGACGTGATGAACGACCAGCGCCGCGCCATCTTCGGGCAGCGGATGGAGATCATGCAGGCCGATCAGGTCGCGGATGTTGCGGCGGACATGCGGCACCAGCTGATCTCGGATCTGGTCGACCTGAACATGCCGCCGAAGTCCTACCCCGACCAGTGGGACACGGACGGACTGCGCGATTCGTGCCGCGAGATGCTGAACCTTGATCTGCCGATCGCCGACTGGGCAGCGGAAGAGGGCGTGGACCAGGCCGGCGTCATGGAACGTATCGTCGCGGCTTCGGACAAGATGATGGCCGACAAGGCCGAGGCCTTCGGCGCCGAGACCATGGCAACGATCGAGAAGCAGGTTCTTCTGCAGGCGATCGACAGCAAGTGGCGCGAGCACCTGTTGCGGCTGGAGCATCTGCGGTCTGTCGTCAGCTTCCGCGGCTATGCCCAGCGTGACCCGCTGAACGAGTACAAGACCGAAGCTTTCCAGCTGTTCGAGGGCCTGCTGAATTCGCTGCGTGAGCAGGTGACCCAGCAGTTGTCGCGTATCCGTCCGGTGACCAAGGAAGAGCAAGAGGAAATGATGCGGCAGATGCTGGCGCAGCAGGCGGCACGCGCCCCATCGGCTGCCACGCCGGTGGCGGCACCAGCCAAGCCTGCAGCGGCTACAGCGCCGGAGAACGCGCGGGTCCCGATCCTGGCCGGTTTCGACGAGGCTGACCCGTCGACATGGGGCAATCCCGGGCGCAATGATCCCTGCCCCTGCGGATCGGGCGAGAAGTTCAAGCACTGCCACGGTCGGTTTGCCTGAGCCGGACCCTGGGCAAATGCGGCAATTTCATGGACTCTGCCCGCAGAATGGCCACGTCCGCGCCTCGTTTGCAACTTAGGTCTGACAGCAACGATTCGTGCCTGGGGGGGCAGATATGGTTGGCCGGAAGCGGCTCGTGCGGGTGATTGCTGTGCTTTCGGTGGCAATCGCCACCGGACAGACAGTCGAGAACGTGCGGTCCTCTGCTCTGGCTGATGAGGCAGATGGGGCAGCGACCGGGACCCTTGCGGCGCAGAACCAGCATCTGCCAAGCGCGGCGTCGCTTTATCATGCTGGCACCGAAGCGCTGCCGGAACTGATGGGGATTACCCCGGTTACGGCCACAAGCACCAAGCGCAACGCGGATGGCTGCGCACCTGAGCTTTCGCTTGCCGCTGCCGAAGGTGCGATGGTGGATCTTTCACTTCATGCCCCCTGCAACGCAGGCGAGCGGATCGTCATACGCCACGCAGGCATTTCCTTCACCAGCCGAATGGGGCTGGATGGTAACCTGTCGCTGAGCTTTCCGGCTCTGAGCAGCGAAGCCCTGGTCGCAGCCTACTTTGAAGGGTCGTCAGCGGCATTTGCGACGGTGACGGTTCCCGATATAGCGGAGCGGTCGCGCTTTGCATTCCAGGCCCCATTCCCCGTTTCATTCGAGCTTCGGGCGAAGGAAGGCGATGCGATCCATGCCAGCAGGTCCGGCCTTTCCGGGCAAAGCGCATCGGCGCGGATCGTGACCTTGGGGTCAGAGGACGTGCCCCAACCGCTTGTGGCGCAAGTCTACACCTTTCCCGGCATAGACCTTGGATCTACCGAACTTTCGGTCGAGGTAAGGATAACCGACCAGACCTGCAGCCGCAGTTTCGTTGCGGGGACCTGGATTTCGCAGGGCGGCGGTTTCACCGACCGGGCCCTGCCCTTTGCGTTGCCAATCTGCGGCACCTCGGGCGACATTCTGCTGTTGAAAAATCTGCTGCCGGAACCGACACTCGCCGCTCCGAACTAGGGGCCGGAACGGCAGGGTATGAAGGTCAAGGCATTGGCGGCGGCGGTGTCGACCGCCATCTTCTGTGTGCAGCCGGTGATCGCGCAGGACGTGGCCCTGATCGCGCGCGAGGGCGGCATCGTCCTGACCGGCAGCCTGCAGGGATACGATGGCGAGTTCTACCGGATCGAGACGTCCTATGGTCTGCTCACCGTGGACGGACAGGGCGTCATTTGCGAAGGTCCCGCCTGCCCCGATCTGGTTGCGCCCCGGGCAAAAATTACCATTGTGGGTGCGCAAGATGCCGAGCCGATGTTGATACCCGGGCTCTTCCAGGCTTTTGCGGAACAGCGCGGTCTGGTCTTCGAGATGACGGAAGGCGAAGCGTTTTCGGCCGTGATCCTTGAGCCGGAGAGCCGCGAAGAACTGGCGTCGATCACCTTTCGCCCGATGACCCCGGCGACCGCAAGTGCCGCCCTGGAAACCGGGGTGGCGGACCTGAAGCTGGGCTTTCGGCGGGAAGAGGGATTTTCGACCCACAGCGTCGCACTGGACGCGCTTGTGGTGATCGTTGCACCGGACAACCCGACGCCCGAAATCTCGACGGCTGACCTTAACCGGGTGCTGACCGGCGAGGTGACCAACTGGGCCGAGATCGGCGGGCCGGACATGCCGCTGGTTCTGCATGCGCTGCGTCCGGAAACCGACTTGCAGCAGGCGCTGACCGACCGGTTGGGCGCGCCGGTTGCGGCTGGGGTCCTCCATGGCGACCAGCAGAGCCTCGCGATGGCTGTGGCCCGCGATCCCTGGGCCATTGCGGTGACTGGGCGGTCGGGGGTGCAGCCGGCCCGGGGGCTGACCCTGACGGACAGCTGCGGCTTTCCGCTTCTGCCGACGCCGCTGGCGGTGAAGGCCGAGGATTATCCGCTGGCGATTCCGCTGATGTTCCTTTCCGCCAAGCGCCGGCTGCCGCTGATGACGCGCGAGTTCCTGGATTTCCTGCGCACGCCGCAGGCGCAGGAGGTGATCGCGGCGGCGGGGTATGTGGACCGTTCCGCCTCGCGCCAGCCCATGACCAGCGACGGGTTGCGGCTGATCAACGCCATTCAGGGCGCGGGCGAGGATGTGACGCTGGCTGACCTCAAGGGGCTGGTCGGGCTGATGGACGGGGCGGACCGGCTTTCTCTGACCTTCAGGTTCGAGGACGGGTCCTCGACGCTGGACGCGCATTCGCGCGACAACCTAGTGGACCTTGCCCAGCTGATTGCATCGGGCCAGTTCCGGGGCGAAAAGCTGCTGCTTGCCGGGTTTTCGGACGGGTCGGGCGATGCCGAGGCCAACCGTGCCCTGTCGGTCGAGCGGGCAAGCCGGGTGGCGCAGGAACTGGCGATCGCAGCGCCGGACCTGTCGCCGGAGGTGCTGCCAAGGGTCGAGGGTTTTGGCGAGGCGCTGCCGATGGCCTGCGACGAGACGGCGGTGGGGCGGCAGCTGAACCGGCGGGTGGAGCTGTGGGTGTTGCCGGACTTTCCCGGTAAGCCAGAGGTGGAAGGTCAGGATCCCTGAGGTCAGAGCAGGCGCTGGGCCCTGAAGCTGAGCTCGCGTTCCTTGCCGATGATCAGGTGGTCGTGCAGCGTCAGGCCAAGGGCGTGGCAGGCGTCCTTCACCTGGCCGGTCATGTGGATGTCAGCCTCGGACGGCGTGGGGTCGCCCGAGGGGTGGTTGTGCACCAGGATCAGGGCGCTGGCGTTGAGTTCGAGCGCGCGCTTGACGATCTCGCGCGGGTAGGCGGGGACATGGTCGACGGTGCCGCGGGCCTGTTCCTCATCGGCGATGAGGACATTCTTGCGGTCAAGATAGAGGACGCGGAACTGTTCGGTTTCCCGGTGCGCCATGGTGGTGTGGCAGTAGTCGAGAAGCGCATCCCAGGACGACAGGACGGGCTTGTGGATCACCCGGGCGCGCATCAGGCGCTGCGCGGCGGCTTCGATCAGTTTCAGTTCCAATATGACGGCCGGCCCGGCGCCTTTGACCATGGCAAGGCGGGCGGGCGCGGCGCTGATGACGCGGTTGAAATCCCCGAAGGTGTCGAGGAGAAGGCGCGCCAGCGGCTTCACGTCCTGGCGCGGGATGGCGCGGAAGAGGACGAGTTCGAGGAGTTCGTAATCTGGGAGCGCCGTGCCGCCGGCCTGCATGAACCGGTCGCGCAGGCGCTGGCGGTGGTCGGCGATGTAGGAGGGCAGGCGCCCGGTCAGGGTGACCGGCGTCGCCTCGTCGCTATCAAGCGGCAGGAGGGGCTCGCTGAAGGAGTTCGCCATGCGGAAAGAATGCCGCTGGCTTGGTTTACAAAGGGTTAACCCACGCCAGGAGGCGGGCTCGTCGAGCACTTCGTGCACTCCTCGCTAGTTTGGCGACGTAGAGTGCTCGACAAGGACTCTCAGCCCTTCATTCCGTCCCAGAACCCCCTCACCTTGGAAAAGAACGACTTCCCTTCGGGGTTGTTCTCTTCCGACAGTTCTTCGAATTCCCGCAGAAGCTCACGCTGGCGGGCGGTCAGGTTCACCGGGGTTTCCACGGCAAGCTCGATCACCATGTCGCCCGTGTTCGGAGACCGGAGCGCGGGCATCCCCTTCGACCGCAGCCGCATCTGCTTACCGGTCTGGGCACCGGCGGGCACTTTCACCCGGGCCTTGCCGCCGTCGATCGTCGGCACTTCGACCTCGCCACCCAAGGCGGCGGTCGGCATCGAGACCGGCACGCGGCAGAAAAGGTGAACGCCTTCGCGCTGGAAGATCGGGTGGTCCTTCACCTCGATGAAGATGTAGAGATCGCCGTTCGGCCCGCCGCGGAGGCCGGCCTCGCCCTCGCCCGCCAGACGGATGCGGGTGCCGGTTTCGACGCCTTGCGGGATGTTGACCGATAGCGTGCGGTCCTTCTGTACCCGGCCGTGGCCCGAACAGTTCCGGCAGGGGTTCTTGATGATCTGCCCCATGCCGTTGCAGGTGGGGCAGGTCCGTTCGACGGTGAAGAAGCCTTGCTGGGCGCGCACCTTGCCCATGCCGCCGCAGGTCGGGCAGGACACAGGTTCGGCACCGCCTTCGGCGCCGGAGCCGTTGCAGACGTCGCAGGTGACCGAGGTCGGCACCGTGATCGTCTTCTGAAGCCCGGCATAGGCTTCTTCCAGCGACACACGCAGGTTGTAGCGCAGGTCTGACCCGCGCTGGGCGCGGCTTCTGCCGCCGCCACCCCCGCCGCCGCGACCCATGAAGTCGCCGAAGAGGTCTTCGAACACGTCCGAGAAGGCAGAGGCGAAGTCGCCCTGCTGGCCATAGCCGTTCCCGGGGCGCGGACCACCGCCCATGCCGCCTTCGAAGGCTGCATGGCCGAAGCGGTCATAGGCCGCCTTCTTCTGTTCGTCCTTCAGGACCTCGTAGGCTTCGTTCACTTCCTTGAACTGCGCCTCGGCCTGCGGGTTGTCCGAGTTGCGGTCCGGGTGCAGTTCCTTGGCCTTCTGCCGATAGGCCTTCTTCAGCTCCTCCGCCGAAGCACCCTTCTTGGCCCCCAGGACCTCGTAATAGTCACGCTTTGCCACGCCGCTATCCCCAATTCCGACCGGAGAAGGGCGGCCTGTTTCCAGACCGCCCCCCAATTCCGATCAGCGGTGTTACTTCCGCTTCTTGTTGTCGCCGAGATCCTCGAAGTCGGCGTCGACGATATCGTCCTCATCAACCGGGCGCGGATCATCCCCATCCGACCCTTCGGCCTGACTGGCCTTGTAGATCGCTTCGCCAAGCTTCATCGCGGCCTCGGTCAGGTTCTGGATCGCCGACTTGATCTTGCCTGCATCCTCGCCCTTCAGCGCGTCTTCGAGCGGGCTCATCGCCAGTTCGATCGCCTCGACCGTGGACGGGTCCACCTTGTCGCCATGTTCGGAGAGCGACTTCTTCGTCGAATGCAGGAGCGATTCGCCCTGGTTCTTGGTTTCGACCAGTTCGCGCCGTTCCTTGTCAGCCTCGGCATTCGCCTCGGCGTCCTTGATCATCTTCTCGATGTCGTCGTCCGAGAGGCCGCCCGAGGCCTGGATGGTGATCGCCTGTTCCTTGTTGGTGCCCTTGTCCTTGGCTTTCACCGACACGATGCCGTTGGCGTCGATGTCGAAGGTCACCTCGATCTGGGGTACGCCACGTGGGGCGGGCGGGATCTGTTCCAGGTTGAACTGGCCCAGCATCTTGTTGTCCGCGGCCATTTCCCGTTCGCCCTGGAAGACGCGGATGGTCACGGCATTCTGGTTGTCCTCGGCGGTCGAGAAGACCTGGGACTTCTTGGTCGGGATCGTCGTGTTGCGGTCGATCAGACGGGTAAAGACGCCGCCGAGCGTTTCGATCCCGAGCGACAGCGGGGTCACGTCCAGAAGCACAACGTCCTTAACGTCGCCCTGCAGCACGCCGGCCTGGATGGCGGCGCCCAGAGCCACGACTTCGTCAGGGTTAACGCCCTTGTGGGGCTCCTTGCCGAAGAACTTGGTCACTTCCTCGACCACGCGCGGCATGCGGGTCATACCGCCGACCAGCACGACCTCGTCGATGTCTTCCTTGGACACGCCGGCATCCTTCAGCGCGGCCTGGCAGGGCTTGATCGACTTCTTGATCAGGTCTTCGACCAGGCTTTCGAGCTTCGAGCGCGTCAGCTTGACCACCAGGTGCAGCGGCTGCCCGGTGTTCTTGTCCATGCTGATGAACGGCTGGTTGATCTCGGTCTGCTGGGACGACGAAAGCTCGATCTTCGCCTTTTCGGCCGCTTCCTTCAGGCGCTGGAGCGCCATCTTGTCGAGGGAAAGGTCGACGCCATGCTCTTTCTTGAACTCGTCCGCCAGGTAGGTGACGATCCGCATGTCGAAGTCTTCACCGCCAAGGAAGGTGTCGCCGTTCGTCGACTTCACCTCGAAGAGGCCGTCGTCGATTTCCAGGATAGTGATGTCGAAGGTACCGCCGCCAAGGTCATAGACGGCGATGGTCTTCGATTCCTTCTTGTCGAGGCCGTAGGCAAGCGCGGCGGCCGTCGGTTCGTTGATGATACGCAGCACCTCGAGGCCGGCGATCTTGCCCGCGTCCTTCGTCGCCTGACGCTGGGCGTCGTTGAAGTAGGCGGGGACGGTGATCACGGCCTGGGTGACGGATTCGCCAAGGTAGCTTTCCGCGGTTTCCTTCATCTTCTGCAGGATGAATGCCGAGACCTGGCTGGGCGAATACTTCTCGCCCCGGGCTTCGACCCAGGCGTCGCCGTTGCCGCCGTTGACGATCTTGTAGGGCATGTTCTTCTGGTCCTTGACGATCACCGGATCGTCATAGCGGCGCCCGATCAGGCGCTTGACCGCGAAGATGGTGTTCGAGGCGTTGGTGACGGCCTGCCGCTTGGCGGCCTGTCCGACCAGACGTTCGCTTTCCGTGAAGCCGACGATGGAGGGCGTCGTGCGCGCGCCTTCCGAGTTCTCGATCACACGGGGCTGCGAGCCGTCCATGATGGCAACGCAGGAGTTCGTGGTTCCGAGGTCAATACCGATGACTTTGGCCATGTGCGTATCCCTTTACTTCAGGCGATGTTCCGGCGAGGACCCGGTGAAATCGGCATCCCCGCCACGGGTGAGGCGACAGGTCTGGCTGCCTGCCGCTGTGCCCGCCGTATATAGGCAGGCAGGTCAGGGCCTGCAACGCCTGCGATGCGTCGACAGGGCGGAATCTTCGAAACGGGGGCGGCTCACCTTCGGGCGCTCCAGCTGGCGGATGCGTATTGGCGGGTGAAGAACTCGGCCATCAGGCCGATCATCAGGCAGGCCATGCCGACGCCCACGGCATATTCGATGGATGTGTAGCGCGGGGTGTAGTTCAGGAAGATGAAGCCGCGCGCCTGATCGATGACGTGAAACAGCGGGTTCCAGTCGAAGAGCGCCCGCAGGTCGGGGCGCGTGTTGTTGGCCAGAAGCATCTTGCCGGAGGCGACGATATTGGCCCGCTGGTAGACCGTCCGGATGATGCTGACGGTTTCCGGCTGCCATGGCGTGGCGGCCATGAAAATCATGCCGATGCCGATGCCGCAGAACCAGGCGACCAGAAGCATGCCGACCATTCCGACCGGCTGATCGATGGTGATCGGGTTCCAGAGCGCATGGTAGGCGAACAGGATCACCGAGGCGGACAGGACCTGCTGGTAAAGCGTCGAGAGCGCGGCGCCGCAGATCGAGATGATCGGGTTCATCGGCGCATGCATCATCATCGGTGAGGTCGGCCCTTCGGCCGCGGCGACGGCGCCGATCGTCTTGATATGGGTCATGAACATAAAGACGCCGGACATGACGTAGAGCATGAAATCGCCCCGCACAGCGACGCGCCGGAGGCCGAGGAGGCTGAAGGTCACATACATGATGAGGACGAGGAGCAGCGACTGCAGGATCGTCATCACAAGGCCGAGCGCGGCATTGGAGTGCGACTTTCGCAGGTTGCGGATCGCGATGTGAAAGATCAGCTCCAGCGTCTCGAACGCCGTGCCAAGCGGGGTCTTCTGGATCGGCTTGTGGCGAAACACGCAGGTCACTCCGAAGGCAAGGCGTTCTTCTCAGGGAAACCTTGCCGTTCCGTTAGCGGAAAAGGATAAGGACAGGCGAACCGATGATCAATCGCCGCGGGAACGGCGCTGGAGAGACTGATGGATCTTGACCACATGGTGCGCCTGATGCGCCGACTTGCCCTGGAGGCCGGTGACCGGATCATGGCGGTCTACGGACGCCCGGATTTCGAGGTGCGCGCCAAGGGCGATGCAAGTCCCGTCACCGAAGCAGACGAGGCGGCGGATGCGGTGATCTCTGCCGGGCTGCGGGCGGCGTTTCCCGGCTTGCCCCTGATCACCGAAGAGCAGGCGGCCAGCCATGCCCAGACCGCGCGGACGTTCCTGATCGTCGACCCCCTGGACGGGACCAAGGAGTTCGTCCAGAGGAGGGGCGATTTCACGGTGAACATCGCCTTTGTCCAGGACGGAGTACCGAGCCGCGGCGTGGTCTATGCCCCGGCGAAACGCCGCCTGTTCTACACGCTCGCGGATGGCACCTCGGTCGAGGAGACGGGGGTCCTTGACCGGGAAACTCCCGGCCCCTACCGCGAACTTCGCGTTTCGCGGCCGGACAATGCGGCCCTGATGGTGGTTGCCTCGAAATCGCACCGTGATCAGGCAACGGATGACTACATCGCGCGCTATGCGGTGCGCGACATGACCTCGGCCGGGTCGAGCCTGAAGTTCTGCCTGGTCGCTACAGGGGAGGCCGACCTCTATCCCCGGCTAGGCCGGACGATGGAATGGGATACGGCGGCAGGGGATGCCGTGCTGCGCGGGGCCGGTGGTCTTGTCGTCCGGTTTGACGATCATACCAGCCTAACCTACGGCAAACCCGGCTGGGACAACCCGTTCTTCATCGCCTATGCACCGGGCGTGGTGCTGAAATGAAGACCCTGATCGCCATTCCCGCCCGCTATGCTAGCACGCGGTATCCTGGCAAGCCGCTTGTCACCCTGCGTGGACCTGATGGGGAGAAGACCCTGATCCGCCGCAGCTGGGAGGCTGCAACGTCGGTCAAGGGCATCGACCGGGTGGTGGTTGCGACCGACGATGACCGGATCGCGGATCACGCCCGCGGCTTTGGCGCAGAGGTGGTGATGACCTCGTCCAATGCCCGCAATGGCACCGAGCGTTGTGCCGAGGTGGTGGAGCAGCTGCCCGGCTATGACGTCGTGGTGAACCTGCAGGGTGACGCACCGCTGACGCCCGCATGGTTCGTCGAAGACCTGGTTGCTGGTCTTGTCGCCGACCCGGCAGCCGATATCGCCACCCCGGTTCTGCGCTGCGACGGCCGGGCGGTCGAGGGCTTTCTGGCAGACCGCCGCGCCGGGCGCGTCGGCGGGACGACGGCCGTTTTCGGGGCTGGCGGGCGGGCTCTTTACTTCTCGAAGGAAGTCATTCCCTTCACCGGCCGCACCTATGCCCCGGAAGAGACGACGCCCGTCTTTCATCACGTCGGCGTCTATGCCTACCGGCCGGCGGCACTTGCGGCCTATCCGGCCTGGCCCGTGGGCCCGCTGGAAACACTTGAAGGGCTGGAGCAGTTGCGGTTTCTGGAGCAAGGCCGAATGGTCCTGTGTGTCGAGGTGCAGGCCCGCGGTCGGCAGTTCTGGGAATTGAACAATCCTTCGGACGTGGCGGTGATCGAAGCGATGCTTTCAAAGGCATGATCCGCAGCATATGATGCGGATCACCCATGGTTGTTCATGGTGCTGACACTTTTTCAGTGCAGATAGATGATTTGCGTGCATACTACCAAGATTGCCCCGGCCGTGCCCGGATATGGCCAGAATTTGCTGCGAAGGACATCGTGCCAAGGAAGTGGTTTCGATGTCAGAAGTGGACCGAGCAATGCGCAAGAAGAAGATTACCAAGGCCGTCTTTCCCGTGGCAGGGCTTGGCACGCGCTTTCTTCCGGCAACGAAATCAATCCCTAAAGAGATCCTGACTTTGGTCGACCGCCCCTTGATCCAGTATGCGATCGATGAGGCGCGGGCCGCCGGAATCAGGGAATTCATCTTCGTCACCAGCCGCGGCAAGTCTGCGCTGGAGGATTACTTCGACCAGGCGCCCGAACTGGAAAGCGAACTGCGCAAGAAGGGCAAGACTGATCTGCTGGAGGTCCTGAAGGACACCAACATGGATTCAGGCGCCATCGCCTATGTCCGGCAGAACCGCCCGATGGGGCTTGGTCATGCAGTCTGGTGCGCGCGTCGGCTGATCGGGAACGAACCTTTTGCCGTCCTTCTGCCGGACGACGTGATCGCGGCCGAACGGCCCTGCCTGCAGCAGATGGTCGAAGCCTACGAGGAAACCGGTGGCTGCATGGTCGCCGCGATGGAAGTGGCGCCGCAGAAGACCGGCAGCTACGGCATCGTCGACATCGCCGAAGACCGCGGCGCGCTTGTGCGTGCCTCGGGCCTCGTGGAGAAGCCCGCGCCGCAGGATGCGCCGTCGAACCTTGCTGTCATCGGGCGCTATATCCTGACGCCGAAGGTGCTGACCAACCTGAACCGGATGAAGCAGGGCGCCGGCGGTGAGATCCAGTTGACCGATGCCATCGCGGAAGAAGTCGATGGCAAGGAAGGCGTGCATGCCCTGCGGTTCCGTGGCCAGCGGTATGACTGTGGCTCGAAGATCGGCTTCCTGCAGGCAACCGTGGCCTTCGGGCTGTCGCGGCCCGATCTGGGTGGCGAGTTCGAAGCGTTCCTGCACGCACTTTTCGCCATGCAGAAGGCCGCGCAGTAACACTTGAGTCCCCTGCCGCATGCTTACCCGGTCGGAACCTTGCCGGACCTGCCCGCCCGGAGCATGTCAGGGCTGATCATGGCCTACCGGCAACGGATGCGCCGCCGCAAACTGCTTTGGCGGGCGATCCGACGCAGGCATGAGCTGGCCGTCGTCAACGACCGTACAAGCCGGATTCGATCCGGCGACATCCTGTGCCTGATGACGATACGCAACGAGGCGGCGCGTCTGCCCTTTGTCCTTGAGCACCATCGCAGGCTGGGCATCCGGCAGTTCATGATCGTAGACAACGACAGCACGGATGGAAGCGGTGAGTTCCTGGCAGGCCAGACGGATGTCTCGCTCTGGCACACGCGGGCAAGTTACAAGGCATCGCGCTTCGGGATGGACTGGCTCGTCTGGCTGATGCTGCGCCACGGCCACGGCCACTGGTGCCTGACACTGGATGCCGACGAGATCCTGATCTATCCGCACTGGCAGACCCGGCCGCTGCCCGCGCTGACCGACTGGCTGGAGCGTCAGGGCCAGGAGGCGATGGGTGCCCTTACGATCGACCTTTATCCGGAAGGTGCGGTGTCCCAGGGAACCTATCGTCCCGGAGACGACCCGCTTGGCCTTCTGTGCTGGTTCGATGCCGGGAACTATCAGGTCAGGGTCCAGCCGAAGATGCAGAACCTCTGGATCCAGGGTGGCGCGCGGGCCCGTGCATTCTTTTCCGGAACCCCCCGGAAGGCACCAACCCTGAACAAGATTCCTCTGGTCCGGTGGCACTGGCGCTATGCCTATGCAAACTCGACCCACGCGCTTCTCCCGCCCCGGCTGAACCGCGTCTACGCGACTGATGGGGGGATGCTGACCTCGGGTGCCCTTCTTCATACGAAGTTTCTGCCCGGCATCGTCGACCGTTCCCGGGAAGAGAAAGCGCGGGGCGAACACTTTGCCGACGGTGAGCAGTATGCCAGCTACTATGACCGGTTGACGGCAGACCCGGTCCTGTATTCGTCTGCATCCATCCGCTACACAGGGTGGCGGCAGCTTGAGGCGCTGGGTCTGATGTCACGTGGCGGATGGGCATGAGCGGCGATCCATCATGCGCCTGATCCATATGTCGCGGCTGATGCTGCACCGCAAACGGCTGCTGCTGCGCGCTTACCGGAAACAGGGACAGCTTGAACGCGTGGCGTTCCGGATCGGGGGTCTCCGACCGAACCCGGTCCTGCTCTTTGCCACGGTCCGCAATGAACGGGTGCGACTGCCCTACTTTCTCGACTATTACCGCAAGCTCGGGGTGGACCACTTCCTGATCGTCGACAACGGCTCCGAGGACGGCAGCCACGGGTATCTTGCCGCGCAAACGGACGTGTCGTTGTGGACGACAAGCGCAGGCTACAGGCAGGCCCGCTACGGGATGGATTGGCTGATGCATCTCTTGCGTCGGCACGGGTCCGGCAAATGGTGCCTGACGGTCGATGTGGACGAGTTCCTGATCTTTCCCTTCTGTGAAACCCGCCCCCTTCGCGCGCTGACGGACTGGCTGGACAACGGCGGGGTGCGCAGTTTCGGCGCGATGATGCTGGACATGTATCCCAAGGGACCCATGCACGGGCAGCCCTACCACGAGGGGCAGAACCCGTTCGAGATCGCCCAGTACTTCGACAGCGGCAACTACACGATCCGGCGCAACTGGCCCTACCAGAACCTGTGGATCCAGGGCGGACCGCGGGCCCGGCTGTTTTTCGGCGATCAGCCGCGGAAGGCCCCGGCGATGAACAAGATTCCGCTGGTGAAGTGGCACCCGTCCTATGCCTATGTCAGTTCGACCCACATGCTTCTGCCGCGCGGGCTGAACCTTGTCTACGATGCGGCGGGGGGCGAGAAGCCGTCGGGCTGCCTGCTGCACGCCAAGTTCCTCGACACCTTCGCGCTGAAGGCCGAGGAAGAGCTGAAGCGCGGCCAGCACTATGCCGAAAGCCACGAATACCGGGCCTACCGCGAGGGCATCGCGAAGGAACGCGATCTGTGGTGCAATTGGAGCGAAAAGTACATCAACTGGCGCCAGCTGGAGATCCTGGGGCTGATGTCGAAGGGAAACTGGACGTGAAGCTGGGGGTGGTCCTTCTGTGCCACACGGCGCTGGACCGGGCGGCACAGGTCGTGCGGCACTGGTCTGCGGCCGGCTGCCCCGTGGTCATCCACCTGGACCGGCGCGTGGCGGAAGTGGACCGCGTAGGGCTTGCCGCCGCCCTCGCGGATCTGCCGACGGTCCGGTTCTCGGCCCGCGTCGCCTGCGAATGGGGCACCTTCAGCCTTGTCCAGGCCACCATCAACGCCGCGAGCCTGATGCTCGCCGAGTTTCCCGAGGTCCGGCACGTCTACCTTGCCTCCGGCTCTTGCGTGCCCATCCGGCCGGTCAAGCACTTGCAGGAATTCCTCGCGGCCCATCCCGACACCGATTTCATTGAAAGTGTCACCACCGCCGATGTCGGCTGGACGGTGGGCGGCCTGAACAAGGAACGCTTCACCCTGCGCTTTCCCTTCTCGTGGAAGCGTCAGCGGGCGCTTTTTGACGGATATGTCCGCCTCCAGCGCAAGGTCGGGTTCGAGCGCCGGATACCGAAGGGAATTGTGCCTCATCTTGGCAGCCAATGGTGGTGCCTGACGCGCCGCTCGCTGGAGCAGATTCTGTCCCACCCTGACCGGCAGGTGCACGACCGGTATTTCCGCCGGGTCTGGATCCCTGACGAAAGCTACTTCCAGACCTTGATCCGGCAGGTTTCAACCAGGGTCGAAAGCCGGTCTCTGACCCTTTCGAAGTTCGACTTCCAGGGCCGCCCGCACCTTTTCTACGATGATCACCTGCACCTCCTGCGCCAGTCCGAAGCGTTCGTCGCACGGAAGATCTGGCCCGAGGCTGACCTTCTGTACCGCACCTTCCTGTCCGACCAGCCACCCGTTCTGCCGACGCCGAACCCCGGCAAGATCGACCGGCTATTCGCCAAGGCGACCGAGCGGCGGGTCAAGGGACGCCCTGGGCTTTACATGCAAAGCCGGTTTCCGACCAGGCATCGCGGCGGCACGCAATCGGCCGCGCCCTATGGCGTGATCGAAGGCCTTGCCGATCTTTTCGAGGACTTCCCGTCCTGGCTGGCCCGCGCGATCGATGCGCGCGTGCATGGCCACATCTTCGCACCGGACCGGGTGCAGTTTGCCGGGGGTGAAGCGGTCTTCAAGGGCGGTCTTTCCGACAGCGCTTCCCTCAGGGACTATGATCCGCGCAGCTTTCTGACCAACCTGATCTGGAACACCCGGGGCGAGACCCAGTGCTTCATGTTCGGTCCGGGAGATGTTCAGGACGTGGCCGAGTTCATGGCCAATGACCCGCAGGCAAGGATCTTCATCGTCTCGGGGGCATTTGCCGTGCGCCTTTGGCGGTCAGGTCGCCCGGTTGCCGAAATCCGCCCCGAAGCGGCGCGGTTGCAGAAGATCGAAGCTGACCTTCTCGCCCTCCTGGACCTGCCCGAAACGAAGGCCCGCGTGCATCGCTGGACACTTGCCGAATTCGTCGAGAACCCGGCCGAGCCCTTGTTGTCGCTGATGAGCGACCTCGACCCCCACGGGCGGCACCCGACGACCGAATTGCCGAAACCGGTGCCGATGATCGGTTTCGGCGCCTTCCTGCAAGAGCTGCGGAACCAGGGGATGCAGCCGGTGCTGATGGGGGATTTCCCCAAGGATTTCGACCTTGCCGCAAACGACGAGACGTTCGTCCGGCCAAAGCTTGTGAAGTGACGGCATGACAGCGGGCCCCTTCGACAGCTTCGTGATCCTTGCCGGCATGCGGACCGGGTCGAACTTTCTTGAGGCGAACCTCAACGCGCTTCCTGGTGTCACCGGTTATGGCGAAGTGTTCAATCCGGGGTTCATCGGCAAGAAGAACGTGACCGAGCTGTTCGGGATCGACCTTGCCGCACGGGATGCGAACCCGAAGCGCATGCTCCGCCGAATAAAGGCGTCGACCGAGGGGCTTGCGGGGTTTCGCCTGTTCCATGACCATGACGCACGCGTGCATGAGCTGGTGATGAAGGACCGGTCCTGCGCGAAGATCGTCCTCAGCCGCAATCCGCTGGACAGCTTTGTCAGCTGGAAGATCGCCCGCGCCACCAACCAGTGGGAACTGACCGACGCCAAGCGGCTTCGTACGGCCAGGGCAAGGTTCGACGAGGCCGAGTTCCAGGAATACCTGGCGCAGGCGCAGGATTTTCGCCACCGGGTTCTCAGCGCCCTGCAGGTCAGCGGGCAGACCGCGTTCTTTTTGGATTACGACGATATCGCCTCGGTCGATGTCCTGAACGGGCTTGCTGCTTTCCTTGGGGTGCCCGGCCGGTTGAAGGCCGTCGACGACACGCTGAAAAAGCAGAACCCGGGGCCTGTGGAAGCCAAGCTTGAAAACCCCGAAGATCTGGCCCCCGCGCTGGCGCGTGCCGATCTTTTTGGTCTTTCCCGTTCGCCGGTGTTCGAGCCCCGCCGGTCCGCGGCGATCCCGAATGTGGTCGCTGCCCGCACGGCCCCGCTTCTCTTCTTTCCCGTTCGCTCTGGCCCGGATGCTGCGGTCCGAAACTGGCTTGATGGTCATGGAGGGCAGATAGAGGGGTTCGAACGCAAGACCCTCCGGATTTGGAAACTGGAGAACCCCGGCCATCGCGCCTTTACCGTGATCCGGCATCCGCTTGTGCGGGCCTATGTGGCGTTTCACGGACAGATCGTCTCGGGCAGGCAGGCGGAGCACCGGCGTGTCCTGATCCGGGACTATCGCGCGAACCTGCCAGAGGCGGGACAACAGTTTCCCGATGCCAAGGCGGAACGGGCGGCCTTCCTGGTCTTCCTTCGCTATGCCCAACTGGCCGTGGCGGGCCAGGCCGGACAGAATGTCGACCCCAACTGGGCCAGCCAGACGGCGATCGTCCAGGGCTTTGCCGGGTTCCATCCGCTTGACCTGATCATCCGGGAGGATCGGCTGCCGCAGGCCCTCGCCTATCTGGAAGCCGAGGTGGGTGCGTCACCCGCAGCGCCGCCAGCAGAGGAGCCAGTGCCAGTGGGTCTGGCCGCCATCCATGACGACGAGGTGGAAGCGGCCGCGGCGGTGGCCTATGCGCGCGATTATGCGGGTTTCGGCTTTGGCCGGTGGCAGCCTAGCGCAGCGCAATCTCCGCAGCCGCGCCAAGCCGCAGAAGCCGCCCCTCGTCGCCGGCGCCAGCCATCAGGCTGATCCCGCAAGAAGGTTGAGAGGTTGGCAGGGTCAGGGCGCAGACACCCATCAGGCTGCCGATCCGGGTGTTTCTTAGCGCCAGCAGGTTCTCGGTGACGTAGTAGGCGTCATCCGTCATAAGCCGGTTCGCATCGGGCGGCAGGATGGGCGCGGTCGGCAAGAGAACCGCATCGAACTCTGCCACCCGATCCGCCCAGATGGCCCGGAGTGTGGTCAGCTTGCGCCAGGCGGCCACGTATTCGGTAGCCGAAAACTGCGCGCCCGACCGGAAGCGGTCCAGAATGCGGGGAAACATCTTTTCGGGCGCGGCTTCGATCGTCTCGCGCCAGATCCCATAGGCTTCGGCGGCCGACAGGATCGCGGCAAGGCCGAGGGCCTCGGTCACTTCGGAGGCCGTTAACCTTTCGATCCGGGCACCGGCACGGCCCAGCCGGGCAACGGCATCCTCGAACCCCTGCGCCGGCCGCTCCCGCAGATCGTCCAGCGCGACGGTTTCCAGAATCGCAAGGCGAAGGCCTGCAAGGCTCGCGCCGGTCAGGTCAACCGGACGGCTGCCGGACAGTGCGGCATGAAGATGGGCGCAATCCTCGACCGAATGGGCGAGGGGGCCGATGGTGTCAAACTTCTCGCACAGGGGAACGGTCCCTGCCAGCGGAAGGCTTCCCGCCGTGGTCTTGAGCCCGACAAGGTCATTCCAGGCCGACGGAATCCGCACCGATCCAAAGGTATCGGACCCGATGGCGGCGGGGGCAAGGCCGAAGGCAATCGACGCCGCCGCCCCGGATGACGAGCCCCCCGCCACCGCACGCTCGTCATTCAGGCAGGGCGGGGTCGCGGTCACCGGGTTCAGGCCAAGGCCGGAAAAGGCAAGCTCGGACATATGGGTCTTCCCCAGGCAGACCAGGCCTTCCAGGGTCGCGACCTCAAGCACCGCCGCATCCCTGGCAGGGGTGCGGTGCTTCAGAAGGGCCGACCCGGCTTCGGTCGCGATGCCTGCGGTGTCGAACAGGTCCTTCCAGCTGATCGGCACGCCGTCCAGAAGGCCCCGGCGAAGGCCGGCCTTGGCGCGCGCAGCTGCGGCCATCGCCTCTCCCCGCGCGCGGGCGGGGGTGGCCCGGGCGTAGATACGTGGGGCAAGGGGATGGGATTCGATGGTGTCGAGGAAGGCCTCGGTCAGTTCGACCGGGTGGATGCGGCCCTTCTCGATCTCGCGCCCCAACTCGCAGGCGGTCATGTGTCCCCAGGTGCCGGTCATCTGCGTCTCTCCATTTGCGGGAAGGGTAGCGGCTTGCAGACGCATGGACAATCCGGACGGGAGGGGTATCTGTGGGCACATGACTTGGGATGCCGATGTTCTTATCGCGGGTGGGGGCCTGAACGGCCCGGCCCTGGCGCTGGCCCTGGCGCAGGGCGGGTTCCGGGTAACGGTCGTGGATGCCCGGCCAGCCCCCGCCCGGGCCGAGGCCGGGTTCGATGGGCGGGCCTATGCGCTGGCGGTGGCCTCGGTCCGGCTTCTGACGGCGATCGGGGTCTGGGGCGCGGTGCGGGACAAGGCCCAGCCGATCCTTGAGATCAAGGCGAGCGACGGGCGCGCCGGCGAAGGGGCAGCACCCTTCTTCCTGCATTTCGACGCGGCGGAGATCGAGGAAGGCCCGATGGGCCACATGCTGGAGGACCGCTTCCTCTATGCGGCCTTCCTTGACGCGATGCAGGCCGCGCCGGGGGTCACGCTGATCTCGGGCGAGACGGTGGTGGGGCAGGAGGTTGCCGGGTCGGGGGTGACGGTGACCCTTGGCTCGGGGAAGAGACTGACGGCGGGGCTTCTGGTCGGCTGCGACGGGCGGGGATCGGGCGTGGCGACGCGGGCGGGGATCAGGCGCGTCGGCTGGGGCTACGATCAGACCGCGCTGGTCACGGCGGTCCGGCATGAGCGGGACCACGGCGGGGTGGCGCAGCAGTTCTTCATGCCCTCGGGCCCTCTGGCGATCCTGCCCCTGAAAGGCGGGCATCATTCCAGCATCGTCTGGAGCGAGCGGACCGAGGTGGCCGAGGCGATCCAGGCGCTGCCGGATGCCGATTATCTTGAGGTGCTCCGGCCCCGGTTCGGCGATTTCCTGGGCGAGATCGCGCTGGCTGGCGCGCGGTTCACCTACCCCCTGTCGCTGTCGCTGGCCGAGAGGTTTGTCGCACCCCGGGTCGCACTGGTGGGAGATGCGGCGCATGGGGTGCATCCGATTGCCGGTCAGGGGCTGAACCTTGGCCTGCGCGACGTGGCGGCGCTGGCCGAGGTTCTTATCCTTGCGCGGCGGCGAGGGCTGGAGGTGGGTGACTCGGGCGCGCTGGAGGAGTATCAGCGCTGGCGGCGGTTCGATGCGACGGCCCTGGCCCTGGGAATGGATGCGGTGAACCGGGTCTTTTCGACCGACAACCCGGTCCTGCGGCTGGGGCGCGACCTGGGGATGGGCCTCGTCTCGGCCATGCCCGGCCTGCGGAGGGGCTTCATCCGGCAGGCGGCGGGGCTGACGGGAGAGCTGCCGAAGCTGCTGGCAGGAAAGCCGATCTGAAACCGTGACCACAGTGGTCAAAATCGGAAAACATTTTACTTTCAATATGTTGGCTGTGGGCGTTAAGGGTTTCTTTACCCGAGGGCACTGTCGTCCAAAGCCGAAGCTGGGCGGATCTTGACGGGGTCGGACCGGCAGTAATGGTGGCGGCGGTCGGACAGCGGGGCGTTGGGCTGAAGCCCGACCTACGGGGTCAGTCCGCCACGAAACCGGCGGCCTTGTGGCTGCCGTCGCAGTAGGGCTTGTTCTTCGAATGGCCGCAGCGGCAGAGCCAGACCTTGGTGACCTTGTCGGTCGTGCGACCCGTCCCCGAAACGATCTCGAGGTTCCCGGTGACCATGAGCGAGCCGTTCGGCAGGGGCTGGACGTTGAGGGGGCCATTGCGGACCTCGAGGGCAGCGAACTCCTTGCCGGCGGGTTCGCCGGTGGCGGTGAAGCCAGCGGCAGAATGGGCGCCGTCGCAGAAGGGCTTGTTCTTCGATTGGCCGCAGCGGCAGAGCGTGGCGCGTGGGGTGGCCTGCGCCTCGCCCTTGATCTGAAGTTCTGCCTCGAAAGCGAGGGGGCCGTTTTCGCGGACCCGGACCGTGTTCACCACCGGAGGCGTGTCAGACGTGGCGCTTCCGTCATTGTGTGCAACCCGGATCGCGCCGGAGGGGCAAGCGAGCGCGGTGTGCATCACCACCTCGGCGCTGGCGGCGTCGGGGTATATCCATTCACCCTTTACGTTCGGGACATAGACCTCCGGGTGACCAAGGACGCATGTGCGCGAGTGGATGCACCGGCTGGAGTCGAAGCGGATAGTGACGTCACGGCCCTTGACGACTTCTTCGGTCATGGCTGGCTTCCTGTGGAAGAGTCGGGCTGAAGCCCGACCTACGGGGTGGCATTGAGGGGCCGCTCATCAGGCCCTTGCGGGCCTTCTTCGCTGGTCTGACGCGACTGTGCGGCAAGCGAGGAAAGCCCGCAAGGGCTTGATGAGCAGAGCGCCGGGGAGGCGCGGCCTATTCCACTTCCCGCGCTTCGCTGACCAGCATCACCGGGATGCCGTCGCGGATCGGGAAAGCAAGGTGCGCGGCCTTGGAGACAAGTTCCTGCCGTTCCGCGTCATAGGTCAGAATGGCGTGCGTGACCGGGCAGACCAGCGCCTCGAGCATCCGGCGGTCGGCGGGATCGGTCATTGCAGGATTTCCTCGTCCGCCCCGCCGCGCAGGGCAAACTCGATCAGGGTCACCAGCGTTTCACGCCGGGTGTCGAGGGTGGGGGCTTCCAGAAGCGCCTGCTTGTCCTCGGGCGTGAAGGGGCAAAGCATGGAAAGCGAGTTGATCAGAAGCTCGGGTTCGGCCTCTTTCAGACTGTCCCAGTCGGTGGAAAGCTTCATCTGGGCGAAGTAGCGGCCGAGGAGGACCAGAAACTCACCCCGGCGAAAGCCCTTGTCTTCCTCGGCGGGGCCAAGGTCCCGTGTGAAGGGCGTCCAGTCGACCGCGCATCGCCGGTAGGGCGTGAACCCCTGGATCTCTTCCTTGACCCGAAAGCGCGAGGCACCGGATAGGGTGATCATGTAGCGGCCGTCTTCGGTTTCTGAGAACCCGGTCAGGCGTCCGGCACAGCCGATGGCCTGCAGCCGCTTTTCGGCGGGCCGCCCGCCCGCAGCGGGTGTTTCACGGGGCTGGATCATGCCGATCAGGCGATGCTTGGTCTTCATGCAATCCTCGATCATCGCCAGGTAGCGCGGTTCGAAGATATGCAGCGGCAACCGCGCGCGCGGCAGCATGAGGGCGCCCGGAAGCGGGAAGACCGGGATGACGTCGGGCAGGTCGGCGGCGCTTATCATGGGCATTGAATTAGCCCGGAGAGGGCCTCAGGCAAATATCATCGACGACAGGCGGCGCCGACCGGTCAGGACAATGGGATCCTGCGGTTTCAGCGCATCGAAGATCGTGAAGAGCTGGGTCTTGGCCGCCCCACCATTCCATTCGCGGTCGCGGCGGAAAAGTTCCAAGAGCTGGTCAACCGCCTCGGCGGGGTTGCCCGCGGCAAGAAGGGCGGCGGCAAGGTCGAAGCGGGCCTGATGGTCGTTCGGGTTTGCCTCGACTGCGGCGCGCAGTTCGACCTCGGGGCCAGCGTTGGCGGCCTGCCGGGCGAGTTCCAGCTGCGCGCGGGCGGCGTCGAGGTCTTTCGACTTCGCGATCGCACCGGGGGCGGCAGCCAGGAAGCCTTCGGCCTGGTCAAGGTTGCCAAGCGCGAGGTGTGCGCGGACGAGACCGGCATAGGCGGCGGCATTCTCGGGCTCTTCGCCCAGGATGGCCGCGAAGGTCTCGGCGGCATCTACGGCAGCACCTTCGGCAAGCATCTCTTCGGCGGCCTGGATCGCATCGGCCAGCCCGCCGTCACCGCCAAGGGCAGAGACGCGGTCGATGAAGGCCTTCAGTTCAGAGGCAGGCACCGCACCCTGAAAGCCATCGACCGGCTGACCCTGGTAGAAGGCGTAGACCGTGGGGATCGACTGGATCCGCAATTGCGCGGCGATGCGCTGGTTCTGGTCGACATCGACCTTGACCATGCGGACCTTGCCCTTGGCGGCTGTCACCGCAGCCTCGAGCATCGGGCCAAGCGTCTTGCACGGGCCGCACCAGGTGGCCCAGAAATCGACGATGACCGGCACCTCGCGGCTGGCCTCGATCACGTCGGCCATGAAGGTGGCTTCGGTTGCATCCTTGATCAGGTCGGTCGCGGCCTGAGGTTTTTCGCCAAGTCCAAGCATTCGCGCGCCCTCTTCCGGTTTCTCTGCGGCTTATATGAGCGTTCCCTGGAGAAACGCCAAGAGGCCGCGTCAGTCAGCCTGGTGCCGGTCGGGGCCGAAGGGGCAGGAGGCGAGGTGGTCGTTCACCATGCCGGCGGCCTGCATGAGGGCGTAGGTGATTGTCGGGCCGACAAAGTTGAAACCTTCCGCCTTCAGCGCCTTGGACATGGCCTGCGATTGCGCGGTCTGGGCGGGAACGTCCCCAAGGCTGACAGGGCGGTTCACGATCGGCTGCCCGCCGACGAAAGACCAGAGAAAAGGCGAAAACCCCTGCGCCGCTTCGATCCGAAGGTAGGCCCGCGCGCCGCGAAGCGTGCCTTCGATCTTGCCGCGATGGCGCACGATGCCGGGGTCGGCGAGCAGGCGCTGGACGTCCGGTTCGCCCCAGGAGGCAAGCGTGTCCGGGTCGAAGCCGGCAAAGGCGGACCGGAAGGCGTCACGCTTGCGGAGGATCGTGATCCACGAAAGGCCGGCCTGGAAGCCTTCAAGGATCAGGAGTTCGAAAAGCCGCTTCGGGTCACGTTCTGGCCGCCCCCATTCATGGTCGTGGTAGGCGACGTAAAGGGGGTCGGTCCCGCACCAGGGACACCGGTCTTGGCCGTGGGTTCCTTGCATTTTCCGTGCCTGACTGCCGAGATGCGAAGAATTAGAACAAAATGGGAATCTTAGGTTTGGGTTTACCGTTGGCAGCGTAGGCTGTCGACAGGAAAGAAGTCCGGTCCGGGGTGCGCGCATGAGCTTCATGAAGGAACAGAGGGTGTCGAAGTTCGACCGGGACCCGGGCCTTGCCAGCGCGCTGGACGTCGCGGTGTCGTCGCAGGAACGCGAAACCATTGCCCAGGTCGCCTCGGCCCTGAAGGAACGGCGCATGCGGCTGGCGTTCCAGCCGGCGGTGTACGCGGCCGATCCCTCGATCATCGGGTTCTTCGAAGGCTTCATCCGGCTTCTGAACCGGCGCGACATGGTGATCCCCGCGCGCGACTTCATGGCCGCGGTCGAACAGCACGAACTCGGGCGCGAGATCGACTGTGCCGCCTTGCAGATGGGCCTGATGGCGCTGCAACGGAACCCGCAGATCCGGGTATCGATCAACATGTCGGCCCGGTCGGTGGGATACCGGCCCTGGGCGATGATCCTGCGCAAGGCGCTGCGCGACCGGCCGGGGCTGGGGCAGAACCTGATCCTCGAGATCAACGAGACGTCGGCCATGCAGGTGCCGGATGTGCTGCGCCCCTTCATGGACGAGATGCGCAGCCATGGCATCGTCTTTGCGCTGGATGACTTCGGATCGGGCATGATGTCGCTACGGCTTCTGGCCGAGCTGCGGTTCGAGATCGCGAAGATCGATGGCGGTCTGGTCCGGAATGTCGATACCTCACCCGAAGGGCAGGCCGTGGTGCGCGCGGCCATCGCGCTGGCGACAGAGCTGGGCATGTATGTCTCGGCCGAGGCCGTGGAAACCGAGGGTGAGGCGAACTGGCTGCGCTCGGCGGGCGTGGGTTGCATGCAGGGCTATTACTTCGGCCCTCCGACCGTCACGCCGGATTTCCGCGCGTTCCGGCACGGGCGACCGAACCCGAACGGGCCGGGAAGCGCGGGCTGAGGGCCGGTAGTGCAGGCGGAGCCCCCCGCTGCGGTCGGGGAGACAATCCGCAGAACTGTCAATTGCGCGTGCCCAGCCACTAGGTCAGCGGGTGACCTCTTGCGCGTGCCGCAGGTTTGAGCGGAGCGTTTGCGCCAACATTCTTGCGATTGTCGCGATATGTGCGTAGGGCAGGGATGACTCGGCGTAAGGGCCATCTTGCGCCATCCGGTCGAATGCGCTGGTGCAACGAGAGAGGATCCAGATGACCAATGTCGTAATCGTGGCCGCGGGCCGCACCGCTGTCGGAAGCTTCAATGGCTCGTTCGCGAACACGGCGGCACATGACCTTGGCGCTGCAGTGATCGAGGCCGTCGTCGCCCGCGCGGGCATCGACAAGGCCGAGGTCGAGGAAACCATCCTGGGCCAGGTGCTGACGGCCGGCCAGGGCCAGAACCCGGCGCGGCAGGCGCATATCAAGGCTGGCCTGCCGAAGGAATCGAGCGCCTGGTCGCTGAACCAGGTCTGCGGCTCGGGCCTGCGTGCGGTGGCGCTGGGCGCACAGCATGTGCAGCTGGGCGATGCGAAGATCGTCGTCGCGGGCGGGCAGGAATCGATGTCGCTTTCCCCTCATGTCGCGCATCTGCGCGCGGGTCAGAAGATGGGCGACCTGAACTTCATCGACTCGATGATCAAGGACGGTCTCTGGGATGCCTTCAATGGCTACCACATGGGTCAGACGGCCGAGAACGTTGCAAACCAGTGGCAGATCAGCCGCGACATGCAGGACGAATTCGCGCTGGCCAGCCAGAACAAGGCCGAAGCCGCGCAGAAGGCCGGGAAGTTCAAGGACGAGATCGTGCCCTTCACCGTGAAGTCGCGGAAGGGCGACACCGTGGTGGACCAGGACGAGTACATCCGTCACGGCGCGACGATGGAGGCGATGCAGAAGCTGAAGCCCGCCTTCACCAAGGAGGGCTCGGTCACTGCGGCGAATGCGTCGGGGATCAATGACGGTGCGGCAGCGGTGGTGCTGATGACCGCCGAGGAAGCCGCGCGCCGGGGGCTGACCCCGCTGGCGCGGATCGCATCCTACGCGACAGCGGGGCTTGACCCGTCGATCATGGGCGTCGGCCCGATCCATGCCAGCCGCAAGGCCCTTGCGAAAGCGGGTTGGAAGGTCGGCGACCTGGACCTCGTCGAGGCGAACGAGGCTTTCGCCGCCCAGGCCTGTGCTGTGAACAAGGACATGGGCTGGGATCCGTCGATCGTGAACGTGAACGGCGGCGCGATCGCCATCGGCCACCCGATCGGGGCCAGCGGTGCGCGCATCCTGAACACGCTTCTGTTCGAGATGGGGCGCCGGGACGCGAAGAAGGGCCTGGCCACGCTGTGCATCGGGGGCGGCATGGGTGTCGCCATGTGCCTGGAACGCGGCTGAGCGGCCCGCTTGGAAAAGCATGCAAAGGGCGCGCAATAATGTTGCGCGCCCTTTGCCTTTTCGGTAACAGGATTTCAACGGCATACAACTGCATACGTGGAGGAGTGGACGGATGGCGAAGGTTGCACTGGTGACTGGCGGGTCGCGCGGAATCGGGGCCGCGATTTCGGTTGCGCTGAAGGCGGCGGGCTACAAGGTGGCGGCGAACTATGCCGGCAACGACGAGGCGGCGGCGGCCTTCACCAAGGAGACCGGCATCCCGACCTACAAGTGGTCGGTCGCCGAATATGACGCCTGCGCCGCCGGAATTGCAAAGGTCGAGGCCGAGGTCGGACCGATCGACGTGCTGGTCAACAACGCCGGGATCACCCGCGACGCCATGTTCCACAAGATGACCCCGCAGCAGTGGAAAGAGGTGATCGACACCAACCTCACCGGCCTGTTCAACATGACCCATCCGCTGTGGTCAGGCATGCGTGACCGCAAGTTCGGCCGCGTGATCAACATCAGCTCGATCAACGGGCAGAAGGGCCAGGCGGGCCAGGCAAACTATTCGGCCGCCAAGTCGGGCGACCTTGGCTTTACCAAGGCCTTGGCGCAGGAAGGCGCGCGGGCAGGGATCACCGTAAACGCGATCTGCCCGGGCTACATCGCGACCGAGATGGTGAAGGCCATCGACGAAAAGGTCCTGGCTGAACGGATCATCCCGCAAATCCCCGTTGGCCGCCTGGGCGAGCCCGAGGAAATCGCGCGGATCGTGGTCTTCCTGGCCAGCGACGAGGCTGGCTTCATCACCGGTTCGACCATCAGCGCCAACGGGGGCCAGTTCTTCGTCTGACCACAGCATGGCCGAAGAACCGGTACTGGTCACAAGACTGCCGGAGCGGTCCTTCGACCTGCGCCGCGCCGTGCAGGTCGCCGCAGCCGCCCGGGGGCTTTCGACCTTTCGTCTCGGCGTTGAACTCTGGCGGCGACAGCATGGCCGCCAGCAGCTGACCCCGCAGGAATACTTCCTGCACGGTGCGCATCGCGCGGAACTGACCAACGCAGAACGCGACATGTTCATCGGCGACGAGCTGGGCTTCAAGATCAGCGCCGAGCTTGGCGCCAAGGGACTTCGCTTTGCCGGTGTTTTTCTGGACAAGGTCCTTTGCGACCTTGTCCTTCGCAGCCTTGGCTTCCGGATTCCCCGGATGCAGGCCTTTGCCGGTCCGCCGAGGGGACCGCTGCCCTACCCGGTACTTCAGACCAAGGCGGCACTGAAGACGTTCCTTGATCATGAAGCCGAGCTGCCGGTCTTCGGCAAGCCCTTCGCCGGGTCGATGAGCCTTGGTGCCGTCTCGATCGTGGGCCGGCCGGAAGTCGGACGACTGGTCCTTGGTGACGGCCGCAACGTGTCTTCTGCAAAGTTCGTCGAAGACGTCTTCACCCATTACGCCAGCGGCTATGTCTTCCAGGACATGCTGTTGCCAAATCCGCTGATCGTACCGCTGACCGGCCCGGTCCTTGCCACTGCCAGGATCGTGACGCTGCGGGTGCAGAGCCGGGTTTCCGTGCTTTATGGCGGTGTGAAGTGGCCGGGCAAGGGCGCTATGGTTGACGGTCCGGCGTCGCTTAGCAGCATCGAGGCAAGCGTGGATCCCTTGTCCGGAAAGGTCATCCGGGTGCAGGACCCCGGTCGCCTTGGCGGGCACTCGCTTGATCGAAACCCCGTCACCGATGCACTGCTGCCCGGGCGGGAGGTGCCGGATTGGGAAGCGGTCAAGGCCCTTGCCATCGCTGTGCATGAGGCATTTCCCGACCAGCCGATCCTGGGCGGCGATTTCGGCATGGCACGGGACGGCCCGGCAATCGTCGAGCTGAACAGCCGTCCGGGAATGTCATTCTACCAGAAGACCCAGGCCCGCGGACTTTGGAATCCGGACATCGCGCCATTCCTGACTGCGGCCTTGGCCGAGGCCGGCTGTCATCGCCCGACGCGTGCGTTTCCGCTTCCGTGGCGGGTTGCATGACAAAGCGAAGCGGCTGCAGGATAGGGATGCGTGTGTTGCCCGGTTGCCGAAGAGAGGTTGGTTGTGCCGAAGATCTTGTCGCATGAACCGGAGGGACGCAGGGTCGATACATCCGGTGCCGCGCGCTATGTTGCCAAGAAGCGCAAGACATCGGTTCTTCGCATCGGGCTGGAGATGCTGCGTCTGTCACGCGGACAGGGCTGTCTGACCCATGACGACTACTTTCTTCTGGGGGCCTGGCAGCCTGGATTGACCTGGTCCGAGCGGCTGTCATTCCTCAGCACACCCGCCGTCGTTGCGCTGAACCAGGCCCTGACGCCGCCGCTTTCGGACAGTGAACGACACCGCACCGACAACAAGCTGCTGGCGGCATCCATCTGTGCGGAGGCGGGCCTGTCGCAACCGGTTATCCGGGCTGTCGCAACCAACACCCAGCCGATGGGCGGCCATCGCTGGCTCGATGGTCCCGAGGCAATCAGGGCGTATCTCTGCGAAGCGGACGTCCTGCCCTGCTTTGGCAAGCCTGTCTGGGGTCGCGCCGGCCTTGGTGCAGCTTCGTTCGAGGCGCTTGCGGACGACGATCACATCAGGCTTGGGTCCGGTGCCGTCGTAAGGCTGAACGATCTTGCCGAAGAGATCTGGACGGATTTTGCCAACGGGTACCTGTTTCAAGAGCTTGTGCGTCCGCATCCGGCCCTCAAGGCGCTGATCGGGCCGGTGATCGGGACATTGCGCGTGGTGACCCTAGATGCCGGAGACGGGCCGGAGGTGCTGTATGCAGGGGCCAAAGCCCCGGCGGCGAATGCGATGGTCGACACCTTCGCTGGCCCCTTGGGGGGGTACGCGGCGGTAGACACCCAAAGCGGGCGCATCCTGCGCCTGCAGGATCGCCGCCAGCTTGGTGGAACGGACCTTGAACGGTTCCCCGTGACGGGTGCGATGGTCGCGGGATCATCCGTGCCGCATTTCGCCGAGGCCCTGGACATGGCCATCCGGGGGCACAGCGCGATCGGGGACCGGGGCATCATCGGGTCCGACATCCTGATCTCGGAACGGGGACCTTTGCTGAACGAGGTCAATCTCAACCCGGGACACTCCGCTTACCAGATCGCCAATGCCCGCGGGGTTCTGAATGAGGAGTTCCTGCCAAGGTTTCGCGCTGTCAGGCATCGGTTTCTTGCGGTAACCCCTCGTCCGAACCTGTGTCCCCTGCCATAAACGGGACGAATCATGGAAGTGGCGCCGGGGTTCGGGCAAGCCGCGATCTTGGGAAGGAAATGACACGGTCGCAGGCAACGCTGATCGGCTTCACCGCCGTGCTGATGTGGTCACTGCTGGCGCTTCTGACCATCGCCAGCGCACCCGTGCCGCCTTTGCAGCTGAATGCCGTCTGCTTTGCCATCGGTGGGCTGATCGGGCTGGCATGGACCGCGAGATCTGGCCTCGGCGTTCTGCGGAACGTCGGCTGGAAGGTCTATGCTTTCGGCACGGCCGGCCTTTTCGGCTATCACGTGCTTTACTTCAGCGCCTTCCGGCTTTCGCCAACGGCCGAGACCGGGCTGATCGCCTACCTCTGGCCGCTCTTCATCGTGCTTTTCTCAGGGTTTCTGCCAGGCGAACGGCTGCGGCCCGCGCATGTAGTGGGGGCGCTGATTGCCTTTGCCGGGGCCGGTCTGATCGTGCTGGGGCGCGCCGATGGGGGTGCCGGTTCATTGGCGGGGATGGGGCTTGCCTTCCTCTGCGCGCTTGTCTGGGCCGGCTATTCGGTCCTGTCGCGCAGGCTCGGCACGGTGCCGACCGAGAGCGTTACAGTCTTCTGCCTTGCGACGGCGGTGCTGTCATTCGCGGCGCATCTGGCGCTGGAGGAAACCGTCTGGCCAGACGCACCCACTGGCTGGGCTGCGCTGATCCTTCTTGGACTCGGACCGGTCGGTGCGGCCTTCTTCACCTGGGACATCGGGATGAAGCGTGGCAACATCCAGATGCTTGGCGTCGCGTCCTACGCCGCTCCGCTATTGTCGACGCTGGCATTGATCGCGGCTGGATTGGCCCAGCCGACATGGAACGTCGCCCTGGCGGCGGTTCTGATCGCAGGCGGGGCAGCGCTGGCCGCGCGGGCCAGCGCAAACGACGCTAGTGGCTGAGACGGGTGATCTCTTCCTTCAGCCGCAGTTTCTGCTTCTTCATCTCGGCGATCTTCAGGGCATCCGAACCTGGATTGCGCTGGGCCTGTTCCACCTGTTCGGAGAGGGTTTCGTGCTTCTTGCGCAGTTCCACCAGATGCGAAGCGACCGTCATGGCTGTCCTCCTGTCAAAGCTACCCATAGGAGGAGTGCAGCACGAAACCCGAGTCGTGTCACCTCTTGTTACGGTGATGTGACCACGGAATGCATCGCATTAGCTGAACCGTGCCAGAAGGTCGGCGCCGTCACGCAACACGGCGTTGGCTTCCGGGGTATAGCTCTCGCGGTCGCCGTCATGGCTTGCCCCGCGGTGGATGACGAGGGGGGCGAGAAGCCGGAAGGGCGCGCGTCCGCCCTTTCGCGCCCGCAGCAGCACCCGCAGCGCTGGTTTGCCGCTGCGCGGTGCAAGGGGCAGCAACTCGACCGATCCAAGCTTATTTCCCGTGGTCGACAACACTTCCGGGAGGCCATCGGCAAGGCAGACAAGCGTCAGCCAGCCACCGGGACGCAAGCGGCGGGCTGCGGCGGCCACCCAATCGGCCAGCGGGGTCTGCACCTGCATCGCCTTGGCGCGCCCCGCGTCGGGTGAAGGGCTGCCGCCCGCCGGATAGTAGGGCGGGTTGGCGATCACGTGATCGAAGTCGTGACGCAACGCCTTGGGCATCCGGGTCAGGTCCCCCTCGTGCACCTCAAGCGCAATCCGGTTGCGGCCGGCGTTCTGGCGCGCAAGTTCGGCGTAGGCGGGCTGCAGCTCAAGGCCTTTCAGAACCAGGCCCGGCACCCGAAGCCCAAGGCACAGCGCTGCGGCACCCGCTCCGCAGCCCAGATCAAGCACGCTGTCCCCGGGCCTGGCCGGGCAGGCGGCGGCCAGAAGGACAGGGTCGGTCGCCGCCCGATAGCCCTTTAGCGGCTGAAGAAGCCGCAGCCTGCCGCACAGGAACTTGTCATCCGAAAGCTCGTCCGGGGCGAACATCAGTCTTTGGGAAGGATGTCGTTGTCGCGCAGGATGGCGACCGCGCGGAAATGATCACGGTCCGCGACCATCAGTCGCTGCGGGAGGATTCCGATGCTGCCGTCAAGGATGCTCATGTGGACGTCGAGAGGAAAGGTGGGTATACCCTCGCCCGTCAGAAGGTGGGTGGCGAAGGCGATCAAGGTAGGGTCGTTCGTTCGCAGAAGTTCCTTCATCCGAAAGAGTTAACCTCGCCAATGGTGCGGGGGCAAGGGCAGGACATGGACGGGGCAGGCGAGGCAAAGGCGAAGGCACCGCAGGACCGGCTGGCCGACTGGCTGGCCGAAGACATGGCGCAAGTGAACGCCCTGATCCGCGAGCGGATGGCCAGCCGGCATGCACCCCGGATCCCGGAGGTCACGGCGCACCTGGTCGAGGCCGGAGGCAAGCGGCTACGTCCGCTGCTGACGCTGGCAGCGGCACGAATGCTGGGCTACGGCGGGTCGGACCACGTCAAGCTTGCCGCAACGGTTGAATTCATCCACACAGCCACGCTACTGCATGACGATGTCGTGGATGAAAGCCACCGCAGGCGCGGGCGACCGACCGCCAACCTCTTGTGGGACAACAAGTCCTCGGTCCTTGTCGGGGACTACCTCTTTTCCCGCAGCTTCCAGCTGATGGTCGAGACCGGCAATCTTAGGGTCCTCGATATCCTGGCCAATGCCAGCGCGACGATAGCCGAGGGAGAGGTTCTGCAGCTGACCGCGGCGCAGGACCTGGGCACGACCGAGGCCGTCTATCTCCAGGTGATCCGCGGCAAGACGGCCGCTCTCTTCTCGGCCGCGACAGAAGTCGGCGCCGTGATTGCCGGTGCGCCCGAGGCTAAGGTGCGTGCGCTGTTCGATTATGGCGATGCGCTTGGGATCGCCTTCCAGATCGTCGACGATATCCTTGACTACGGCGGCCAGGATGTCGTGATCGGCAAGAACACCGGAGACGACTTCCGCGAACGCAAGTTGACCCTTCCGGTGATCAAGGCAGTCGCAAAGGCGACGCCGGCCGAGCGGGCCTTCTGGGAGCGCGTGATCGAAAAGGGTGACCAGCGCGAGGGTGATCTGGGCGAGGCGCTGGCGATTCTGTCTCGACATGAGGCAATCGCGGCTGCCCGGCAGGAGTCTTTGGCCTGGGCCGGAAAGGCGCGTCATGCCCTTGACAACCTGCCCGCGCATCCTGTGCGCGAAATGCTTCTTGAACTTGTGGATTTTGTGGTAGAACGCGTTTTGTGAACGGATTCAAGGCGTCCGGACCGCGAAATGACCGAATTGGCATCATGTTTTAGCCAAAGTTGTCACTATTGTTGTCAGTGTGGCCGACCTGAAAAGGGCAGCCCGGACCCGAAGGCTTGAATGGCCAGGACCCGGTGCCCATAAATGATCCGGACGTGCACCGGACAAGGCCCAGGTTGAGGTCGGACTACCGAAACCGCCCCGAAAGGCGTGGGTCGGTTCTCAAAGGCGTGAGATATTGCTCCGCAGGTCAGAGCGGAGAGGGAGTGGGGCGGAATGCGGTTCTTCGATTGGCTTTTTCGCCGAAAGCCGAAGGGACGTCGCAAGAGTGCGGCGTTTCGCGGGTCCGAAGCAGAAAAGATCGTTGCCACCAAGGCGGCGATAAGCACGGTTGCGTCGGGTGACGGGCCGGCGGCCGGTCGCTTTCCGAAGTTGTCCGACAGCTCGCCCGAGGTTCTGACGCAGACGCCGAACAGCGCCACGGTTGCCAAGGACGGGCCGCAACCTGCAAAGAACATCTGGGATCTTGAGGATCCAAGCGGCGATCTTCTCGCCACGGCGCCTCAATCTGCGCCGGGCGCCGAGGCAAGTCCGCGCCGTCGGTCGACCCGTACGAAGACCCGGGTCCTTGGATTCGAGCCGCAGCCTGCCGCAGTCGTGCCGTTGTTCGACGAAGGCAGGATGGATGGGCTCGCCGACAGTGGCGACAAGGCCAGTGTCGTCCAGTTCCCGACTGGCTGGCTGATCGTGAAGGAAGGTGCCGGACGGGGTGCCGCCTTCGCTTTGTCGCAGGGCGTATCGCAGATTGGCCGGGGGTCGGACCAGACGGTTGCGCTGGATTTCGGCGACATGGCGATCAGCCGTCAGAACCATGCGGCGATCGCCTATGACGCAGGCACGCATCAGTTTCACATCGGGCATGGCGGCAAGTCGAACCTGGTGCGGCTGAACGGCAAGCCCCTTCTGTCGGTCGAGGTGATGCGCGACGGGGACGAGATCCAGATCGGCGAGACGACGCTTCTGCTGAAGGTTCTGTGCACGCCGTCGTTCAACTGGTCGGCCTCAGACGCGGGGGGGGATGGCCATGATGTGGCGATCGCGTGAGCCGCGCTATGATGTCGCCTCGGGGATAAGCCAGGGCGCACGGGACTATCAGGAGGACGCGATCACCGCCGATTTCCCGGTGGGGGCCGAGGCGGGGTTCGTGGTGCTCGCGGACGGGATGGGCGGTCATGCGGCGGGCGATGTCGCCTCGAAGATCGTGCTGACCGAGGTCTATTCGGAACTCAAGTTCCACTTTGCCGATGTCGAGGCCTTCGAGACGAAGGCGCCCGAGATCCTGCGCGGGGTGGCGAACCTGGCGAATGACACGCTGCGCCAGCACACGCGGTCGCACCCCGAGACCGAAGGCATGGGGGCGACGCTGGTGGTGCCCTGCCTGATCGAGAACCGGCTGTGGTGGATTTCGGTCGGGGACAGCCCGCTGTTCCTGTATCGCGGCGGCAAGCTTGTGCAGCTGAACGAGGACCATTCGATGGCGCCGCAGATCGACTTCATGGTGAAGTCGGGGCTGATGGATGCCGAGACCGGGGCGAACCACCCGGACCGGAACTGCCTGATCTCGGTCTTGATGGGGACGCGGATCCCGAAGGTGGACTGCCCGGTGAAGCCGGTGGAGCTGAAGGCGGGTGACATCGTGATCTGCTCGTCGGACGGGCTGCAGTTCCTGACCAACGAAGAGATCGAATGGGTGGTGCGGCGCTACTCGAAGAAGCGCTCGACCGAGATCGCCGAGCGGCTGCTGGAAGAGCTGCAGAAGCTCGACGATCCCGACCAGGACAACATCAGCTTCACCATCATCAAGGTGAACGACGCAAGCGTGCGGCCGAAGGAAACCCGCCCGCCCCGCCCCTCGGTCGCCATCGCACGGCCCAAGCGCCTCACCACCGTCGTCGTAGACCCGCAGCTTATCCCCATGAACACGCCGGCGCCGGCGCCGCTTCAGGCCCCGGCGGCTCTTGTTCCGGTGCCTGCCGCGGCAAAGCAGACTGAACGCCCCGCGCCCTATCGCTGGGCCGAACCGCGCGAAGAACCCGCTGCAGAAGACGCCGCGCCCAGCGAGCCGGTGCTCCCCAGCCGCCGTGTCGTTGCCGTGCAGGAGCCCCAGGCGCCGGAAACTGCCGGTGTCGAGGATCTCAGTCGCGCGCGCTTGCGGCCACGTCGCGTGATCGTCATAAAGTAATCCATGGCAGAACCGGACGCAGAACTGACGGTCGCGCAGCGGCTTGGCCAGCTACTGGACCGGGGTCTGCTTCCCGCGGGCGGCCCCGCCGAGGCGGCTGAGCGACTGATCGAGCGACTTGAGCGGCCTGCCAGGGTGGCGCTTCTTGGCCTTCCAGGGGCGGGAAAATCCGCCATCCTCAACCTTCTGACCGGGGCTGTCGTGGTCCCCGAGACGCTGCGGCTGCCGACGATCATCGTCCAGCATGGCAGCGAGCCCCGGATGCTCTGCACTCTGCCGGATGGCCGGACAGAGACCGTGTCCGGAAGCGATCTGAACGATGTCCTCGCCCTGAACCCCGCCCTTGTGACGGTGGAAATGGATCTGCCGTCACTGAAGGTGATCAGCCTCCTGGAAGTGTCCGCCGGACCGATGGAGGCCGAACAGCGCCGCGCTGCGATCTGGGCAAGCAAACGGGCTGACATCGTGATCTGGTGCTCGACGTCCTACCTGCCGAAAGAACAGCAGGTCTGGGAAGGGATGCCCGATGTCGTCAAGGACAACGGGTTCCTGTTTCTGACCAAGGTTGACCTCCTCGGCAGTCGCGAAGCCGCCGACGGAATGCTTGAACGGGTCGAGGCGCGGGCCGGGGAAGAGTTCCGCCAGGTTCTCGCGATTTCGGCCAAGCAGGCGCGCGCCGCGATGCCGCCGGGCGAACCTGTGAACCGCGACCTCTTCCGTGACAGCGGTGCCGCAGCGGTGATCACCACGATCAAGAGCCGGGTGCAGGCTGCGCGCCGGGCCGACACGGACATGGCTGAACTTCTGCTCGCCCGGCACGTCGAAGCCGGCGGGATCGTCGCTCGCCGGTTCGCCGGACCCGGCGAGGGCAAGCCTAATGTTCCCGAGGCTGCACCGGCCTGGACACCGCCGCCGGAGGCATCCCCGGAAACGCCGACCACCGCGGGGGGTGCCGCAGAGGCGCTTGAACCTGTAGCCGCGGCACCCGCGATAGAGGCGACGCCAGAGCCCGAAGCGGCCCCGGAACCCGGACCTGAACCGGAGCCCGCCGCAGAGCCGGAACCCCAGGCATCTGCAGAACCCGAACCAGAACCTGAGCCGGAACCCGTTCGCTCTGTCGCATTCAGCCGACAGCCTGATCCTGATCCCGAGCCGCAACTTGCGGAAGGACGAAAGCGCTTCTCTGACCGAATAAAGCAGATGCCGGTGCCGGATGTTGCGCCAACCGTTCCCTTGAGGTCCACCTGGAAATCCAAGGCTGACACGGCTGCGGCCCGGACCGCGCCGCCAGCGCCGGAAATGCCGCAACCCGAAAGCCCAAGGCCGGAGCGTCGCCAGGAACCGCGGCCGCGCCAGGCCGTCGCAAAAGAACCGGATCCGCAGGAAGATGACGAAACGCTGGCCCGCATGCTTGCATCGGTTGCCAGCCCGGAACCCGAGGGCCGCGAGCCCGAGCCCGTCTCATCAGCAGACGTCCCAGAACCCAACCCGGAACCGGAAGAAGACACGGGTGCCGAAGAGGGCACCGAGGCTGATGCCGGCGGCCCGGTCGAAGACGATTTGCCGCGCTGGGCCGAGCGGCTGAGACCTGTTGAAACCGATGCGAGTGCTGAGCGCGCACCCCGCCCCTCACTATTCGGATCGCGCAAGCCGGTTCCGCCGCCTGCGCCAGGCCCGGCTCAGCGAACCTCCGAGCGTGTCGCCCGACCGACCGAGCCCGTTACCCGGGTCCGCGCGCCCGCCCCCCGCCCGGCGGAGCCTGCCCGTCCGGTGTCTCCGTCGCCCGAAGAACTGGCAATGCCTCGCATCCTGCCGCAGCGCGAGCGCCCGCAGGCGCAGAACGATGCCGGGGAACCGCAGCGGACCGAACGACGCGAGCGTCCGCGTATTGCGCGTGTTCTCCCGGCAGCCGTGCCGGCTGCAGCCGAAGCCGCCGCCCCGGCATCCGCGGCTGAGCAGGACCTTGTCGAAAGCGCCATCCGGAAGATCATGGAGCGATCGGCCCGTCTGGCTGAGGCAGTCGATCCTGATGAAAAGGTTCCGGTCGACATGATCCTGGACCATAGCCGCGAGACGGTCGACGAGGTGATCGCCCTTCTGGGGCCTGCCAGATCAACTGGCCTGAGGCGAATCCTTGCCGATCTTGGCGAAATTCAGGACATCATCATGCTGATGCAGTTGGAAAAGGGGCACGCTCCCGCCGACGATGCGCTGACCTTGCTCTTGCAGATTCGCCGTGATTTGGAAACATTGCACGCCGCGTGATGCGATTATTGACCGAAGAATCGTCAGAAACCTGCCCAATTCGGACCACTTTCCAAACTTATGTCATGATTGCGGGGACTTGCGCCTTTGTATCTGGCATACAGTGGTTCGAGGCATCGTTTTGAGGGGTAAGCATGGGACTTGGTGCCATAATTCAGGACGATGATCCGGCGGCCGAAACCGGCCAGGCCGTTCAGTCCATTCCTGAACCCGCGCTGAAGCGGAACTTCCCCGGGCTCGGGCGCATTGCCGATTCGATCAAGCAGTTCGAGGACGTGCTGCGCGATTTTGTGACCATGTCCGATGGGGACACCTCGAAGAAGGTGACCCGCATCCTTCAGCAAGTCCGCGAAGTCGAACCTTCGGTCACCGTCATCGGGCAGATCAAGGCGGGCAAGACGTCCCTCATCAACGCGATGATCGGCGAACCGGGTCTTCTCCCGACGGATGTGAATCCGTGGACTTCTGTTGTCACCTCGCTGCACATCAACACGCCCAGCCCTGAACTGAACGTGCGCGCAAAGTTCAAGTTCTTTGACAGTGCCGAATGGGACAAGCTGGTCTCGAACGGCGGCAGGATCGGCCAGCTTGCGGCCCGCGCCGGCGCGGATGAAGAGCTTGAGAAGTTGCGCCTGCAGGTCGTGCAGATGCGCGAAAAGGCGCAAGCCCGCCTTGGCCGGAAGTTCGAACTGCTGCTCGGCACCGAACACCGCTACGGCACGGTCGATGATGCGCTTCTGCGCCGCTATGTCTGTGTCGGCGACGAAGAGCTTGGCGGTGCCGACCAGGGCCGCTTCACCGATATCACCAAGTCGGCCGACCTCTACATCGAGCGGTCGGACTTCCCGATCATGATGTGCGTGCGCGACACGCCCGGCGTGAACGACACGTTCATGATGCGTGAGCAGATCACGATCAACGCCGTGCGCGACAGCCGGTCCTGTATCGTCGTGCTTTCTGCCCATCAGGCTCTGACGACGATGGACATGGCGCTTATCCGCCTGATCGCGCATCGCCAAAGCCGCGAGATCATCATTTTCGTCAACCGGATCGACGAACTGCCCGACCCGGCCAGCCAGGTGCCCGAAATCCATCGCGCGATCCTGGAGACGCTGGAAAAGAACAACGCGCCGCAGGACATCGATATCATCTACGGGTCTGCCCATTGGGCGAACGCCGTCCTCGAAGGCAAGATCGACGACATGACCGACGACTCGACCGAGTCGGCGATCAACTGGACCCGCGCCGCCTTCGCTGACAAGATGAATGCCTGGTCTGCCGAACAGCTGGTCTGGCACGCCTCGGGCGTCCCGGCGCTGCTCGAGGCGCTGGGTCAGCGCATGTACGAAGGCCCGGTGCACGAGGCGCTGCAGAAGTCCGCACGTCAGGCGCTGAACCTCGCGCAGTCGCTGGATGTGGTGGATCAGGTCCGTATTCTTGAATCTGACGGCCAGCTGAACCGGACGATGACGCCGCAGCAACTGGATGCGGAACTTCGCCAGATCGAGACGGCCGCGGTCGAAAAGCTGACGCATCTCACGAACAACGTCTGCAAGGATTTCACCAACCGGATCGATCAAAGCTACGAGCGTTTCCTTGAACGCGCGACCAACAGCCTGATCGAACACCTGCAGGCGAACGGTGAGGACGCGACCTGGCACTACAGCCCGCTTGGCCTGCGGATGCTTCTCAGCTCCAGCTATCAGGTCGTGCTGAAGAAGATGCACGGCATCGCCGCCGAGGTGAACAACGAGACCGCGATCAAGATCGCCGACCTTTACGGCAAGACCTTCTCGATCGTGGTCGAGGGTTTCAAGATCGAGACGCCGGTCGTCAGCTACATCCCGCCGCCGATCAACCTTGGCCAGACCATCGCGCTTGACCTCCAGGTCAGCTGGTGGAAGGGCTGGTGGCAGCGCCGGCGCGGCTACAAGGCCTTTGCGCAGGATTTCTACAAGCTGATCCGGGCCGAAACCGACCCGATCATCAATGACCTGAAGACCATCCAGATCGGCCTTTTCCGCGAACGCACGCAAACCACCCTGCGCGACTTCCTGCAGGAACAGCGCGAGCTTCTGATGAGCGCGCTGGCCAGCTCGGAAATCTCGATGGAAGAGATGAAGGAGCTCTTCGGCGTGAACGCGTGGGAAGACCGCCAGGAATGCCTGGCGTCGATCATGGACGAACTTGCGGTCTATGCCGAATAGGCCCGGACAGCGCAGGAAAGGACCTAACTTATGCCGATGACCCGCAAACCCCGTATCGCCATCATGGGCGAGTTCAGTTCGGGAAAAAGCACGCTGTGCAACGTGCTGATGGGGGCTCGGCCGCTTCTGGAGAAGGTTACCGCCACCCAGTTGCCTCCTGTCTGGCTGTCATATGGCCCGGATGACGCCTACACAATGGGTCTGGACGGCATCGCCTATGACCTTGACCTCCGCGATCTTGAACAGGTGTCGCTGGAAACGACGGAACATGTCCGCATCCATATGAAAAGCGACATCCTGCGCTACTGCGACCTGATCGACATGCCCGGGATCTCTGACCCCTCGATGTCGCCCGAGGTCTGGGAGCGTATGGCCCACCTGGCCGACGGCGTCCTGTGGTGCACCCATGCGACCCAGGCCTGGCGGCAGTCGGAAAGCGGCGTCTGGAACAGCTTCCCCGAGGAAATGCGGCGCAACAGCCTGCTTCTGATCACCCGCTTCGACAAGATCCTGAACGATTCCGACAAGTCCAAGGTCGTCAAGCGCGTCACGCAAGAGGTTGACGGGCTTTTTGCCGAGGTGTTCCCCGTGTCGCTGCTCAAGGCCATGAAAGCCGGCGACAATGAGGCGATGTGGATCGACAGCGGCGCGCAGGCTTTCACCAATGCCCTGTTCGAGATCATCCACCGCCTGATCGACGAAGGCGCGCCCGAACCTGGGCAAGAGGACCAGCCGGCGATCACTCCCGACAGTTCCGATACCGCCGAGGTTGGCCAGAGCCTGATCGCCCGCTCATTCGAACGCCTGACGGTGATCCGCAACACCCCGGTGATCAAGGTCCTGCCCCGCCGCGTGGCTGCGGGAGAAAGATTGCTCAGGACCGAACGGCCAACGGCCGAGGCCGGACCGGCGGTCGTATCCTTTTCGGATGACGTGATCTTCGACTCCGGCAACAAGATGGCCGGCGGACGATCGCAAAGCAACTGACCGGGAGTAAGCCTTGGGCGTGATCGACACCCTTGCTGCGGTGGTAAAGGCCTATCCGCAGGCCCGTGTCGTCGCATTCGCCGATCTCTCGTCGCAGATGATCCTTGCAAGTCAGGGGACCCAGATGGTCACCCAGGAATACCTCGAACACCTCTGTGGCGAAGCGCGGCGCAGCTTTGACGATCCGCTGTTCTCGCTGACGCTCGAAGCCTTCAGCGAACCGCGCGCGGCGGTCATTCTGGGCGAGACTGACGTCAGGGTTTTCCTGCGCTCCGAGGTAGAGCCAGCGGATGCGTTGTGCTGCATCTGCGGACATGGCATTGATCTTGGCGGCTTCGTCGAAAAGCTACAGGAAACGCTCGACAGCATCTCCGGCGCCTGACCGCTGCCCGGGAACCAGGAACGGACAAGGCTTGAACAAGGCAACCATACCGATCATCGCGCGCCTGAATGCCCTGCAGACCCCGGCGGTGTTTGCGGCGGACGGGGGCCGGCTGATCGCCGACGGCACCAGCAGGGCGCCTGCGACCGCGCTGATGCGCGAACTCAACGAGACCATCCTTGGCCGGGCTCTCCGCTTTGACCGCGGCGGCGATGTCAGCCTGACGCTGGAGGTCTCGGGACGTCGGGTGCTGCGCGTGACCGAGGCGCGGGGCCTGCCGGGGGCCGAGGCCTGCCTTGCGGCCGAGGTTCTGGAAGACGAACACAAGGACGACGTGATCAAGCTGGTGCAGGCGCTCGCCGTGCCGGGGCATGACCTGCGCTTGTCGATCTCTGCGCGCACTGTCGCGGGCGAAGGCGTCAGCGTCGGCCTGCCGGTGGCGCTTCTGGCCGATCTCATGCTGGTCGAGCTGAACGATCCCACTGGTGGGCAAACCCCCGACGACACGGCCTCACCCGCGCCAGCGGCCGAGCCGGAACCCGAGGCCCAGCCCTCCGGCAGAAATCTCGTCGGCTTCGCCCAGTCCCTTGGCTCCACGCTCATGGCATGGGTTCTCCGTGGCGGACCCGACGACGGAGCAACCGAAGGCCCCGAGGAAATGGTTACTCACCTCCAGGGCTTCCTCGACGACGATACGGACTCGCTGCACCGGCAGCTTGACCTGATGACAGGCGATCCGGGCGGGGCTGCCTGCGCAGTTCTTGGAACTGCCCTGATCGAAGGTCAGGGCGTTCTTTGCGCAAGGTCGGGCGACGCGCTTCTGCTCGCGCTTTTCGAAGGCACCCCGTCCCTTGTGCTGATCAAGGCCTGGACGGACGCACGGGGCTGATCAGCGGCGCTGCCCCTCGGGGTCGAACTGGAACATGCGCTCGCGTTGCGGGGTCAGGAAAACCCGTTCCGACACGCTGTAATCATGCTCGCCGAACAGCCGGACGGTCAGCAGCCCATGCGTGTCGTGGCGCGCATAGACCAGCGTTTCGCCGCCCAGCTTCTCGATATGGCTGACTTCGGCCGGCAACTCGCCCGCATCGCGTGAGATCGACAGGTGTTCGGGCCTGATCCCCGCCTGCCCGGGCGCAAGCCCTAGACTGGCGGCATCAAGGAAGTTCATCTGCGGACTGCCGATGAAACCCGCGACAAAGGTGTTCGCCGGGTTGTTGTAAAGCTCCATCGGGCTGCCGACCTGTTCGACCTTGCCCGCGCGCAGGACGACGATCCGGTCGGCCAGCGTCATCGCCTCGACCTGGTCATGCGTCACATAGATCATCGTCGCCTTCAGGTCGCGGTGCAGCTTGGCGATCTCGATCCGCGTCGCCACGCGCAAGGCGGCGTCCAGGTTGGAAAGCGGTTCGTCGAAGAGGAACAGCTTCGGCGTCCGCACGATGGCCCGCCCGATGGCGACACGCTGGCGCTGGCCGCCGGAAAGCTCGGCCGGGCGGCGCTCCATCAGGGGGCCAAGTGACAGCATCGCCGCCGCCTTGTCGGTCGCGGCGGTAATCTCGGCCTTCGGCTGGCCGGCCTGTTTCAGCGCCAGCCCCATGTTGTCGCGCACGGTCAGGTGCGGGTAAAGCGCGTAGGACTGGAACACCATCGCCAGCTCGCGCTTCGCCGGGGCCACGTCGTTCACCCGCTTTCCGTCCAGCAGGATATCGCCACCCGTCGCGTCCTCCAGCCCAGCGATGATCCGCAAAAGCGTGGATTTCCCGCAGCCCGATGGGCCGACGAAAACGCAGAACTCGCCATCGTTCACGGTCAGGTCGACGCCCTTGATCACCTCGGTCTGCCCGAAGGCCTTGGTGATGCCTTTCAGTTCAAGCGCGCCCATGTCACAGCCTCACAGGTTGGCCGGACCGGACGCTTTCGTCGGCGGCAAGGCAGATGGCCAGTGACTGCACGGCATCTTCCATGTGCCGGGTCAGGTCGATGTCTTCCAGGATCGCGCGCGCCATATAGGCCTGCTCGCGCTCGCACAGCTCCTGATGGCCCGGCTCGTCGGCCATCGACAGGTCCTCATCCGGCTGGCCCACGCGGTGGACGCGGATGGTGCTGGTCTTGGTATGCGTGTCGTGATCGTCGGATTTCGCGCTTTCGGGCATCCGGATCGAGACGGCGCCCTTGGGGCTGACCACGTCCTTCACGAAAAATGCCGTGTCCGACATCATCGGCCCCCAGCCAGCCTCGTACCAGCCGACGCTGCCATCCGCGAACAGCACCTGGAAATGGCCGTAGTTGTACATGTCCTTGGCGATCTCGTCGGACAGCCGGACGCCCATCCCGCGGACCTCCACCGGCTTCGCGTCGGTGATCTGGCACATGACGTCGACGTAATGGACCCCGCAATCGACGATGGGGCTTGTCGTCTGCATGAGGGTCTTGTGCACCTCCCATGTCGGGCCACTGGATTGCTGGTTCAGGTTCAGCCGGAAGACATATGGCCCGCCCAGCGCCCGCGCCTCTGCGATCAGCCGCATCCAGCTTGGATGGTGGCGCAGGATATAACCGATCACGACCTTCTTCCCGTTCGCCTTCGCGCAATCCACCACGCGGCGGGCATCGGCAACGGTCGTCGCAAGGGGCTTTTCCACGAACACATGCGCCCCCGCCTCCATCGCCATGCAGGCATAGTCAGCATGGCTGTCGGAGTAGGTAGAGATGTTCACAAGGTCCGGTTTCAGCCGTGTCAGAGCCTGTTTGAAGTCCGGCTCGACGGCATATCCCGCCAGCTCCGGGTCCAGCTTCGGCGTTGACCGGTTGACCAGCCCGACCAGATCGAAGGCCGGATTGCGGTGATAAGCCAGCGCGTGAGACCGGCCCATAGTGCCCAAGCCGGCGACCAGAGTACGGATCGTTTGCCCGTTATTCATTTGACTGCTCCAGCAGTGATCCCGCGGATCAGTTGGCGCGAGAAGATCAGGTAAAGGATCAGGACCGGCACGATGGCCAGCGAAAGGGCGGCAAGGACGGCGTTCCAGTTGGTGACGAACTGCCCGATGAAGACCTGCGCGCCCAGGGTGACGGTCTTCGTCTCCTCTGCCGGGGCAAGGATCAGCGGGAACCAGAGGTCATTCCAGATCGGGATCATCGTGAAGACCGCGACGGTCGCCATGGCAGGCCGGACGAGGGGGAGGACGAGCGAGAAGAAGATCCGGTACTCCGACAATCCGTCGATGCGCCCGGCGTTCTTCAGGTCGTCCGAGACGGACTTCATGAACTCCGCCAGGATGAAGACCGCGAGTGGCAGGCCCTGTGCCGTATAGACGAGGATCAGCGCGGTCAGGGTGTTCACGAGGCCGGAGGCCACCATCATCTCCAGAATCGCGACGGTGCCGAGGCGGATCGGGATCATGATGCCGAGGGCAAGGTAGAGACCCATCAGCGTGTTGCCCTTGAACCGGTACTCGGACAGGGCAAAGGCCGCCATTGCGCCGAAGAGGAGGACGAAGAAAAGGGATGCCACGGTGACGATCAGGCTGTTCTGGAAGTACAGGAAGAAATCCCCCTGCTTCAGGACCGTTTCATACCCCACGAGATCGAAGTTGCCGGGCAGGGGCAGGGCAAGGGGGTCGGCGAAGATGGCCTTCCGGCTCTTGAAGCTGTTGATGACGATCACGAAGACCGGGAACAGGGCGATCAGGGTGTAGGTCAGGAGGACCGCATGTGCGGCGATCGTCCGGCCGGTGGAAATGCGGGCGCTGGCCATCAGAACTGATACCTCCGCAGGCGGGTCTGGATCCCCCAGAGGTAGATGCAGACCCCGATCAGGATGATTCCGAACATCGCCCCCGCGATGGCGGACCCCATGTAGGGGTCGCCCAGTTGCAGCTGGAAGCCGAAGAAGGTGCGATAAAGGAATGTGCCGAGGATGTCGGTACTGAAATCAGGCCCCGCCAGCGCGCCCTGCGCCACGTAGATCAGGTCGAAGGCGTTGAAGTTGCCGACGAAGGTCAGGATCGAGATGATCCCGATCGCCGGCAGGATCAGGGGCAGCTTGATCTTCCAGAACTGCGACCAGCCGGTGATGCCATCCATCTCGGCGGCCTCGATCACCTCGTCGGGGATCGACAGGAGGGCGGCGTAGATCAGCATCATCGGGATGCCGACGAACTGCCAGACCGAGATCAGGGCGAGGGTGGTGAGGGCGTATTCCTCTTTCCCCAGCCAGGGGGCGAAGAGGAATTTCAGGCCCACCGCGTCCAACATGCCGGGGGCGATGCCCCAGATGGGGGAGAGGATCAGTTTCCAGACGAAGCCGACGATCACGAAACTCAGGATCGTGGGGATGAAGATCGCGGTCCGGTAGAAGGCGGCCATCCGCAGCCGGGGGGTGGAAAGGATCGCGGCGAGGGCGATGCCGATGGGGTTCTGGACCAGCATATGGATCACGAAGAACCAGGTGTTGTTTCCCAGCGCGTTCCAGAAGGCGTCGGACCAGAGGGCGTCGCCGAAGAGGGTGGCGAAGTTCTGGAAGCCGACGAAGACCCTCTCCCCGGCCTCGGTCACATTCATCATCGACTGGGCGAGCGTGCCGAAGAGGGGGATGATCATCAGGGCGGTGTAGACCAGCACCGCAGGGGCAAGAAAGACGGCGATGTGCCAGCGGACGGGCTTGCGGGCGGCCATGTCCTTCCCCCTTTCTGGGTGGTTGACCACAGTGGTCAAATTCGGAAAATTACAGGAAATCAACAGGTTGAGCGTGGGCATTTACCCGGTGTTAACCCGTGGCTGGGCGGGCCGGGAGGCGTCCCCCGGCCCGTTTCGCGGTCCCGGATCAGGTCCGGGAGGACGGAAGGGCCGTCACTTCTGCGGTTCGAACCAAGAGGCGAGGCCGGTCTGCAGACGCTCGGCCGCGGCTTCGGGCGTTTCGGACCCGCGGATCACATTGGCCGAGGCGTTCCACGTCTCGTTCTCCAGGTTCGGCGTGCCGCGCGACAGGATCTGGTAGGTCGACCGGATCGTCGACTGGCACTTGCCGCGCCAGGAGACGAATTCCTGCGCCAGCGGGTCCGCCATTTCCACCGGGGTGGAGTTCAGGCTGAAGAAGCCGGGCAGGGCGTTCGCGTAGAGCGTCGCGAATTCGGGCGAGCCGACCCATTCCAGGAAGACCTTGGCCGCCTCGGCATTCGGCGAGGCCGCGTTCAGGCCGATGGCGATGTCGGTGTGGTCGGAGATGTAGCAGGTATCCCCGGCAGCGGCGACCGGCGGCGGGAAGGCGCCCATCTTGAACCCGGCCTGGGCGTTGAAGCCCGAGATTTCCCACGATCCGGCGGGATAGATCGCGGCGCGGCCAAGGGTGAAGAGGTTCTGGCTGTCAGGATAGGTCTGCGCCTCGAACCCGTCGCCCAGATAGTCCTTCCAGCGGGCAAGCTCGGTGAAGGGGGCAACCCAGGGCTCATCCGTCAGCTTCTGGGTTCCGGCGATCAGGGCGAGGCGGCCCTCTTCGCCCTTCCAGTAGTTCGGCCCGATGTTGTTGTACCCCATCGTGGCGGCTTCCCACTGGTCGTTGGTGCCCATCGCCATCGGGATATAGGTGCCATCGGCCTTGATCGCGTCCAGCACGGCGAAGAATTCGTCGCGCGTCGTTGGGACCGACAGACCAAGCTGTTCGAATGCGTCGGCGTTGTAGATGAAGCCGTGGATCACCGAGGCCATCGGCACGCAGAAGGTGGCTGCGCCGTCATCGGTCTGCCAGGCCGACTTGGCGACCGGCGAGAAGTTCGCCATCGCGGCAAGGCCCGAAAGGTCGGCAAGGTGGCCCTGGTTGTAGAGTTCCAGGCTGGCGTCGAACGGACGGCAGGTGATCAGGTCACCGGCCGAGCCCGCCTGTAGCTTGGAGTTCAGCGCGGCGTTGTATTCCGCCGGGGCCGTCGGCGCGAAGGTGACCTTGATGTCGGGGTGCTGCGCCTCGAAGGCGGGGATGATCGTGTCCTGCCAGATGGTCAGGTCGTCATTGCGCCAGCTTTCGATGGTCAGCGTGGTCTCGGCCAGGGCCGGACCGGCCAGCAGGGTGCTGGTCAGAAGTGCGATCTTGAAGTTTCTTGTCATGTCTTTCTCCCTGTTTGGGCGCGTTGGCCCGGTTGGTTCACGTCAGGTCTTCATCGCCTCGGCCAGATGCCCGCCGCTGTGGCCAAGTTTGGCAAGTGCGGCTTCGGGCGTTGCCCCGCGCGCCACGAGGACTGCGGGCTTCACCGCGCCGTTCGTGCGGTTCAGCGCCACGCGGGCCACGCCGGTATCAACGCCGGCAACACGGGCCACGATCCGCGCGGCGCGGTCACGAAGCTTGGCATTGTCGGCGATCACGTTGACCATCATCCCATCATGGACATGACCGAGCATGACGCCAAGTGTTACCGACATGAGGTTCAGCGCCACCTTCTGCGCCGTCGCGGCCCCGAGGCGGGTGGAACCGGCCACGATCTCGGCCCCCGTGTCCAAGAGGACCGGAACCTCGGCGGCCTGAAGGAGTGCGGAGTCCCTTACGTTGGCAATGCCTACGATGTGGACCCCGGCCTTTGCCGCCATGTCGCAGACAGCCAGCGTGTAGGGCGTGGAGCCGGAGGCCGAGATGGCAATCAGCACATCGCCCTTGCCAAGGCCCGCACGGGCAAGATCGGCAGCGGCGAGGGACGGGTCATCCTCGACCCCGCCGGTCATCTTCAGAAGCGCATCTGCGCCACCCGCGAAGAGCATCGGCGTGCGGTCGACCGGAATGCCGAAGGTGCCAAGAAGCTCAAGGCAGTCGGCCAGTGCCATGAGGCCGGACGATCCGGCGCCGGCATAGGCCAGCTTGCCGCCCGACTGCAGCGCCTGCGCGGCGAGGGTGGCGGCACTTTCCAGCGCGGGTAGGGCGGGGTGCAGCGCAGCAAGCGCCTGTTCCTGGGCCGAAAGCGCACGGGCCAGCACCTGACCGGCCGGCAGGGTGTGAAGCCCATCGGACAGTGGATGCAAAGCCTCGGTCGAGCGGTCTGCCATCTGATTCCCCCCCTGTGACAAGACAATGCCAAAATAATACCACTTGTAAAGAGCCTTGTTGAAACTGGCGTTTTTCAGGTGTTTGTCAGCTATCGGATGATACCACTTTTCAAATGGTCTTGTTTTGGTATTGTGTTGGGCGGGAGGATTCGGATGCCGCTGTACCTCGGGATCGACGGTGGGGGGACCGGCTGCCGCGCGGCGGTGGCGGATGGATCTGGCCGTATCCTTGGCCAGGGGCGGGCGGGTCCGGCGAATATCGCAAGCGATGTGATGGGGGCGCGGGACAACATCCTTGTTGCCGCGCGTGAGGCCCTTGTGGCGGCGGGATCGGATGCGGACCTGTCAGGGCTCGCGGCAGGTCTTGGCCTTGCCGGGGCGAATGCTGCCGGCGCGTCCGAGGCTTTGCGCCGGGCGCTGCCCTTTGCGCGCCTGCGGATCGAGACGGATGCCATCGCTGCGGTGAAGGGGGCGCTGGGCGCGCGGGACGGGATCGTTGCAGCCATCGGCACGGGCTCGGTCTTTGCCAGCCAGCGGGCGGGCGTGATCCGGCAGATCGGTGGCTGGGGGCTGGTGCTGGGGGATGAGGGCAGCGGTGCGCGGCTGGGGCGGACCCTGCTGGCGGCGGCCCTGGGAGCGGTGGACGGGTTCCGGCCGATGACGCCCCTGTTGCGCACGATTCTTGACGAACATGGCGGAACCGAGGGGGTGATCGCCTTTTCGCTGGCGGCGCGGCCGGCGGATTTCGCGGTGCTGGCGCCACGGATCCTGTCTGCGGACGACCCGGCGGCGCAGGCAGTGGTGTCGGCGGCGGTCGAGGATGTCACGGCGTCGATCGCAGTGTTGCAGGGCGACGGGTCGCTGCCGGTGTGTTTCATCGGCGGACTGGGGGATGCCTATGCCGCGCGGCTGGCGGGGCGGTGGCCGATCATTCCGGCCGCAGGCTCGGCGCTGGACGGGGCGTTGACGCTGGCGCGGGAGGCGGCGTGATGGAGGGGCTGTTCTCTCCGGAAGGGTTCGCAGGCGGCGCGGGGCCTTTGTACCTTCAGCTTCAGCGGCGGATCGCGGATGCGATGCTGCGGGGCGTGCTGCCGCCGGGGGCAAGCCTGCCGGCGGAACGGGATATCGCGGCGATGACGGGGCTTTCCCGCGTGACGGTGCGGAAGGCGATTGAGGCGCTGGTGGCGCAGGGGCAGCTGGTGCAGCGGCGGGGGTCGGGGACTTTCGTTGCGCCGAAGGTCGAGCGGCTGGAGCAGGCGCTGTCGCTGCTCACAAGCTTCACCGAGGACATGGCGCGGCGCGGGAAGTCGGTGGAGTCCACCTGGATCAGCCGGTCGGTACAGCCGCCGACGCCGGAAGAGGTGATGGCGCTGGGCCTTGGCGCGGGCGACCGTGTGGCGCGACTGGAGCGCGTGCGCCGGTCGGATGGCGTGCCGCTGGCGATCGAGAGGGCCAGCCTGCCGACGCAGGTGCTGCCGGACCCGGAGGCGGTCGAAACCTCGCTTTATGCCTTGTTAGAGACATATGGACAGCGCCCGGTGCGGGCGGTGCAGCGGATTTCTGCGGCGAACCTGGGGCCACGGGATGCGGAGCTTCTGGGTGTCACTCCCGGTGCGGCGGGGCTGCGGATCGAGCGGATCGGGTATCTCGCAAACGGCAAGGTCGTGGAGTTCACACGCTCGCTTTACCGGGGCGACGCCTATGACTTTGCGGTCGAGCTGACCCTGACACCCGGCAGCGAAAGGACGAACGGATGACAAGCCACATGGCGCGGGAGGTTGCCGAGATACCGGAGGCCGCGCGGCGGTTCCTGACCCAGTCGGCGGGGGCGATGGCCGAGGCGGCGCGGGCGATGCGTGCGGCCGACCCGGCGCTGGTCGTGACGGTGGCGCGGGGGTCGTCGGACCATGCGGCGACCTATCTAAAATATGCGGTGGAGCTGATGGCCGGGGTGCCGGTGGCAAGCGTCGGGCCTTCGGTGGCGTCGATCTACCGGCGGCCCCTGCGGCTGGGGCGGGCGGTCTGTGTGGGCATCTCGCAGTCGGGGGAAAGCCCGGACATCGTGGAGATGATGCAAAGCGCGGCGGCGGGCGGGGCGCTGACGGTGGCGGTGACGAACCATGCGGAAAGCCCGCTGGCCCGGGCGTCGGCGCATACGCTGGCGCTGCAATCGGGGCCGGAGCAAAGTGTGGCGGCGACCAAGACCTTTGTCGCCTCGGTGCTGGCAGGGTTGGCGCTTTTGGCCGAGTGGCAGGAGGATGCCGCGCTGCGCCGGGCAGTTGCGGAGTTGCCAGACGCGTTCCAGCGTGCGCTGGCGCTGGACTGGTCGCCCCTGTCGGACCGGCTGAGCCGGGCACAGTCGCTCTATGTGCTGGGACGCGGTCCGGCCTTTGCCATCGCGAACGAGGCGGCGCTGAAGTTCAAGGAGACCTGCGGCCTGCATGCCGAAAGCTTTTCGGCCGCCGAGGTGCTGCATGGTCCGGCGGCGATCGTGCAGGCGCAGTTCCCGGTGCTGGCGCTGGGGGTCGAGGATGCCGCCCTGCCGCGCCTGAAAGAGACGGCGGCACGCCTTGCCGCGCAGGGGGCCGATGTCTTCCTGACCGGGGCCGACGTGCCGGGGGCGGTCCGCCTGCCCTCGCTGCCCGACCTCCATCCTCTCTGTGCACCGCTGGTCCTCGCGGTCAGCTTCTATGCCATGGTCGAGGGTCTGGCCCGCCGCCGGGGGTTCGACCCCGACGTCCCGCCCCATCTGCGAAAGGTGACGAAGACGGTATGAGCGCGCAGGTCTTTACCGGAGCGGCGGTTTTCGACGGGACGCGCCTGCATCCCGGCGGGACGCTGCGCGTGGCGGATGGCCGCGTGACCGGCCCCGGCGCGGGTGAGGAGGTCCGGCTGGATGGCGGCATCCTGGCACCGGGATTCCTGGACCTTCAGGTCAACGGCGCGGGCGGGCGAATGGTAGACGGCACCACGACCGCCGACTGGCTGGCCGAGATGTGCGACATCCATGCCCGGCTGGGGGCCACCGGCATCCTGCCGACGCTGATCACCGACACGCCTGAGGCGACCGCCCGCGTGATCGCCGCCGGGACCGAGGCCGCGCGGCGGCAGACCCCCGGCTTTCTGGGTCTGCACCTGGAAGGCCCGCACCTCGACCCGCGCCGGAAGGGCGCGCATGACCCTGCGCTGATCCGGCCGATGACCGAGGATGACCTCGTGCGCCTCTTGGACGCAGCGGCGCGGCTGCCCTCGCTTTTGCTGACGGTCGCACCAGAAAGCGTGACGCCCGAACAGATCGGACGGCTTGCCGCCGACGGGGTCATCGTCAGCCTTGGGCACAGCGACTGCACGGCTGCCGCGGCAAAGGCGGCGATGGCGGCGGGTGCCGGCTGCGTGACCCATCTGTTCAACGCGATGAGCCAGCTTGGCAACCGCGAGCCCGGGCTTGTGGGTGCGGCGCTGACCGGTCCGGTCCACGCGGGTCTGATCGCCGACGGGATCCACGTGGCACCCGAGGCGATCCGCATCGCCATGGCGGCAAGCGACCGGATCTTCCTTGTCAGCGATGCGATGGCGGCAGCGGGAAGCGACCTGTCGGAGTTCACCCTGAACGGGCGCCGCATCCTGCGCCGTGACGGAAGCCTGCGGCTGGAGGACGGCACCCTTGCCGGGGCCGACCTGACCTTGCCGCAAGCCGTCGCCGTGATGGTCGGCCTTGGCACGCCCATTGAAACCGCGCTTGCCATGGCGACATCGCGGCCCGCAGCCTGTATGCGGCGTAGGGATCAGTTGGGCAGCCTGCAACCGGGCCGCACGGCGGACATGGTGCATCTTGGGGCCGACGGAACGCTGCGGGCGGTCTGGCGGGCGGGCCAGAGGATCGCCTGACTGCGGCAGGACAGCGGCCTTTCGTTCAAATGCAACCGGTTAAGCGGGCGTAAAGGCCGATCTGCGATAGGTGATCCCGGGTGTGACACGGGTGGTGCGGGATGGCCGGGCAGGCAAATGCTCCAGTCATCATCAAGCGCAAGAAGGTTGTTCAGGGCGGCGGGCACCATGGCGGGGCCTGGAAGGTGGCTTACGCCGACTTCGTGACCGCGATGATGGCCTTCTTCCTCTTGATGTGGCTTCTGAATGCGACAACGGAAAAGCAGCGCAAGGGGATTTCGGACTACTTCAATCCGACGATCCCGGTGAACCGCATCTCGGGCGGCGGCGATGGCGCCTTTGGCGGCAACAGTGTTTTTGCGCAAGAGACGATGGCCCATACCGGAACCGGGGCGATGGACCGCAAGACCTCACCCAGCGCTGCGGATACGGCGGGCGACCCGGCCGGTCAGGGCGAAGCCGGGACCGGCAAGGCGCAGTCCGAGCTTGAGGATGTGGAAAGGGCCCTGCTGGCACGGGGCGGCGAAAGCAATACGATGGAACAGCTTTTGCGCCATGTGGTGACGAAGGTGACCGACGAAGGGCTGGTGATCGAGGTCTTCGATCTTCCCGATGCCCCGCTTTTCCGGGAGGAAACCGCCGAACCGACAGATGTGATGCGGGCCGTGGCGGGCCTTCTGGCCGAAGTCCTGGGCCTGACCACGAACGAGATCGCGGTGAACGGTCACCTGCGCGCCTATCCGGTGACGCTGATCGACAATCCGGTCTGGGACCTGTCGGCGGAACGGGCACAATCCGTGCGGACCCTGCTTGAAGCCGCCGGAACCCCGACCGAGCGGGTGCAGCGCATCGCTGGCTTTGCCGACCGGAAGCCCGCCACGGACGACCCGACCGCGCCGCGCAACAACCGGATCGAGGTGATTCTGCTGCGCCGCGACCGGTGAAAGCGCAGGAATCCGGATCGCATTTTAGTCATTAGGCCGATGTTAAGCCCCGGCGTGCAGGTTCGGGCCATATCAGGGTCCGAAGCAGCAGAAAGGCGCTTTCCCATGACGATTTCCTCCTCGCTTTCGGCGGGTGTGGCCGGCCTGAACGCCAATGCGACACGACTGGCCACGATCTCGGACAATATCGCGAACTCCTCGACCTTCGGCTACAAGCGGGCCCTGACCGATTTCACCAGCGTCGTGGTCGGCAACACCCGCGGCGCAGCGACCTATTCGGCCGGCGGGGTGCGGGCCTCGACCATCCGGCTGATCGAGGAACGGGGCGACCTGATCGGCACCGGCAACGCGCTGGACATCGCCATCGCGGGGCGGGGGATGCTTCCGGTCGTGCCGCTTGTGTCGATGGGCAACGCGATCACCGACATGCCGATGACGATGACGCGGACCGGCAGTTTCCGCACCGACGCCGACGGTATCCTGCGAACTGAATCCGGGCTGGTCCTGCTGGGCTGGCCGGCGGAGGCGGACGGCACGATCCCCCCCTTTCCGCGTGACACGCTCGCCGGCCTCGTACCGGTGGTGATCAGCCCCAACCAGACGGCGGCCGACCCCACCACCACGATGACACTGGGGGTGAACCTGCCCGCGACCTATACGGACGCCGGATCGACCGCCGTGCCGCCGCCCCTGTCGGTGGAGTATTTCGGCAACCTTGGCACCTCCGAGGCGCTGCAGGTAACTTTCGTTCCGGTCGTGCCCGCCACGGGATCATCGAACCAGTGGACGATGCAGCTGCGCGATTCGGCCTCGGGCAATGCGCTGATTGGGGAATACACCCTGACCTTCGACGCCACGCGCGGCGCGGGTGGCACGCTGGCCTCGGTCGCCGTGGTCTCGGGCGGTGCCTACAACGCGGGCGACGGTACCGTGTCGGTCAACGTGGCGGGCGGACCCTTGACCATCGGCATCGGCCGGCTGGGCGACCCGAACGGACTGACGCAGCTTTCCGACAACTTCGCCCCGGTGTCGATCAGCAAGAACGGCTCGCCCGTCGGGAACCTGACCACGGTGGAGATCGACGAGTCCGGCTATGTCAACGCGACCTATGACACGGGCTTCACGCGCCGGCTTTATCAGGTGCCCATCGTCGATGTGCCCAATCCCAATGGCCTCGCCTCGCTGTCGAACCAGTCCTACCAGGTATCGCCCGAGTCGGGGTCGTTCTTCCTCTGGGATGCGGGGACGGGGGCGGTCGGATCGGTGCAGGGCTTTTCCCGCGAAGGATCGAAGACCGATGTCGCGGCCGAACTGACGAACCTGATCCAGACCCAGAGGGCCTATTCGTCGAATGCCAAGGTCATCCAGACCGTGGACGAGATGCTGCAGGAAACCACCAACATCAAGCGCTGATAGGCCATGAGCATCACCTCTGCCCTTGGCGCGGCGCTGACGGGGCTGTCGGCGACCTCGCGGCAGGCCGAGATCCTGTCGTCGAACGTCGCCAATGCGACCACCCCCGGCTATGCCCGGCGCGAGGTGAACCTGCAGGCCGCGATCCTTGGCGGTACGGGTCAGGGGGTGGCGGTTGCGGGGATCAGCCGCAATGTCGATGCCGCCCTTCTGGGCGAACGCCGCCTTGCCGCGGCGGGGGACGGCGACCGGGGCATCCGCGCCGGGTTCCTGGCACGGGTGGAACAGGCGCTTGGCACGCCCGACAGCCCGGGCTCGCTTGCCGCGCGGATCGCGGCTTTCGGCCAGGCGCTTCTGGAAGCCTCCGGTCGGCCGGAGCAGCCTGCGCGGTTGCAGGCCATCGTCAGCACAGCCCGCAGCCTGACCGACGGCCTAGCCGCCGCGACGGACGATATCCAGGCGGCCCGCGCCACCGCCGACCGCCGGATTGCCGAGGAGGTGGGTACGCTGAACACGACCCTTGCCCGACTGCAGGGGCTGAACGTCGAGCTCCGGTCCTTCTCGGGGACGGGACGGGATATCTCTGCGCTTCTGGACGAACGCCAGCGGCTGGTGGACACGATCTCGACCATCCTGCCGGTGCGCGAGGTGCGGCGCGACCGCGACCAGATCGCGCTCTTCACCACCGGGGGCGCCACGCTGCTGGAAGGCTCCGCGGCGGTTTTCGGCTTTACACCGACCCATACCATCACGCCCGAGATGACGCAGGCGCTGGGCGGCCTTTCCGGCATCACCATCAACGGCGAACCCTATGCCACCTCCGGCCCTGCAAGCCCGATCCTCGGTGGGACCCTCGGCGCGCTTTTCGCCCTCAGGGATGAGCTTGCGGTCACCGCGCAGGGCAAGCTCGACGCCGTCGCCCGCGACCTGGTGGAGCGGTTCTCCGCCCCCGGCCTCGACCCCACCCTCCTGCCTGGCGCGCCGGGACTGTTCACCGACCTGGGTACCTCCTTCCTGCCTACCGATGAGACCGGGCTCGCCGGACGGCTGCGGCTGAACGCGGCTGCCGACCCGGCGCAGGGCGGCGCGCTTTACCGGCTGCGCGACGGCCTTGGCGCGACCGTCGAAGCACCGCCGGGGAACGGGGCGCAACTCTCGGCGCTGAGCGGGGCGCTGGGCGCGGCGCGGCCCCTGTCCTCTGCCGGGTTCACCCCCGGCACCCGCAGCCTTGCGGCGCTGGCCGGGGACGTGATGTCCGACGCCTCTGCCCTGCGCCTTTCGGCCGAGGCTGACCAGTCCTACGCCAGCGCAAGGCTGACCGGGCTGACCGACCTTGAGGCGCAGAACGGCATCGACACCGACCAGGAGATGCAAGCGCTTCTGGTCATCGAAAAGAACTATGCGGCCAATGCCAAGGTGATCCAGACTGTGAACGAGATGATCGACATCCTGATCAGGTTGGGCGGATGACCCGGATTTCCGTCGGTGACGCCAGCCTGACCAACATCCTTGCCCGGCAGGGGGCAGAACTGCGCGCCACCGTCAGCCGCGCCTCGCAAGAGGTGACGACCGGTCGCCATACCGACCTGCCGAAAGCCCTGCGCGGCGATGTCTCACCGCTTCTCGCCATCGACGCGAGCCTCACGCGTATCGAGGCCTTCCGCACGACGACGCAGGATGCCGCATTGCACACGGCGGCGCAGCAGGCCGCTATGGCCGGATTGTCCGATCTTGCCCGGGGGATCACGACCACGCTTGTCGGGGTGACCGAATTCCAGACCCAGGCGCAGGTCAGCACGGTCGCCGCCGATATGCGCAGGCGGCTGGAAAGCGCGCTCGGGCTGCTGAACGCGCAGGCGGCGGGACGGGCGGTCTTTTCCGGCACCATGACGAACGCGACGCCGCTCGGGTCGGCGGATGAGCTTCTCACCGCGCTCGAGACGGCAGCCACGGCCGCCACGACTGCGGGAGCGGTGGCTGCGGCGGTGTCCGGCTGGTTTTCCGACCCGCTTGGTTATGGCGCCTTCTATCGGGGTGGCGCGCCCCTTTCCCCGGTCGAGATCGCGCCGGGTGAACGGGCCGAGCTTGAGACCACCGCGATGGATCCGGCGATCCGCGACACGTTGATGGGTTTTGCGCTTGGGGCGCTCATGGACCGCGGCATGCTGGCCGGAAACGGCGAAGAACGCGCGCTTCTGGCGCAGCGCTCGGGCCAGGTTCTACTGACCACGGAGGATGCGAGGATCACGCTGGCGGCCCGGATCGGTTCGGTCGAGGCGCAGGTCGAGGCCGCGCGCACCCGCAACGGGGCCGAGGAAACCGCGCTGGGCATCCTGCGGTCCGACATGGGCTCGGTCGATCCTTATGAGGCGGCAACGCGGCTGGAGGCCGCCCGCTCACAGCTTGAATCGCTCTACCTCGTCACTGCCCGCGTCTCGCGCCTCAGCCTTGTGGAGTTCCTGCGATGATCCGCTTTCTTCTTGCGCTTGTCCTTTCGGCCGGCATGGCCGCCGCCGAACCCGTCCGCATCAAGGACCTGGTGGAGTTCGACGGCGTGCGCGGCAACGATCTGGTAGGCTACGGCCTTGTCGTCGGGCTGAACGGCACCGGCGACGGCATCCGGAACGCGCCCTTCACCGAAGAGATCATGGCCAACCTCCTGGAACGCCTCGGCGCGAATGTCACGGGCGAGGAGTTCCGGCCGAAGAACGTGGCGGCTGTCTTCGTGACGGCGCAGCTTCCGGCCTTTGCACGGGCCGGCACCCGGATCGACGTCACCGTGTCGGCCATCGGCGACGCCTCGAGCCTTCTGGGCGGCACGCTGATCATGACGCCGCTGAACGGGGCGGACGGGCAGATCTACGCCGTGGCGCAAGGCACGATCATCGCCGGCGGCGTTTCGGCCGAAGGCGATGCGGCACGGGTGGTTCAGGGGGTGCCAACCTCGGGCGGTATCCCTTCGGGCGCGCGGGTGGAACGCGAGGTGGAGTTCGATTTCGCCAGCCTGCCGGTGCTGCGGCTGGCGCTGAAAGCGGCGGATTTCACCACGGCGGAACGGATCGAACGCGCGATCAACGCCGAATTCGGGCGCGGGATCGCGCTGATGCAGGATTCGGGGACCGTATCGGTCGATATCGCCGCCGCAAGGATGCGGTCACCGGCCCATGTGCTCAGCCGGATCGAGGGGATCCTGGTGGAACCCCAGACCCGGGCACGAGTGGTGGTGGACCAGCGGTCGGGGACGATCGTGATGGGGGCTGATGTGCGGATCAGTCGCGTGGCGGTGGCTCAGGGCAACCTGACGCTGCGGGTCGAGGAAAGCCCGCTGGTGGTGCAGCCGAACCCCTTCAGCGATGGTGAGACGGTGGTGGTTCCCCGCAGCCGGGCGGATATCGCGACGACCGGGACGGGCCTTGCCGAAGTGCGCGGGGGGACGGACCTCGCCGAGGTTGTGGCCGGGCTGAACGCGCTGGGCGTGGCCCCGCATGACATGATCGACATCCTGAAAAGCATCAACGCCGCCGGGGCGCTGCATGCGGAATTCCTGGTGAACTGAGCGGCGGGCGCTCATCCCTTGCTGCGCTGCGGTCTTCGCAAGCGATGAGCGACCGAAGGGATGCGAAGAGCCCCGGTGTGCAGATTCTCAGGCCGCCTTCGGTTCCACCGTGACCACGGTCCCCCAGGGGTCGCGCAGATGATCGGACCCGGCCCGTTCCCGCAGCGCGGCCAGTTCGCCTGCGTCCGCCGCCAGCACCAGTTCGGCCAGCCCGGTTGCGGGCCCCTGCCGCTGGCCTGCGCCCCGGCTGTTCCAGACGTTCGTCGCGATATGATGGTGGTACCCGCCCGACCCATAGAAGGCTGCACCCGGATAGCGGGCCATGACGGGAAGGCCCAGTTGCCCGGCATAAAAGGCCTCGGCCTCGGGGACCGCGCCGACCTGCAGGTGCACATGGCCCACGACCAGTCCTTCCGGTGCCCCCGACCAGGGCGCATCCGCCGCGCGGGCCAGGGCGTTCAGGTCCAGCCGCTCGGTCGCCATCCGGATCGACCCGTCCGGCCCGTGCCAGGCATCGCGGGGGCGGTCGGCATAGACCTCGATCCCGTTGCCTTCGGGGTCGGCAAGGTAGATCGCCTCGCTGACGAGGTGGTCCGAGGCACCCTGCAGCTGCACCCCGCTGTTCGCGGCATGGATCAGCCAGCGGCCAAGCGCGGCGCGCGAGGGCATCAGGAACGCGGTGTGGAAGAGGCCTGCCTCCAGTGGAGTAGCGCGGCGGGCGGCGGGGTTGCCGATCAGCTCCAGAAGCGTGCGGCCGCCCGCGCCAAGGGCCACGCGATCCGCGCTTTGCGAGAGGGTGCCAAGGCCGAGGAGTTGCTGGTAGAATGCGGCGACCGCGGGCAGATCGTGGACGACAAGGGCTACGCGGGCAATCTCAAGCGGGGCAGAGGCGGTCGACATGGTAGCATCCCTTCGGTGGTGCGCCCTGAACGTGATCCTCCGGGCCCAAAGGTGCAAGGCGCGCCTGCGAACAGTCGCTCGCGCGTTCCGGCAGGGAGCGTAACGGGCACAGCCCCCGCCGCATGTCCGCGCAAGGCCACGGGGCGCAGTTGACCCGACCGGAAGCGGGGCGTAATCGGAAAATCGCACCCCGGAAAAGCGAGCATGCCTTGGCCATCCACCTTCACCTGACTGACCTGCCTGATGGGCTGACCCTTGGACCCGTCGTCGCCATCGACACCGAGACGATGGGCCTTGACCCACGGCGCGACCGGCTTTGCGTGGTGCAGCTGTCGGACGGATCGGGCGACGCGCACCTGGTGCAGATCGGCAAGGGGCAGACCCGGGCACCGAACCTGGAGCGGCTGCTGGCGGACCCGGCGGTGCTGAAGCTTTTCCACTTCGGGCGGTTCGACATCGCGGTCCTGAAACAGGCCTTCGGGGTGACCACGGCGCCGGTCTGGTGCACCAAGATCGCGTCCAAGCTGATCCGCACCTTCACCGACCGCCACGGGCTGAAGTATCTTCTCGCCGACCTCGTTGGCGTCGATGTCTCGAAGCAGCAGCAGACCAGCGACTGGGGGTCGGAGGAACTGACCGAGGCGCAGAAGGAATACGCGGCCTCGGATGTGCTTTACCTGCACCGGCTGAAGGCCGAGCTTGAGGCGCGCCTTCTGCGCGAAGGCCGGATGGACCTCGCGCAGCGGTGCTTCGCCTTCCTGCCGGTCCGGGCCGAGTTGGACCTTCTGGGCTGGGACGATGCGCATGACATCTTCCAGCACTGATCTTGTGGCCACCGGACAGCGCGTCATCCGCCGCGAGGCGGAGGCTCTGGGCGTCCTCGCCGCGGCGCTTGGCGGCAGTTTTTCGGACGCGGTCGGCCTGCTTTTGGAGGCAAAGGGGCGCGTGATCGTCTCGGGCATGGGCAAGTCCGGCCATATCGCCCGCAAGATCGCGGCGACCTTTGCCTCGACCGGCACGCCCGCACATTTCGTCCATCCGGCGGAGGCGAGCCATGGCGACCTTGGCATGGTGGCCGAAGGCGATGTGCTGATCGTGCTGTCCAACTCGGGCGAGACACCGGAACTGGCCGACATCCTGGCCCATGCCAAACGTTTCGGCATCCCGCTGATCGGCGTCGCGGGGCGGGCGGGGTCCACCCTCATGCGGCAGGCGGATGTGGCGATCCTGCTGCCAGAGGTGCCCGAGGCCTGCGAGACGGGGATTGTTCCGACCACCTCGACCACGATGACGCTGGCCCTTGGCGATGCGCTGGCGATCGCGCTGATGGAACACCGCGCCTTCACGCCCGAACATTTCCGCATGTTCCACCCGGGCGGCAAGCTGGGCGCGAGGCTTCTGAAGGTGCGGGACCTGATGCACCGGAACCCGCCGCTCGTCGGTGAAGGCCTGGAGATGCCCGAGGTCCTGCTTGCGATCACGCGCAGCGGCTTTGGCGTCGTGGGGGTCACGGATGCAGAGGGACGGCTGGCGGGGATCATCACCGATGGCGACCTGCGCCGTCACATGGACGGCCTCCTCGCGCGCCGGGCCGGCGACGTGATGACGCGCTCACCCCGGACCATCGCCCCCGAGGCGCTGGCGGGCGAGGCGCTCGCCCTGATGAACGACCGCAAGATCACCTGCCTTCTCGTGACGGAAGGCGACCGGGAGGCGACCGGCATCCTTCACGTGCATGACTGCCTGCGCGCCGGTGTGGTCTGACGCGGATGGCGGCGGACCGGCATACGCGGGTCGTGGGCTGGCTGAAGGTGGCCCTGCCGCTTCTAGCGCTGGGCATCCTTGCAACGCTCTTCCTTCTGTCGGACCAGATCAACCCAGATGAGGCCCTGCCCTATGCCGAGGTCGATGTCGTCGACCGCGCGCGTGAGCCTCGGATGACCGCGCCCACCTATGCCGGCACCACGACGGACGGGGCCTCGCTGACTCTGACAGCCGACGAGGCGCGGCCCGCAACGGCCGAAAGCCCGGCAACGGTCGCGGCGGTGGTTCTTGAACTGGATACGCCCGACGGCAGCCGGACCGACCTTCGTGCCCGGACGGCCGAGATCGACCGCGCGGCGCAACAGCTTGTCCTGTCCGGCGGCGTGACGGTCACGACCCAGACGGGATATCGCCTGGATACGCCCGAGGTGCTGGCGCGGCTGGACCGGTCGGGCCTCGAAAGCCGGGGCGCGGTGACCGCGACCGGTCCTGTGGGTGATCTTGAGGCCGGCGGGATGGTGCTGACGCAAGACCTGCAAAGCCCCGGTTCCTATGTTCTGGTTTTCAACCAAGGCGTCCGGCTGGTATACCGGCCAGGCGGCTAGGGGCCGAGGGGTTTGACGCATGCTTTTGCGGCTTTGTTCATTTGCACTTCTGGCCGGGTTTCTGACCCTCGCCCTCCCCGCCACGGCGCAAGAGGCGCGCATCGCCTTCGGTGACCTGGCGCAGGACACCAGCCAGCCCGTCAACGTGACCTCCGAGACCCTTACCGTCGACAATACTGATGGAACCGCAGTTTTCACCGGCAATGTCGTCGTGACGCAGGGCCAGATGACCCTGTCCGCTGCCGAGGTGCGCGTCGTCTACAACCAGGACCGCACCGCCATTGACCGGCTTCTGGCCAGCGGCGGGGTGACGATCGTCAACCTGGCCGATACCGCCAAGGCACGCGAGGCGGACTACGAAATCGAAACCGGCGTCATCGTCCTGACCGGTGATGTTGCCCTGACCCAGGGCCCGACGGCAATGGCGGGGCAAAAGCTGACCGTGAACCTCAAGGACGGCACCGGGCTGATGGAAGGCGGGGTCACTACGACCTTCGTGCCGGGTGGCAACTGATGGCGCAAAAGCCGGACCTCACCCTGACCGAAGGCGGCGGCGGATTGCAGGTCCGCAGTCTGCGCAAGAGCTACAAGAAGCGCCCGGTGATCCGCGATGTCAGCATGGAACTGCGGCGGGGCGAGGTGGTGGCGCTTTTGGGCCCGAACGGGTCGGGCAAGACGACCTGCTTTTACTCCATCGCCGGCCTCGTCATGCCGGAAGGCGGGCAGGTGCTGATCGACGGCAAGGATGTGACCGCCCTGCCGATGTACCGCCGGGCACGGCTTGGCATCGGCTATCTGCCGCAGGAAGTGTCGATCTTCCGGGGCCTGAGTGTCGAGGACAATATCCTTGCCGTGCTGGAAATCGTCGAAAGCGACCGTCACAAGCGGCGCGAGCGGCTGGAAGAGCTTCTCAGCGAGTTTTCCATCACCCACCTGCGGCGCACGCCCGCCCTTGCCCTTTCGGGCGGGGAGCGCCGGCGGGTTGAGATCGCGCGCTGCCTGGCGGCCGATCCGAAGTATCTGCTCCTCGACGAACCCTTTGCCGGGGTCGACCCGATTGCCGTGGGCGAGATCCGGCACCTTGTGCATGACCTGAAAAGCCGCGGCATCGGGGTTCTCATCACCGATCACAACGTGCGCGAGACGCTCGAGATCGTCGATCGCGCCTATATCCTGCACGATGGCAAGGTCCTGATGTCCGGCACGACGGACGAGGTCGTGAGGGATGAGACGGTGCGCCGGGTCTACCTGGGCGAGAACTTCCGCATCATCTGAGGCCGGGCTTCCGCCGGGTAGAATCGACTCGGTTGACAAGACGGCTGGGGCTGACGCCAAATACCCGGAATGCGTGCGTCATCCGCCCCATCCCTGACCCGTTTCGCCAAGGCGAATCCCCTCGCCGGCCCTTGCGTGACGCAACGTTTCTTCCCACGTCTTTCGAAGGCGCCGGACGGCGCAGGCTGATCCTGCCCCAAGGCCAAGCATGCAAGAGGAGAGGCCATGCGCTACCAGATCAGTGGAAAACAGATCGACGTCGGCGAGGCTTTGCAGACCCATGTAAAGGCCGAAATGGGCGAGGTGGTCGAGAAATACGCCCAGCGTCCGACCGAATGCGTGGTGGTGTTTTCCCGCATGGCGCATGAATTTGTCTGCGAGGCGACGATCCATCTGTCCACCGGCCTGACCGCCCAGGCAAAGGGCCACGCACCCGAGATCTACGCCGCCTTCGAATCCTGCCGCGAGAAGATGGACAAGCAGCTTCGGCGCTACAAGCGGCGGATCCGCAACCACCATTCGAACCGCGCGACCCCGGTTGAATTCGGCGGGGCGTCCTCGTATATCCTCGCCGCGTCCGAGGATGTCGAGGATGCGGAGCCCGAAACGCTCCAGCCGATCGTGATTGCCGAGATGGAGACGAAGATTCCTTCGATCACCGTAGGCGAGGCGGTGATGCAGCTGGAACTTGCAGGACAGCGCATGCTTGTGTTCCGGAACGAAGGCCATGGGGGCGTGAACGTGGTGTATCGTCGGGATGACGGGAACATCGGCTGGATCGACCCCCGCAACAGCAAGTAACCGGCACCGATGCCGGCGCAGGAACAACGCCCGTCCATGGAACTTTCCAAGCTACTGACGCCCAACGCCGTCCGCGTGCTGGGTCAACTGACCTCGAAAAAGCGGCTGTTCCAGGAACTGGGCGAGATCGCGGCGCAGGCCTACGGGCTCTCTTCGGCGCTGGCCATCGACGGGCTGCAGGAACGCGAGACGCTGGGGCCGACCGGAGTGGGGCATGGCATCGCCCTGCCGCATGCCCGGCTTGAGGACCTGAAGGGGATCATCGGCGTCTTCGTACGGCTGGAAAAGCCCCTGGACTACGACAGCGTCGACCGCCAGCCGGTCGACCTTGTCTTCGGCCTTTTTGCTCCGAAGGATTCCGGGGTGGACCACCTGAAGGCGCTGGCCCTGGTCAGCCGAACGATGCGTGACCCGAATGTGGTCGCGAAGCTGCGGGCGAACTCGGACCCGGCGAAGCTGCACGCGATCCTGACGGAAAGCCGGGCGCCGCAGGCGGCGTGAGCGACGGCTGACCACAGTGGTCAGAATCGGTTTCTGATTTTATTTCAACACCTTGCTTGTGGGCGTTAGGGGATTCTTAATCTCGGCCCGCCAGCGATTGGTCACGCATCAAGGCGGCGATGGCCTGCGCTCCGGCATCGCCCTGCGCCAAGGCATCGGCGGCGCGGGCACGCACCTCCGGTGGCTTGTTCTGGTTCAGCTTCCAAGTCCCTTCTACCGACACCACCCGGAACCGGAATGGCAGGATCATCCGCATCATCCGGGGCATCGCGCCATCGCTCATCTTTGCGCTGGTCCAGGGCCGCTTGCCCGCAATCCGCCCTTCATGTTCGGCCGAGAGCGCATCGACATGCGGGCGAAGCGCATCTTCGGGCAGCGCCTCTAGCACGCCGCGCAGATGGACGGCGACGTAGTTCCAGGTCGGAACCTGATCCGGCACCTGGTCGAGCGGGCCATACCAGTCCGGCGAGACATAGGCGTCCGGTCCCGAAACGGCGAGGAGCGCGGGCGCGGGCAGGCCAGCACGGACGATCGGGTTCGACCGGGCAAGGTGCAGGTCGGCATAGCTGGCGGCGTCGTCCAGAAGGAAGGGCACATGCGCCGCAAGCGGGCCTTCGGGGCCGTTGACGGACAGGACGCCAAACCCGCGGGCACGGGCGAAGGCGATGTTGCGGTCGGCCGGGGTCTGGCGGAAGGCGGGGTTCGGGTGCATGTGGGGACCAAGGAAGGGGAAGGACCGGATCTATCAGGAGGCCCACGTCGTTGCCAATGATCGGCCTCATTCTGGCAGTATCGTGGTCTGGACGCTATGGCGAGCCGTCTCAGATGATGAAGGAGGGCGAGGTATGGATGTAGCGGTCAAGGCGCATTGGCCCGCCGTTGGACAGGACGGCGAGATAGAACGGATCGACCTTTCCCCCCATCCCAAGCAGGTGGGATACTGCGCGGTCGTTGCAAAGCGGGACGCCAAAACAGAGGTCGGTATCTGCAGGAGCCGCGCTGATGACGAGATCAATCAGGACCGGCAGGTCGGCCTCGTTCAACGCTGACAATGGTCCGACGGTCGGGGGGAAGTCAGTCACTCCGTGGGGCTGAGGCTGGGCGCCAAAGGCATAGGCAACGGGTGCGCCGTCCCGGAAGGCAAGCCATCCTGGGCGGTTCCGGACCAAGAACCGCAGGTCGGCCTCTCGGCTGAAACCGAGGATGTCGCGTTCAATCCGGACCAACGCAGCGATGTCCGACGGATCCAGGGTCATTGGCCGGAGGTCAAGGTCGGTGTCATTGGGCAGGCTTCGGCTGCGAACGCAGATGTCGACGGAAGTTGCGACCCAGGACAGCCCGCACCGCAGGTAAAGGGACAGTGCGGCCGGATCCTGCGTTGCCATGATCGTCCGCGCCGTTTCGGGCCGTGAGGCAAAGGCCTTGTCAAGAAGCCGGGTGCCCAGGCCTCGTGCGTTGGCTGCCGGATCGACAAAGAAGAACGCAAGCTCCAGATGGCCGCCACGCTCGATGCTGAGCGCCCAGCCAAGGACCGTCCCGCCGTCGTCGGTGGCCACCCAGTTCTCGGCGGCGCTTTCCCAGAAATGGCGGATCCATGCCGCCTGCCGCTTCCAGGCTGATTCAATGGGCGGGTTGGCGGCCTCTTCCGCCGTCGCCTGGCCGGTACGGTGCAAATAGGCGAAGATCGAGCGTCGGAACACCCCGTAGGCGGCCTCCATGTCGGCGTGGCGCGCTGGCCTGACAATCGGATCCATGGCGAATCTTGGACGTGCTGTCGCTTCAGACCCTGATCGTCAGCCTAGTCTGGCGACCGTGCAAGCGTATTCGTCGGACCATTGCGGGATGAGGGCAGGTGCTCAGAACGTTCTTTGTCAAAAACGGGAATGAGGGGCCCCGCACCCCTGTGGGACCCCTCATCCACCCCACGCGCACACCCCAAGCACCGCACGTGATCATGATAGGGTCCCGGGCGTCCTGCCCTGACAGACTGGTGATGCCCCGAATCCCCGGCACCCGGCAAGGTGCGAATGCTGAGGCTTTTGTTCAAATGCAACGGGCGGGGCGGCCCTCGCCACCCCGCCCGGACGACCGCCGTCAGGCGGCCTACTTGTAGGCGGCTTCCTTGCCGAAATGCTTGACGAGGAGATAGTAGAACACCGCGCGGAACTTGTTGCGCTCGGACTTGCCATAGGTGTCGACGGCGGCATTGATGCCGTCCATCAGCGCCGGGCCGTCCTTGAGGCCAAGCTTCTTGATCAGGAAGTTGGACTTGATCCGCTCCAGCTCGGCGCTGTCCGAGGCAGCGACGGTCTGGGCGTCGTTGTCATAGATCGCCGGGCCGCAGCCGATGGTGACCTTGGTGAGCAGCGCCATGTCCGGCGTCACCTTGCATTTGTTCTTCAGATCGTCGGCATATTTCGCGATCAGTTCGTCCCTCTTGCCCATCCTTGATGTCTCCCTGACTGGTACGGCGAACGTGTGCCGGAAGACGGTAGTCGGCGAAAATCGGTTGGGGAAGCAGAATTTCGCACAGCTGCCCCCAAGCGCTTCTGCTCAGGCCCGTGGGTCGGCAGGAAAGATGATCCAGCGGTTGATCAGAAAGCTCAGGACTGCGGCAAGTGCGGCGGCACCAAGGTGGACGATCAGGTCAGGCCAGAAGGACCCGCGCGCCAGCAGGTAGCTGGCCGTGGCGGCGATGCAGATGCCCATCACCTGCGTTGCCGCGTAAAGCCAGATCGCATGGCGATGCGGCGCGCTGGCGATAAAGGTAAAGCGGCGCTGGCACCAGAAGCCAAGCGGGATGCACAGCATCCAGACCCCGGCGGCGGACAGGGCGTGTGGCAGCGGCAGGTAGGTCGTCGCAAGGGCGGCGAGGACGGAATACAGCGCCGTCATCGCGCCCCCGACGATCAGGAAGCGCAGAAGCGTGCTGTTCCTGATCAGTGCGACTGTCATTTGCGTTCGGTCAGTACCGGTAGTGGTCCGACTTGAACGGGCCTTCCACCTTCACGCCGATATAGTCGGCCTGATCCTTGCGAAGCTCGGTCAGTTTCACGCCGATCTTCTTCAGGTGCAGGCGGGCGACCTTTTCGTCCAGCGCCTTGGGCAGGATGTAGACGCCGGGAGCATAGTCCTTGCCCTTGGTCCAGAGCTCGATCTGCGCCAGTACCTGGTTGGTGAAGGAGGCCGACATCACGAAGGACGGGTGGCCCGTTGCGTTGCCAAGGTTCAGAAGGCGGCCTTCGGAAAGAAGGATGATCCGGTTGCCCGAGGGCATCTCGATCATGTCCACCTGGTCCTTGATGTTGGTCCACTTGTGGTTCCGCAGCGAGGCCACCTGGATCTCGTTGTCGAAGTGGCCGATGTTGCCGACGATGGCCATGTCCTTCATCTCGCGCATATGCTCGATGCGGATGACGTCCTTGTTGCCGGTGGTGGTGATGAAGATGTCGGCGGTGGCGACTTCGTCTTCCAGAAGCGTGACCTCGTAGCCGTCCATCGCCGCCTGCAGCGCACAGATCGGGTCGACCTCGGTGACCTTCACGCGCGCACCCGCGCCACGCAGGGACGCGGCCGAGCCCTTGCCCACGTCGCCATAACCGCAGACGACGGCGACCTTGCCGGCCATCATGGTGTCGGTGGCGCGGCGGATACCGTCGACGAGCGATTCCTTGCAGCCGTACTTGTTGTCGAACTTCGACTTGGTGACGCTGTCGTTGACGTTGATCGCCGGGAAGGGGAGGAGGCCCTTCTTGTGGAGTTCGTACAGGCGGTGAACGCCGGTGGTGGTTTCTTCCGAAACGCCCTGGATCGCGGCGCGCTGCTTGGTGAACCAGCCGGGCGAGGCAGCGAGGCGCTTCTTGATCTGGTTGAAGAGGCAGACTTCCTCATCGCTGGTCGGGACGGCGATGAGGTCGGTCTCACCGGCCTCCACCCGCGCGCCAAGGAGGATGTACAGCGTCGCATCCCCGCCGTCGTCGAGGATCATGTTGCAGGTGCCGCCCTCGCCGCCGAACTGGAAGATGCGGTCGGTGTAGTCCCAGTACTGCTCAAGCGTCTCGCCTTTGATCGCGAAGACCGGGGTTCCGCTTGCCGCTATGGCGGCGGCGGCGTGGTCCTGGGTCGAGAAGATGTTGCACGACGCCCAGCGCACATCGGCGCCAAGGGCCTTCAGCGTCTCAATCAGGACGCCGGTCTGGATCGTCATGTGGAGGGAACCCGCGATCTTCGCGCCCTTCAGGGGCTGCGAGGCCCCGAATTCCTCGCGGCAGGCCATCAGGCCCGGCATTTCGGTTTCCGCGATGGTCAGTTCCTTGCGGCCGAAGTCGGCCAGGGCGATGTCCTTGACGATGTAGTCGGCGGCCATGCGGCGCTCTCCTGATCCTTGGTTTCGCGTGGGCAGATAGCAGAGAAGGACCGCTACGGCAATCAGCCGAGGCTGCGCAGAATGGCGCGGGCATGGGCGGTCATCGGGGCTTCGGTGGCTGACAGAATCTTCAGCCGGTCGAATTCCTCGGGGTGGTCGCGCAGGGTCTGGCGGAGGGCGGCGCCGAAGGACTGGCGGAGTTCGGTGCCGATGTTGAATTTGCAGATCGGGGTGGTGCGGGCGAGGCGCGTGCGCTGGTCGGGCGGGACGCCAGAGCCGCCGTGGATCACCAGAGGGACGGTGCCGCCAGTCGCCGTGGCGATCGCTGCAAGCGCAGCCTCGTCGATCCCGTCGACATGGTCTTGTTGCAGGTGGACGTTACCGACGGCGATGGCCACTGCATCCACACCCGCTTCACGGGCAAAGCGGGCTGCGGCGTCAGGGTCGGTCAGGGAGGAGGTGGCCCCGCCGGCATAGCCGACAAAGCCGATCTCGCCTTCGCAGGAGATGCCGTTGGCATGGGCAAGGGCCGCGACCGCTGCCGTCTGGCGGATGTTTTCCTCCAGCGGCAGGGCCGAGCCGTCGAACATCACCGAGGTGAAGCCTTCGCCGATGGCTGCCCGCACCTCGTCCAGCGACCGCCCATGGTCGAGGTGGAGGACAACTGGGACCGAGACAGAGTCGGCAAGCGTGCGGAACATCGCGCCAATGACGGGCAGCGGCGTATGCGCGCGGCAGCCCGGCCCGGCCTGCAGGATCACGGGCTTGCCCTCTGCCTCCGCCGCCAGGGTGAAGGCGCGGGCGTCCTCCCACCCCAGGCAGACAAAGCCCGCGACCGCATATCCGTCGCGAAGGGCAGGCAGCAGGACCTGGGCAAGCGTTGCGCGGGTCATTTGAACTTGGCGACCATGTCCATGATGCCGGGGATCGTGTGCAGCTGATCAGCGTGGGTGGGTTGGAAGTACTGCTTCAGGCTGCGCTGGGAAAGGCCGCCAAGGATGGTGAAGTAGTACATCTCATACCCCGGCAGCACGCAGACCGGGTGGTAGCCCTTGTCCAGAACGACGGTCGAGCGATCCATGATGTGATAGGCGTCGCCGGGTTCGTTATCCACGCGCTGCAGCATCTGCAGGCCGGACCCATGGTTCGGCTTGAAGCGAAAGTTGTAGGTCTCGTCGTGGCGGGTCTCGATCAGCTCACCTTTGTCATCCCGCCGGTCGGTGTCGTGCTTGTGGCTGGGGAAACCCGACCAGCCGCCGGCGCCGACGGTAAAAAGCTCGCTGACCAGCAGGCGGCCAACGCGACCGTGATACTTGGTGCCGAGGATGTGCTTGATCTTGCGGTGGGTCTTGGTGTCGTCGCTGCCATACTGGACCTTGTCGATCTCGTCGGAACGGACGGCGAAGGGCTCCAGCACCTGGTCGAACTTCGCCCCGGCGATGAAGACCTCGGCACTGTCGGAAAGGCAGGTGAAGCGCGCCTCCATCCCGGTCGGGACATAGACGCCTTCGGGTTCGCCATCCCAGACATCCACCTCGCGCTGGCCGAGTTTGTCGTGGACCTGCCCGCCGACCTGAACCCGGATCGTGCCGGTGGCGGGGACGATGCAGGACTCATAACCGGGGACGGCGTAGGCGAAATCCTCCCCGCGTTTCAGCTTGACGATGTTGAAATAGTTCAGCGGCACCAGCGGGTGGTCCACGTCCACGATTGGGCGATTCCGGTTGTCATGCGGGGGAATGTGCATCGGGGCCTCTCAGGCAGGATCGGGGTGGGCGGTGAGGAAGGCTTCAAGCTCCTCGCCCGTGGGCATGGCGGGGGCACAGCCGACGCGGGCGACGACCATCGCGGCGGCGGCCGAGCCGCGCAGGACGGCCTCACGCAGGGGGCGTCCGGTGGCGAGGGCGGCAAGGAACCCGCCCATGAAGCTGTCGCCCGCGCCGGTCGGCTTCAGCGCCTTGGTGCGGTAGATCCCGGTGGTGATTTCATCGGTCGCGGTCAGGGTCACCGCCCCGCGTTCGCCCATCTTGTAGACCGCGATCTTCCGGCTGTCGGCGACCAGCTCACGCGCCATGGCAAGCCTGTCCTCGATGCGCCCGGCGAGAAGGCCGAACTCCTCGTCATTGCCGACGACGATGTCACAAAGGCGCGCGGCCATGAGGTTGGCAACGCTCGCCTCGTCGCGGGTCGGCCAGGAATAGGGCCGGTAGTCGATGTCCATCACGGTGGTGATCCCCGCCGCGATGGCCGCGCGCAGGGCCGCCAGTGTCGCCACGCGTGAGCCTTCCTGCGCCAGCGCCGTTCCGGTGATGACCAGCGCGCCATAGCGGGCAAAGTTGACCTTGGCGACATCGCCTTCGCTCAGCGCAAAGTCCGCCGCGCCGTTCCGGTAAATGATCGACTGGCAATCCTCGGCCCGCGTCTCGACCACGGCAAGCGAGGTGCGGTGTTCCCCTCGGGTCAGGCCGACATGGGCACGCCCCACGCCGTAATGGTCAAGCTGGGCAAGGCAGAACCGGCCCACGGCGTCATCCGATACCCGGGTCAGGAGGTCAGTCTCTGCCCCCTGCCGGGCCAGCGCCACCGCGATGTTGGCAGCCGATCCACCCAGATGCGCGGCAAAGCCCGTCGCCGCTTCGATCCTTGTGCCCGGCGGATCGGCGTAGAGGTCCATCCCGGCGCGGCCAAGGACAAGGAAGCGACTGCGCGACAGGGTCGGCAGCGGATCGGCAGGCGCGCTGGCTGTGGTCGTCGGCATCCCCGTCTTTCCCCTTTACCGGAAGAAATGCGATTGTGGACACAGATCAGGGCGTATAGGAATCTGCAACCGGTTGCAACGCATCGGTTGCGCGGGGGGTGCACATGAAGGAAATCGGGATCGGCGTGGTCGGCGGCGGCTACATGGGCAAGGCCCATGCAGTGGCGCTGTCGGCGGTGGGGGCGGTTTTCGACACCCCCCTGCGTCCCCGGCTGGAGATGATCGCGGCGGGCAGCCCCGCCTCGGCAGAACGCTACCGGGCGGCCTATGGCTTTCAGCGCGCGGCGCGGGACTGGCAGGAACTGGTGGCAGATCCCAAGGTCGAGGCGGTGGTGATCGCGACGCCGCAGGCCCTGCACCGCCCGATTGCCGAGGCGGCGCTCAAGCTGGGCAAGCCCGTCTTCTGCGAAAAGCCGCTGGGCGCCTCGCTGGAGGATGCACGCGCCATGGTTGCGGCGGCAGAAACGGCCGGTGTCATCCACATGACCGGCTTCAACTATGTCCGCACCCCGGCCACGCAGTTCGCCCGCAAGCTGGTGGCCGAAGGCGCGATCGGCCGCGTCACCTGGTTCCGGGGAGAGCATACCGAGGATTTCCTGGCCGACCCCGGCTTGCCGGGGAACTGGCGGACGGAAGGCATGGCCACCGGAACGATGGGCGACCTTGCACCCCATCCGATCAACTGCGCGCTGGCGATCATGGGGCCGATCGCCAAGGTTTCGGCAGTGGTCGAGACGGTCCATGCCACGCGCCCCGGCCCGGATGGCCCGGTGGCGGTCACGAACGATGACCACGCCCAGATCATGTGCCGCTTTGCGAACGGCGTCCTTGGCCACATCTACGTCAGCCGTGTCGCGACGGGGCGTAAGATGGGCTATGCCTACGAGGTGCATGGCACCGAAGGCGCGATCCGCTTTGACGGTGAGGACCAGAATGCGCTTCAGCTTTACCGCGCCGAGGGGCCCGAGGCGGAACGGGGCTTCCGCCGCATCCTGACCGGCCCGGCGCATCCGGATTACCTGCCCTTCTGCCAGGGTCCGGGGCATGGCACCGGCTATCAGGACCAGATCATCATCGAGGCGAAGGACTTCCTGACCGCCATCCACTCCGGAGAACCCGCATGGCCCACCTTCCGCGATGGGCTGGCGGTCTGGGAAGTGGTGGACGCGACATTGCGCGCCTCGGCCAGCGGAAGCTGGGTAGACGTTGAAGGAGTAACGGCATGACGATCCGCATCGGCAATGCGCCCTGTTCCTGGGGCGTGGAATTCGCGGGCGACCCGCGCAACCCGACATGGGAGACGGTGCTGAAGGAATGCGCCGGGGCGGGCTACAAGGGGATCGAACTTGGCCCCATCGGCTTCATGCCCGAGGACCCGGGCGTTCTGGGAGAGGCCTTGGCGCGGCATGACCTGACGCTGATCGGCGGCGTGGTGTTCCGGCCCTTCCACGATCCCGCCGCCTGGGGCGAGGTCATGGATGCCGCGATCCGCACCTGCCGGGCGCTGGTCGCCCATGGCGCGCAGCACCTCGTGCTGATCGATTCCATCTCGCCCCGCCGGGCACCGACCGCCGGGCGGGCGTCGGAAGCCGAGCAAATGGGCCCGGCTGAATGGGCGGCGTTCCGTGACCGGATCGCAACCGTGGCGAAGATGGGGGCCGAGGAATACGGGCTGACCGTCGGCATCCACGCCCATGCGGCAGGCTTCATCGACTTCGAGCCGGAACTGGAGCGGCTTCTGGACGAGGTGGACGAGAAGATCCTGAAGATCTGCTTCGACACCGGGCACCATTCCTACGCGGGCTTCGACCCCGTGGCCTTCATGCGCCGTCACATCGGGCGCATCAGCTATATGCACTTCAAGGACATCGACCCGGTGGTGAAGGCCCGCGCGGTGGCCAACCGGACCGGGTTCTATGACGCCTGCGGGCAGGGCATCTTCTGCAACCTCGGGAAGGGCGACGTGGACTTTCCGGCGGTGCGGCAGATCCTTCTGGACGCGGGCTTCAAGGGCTGGTGCACGGTCGAGCAGGACTGCGACCCGACGCTGGACGTGCGGCCAATGGACGACGCACGCGCGAACCGGGAATACCTCGAATCGATCGGCTTCAAGTAAGGGACTGGACGCATGGCAAAGCTGAAATGGGGCATGATCGGCGGGGGCGAGGGCAGCCAGATCGGCCCGGCGCATCGCCTTGGCGCACTTGCCGACGGGCATTTCGAGATGGTCGCGGGCGCCCTTGACCACCGGCCCGAGGCGGGGCGCGACTATGCTCAACGCCTCGGCATCGCCGCCGACCGCGCCTATGGCGACTGGCGGGAGATGCTGGCGGGCGAAAGGGGCCGGGCGGACCGGGTTGATCTGGTGACGGTGGCCACCCCGAATTCCACCCATTTCGAGATCTCGAAGGCCTTTCTCGAGGCTGGGTTCAACGTCCTTTGCGAAAAGCCTATGACCGTGACGGTCGAAGAGGGGGAAGAGCTTGTCCGCATCGCCGCCAAGACCGGCAAGGTCTGCGCGGTGAACTACTGCTACTCCGCCTATCCGATGATCCGTCAGGCCCGCGCGATGGTGCGGGCGGGCGAGATCGGCAAGGTGCGCCTTGTGGTGACGAACTTCAGCCACGGCCACCACGGCGACGCGACCGACGCCGATAACCCCCGCGTCCGCTGGCGGTATGACCCGGCGCTCGCGGGCGTGTCCGGCCAGTTCGCCGACTGCGGCATCCATGCCCTGCACATGGCCAGCTTCATCTGCGATGACGAGGTCGAACGCCTCAGCGCCGACTTCGCCTCGACCATCTCCTCCCGGATGCTTGAGGACGACGCGATGGTGAACTTTCGGATGGGTCGCGGCACCGTGGGCCGCCTCTGGACCTCATCCGTCGCCATCGGGCGGCAGCATGGGTTCGACATCCAGGTCTTCGGCGAAACCGGCGGCTTCCGCTGGGCCTCGGAACAGCCGAACCAGCTGATCTACACCCCCGTCGGCGGGCGGACGCAGATCATGGAAAAGGGCGAAGGCGGGCTGCATGACGAGGCGAAGCGGCTGAGCCGCGTGGCGATAGCGCATCCCGAAGGCTTCCCGCTGGCGGTGGCGAACATCTACTGCGATCTCGCCGACACGATCCGCGGCACCGTCCGGGACGGATTGCCCACCGCTTCGGCAGGGGTCCGGTCGATCGCTGCGATCCACGCGGCTGTCGCCTCGGCCAAGGCAGGCGGCGCCTGGGTCGAAGCACGCCCGCCGATGTTCCGTTAAGGCATGCTCATCATGCCCTTCGGGCTGTCTTCGCTTGTGTGACCCCAACGAAGACAGCCTGAAAGGCTGGATGAGCGACAGTCAGGAACGCGCCCGAAGCGTCCCGCGCTCGACGATGCTGCAGTCGAAAACCCGTGCCCGGGGCGGCAGGTTTGGGTCGTTCAGCGAGGCGACCACAAGGTCGATGCTGGCGGCGATGATCTCGGCAATCGGCTGGCGCACCGTGGTCAGGTTGATGTTCGGCCAGCGCGCCATGTCCATGTCGTTGAATCCCAGGATGCCAACGTCGCCCGGCACGTCCAGCCCGGCATCGGCCAGGGCGCTCAGCGCACCGATCGAAAGGACGTCATCGCCGCAGAAATAGGCCTCTGCGACCGGCCCCAGCGACACCAGGCGCTGCATCTCTGCCCGTCCCGCGTCAAAGGAATAGGCCGCGGCAAAGCTGGTTGAAACCGTGACGCCCCTCGCTGCCTCTGCCACCTCCAGAAACCCGGCCAGGCGATCCTGCGTCGAGGTGGCGCTTTCCGGCCCGCCCAGGAACGCGATGCGCCGGTAACCGCGATCCAGCAGCGTCCGTGCGGCAAGCCGACCGGCGGCGCGGTTGTCGATCCCGATGATGTTGACCTCGGGCGCGGGCGACCAGCGGCCAAAGCAATGCACGATCGGCAGCCCCGCCCCAAGGAACTTGCCCGCATAACTCGTCGGCACCGTGGAACTGGCCAGGATCACCCCGTCGACCGAATAGCGCCGCAGCATCAGGACGGCATCCTCCACCGCCATGCCGCCCGACAGGTTGACGAGAAGCGGCCGCAGTCCCCGGTCCTGCAGGCCGCGGGTGAACTGGTCGAAGACCTCAAGGAACACCGGGTTGCGGAAGTTGTTCGACACGAGGCCGATCATCTGCGTCCGCCCGGTCGTCAGCGCCGAGGCCAGGACCGAGGGGCTATAGCCAAGCTCTGCCGCTGCCGCTTCGATCACGGCGCGCTTCTTGGCCGAAACCGAAGCCCCCGGCGTGAAGGCGCGCGACACGGCAGAGGTCGAGACGCCCGCGCGCAGCGCGACCTCGCGCAGGGTCACCGGGGCTGCACGCCGTGCCGATGTGATCTCTTCGCCCATCCTTGCTCCCGACCGCGTGGCAAGGCCTGCGGTCAAATTGCACTCTGGCAATGCGCCGTCCGGATGGCAATCGGTTGCAGCCGAGGCCTGGGCTTGTCGCGGCCCCACCGCTTGGCTAGCCATTGGGGGAACGGAGGACCCCGAATGGCGCGCGCATCGAGCAAGCAACCCCGGGCCTGGCAGCGCATGCTGTCGGGGCGGCGGCTTGATCTTCTGGACCCGACCCCGATGGATATCGAGGTCGAGGATATCGCCCATGGCCTTGCCTTCGTGGCGCGATGGAATGGCCAGACGCGGGGCGACTGGCCCTATTCGGTGGCGGAACATTCGCTTCTCGTCGAAGACATCCTCGTGCGGATGGATCCGTCCCTTGCCCCGCGCTGGCGGCTGGCGGCGGTCCTGCACGACGCGCCGGAATACGTGATCGGCGACATGATCAGCCCGGTGAAGGCGGCGGTCGGGCCGGGCTATGGCGCGCTGGACGAACGCTTGACGGCGGCGATCCACTTGCGCTTCGGCCTGCCCGCCGTGCTGCCCCAGCCGGTGAAGAAAGCGATCAAGGCGGCCGACCGCGTCTCGGCCTGGCTCGAGGCGGTGCGGATCGCCGGTTTCCGTGAGGAAGAGGCCGACAAGCTTTTCGGCAGGCCCGCGCCCGAGGTGATCCACCGGCTGGAGATCCGCTTGCGCCCGCCTGCCGAGGTGCGCGCCGACTACGTGGCCCGGGTTGCACGGTTGCTGGACGCCTGCGACTGACCCCGCATTGCGCCATGTCAAGGTAGCCTTACACTTTCCCGGCATTCTTCCCGTCGAACCAACCGAAGGGAGAAGGCCATGTCACTGCCGAAGACCATGAAGGCCGCCGTCGTCACCGGGCTGGGCAAGCCGCTGGAGATCCGCGAGGTCGCCGTGCCGAAGATCGGGCCGGGCCAGGCGCTGATCCGGGTGCGCGCCTCGGGCGTCTGCCATACCGACCTTCACGCCGCGATGGGCGACTGGCCGGTCAAGCCGAACCCGCCCTTCATCCCCGGCCACGAGGGCGTGGGCGAGGTTGCCGCCGTCGGCCCCGGCGTCACCCATCTGAAGGAAGGCGACCGGGTGGGCGTTCCCTGGCTGCACAACGCCTGCGGCCGCTGCCCGCATTGCGTGGGCGGCTGGGAGACGCTGTGCGAAAGCCAGCAGATGACCGGTTACACCGTGGATGGGGGCTATGCCGAATATGTCTCGGCCGAGGCGAACTATGTGGGTGCGCTGCCCGGCAACCTCGACTGGGGTCCGGCGGCCCCGGTCCTCTGTGCCGGGGTGACTGTCTACAAGGGCCTGAAGGAGACCGAGGCGAAGCCCGGCCAATGGGTCGCGATCAGCGGGATCGGGGGCCTGGGCCATATGGCGGTGCAGTACGCCAAGGCTATGGGCCTGCATGTCGTGGCGGTGGACGTGGCCGAGGATAAGCTGAAGCTCGCCCGCGAGCTTGGCGCCGATGTCACGCTCAACGCGGTCGAAACAGACCCGGCGAAGGAGTTGCAGAGCCAGATGGGCGGCGTTCACGGCGTGCTGGTGACGGCGGTGTCGAACAGCGCCTTCAGCCAGGCCGTGGGGATGCTGCGGCGCGGGGGCTTCATGTCGCTGGTCGGCCTGCCGCCTGGGGACTTCCCCCTGCCGATCTTCGAGATCGTGCTGAAGCGGATCACCGTTCGCGGGTCCATCGTCGGAACCCGCAACGACCTGACCGAGGCGCTGGCCTTCGCCGGCGAGGGCAAGGTGGCGTCGCATTTCAGCTGGGACAGTCTGGAAAACATCAACGCGATCTTCGACCGGATGAAGGCGGGGCAGATCGACGGCCGGGTGGTGCTGCGTATCTGACCGCGGCACGGGGTGCCGGAAAAGGGTCCGCCCGCAGGATGCTGCGGGCGGATCAGGTCGTTTGGCGCGTGGTGCGCGGCGTTGCAGGGTGGTGACAGCCCCGCAAGATCAGCGGCCCTGGTTCCGCTGGCGGTCGGCAACCTTCAGGGCGTCAATGTCCTGAAACTCGCGCGCGTGACGGCGACGGTCATGATAGGCATCGTCCGGCAGCCGGCCCATGCGGGCGGCGATCAGCATTGCCTCGGCGAAGATGGAAAGCATTCTGGTGCTCCTTTGACTGAAGGGTGAAGGTCTGATGCGTCAGCGCCGGGCGGTCTGTCCGGCCAGCATTGCCGCTACATCGTCCCGGGTGAGGCCGATGTCTTTCAGCAGGTGGTCGTCCTCGCCGATCAGGCGGCGAAGGGCGATCCGGTCTGCCCGGCCTCTCCGAAACGCGCGGAGTCCGGTACCGGCCCGGTGCGCAAGCGCGGAAAGCGAACCACGCCCGGTGATCACGATATTCAACACTGGCTTGCTCCTTTCCTTGAGTTGATGGGCCATTACTGCCACAAAACAAACGAACACTCGACTCACTTCGCCTGTCCAATTATTAGCTCAGGTATCATATGCCGACCGAATGGCGCACACTTCCCCCGCTGACCGCACTGCGCGCTTTCGCCGCGACGGCCGAACTGCGCAGCTTTTCTCAGGCCGCACGGGTCCTGAACGTGACCCCGGCGGCGGTGGCCCAGCAGGTCCGGGCGCTGGAGGATCAGCTGGGCCGCGCGCTGGTGCAGCGGGACGGGCGCGGGGTCAGCCTGACCACGGATGGCGAACAGCTGGCCGAGGCGCTGATCGAAGGCTTCGCCACCCTGATCCGGGGGGTCGAGGCCCTGCGAGCGGGCGAGGCGGACCGCCCGGTGCGCGTGACCCTGACGGCCAGCTTTGCCGCGCAGTGGCTGATGCCCAGGCTCAAGGATTTCTGGGAGAAGCACCCGGACATCGGCCTGTCGCTGCACCCCGATGCGCGCGTCGTCGACATGCACCGGGAACGGATGGACCTTGGGATCCGCTACGGCAATGGCGACTGGCCCGGGGTGGAGGCGACCTATCTTGCCTCGGCCCGCCTGGTGATCGCAGCAGCACCGTCCCTTCTGGGCGACCGGACAGAGCTGACGCCCGACGAGATGCGCGAGATGGACTGGATCCTCCAGCGCAACTGGCCCGAACAGGACGCTTACCTGCGGCAGCTGGGGCTGGAACCCGAGACGTTAAGCCGCACCGATCTCAGCGGTGAGGAACTGGTCATCGCGGCGGCCCGGCAGGGGCTGGGTCTGGCGGTGGAAAGCCTGGCGCTGATCGAATCCGATGTGGAGGACGGCCGTCTGCGCGTGGTGCATGAAAGCCGGGAAAAGCTGCCAGCCTATTTCATCGTCACCCTGCCCGGGCCGCAGCGCGCCGCCGCCCGGGCCTTTCTGAAATGGCTGAAGACCGAGGCCTGAAGGCCCTAGATGGCCATCGACTCGGGCTTCTTGCCCTTGGCCAGCGCCTCCGAGAACCAGCGCGGCTTGCGTCCGCGGCCCGACCAGGTATCGGACTTGTTCGCCGGGTTGGCATATTTCGGCACCGCAGGCGACCGTTTGCGCATTGGTGCCGCACCCGTCAGTTCCGACAGCGAAAAACCCTTGGCCCGCGCGATTTCTTCCAATTCTGCAATGGCTTCGCGTTTGCGGCGTTCTTCATAGCCGGCAATTGCCTTGACTACCTGCGATTGCAGATCCTTCAGCTCTTTCAAGGAAAGAGTATTCAGGTCGATATTCATTATTGCCCCCCGATGCCGTCCTGAGTGGAACAGCATTAGGCCCCGAAGATTGAATTGGCAATTGCAATTCTATTTCGGACTGCGCTTGGCCAGAATTCTTTGCAGAGTCCGTCTGTGCATCGAAAGACGTCGTGCGGTTTCGCTGACATTCCGGTCGCACATCTCATATACGCGCTGGATATGCTCCCAGCGCACACGGTCAGCCGACATCGGGTTTTCCGGGGGCAATGGCATGACCTCACCCTTTGCCAGCAGGGCATTCGTGACATCATCGGCATCGGCAGGTTTCGAAAGATAATCGATTGCCCCGATCTTTACCGCTGCAACGGCCGTGGCAATTGCGCCGTAACCGGTAAGCACGACAATCCGGCAATCCGGACGGCGCTCGCGCAGGGTTTCGATCACGTCAAGTCCATTGCCGTCCTCAAGCCTTAGATCGACGACGGCATAGGCCGGCGGATTGGCCTGCGCCTTTGCCCGGCCCTCGGCCACGCTTTGCGCGGTATCGGGCACAAAGCCCCGCTTTTCCATCGCCTTGGCCAGGCGTTTCACAAAGGGTTCGTCATCATCGACCAGCAGCAGCGTGCGGTCCGGTCCCAGGTCGGCTCCCGTATCATTGGCCATTCTTCAAGTCCTGTCTTCCTCTGGTCTTCTCAGCCGGACGCGGCATCTGCCTCAAGGAAGCAGGCAACGCTGTCAGCCATCGCTTCGGAAGTAATCTCGCGCCGGAAGAAATCCACAAAGCCCGTGCCCGGAAGCATCAAGTAAGTGAAGGTCGAATGATCGACGAGGTAGAATTCGTCTTCCGAGTCCTGCTTGCGATAGAAGGTCCTGTAAGCCTGACTTGCCGCCCGGACCTGTTCGGCCGATCCGGTCAGCGCCACCAGGTCAGGGTGCATGTTCTCGGCGTAATCGGCCAGCACCTCGGGCGTATCGCGCTCGGGGTCGATCGAGATGAAGACCGGCGTCACCTCCACTCCGCGTTCGGTCAGAATGTCGACGGCCTCGACATTGCGGGCCATGTCAAAGGGGCAGATATCCGGGCAAAAGGTGTAACCGAAATAGACCAGCGCCGGTTTGGCAAGGACCTCGGCATCGGTCACCGTCTGCCCTGCAGTGTTGACAAGGGTGAAGGGACCGCCAATGTCGCCCCCCGCAACCTGCCCCTGGCGGCACTGCGCAAAGGCATCGTCGGGACGGTCACGCAGGGCTATCCACCCCATGACGCCAAGGCCGAGCACGGCCACCAGCGCGGCAAGTCCGGCATACAGCCTCGTCATCTAATCCCTCCACCACCCGGATATGCGATCTGGCCGCATTGATCCCAGAACCGCCAGTCCTTAACAATGCCCAAGGCGCCTTCAGGGACAATTGGTCACGACATGGTTACGGCAGGCAGCATGCTTCCCGAACGCGAGTCGCAAAGCGACTGGCTGCGCCTGCGCACGCTGATCCTGTTGCGCTGGATGGCAATCGCCGGACAGCTGGCCGCGATCGCCGTGGCCGACCGGGTCTACGGAATGCAGGTGCCCCTCGGCCTGTGCTACATGGCCGTCGGCGTCGCCATCGTCGCCAACATCTTCTCGGTCACGCTTTTTCCCGAGAACAAGCGGCTGAGCGAGAGCGAGGCATTCCTCACGCTCCTCTTCGACCTCACACAGCTTTCCTTCCTGATCATCCTGACCGGCGGGCTGACAAACCCGTTTGCCCTTCTTGTCCTCGTTCCTGTCACGATCTCGGCCAGCGCGCTGCGGCTGCGGTCGACGGTGCTTCTGGGGGCCGCGGCGATTTTCCTGATCTCGATTGCCGCTTTCTGGAACATGCCGCTCCGCTTTGCCGACGGCAGCGAGCTTTCGGTCCCCCGCATCTTCGAATTCGGCTTCTGGCTGTCGATCGTGATCGGGATCCTCTTCCTTGGCCTCTACTCGCGCCGTGTCGCCACCGAGATGCGCGCCATGTCGCGGGCGCTGCTGGCCACGCAGATGGCCCTCGCCCGGGAGCAGAAGCTGACCGACCTCGGCGGCGTGGTCGCCGCTGCGGCGCATGAACTGGGCACACCCCTTGCCACGATCAAGCTGGTCAGCGCCGAGCTGATGCAGGAACTGGAGGACCGGCCGGACCTTCTGGACGACGCAAAGCTGATCCGCGACCAGGCCGACCGCTGCCGCGACATCCTCCGCGACATGGGCCGGGCCGGAAAGGATGACCTCCACCTCCGCCAAGCCCCCCTTTCCGCCGCCCTGCGCGAGGCCGCCGAGCCCCACATGGCGCGCGGCAAGCGGGTGGAATTCATCCTTGGCCCGGTCGAGGGCAGCCCCGACCGCCAGCCGACGATCCTGCGCCGCCCCGAGATCATCCACGGCCTGCGCAACCTTGTTCAGAACGCCGTCGACTTCGCCCGCACCACCGTCTGGATCGAAGGGGAATGGACGGACCGGCGGCTGATCGTCCGCATTGTCGACGACGGCGAGGGCTTTCCCCCTAACTCGATCGGGCGGATCGGTGATCCCTTCATCCGCTTTCACCGCACAGAGCAGTCCGGCTCGACGCGGCCCGAGTACGAAAGCATGGGCCTTGGCCTTTTCATTGCGAAGACGCTCCTTGAACGCACGGGCGCTGAACTGACCTTTGCCAATGCGACCGATCCTTTCCTTGCCCCCGAGGACCGGCCCGAACGCTGCGGAGCCGTCGTCGAAGCCGTCTGGGATCTTGCCGATCTGGTAGCCGCTCCCGGCACGGCGCTGGGTCAGAACCGCAGGATCGAGACCTGACACCTGCTGCCCGGTTCCTTCCTTAACGCTTGATTAACGAGTTCGGACCTAGGGTTACCGGAATGTCAACGCTGGTGGCCCGCAGTGATTGCAACCTTGATCCCGGCTCTTGGACTGGTCCTTAGCGCCGCCCTGCTGGCGCTGACCTCACTGGCGCTGGTGGCGGCCTGGCAGCTGCGCCGACCCCAGCGTGCCGGCACCATTCTTGCCGAGGATCGGCCCGGCACGGCGTTTCTCTTTCACGGCGACCGCCTTCTGGATGCCACGGCAGAGGCGCTGGCGCTTCTGCCGGATGGCGAAAGGGGGCGGGCCTGGCCCCAGCTGCTTGGCAGGCTCGCGCCGATGTTCCCCGATTTGCCCGACGGTATCGCAGACCTTCCGGAAGGCAGCACCCTCAGCTTCGCGTCGGCCGCAGATATCCGCCCGCCCCTCGTCCTGCGCGGCGAAAGGATGAAGGGCCTGACCCGCCTGACGCTGGAACCCGCCCGCAGGTCCGCCGATGGCGAAGGCGGCGATGTCGCGGCGCATGCGGCCCTTCTTTTGGAACTCCAGACCCAGCGCGCCCTGCTTGCCCGCGCGCCGGTCCTGATGTGGAAGGAAGGGCCGGACAGCACGGTGATCTGGGCGAATCACGCCTACCTCATCCGCGCGGCCGAGCTTCTGCCCGATGGTGAAGACCTTTCCTGGCCGCTGCCGCACCTCTTCACCCTGCCGCCCGTCGCGGATCGCCGGCCCGGCCGCGTCAAGCTGGTCATGCGCGGGGGCGCCGAATGGTTCGACCTTTCCAGCGCGACCGTCGGGGACGAGGTGCTGAACTACGCCGTCGCCGCCAATTCCGCCGTCGCGGCGGAAACGGCGCTGCGCGAATTCATGCAGACGCTGACCAAGACCTTCGCCGATCTGCCCATTGGCCTCGCGATCTTCGACCGGTCCCGCGTGCTGCAACTCTTCAACCCCGCCCTGGCCGAGCTTACCGCCCTGCAGCCCGAGTTCCTGATCTCGCGCCCCACGCTCAGCGCGGTGCTCGACGCGATGCGCGCCAAGGCGATGATCCCGGAACCCAAGGACTACCGCAGCTGGCGCAAGCAGATCATGCGGGTGGAGGAAGAGGCCTCCTCCGGCCATTTCGAGGAAACCTGGAGCCTGCCGGGCGGCCAGACCTACCGCGTCATCGGCCGCCCGCATCCGAATGGCGCGCTTGCCTTCATGTTCGAGGATATCTCGACCGAGATGACCCGCACCCGGCGTTACCGGGCGGACCTCGAGCTGGGGCAATCGGTGATCGATGCGGTCGATGACGCGGTGGCGGTGTTTTCGCAGGCCGGGCAGCTTGTCATGTCGAACCGCGCCTATGCGCAGCTCTGGAACCACGACCCCGCGGTCCTTCTATCGGACGCCGGGATTGGCACGCTGGCCGCATGGTGGCGTGAACACTCTGCCCCCAGCCTTCTCTGGGATGATGCCATCGGCTACGTGACGGCCTTCGGTGACCGCACCCCGTGGGAGGGAGAGATCCGTCTGCTCGACGGTCGCATGGTGACCTGCCGTTTCCGGCCCCTGGCCGGTGGCGCGACGCTGATCACCTTCTCTCTCGCCGTGGTCAGGATACCCCCCTTGCGGCTGGAAAACCCGGTCAGGGACCGCCTGCGCGCCTGACGCCTCCATCGTCACGGAAAGATCCGACCTGGCATGCGTGACCCTTGCAGCGGCGGTCCGGGCCGGTAGACTCATCGGCGATGACCCAGCCCGACGCCCCAGCCGAAACGGTGATCCCCCTGCCGTCCGAGGCGGATACCACCCGGCTTGGTGCAAAGCTGGCAGAACTGGCCCGGCCGGGTGACTGCATCCTGCTGGAAGGTCCGATCGGCGCCGGCAAAAGCCACCTTGCCCGGTCCTTCATCCGTGCGCGGCTTGGCCGGATGGAAGAGGTGCCCTCGCCCACCTTCACCCTTGTCCAGGTCTATCCCGCGGACGGGGTCGAGATCTGGCATGCCGACCTCTACCGCCTGACCCACCCTGACGAGGTCTGGGAGCTTGGCCTCGATGACGCCTTCACCCAGGCGATCACTTTGGTGGAATGGCCAGACCGGCTGGGGGCGCACCTGCCCGATGGGGCCCTTCGCATCCGGCTGGAGCCCCTTGGCGACGGGCGGCGCGCGGTGCTTTCGGGCGGGCGGGACGGCCTTATCCAGGACCTTGCCGATGACTGACCGGCAAGACCACTTGACCCGCTTCCTCGCCGCCGCAGGCTGGGGCGCTGCCGAACGGCGGCATCTCGCGGGCGATGCCTCGGACCGGCGCTACGAACGCCTCCGCCTAGGCACGACGACGACAGTCCTGATGGACAACCCTCCCGGCGGGGCCGACGATCCGGCGGCCTTCGTCGCGATGGCACGACACCTCTGCCACCTCGGCCTCTCCGCGCCGGATATCCTTGCCGAAGACCTCGCCCACGGCTTCCTCCTCCTCGAAGACCTCGGCGATGACCTCTTCGCCCGCCTTCTCGCCACAGACCCGGCCCGAGAAGCCGGGCTTTACGCCGCCGCCACTGATTGCCTGCTCCACATTCAGGCCAGCCCCGCCCCGGCGGGCTTGCCGAACATTTCCGCAGCGGACTGGGCGGCTGCGGCGGGCTTTGCGCTCGACTGGTACGCCTTCGCCGCCACCGGCACCCGCCCTGACCCTGCCGAATTCCTGCACGCCATGACCAATGCCATGCGCGCCCATGCCGACGGGCCAAGGGTACTGATCCTGCGCGATTTCCATGCCGAGAACCTGCTCTGGCTGCCCGGACGCGTGGGGCTGGCACGGGTCGGCCTCCTTGACTTCCAGCTCGGCCAGATGGGCCAGCCCGGATACGACCTCGTGTCGCTGCTCCAGGACGCCCGCCGCGACGTCGCCCCCGAAACCGAAGCCGCGATGATCGCCCGCTTCGCTGCCGCAACCGGCCAGCCACCCGACGCCTTCGCCGCGCATTACGCCACCCTTGGTGCACAACGGGCGCTGCGGATCCTCGGCGTCTTTACCCGGCTCTGCCTTGTCGCGGGCAAGCCGGGTTACCTGCGCCTCATGCCCCGCGTCTGGGGCCAGCTGCAGCAGAACCTCGCGCATCCCGCACTGGCCGATCTGGCACGGGTGTGCAACGCTATCCTGCCACCGCCGACAGCGGACACTCTTCAGCGGATTGAACACCAGTGCCAGACTTCCCCTTCCCGCTGATGATCTTCGCCGCCGGCTTCGGCACGCGGATGGGGACGCTGACCGCCGACCGGCCGAAGCCCTTGATCCCGGTGGCGGGCAAGCCCCTGATCGACCACGCCCTTGACATCGCCAAAGGGGCCGGCGCGGGGCGGATCGTCGCCAATACCCACTACCGGGCCGACCAGATGGCCGCGCATCTGGCGGGCACCGGCGTCCGCATCAGCCACGAGACGCCCGAGATCCTCGAAACCGGCGGCGGCCTTCGGCACGCGCTCCCGCTTCTTGGCCCCGGTCCCGTCGCGATCCTGAACAGCGACGGGATCTGGACTGGCGCCAACCCCCTGGCCCAGCTTGCCGCCGCCTGGGACAGAAGCCGGATGGAAACCCTCCTTCTCCTCCTCCCCGCGGCGGACGCAGAAGGCCACGGCCCGAAAGGCGACTTCCGGCTGGAGGGCGGCCGAATCTCGCGCGGAGAGGGGGGTGAGGACCACGTCTACATCGGCGCCTCGATTATCGATCCCACCCGGCTTTCCGACATCGACGCCCGGGCCTTCTCGCTCAACCGGGTCTGGGACCGGATGATTGCCGCCGACACCGCCTTCGGCCTTGTCCACCGTGGCGGCTGGTGCGACGTCGGCCATCCGGACGGCATCCTCGCGGCGGAACGCCTGCTGGCAGAGGGCGAGCGTGACTGAGGCCCCGAACCTTTACGCCCTGCCGCCCGGCGCGGACTTTCCGGCCGAACTGGTCGCGGGCCTTCTGCAACGCCATCCCGGCCGGCCCGAAGACCTTGCCCGCGTCACGCTGATCCTCAACACCTCCCGGATGCGGACGCGGGTGAACGACTGCCTCACCGCCTCCGGCGCGCGGCTCCTGCCCCGGCTCCTCCTTGTCGAGGAGGTCGCCTCCGCGCTCTCGCCCCTGCCGCTCCCGCCGGTGGTGCCCCCCCTGCGCCTCCGCCTTCAGCTTTCGGTCCTTCTCGACAGCCTCCTTCGCACCGGCTCCACGCCTTTTCCCCGCTCCGCGCTTTACGACCTCGCCGAAAGCCTCGCCGCGCTTCTCGATGAGATGCAGGGCGAAGGCGTCAGCCCCGACCGGATCGCCGCCCTCGATGTCGGGAACCACTCGGCCCACTGGGCGCGGACGCAGGCGTTCCTCGGCATCGTCACCCGGCTGGACGGCGAAGGGATGGACACCGCCGCCCGCCAGAGAGAGGCGATCCTTGCCCTGGGCCGGGCTTGGGCGCTGACCCCACCCGCCCATCCGGTGATCGTCGCAGGCTCCACCGGGTCACGCGGCACGACCGCGCTTCTGATGCAGGCCGTGGCGCGTCTTCCCGGCTGCGCCGTCGTCCTGCCGGGGTTCGACTTCGACCTGCCGCCCTCGGTCTGGGACGGGATGGATGATCCCCTGACCGCCGAGGACCATCCCCAGTTCCGCTTCCGCCGGTTGATGGACCTTCTGGACTGCCCCCCCACCGCGATCCGGCCCTGGACCGCGGCCCCTGCTCCGGCCCCTGACCGCAACCGGCTGATCTCGCTTTCCCTTCGCCCCGCTCCGGTGACCGACCAGTGGCTGCAAGACGGCAAGCACCTCCCCGACCTGATCCCCGCCACCGAAGGCATGACCCTTCTCGAGGCGCCCAGTGAGCGGGTCGAGGCGCTGGCCATCGCCCTCATCCTGCGAGAGGCGGCGGAGACCGGCACCCGCGCGACCCTGATCACCCCGGACCGCAACCTTGCCCGCCGGGTGACCGCCTCGCTCGACCGCTGGGGCATCCGCCCCGACGATTCCGCCGGGCGGCCGCTTGCGCTGTCGCCCCCCGGACGGCTCCTCCGGCAGGTCGCCAGCCTGACCGGCCAGCGCCTCACGGTCGACGCCCTGCTGGCGATCCTGAAGCACCCCCTCGTCTTCTCCGGCGAAGGCGGGCCGCTGGGGCGTGGCGCGCACCTTATGCTGACGCGCGAGTTCGAGCTTCACGCCCGCCGCCACGGCCCGGTCTTTCCCACCGCCGAAAGCCTTGCCGCCTGGGCCGCAGGCTCGCGCCTGCCGGGGGCCGGGGACTGGGCCGCCATCCTTGCCGATGCCCTCTGCGGCCCGGTCGTCACCGCCCCCCAACCCCTGCAGCAAGCTGTTGCCCGGCACCTGCAAACCGTCGAGCGCCTTGCCCGGGGGTTCGCCCCCGACGGCACGGGCGAGCTTTGGCAGAAAGAGGCGGGCCGCAAGGCGAAGGAAGCGGTGGATGGCCTTGTGGCAGAGGCGGGCGCGGGAACCGACGTGCTCGCAATCGACTACGTAAACCTTCTGCGCACGGTCCTTGCCGGCGAGGTGCGCGAGACGGACTCCGTCCATCCCCTGATCGCGATCCAAGGGACGCTCGAGGCGCGGGTTCAGGGGGCGGAACTCGTGGTCCTTGGCGGCCTGAACGACGGAATCTGGCCAGCGGCGTCCAGCCCCGACCCCTGGCTGAACCGGGCGATGCGCAAGGCGGCGGGGCTCCTTCTGCCAGAACGCCAGATCGGCCTTTCGGCGCATGATTACCAGCAGGCCGTGGCCGCGCCCCGCGTCATCCTCTCCCGCGCCCTCCGCGGGGCCGAGGCCGAGGCTGTGCCCTCACGCTGGCTGAACCGTCTGGTGAACCTGATGGCGGGCCTGCCCGACCGGCAGGGGCCCGCCGCCCTGGCCGCGATGAAGGACCGGGGCGACCGCTGGCTGGCGATGGCCGCCGCTTTCGACACCCCGCCGGGCCTTGCGCAGCCCGAACCCCGCCCCTCGCCCCGCCCGCCGGTCGCCGCGCGTCCGAAACGGCTTTCGGTGACCGAGATCAAGACCCTGATCCGCGACCCCTACGCGATCTACGCCCGCCACGTCCTCCGCCTGAACCCGCTCGACCCCCTTCGCCCCGAGGCCGACCCCCGCCTGCGCGGCACCGTGCTGCACGACATCCTCGAACGCTTCGTCCGCCAAGGGGGCACCGCAACCGCAGACCTCCTTGCCATCGCCGACACGGTCCTTGCCGACCGCGTCGCTTGGCCCCTCGCGCGGGCGGTCTGGCGCGCAAGGATCGCCAAGGCGGCTGACGCCTTCATCGCCTTTTCCGCCGCAACCGGCGGTACGCCTGTCCTGATGGAACGGAAGGGCGCGGTAACCCTGCCGGGCCTCGACTTCACCCTTACGGGCAAGCCCGACCGGATCGACCGGCTGGAGGATGGGCGGCTCATGCTGATCGACTACAAGACCGGCAACCCGCCATCCAAGGACGAGCAAAAACATTTCGACAAGCAGCTTCTCCTCACCGCCGCCATGGCCGAAAACGGCGCTTTCGCTGACCTCGGACCGGCCGAGGTTGCGCGGCTTGTCTTCGTCGGCCTCAAGGCCGATCTGAAGATCGTCGACACCGTTCTACAGCCCGGCGACGTCGCCCAGGTCTGGGACGAGTTTGCCCGCCTGATTACGTCTTACGCCCAGCCCGCGCAGGGCTACACCGCCCGCCGCGCGCTGAAGTCCGAACGCGACGTCTCGGACTATGACCACCTCTCCCGCTTCGGCGAATGGGACATGACCACCACCGGGGGCGGGGCATGACCATCACCCCCGCCGCCCTTGCCCAGATCGCCGCCGCCGATCCTACCGCCAACACCTGGCTTGCGGCCAACGCGGGCTCGGGCAAGACCCGCGTCCTGACCGACCGCGTGGCGCGCCTGCTTCTTCAGGGGGTCGAGCCGCAGCGGGTCCTGTGCCTCACCTATACCAAGGCAGCGGCGTCCGAGATGCAGAACCGGCTTTTCCGGCGCCTCGGCGAATGGGCGATGAAGCCCGATGCCGCCCTGCGTGCCGCGCTTCTCGACCTTGGCGAGACCGAGCTTTCCGCCCCCCGCCTCGCCCGCGCCCGCCAGCTTTTCGCCCGGGCCATCGAAACGCCAGGGGGCCTCCGGATCCAGACGATCCACAGCTTCTGCGCCGCCCTTCTCCGCCGCTTCCCGCTTGAGGCTGGCGTCGCCCCGGGGTTCACCGAGATGGACGACCGCTCGGCCCGGCTCCTCCGCGCCGAAATCCTGGAAGAGATGGCCGATACCTTGGCCCCCGAAGCCGTCCGCGGCCTGACCGCCGTCCATAGCGGCGAGGATTTCACCCAGTTCGTCGACCAGATCACCCGCCACCGCACCAGCTTCGACCCACCGCTGGACGAAGGGGGCGTCTGGGCCTGCTTCGGCCTGCCGCCCGGTTTCGCGGCGGCCGACCTTCTGTCGGCGGTCTTCCTTGGCGACGAACCGGCATGGATGCCCACCCTCCTGGCCGGTCTGGCGACAGGCAAGTCCACCGACATCAGGGCCGCCGAACGCCTCCGCGTGCTGGACCTTGCCACGCCAACCCTGCCCACCCTTGCGACGCTTGAGGATATCTTCCTCTTCGGGGCCACCGCCGCCGCGCCCTTCGCCGCCAAGACCGGCAACTTCCCGACCAAGGACACCCGCCTGTCGCTCTCCCCGCTCATGGACCAACTCGACGCCCTGATGCTCCGCGTCGAAGCCGCCCGCCCGCAGCGCTGCGCCCTTCTGGCTGCCGAGAAGACGCTGGCCCTCCACCGCTTCGCCGCCGCCTTCCTGCCGATCTACGACGCCCGAAAGGCCGCGCGAGGCCAGCTTGACTTCGACGACCTCATCGGCCGCGCCCGGGCGCTTCTGACCGACCCCTCGCTTGCCGCCTGGGTGCTGTATCGGCTGGATGGAGGCATCGACCATATCCTTGTCGACGAGGCGCAGGACACCAGCCCCGACCAGTGGCGGCTGATCGAAAGCCTCGCCGCCGAACTGACCGCCGGCATCGGTGCCAGCCCGCGTGAGCGCACGCTCTTCGTCGTCGGCGACAAGAAGCAGTCGATCTATTCCTTCCAGGGTGCCGATGTCGCGGCCTTCGACCGGATGCAGGGCCATTTCTCGGCCCAACTCGCCGGCGGCAACCCCCTCGTGCCGCGGTCGCTGGAACATTCCTTCCGGTCCTCCTGGGCCATCCTGAACGTGGTCGACCACACCTTTCTCGGCCCGATCAACGCAGCCCTCGGCGGCGGGTCAAAGCACCTTGCCTTTCATGAAGGCTTGCCGGGGCGGGTCGATCTCTGGCCGGTGGTCGAAAAGGCCGAAGGCGAAGACCCCGGCCCCTGGTATCAGCCGGTGGATACGCCCCACCCCGAAGACCCGCAGGTCGTCCTCGCCGGCCGGATCGCGCGCTGGATCCGGGACACCGTCGCCGCTGGCGTGCAGATCCCGCAGGCGGGCAAGGACAAACCGCCCCAGCGCCCCGTCCACTACGGCGATTTCCTGATCCTCGTGCAGCGCCGCTCTGCCCTCTTTCACGAGATCATCCGCGCCTGCAAGGCAGAGGGCCTGCCCATCGCCGGGGCCGACCGCCTGAAGCTCGGGGGCGAACTCGCAGTAAAGGACCTCGCCGCCCTCCTCGCTTTCCTCGACACGCCCGAGGATGACCTGTCGCTGGCGGCAGTCCTCCGCTCGCCCCTCTGCGGCTGGTCCGAGGATGACCTCTTCGCCCTCGCCAACCCCCGCAAAGGCTACCTGTGGGAGGCGCTGCGCACCCATCCAGGCCACGAGGGCACCCGCGCCTTCCTGACCGACCTGCGCGACAACGCCGATTTCCTCCGCCCTTATGACCTCATCGAACGCGTGCTCACCCGCCATGACGGCCGCCGCAAGCTTCTCGACCGCCTGGGGCCTGAGGCAGAGGACGGGATCGACGAGCTTCTCGGCCAGGCCCTCGCCTATGAGGCCGCCGAGGTGCCCAGCCTGACCGGCTTTCTCGTCTGGATGCAGACCGACGATGTCGAGGTGAAGCGCCAGCTTGACGGCGAAGGAAGCCGGATCCGGGTGATGACCGTCCACGGCGCCAAGGGGCTCGAGGCCGAGATCGTCATCCTGCCCGACACTGCCGACCGCCGGCCGCAGGATAAGGACGAGCTTTACCGCCTGCCGGAAGGAACCGCCGTCTGGAAGGTGGCCAACGACGAAAGCCCCGCCATGATCGCCGCCGAACGCGCCGCCCGGCGGGAACGGGCCGCGGCAGAAAACCTGCGCCTCCTTTACGTTGCCATGACCCGCGCGCGCTCATGGCTGATCGCGGCGGCGGCGGGCAGCGTAAAGCAGGAAGACTGCTGGTACGCGCTCATCGCGGGTGGCGTGGAGGCGGCCTATGCGGTCGACGCGGGCGACGGCATCCGCCGGCACAGCTTTGGCGACTGGCCCATGCCGGCGACGCGACCGGAAGCGACCGTCAACCGTGCCGCGCTGCCAGACTGGCTGACGCGTCCGGCCCCGGTGCCGCTGCCCGCAACAAGGGCCCTCTCCCCCTCCGATCTCGGCGGCGCCAAGGCCCTGCCGGGCGAGACGGCGCTCGATTCCGAAACCGCCAAACGGCGCGGCACCCTCCTCCATCTCCTCCTCGAACGCCTGCCGCTCTTGCCCCGGCCCGATTGGCCCCTGCACGCCGCAGGCCTCGTCGGTGACCCTACGCTCGCCCCCGCCCTTCTGGATGAGGCGCAGGCGGTTCTAGACGATCCTTCGCTTGCCCCCCTCTTCGCCCCCGGCACACTGGCCGAGGTGGGCATCAGCGGTGACTGGAACGGGCTCCGTCTGACCGGCTCCATCGACCGGCTGGTCATCGGGGCCGACCATGTGCTGGTCGTGGACTACAAGTCGAACGCCCTTGTCCCCGCCACGGTGGCCGAGGTTCCCGATGGCATCCTCCGCCAGCTTGGCGCCTATGCCCATGTGCTGGGCCAGGTCTACCCGGACCACCGGATCGAAACCGCCGTCCTCTGGACCAGGGAACCCCGCCTCATGCCCATAGGTCCCGATATCGTGAGGACAGCCCTGGCCCGAACCACGATCCCTTGACGTTCCCTGCCCGGGTTCTTAGCTTTGTTAGCCGACCCTTTCCCATCAGGAGAACGATCATGGGCGCAGCCACTGTCGCCGTTTCGGACGCCACCTTCGACGCCGAGGTCCGCAAGTCGCCGATACCGGTCGTCGTCGATTTCTGGGCCGAATGGTGCGGCCCCTGCCGCCAGATCGGCCCGGCGCTGGAAGAACTTGCCAGCCAGTATGCCGGCAAGGTCAAGATCGTGAAGGTGAACGTGGACGAAAACCCGGAAAGCCCGGCGGTCCTTGGCGTCCGCGGCATCCCGGCCCTCTTCATGTTCAAGGACGGCCAGGTCGTGTCGAACAAGGTCGGCGCCGCCCCGAAGGCCGCGCTGGAAACCTGGATCAAGTCCGCGATCTGATCCATTCCTTTTCGCATCGAAACCCGGTCGTGCCCGCCACGGCCGGGTTTTTCATTGCCGCCGCCAACGCCCGCGTAGTGTGCGCTACAGCGCACCACTCCCGGCTGAAATCCGATTCGCCAATCGTCCTTAACGCAACGGAACTCCCCAGGGCGTAGAGACGCAGGGAAGACGCCAGGAAGACGGAAGAAAGACGTAAGCCAGCACCGAAACCTCACCGGTAAACCCTGCGAGCTCAAGCACTTGCCTGTCCCGTCCCGCCCCTGCCGAAATCCGCCGCGCACCTTCCCCAACCTTTCGTCAACCTTGCCCCCCGCGGCCGGTCCGACCGCCCCAACCTCCTCCCGCTTTCCATCCCGCCCTTTTTCCTGTATGCGCCCCGCCATCTGCGACGTGAGGCCCGCCCCCGGGGCACATGCAAAGGATACGGGGGAAGGGCGGCAATGGGGCCGCCAGATATCGGGGACACCGGCAGGGGCCGGGTCCTCAGAGGAAACGATACATGTTCAATGTGACCAAGAAATCGATCCAGTGGGGCAACGAAACGCTCACTCTGGAAACGGGGAAAGTTGCGCGCCAGGCCGATGGGTCGGTGATCGCGACGCTGGGCGAAACCCAGGTTATGGCCAACGTGACCTTCGCGAAATCGGCGAAGGAAGGGCAGGACTTCTTCCCCCTGACCGTTCACTATCAGGAAAAGTACTATGCAGCCGGCAAGATCCCCGGCGGCTTCTTCAAGCGCGAGGCGCGGCCTTCGGAAAAGGAAACGCTGGTTTCCCGCCTGATCGACCGTCCGATCCGCCCGCTGTTCGTCGACGGCTTCCGCAACGAAGTGCTGGTCATGGCGACCGTGCTGTCCTGCGACCTCGTGAATGACCCCGACATCGTGGCGATGATCGCGGCCTCGGCGGCGCTGACCGTCTCGGGCGTCCCGTTCATGGGCCCGATAGGCGCGGCGCGTGTCGGCTTTGTCGACGGTCAGTATGTGCTGAACCCGGCCATGGACGACATGACGCAACTGCGCATGAAGCCCGAACAGCGCCTTGACCTCGTCGTCGCCGGCACCAAGGACGCCGTGATGATGGTGGAATCCGAGGCTTACGAGCTGACCGAAGAGGAAATGCTCGGCGCCGTCGTCTTCGGCCATCAGCAGATGCAGCCGGTGATCGACCTGATCATCGACTTCGCCGAAAGCTCGGCCAAGGAACCCTTCGACTTCACCCCGCCCGATTTCTCGGACCTCTATGCCAAGGTGAAGAAGGCCGGCGAAAGCCTGATGCGCGCCGCTTTCGCGCTGCGCGACAAGCAGGAACGCACCACCGCGATCGAGGCTGCCGTGGCCGCGATCAAGGCGAAGATGAGCGAAGAAGACCAGGCCAACCCGAACCTCTACCCGGCTATCAAGCAGCTGGAATCGGCGGTTCTGCGCGGTGACGTGGTCAAGAAAGGCGCCCGGATCGATGGCCGCGACACCAAGACCGTCCGCCCGATCGTCTGCGAAACCGGCGTCCTGCCGCGCGCCCACGGCTCGGCGCTGTTCACCCGGGGTGAAACCCAGGGCCTCGTCGTCACCACCCTCGGGACCGGTGAAGATGAACAGATCATCGACGCGCTGAACGGCAACTACCGTTCGAACTTCCTCCTGCACTACAACTTCCCGCCCTACTCGGTCGGCGAAGTGGGCCGCGTGGGCTCGCCCGGCCGTCGTGAGATCGGCCACGGCAAGCTCGCCTGGCGCGCGCTGCAGGCGGTGCTCCCGGCGCCGACCGACTTCCCCTACACGATCCGCGTCGTGTCCGAGATCACCGAATCGAACGGCTCGTCCTCGATGGCCTCGGTCTGCGGTGGCTCGCTGTCGATGATGGACGCAGGCGTCCCGCTGAAGGCCCCCGTGGCCGGCGTGGCCATGGGTCTGGTGCTGGAAGAAGACGGTGACTGGGCGGTCCTGACCGACATCCTTGGCGACGAGGATCACCTCGGCGACATGGACTTCAAGGTCGCCGGAACCGCTGCCGGCATCACCTCGCTGCAGATGGACATCAAGGTCGCGGGCATCACGCCCGAGATCATGAAACAGGCGCTTGCCCAGGCAAAAGACGGGCGTCTTCATATACTTGGCGAAATGGCCAAGGCCATCAGCGCACCGCAGGGCTTCAGCGAATACGCCCCGAAGATCGAGACGATGCAGATCCCGACCGACAAGATCCGCGAAGTGATCGGCTCGGGCGGCAAGGTCATCCGCGAGATCGTGGAAACCTCTGGCGCCAAGGTCGACATCAACGACGACGGCGTGATCAAGATCGCCTCGAACGACCAGAAGGCCATCAAGAAGGCCTATGACATGATCTGGTCGATCGTGGCCGAACCGGAAGAAGGCCAGATCTACACCGGCAAGGTGGTGAAACTGGTCGATTTCGGTGCCTTCGTGAACTTCTTCGGCAAGCGCGACGGGCTGGTGCATGTGTCCCAGATCGCCAACAAGCGCCTGAACCATCCGAACGAACTGTTAAAGGAAGGGCAAGAGGTCAAGGTCAAGCTTCTGGGCTTCGACGATCGTGGCAAGGTCCGCCTTGGCATGAAGATGGTCGACCAGGAGACGGGCGCCGAGATCACCGAGAAGAAGGAAGAGCCCGCCGAGGGCTGAGGCTTCCTTTATCGCGACATCGAAGGCCCTGCGGGAAACCGTGGGGCTTTCTTTTCTGCAAGGGCTTATCCACTCGGTGGGCGAGGGTTGAAGGTGCATCGCTGGGCTGATAATGTAATAGTATAACATATCAAGCGAGCCCAGCATGCCCGACTCCCGCCTGCCCGTCACCGTCCTTTCCGGCTTTCTCGGGGCCGGGAAGACAACCCTTTTGAATCATGTCCTGAACAACCGCGACGGCCGACGGGTCGCCGTCATCGTCAACGACATGTCCGAGGTCAACATCGACGCCGACCTCATCCGCGAAGGGGCGAACCTCAGCCACGCCGAGGAAAAGCTGGTCGAGATGACCAACGGCTGCATCTGCTGCACCCTGCGTGAGGACCTGCTGACCGAGGTGCGCCGCCTGGCGGGCGAAGGGCGCTTCGACCACCTCCTGATCGAAAGCACCGGGATTGCCGAGCCGATGCCCGTCGCCGCGACCTTCGATTTCCGGGATGAGGCGGGGGAAAGCCTGTCCGACGTCGCCCGGCTGGACACGATGGTCACGGTGGTTGACGCGATCAACCTGCTTCAGGACTTCTCAAGCCACGATTTCCTGGCCGACCGTGGCGAGAGCCTTGGCGAGGGGGATGAGCGCACGCTCGTCAACCTTCTGACCGACCAGATCGAATTCGCCAATGTGGTCATCCTGAACAAGGTCGGCGATGCCGGGCCGGACCGTGCCGATGCCGCCCGCAAGATCATCAAGGCGCTGAACCCCGATGCCCGGCTGATCGAGACCGACCATTCCCGCGTGGACCCTGCAGCCATCTTCGACACCGGCCTCTTCGACTTTGACCGTGCCGCCGAACATCCGCTCTGGGCCAAGGAGCTTTATGGTTTCGCCCACCACACCCCGGAAACCGAGGAATACGGGATCGCCTCCTTCGTCTACCGCGCCCGCGCGCCGTTTCACCCCGGGCGCATCCATGCCGTGCTGAACGGCGATCTTCCGGGCGTGATCCGGGCCAAGGGGCATTTCTGGCTGGCGACCCGGCCGAACTGGGTGGCGGAGTTCTCGCTGGCGGGGGCCGTTTCGTCCGTCAGCCCGCTGGGTGGATGGTGGGCCTCTGTGCCAAAGGAACGTTGGCCGACCCACCCCGACGCCCTGAAGGAAGTCGCCTCGAAATGGCAAGAGCCTTGGGGCGACCGGCGGCAGGAGATCGTGTTCATCGGTCACGGGATGGACGAAGCGGCGATCCGCGCGCGCCTTGACGCGGCCCTGATCCCGGCGACCAAGTTCACGCCCGAGGCCTGGACCGGTTTTTCCGACCCCTTCCCAAGCTGGCGGCGCAAGGCGGCATGAGCAACCTTCGCTCTCCCCGGGCGCGTTGGCGCGCATCTGACCCCATGTCCGCCTATGACCGGCTGCCGCGCGACCTGCGGCTGTGGCTGGCCGAGGCGGCCCTGCCGTGGAGCGCGCCGTCAGCCCTGCGCCTCTGGCAGCGGGCACTTGGGAAAACCGGCTGCGTCAGGGCCGCACGCGACCTTATGGCCCGGGCCGAAGCAAAGACCCTCGCGCGCGAAGCGGCGAGGGTCTGGGGGGCGTCCTATCCGGATCAGGCCTTGGCGAAGCGCAGGTAGGGGAGCTTGATGTCCAGTTCGCCGAACCGTTCCTTGGCCTGGTCGTTGTTCAGCGCCAGCGCCACGATCACGTCCTGACCCGGCACCCAGTTGGCAGGCGTCGCCAGCGGCACGCCGTCGGTCTTCTGCACTGCATCCAGCGCGCGCAGGATTTCGGCGAAGTTCCGGCCGATCGACATGGGGTAAGTCATCGACAGGCGGATCTTCTTGTCCGGCCCGACGATGTAGACCGTCCGCACCGTGGCCGAGTTGGCCGGGGTCCGCCCCTCGGTCGGCAGGTAGTAATCCGCCGGCAGCATGTCATAGGCCTTGGCCACGGTCAGGCTGGTGTCGTCGATGATCGGGAAATCGGCCGGGGCGCCGCCGAAGGCCTCGATGTCGCGCTTCCACTTGCCGTGATCCTCGACCGAATCGACCGAGACGCCGATCACCTTCGTGTTGCGCTTCTTCCATTCGGCGGCCAGCTGCGCGACGGCGGCAAACTCGGTCGTGCAGACCGGCGTGAAGTCGCGGGGATGGCTGAAAATAATGCCATAGCTGTCGCCCAGCCAGTCATGGAACCGGATGGTGCCGGCGGTGCTTTCGGCGGTGAAATCGGGGGCAATGTCGTTGATGCGGATGGCCATGGAAACCTCGCTGATCATGGTTTGGTCACCCTGAAACATATTGGATCAGGAACAAAGTTTCATCCCCCTGCCATGATCTGCGGTCAAAAAGGAACACGGTTCCAACGAGGCATGTGAAACCGCGATGCGGTCCTCTTTCCATGCCCTGCGACAGTGGCCTTGTTCAGTCGAAGGTTCCGGTCACGCGGCCCAGAAGCATGAAGGCACGCGCCGTGCGCGTATCGCCCAGATCGGCCAGTTCGGCATCCGTCGCGTTCGGCTCGAAGGCGGCAACGGTCTTGTCGAAGCTGCGCAGGAAATGGTGGGCCGCGTCGCGGAACACCGGGTCGGCCTTCATCCGCCCGGCGGTCAGGGCCAGCGAGGTGCGGTCGCGGATGCCACCCAAGCCAGCGATCGACCGGCCCCGTTCCCCGGCGGCAAAGCGGCGCCAGAGATCGGGGCGCGACATGTCCGGCTTCAGGTCGTCCATGTAGATGCCATCCTGGCTGAGCAGGGTCAGCACGTCCTGCGCCGCTCGGATCAGCTTGGCCACCGACCGGTCCTCAAGCGCAAGGCGCAGGGCGCGGAAGCCGTCCTTGTCCTCGGGTGATTCCGGGAATTGCAGCGCCCGGATGAAATCGGCGACCGACAGCGGCGGGCGGCCCTCGTCAGCGGGTGCACCCAAGGCCAATGCGGGTTGCTCGGCCGAAGGCTCGGGCTGGGCCTTCACAAGGGCGGCCTTTCGGTCGGCCGAAGGCACGGTCAGCGCGGCGTCGCGGCGCGAGGTGAAGGTCGCCAGCACCGTTTCGGCCTGCCGCGAGACGGCGGCAATCTCGTCGATCTTGCGTTCTACCGATGGCTTCAGCGTCGCCGCCGGCTGGGCCTGCCCCTGGGTCTGGACATAGCTTGCGCGCATCGCGTCAACCGAAGCCTGGAGGCGTGCCGCCTCGGCCCGCAGCTCGCGCACCGACCGCAGGGTGGTGACGACGACCCAGATCAGGGCCAGTGGCAGGAAGACCATCAGCAGCGTCAGCAGAAGCCCGAATGTCCGCGCATCGCTGCCGGCAGGCGCCATCAGAACATAGGCGAGGATCAGGATGACCCACAGCAGGCTCAGGACCACGCCAGCAATTTCCAGCCCGCGCCCGGTGCCTTCGGCGGGCGGCAGCGGCGCAAAGCCGGTTCCGGGGTCTTTCCGCTGCGGCGGCAGGGCAGGCTTCATCAGGGCATCCCCTGATCAGACATAGCGGACCGACAGGATCTCGTATGACCGGGTCCCGCCGGGGGTCTTCACCTCGACGCTGTCGCCGTCATCCTTGCCGATCAGCGCACGGGCGAGCGGCGAGCGGATGTTCAGAAGGCCGTTCTCGATATCGGCCTCGGTCTCGCCAACGATCTGGTAGGTCTTCTCGTCGCCGTTGTCCTCATCGGCCAGCGTGACCGTCGCGCCGAACTTGATCGGCCCGCTGAGGCGGCTGGGGTCGATGACATCGGCTTTGGAGAGAAGACCCTCCAGCTCCTTGATCCGACCTTCGATGAAGCCCTGTTTCTCGCGCGCCGCGTGATATTCGGCATTCTCCGACAGGTCACCATGTTCGCGCGCTTCGGCGATGTCTCGGATGATCGCGGGGCGATCGACGGTCTTCAGCTGCTTCAACTCGTTGTCCAGCGCGTCAAAACCGCGGCGGGTCATCGGGATCTTGTCCATCGGCCTTCCACTTCAAAAGAAGAAGTCACGGGCCGGGTCGCGGCCCATGACTTCCAACGTCTTCACCGCACCTCACCCGATAGGCCCCGCAAATGCAAGGGGAATGCCGCAGGCGGTCGGCAAGCTGTCGCGCAGACGACAGAAAGTTGCCCCGGGGCGGGTCTGTCTGGCCGTGATGTTGCGTCACGGTTGACCTTGCGGCCGCGTTACGGCAACAGGGCACCCGCGACAGGCAAGGGCTTTGACGGCGGGCCGCTTCAGCCCGGAAAGGACAGACCATGACCACGATCCAGCGCGAAAAGATGGACTATGACGTGGTGATCGTCGGGGCCGGCCCCGCGGGGCTGTCGGCGGCGATCCGGCTGAAGCAGCTGGATGCCGATCTGTCGGTCGTCGTGCTGGAGAAAGGCTCCGAGGTCGGCGCGCATATCCTTTCGGGTGCGGTTCTTGACCCTTCGGGGCTGGACGCGCTGCTGCCCGACTGGCGGTCGATGGACGCGCCGATCAAGGTCCCGGTGCGCGAGGACAACTTCTACATGCTGGGCGAGGCGGGGCAGCTTCGCATCCCGAACTGGCCGATGCCGGGCCTGATGTCGAACCACGGCAACTACATCGTCAGCATGGCCAACGTCTGCCGCTGGATGGCCGGTGTGGCGGAAGGGCTGGGCGTCGAGATCTTCCCCGGCATGGCCTGTTCGGAACTGGTGTTCGAGGGCGATACCGTGGTCGGCGTCGTCGCCGGCGAATTCGGCCGCGACCCCGAGACCCGCGAACCCGGCCCGGCCTATGAACCCGGCATGGAACTCCGCGGCAAGTATGTCTTCCTGTCGGAAGGCGTGCGCGGCAGCCTGTCGAAGCAGGTGATCGAGAAATACCAGCTCTCGAAAGGCCACTGCCCGCAGAAATACGGCCTTGGCATGAAGGAAATCTGGGAGATCGACCCCGCGAAGCACCGCGAGGGCACGGTAACCCACACGATGGGCTGGCCGCTGGGTGGCAACGCCGGGGGCGGCAGCTTCATCTATCACCTTGAGAACAATCAGGTCTATGTGGGCTTCGTGGTCCATCTGAACTACGAAAACCCCCACCTCTATCCCTACATGGAGTTCCAGCGCTTCAAGCACCACCCGATGGTGGCCGAGCTTCTGAAGGGCGGGAAACGCGTGGCTTACGGCGCCCGCGCGATCAGCGAGGGCGGCTGGCAGTCGATCCCGAAGATGGTCGCACCCGGCGTCGCCCTTCTGGGCTGCTCGGCCGGCCTCGTGAACGTGCCGCGCATCAAGGGCAACCACAACGCGATGCTCTCCGGCAAGGCCGCAGCCGAGGCCGCCCATGCCGCGATCAAGGCTGGGCGTCAGGGCGATGAATTGACCACCTATGAGACCGAGGTCCGCACCGGCGCCATCGGGAAGGACCTGAAGAAGGTTCGCAACGTCAAGCCCCTCTGGTCGCGCTACGGCCTTGTCGCCAGCCTTCTGGGCGGTGGCCTCGACATGTGGCTGAACACCGTGGGCCTCACCGCCTTCGGCACGCTGAAACACGGCAAGTCGGACGCTGCGGCCACCGGAAAGGCCAAGGATTTCAAGCCGATCGACTACCCGAAGCCCGATGGCAAGCTGTCCTTCGATCGGCTGACCAACGTGGCCTTCAGCTTCACCAACCACGACGAGGGCCAGCCGGCCCACCTTGTCCTGAAGGACCCGGCGGTGCCGATCCAGGTCAACCTTCCGGTCTACGCCGAACCCGCGCAGCGCTATTGCCCGGCCGGTGTCTACGAAGTGCTGGGCGAAGGCGCGGATGCCACCTTCCGGATCAACTTCCAGAACTGCGTCCACTGCAAAACCTGCGACATCAAGGACCCCAGCCAGAACATCGTCTGGACGACGCCGATGGGCGGCGGCGGGCCGAACTACCCCAACATGTGACGCCTCACGCAAGAGTGTTTGCCGTGACGCTGCGGGCGGTCCCGGTCGGGGCCGCCCGCATTGCCTTGGGCCCGCCGGACCGCTAGCTTTGCCCAAGGTTTCGGAGTGACACCATGCCATTTGCCCACCGCCTTCTGACCGCGCTTGCGCTTGCCGCCGCAACCGGCGCGCCGATTCGGGCGGATGACATCGACGCTGGCGCCTATCTCGCCGCCCGGGTGGCCGAGGCACAGAATGACTTCCAGTCGGCCACGGCCTGGTATGGCCGCGCGATCATTGCCGATTCCGGTAATCCCCTGCTCCTCGAAGGGGCCATCCTCGCCGAGCTCGGTACCGGCGACTTCGCCCTTGCGGTAGAGGCCGCCGAACGCCTTCAGGCGCTGGGCGGAGAGCAGAACCAGCTGGCCGCCGTTGCCATTCTGGCCGATCAGGCGAAGCGTGAGGATTACGCGGCAGTCCTCGCCGACATCAAGGCCGGAACCCCGATCAGTGACCTTGTCAGCAAGCTTGTCGGCGCCTGGGCCGAAGTTGGCGAAGGCCGGATGTCCGACGCGCTTGCCCTTTTCGACGAGATCACCAGGATCGACGGGATGGAGGCCTTCGGGCATTTCCACAAGGCCCTTGCCCTCGCCTCGGTCGGTGACTTCGAGGGGGCGGATGAAATCCTCTCCGGTCGTGCCGCAGGCCCGATTTTCGTGATGCGGCGCGGTGTCTTTGCCCATGTCGAGATTCTCAGCCAGCTGGAACGGAACGCCGACGCGCTTCAGCTTCTGGACCGCTCCTTCGGCACCGAACCCGACCCGCTGGTCGATGCCCTGCGCCTCCGGCTTGAGGCGGGCGAGCCCATTCCCTTCGAAACCGTCCGAACCGCCCGCGACGGGATCGCCGAAGTCTTCTATTCCGTCGGCACCGCCCTGAACCAAGAGGCCGATCCGGTTTACACGCTCCTCCATCTCCGCATCGCCTCGTACCTCCGCCCGGACCATTCGGACGCAACCCTGCTGACGGCGGATGTGCTGCAGCGGCTGGATCAGCATCGTCTGGCCGCCGAGACCTACGCGACCTTCGGCCCCGATGACCCGAACTACGTCGCCGCCGAAATCGGGCGGGCCGGTGCGCTGCGGGCGCAGGGCAACCCCGAGGCGGCGATCGAGGCGCTGCAGGCCCTTGCCCGTTCGCATGGCGACATCCTCCAGGTACAGTTCTCTCTGGGCGACATGCTTCGGATGGAAGACCGCTTTGACGAGGCCGAAGTGGCCTATACCGCCGCGATCGACCTTCTGCCTGAAGTGAACGACAACGACTGGGTGCTCTTCTTCTACCGCGGGATCGCCCATGAACAGTCGAAGGACTGGGCTGCCGCCGAGGCCGATTTCCGGCGCGCGCTTGACCTGAACCCCACCCAGCCGCAGGTGCTGAACTACCTCGGCTATGGTCTGGTCGACCGCGGCGAAAAGCTGGAAGAGGCGCTTGGCATGATCAAGAAGGCCGTCGCCGGTGACCCGAAACAGGGCTATATCATCGACAGCCTGGCTTGGGCCTATTTCAAGCTTGGCAGGTATGCTGAGGCGCTGGAGCCGATGGAGCGCGCCTCGTTGCTCGAGCCGGTCGACCCGATCGTCACCGACCACCTCGGCGACGTCTACTGGATGAACGACCGCAAGCTCGAGGCCCGGTTCCAGTGGCGCCGCGCCCTGTCCTTCGAGCCTACCGAAAAGGACGCCGAACGCATCCGCCGCAAGCTTGAAGTGGGGCTCGACGTGGTCATGCAGGAAGAGGCCGCCGCCGGGGCCGCGCCGGTCGAAGCCGCCGGAACCGGCGATTGACCGCCAGCGCGACACCGGTCAGCGAATTCGCCCCGGCGAAGATCAATCTTTGCCTGCATGTCACCGGCCGTCGGGCAGACGGCTATCACCTTCTGGACAGTCTCGTGGTGTTTGCCGGGGTCGGGGACAGGGTCACCGCTACCCCTGCGCTGGGGCTTTCGCTGGCGATTGATGGGCCGGAAGGTGCCGCTCTTTCGTCCGATCCCGACAACCTCGTGCTGCGGGCGGCCCGCCTCATGGGGGCAAGCGCAGCGCTGACCCTCTGGAAGGCGCTTCCGGTTGCCTCGGGCATCGGCGGCGGGTCGGCAGATGCGGCGGCGACCTTGCGGGCGGTCGCCCGCCTGACCGGGCGTGCGCTGCCCGGTCCCGCTGCCGTTCTGGCCCTTGGCGCCGATGTGCCGGTCTGCCTTCAGGGCCACCCGGTCCGGATGCAGGGGGTGGGCGAGGCGCTTCAACCGCTCCCGCCGCTGCCGCCTCTCTGGATGGTCCTGGTCAATCCCCGGGTGCCGGTGGCCACGCCGCAGGTCTTTGCGGCACTTTCCCGGCGGGAAAATCCGCCCGTCCCGCCCATGCCCGCTGCGGCCCTTGCCTTGGCTGCCGATCTGGCGGCCTGGCTATCAGCCCACACCCACAACGATCTTGCGGCCCCGGCGCGGCAGATCGCTCCGGTGCTGGAACAGGTCCACACGGCTCTGGCAGGGGTGCCCGGCTGCCTTCTGGCGCGGATGTCGGGATCAGGCGGCACGCATTTCGGGCTTTTCGTTTCTGACGCCCAGGCCAGGGCAGCGGCCAGGTCTCTCACGCTTGCACACCCCGGCTGGTGGGTCGAGGCCGCCCCGGTTCTGACCGGCTGACGCTGGCCGGCAAAGCCCGTGGTCAAAGTGTTGATGATTGGTAAATGGATATATGTAACATATTGATGTGTAATGAGAAAGAGATTTTGACCACTGTGGTCACCCGCTAGAAATAGCTCCGCACCAGGGCCCCGGTCACAAGCGCCCAGCCGTCAGCCACGACGAAGAACGCCAGCTTGAACGGCATCGAAACGACGGCCGGGGGGACCATCATCATCCCCAACGACATCAGGATCGCCGCGACGACCAGATCGATGATCAGGAACGGCAGGAAGATCATGAAGCCGATCTCGAAGGCGCGCTGGATTTCCGACAAGAGGAAGGACGGCACCAGCAGCGACAGGGGGGCCGTGGCCGGTGTCGCCCCCGCCGTCGCCGGGCGCAGGTCGGCCATTGACAGGAAGGTTTCGGGGTCGACCCGCAGCGCCATGAAGTCGCGAAAGGGCAGGATCGCCGCCTGAAGCGCCGGGGTCACCTCCATCTCGCCGGTCGTCATCGGTTCGATCCCGGTCACCCAGGCCTCGGTGAAGACCGGGTCCATCACGTACCAGGTCAGGAACAGCGCAAGGCTGATGATCAGCATGTTCGGCGGCGCCTGCTGCAGTCCGATGGCCTGCCGCAGGATCGACAGTACGGTGACGATGAAGGGAAAGCAGGTCACCATCACCGCCAGCCCCGGCACGATGCTGAGGACGGTGATGAGGAGGAGAAGCTGAACCGACCGCAGCGACAGCGACCCCCCATCACCGGGGTCGCCGCCAAGGCTGATCGACAGGTCCTGCGCCAGTGCCGGGCCGGCCAGAAGGCCCAGGACCAACGCGAAGGCGAAGGTAGAGCCGGAGGTCAGCCTCACAGCCCGCCACGCAGGTTGGCGACCTCGGTCAGGCGGACGGCCAGCTGGCCGGCATTGTCGCCCTCAAGCTCGGTGAGTTCCCCCCGTGCGATCAGCCGGTCGCCGACGTAAAGCTCCACCGGGTCATCCACCCGGCGGTCCAGCTGGAGGACTGCATCCTTGGACAGTCGTAGCAGGTCACGCACCAGGGGCCGCGCGCGGCCGACCGAGATCGTCACCTCGATGGGTACCTGGCTGAAGGGGTTGGCATCGGTCAGGTCATCCATGGCGGGGGCCCTCAGGTGGACTGGTTGAAAAAGCCGCGGACGGCGGTCGCGATGTCTTCGGTGGCCTGGGTCAGGTCGACCTTGGCCTCGGTCGGGCCGAGGCGGATATAGACCTGACCTTCGCCAAGGGACGGCTCTTCCTCGATCTCCATCGGCAGGCCGGTGGCCTGGGCGACCAGCGTTTCCACCCGGTCCCTTGCGGCGGGGTTCAGGACCAGGGTCAGGGGCGCGTCGGCCAGCTTTTCGGCCATGGGCATCAAGGCCTGAAGCACCGCCGGTCCCAGCGCCTCGCGCGCGACCTCGGGCAGCAGGCGGGTGGTCATTTCCAGGATCAGCGGGCGGATCGCCTGCAGGACATGGCTGCGCGCGTCCTGGAAGGTGAAGGCAAGCGACTGGAGGTTGCGCGCCAGATCGGCCCGGATCCGGGTCTGGTCGCCTTCCTGAGCGGCGGCGGCATCCTCCCACCCGGCGGAGTAACCCTGTTCGAACGAGGCGACCTTGGCCTCGTCAAGCGCGCTCGCCTCGACCAGCGGGCGCGGCGCGCCGTCGCCTGCGGTGACGGTATCGAAGACCTCAAGCCGCAGGGCAGGCATCAGGCGCGCTCCTCTTCATGTTCCATCCAGCCGCGCAGAATCTCGATCGATTCCGCCTGCCGCTTTTCGATCAGCTTGCGCAGGCGCGTGGCGGGGTCATCCTCGGCCGCCCCTTCCGCGACACCGCCAGATCCGTAACCGTCGTAGACAAAGGCGCCGTCGACCTCACCCTCAAGCGGGGGGTTGGCGAAGCCGGTGGTCGGCGGCAGGGCAAGGGCGGGCGTCGGCGATGCGAGGGCGGGACGGTTGGCCGAGGTCAGGATCGGGCGGATCACGAACAGGCCGAGAACCAGGGCTACCAGGGCAAGGACCGCCGTCTGGATCAGGGCCATGACATCAAGGCTGGACATCTCGGGCAGGAGGCCGGCTGTGACCATCTCACCATCCGGGGTGGGAAGTTCCTGAAATTCCAGCGATTTCAAAGTCAGGACATCACCCCGCGCCTCGTCCAGCCCTACGGCGGAGGCGACAAGCTCCCTCAGGACGGCAAGTTCCTCATCCGGGCGGGGGGACCAGCTGCGCGTGCCGTCCTCCGCGACGGTGACGACGCCATCGACCATGACCGCAACGGTCATCCGCCGGATCCCGCCCGGGGCGCGCAGGATCTCGCGCTGGGTCTCGGACACCTCGTAGTTCACCCGCTCCCGCGTTTCGGACGACTGGCTTTGTCCCTGCGCGCCGTTCTGGGCATCGCCTTCCGGCAAGTTCGAGGCGACCGTGACCTCACCCCCGGGCTCGGTGGCGGAGTCGGACCTTTCCTCGGTCTCGGACGAGATCGCGACGCGGCCCTGGGGGTCGAAGGTACGTTCGGTGATCGATTCGCGGTCTTGCACCAGGTCGACTGAAACTTCGACCACGGCCTTTCCGGGTCCGACCCGCGCCGCAAGCAGGCGTTCGACATTGCCGCGGATCGCCGCCGCCCGTTCGGCGGCGTCGGTGCCCGCGCGTTCGCCGTCGTCCGGACCGCCGATGAGACCGGCCACGGTATCGATGATCTGCACGGCGTCCGGGGTCATCCCCGACACCGCGCTGGCGACGAGATGCCGGATGGCGCGGGCCTGTTCTTCCGACAGGCTGCCGCCGGTCGTGGTCAGGGTGACCGAGGCGGTCGCCGTTGCGTCCTGCTGGAAGGCGCGGGTCGGCGCGCTGGCAATGTGGACGCGAGCGGCCTTGACCTGCGGCATGGCCAGAAGGGTGCGGGCAAGCTCCCCCTCTTTGGCGCGCCAATAGGCGGCGTCGAACATCTGCGACGTAGTGCCGAAGCCGGAAAGCGTATCCAGAAGTTCATAACCGCCGCCGCCCGCCGCGGGCAGCCCTTCGGAGGCAAGTGCCATGCGCAGGCTGTCGCGCTGCGAGGCGTCGACCAGGATCGAATCGCCCCGCACCTCGTGCAGGACGCCGCGCTGTTCCAGCGCCGCCACAACCTCACCCGCCGCAGCAGGCTCCAGCCCCGCATAGAGGAGAACCATGTCGGGGCGTCCGGCAATGCGGCCGAGGGCAAGAATGGCTGCGAACATCGCGATCGTGGCGCCGATGATGATGATCCGGCGGCGCAGGTCCAGCGAGGACCAGAGGGCAATCACGTTCTGCAAGTCGAATCTCCGCACCGGCGTTTCTGCCGTGGCGGAAGGTTTGCCGATCCCGACTTAACAATCAGTTAGTGACCTTTGGCCTATCTTCTGCCGATCAGGAAGCGGGAGTTGGACGTGGCCACTGCTGAAGCGACGCTGGAGGACGAGCCGAAGAAACGGTCGAAGAAACCTCTGCTGATCGGGGTTCTTCTCGCCCTTGTTCTTGCTGGCGGCGGTTTCTACGCAACCTGGTCCGGGCTGATTTTCGGCAGCAGGGGTCACGGGGACGAGGGGGCTGCGCCGCCCGCGCTGCAGGGCATCGCCTTCGTGCCGCTGGAGACGATGGTGGTTTCGCTTGGCGCCGATTCGGGCAGCGAGCATCTGCGGTTCACGGCACAGGTCGAGGTGGTGGAGGGCGCCGTCGCCGATGTGACCCTGTTGAAGCCGCGGATCCTGGATGTCCTGAACAGCTACCTGCGGGCGATCGACACCGCCTCGATCGAGGACCCGCAGGCGATGGCCCGGTTGCGCGCCCAGATGCTGCGGCGGGTTCAGATCGTCACCGGGGAGGGCCGCGTGCGCGATCTTCTCATCACCGAATTCGTGCTGAACTAGGCAGGTCGAAGATGGAGCTTATCGCCGATATCCTTCTGGTCGCCGGGTCCTTCGGGGCGGCGGTCTACTGTTCCGTCCTGTCCACCCGGCTGAAGCGGTTCACGACCCTGGAAAGCGGCATGGGCGGGGCGATCGCCGTCCTGTCGGCGCAGGTCGACGAAATGACCGTGGCGCTGGAAAAGGCCCGGGGTGCGGCGAACGGCTCGGCCGAGAGTCTGGAGGCCCTGACCGCGCGGGGTGAGGCGGTTGCCCGCCGGCTGGAACTGCTGGTGGCATCGCTGCATGACCTGCCCGAGCCGAAGGCTGCGCCCGCGCCCTCTCCGCAGAAGGAGGAAGCCGACGAGAGCAGGCGCCTGCGTTTCGTCCGCCGCCGCGCGCCGCGGGACACGCTGGAGGCCGCGGAATGAGCCGCCGGGCAGGACATGGCGCGCTTTTCATCGTGGCGATGCTTTTCGCAACCTCTGGCGCCCTGCGGCTGGGATCGGGGGTCGGCACCGCACTTGCCCGGGCCGAAGAAGCACCGGCGACCGAGGCGCAGGCGCAAACCATGTCCTGCGAGCAACCGGCCGCGCTGGCCGAGGCACTGTCCTTGCGGGAAGACCGCCTCCTGGTGCGCGAGGCGGCGCTGAACGACCGGCAGGCCGCATTGGCGCTTGCGGATCAGGCAATCACCGAACGTCTGGCGGCACTCGAGGCGATGGAGGCGCGGCTGCGCGAGACGCTGGCCCTGGCCGACGGGGCCGCCGAGGCGGACATCGAGCGGCTGACTGCCGTCTATCAGGCGATGAAGCCGAAGGATGCGGCGGCCCTGTTCGAGACGATGTCGCCTGAATTCGCTGCCGGGTTCCTTGGCCGGATGGCCCCTGACTCCGCCGCCGCGATCCTTTCGGGGATGAGCGCCGAGGCCGCCTACGGGATCAGCGTCATCGTCGCCGGCCGTAACGCCCGCGCCCCGACGGAATGAACCGGTGACGAGTCCTTAACCCGGCGGTCGCATAGTCGGCCACCAGCAACTCAAGGGTCCCGATGCTTGGTTTTGTTGGCATAGCCGTCATTCTGGTGATGGTCTTCGGCGGCTACATGCTGGCCGGCGGCAAGCTCGGGATCATCCTGAAGGCGCTGCCGTTCGAGATGATCATGATCGGCGGGGCGGCGGTCGGGGCCTTCCTGATCTCGAACGACATGGCGGCGGTCAAGCAGACGCTGAAGGACATCGGCAAGGTCTTCAAGGGGGCCCGCTGGAAGCCGGACGACTACCGGGATCTGCTGTGTCTTCTCTTCGAACTGATCCGCCTCGCCCGGGCCAATCCGGTCGCGCTGGAGGAACACATCGAATCGCCCCAGACCTCGGGCATCTTCAGCCGCTATCCGCGGATTCAAGCGGATCATGAGGCGATCGAGCTGATCTGCGACACGCTGCGCGCCGCCTCGATGAACTACGACGACCCTCATCAGGTGGAAGAGGTGCTGGACAAGCGGATGGAAGCGACGCTGCACCATGCGATGCACTCCAGCCACGCGCTGCAGACTGTGGCCGACGGGCTGCCGGCGCTGGGGATCGTTGCGGCCGTTCTGGGTGTGATCAAGACGATGGGCTCGATCGACCAGCCGCCGGAAGTGCTGGGCAAGATGATCGGCGGTGCGCTGGTCGGCACTTTCCTGGGCGTGTTCCTGGCCTATGGCCTGATGGGGCCTTTCGCCGCCCGGGTGAAGTCGGTGGTGGAGGAGGACATCCACTTCTACCACCTGATCCGCGAGGTGCTGGTGGCCAATCTGCACCGGCATCCGCCGAACATCTGCATCGAGGTCGGTCGGCAGAACACGCCGCACCACGTCCGTCCTGCCTTCTCCAGCCTGGAAGAGGCGATGCGAAACCTCAGGCAGGACGCGGCATGATCCGCTGGCTGGTGATGGTGCTTGCGGCCTTGTCCGGCATGGCATCTGCCGAAACCGCCCGGGTGATCTCGGGTGAGCATGCCGATTTCACCCGTCTGGTGATCGAACTTCCCGAAGCTGCGGACTGGACGGTCGGGCGCAGAGCGATGGGCTACGGCTTCCTGACCCTGGCCCCGGTTCAGCCGGGTTACGACCTTTCGCGGGTCTGGGACCGCATTCCGCGCACGCGCCTGCAGGGGCTGCGCGTTGATCCGGAAAGCAGGGCGCTCCTGATGACGCTGGCCTGCGATTGTCACGTCTTTCCCTTCGAATATCAGCCGGGGATGGTGGTGCTGGACATCCGCGAAGGCCCCGCGCCGCCCGGGTCGGTCTTCGAGGCTGCGCTGGATCCGGGCTTTGGCCGCCAGCCGGGCACCCGTGCGCCGCGGGCAGCCAGGAAACCGGTCTACGATTGGCTGGGTCTGCCAGGAAGAACGATGCCGGACGGGGTGTCCGAAGGTCCCTTCGGCCTCTCTTCAGTTGGCAGGACCACTTCACTGGGCCCCTTGCGGGAAGAGCTTCTCGTGCAGTTGAGCAGAGGTGCGGCCAATGGAATCGTCGACATGGTCCTGCCGGGAAAGCCTGTGTCGTCCGAGGTGCAGGGCATGGGCGATCTTTCGGGTGCCCTCATCCGGATCGGCGAGTTGCCCGGTCTCGACATCGGCCAGGGCGCCGGTCCGGCGGTCGACGACAACGAGGTCTGCATTCCCGACGAGGTGCTTGATCTGGCCAGTTGGGGCGAAGGCCGCGAACCCCTTGACCTTCTGGCCGAAGCGCGGGGCGGACTTTTCGAGGAATTTGATGTCCTGTCGGCCAAGGCGCTGGTCCACGCGGTTCAGCTTCACCTCTACCTTGGGTTCGGTGCCGAGGCGGCGCAGTATGCGATGCTGATGGACGGGGCCGCGAGCGACCCGGTGATGTCACCCCTTCTCTCGCTCGCCCGCCTGATCGACGGCGAAACAGATCCGGCTTCAGCCTTTGCGCCGATGACGGGCTGCGACGGGGCAGCCGCGCTTTGGGCGGTCCTCGCACAGTCCGGCCCAGAGGCCGGAGCGGATGTCAACACGGATGCGGTGGTTCGCAGTTTCCACGCCCTGCCGCCGCATCTGCGCCGCCACCGTGGGCCAAGGCTGGCTGGACTGTTGCTGGAGCGTTATCCCGAAGCGGCCCGGATGATCCGCGACGCCTACGAGCGCACGCCTGAGATCGCTCCCGGCACTGTTGCGCTGCTGGATGCGAAGGCCGAACTGCAGGCTGCGCGCCCACAGGCTGCCCTCGGCCACGCCGAAAGCGCGGTTCTGGCTGATGGCTCCGGGCTGGACGCTCTGGTGGCGCTCGTCGAGGCGCACTTCCAGTCCGGCAAGCCCCTTTCGCCTGAGGTGACCGGATCGCTGATGGCGCTGCGCGATATCTCCGGTGAGGACCGATCCAGGCACGAACGTGCCGTGATCCTGGCCCTTGCAATGTCCGGAGAGGTTGAAGAGGCCTTTGGCATGGCCGGAACCGACAGCACTGTTCTGCCTGACCTGTGGCAGGCAGTCGTGAAGCGTGCCGACGACGATGCCTTTCTTGCCCGGGCGGTTCTGTCTGCCGATACCTCTGTTCCTGCCGTCCCAGACACTGTAAGTCTTGCGATCGCCAGACGCCTGTCCGACAGCGGTTTCCACGACTCGGCCCTTCTGTGGCTGGGCGATGTCGGGGACAAAGCGCCAATCGAAAGGCTCATGGTTGCGGCAAGGTCGCAACTGGCGCTGGGAAACGCACGCGCCACGCTTCAGCTTCTTTCCGGCCTGACGGATGCCGAAGCGGCGGCGCTGAAAGCAGAGGCATTCCTGCAACTGGGTGCCTTTGGCGCGGCACGGCAGGCACTTGTCGGGGCCGGCCGGGCCGAGGAAGGCACCCGAACGGCGTCCTGGGGCGGGGACTGGGAGGTCCTGAAGGCCGAAGGCCCATCGGTCTGGGCTGAGGCATCCGCCCTTGTCGAACCCGCGCAGACAGGGGCGGCTGGACCACTTGCCGAAGGTCGCGCGGCGCTGGAGGACAGCGCGGCGGCAAGGTCGGCGATCGAGGCGCTTCTCGCGGAAGTGCCTGCGCCCTGATGCCGCTAACCGGATCGAAAGATTCGGGCTCTAGCCTTTTGTCACCAAGGCAGAAAGCCGCCGTTTGAGTTGGAAATGCTCTTCAGGATCGCCGTCCGCAGAACCTTGCTTTGTCTGCTGCTTCTGGGGTCTCCGGCGTCAGCTGCGGCCTCCGGCGGCGACCCTTCGGCGCTCTGCGTCGACGCAGCCCGCTCGGCCGCTGACCTGACCGGAGTTCCCTTTGATACCCTTCTTGCAATCTCGATTGTGGAAACAGGCCGCCAGATGCAGCCCTGGCCCTGGACGGTCAATCTTGGCGGCGCCGGTTACTGGCTCGATAGCCCGGCAGAGGCCGAAGCTCTCGTGCAACAGGCTCTGGATCAGGGCAGGACGAACATCGACATCGGGTGCTTCCAGTTGAACTACCGCTGGCACGCGGCGGAGTTCCCGTCACTCGCAGCCATGCTCGACCCCGAAGCGAACGCCATTTACGCGGCCAAGTACCTTGAACACCAATACTCCCGGACAGGCGACTGGGCGCGCGCAGCGGCAGCCTACCACTCTGCCACGCCCGAACACGCCGACCGATACAAGGCGCGGTATGACGCCACCTTCGCCGGACTGGGCGGCGGTTCAGCCGATCTCGGCACGGATCAGGCACCACGGAGCAACGGCTTCCCGCTTCTGATTGCCGGCACGGCAGGCCGGAACGGCTCGTTGGTTCCCGCAACTTCAAGCGGTCACCGGCTGCTCGGGGGGCCATAGGATGCCCACCGGGGTTGCCGCGCTTTTCCTGAAACCGACTGTCCTTCTGGCGCTGGGCCTGATGGCGGTCATCATGATGATGATCCTGCCGATCCCCGCCTGGCTTCTCGACATCGGCCTCGCCGTATCCTTTGCACTGGCGATCCTGATGCTGACGGTCACGCTCTTCATCGATCGCCCGCTGGATTTCTCGGCCTTCCCGACGATCCTTCTGGCCTCGCTTCTGCTGCGTCTGGCGCTCAACGTGTCCTCGACCAAGCTGATCATCAGCGAGGGTCATACCGGCACCGATGCCGCGGGCCATGTGATCGAGGGCTTTGCCGAATTCATCATGGGCGGAGACCTCATCCTCGGCCTGGTGATCTTCGTCGTCCTCCTGATCGTCAACTTCATCGTCATCACCAAGGGGGCCGGCCGGATGGCCGAGGTTGGCGCCCGCTTTGCGCTGGACGGGATGCCGGGGCGGCAGCTTGCCATCGACGCTGACCTTTCCGCCGGTGCCATCGACCATGCCGAGGCCAAGCGCCGGCGCGAGCAGGAACTGGCTGAGACCACCTTTTTCGGCTCGCTCGACGGGGCATCGAAGTTCGTGAAGGGTGATGCGATCGCCGGGCTTCTGATCACGCTTCTGAACATCGTTGTCGGTCTCTGCGTCGGCCTATTTGTGCATGACCTTGACGCCGCCACCGCCTTTCGCACCTACACGATCCTGACCGTCGGCGACGGGCTGGTCAGCCAGATCCCCGCGGTCATCATTTCCGTGGCGGCGGCCCTCCTCCTGGCCAAGGGAAGCCAGAAGGGCGCGACCGACGTGTCCTTCTTCGCCCAGCTTGGTCGTTACCCCGGCGCGCTTGGCACGGTTGCCGGCCTGATGGTGCTGTTTGCGCTGGTGCCGGGAATGCCATTCCTGCCCTTTATTCTTGCAGGGCTTACCCTGGGCGGTCTTGCGCTCCTGAAGGCGCGCGACACGGAGAAAACGAGCGACGGCCCCACCACAATGGTCGAGCCGCCGCGCCAGCGTTCCATCGGGGACGTGCTGGATTTCGATGACATCCACATCGAGTTCGCGCCGAACCTTGTTGCCATGGTGCTGGATCCGGCAACCGGGCTGGATAGCCGCGTCGCCAACATGCGCAATCATGTGGCCTCGGCATTCGGTCTCATCCTTCCCGAGATTCGCATGACCGATGAAGTGTCGCTTTCCCCCGGGCAGTATCGCATCCGCTTGCAGGGGGTCGAACGGGTGTCGGACCGCCTTTATGCCGACAAGGTCCTTGTACTTCTGACGGACGGTGTTGTGGCCCCCGACGGGATCGATGTGAAAGAGCCTGTCTACGGCGCTCCCGCCCGCTGGATCCCGCGCGATCAGCAGGAAGATGCCGCGCTTGCCGGGCTGACCGTGGTGTCGTCGACCGAAGTGCTTGCCACCCATCTTCTGGAGATGCTGAAATCGAATCTCTCGCGGTTGCTGACCCTGCGGGGGCTGCGCCGGCTGCTGGATGAGTTCGTCCGTCTGTCCGACCCTGCCCGCGCCGAGGCGAACCGGCGCCTTCTTGACGAACTCATTCCCGAAAAGGTTCCGGTCGATCTTCTGCATGCCGTGCTGCGTCTTCTTCTGGACGAGAAGGTCTCGATCCGGAACCTGCCCCTGATCCTTGAGGCCGTCGCTGAGGGCCGGCACCTCGGCACGCCGGAGGCGATCTGCGAACATGTGCGCCAGCGCCTTGGCTTTCAGATCGTGGCCGAACTCAAGCGTCCCGACGGCTCGGTCCCCCTGATCCAGCTTGCACCCGAATGGGAACGGACCTTCACCACCTACCAGATCGACGGCGACCGGGGCCATCGTGACGTGGCCCTGCCACCTGAGATCTTTGCGAAGCTGGCGAATGGATTGACTGACCGGGTCAACCGCGCGGCGGAAACCGGGGTCTATCCCGCGCTGATCACCTCGGTCCTTCGCCGCCGCTTCCTGCGTACGGTCGTCCAGGCCAAGGGTCTGCAGATGCCGGTCCTGTCCTATGAAGAGATCGGGACGGATGCGCGCCCGGCACTCCTCGGCCAGGTGCCGGCATGAACGCTCTGATCACCGGTCTCGCTGACCTGCTCGCCGTGGCTGAAGGGCTGGCCTGGGCGGCGGTCCTGGTCTTTCTGCGGGTCGGGGCGATGGTGGCGCTGATGCCGGGTTTCGGCGAACAGGCGGTCCCCCAACGCATCAAGCTGGCCCTAGTCATCGCCTTCACGCTGGTCATCGCCCCCATACTTGCCGACAGCCCGGAGCTGCCGCCCCCGGCGCTGACCGCCCTTCTGGGTGAGGCGCTGGCCGGTCTGATCCTGGGCATCGGCATGCGGCTCTTTCTCCTGGCTCTGCAGACTGCCGCGGTGATCGTGGCCCAGGCCACCACCCTCTCGCAGCTTTTCGCCGGGGCAACGCCCGACCCGCAGCCCGCGATCGGCAATCTTTTCGTCATTGCCGGCATCGCCCTTGCGCTTGCTGCGGACCTCCACCTGCAGGCGGTCGGTCTTGTCCTTCTGTCCTATGACATCCTGCCCGCCGGTGGCATCCCGGACGCGGCCGCTGCCGCCGACTGGAGCCTTGGATTGGTCAGCCAGACCTTCAGCCTGGCCTTCTCGCTTGCGGCCCCCTTCGTCATCGCCTCGATGATCTACAATCTCGCCCTCGGCGCGATCAACCGGGCGATGCCGCAGCTGATGGTGTCGATGGTCGGGGCACCAGCGCTGACCCTTGGGGCACTGGCCCTTCTGGCAATTGCCACACCGGTCCTGCTGGCCGTCTGGCTGCAGGCGTTCGAGACCTTTCTTGCCGATCCGTTCGGACCCCCGCGATGAGCGAGGAAGACGACGAACAGGAAGACAAGGAACACGAAGCCTCGCCGCAAAAGCTGATCGAGGCGCGGAAGAAGGGTGACATTCCGCGGTCGGCTGATCTTCTGACAGCGGCAAGCACGGCCGGTTTTGTGCTGGCCCTCTTCGCCTTCGGCAGCTGGGCGGTAACAGAGTCAGGTACCGCCGGAATGGTACTTCTGGATCAGTCCGACAGGCTGTCCCGGTTGATGACCGAAGCCGCGCCCGCGCCGCTGGGCGGGATCATCCTCGCTTTCGCCGGGCCGCCCCTGGCCCTGCTCTTGCTGCCGCCGGTTGTCGTGCTGGCGCTGGTGATCGCGACCCGCAGTTTTCTCGTCACGCCTGAACGGATCCAGCCGAAGCTGTCGCGGGTCTCGCCGGTTGCCACAGCAAAACACAAGTTCGGTGCCGAAGGGCTCGTCGAGTTCGCCAAGAGCGCGGTGAAGCTCGCGTTGGTCTCGGCGATCCTCTACGCGTTTCTTGCCGCCCGGTTCGAAGAGGTGATGGCCGCCGTCTACCTGACCCCGGCGATGTCGACCGCACTTCTGGCGCGGCTGACGATCGATTTCCTGCTTCTGGTCCTTCTTGCCGGCATCGCGCTCGGCGGGGTCGATTACCTCTGGCAGGTCCACCTACACCGGCAGCGCAACCGGATGTCGCGCAAGGAAATGATGGATGAATTCAAGGAAAGCGAGGGGGATCCGCATTTCCGGGCAGCCCGCCGCCAGCGCGCACAAGAGGTGGCGACGAACCGGATGCTGGCGGATGTTGCCCGGGCCGATGTGGTGGTAGTGAACCCGACGCACTACGCAGTTGCCCTGCGCTGGGAGCGTGGCAAGGGCGGCGCGCCGATCTGCGTGGCCAAAGGTGTGGACGAGATCGCCAGGGTGATCCGCGAACGCGCCGCCGAACACGGAGTCCCGATCCACAGCGACCCGCCGACAGCCCGGACGCTCTATGCGACGGTCGAGCTTGGCCAGGAAGTCCGGGCCGAACACTACCGGGCGGTCGCCGCCGCGATCCGCTTTGCCGATGCGATGCGGCGGAAGGCTCGGAAAGGATGACGCGGCCCCGTGATCTCGCAGCCCTGCAGGGATTGGCCCGGATGCTTCTGGACCACCGGCTGTCGCAGCTTCGCCAGGCAGCCGACCGGTGCGACCAAAGCCGCATGCAGATCGCTGCGCTGGACCGGCGGGCAGAGCCAGACGGGCTGGGGCTTGCCCCATCGGCGCAGGTGTCCTTGCGCTATCAGTATTGGGCGGACGTCCGACGGAGTGAGCTGAACACAGTCCTCGCCCGGCAGACTGTGGAATGGCTGGCCGCCCGCGAAGACGCCCGTCACGCTTTCGGCCGGGCCGAGGCCCTACGCGGCATTGCTGGTCGCATGAAGGGGCGAGACTGAGTGTTCAGCTGTCCTGACGGGCAATATCGGTGATCAGGACATCCCGCACCGTCGTGCCAAGGACCAGCGCCGCCGCCTCCCTCAGGCTTGTGCGCAGGACCACAAGGTTGGACCCATCGGTGAACGACCCGCTGAAGCCGCCGACATTGGCGTGATCGAACAACACCTGCAGGAACACGTCACGCAGCTTCGGTTCGCGCTGGTAGACGGCTTCGGTGTTTCCGGGTTCAACCTCAAGCGAAAGCGACAGGACCACCATCGCCGCGACCCGCCCCTCCTGCACGACCGGCACCACGAACTGGTTGTTCAGCTTGACATATTCCGGCCCGGCGCCGTCTTCCTGCGCCTCGGCTTCCTCGCCCGAGGGGGCCGCAGCCCCATGGTCATCGGTTGCCGCATCTTCGCCGGTCGCATGCCCTTCCGCCACCTCTTCCGGCCGGAGGAAGAGCCCGGCGCTCACCCCGGCACCAAGTCCGCCAAGGGCGAGGAACAGGGGAAGAAGCAGCCGGCGCATCAGAACGGCAGCACGATGTCGGCGACCTGCTGGCCGTAGGTGGGCTGCTGGAAATCCGAGATCTGGCCCCGTCCGCCATAGGAGACCCGCGCCCCCGCGATCTTGTCATAGGTGATCTCGTTCTGCCGGCTGATGTCGATCGGGCGGACGAAGCCGGTCACGATCAGCTCGCGCAGTTCATAGTTCACCCTCACCTCCTGCTGCCCTTCGATCCGCAGAACGCCGTTCGGCAGTTCCTCGACCACCGTGGCCGCGATGCGCAGGGTCAGCTCTTCCTGCCGCCTCACGCTGCCCGAGCCGCTGAAGGTCGACGAGGACTCCATCTCGAAGGCATCCGCCATGCTTGCCCCCGGCGGCAGCTTTTCGTCCAGCCGCTGCGGAATGCCGAACATCTGGGGCAGGCCCCCTTCCTGCGACCCGCTCCGGTCGCGGTCGGATGAGTTCGAGATCGACGCGCTGTCGTCGATCTCGATCACCACGGTCAGGATATCGCCGCGCTGGGCGGCGCGCCGATCCCCGAACAGCGAATCCGTCCCGGCCGTCCAGAGCGAAGAGGCATCCGACGGCGTGGCTGCGGCCAGATCCTCGGGCAGCGTCGCGGAATACATGGCATAGTGCTGGCCGCTCCCCTCGAGCCCGGTGAAATCCGGCGCCCGGCCGACGTCGCCCAGCTTGCCGCAGCCGGACAGGGCCAGCGCCCCGAGAAGTGCGAAAGGCAGCTTCATGTCAGTCTTCCCATCCAACGTAGACCGCCCCGTCCGCGCCGATCCGGCCGCTGACAGTGGTGCGAGAGCCAAGGTTCATGATCCGGATCACCTCGCCCACCGACCCGCGCGCAAGGGCGCGCCCCTCGGTCGTTATGGCAAGGCCGCCCGAACGATAGATCAGCGGGACCAGCTGGTTGCGCTGCACCAGCGTCGGCGGGCCAAGGTCCGATGCGCGCACGGGGCGACCGGCATAGATCGCCGTCCGCGTCTCCTGCCCCAGGGCGAGCGAAAGGTCCGCGAGCGCACCGGGAAGGACGGCCTCGACCAGCGTCACATCCTCGGGCCCGATGATCGACCCGGCGGGGATCGTGCGCGTCGCCACCACGTTCTCGGCAGGGGCCGGTCCGGTCAGCAAAAGCCATAGCGCCAGCACCCGCATCAGCGCACCTGTGTCGTTGCGCCAAGCATCTGGTCGGCGGCGGTGATGACCTTGGCGTTCAGCTCATAGCCGCGCTGGGCCTTGATCAGCTCGGTCACCTCGCGCACTGCGTCGACCGAGCTCGACTCCAGATACCCCTGCCGCAGCGTTCCAAGCCCATCCTCACCCGGGGGGCCCGAGAAGGCCTGGCCCGAGGCCGGGCTTTCAAGGAAAAGGTTCGACCCGATCGCCTCCAGCCCCTTTTCGTTCGGAAAGCTCGATAGCGTCAGTTGGCCCAGAAGCTCAGGCTCGACTCGGTCGGCAAAGTCGGCCCAGACCTCTCCCGAAGGGCTGATCGTCAGGCCGCGCGCATCGCTGGGGATGGTGATCCCCGGCACCACCGGAAACCCGTCCGAGGTGACGATCAACCCGTCCGCCGACCGCTTCAGCGCGCCGTCGCGGGTATATCCGGTCTGCCCCGAAGGCATCTGCACCTCGATATAGCCATTGCCCTCGATCGCAAGGTCGAGGTCACCTCCGGTGGCATCAAGCGACCCCTGCCCAAGCACCACCGACACGGCGGCAGGGCGAACGCCAAGGCCGATCTGGATGCCCGTCGGCAGCATCGATCCGTCTGCCGCCGAGATGCTGCCCGGTCGCGCCATCTGCTGGTAGTGAAGGTCGGCAAAGTCGGCGCGGCGGGGGTTGTAGCCGGTGGTCGACATGTTCGCGAGGTTGTTCGAAACCACGTCGACCTTCATCTGCTGGGCAGCCATGCCGGTTGCGGCAATGTGCAAAGCCTTCATCGAGAGCCCCCTATCGGCCAAGTGCCTGGATGACGCCGCGCACGCGGTCATCCTCGGCGTCAAGGAACTTCTGGCCCAGCTCATAGGCGCGCTGGACCTCGATCATCCGGGCGATCTCGGACACCGGCTGGACGTTGCTCTCTTCCAGCATCCCCTGCAGCACCGTGCCGTTCTCGACCGGCTCGATCTCGCCCCCGTCGAACAGCGTGCCGGCCTGATGGCGCAGCGCCAGCGGATCGGCAGGCCGCCAAAGCCCGATCTGGGCAACAGGCTGCCCCTGGACGGACAGCGTGCCGTCCTGCGAAAGCCCGACGGCCTTTGCATCCGGCGGCACAAAGACCGGCGCGCCGCCCGCGTCCAAGAGGCGGTAACCGTCCGGCGTCACCAACTCGCCCTCGGCATTTGGGGTAAAGGCCCCGGCCCGCGTCAGCCGCTCACCCTCCGGTGTCTCGATCAGGAAGAAGCCGTCGCCCTGAATGGCAAAGTCGAAACTGCCGCCGGTCTGTGTCACGGTCGCCTGGGTGAGGTCGACCATCCGGCCGCTGGCATGGGCCATCGAGAGCGACGGATCCTCGTCCATCCCGGCGACGTATTCCGAGAACACCACGCCCTCACGCCGGAATCCGGCGGTGGAGATGTTGGCGATGTTGTTCGCGACAACGGCCATCTCGCGCATCAGGCCCGACTGGCGGTTCAGCGTGGCATATCCGGCGGCGTCCATCTCAGCCCCCTGCGATCTGGGGGATGATCGTGCCCTGGAAGAAGGCAACCAGCGTTGTGGTCATGAAGCTCATCGAGGCCCAGAAGACCGCCACCATGATCGCGGCCTTCGGCACGAAAGTCAGCGTCATCTCCTGGATCGAGGTCAGGGCCTGGAACAGGCCGACCACAACGCCCGCGACGAGTGCAACGGTCAGCAGCGGTGCCGAGATCAGGACCGAAACCCAAAGGCCCTGCCGAAGGATGTCGTAGATAAGCTCTTCGCTCATACCGGCATCCTCAGGATCTCCTGGTAGGCCTCGACCACCCGGTCGCGCACCGTTGCCACCGTCTCGACTGCCATCCTGGACGAGGCAAGTGCCTCAACCAGGGCATGCGGGTCGGCCCCACCGGTCATGGCGGAGCGGGCCACAGTTTCGTGCTCCTGCAGGCTTTCCATGAAGTTCCCGGCAAGGCGGGCAAAGCCTTCGCCCACCCCTCCACCCGCGGGTTGCGGAGCGGCTGCGCTGCGGGCATTCGCGTAGGCCTGGGAAACGAAAGAGGCTTTCACATCCATTATGGATCCCCCTATCGGCGCAGAAGGTCGAACAGGCTTTGCGTCATCTGACGCGTCTGGTCGAACATCCTGAGGTTCGCCTCATAGCTGCGCTGCGCTTCGCGCGCGTCAGCGATTTCAATCACCAGATCGACATTCGAGCCGTCGTAGTGACCGGTTTCATCGGCCAGCGGGTGGCCGGGATCGTAGACCTTCACAAGATCTGACCGGTCCAGCCGGACCTTGCCCGGCTCGACCAGTCCCGTGTCCATCGCCTCGGCGAAGGTCATGACCTTGCGGTGGTAGCCGGGGGTGTCGGCGTTGGCGATGTTCTCCGACACATGGCGCAGGCGCATGGCCTGCGTCTCCATTCCGGCGGCGGCAAAGGAAAGCGAGGTGGTCAGGTCGTTGCCCATTCACGCCCCCTACCGCGACCGGCCAAGGCTGGCGCGGACGACATCCGACGTTGCCCGGTAGATCGCGAGCGCCATCTCATGCGCCTGCCGCGCCTCGACCGATTTCACCATCTCGCCCTCCAGCGAGACGGTGTTGCCGTTCGGCGCTTCCCGCCCCGGCGCGCGCTCGGCGACGAGGTCGGGGCCGCCCGACGACCCGCCGAGGTGACCCGGCCGCGTGGCCCGCATTTCGCCGCTTTCGGCCGCGAAAACACTCTCGAAGTCAGGCACGTCCTGCGCCTTGTAGCCGGGCGTGTCGGCATGCGCGACGTTCTGCGCGATCACCGCCATGCGCGCCCCGGAATGGGCCGCCAGGGCCTGCGCCATCCGTGTCAATTCCAGCTTCTCGAACATCGTGGGCTTCTCCCTCGACCGCTTCACCAAGGCTTAAGGGTGATTCCTTTAGAAACGGTTGAGGGCGAACAAAGGGAGAATCCCGTGACCGGTCTCTTCGATGGGCTGCTGGCCGAGATCGCTGGAAGTACCCCGGTCCGCCGCATGGGTCGGGTGGTCGAAACGCGCCGCGGCCTTGTGCAGGTGGCAGGTCTGACCTCGGCGGCGATCGGGGACCGTGTGCTGATCCAAAGCCGCGACTCGGCGGCGGAGGGAGAGGTGCTGCGCCTGACGCCGGGGCTGTCCTTCGTCCTGCCCGATTCTCCGGGCGACGGGATGGCGATCGGCGATCGGGTCGAACTCCTTGGCCGGGCCGAGATTGCCCCCGCGAACAGCTGGGTCGGCCGGATCATTGACCCGACGGGCCGCCCGCTGGACGGTCGTCCGCTGCTCCGCGGGCCGCTCCCTCGCGCCCTGCGCGCCCCGGCCCCTGCCGCAGCGACCCGTCGCCGACTGGGTCAGAGGCTGTCGACCGGGGTTGCGGTATTCGACACGCTCCTTCCGCTGGTCCGTGGCCAGCGGATCGGTCTTTTCGCAGGCTCGGGCGTCGGGAAATCATCGCTCCTCGCCCGTTTCGCCCAGGGGGTCGAGGCGGATGTCGTCGTGATCGCCCTCGTGGGGGAACGGGGGCGGGAGCTGCGGGAGTTCACCGAGCGCGTCCTTGGTCCCCGGGGCCTGGCGCGCAGCGTGGTGGTGACGGCAACGTCGGACCAGTCCCCTCTGTTGCGGCGGATGTGCGTGCCGACGGCCATGGCGGTGGCCGAGCACTTCCGCGACCAGGGGCAGCATGTTCTGCTTCTGGTCGACTCCATCACCCGCTTTGCCGAGGCCCATCGCGAGGTCGCCCTGGCCGGGGGGGAGGAGGCGAGCCTTCGCGGCTACCCGCCCTCGTTGTCGCAGGTGATCATGGGGCTGGCCGAGCGGGCCGGTCCGGGGCCTGAGGGGATGGGCGACATCACGGCGGTCTTTTCGGTGCTGGTCGCGGGGTCCGACATGGACGAGCCGGTGGCCGATATCCTGCGGGGGGTGCTTGACGGCCATGTGGTGATGGACCGCCGGATCGCGGAGCGGGGGCGGTTTCCGGCGATCGACCTTCTGCGGTCGGTCAGCCGGTCCCTGCCCGAGGCGGCCAGCGAGGCCGAGAACGCGCTGATCGCCGAGGCGCGGCGGCTGCTCGGGGCCTATGACCGGGCCGAACTGATGATCCAGGCCGGGCTTTATGCGGCAGGCTCTGACCCCGTTGTCGACCGTGCGATCCTGCTTTGGCCCGCGCTGGACGCCTATCTTGCCGAGCCCGCCCCGCCGGGAGGCCCGGAAGCGAGCTTTGAAAGGCTTCGAACCTGCCTCGACGGCTGACCTTGACCACAGTGGTCAAAATGCAAAATATAAGCTAAATCATATACTTGCATTTTCGGATTACGACTTTGTCAACTTGCTCTGGTCAGCCGAGCCTGAGGTCGAGTGTGGTCAGTCGTTACTGGCCAGCGGTCATCGCCGACCCGTCGCAATGCAGAGGCCGGAGCCATTGACGGCTCCGGCTCCGGATCCTTGGCGAAGATGCCTATTCGGCGGCCATGTCCTGGCTGACGTCCCAGCCCGAGATCGCCTTGACCTCGAGGAATTCCTCGATCCCCCAGATACCACCTTCACGCGCACGGCCCGAGGCTTTGACCCCGCCAAAGGGCGAACCGGCCCCGCGCGAGCGGCCATTCATTTCGACCATCCCCGCCTTCAGGACCCGGGCAAGGCGATTGCGCCGCGCGCCGTCCTGTGACTGGACGTAGTTCGTCAGGCCATAGGGCGTGTCGTTGGCGATATGGACAGCCTCGGCCTCGGTGTCGAAGGGGATCATGCACATGACCGGGCCGAAGATTTCCTCGCGCTCGATGGTCATGCCGGGCTTCACGTCGGCAAAGATCGTCGGACGGACGTAGAAGCCCTTGTTCATCCCTTCCGGCAAGCCAAGGCCGCCCGCGACAAGGCGCGCACCTTCGTCGATGCCCTTCTGGATGTAGCCCTGGATCTGGTCCCACTGCCGCTTGTTCACCACCGGGCCGATATGCGGCCCCGGCTCGCTGGCGGGGCCGACCTTGATCGAGCTTGCCACTTCGGCGGCGATTTCCACCGCGCGGTCATAGTAGCTGCGCTCCACCAGCATCCGGCTGGGCGCGTTGCAGGACTGGCCCGAGTTGTTCATCATGTGGCGCACGCCACGCTCTACCGCCTTGGCATCGGCATCGGCGAAGACGAGGTTCGCGCCCTTGCCGCCCAGTTCCAGCGTCACACGCTTCAGCGTCTCGGCAGCGGCCTTCGAGATCGCACGACCGGCGCGGGTCGAGCCCGTGAAGCTGATCATCTCGACATCCGGGTGGCTGGAAAGCCGGGTGCCGACCCCGGCACCGTCGCCGTTTACCAGGTTGAAGACGCCCGGCGGAACGCCCGCGTCATGGCAGAACTCGGCGAAGAGCATCGAGGACAGGGGCGACTCTTCGGACGGTTTCAGCACGCAGGTGCAGCCGGCCAGAAGGGCAGGGATCACCTTCAGCGTGACCTGGTTCATCGGCCAGTTCCACGGCGTGATCAGGCCCACGACGCCGATCGGTTCCAGCGCGATGCGGGTGTCCGGCGCATGGGGGCCAAGCGGCCTGATCCATTCGATATGGTCGAAGGCCTTGAGGAAGTTCTTCAGGTGCCAGGGCAGGCATTCGGCCTGGTCGCCGCGGCTCATGTCGATGGGCGCGCCCATTTCCAGGCTGATCGCATGGGCCATTTCTTCCTTGCGGAGGTAATACTGCTCCAGGATGCCCTCGACAACTTTGCGACGTTCGGCCGGCGACGTGGCGGCCCAGGCCGGGAAAGCGGCCTTGGCGGCAGCGACGGCGGCATCGGTGTCAGCCTCGCTGCCCAGCGAGATCACCGCGCAGACATCCTCGGTCGAGGGGTCGATGACCGGGCAATCGCGGGCAACCAGAGGTGCGACCCATGCCCCGTTGATGTAGAATTCGCGCTTGGTGATCATCGAGGAACCCTCCCTGAGGAATTTGATCATATTCTGACAGGCCCGGGCCGCCGGGGCAAGGGTCATCCCTTCTTTTGCGCGGCAAGGGGCCGGACCATCGTGGTTGCACTGGCAAAACCGAAGACATGCCGCAGCGGGCCAAGGCTTTCGGTGCGCGTGGCGGTGAACCCCTGCCGTTCGTAAAGCGCCCGCGCCCGCCAGTTCGCGTCGATCACATCCAGCCGGATCGAGCGATAGCCACGCCGTGCCGCCTCGTCATACAGCCCAGAGAGGAGAAGGCTGCCGATTCCCTGGCCGCGCTGGTTGCGTGCGACGCAGATTCCATCGACGAGGAAGCGGTCATTGTCGGTCTCGCGGTTCAGCGCCCAGAGGATGCACCCCCGCCAGCGCCCGCCGATATGTCCGTAGATGGCGATCAGGTCGTCCCAGCTGCCGCCGGCGAAGCTGCCGGATGGCGTCTTGAACCCGGCTACGCCGACGAGCCTGCCTGTTTCGTCCAGCGCGGCAAGGCAGTGGTCGGTGCGGATCACCCGTTCGAAGAAGGCAAGCGCCTTTGGGTCGGGGCCAAGAACCCGGCCCAGTTTGCCGCCAAACGCCTCCCAGTAAAGGCGCGCGGCGTCGGGAAGGAGATGGGCATGCAGGCCCGAAAAGATCGTCACGCCCATGCCAGCGCCTCGGCAAGACGGGCACCATGACCGGCACCCAGGATCCAGCCTTCTTCTAGCGCATCCGGGGGGGTGTCGAATAGTGGGGCAAGTCGGTCGTGCCGGGAAAGGTTGTAAAGCGCTCGGGCCAGAAGCCGGACCTGCGCGCGGTCGGGGATCGGGTCGCCCGCGGCGGTCACGGCCCTGGCAAGGAGGGAGGGGTAGACCTCGGCGAGGGTCAGGTTGCGGGGCGGTTCGAACGGCCAGACCGCCGCACCCGTCAGTGCGGCAAGGCGGTGGACGGCCGGAATACCAAGCAGGGCCTGCGAGCCGACGGAGCCCGCGCCAAGCAATTGCCAGACGGGCTTGGCCGGGGGGTTCTCACGCTCGACCCGGCGCTTTTCCTCAAGGCCAAGGGCAGCGTAGTCGACGGTCTTGAGCGAGGGGAGGCCGGGTCTTGGCCTCTGCTTCGGGCAGCCCCAGAATGGGCCCTGTCCGCCGAGAAGACGGTTGATCCCGGCGGCAATCTCGAACCGGTTGTTGGAGTTGTCCGGGGCGTCGGTCACCCGGTCGGCGAGCCAGTCATGCAGCGTCCGCGCGTCATTACGGCCCGTCAGCCTGTGGGCAAGACCTGCGGGATAGCCCATCGGAAAGTCGAAGCCCGCCAGTTGCCGGCCACCCTCGGAGAGAAGCGCGTGGACCCGCTCCATCGCCGCGTGCCGGGTGCGGTGGTAGGTCTGGGTTTCCCCCGCGCCGTCGCAGGTGCCGATCCAGATCGCATCCTTGCTTTCGCGCGCCGGACTGGGCGCACCCCGCCCCGACCAGTCGACCACGATGACGCGGTCAAACCGCAAGGCCGGTCTCGCGCAGGATAAAATCGGCGACGGCGCCGGTGTCGTTCAGGTCCAAGACCGGCACGGGCAAGGAGAGGCTGGCATCGGTCGCCACGGCGCGGACAAGCGGGTCGCCGGGCTGGATCAGGGGATGGCCGGTTTCGGCCCGCCAGACCTCGACCTTCGGGTGGGCGTCGCGCTTGTAGCCTTCAACGAGCACAAGATCGACCGGGGCAAGGCGCGCAAGGACCGCCTTCAGGTCCGGCTCCGGCCCCCGGTGTTCCACCATCAGCGCGAAGCGGTCGGCCGAGGCGAGCACGACCTCGCGCGCGCCGGCGGCGCGGTGGCGGAAGGTGTCCTTGCCAGGCTGGTCAAGGTCCACGGCGTGGTGGACATGCTTGACGGTCGAGACGCTGAACCCGCGCCCGGTGATCTCGGCCACCAGGCGCTCCATCAGGCTGGTCTTGCCCGAATTCTTCCAGCCGATGACGCCGTAGATGTTCATGGTTTTCGTCCCAGGCGGGCTTCGGCCGCGGCAAGGTCTTCGGGGGTGTTCAGATTCTGGAACGCCGCCTCGTGCGGGAAAACGGCCCGGGCGGCATGATGGGTGTCGGCGAAGGCGGTGACCTTGGCGCCGCCTGCGGCCAGATAGGCGGCGAGGGCTGGGGCGAGGGCCACGGGCCACAGCGCGGTGGCGGGGTGGTAGCCCTCAGCGGTGCGGGCACAGGCGAGGCCTTCCGGCGCATGGGAGGCCGCGTCCGCCAGGCGGGTGACAAGGTCCAGCGGCAGGAAGGGCGTGTCGACGGGGGTGGAGACAAGGTGGCTGGCCCCTATCGCCCCGGCTTGGCGCAGGGCAGCGAGAATACCTGAGAGTGGGCCCTGCGGCACATCGTCGGCTATGACCATGCAGCCAAGACCGGCAAAGCGCGACGGATCGCCGTTGGCTGAAATGATCACGGACTCGACCTGCGGGCGCAGGCGGTCAAGGACATGGCAGATCAGCGGCTTGCCCCCCAGCGGCAGGAAGGCCTTGTCAGCGCCACCCATGCGGCGCCCCTGCCCCCCGGCAAGGATGACCCCGAAGATGCGCAAGCGATGGCCTTTCCATGGTCCCGGCGGCAGGACGGTAGTCAAACGCGGCTTTGGTGCAAGCCCTGGCGGTCAGCCTTCGACCGGATCGCCGTTCCACTGCACAAGGAGGACGCCGTGGTTGCTGTCGTCATCGTCGTCGGTGATGACACGCTTGGTTGCGCCCGGTATCTCGGCAAAGCCCTTGGACAACTGGTTCGGGAAGAGCGTCTGGGGAACCGATTCGAACCCGGGCGTCGATTTCAGGATCGACGAGGTGGCCGAGGTGCACAGCGCATTGCCCACCGCCCCATTGGCCTTGACCTTCTCCAGCAGGAGTTCGGCCACTTCCGGCGAAACCTCGACCGTCTGTTCGACCACGTCATAGGTTTCGCGGGCGTGGTAGTCGATGTAGAAGGCCACCGCCTTGTCGGTCATCCCGAAATGCACGTCGTTGCGTTCCGGCACCCGGGGATGCCGCCAGGTACCCGCCGGGTCGAAGATCACCCGTTCCGAGGCGTTGACCAGAAGCGCGGAATGCGCGCCTGACCCGGACCGCTTGTTCACCACGGTGTAGAGCGTGACCGAGGTCGGCGGGCCGGCCACGAACCGCGCGGCGTCCACGTCCTCCTGCGGGGCCCAGGTCGGCTGGGCACAGGCCGAAAGGCCCATCAGCGCCACGATGGCAAGCGAACGGAACCGCATCCCGAAACCCTTTCAGCCAGTCGCTCAGGCGTTGAGAAGGGCCGCGATGACCAGAACGGCAATCGAGGCGATGACCACCCAGATCGACATGCGGATGAAGCCGGCAAAGGTCTTTTCGTGCTCGCGGATGTCCATCGTGCCGTGCTTGTGTTCGTTCTGGTGGTGGTCCGCCATGGTTCCCATGTCCTTGTCGTTGGCCGTTTCCCCGCCCAATAGCCTATTCGCCCGGTCCTGTCACGGGGTGAGGCGTCGCAGGGGGAAGGTGGTCAGGCCGAAGCGTCGCCCGAATCGCCGCCCATCCAGCCCGAGGTCAGCTGGAACCCGATCCGGCGCGGGGGATCGCTGTCGCCTTCCTTGGGCACGGCGCGCAGCGTGACGGAAAGCTGGCTGACATGCTGGATCAGCTGCGTCCGGGCCCCGCTGTCGTCGCGGCCGTAGAAGGTGATGATGTCGGGGTCGAAATAGCCGATCCCTTCGATCCGCAGGACGCCGGTCTCGTCGCCGGCAAAGCCCATGGCAATCTCTTGCGCCGCGTCCAGCTGCTTTTCGAAGTTCTGGATGTACATCACCAGCCGGTCATGCGCCCATTCGGCCGGGCTTTTCGGCTTTTCGGCTGTCTTCGTCGGCGATTTCGTCATCCCAGCCGTTCCCATTCCCAGGCACCGTCCTGACCAAGGGAACGGGAAACGAGGCCCCGCTGCAAGAGGCAGTTCAGATGCGCCACCGCCTCGACCAGCGCCAGGCCGAATTCGGCGGACCCGATCTCGCGCTTGAATAGGGGAAGGAAACACCCCGTGGCGACGCGGGGTTGGGCAAGATGGTCCAGCAGGCGGGCCAGCGCGGATTCGTGGTTTTCGATCATCTGGCCCAGCCGGAAGGGCAGGCCGGTGAACGGCAGCTTGTGACCGGGTAGGATCAGCAGGTCATCTTGGGCCAGCGGCAGGAAGGCGCGGCAGCTTTCCAGCCATTCCGTCAGCGGGTCGGCCTCGGGCTCGGTCGGGTAGACGCCGATATTGGCCGAGATGCCGGGCAGAAGCTGGTCTCCGCCCAGGACGATCCCGTCATCGGACCAAAGCGTCGCGTGGTCGGGGGCATGGCCCTGGCCCAGCCGGACGGTCCAGTCCCGGCCCGCCGCGCGCAGCCGCCCGCCCTCGGTCAGCCGGGTAAAGCCAAGCGGCATCGGGTCGACGATATCGGCAAAGTTGAAGGGACGCTCGGCCGCGCGGCGATCAAGCTCGGCCCCGGTCACCCCGGCGCGGCGGTAGGTAGCCAGGGCCTCGGCTGTAGGCCGGTCCTGCACGTCAAGGGTCAGCATCCGGGCGTAAAGCCAGGCCGTGCGGGTGGCCAGAAGCTCGGCCCCGCGCGCCTGGAACCAGCCGACAAGGCCCACGTGGTCGGGATGGTGATGGGTCAGGATCACCCGCGTCACGGGCCTGCCGCCAAGGGGGCCGGCAAGCAACCCGTCCCAGATCGCCTTCGACCGGCGCGAGGACAGGCCCGCGTCCACGATGGTCCAGCCGTCACCGTCATCCAGCGCGTAGATGTTCACATGGTCCAGCGCCATCGGCAGCGGCAGACGCAGCCAGAAGATCCCCGGCGCGACCTCGGTCACCCCGCCTTCGGGCGGGGGCGTTTCGAAGGGATGCCTGACCCCGTCGCTCACGCGGCAAGGTCTTCCGGCGTCACGGCGTAAAGCCCGTCCACCCCTTCGCGCGCAGTGGCGAACAGCGACAGGTGCTCGGGAAGCAATCGGCGGATCATCACGCGGGCCAGCGGCAGGCGCCCCGGATCGGCAAGCGCGGCAGCAAGGTGGGCATGCCCGCCAAGCACCCGGGCAAACCCGCGCAGGTAGGGCACGGCCCCGGCAAAACGGTCGTTCAGCGGCCGTGCAAGCAGAACCTCGGTCGTCTCGCGCAGGGCCTCGGAGGCCTGCCAGACCTCACCCGCAAGGTCGGGCAGGCTGGCCCGCGCCGCCTCGGCCGCGCGCTGGACCTCGTCGATCAGGCGGAAGGCGGCCTCGCCGCCGTCGGCAAGCTTGCGGCCCACAAGGTCCATCGCCTGGATGCCGTTGGTGCCTTCGTAGATCGTGGTGATCCGCACGTCGCGCAGGAACTGGGCGGCACCCGTTTCCTCGACAAAGCCCATCCCGCCGTGGATCTGGACGCCAAGGCTTGCCACGTCGCAGCCGGTATCGGTGCCATAGGCCTTTGCGATCGGGGTCAGCAGTGCGGCACGGGCGTGCCAGTCGTCGCTGCCGGTCGCAGTGGCCATGTCCATGGCGACAGCGCAGGACAGAGCGATCGACCGGGCGGCAAAGACCTCGGCCCGCATCGTCGCCAGCATCCGCCGCACATCGGCATGTTCGATGATCGCGCCATCCGACGACAGGGGCGTCGCGCCCTGCCGGCGGTCTGCGGCATAGGCCAGCGCGTGCTGAAGTGCCGCTTCGGCTACGCCCACACCCTGCACCGCGACCGACAGCCGGGCATTGTTCATCATGGTGAACATCGCCGCCATGCCCTTGTGCGGCTCGCCCACCAGCCAGCCGGTCGCGCCGTCATACTGCATCACGCAGGTCGGGCTGCCGTGGATGCCCAGCTTGTGTTCAAGGCTGATCACACGCAGGCTGTTCCGCGCGCCAAGGTTGCCATCCGCGTCGGGAATGAACTTCGGCACCATGAAAAGGCTGATGCCCTTCGTCCCTTCGGCGGCACCCGGCAGCCGGGCAAGGACCAGGTGGCAGACATTCGACACGATGTCGCTGTCGCCCCACGAGATGTAAATCTTCTGCCCGGTGACCGCATAGGTCCCGTCGCCGTTCGGCTTGGCCGTCGTCCGCAGGGCGCCCACGTCCGACCCGGCCTGCGGTTCGGTCAGGTTCATCGTGCCGGACCATTCACCCGAGGTGAGCCGTGGCAGGTAGATCGCCTTGATCGCGTCCGAGGCATGATGCTCCAGCGCCTCGATCTGGCCCTTGGTCAGCACCATCTTGATCTGCAGCGACAGGCAGGCGCCCGAGACCATGTCGTCCACCGCCGTGGCCAGCGCCATCGGCAGGCCCATTCCACCATTGTCAGGATGTGCCGCCATCCCGATCCAGCCACCCGCCGTCAGCGCGCGATACCCTTCGGCAAAGCCGGGGGAGGCGACCACCGCGCCATTCTCCAGCCGGGCCGGGTGCAGGTCGCCCGCCCGGTTCAGGGGGGCAAGGATGTCGGTCGCGATACGGCCCGCTTCGGTCAGGATCGCCTCGGCCATGTCGGGGGTGGCATCGGCAAAACGCGGGGTGGCGGCCAGCGCAGGAAAGCCCGCAACATGATCAAGGATGAAGCGGATATCCCTGACCGGGGCACGATACGGCATGACACGGCTTCCTTCGACGACTTGGCAAGGCACGGTGCCTGCCCTATGGACGGCACCGGGCGAAGGCTATTCCTTTCACGCCGCCCTTCAAGCCGGACGCTACGTCAGATGACCCGCACCCTTGCCGCCGATGATGCCGGGATCGCCGAAGCCGCGCGGCTTCTGGCAACGGGAGAGCTTGTCGCCTTCCCGACCGAGACGGTCTATGGCCTTGGCGGTGATGCCCGTTCGGATGCCGCCGTGGCCCGGATCTTCGAGGCGAAGGGGCGGCCCAGCTTCAACCCGCTGATCGTGCACCTGCCGGATCTTGCGGCGGTGGAGCGGGTGGCACATGTCGGGCCAAAGGCGCGAGATCTTGCCCGTGCCTTCTGGCCCGGCCCCCTGACGCTGGTGCTGCCGGTGATCGACGGGGCCGTCTCGCCCTTGGTGACGGCCGGATTGCCGACAGTTGCCGTTCGGGTGCCGGCGCACCCGTTGGCGCAGGCGCTGCTACGGGCGTTCGGGGGGCCGGTCGCGGCCCCTTCGGCCAACCCCTCGGGCCGGGTCTCGCCGACGCGGGCCGATCATGTGCTTGAGGGACTGACCGGGCGCATCGCCGCCGTTCTGGACGGCGGCCCCTGCGCCGTCGGGCTCGAATCGACGATCGTCATCGCCGATCCGGATCCCGTGATGCTCCGACCCGGCGGCCTTCCGGCCGAGGCGCTGGAGGCAGCCTTGGGCCGGCCGCTGGCGACGGGAGTTGACGGCACGAAGCCGACCGCTCCGGGCCAGCTTGCCTCACATTACGCGCCCGCCGCGCGGGTCCGGCTGGATGCGACCACGGTGGGGTCGGGCGAGGTGCTTGTCGGCTTCGGTCCGGTCAAGGGGGCGCTGACGCTGTCCGACAGCGGCGATCTGGTCGAAGCTGCGGCGCGGCTCTTCCACATCCTGCGCGAGGCCGACCGTCTGGCCGGCCCCGGTGGCGGCATCGCCTTTGCCCCGGTGCCCGAGGCAGGCCTTGGCCGCGCGATCAACGACCGCCTGCGCCGGGCGGCGGCCCCCCGTCCCTAGCCGCGCGGCGGCTGCACCAGCCCGCGCTGCACGGCAGGCCGGGCAAGGAAGCGGTCCAGATAGGCCGGGACATGTTTCAGCTGGTGCCAGCCCACCAGGTCGGCGGCCTTGTAGAAATCACGCAGCGTCCGCAGCCAGGGGCAGATCGCGATGTCGGCCAGCGAGTATTCGCCCGCGATCCAGTCCTTCCCGGCCAGCGCACCATCAAGCACCTTCAACAGGCGCTCCACCTCGGCGCGGTAGCGTTCCTTGGGACGCGGATCCTCGATCTCCTTGCCCGCGAAGGTGTGGAAATAGCCCAACTGCCCGAACATCGGCCCGATGCCGCCCATCTGGAACATCAGCCACTGCGTCACCTCCCAGCGCTTGCCCGCCGGGATCAGCCCGCCGGTCTTGTCGGCAAGGTACAGAAGGATCGCCCCGCTTTCGAAAAGCGCCAGCGCCTCGCCCCCCGGCCCCTTTGGGTCGATGATCGCGGGAATCTTGTTGTTGGGGTTCAGGCTAAGGAATTCCGGGCTCGTCTGGTCATTCTTCGCGAAGTCCACCAGATGCGCGTCATAGGGCAGGCCCAGTTCTTCCAGCGCGATCGAGACCTTCACCCCGTTCGGGGTGGGCAGCGAGTAAACCTGGATCGCGCCCGCGTTGCGCGGGGGCCAGCGGTGCGTGATCGGAAAATCGCCAAGTTGTGCCACGGATGGGCTCCTTCATGCCTGATAGCGCCAACATAGGCGCAAATTGACAGTGCGGAACCCTGTCAAGCTGTGCGATAGTTTCCCCGGGCCTGTGCGCCCTTGCAACCACGAATTGCCCGCCAGAAGGACGGGCAGCAAGAGGGAACCGTCGAATGCTTAATGAATTCAAGACCTTCATCGCACGCGGCAACGTGCTTGACCTTGCCGTAGGTGTGGTGATCGGGGCGGCTTTCACCGCCATCGTGACCTCGCTGGTCGAAAGCCTCATCAACCCCTTGATCGGCATGATCGTCGGCGGCATCGACTTTTCCGCCTGGGGCTTCTCGGTCGGCGATGCCCGCTTCGCCATTGGAACTTTCATCAACGCGGTCATCAAGTTTCTGATCATCGCCTGGGTGGTGTTCCTGATCGTCAAGGCGGTGAACAAGGTGATGCCGAAGAAGGAAGAGGCGCCTCCGGCCGGTCCGTCGGACAATGACCTTCTGAAGGAAATCCTCGCCGAGCTGAAGCAGCAGCGTTCTGCCCCTTGAGGGATAACGGCGCCTGCGGCACCCGTCCGCAGGCACCCGGGTCAGGTTGCAGCGGTCGGCCTTGGCCGCAGGTTCCAGTACCACAGGCGATAGGCCCAAAGGGCGATGAGCGGGCCGAAATGCACGGCTGCGGGCGGCCAGCTGCCCCAGTTGTGCAGGGCGGCCCAGTGGATCAGCACCAGCACCGCCGCCGGATAGGCCGCCCGCTGCACGGTCTTCCACCCCGCATGCAGCCAGCGTTGCGACGCGTTGTTCGAGGTGATCGCCAGCGGTACGAAGATCAGCATCGCCAGCCAGCCGGTCCAGATCTCGGTATGCGGCAGCGCCGCGATGATCCGGTCCAGCGTGCCGCGGTCGATGACATAGATCACCGTGTGCAGGGCGGCATAGACGAAGGCCGCCACCTCGATGTCGCGCCGGTGATGCACCAGCCAGCGCGGCCAGCTTTGGCCCTTGAATAGGAGCATCAGGCCGGATGCCATCATGCCCACGATCATGAACCGCGCCGCCCATTCGCCGGTCGGGTGAAGAAGACGGTGAAAGGCCTGCGCATCATCCCCGAAAAGGGGGCCGATCATTGGCAGGGCGGGAAGGGAAAGAACGATCCAGAGGATCAGGGTCGACGGCTTCTGGCCGAGAAATGTCATGGGGCACCTTTGACTAGGTGCCCCATAAACGCACGACATTCAGGTTTCCGTCGTGATCCAGATCAGATGTTCAGCGCCTCGGCGGCCGTGATCGTCGGCAGGCCCAGGGCGACACCTACAGCCTCATATGTCAGCTTGCCGGCGTGCACGTTGAGGCCATTCAACAGGTGCTTGTCCTCGGCGCAGGCCTTCTTCCAGCCCTTGTCCGCAAGCGCCAGCATGAAGGGCATCGTCGCATTGCCAAGCGCCTGGGTCGAGGTGCGGGCGACTGCCCCCGGCATGTTCGCTACGCAATAATGCATGATCCCGTCCACCTCGTAGATCGGGTCCTGGTGGGTGGTGGCCCGGCTGGTCTCGAAGCATCCGCCCTGGTCGATCGCCACGTCCACCAGCGCCGCCCCTGGCTTCAGTTCCTTGAGCTGCGCCTTCGAGATCAACTTCGGCGCCGCCGCCCCCGGGATCAGCACCGCGCCAATGATGAGGTCAGCCTCACGCGCCAGCGCAATGGTGTTGCCGGCGCTGGCATAGGCGTTCTTGAACTGCCCGCCAAAGACGTCGTCCAGGTAACGCAGCCGGTTGATCGAACGGTCAAGGACGGTCACATCCGCGCCCATCCCCGCCGCGACCTTGGCCGCATGGGTGCCGACGACGCCGCCGCCGATCACCAGCACCTTGGCCGGCGACACGCCCGGCACGCCGCCCAGAAGGACGCCGCGCCCGCCATTGGCCTTCTGCAGCGTCCAGGCGCCAACCTGCGGGGCCAGCCGCCCGGCCACCTCGGACATCGGCGCGAGCAGGGGCAGGCCGCCCCGGTCGTCCGTCACCGTCTCATAGGCGATGCAGGTCGCCCCCGATTTCAGAAGGTCCTTCGTCTGTGCCGGATCGGGCGCAAGGTGCAGGTAGGTGAAAAGCACCTGCCCCTCGCGCAGTCGCTTGCGCTCGACCGCCTGCGGCTCCTTCACCTTGACGATCATGTCGGCCTTCTCGAACACCTCGTCGGCGGTATCGAGGATCTTGGCACCCGCCGCCTTGTAGTCGGCGTCGGAAAAGCCCGCGCCAAGTCCCGCGCCGGTCTCGACCATGACCTTGTGGCCATGCGCCACGGCCTCGCGCGCTGCATCCGGCGTCATGCCGACGCGGAATTCCTGCGGCTTGATTTCCTTCGGGCAACCGATTTTCATGTCTTTCTCCCTGTCGGGCCTGGTCCGGCCTCTTTCCGGCATCAGTTTTTGCCCATTCCGACGGCAATGCTTTGAATTCTGGATGACGCAGGCCGCCTGTCTCAGTAGAATTCTGCGCGATAGGGCCCACTGACCGAAGGATCTTGCGCAAACATGGACCTCGACGCCACAGACCGCCGCATCCTGACGGTGCTGCAGAAACAGGGCCGGATCACCAACGCCGAGCTTTCCGAGATCGTGAACCTGTCTCCCTCCGCATGTCACCGCCGCGTGCAAAGGCTGGAGGAGGAGGGCTACATCGCCGCCTATGTCGCCCTTCTTGACGCGCGCAAGATGGGGCGGATGACCACCGTCTTCGTCGAGATCACCCTGCAAAGCCAGGCCGACGATCTTCTTGATGCCTTCGAGCGCGAAGTGGCCCGGGTGCCGGACCTATTGGAATGTCACCTCATGGCAGGAACGGCGGATTACCTCTTGAAGATCATGGCCGAGGATACCGAGGATTTCGCCCGCATCCACCGCCAGCACCTGTCCCGCCTGCCGGGCGTGCGGCAGATGCAGTCGTCCTTTGCCTTGCGGACGGTGGTGCGCACGACGGCGCTGTCGGTCTAACCACGAATTTTCTGCGAAAATTCTGGTGGAATCGAGTTTTCGCAGAAAACTCGTGCTCTAGACCTGGTAGAAATCGCGATACCACGCGACGAACTCGGTCACGCCCTCACGAAGGTCCGTCTCTGGCCGATAGCCGGTCAGCCGCATCAGCAGGCTGCAATCGGCCCAAGTTTCGGGCACATCGCCCTTCTGCATCTCGAGGAACGTCTTCCTGACCTCGACCCCCAGCGCATGCTCAATCTCGAAGACAAAGTCCATCAGCGGCACCTTCGTGCTGTTGCCGATGTTGACGATCCGCCAAGGGGCCGCCGGGCTCAGGCTGTCGCCGGGCGCGATCTCGTCTGGCGTAGCGGGTTCGACCGGCGGCGTATCGATCAGAAGCCGGATGCCGCGCACCAGATCGGTCACATAGGTGAAATCCCGCGCCATCTGGCCGTGGTTGTAGATCCTGATCGCCTCGCCCTCCAGCGCCGCCTTGACGAAGAGCATCGGCGCCATGTCGGGCCTTCCCCAGGGCCCGTAGACGGTGAAGAAGCGGAACAGCGTCGTGGGGATCTTCCACAGATGGGCATAGGAATGCGCCATCGCCTCGTTCGCCTGCTTGGTCGCGGCATAAAGCGTCAGGGGATGGGCGGTCCTTTGCGTCTCGGTAAAGGGCATTTCGGTGTTCGCGCCATAGGCGGATGAGGTCGAGGCCATCAGAAGATGCGCCACCCGCAATTCGCGCGCGCATTCCAGCACGTTGAAGGCGCCCACAAGGTTCGCCTCGACATAGGCGCGCGGGTTTTCCAGCGAATACCGCACGCCCGCCTGCGCGGCGAGGTGGACGATGATCTCGGGCCGTTCCCTGTCGCACAGCGCCTTAAGACGAGGCATGTCCTCCAGCATCCCCTCTTCGCAGGTGAAGCCGGGCGATTGCAGCAGGATCTGGTGGCGCGCCCGCTTGAGGGAAAGGTCGTAGTAGGGCGTCATCCCGTCGTAGCCAACCACCCGGAACCCTTCGGCCAGTAGCAGCCGGGCGAGGTGAAAGCCGATGAACCCCGCGGTTCCGGTGATCAGGACGGTGCGCATCCTCTTCCCTTCGCATCCGGCCCGGATAAGTCAAGCGACCAATGAAAAACCCCCGGCCTGACGGACGGGGGTTGATCGGGCGGGTATCGCTACCCCAGCTTTCGCGGTGTATTACAGACCGCCTTCACGCTGAAGCTTCTTGCGGGCAAGTTTCCTTGCGCGGCGCACGGCTTCGGCCTGTTCGCGTGCCTTCTTGACCGAGGGCTTCTCGAAATGCTGCTTGAGCTTCATTTCCCGAAACACCCCTTCGCGCTGAAGTTTCTTCTTCAGGGCACGGAGAGCCTGTTCGACGTTGTTGTCGCGGACGCTGACCTGCATGTGGTTGTCACCACCTTCCTAGGTTAAAGTTGCACTGACTTGTGCAGGCCCGCGCCCTATAACAAAGGGCGGGTGGCTTGTCCACCGGCGGCTGAAGGGGGCGATGATGACTGACGACACGAAAGACCGGGTGCTTGAGGCAGCGCTGGTGCATGTGCCCTTCGATGGCTGGTCCGACCGCACCTTGCGCGCAGCGACGGCTGATGCCGGCGTCGATCCCGGGCTGGTCCGCGCCCTTTTTCCGCGCGGCGGGGTCGATCTCGCGCTGGCCTATCACGCGCGCGGGGATGACCGGATGGCCGCGCGGCTGAAGGACATGGACCTCTCCGCCATGCGCTTCCGCGACCGGATCGCCGCCGCCGTCCGTGCCCGGCTTGAGGACGCGGATCAGGAACTTGTCCGCCGTGGCAGCACGCTCTTTTCCCTCCCGATGCATTCCGCCGACGGGGCCCGGGCGATCTGGGGCACGGCAGATAGGATATGGACCGCGCTGGGCGACACTTCGCAGGACCTGAACTGGTACACCAAGCGCGCGACGCTGTCGGCGGTCTATGGCGCGACGGTGCTCTACTGGCTGGGCGACACCTCGCCCGACCATCAGGCAACCTGGGAATTCCTTGACCGCCGCATCGACAACGTGATGCAGGTCGAAAAGCTGAAGGCGACCATGCGGGAAAATCCGCTTGGCAAGGCGGTGATGGCCGGTCCTGGCAAGGTATTCTCAACCTTTCGGGCGCCTAAGCTGCCGGATAACCTGCCCGGACGCTTCCCGCGCTGACCTGATCTGAAAGACAAGATGATGACCCTGTCGCACAGCATGCTCGCCGTCGAGATCTCGGCCCCCGGCGGGCCCGATGTCCTGCACCCCGCGTCGGTGCCGGTTCCTGTGCCGGGGCACGGGCAGATCATCATCCGCGTAGCCTTTGCCGGTGTGAACCGCCCCGACGCGCTGCAGCGCACGGGGGCCTATGCGCCGCCCCCCTCGGCCTCGCCGCTGCCGGGGCTGGAATGTTCCGGCACGGTGGTCGAGGTCGGGCCGGGCGTGACCCGCTGGCAGATCGGCGATAAGGTCTGCGCGCTTCTGCCCGGCGGGGGCTATGCCGAATATGCCGCCACACATGAAGCCCATGCCTTGCCGATTCCCCCTGGGATGACCCTGCGTGAGGCCGCCTGCCTGCCGGAGACCTGCTTTACGGTCTGGTCGAACGTGGTCATGCGCGGGGGCCTCAAGGCTGGCGAACGCTTTCTTGTCCACGGCGGAACCAGTGGAATCGGGACAACGGCCATCCAGATCGCCAGCGCGCTGGGCGCCCGGGTCTTCGCTACCGCCGGCAGTGACGAGAAAGCCCGCGTCTGCCGCGACCTTGGTGCCGAGCAGGCGATCAACCACCGGACCGAGGACTTCGTCGCCGCCCTCCGCGCGGTCGGCGGCGCGAACCTGATCCTCGACATGGTCGGCGGCCCCTACATCGAACGGAACATCAAGTCGCTCGCCGACGATGGCCGGCTGGTGCAGATCGCGTTCCTCCAAGGCCCGAAGGTCACGTTGAACTTTGCCGAGCTGATGATGCGCCGGCTGACGCTGACCGGATCGACGCTGCGCCCGCAATCCGACCTTTCCAAGGCCCGGATCGCCCGGGAGGTCGAGGCGCATGTCTGGCCGATGATCGCGCGCGGGGCGGTGAAGGTCGTGATGGACAGCGAGTTCCCGCTGGCCGAGGCCGCCGCCGCGCACTGGCGGCTGGAATCCGGGGCACATGTCGGAAAGATCGTCCTGAAGGTCGGGGACTGATCCGAATTGACGTTACGTTAACGAATTGACGGTTCTTTCACGCGCACCCGGTATGGGCCTTTGTTAGACACACTTCAGGCGGGATCGGAAAGTTTCGATCCAGACATTGGCCCCCGGCGTTATCCCCAGTCGCCACACGGGCAACAGGTATTTTGTAAGAATTTCTTTAGCTTCCCCAGAGAACGACCTTTTCAAGTATCCGATCCCGCCACCCCATCCCACCTTCGCTAGCGCACCGGTTCCAGGACGGCATCCGTCAGCCGGCAGTCGCGGATCACGTCCTGTCCGCAGCGACGCGGGGCAAGGTCGCGGGTCAGGCAGATGCGGGCTTCCTGGATCAGCCCGTCCTTGCAGGTGATGGTGATCTGATCCCGCGCAAGGCCGGGGTTGGCTTCTAGGAACGCCTCTTCGATGACGCTTGCCGGAAGGGTCAGGGGGCGGTCGACGCCGGCGAAAAGTTCCGGGATCGCGATGCTGCCGAAGGCCTCGCGCGCCGTCCGGAAATAGCCGTCGGCCGAAAGGCCCGAGCAGCGCCCGTGCTTCTTCCACTGGTAGAAGGCAAGCCCCGCGCCACCCATGATATCGTCCATAGCCGCCGTCTGGGAGCGCGAGGGGTCACGCTCACCCGTCCGGCAGAAGGACGGCCAGCCGTCCTCGTACTGCGGCCAGAGACCGTGCAGGATGAAGGTCAGCCCCCGCCCCGCATCGCATTGCGGATCGTCGCGGGCATCCCCTTCCAGCGCGCACCAGGCGGCGGACCAGGACAGCGACATGACATAGTAGTCGAAATCGCCCGCCCGCTCGCCCTCGGCGCGCGCGGCCCCGGCCCAGCACAAAGCTGCGATCACCGCGATAAGGTGGCGCATTTCCGCTTCCCCTTCCGACAATTCGGGCCTATATGGACGCCTGAATTCCCCGAAATCGTGGAACTCGCGGGCCCCGCCCGCAGCCGTTTTCCCGGCACGGGACAGGTTTGTAAAGGAGAGATCCGATGTCGAAACCGTTGATGGCCAAGGCGACCGCCGTCTGGCTGGTGGACAACACGACGCTGAGCTTTGCCCAGATCGCCGATTTCTGCGGGATGCACGAGCTTGAGGTTCAGGGCATCGCCGACGGCGACGTGGCCGGCGGGGTGAAGGGCTTCGATCCCATCGCCAACAACCAGCTTGACCCGGTCGAGATCGACCGCGCCCAGGCTGATCCCCTGTACCGGATGAAGCTCAAGTTCAACGCCGCCGCGGTGGGCGAGGAAAAGCGGCGCGGCCCGCGCTATACCCCACTCTCCAAGCGCCAGGACCGCCCGGCAGCGATCTACTGGCTGGTGAAGTTCCACCCCGAGCTTTCGGATGGCGCCATCGGAAAGTTGGTCGGGACTACGAAGCCCACGATCCAGTCGATCCGTGAACGCACGCACTGGAACATCAGCCAGATCCAGCCGATCGACCCGGTTGCCCTTGGCCTCTGCAAGCAGTCGGAACTTGACGCCGCCGTGCAGGCCGCCGCCCGCAAGAAGGCCGCCGAGGGCGTGGTGATGTCGGACGACGAGCGGCGCAAGCTTGTCTCAACCGAGCAGTCCCTGGGCATGGACCCGGCGCCGAAGATGCCCGGTGGACTGACGGGGCTGGAAGTCTTCGGTGACGAGGAAAAGGAAGCCGCCGGCGATTTCTCGGATGCGGACAGCTTCTTCAACCTGCCGGCAGGCGGGCATGACGAAGAAGACGACGAGGAAGATGAAAAGGGCCGCCGTCGCTAAGGCTGGCCTACGGCCATTGGATATGAACCCCGGTCGCTGCGACCGGGGTTTTTCTTTGCGAGACATCCCTTGAAATGACAGGTGGGGCGCAGGCTGCTACAGCCGCTCCCCACCGTCGCCCTCTTCCCCAGAGAGGGCGGGGATGTCAGACCGAAACCGGCCCGGACATCCGGTCAGCGCCGGACAATCCGTGTGCTGCTACACCACGTTATCCGCGCCCGCTGACCTATCCGTGCTTCACCATCACGTGCCGCACGACCGTGTAGTCCTCCAGCGCGTAAGCCGACATGTCCTTGCCGTATCCGGACTGCTTCAGCCCGCCGTGCGGCATCTCGTTCGTCAGCATGAAGTGGGTATTGATCCAGGTGCAGCCATAGCGCAGGCGCGCCGCCGTTGCCATCGCCCGGCCCACGTCGCGGGTCCAGACCGATGAGGCAAGGCCGTAGTCGCTGTCATTGGCCCAGGCCACCGCGTCATCCACGTCCGAGAACGGGGTGACCGACACCACCGGGCCAAAGACCTCGCGCCGGACGATCTCGTCATCCTGCTTGGCACCGGCGACGACGGTCGGGCGGTAGTAGAAGCCGTCCGCCATCGCCTCGCCGCCTGTCGTCACCTCGACATGGTTCAGCTCGCGCGCGCGGTTGACGAAGCTTGCCACCCGGTCGCGCTGGCGCTGACTGATCAGGGGGCCGATCTCGTTCGTCGTGTCATCCTCGGCCCCAAGGGTGATCGAGGCCGCGGCCTGGGTCAGTTCGGCCACCAGGTTGTCATAGACCTTCTTCCCGGCGTAGACGCGGCAGGCAGCGGTGCAGTCCTGCCCGGCGTTGTAGAAGCTGAAGGCGCGCAGGCCTTCGACGACCGAGGCGATGTCGGCGTCGTCAAACACGATGACCGGCGCCTTGCCCCCGAGTTCAAGGTGGGTGCGCTTCACGGTCTTCGCGGCAGCATCCAGCATCTTCTTGCCGGTGGCCACATCGCCCGTCAGGCTGATCATGTCCACTTCCGGATGGTTGATCAGGTAGTTTCCAACCGTCTGCCCGCGCCCGGTGACGATGCTGACCACGCCCTCGGGCAATTCGTCGGCAAGGATCCGGGCCATCTTCAGCGCGGTGAGCGGCGTCTGTTCGCTGGGCTTGAAGACCACGGTATTGCCGCCGCCGATGGCCGGCCCCAGCTTCCAGGCCATCATCATCAGCGGATAGTTCCAGGGCGCAATCGACGCCACGACCCCCACCGGATCGCGGCGGATCATGCTGGTATGGCCGGAAAGGTATTCGCCCGCCACGGTTCCGTGCATGCAGCGCACAGCGCCGGCGAAGTAGCGGTAGCAATCGACGATCGCGGGAATCTCGTCATTCCGGGCGGCGTTGATCGGCTTGCCGCAGTTCAGCGCCTCGAGTGCGGCAAAACTGTCGGCCTCGGCCTCGATCCGGTCGGCGATGCGCAGAAGGGCGGCTGACCGTTCGGCAGGGGTGGTGCGCGACCAGCTGTCAAAGGCCTTGCGCGCCGCGGCGACGGCCCGGTCGACCTGCGCGGTCGAGGCCTCCGGCACCTCGAGGATCAGCCCGCCGGTGCGCGGGTTCAGGATCTGCTCCTTCGCCTCCTGCCCGGTCTCGAAGGCGGAGCCGATCAGAAGAGCTGTGTCGATGGTGGTGAGGGTGTCCATGGCGGAACTCCTTATTTGCCCATGCCGGCGGTCTCGGACCCGCCGCGGGTGAGGTAATAGGCGATGAGGATGGGGAAGAACGTGGCCGCGAAGACCACGATGGCGACAACGTTGGTGACCGGGCGCTGGCGCGGACGCACCAGTTCGTTCAGCATCCAGATCGGCAGGGTGCTCTGCTGCCCGGCAGTGAAGGTGGTGACGATGACCTCGTCGAACGAGAGCGCAAAGGCCAGCATCCCGCCCGCCAGCAGCGCCGAGCCCAGGTTCGGCAAAAGCACATAGCGGAAGGTCTGGAAGCTGTTCGCGCCAAGGTCGGCCGAGGCCTCCATGATCCCGCCCGACAGGCGGCGCATCCGGGCGACGGCGTTGTTGTAGACAATGACGATGCAGAAGGTCGCGTGACCCAGCACGATGGTCCATGTGGAAAACGGGATGTCCATGATCCCGAACGCCGACCGCAGCGACATGCCGGTAATCACACCGGGCAGCGCGATGGGCAGCAGGATCAGGAGGCTGATCTGGTCACGTCCGAAAAAGCTTGCCCGCGCCATCGCGGCAGCCACCAGCGTGCCCAGGATCATCGCCAGCGCAGTCGAGATCGCCGCGACCTTCAGCGACAGATAGAGTGGCGGCCAGATATCCTCGCGGTTCCAGGCGACGCCGAACCATTCCAGGGTCAGGCCCGGCGGCGGGAACTGGTAGGTCCGCTCTTCGGTGGTGAAGGCGTAAAGGAAGATGAGGAGAATCGGCAGGTGCAGGAAGAGAAGCCCCCCCAGCGCCGCAGCCTTAAGACCCCATGAGGCTTCAGAGCGCATCGAAAGCCCCCGCGCGTTTGGCAAGCGTCAGGTAGATCACCATGATCACGATCGGCACCACGGCAAACGCGGCGGCCAGCGGCGTGTTCCCGGCGGTGCCCTGCAACTGGTAGACCGTCAGGCCGATGAAGCGCGAACTGTCGCCGATGATCTGCGGGATGATGTAGTCGCCCAGGGTCAGCGAGAAGGTGAAGATCGACCCGGCGATCACTCCCGGCAGCGCCAGGGGCAGGATCACCGTGCGGAAGGTCTGACTGCGCGTGGCCCCAAGGTCGGCCGAGGCCTCCAGCATCGAATTCGGCACCCGCTCCAGCGCCGCCTGCATCGGCAGGATCATGTAGGGAAGCCAGATGTAGACGAAGACAAGGAAGGTCCCGAAGGGCGAGGTCGAAAGCGACGATCCCTCAAGCCCGGGGATCGACAGGAGGCCGTCGATCAGGAAGCTGGTGCCGGTCCCTTCCGCCGCCCAGCCGATGATGCCTTCCTTCGCAAGGATCAGCTTCCAAGCGTAGACTTTCACCAGGTAGGACGACCAGAGGGGCAGCATCACGCCCAGGTAGAAGGCCGCCTTCCAGTGGCCCCTGGCGTATCTCGCGGCATAGTAGGCGATCGGGAAAGCAAGGATCGCACAGGCCAGCGTGACCAGCGTCGCCATCACCACGGTCCGTAGGATGATGTCCAGGTTCTGCGCCCGGAAGAGCTCGGCATAGGTCTTCAGCGTGAATTCTTCATTCACCACGCCCGAGAATTCGTCGATCGAGTAGAAGGACTGAAGAAGAAGCGCGAAAAGCGAACCCAGATAAACGACGCCCAGCCACAGCAGCGGCGGGGTCAGGAGTAAGAGAAGCAGCAGCTTCGGCCGCCGCCACAGAAGGCCGGTCACCCGGTCGGCGGGCCCTCTTTCGGGAAGGATCGCGGGGGAGGTCTGCATCAGCCCGGCCCCATCAGGTGCAGCGCAGACGGATCAAAGGTGATCGCCGTCACCTCGCGTTCGGCCGGGACGGGTTGGCCGGCGGGGACAAGGGCCGCAAGTTCGGTGCCGTTCGCGTCGATGACAACGCGGGTTCCCGATCCCAAGTAGCGCAGGGCGGTCACCCGGCCCTGGACCGGACCGGTGGCGGCAAGGCGGGTGGCTTCGGGGCGAAGCGAGGCCCAGCTTTCCGGCCCGCCCAGGGCGCGGGTCAGCGCCGGCGGAAGCACGTTCGACGACCCGACGAAATCCGCGACGAAACGGGTGGCGGGGCGGTCGTAGATGTCCTGCGGAGTGCCGATCTGGGCGATCTTGCCTTCATTGAAGACGGCAAGGCTATCGGCCATCGACAGCGCCTCGTGCTGGTCATGGGTCACGAAGACGAAGGTCAGCCCCAGCCGGTGCTGCAGCGCCTTCAGCTCGTCCTGCATCGCCTCGCGCAGCTTCAGGTCAAGGGCGCCAAGCGGTTCGTCCAGAAGCAGGACCCGCGGCTTGTTCACCAGCGCCCGGGCCAGCGCCACGCGCTGCCGCTGGCCGCCCGAAAGCTGCGCGGGTTTGCGGTCGCCGTAGCCCTCCAGCTTGACCAGCGCCAGCATCTCTTCGGCTTCTGCATGGCGCTGGGTCTTGCCCACGCCCTTGACCATCAGCCCGTAGGCCACGTTGTCGCGCACGTTCAGATGCGGGAAGAGGGCATAATCCTGAAAGACAGTGTTCACGTTGCGCAGATGCGGCGGCGTGTTCGACACGTCCTCGCCGAAAATGCGGATATGCCCCGCCGTCGGCTTCTCGAACCCCGAGATCAGCCGCAGGCAGGTGGTCTTGCCGGACCCTGACGGCCCGAGCATGGCGAAGAACGACCCCTCGGCAATGGTCAGGTCGACGCCGTCGACAGCCCGCACAAGGCTGGAGGCCGACCCGAAATGGCGGGACACGTTCTGGAATTCGACGGCAACGGTCATGGGATATCCGTAGGGTGCGCATCCGTTGCGCACCACATGCTGAAGGAAGGTGCGCCCGGAGGCGCACCTCAGGTGTTGCGATCAGCGCCCGCCGATCACGCCGATGTAGTCGCTGACCCAGCGATAGTAGGGCACGCACATGCCCTCGCCCTGGCTGCAGTTGGCGACCGGAGTGGTCCAGAAGCGGATCTTCTCGAAATCGTCCATCCCATTCGCCTTGCAGCTTTCGGCGGTCGACATGCCGCGCCCGTCGGTGCAGGCCGCCGGAACCGCCGGGTTCGCGCCGAACCAGACCGCAAGGTCGGCCTGCAGGTTGGAGGCCAGCGAATGCTCCATCCAGAGATAGCTGCAGTTCGGGTTGGCCGAATCGACATGCATCATCGTCGTGTCGGCCCAGCCCGTCGCACCCTCTTGCGGGATGACGCTGGAGATCGGCAGGCCTTCGGACTGCAGAAGGTTGCGCTGGAAGGGCCACGAGCCCGATGCGACCACGCCTTCGTTCTTGAAGTCGTCGATCTGGATGAAGGCGTCGTGCCAGTAGCGGCTGACGAGATCGCGCTGCTGGCGCAGTAGGTCCAGCGCGGCCTTGTACTGGTCCTCGTTCAGCTCGTACGGGCTGGTGATCCCGAGTTCCGGCTTGTGGAACATCAGGTATTGCGCGGCGTCGGCGATGTGGATCGGGCCGTCATAGGCCTGCACGCGGCCCTTGTTCGACTGGCCGTCGGGCAGAGTCATCTCTTCGAACACCACGTTCCACGAGGTCGGAGGGGCGTCCTTGAAGGCCTCGGTGTTGTACATCAGGACGTTCGGGCCCCACATGTAGGGGACGCCGTAGTGAACGCCGTCAACCGTGTGCCAGGGCGCGTTCTTCAGGCGCTCGTCCACGGTCGACCACGACGGGATCAGGTCGATGTTGATCGGCTGGACCCGGTCGCCGGCGATCAGGCGCAGGCTGGCGTCACCCGACGCCGTCACAAGGTCGAACCCGCCTTCGTTCATCAGGGCCACCATCTCGTCCGAGGTGTTGGCGGTCTTGACGTTCACCTTGCAGCCGGTCGCGGCCTCGAACTTGGTGACCCAGTCGAATTCCTTCATCGTTTCGCCGCGCTCGATGTAACCGGCCCATGCGACGATGTTCACTTGCCCCTCCGGCGCGCCGATCTCGGTGATCTGGGCAAGTGCCGGGCTCAGCCCCGTCAAAAGCGCAAGGGCCGTGGTCGCCGTCAGTTTCAATGTCTTCATAACACTCTCCCTGTTGTTTGGGCCGCAAAACACTGCGGAACGCCGGTCTTCCGGTCATGTCCTCGACCCTAGGCAAGTTCAAAGAAATCGCAAATGCAAAAACTTGATGCACACTATCGGATAAACCGATGGGTCAGAGCGCGGTGATCGCGGTCTGCGCCGAGCGGACGAAGTTGTGCGCCGGGGCGGAAAGCGGCGCCCCCTTGCGCCAGGCAAGGCCCACCTGCACCGAAGGCAGGTCGCCGGACACGTCCCGGGTCTCGATCCGGTCGCCTTCCAGCGACCAGGGCCGGTAGACGAGGCTTGGCAGGATCGCAAGGCCCGCCCCCGTGGCCACCAGCGACCGCACCGCCTCGACGCTGCGGGTGCGGAAGGCCATCTCCGGCTTGACCGGCATCGCCGCCGTCAGCCGCCGCGTCTCGCCCTCGATCTCGTCGACCATGAGCTGGATCAGGGGCTGCCCCGCCAGTTCCTCCAGCGTGATCGTCTCCTGCTGCGCCAGGGGATGGCCCAGCGGCATCCACAGCCGGTAGGGCGAGACCAGCAGCGTCTCGACGTTCAGTGCCAGGCGGTCCCTGACCGACGAGGTCAGCAGCACCGCCACGTCCAGCTCGCCCCCGATCAGAAGGTGTTGAAGATAATCACCATTATCCTCGACCACGTTCAGCTCGATCTGCGGAAAGGCGCGGCGGTAGCGGGCCAGGATGTCTGACAGCACATAGCCCGCAACCAGGCTCGTCACCCCCAGCGACAGCCGGCCCGTGGCAGCCTCGGCCTCGCTTTGAAACGCCGAGCGGGCGGTGGCGACATCGGCGAGGATCTTCCGTGCATGGCGCAGGAAGGCCGAGCCCTTGTGGGTGATCAGCAGTCCCCGCGCCTGCCGGTCGAAAAGGGCAACGCCCAGGTCGCCCTCAAGGCTAAGGATCGCCTCGGTGACCGAAGACTGGCTGATCGACAGCGCCCGCGCCGCGCCCGAGACCGATCCAGCCTCGGCCGCGGCGACAAAGAACTGAAGCTGGCGCAGGGTGAAGGCCATGTCCGGAAGTCTGCTGATTTGCCCGGCCGGCGCAAGCGGCGTGTCAGGACCGGTCGACCGGCTTCGACCGCAGCATCGCCACCGTCTCGCGTTCCGCCCTGCGACAGGCGACCGGCGGCAAGCCGCGGGCAATAAGGTCCATGTCCTCCAGGACCCGCGTCCCGATCTCGCGCAGCGCAAGGGTTAGCGCCCCGGCCCGGTGCGGCGAGAACAGCATGTTCGGCACCGCGCGCACCGGGTCGTCCGGCGGCACCGGCTCGACCGGGAACACGTCCGTCGCCACGCGCACCCGGCCCGAGGCTGCCGCCGCCACCAGCGCCGGAAAGTCCGCCGCCGCCGCGCGCGACATCAAAAGCAGCATCGCTCCCGGCTGCATCAGGCCCAGCGCCCGCGCGTCGATCATCCCCCGGTTCGCGGTGGTGATCGCCGCCATCAAGAAGACGAAGCGGTTTCCCGCCATCAGCGCGTCGAACCCCGCCGGCTCCACCCCCAGACGCCGCAGGTGGCCGTCCGGAAGCCAGGGGTCGAAGACCTGCACCCGGCAGCCGAAGGGCGCAAGCAGCCGGTAGAGCGCCCGGCCAAGATCGCCGAAGCCGATGATGCCGACGGTCGATCCCGCAAGGAGTTCCGCCTCGCGGTTGCCCTCGAACAGCCAGCGCTCGGTGCCGTGCAGGAAGGCCGCGTGCTCGCCGTGGATGTTGCGCGCCAGCGAAAGCGCCATGCCCAGCGCCATCTCGGCGACCGGCGCGGCAAAGACCTGCGCGGGGGCCAGGACGTGGATGCCGCGCCGGAAGCATTCCTCGTAATCGATGTTCGGCAGGAAGTTCGTCTCGACGTTGAAGATCGCCTTCAGCCCGGGCGCCAGCGCCAGCCGGTCCTCGCCCATCGGCTGCTGCGAGATCAGGATGTCGGTGCGTGGCAGTTCCCGGGAATAGAACGCATCGCGGTCCTCACCCTGCCATTCCGTCACGTGGTGGCGGCGCCGAAACTCGGCCAGTGCGTCGGGTGCGAAGATTTCGTCGGTGGAACGGGGGGCGGGGTCGTAAAGCACATGCATGGTCGGGATCCTGCGGCAGGTCGCGCGCACCCTAGGTGCGGCAGGGCGCGCCGGGCAAGGGGCTCAGGCGCCGGTCCAGAGGCCCTCGTCCAGCACGAGCCAACCGGGAGGCGCTTCGGGCACGGGGCTGTCGTCCTGCCAGAAGGCTAGGCGAAGATGGTCCGGCACGCCCGGTTCGGCGGCCAGCGCCAGCAGCCACCAGCGCATCCGGAACCCGTCCAGGAGCAGCCCTTCGGCGTAGAAGGCGATCTCCTCGGCCTCCAGTGCCTCGGTCGGGGCCGTGTCCCAGCCCCCGGGCCCGCCCCAGAAGACCATGCCCTCGATTCCCGGATGCCTTCGGGTGATCAGCGCCAGCGGGGCCAGGAAGGCCTCGATTGGGCTCGGCTCGGGCTTGCGCTGGGTCAAGGCGGGACTCCTTTGATCAGGGCATTGTCCGTTTGCGGCGGTGACTGTCAATCCGGAGGGGTCATGGAATACGCGGTTACAGCGCGTCGGCTGGATGAAACCCGAAGTCTTGCGATTGCCCATGGAGCGGAAGTTGCGCTTGGAACCGACCTGGCCGGGGGGGCGGACGCAATGAACCCGGTCGAGCTTCTTCTCTCGGCCCTTGCGGCCTGCATGATCAAGGGGGTGCAGCGGGTTTCCCCCGCCTTGAAGTTCCAGCTTGATGGCATCGACCTTCGGCTCGAAGCGATCCGTCAGGATGCCCCGCCAAAGCTCGTCTCGATCCGCTACGAGATTGTTGTGACCACCGATGAAAGCGATCAGCGGCTGGACCTTCTGCACCGCAACATCCTGAAATACGGAACGATTTCCAACACGCTGGCAGGGGCGGTGCCGATGACCGGAACGATCCGGCGCGCCTAGCGCCGCGTCATCGCGATCCGGATCAGCGCGCGTTCCATCAGCGCCATGCCGGGCGCCTTGCTGGTCGAGCGCAGGGTTAGGTCGGTTTCGAGGAGGACCGAGATCGCCTGCTCAAGCATCCGCACGCCCCATTGCCCGGCCTGCCGGCCCATCGCGTCCTTCTGCTTGAAGTTGACCCGCGCCTTCTGGATGCCCACGCCCGGCCCGGCAGGGTCGGTCGCTGCCGCATGCAGGATGCGGAAGTGTCGCAGCGCCCCGATGCAGATCGTCACCGGCAGCACGCCCTGGCCCTCCAGCCGCCGGACAAGGGGGCCGATCGCCGGGGCGCGCGCCTCGGCTACCGCGTCGATCAGGTCGTCAACCTCGGCCTCGATGGTCGCCGGGGCCATCACCGCCACATCCGCCGGGGTCAGGGGCGAGGGATCGCCGAACTTGTACAGCGCGATCTTCTCCAGCGTCTGGCGGAAGTCGCCGGGGTCCAGCGCCCGGGCCAGCGAGGTCAGGTCGGCCATCGCCTCACGGTCGATGTCGGCCAGCCCCGCCGCCTTCAGCGCCGCCTCGATCTCTTCCCGCCCCGGTGGGTCGTCGTAAAGCCCGATCGAGACGGCGCTCGGGTGCTTCTCGAACAGCACCTTCAGCGCCGATTTCCCCGTCAGCCCGCCTGCCGTGACCACGATCACCGCATCCCCCGGCTTCCATTCCTGCAGCGCCGTGGAAATCGTTTCCGCCAGCGTGTCGGTCGCGTCCTCGACAAAGGCCACGCGCGGACCGGGGAAGAACCCGACCGCCTTGATCGCATCCAGAAGCAGGCTCGCATCCTTCCGCAGATCGCCCCCGGACATGCGCGTCAGCCGCATCTCGGCCTCGCCATCCGGACCGACAAGGGCGGCAATCGCCTCCTGCCGCTTCAGCGCCACGCGCATCGGATCCGCGCCGAAGATCAGAAGGCCCGCGCGTGCCGGATCGGGCCGGGCGCAGTAGCGGGCGGCTTCGGCGCCTTTCAGGATCATGGCTTGGCGGCCGTCGCCGCCACCAGCCGCGCGACGATCTGGTCGGCAAGGATACGCATCAGCCGGGTCGCCGCGTCTTCTTCGGCTGCGAGCACGGCCACGGTCGACCCGGTGGTGAAATAGGCGGTGAAGCTTTGCACCCTGCCGCCGGTGACCCGCGCCCCGGTGGCCCGCTCGGTCAGGGTATAGTCCACTACGCCCTTCAGGTTGAAACGGCTGACCTCACTCGCGGTCGTGATGCCGACACCGACAGATTCGGTGATGATTGTGAAGCTCAGGTCATAGCGCTCCGCCTCGGGCCGCCCGAGCCGCTCTTCCAGCCGCTCGACAAGGTCGAAGCCGTTCTTGTCGGACGGGTCCTGCACCCGGACGGCACCGACAAGCGCCGTCGCCGCGCCGCCCGGCGCATAGGCCGGCGTGAACCCGCAGGCAGCAAGGGCAAGAGGCAGCAGCAGCACCAAGCGGCGGGGCATGGTCCCCTCATCCCGGCGCGCTGCCGGGGCGTCAGGATATGCAGAGGGAGAAACAGGGTCGCTCTCCCCCCGAGGGAGAAGGACGGGGTGAGGGACGCTTCGCCTAGATGACCACATTGATGATGCGCCCCGGGACGACGATGATCTTCTTCACCGGCTGCCCGGCAAGGAACCTGACCACATCCTCGTTCGCCAGCGCGATCTTTTCAACCTCGCCCGCCGCCATCTCCTTCGGCACGCTGATTTCCGCCCGCCGCTTGCCGTTGATCTGGATCGGCAGGGTCACCGTGTCGTCGACCAGAAGCGCCGGGTCCGCCTTGGGCCACGCCGCCTGCGCACAAAGTCCCGCGCCGCCCTGATAGGCCCAGATCGATTCCGCGATATGCGGCGTCATCGGCGACATGAGCTTCGCCAGCGTCCGGATCGCCTCTTTCATCACGGGGGTCGAGGCATTGGCCTTGGCGATGGTGTTGGTAAAGGCGTAAAGGCTGGCGATGGCCTTGTTGAAGGCAAAGCCCTCGATGCCCTTGGTCACTTCGTCGATTGCTTTGGCGGTGGCCTTTGCCAAGTCCCCGTCGCCCTCGCCCTTGTGATCCGCGGGCATCTGGCCGATCCGGTCGCACAGCGCCCAGACGCGGGAAAGGTGCTTGAACGCCGCCTCGGCCCCGGCGCTGGTCCATTCCACGTCGCGCTCGGGTGGAGAGTCCGACATCACGAACCACCGCGCCGTGTCCGCTCCGAAAGAGGCGATGATGTTCATCGGATCGACGACGTTCTTCTTCGACTTCGACATCTTGGCCGAAGGGATGACCTCGACCTTCGTCCCATCTTTGAGCGTGGCTCCGCCTTCGGTGCGGATCACGTCCTCGGGCAGATGATAGACCGGGCGGCCGGCTGCATCAGTCGTCTTGTAGATCTCGTGCGTCACCATGCCTTGGGTGAAAAGCGCATTGAAGGGCTCGATCGCTTTTGCCGGCAGGTGACCGGTCTTCTGCATCGCCCGGGCGAAGAAGCGCGAGTAAAGGAGGTGCAGGATCGCGTGTTCGATCCCCCCGATATACTGGTCGACGTTCATCCAGTATTCCGCATCCTCCAGCACCGTCGGCGTCGTCGCGCGCGGGGCGGTGAAACGGGCGAAGTACCAGGACGAATCCACGAAAGTGTCCATCGTGTCCGTCTCGCGCCGTGCCTTGGCCCCGCATTTCGGGCAGGTGCAGTCGCGCCAGGTGGGGTGGCGGTCGAGCGGGTTGCCGGGAATGTCGAAGCTGACGTCGTAGGGAAGTTCGATCGGCAGGTTCTTCTTGTCCTCCGGCACCACGCCGCAGGTCGCGCAATGGATGACCGGGATCGGACAGCCCCAATAGCGTTGCCGCGAAACCCCCCAGTCGCGCAGGCGGAACTTGGTCACGCCCTTGCCATAGCCGTTCGATTCCGCATGGGCGATGGCCGTTGCCACCCCCTCGTCGCCGGTCTGCACCGCCTCCCCGGCGAAGCCGCGGATGTAATGCACCTTCTCGGACTTCATCGGCACGAAGGCTTCGGCCAGCGCCGCATCGCTGCCGTCCGCCGTGAACACCGCCTTGATCGGCAAGCCGTACTTCGTCGCAAAGTCGAAGTCGCGCTGGTCATGCGCCGGGCAGCCGAAGATCGCCCCGGTGCCGTAATCCATCAGGATGAAATTGGCGATCCAGACCGGCAATTCCCACGCCGGATCAAGGGGATGCTTCACCCTGATCCCGGTGTCATAGCCGATCTTCTCGGCCGTCTCGATCTCTTCGGCAGAGGTCCCGCCCTTCCGGCATTCCGCCACGAACGCTGCCACCTCCGGGTCCGCCTCCAGCGCCTTGGCCAGCGGATGATCCGGGGAGATCGCCGCAAACGAAGCCCCCATCAGCGTGTCCGGCCGGGTCGTGTAGACCTCCAGCGTCTCGAACCCCGCCGGAGCCCCCACCGTCTCGAACGCAAACTGCAAGCCACGAGACTTCCCGATCCAGTTCGCCTGCATCAGGCGCACCTTTTCCGGCCAGTTCGTCAGCCCGTCCAGCGCGCTCAGCAGCTCTTCCGAGTAATCCGAAATCTTGAAGAACCACTGCGTCAGCTCACGCCGCTCCACCGCCGCGCCCGACCGCCAGCCCTTTCCGTCGATCACCTGCTCGTTGGCCAGAACCGTCATGTCCACCGGGTCCCAGTTCACCACCGCAGCCTTCCGGTAGACGAGGCCCGCCTCCATCATGTCGATGAACATCGCCTGCTGCTGGCCGTAATACTCCGGATCGCAGGTCGCAAGCTCGCGCGACCAATCGATCGACAGGCCCAGGGGTTTCATCTGCGCCTTCATGTCGGCGATGTTGCCGTAGGTCCAGTCCTTCGGATGACCGCCCCGCTCCATCGCCGCATTCTCGGCCGGCATCCCGAAGGCGTCCCAGCCCATCGGGTGCAGCACGCTGAAACCGCAGGCGGATTTGAACCGCGCCACCACGTCGCCCATCGTGTAGTTGCGCACATGCCCCATGTGGATGCGCCCCGAGGGGTAGGGGAACATCTCCAGCACATAGTATTTGGGCTTCGCGGGGTCCCGCCGCGCTAGGAAGGCCCCGGCCTCGTCCCAGGCCTTCTGCCACTTGGGTTCGATCAGGGCGGGGTCATAGCGCGACATCTTCGGGCCTCATGCGGAATTCCGGGCGAATTTCGGGGCGGAATTACACATGCGCGGCAGGAAAGGTCCACCCCCCGCGGCCAGCCCTAGAGATTGCTGTCGCGCACCCGCAGCTGCCGCGCCCGGGTCAGGATCGCATCCTCGACCGCGCGCACCGTGTCCTGGCTGACGGTGCCGCCGCCCTGGGCCTGCATCGCGATCTTCAGGCTGCGGGCATCCAGCGCGGGGTCCTGCACATAGACCGTCGCGCGATAGGCCCGCCCGCCGCCGGGGGGGCGGCCATAGCCGGTGACGATCACCCCGGTGAACGGGTCCACCGATTCGATGGGCAGGAAGTTCAGCACCTCGAGGCTCGCCTGCCAGATGTACTTGTTCACCTCGACCGTGGTGTTCGGATCGTCCCCGCCGTCGAAAAGGTCGAAGACACTGGAATCGCCCTCGTTCAGGTCGAACTCGTCGTCCGCGTTGCTGACTTCCTCGATCCGCGCGCGCTGGGCGTCGGCCCGCTGCTTCTGCGTCAGCTGCGCCCCGGTCGCATCCACTGCAGGCCCGCCGAACCATCCGCCCCCGCCGCAGCCGGACAGGGCCGCTGTCAGGCCCAGGGCCAGGACAAGGCGCGTGACGTTGTAAGACTGCATCCGGATACCCCGAAACCTCATGTCCCGCTGTCTAGCTTAGCGCCCCAGCCTTTCCAAGGCCTTTCAAGCCGCCCGCGCGCCATGCGCAGGCCGCCGCCCGCCCGCGCTGATCGGCCCCTCCCGGACCTGTGGCTTTGCTGCACCAGCTTTGCGCCGTTTTTCGCGGGGCCGCCGCTTGGCGTTGCAAATCGGGGCGGGTCGGTTGAAAAACACTCCATTCCCGCTGCGGATTCCCCTGCGGAGGGCTTACCTTGAAGAAAGAGGGAAAAACATGAAAAAGCTTCTTCTTGCGACGAGCATCCTGGCGGGCACCGCCGGTCTTGCCGCCGCTGAGATCACCCTGTCGGGCGACGCCCGCATGGGCTTCCTGGACGACTTCGTTTACGACGCTGACGCTGATGATGATATCGGCTTCACCAGCCGTGCCCGCGTCGCCTTCACCTTCTCGGGCGAAACCGATGGCGGCCTCTCGTTCGGCGCCGGCTTCCGCGCTGACAACTCGTCGAACGCTGCCAACGGCAAGGCCGGCTCGGTCTTCCTGTCGGGCGCTTTCGGCAAGATCTCGATGGGCGACGTTGACGGCGCTGCCGTCGCTGCTGTCGGCCACGTTGATGGCGTCGGCCTCACCGGCCTGTCGGACCTGAACGAATCGGCCTTCCTCGGCAACGGCGGTCTCTCGGATGACGACCTGACCGACCTTGACTCGCTCTCGACCAACGCGTCCACCTTCGGCCTGACCGGCGACCCGTCGGTTCTGTACGAATACACCACCGGCAACATCGGCCTCTTCGTCGGCGTCACCAACCCGGGCTTTGAGTCGTCCTACGACTTCAACCTGGATGGCTCTGTCGCAACCGACGGCACCGAAACCACCGATGGCGTTGCATGGTCGCTCGGTGCGAACTACAAGACTGACGCCTACATGTTCGGTATCGGCTACGAAGACCTGGACGTTGACGCGGCTTCTGGCCCGGGCAACATCTCCGGCGACCACCTCTACCTCGGCGCGGACGCCACCTTCGGTGCCTTCACCGGTAAAGTGCGTTGGGGCACGGCTGATCTTTCGGTTACCGGCTCTGACCCTGCCAACTCGGGCGACATCGATTTCGACCAGTGGTCGATCTCGGGCACCTACGCGATGGACGCGATCTCGGTCACCGGCTTCTACGCTGACAAGGCGTTCGAAGACTCGGCAACCGGCGCGAACGTCCTGTCGCGTGAATCGCTGGGCCTCGGCGCGTCCTACGACCTCGGCGGCGGCGCCAAGGTTGTCGGCGGTATCGTCGACTCCGAGCTGACGGACGGTTCGGACGCTTCGGTCTCCGACACCGCCTTCGACTTCGGTGTTAGCTTCTCGTTCTAATCCCTCGGGATTGGAAACAGACAGGGGGCGGGCCTTCGGGCCCGCCCTTTCCTTTTGCGCCGCCGGGTCCGGTTTCCACGCTTGGGTCTTCAGGCGCTTCCCTCCCCCCGTGGGAGAGGGTGGGGGGCCGTCCGGGACGGGTTTTCCTTTCTTGCCCCCTCGCGCTAGGTATGGCGCAAACGGGGGAAACCATGTCGCTCGACCAGATCACCCAACGCATCCACGCCGCTGAACGTGCCGCCGGACGCCCCGAAGGCGCGGTCCGGCTGATCGCCGTCTCCAAGGTGCAGCCGCCCGAACGGGTCGAAGCCGTGCTTCAGGCCGGGCACCGCGTCTTCGGCGAGAATTACGTGCAGGAGGCGGCGGCGAAATGGCCCGCCTGGCGGGATCGCTTCGGTCCCTTGGAACTCCACATGATCGGCCCCCTGCAATCGAACAAGGCAAAGGTCGCGGTAGAGCTTTTCGATGCCATCCACACCCTTGACCGGCCGTCGCTGGCGCAGAAGCTGGCGGGTCTCCAGCAGGCACGGGGAAGCTTGCCGCAGCTTTTCGTGCAGGTGAACACCGGCGAAGAGCCGCAGAAGGCCGGCGTCCTGCCCGCCGATCTGCCCGCCTTCCTGCGCGATTGCCGGTCGCTCGACCTTGCCCCGGTCGGCCTCATGTGCATCCCGCCCGAGGATCAGGACAGCACCCCGCATTTCGCGATGCTGGCCCGCATGGCCGCCGACCACGGGCTTTCCGGCCTCTCGATGGGGATGAGCAGCGATTTCGAAGCCGCCATCGCCCACGGCGCCACCTATGTCCGCGTCGGCAGCGCGATCTTCGGCGCGCGCTCCTACACGGCGTAGGGTGCGCTACAGCGCACCGACCCCGGTTCCGGCCCTCGGGCCACGGGTTAAGAATCCCCTAACGCCCACGCGTAAATCACTGTAATCAAGACATAATCGCAATTTGACCACTGTGGTCAGGCTGTGGTCAGGTCAGCCAGACCCGCGCATAGGGCGGCAGGACGACCTTGCCGCCATGCGTCTCGACCCGCTGGTCCGACAGGGCGTCATGCATGCCCACGACCCCCAGGGCCCGAACCTGCGCCTCGCCCACCTCCTGCCAGGCCTCGGTGAAGTTGAAAAGGCCCAGAAGGGTGCCCGTCGGGGCCAGCCGCTGGAAGGCCAGCACGGCATCGTTCCCGGCCGACACGACCCGGACCGGCACCGCCCCATGCAGCGCCGGGGTCGCCGCGCGGCGGGCAAGGATCGTCTTCGTCCCCCAGAACACCCGCGCCGCCGGGGTATCGCCCGAATGCCGCGCCCCGGCCAGCCCCCAGTCCATCCGGGGACGGTGGACCCACCGGCTGTCATGGGCGTGGTGGGGATCGTCAAGGTAGCCGTAGTCGTTCTTCAGCGCCAGCTCGTCGCCCATGTAGATCAGCGGGATGCCGCCCCAGGCCGCGATCAGGGCGTGCCCCATCAGGACGCGCTGCACCGCCATCTCGATCCCGGCAAGGTCGCCATCGGCCTCCGCCCGCTCCAGTCCCGCAAGGCTGGCGAACGACCCCGAGATCCGCTTGTCCCCCGTCGCCTCGTTGACCTGGAAGAGGGCACCCTTCGCGAAGGTGCCGGGAAAGCTGCCCTCGTAGAAGTCCGACAGAAAGCTGCGGTGCCCCTGCCCCGACAGCCCCACGGCCGCCGCATCCTCATCCGTCACCGCCCAGCCGATGTCGTCGTGGCAGCGGATATAGGTCGCGTAGGTGGCGTTGGTCAGCCGGTCGGGGAAATGGGTGGCCAGGACATGCGTCATCAAACGGGTGTCCCGCGTGGCCAGCGCCGACCAGAACTGCACCATCAGCGAGTTGTGGTAGGCGAGGTTCCCCTCCCTCCCGTCATGCTTGCCCCGGCCAAGATAGGGCAGCATCTCCGCCGGTGCGACGATCGCCTCTTCCAGGTGAATCACCGCCGCGCTCGCGATCCGGGAACAGGCCCGCAGCGCCTGAAGAAGCATGTGAACCTCGGGCTCGGACTGGCAGCGGGTGCCCATCCGCTTCCACATGAAGGCCACGGCATCCAGGCGCAGGACATCGACGCCCTTGTTCGCCAGGAACAGCATCACCTCGACGATCTCAAGGAACACCGCCGGATTGGCCCAGTTCAGGTCCCACTGGTGTTCATTGAAGGTGGTCCAGACCCATTTCCCGATCTCGGGGTAATGGGTGAAGTTGCCGGGCGCGTTGTCGGGAAAGACCTCGACCAGCGTGCGTTCGTACTGGTCCGGCAGGTCGGGGCTGTCGAACATCAGGTAGTAGTCCTGATAGACCGGGTCGCCCTTCGCCGCCTTTTTCGCCCAGGCATGTTCCTTCGCCGTGTGGTTCAGGACAAGGTCGACACAGAGCGACATCCCCCGTTCCCGCAGGGCGGCGCTGACGGCCTCGAAGTCGGCCATCGTCCCGAAGGCGGGGTTGATCTGACGGTAGTCCATCACCGAATAGCCGCCGTCGCTGTCACCCGGACGGGGCTTCAGGCAGGGCATCAGGTGGACGTAGGTGATCCCGAGGTCCTGCAGGTAGTCGAGCTTCTCCAGCACCCCCTGAAGGTTGCCCGCGAAGCGGTCGATGTAGAAGACATAGCCCGCCATACCGGGCCGCTGGAACCAGTCGGGTTCAAGGTCGCGGGCCAGGTCCAGCCGCTTCAGGTCCGTCGGGCGGTCCTTCCAGCCCTTGCGCAGCGCCTTGACCAGCCTGTCGCGGAAGTCCGGATAATCCCCTCGCGCGCCGTAAAGCGCCTCGAGCATCGGGAAGAGATCGGGTGCGGAGCGGGCCAGCCGCAAGTCGAAGATGTCGTCATCCGTGCCGGACGGCGTTCTGGCCATGTCGGTCCTCCCCTTTGGCGCGGGAGACTAGGAAATCCAAAGCGGTTTGGGAAGAGGTCTTCGGCCCACTCATCCCTCCCCTTCGGTCGGTCTTCGTCAAGCGTCAGGCGAAGACCGACCGAAGGAAGGGATGAGCGCCGGTTCAGGTCCGAGGACGGACAATCAGGCGCGTCTGGTAGGTGATCCTCGGGGCGATCCAGTGCAGGGCGCGGCGGGGCAGGGCGACGCAGCCTGCCGTGGGCGCGCCGGGGCGGCGCCACTGGTGGATGAAGATCGCCGACCCGCGCCCGGGTTCGGCATGGGGCCAGTTCCAGTCGGTCAGGATCACCAGGTCATACATCGGGTCGGCCCGGCGCAGGCGTTCATGGCTGAACCCGTGCGGCGCGCGGACCATCAGGTTGTAATCCTCGTCCCGTGGATCGTCGGACCAAAGGTCGGAGGGCCCGATCGGCAGCGCCCAGTCCGCAGGGCGGGGCAGGCGATCCGGGCGGTAGAGCATCCCCACAAGCCGATGAACCCCCGCCGGCGTCGCGCCATCCCCTTCGCGTTTCGCCCCCGGCGGGACGATCCCACCCCGGCCGAGGGCACAGGGGAACCGCCGCCCCAGAAAGCGCAGGCTCATCGGGGTGACGACAAGGTCTTCCGGCGTCACGGCAGGTGGCCCGACTTTGCCGCCTTCGTCGCAAGGTAGCCCCGGTTCTCGACCGTCTGGCCGACATGCAGCGGCACGCGTTCGGTCACCGCCAGGCCGCAGGATTCCATCATCGCCAGTTTCCTGGGGTTGTTTGTCATCAGCCGCACGGCCGAGAAGCCCAGCTTCCGCAGGATCTGCGCGCCGATGCGGAAGTCGCGCTCGTCATCCTCGAACCCGAGCCGGTGGTTCGCCTCGACCGTGTCGAACCCCTGATCCTGCAGGGAATAGGCGCGCATCTTGTTGGCAAGGCCGATCCCGCGGCCTTCCTGGTTGAGGTACAGGAGCACCCCGGCCCCTTCCGCCCCCATCTGCGCCAGCGCGGCGCGAAGCTGGGGGCCGCAGTCGCATTTCAGGCTGCCCAGCACATCGCCGGTGAAGCAGGCCGAATGGACGCGGGCCAGCACCGGCTTCGACCGGTCAGGGCGGCCGATCTCGATCGCGTAGTGTTCGTCCCCGCCTTCGTCGGGGCGGAAGACATGGACACGCCCCGCCTCGCTCGCGACCAGCGGCACCCGGGCCGAGACGACCTCGGCCAAGGGGGGCATCGCCGCAAGGGCGGGGGCAATCTCGTCCAGCGTCAGAAGCGTCAGGCCATGCCGCCCGGCAAGCATCAGCGCGTCAGTGACCGGCACGACAAGGGCGGCCGGCAGAAGATGCGCGGCCTTGGCCAGCGAAAGGGCCGCGCGGTGCAGATCGGCCGACCCCTCGCGCAGCGTGACGAGCGGCCCTTTCATCGGCGTCCGCATGTCATCCGCCGGATCGGCCAGCGACCGCAGCCAGTCAAGCCCGGCATCCGCCGGCGGCCGGATCCGCGCCAGGTCACCGTCATAGGCCCGCGCCTTCAGCGTCTCGGCCCGCCGTGCGGTGATCGCCAGCTCCAGCGGCCCCATTGCGCGAAGCTCTGCCAGCCGGGCCGTGTCCAGCGCCTCCACCGCCGCCACCAGCGCAGCCCCCGACGGTCCCGCCAGAAGGACGGGAACCCCCATGCGAAGGTCACCCTTGGCGCGGCTCAAGCGTTCGGTCGGGGAAAGCGTCAGGCTCATGCGTCCCTCCATACCGTCCGGCCTGTGAAATTGAAACATTGCGCGGCCTGCTCACACGACCGCGTGAGGTTTTCGTCGCATATCTTGCAGGGTCCGTGAACGGCACGCATTTCACCCCGAAAGGCTCCTGAACAGGCGAAGGACGCACCAGATGGCCCAACTGCGGAAAATCCTGCTGGTTGATGACGACGAAGACCTGCGTGAGGCGCTGAGCGAGCAGCTGGTGATGACCGAAGACTTCGACGTCTTCGAAGCCGGTACCGGCGCCGAGGGGATGGAGAAGGTCAAGGCCGGCCTTTTCGACCTCGTGATCCTGGATGTCGGCCTGCCCGACACCGACGGGCGCGAGCTCTGCCGCCGGATGCGCAAGCAGGGCGTCAAATGCCCGATCCTGATGCTGACCGGCCATGATACCGACAGCGACACGATCCTAGGCCTTGATGCCGGGGCAAATGACTATGTGACGAAGCCCTTCAAGTTCCCGGTGCTTCTGGCCCGCATCCGCGCGCAGCTTCGCACGCATGAACAATCCGAGGATGCGGTCTTCCAGATGGGCCCCTACACCTTCAAGCCGGCGCAGAAGATGCTGCTGGACGAGAAGGAAAAGAAGATCCGTCTGACCGAGAAAGAGACGAATATCCTGAAATACCTCTACCGCGCGCAGTCCGGCGTGGTGGCACGGGATGTCCTTCTGCACGAGGTCTGGGGGTACAACGCCGGGGTCACCACCCATACGCTGGAAACCCACATCTACCGCCTGCGCCAGAAGATCGAGCCCGATCCCTCGAACGCGCGCCTTCTGGTGACCGAAAGCGGGGGTTACCGGCTGGTGGCCTGACGTAGCGGCAGTACTGTGGCGGCGCGGCAACTCTGTGCTGCGTCTGCCTTGCAACAGCCCCGAAATCTTGCGCATCAGGGCTTATTGTTGCCGGAATTGCTTGCTACCTTTCTCGCATGCACCGGTTGTGCAGCAAGTTCCCCTGGTCGCGTCGGGGTTATGGCGCGGCATCCTCCCTGTTGGACCTGGCCGGGCCGTTTGCCCGGCCTTTTTTTGTCGTGATTGCAGGAAGGGGCCAAGGCTGCTAGCCGAGGGCGATGCGCACGCTTGTCGCCCTGTTGGTCATTCTGGTCAGTCTGGCTGCAATCCTTCTGGGCGGGCTGCGTCTTGCGTCGATGATTCGCGAGGTTGGCGTCCTTCCCGTCCGCATCCCGGAAGAGGGGCGGATGGTCGAAACGGCGCTTGGCCCGATCTATGTCGAAGAGCTTGGCCCTGAAGCCGGCACGCCGGTTCTTCTGGTGCACGGCTCGATCGGCTGGTCGCGGATCTGGCGCCCGACGGTTGAGGCGCTGGCGGCCGCGGGTTATCGCGCCATCGCCTTCGACATGCCGCCGATGGGCTGGTCCTTCCGCGATCCTGGCGGCGATTACAGCCGACAGGCGCAAGCGAGGCGCCTTCTGGCGCTGGTCGAAGCCCTTGGGGTCAGGCCGATCCTCGTCGCCCATTCCATCGGCGCGGGCCCGGCGGCAGAGGCGGCGATGATGGAGCCCGAGGCGATTGCCGGGCTGGTCGTGGTTTCGGGACAGATCGGCCTTGGCCGCGACGGGACGGGCCAGACCCCGCCCTGGCCGCTAGGGTATCCGGTGATGCGCGAACTGGTGATCTCGGCAACGCTGACCAATCCCATTGCCACCGGCGCGATCGTCCGGCGCTTCCTGCATCAGCAGGACGCCGCGACCCCTGCGCTGATCGAAATGCTGAACCGACCCAATCGGCGCGCGGGAACGACCGCGGCCCTGGCCGCATGGATGCCAAGCCAGATCATCGCGCCCGCCGGGGCACTGTCGACCAGCGCTGAGGCATGGGCCAAGCTTACCCTGCCGCTGGCCCTGATCTGCGGCGACCGGGACAGCGCCACGCCGCTGGAAGAAGCCCAAGCCCTTGCCAACCTGACCGGCGCGCCGCTTTCCATTCTGCCCGATGTGGGCCATATACCCCTGATCGAGGCGCCGGCCGCGTTTCAGGCCGCACTGATCGCAGCCCTGGCCGACATGACACGCTGAGGACCCATGCCCTTCACCCTTGCCACCTGGAACATCAACTCGGTCCGCCTGCGCGAGGGGCTGGTCGCCCGGCTGCTGGCTGAGGATTCCCCGGACATCCTCTGCCTGCAGGAATGCAAAAGCCCGGTGGAAAACATTCCCCTGGCCCAGTTCCAGGCGCTTGGCTACCGCTACCTCGTCGCGCGCGGGCAGAAGGGCTACAACGGTGTGGCGATCCTGTCGAAGCTGCCGATCACCGATGCCGGCGACCGGGATTTCGCCCAGCTTGGTCATGCGCGCCACGTTGCGGCGCGGCTGGAAAACGGGGTGACGATCCACAACTGCTATGTCCCGGCAGGCGGCGATATCCCGGACCGCGAAGAGAACGTGAAGTTCGGCCAGAAGCTCGATTTCCTGACCGAGATGCGCGACCATTTCCACCAGGACTGCCCCGACCGCGCGATCCTGGTGGGCGACCTCAACATCGCCCCGCGTGAGGACGACGTCTGGAACCACAAGGCACTGCTGAAGATCGTCAGCCACACGCCGGTGGAGGTGGAGCATTTCGCAGAGGTCATGGATGCCGGGAAATGGCAGGACGTGACCCGCAAGGACATTCCCGACGGGCGGCTTTACAGCTGGTGGAGCTACCGCTCGGCCGACTGGGACGCAGCCGACAAGGGCCGCCGTCTGGACCATGTCTGGGCGACGCCCGATATCGTCGGCGCAGCGCACAGCAGCCGCATCCCCCGCGCCGTGCGCGGCTGGGAGCAGCCGTCAGACCATGTGCCGGTTTTCGCGACGTTCGATCTTTAGGCGATCCGCGCGACAGCGACGAGAAGACGAAGGCGCACGAGGAGCCGTTACTGCCCGGCGACGAAGGCCGACATGATCGCCTTGGCGCTGTCGCTGTCCCATTCGGCATCGCCGATGAGGCGGGCAACCTCCTGCCCCTCGGGGTTCAGGATCACCGTGACCGGCAGGCCCATCACGCTCATCCCGCGCGCCAGTTCGGACGTCGGGTCGCGCAGGATGGGCAGGTTGACGATCGATTCTTCGGCAAAGAACTTCTCTATCCCGGTGACCGAGTTCCGCCCCGTCGCCACCGGAACCACGGCAATCTCGGGCATCGAAGCCTGCAGCCGATCGAGCGAGGGCATTTCGTGCCGGCAGGGCGCGCACCAAGTGGCCCAGAAGTTCAGCACCACCCACTTGCCGCGATACTCGGCCAGCGATCGGGGGGCGTCATCGGCATCGACCAGCCCGACCTCGGGCACCGGCGCGGGCGCCTCGTGCAGGGCAAGCTTCTTCATGTCGCCGTCACGCAGCGCCGCGACGTCCGCCAGAGCCGCGTTTGCACCAAGCAGGAAGGCCGTATAAACGACCGTGAGAGTTTTCCGCAGCATCACCCCTCGCAAGGCCGTTCCCCATGACCGTTTCCCCGAAATCCCCTGCCGCCAACCAGATGTGGGGCGGGCGCTTTGCCACCGGGCCGGACGCGATCATGCAGGCGATCAACGCCTCGATCGGGTTCGACCAGCGGCTCTACGCGCAGGATATCGCGGGCAGCCGGGCCCATGCCGCCATGCTGGCAGCGACAGGCATCCTGAGTGATAATGACGCCAAGGCTATCGGGGAAGGGCTTCTCACGGTCTTGTCAGAGATCGAAGGGGGAAAGTTCCCTTTCCGGGTCGAGCTTGAGGACATCCACCTCAACGTCGAGGCCCGGCTGACCGAGATCGTGGGCGAGGCCGGCAAGCGCCTGCACACCGCCCGCAGCCGGAACGACCAGGTGGCGGTCGACTTCCGGCTTTGGGTCCGCGACCAGTGCGACCAGGCCATCGCCGGGCTGACCGGGCTGATCGCGGCCTTCCTTGCGCAGGCCGAGGCCGGGGCCGACTGGATCATGCCCGGCTTTACCCATCTTCAGACTGCCCAGCCGGTGACTTGGGGCCACCACATGATGGCCTATGTCGAGATGTTCGCCCGCGACCGCTCGCGGTTCGAAGACGCCCGCCGCAGGATGAACGAATGCCCGCTGGGCGCGGCGGCACTGGCGGGAACCAGCTTTCCCATCGACCGGCACATGACCGCGAAGGCGCTGGGGTTCGACCGGCCGACGGCGAACAGCCTCGATTCCGTCAGCGACCGCGACTTTGCGCTGGAGTTCCTGTCCGCTGCGTCGATCTGTGCCATGCACCTTTCGCGCTTTGCCGAAGAGCTGGTGATCTGGTCCTCGGCCCAGTTCCGCTTTGTCCGCCTGTCGGACCGTTGGACCACCGGGTCCTCGATCATGCCGCAGAAGAAGAACCCCGACGCGGCCGAGCTTCTGCGGGCCAAGCTGGGCCGCATCCTTGGGGCAACGGTGGCGCTTTTCACCGTGATGAAGGGCCTGGCGCTGACCTATTCCAAGGACATGCAGGAAGACAAGGAACAGGTCTTCGACGCCGCCGACAGCCTGATGCTGGGACTTGCCGCGATGACCGGCATGGTCGGCGACATGACCGCTAACCGCGCGGCGCTGGCGGCGGCGGCGGCAAGCGGTTTCTCCACTGCGACCGACCTTGCCGACTGGCTGGTGCGCGAACTCGGCCTGCCTTTCCGCGAGGCGCATCACGTGACCGGCACGCTGGTTGCCATGGCCGAACAGCGGGGCGTTGACCTGCCGGACCTGACGCTCGCCGACATGCAGTCGGTGCATCCCGGCATCACGGCGGCGGTGTTTGCCGTGCTCGGCGTGGAAAACTCGGTCCGCAGCCGCACGTCCTATGGCGGCACCGCGCCCGATCAGGTGCGGGCCCAGATCGCCGCCTGGAAAGCGCGGATGGGCTGAGGGATGACCGCCGTCGCCACCGGATCATTCCCAGAGCGCGCGGGGTTTCCCGCGGTGGGCTTGATCCTCATCGCCCTTCCTGCGCTTGCCGCGTGCAAGGACACCCGCCTGCCGGACTTGACCGTCCCTGTGGGTGAGCGCACGACTTTGGGTACCGACCTTCGCGCCAAGGAACCGGTTCTTGGCATCACCATAACCGACCCCTTGCAAAGACTTCCCTGATGATCCGCCTGGCCGGGCTATTCGTAAGCCCGAAAGGCGGAAAGCTCCCCGCACCGCAGACACGAGGACCCGATGACCCGCCTTCTTGCCCTTCCCGCGCTTGCCCTCCTTGCCGCCTGCGGAGCCGACGGCGCGCCGCAGCCCCCCGCCAAGCCGGGGATCACCATCTCGGGTGACGCGCAGATCGGGGTCGTCTCGGAATGACGCCGCTGCGCCTTGCCTTCTTGGCGCTTGCCATCTGGGGCGCGGTGCATCCGATGTACTGGTTCCTGAAGTACATGCGCGAGACCGGAACCGGCCTTGGCGGCCTGATCGACGCCTGGTACGTCAACGCCTCGACCACCGGCCTGACCTGGGATCTGACGATCGCCGCCATCGCCCTGACCGTCTGGATCCTGGCCGAGGCGATCAGCCGCCGCGCATGGTGGCACCTTGTCGCGATCCCCGCGACCTTCTGCATCGGCGTCAGCTGCGGTCTGCCGCTCTACCTTTTCCTGCGCTCGGGGCGCCAGACGGCCTGATCAGAGCGTCAGGATCGTCTGGCCGGTCGTGGCCCGCGCCTCGAGCGCGCGGTTGGCCTCGGCCACGGCCTCCAGCGGGAAGCGCTGGTCGATCCGGATCTTCACCTTGCCCGAAGTGACCATCCCGAATAGCTCGCGCGCCATTTGCTGGCAGGTGGCATGGTCGGCGATATGGGTGAAGAGCGTCTGCCGGGTGATCTTGAGCGATCCCTTGGCGCCAAGTGTCAGGATGTCGAAGGGCGGCACCTTGCCGCTGGCGTTGCCGAAGGAAATCATCATCCCGAAGGGTTTCAGGCAGTTGAGCGACCCTTCGAACGTGTCCTTGCCGACCGAATCCATCACCACGTCCACACCCTTGCCCCCCGTTAGTTCCCTGACGCGGGCGGTGAAATCCTCGGTCCGGTAGTTGATCGCTGCCTCTGCGCCGTGGTCGAGCGCAAGGCGGCACTTCTCGTCCGACCCGGCCGTGGCAATCAGGCGGATGCCCTCGGCCCGCGCCCATTGGCAGGCGATCAGGCCGACACCCCCGGCGGCGGCGTGGAAGAGCACCGTGTCCCCGGCCTTGAGCGGCGTCGTGCGGCGGAAAAGGTACTGGACAGTCATCCCCTTCAGCATCATCGCCGCGCCTTCGTCGAAACCGATCGCGTCGGGCAGGGGGCAGACCTGCGCGGCGGGCATCACGCGCGCTTCCGCATAGGCTCCTGGCGGGTTCGCGGCATAGGCGACCCTGTCGCCCGGTTTCAGATGGGTGACGCCGTCCCCCACCGCCTCGACCACGCCGGACGCCTCCATCCCAAGTGCGGCCGGCAAGGGCAGGGGATAGAGCCCGGACCGCTGATAGACGTCAATGAAGTTCAGCCCGCAGGCCCGCTGCGCGATCCTGATCTCGCCCGGTCCGGGGTCCCCCACCGGGCGGTCGACCAGTTTCAGGACCTCCGGGCCGCCGGTGGCCTCGATGATGACGGTGCGTGACATGGCGGTCCCCCTCTTTCGCGCCATCCTAGCCTGCCACCGCCGCTTGACCAGCCGGGGCGCAGAGTTTTCGAAAACTCCGCACCGGAAATCCGCGATTTCCGTTTCGATTTCTTCGAAGAAATCGGCGCTTTGCACCCGTGCGGCGCTTCGCTATGACGGCACCGTCAGACCGGGGGCGACGATTGGACCATTTCCTTTACAAGAACGGCACGCTTCACGCCGAGGACGTGGCGATCCCCGATATCGCCGCCGCGGTCGGAACGCCGTTCTACGTCTATTCGACCGCCACGCTGACCCGGCACTACCGCCTGTTCACCGAGGCGCTGTCGCCACTGCCCCACCTTGTCTGCTTTGCGATCAAGTCCCTCTCCAACGTGGCGGTCCTGAAGACGCTCGGCAATCTTGGGGCCGGGATGGACGTGGTTTCGGGCGGGGAATACCTGCGGGCCAAGGCGGCGGGCGTGCCGGGCGACCGGATCGTCTTTTCCGGAGTCGGCAAGACGCGCGAGGAGATGCGGCTTGCCCTGACCGGCGGCATCCGGCAGTTCAACGTGGAAAGCGAGCCCGAGATGCGGGCCCTCTCTGATGTTGCCACAAGTCTCGGGCTGACCGCCCCGATCACCGTTCGCGTGAACCCCGACGTCGACGCCCGGACGCATGAGAAGATCGCCACCGGCAAGAAGGAAAACAAGTTCGGCATCCCCATCGCCCGCGCCTCCGAGGTCTATGCCGAGGCCGCCCGCCTGCCGGGGCTTCAGGTCATCGGGATCGACGTCCACATCGGCAGCCAGCTGACCGAGCTGGAGCCGTTCGAGCAGGCCTATCTCAAGGTCGCCGACCTGACCCGCCGCCTGCGGTCAGAAGGCCATACGATCACTCGCCTCGACCTCGGCGGGGGCCTTGGCATCCCCTACACCCGGTCGAACGAGGCGCCGCCCCTGCCCACCGACTACGGCGCACTTATCAAGCGCACTGTCGGCGACCTCGGCTGCGAGATCGAGATCGAGCCGGGCCGGCTGATTTCCGGCAACGCCGGCATTCTCGTGGCGAAGGTGATCTATGTGAAGAACGGCGAGGGGCGGGACTTCCTGATCCTCGACGCCGCAATGAATGACCTCGTCCGCCCCTCGATGTACGGCGCGCATCACGACATCGTCCCGGTGGCCGAACCCCCGGTCGCCGCACCGACGCAGGAGTTCGACGTGGTCGGCCCGGTCTGCGAAACCGGCGACACCTTCGCCAAGGGCCGCGACCTGCCGCTGGTGGCCGAAGGGGACCTTGTCGCCTTCCGCAGTGCAGGTGCCTATGGCGCGGTGATGGCCTCGGAATACAACACCCGGCCGCTGATCCCCGAGGTGCTGGTCCACGGGGATCACTTCGCCGTCATACGGGCAAGGCCGACCTTTGACGAAATCCTGAACCGCGATACCATCCCTGCGTGGCTGTGACGTCCCGTCCGGCCGGTGGCAGGTGAGATGACCGGGAAACCCGCAGAAGCGCCGCTGAAATCGCTCGTCTGGCCCATGCGGCTGACGTTCGTCGGGCTTTGGGCGGAACGACTGGCCCGCGCGTTCTGGCCGCTCTGGTCGCTGATCCTTGCAGTGCTTGCCGCCCTGGCTTTCGGCCTGCAGGACCTTGGCCCCCTGGCCTGGGCGCAATGGGGCGGTGTGGCTGCGGCCCTGGCAGCGCTGGGCCTTTTCGTCCTTGGCTACCGGCGGTTCCGCAAACCCACGCTGGATGACGCGCTGAACCGGCTTGATTCGGCCATGCCCGGTCGTCCCATCGCCGCCCTCCGCGACACCCAGGCGATCGGCACCGATGATCCCGCCTCGCTTGCCGTCTGGCAGGCGCATCAGGACCGCATGGCCGCCCGCGCCGCCCAGGCCCAGCCCGTGGCCCCGGACCTGCGGCTTTCGTCGCGCGATCCGTTCTCGCTCCGCTATGTCGCGCTGACCGCCTTCGTGATGGCGATGATCTTCGGGTCTTTCTGGCGCGTGGCCACCGTCTCGGGCCTCGCCCCCGGCGCGGCCGAGGCGATGCCGGGCGGTCCGACTTGGGAAGGCTGGGCCCAGCCGCCCGCCTATACCGGGAAGCCCTCACTTTACCTCAACGAGATCACCGCCGGCACGCTGGAACTGCCCACGGGAACCCGTGTGCAGATCCGCCTCTATGGCCCCGAGGGCGAGCTGACCGTTGCCCAGACGATTGCCGACCTGCCACCCGTCACCGCCGCGCCGGCGGACCCGGCGACCGTGCCGGGGACGACCCCCGCCGCCGCTGTCCCGGCCGCCATCCCCGGGGTCCATGACCTGACGGTGATGCGCTCCGGGCAACTTTCGATCGAAGGTCGCGGCGGACGTGAATGGAACATCGCCGCGGTGCCCGACCTTGCCCCTTCGATCAGCGTCACCGGTGAGATGGGGCGCGAGGCCGATGGCCGCTTCAAGCAGCCCTTCAGCGCCACCGATGATTACGGCGTCGTCGCGGGCCGGGTGACGATCACCCTCGACCTCGCGGCCGTCACCCGCCGCCACGGCCTGACCGTCGACCCCGAGCCGGTGGAGCCCGTGGTGCTCGACCTGCCGATGCCCCTTTCCGGCGACCGGACCGAGGTCGAAGAGACGCTGGTCGACGACCTGTCGAAGCATGTCTTCGCCAACCTGCCCGTGACCATGGTCTTCGCCGCCGTCGACGCCGCAGGGCAGGAGGCGACTTCGGCCCCCCATGCCGTCACCCTGCCGGGCAAGCGCTTCTTCGATCCCTTCGCCGCTGCGCTGATCGAGATGCGGCGCGATATCCTGTGGAACCGGGTGAACGCCCCGCGCGCCGTCCAGCTTCTGAAAGCGATGACCCACCGGCCTGACGGCTTCATCCGCCACGAACGCGCCTTCATGTACCTGCGCGTGGTCATCCGTGACCTTGAGGCGAAAGAGGCCAGCCTTTCCGTCGAAGACCGCGACCGGCTGGCCGAAGACCTGTGGAACATCGCCCTGATGGTCGAGGAGGGGAACCTCCAGGACGCCTTCGAACGCCTGCAACGCGCCCAGGACCGGCTGGACGAGGCGATCCGCAACGGCGCCTCGCCGGAAGAGATCGAAGAGCTAATGCGCGAGATGCAGCAGGCGCTGAACGAATACATGCGCGAGCTTGCCGAAGAAGCGCAGCGCAACCCCGGCGACCAGCAGCAGCAAGGCCAGATGCAGGGCCAGATGATGTCGGGCGACCAGTTGCAGCAGATGCTGGACGAACTTCAGCGCCTGATGGAAGAGGGCCGCACAGCCGAAGCTGCCGAGCTGATGGAACAGCTTCGCCAGCTGATGGAGAACATGGAGATCGTCCAGGGTCAGGGCCAAGGCCAGGGCCAGGGACAGGGCAGCCCCGGCCAGGAAGGCATGCGCCAGCTGGGCGATGCCCTGCGTGACCAGCAGGAGCTTTCCGACGATTCCTTCCGCGAGATGCAGCAGGGCGGCGGTCAGCCGGGTGAGGAATTCGGCGAGAACGGCCAGGAACCGGGCCAGGACCAGCCGGGCCAGGGCCAGGAGGGCGATCAGGAAGGGCAGGGCGGGCAGGAGCAAGGCAGCCTGACCGATCGGCAGCGCGACCTGCGCGAGCGGCTGGATGACCTCCAGCGGGGCCAGCTTCCCGGCGACGGTACCGAGCAGGGCGAGGAAGGCCGCCGCAACCTCGACCGCGCCGGCCGCGCGATGGAAGAGGCCGAAGAGGCGCTGCGCCGGGGTGACCTTGACGGTGCGCTCGACCGCCAGGCCGAGGCGATGGAGGCGATGCGCGACGGTCTGCAGGACTTCGGCGAGGCCTTGGCCCAAGAACAGCGCGAAAACCGCGACGGGCAGGGCAATCAGGAATTTGGCAGTGCCGACCCGAACGGCCGCGATCCCCTGGGGCGTGAGCCGGGGGATGCGGCGCGGATCGGGTCAGACGAGAACATGGTCCAGAACGATCCGAACCTGCGCGCGCAGGAGCTTCTGGACGAAATCCGCCGCCGCTCGGGCGAACTGGCCCGGCCCAGCGAGGAACTCGACTACCTCAAGCGTCTCTTGCAGCTGTTCTGAAGCGGCTGGGATGTGCGCCCCGGACCTGATCCGGGGCCTCTGCCCGCCCAGAGAGGTCCCGGATCAAGTCCGGTACGGTATCAGGCCGCAACGGGCCGGCGGATGCTTGCGGCTGCGTCCAAGACCAGCGGCCGCAGGCCCGCACCCCCGGCATCGACGATCTCGAACAGCTGCCGCCGCATCCGCGGGTCCCAGAAGTCGTTGATATGGGCGGCGAACAGCGTAACGCCCTCGTCATGGGGTTTCGATTCCATGAACTTCGCGATGTCGTTCGCCATGCGCGTGATCTTTTCAGCCGACATGGGCCACCTCCGTCACGATCCGATCCGTATGCGAGAAGACTTCGAACCTCTCGCCCTTCGCCAGGGCGACCAGGGTGATCCCCGCCGCCTCGGCCAGTTCCACCGCCGCCACGGTCGGGGCCGAAACGGCAATGATCATCGGCGCCCCCAGCATGGCGACCTTCTGCACCATGTCGGTCGAAACGCGAGAGGTCAGCACCACGGCCCCGACCGGCCGATTGCCTGCGAGCGCCATCGCCCCGACCAGCTTGTCGAGCGCGTTGTGCCGCCCCACATCCTCGCGTGCCAGAAGCACGTGGCCATTCCAGAACGCCGCGCCATGCACCGCCCGGGTCGCATCATGCAGCCGCTGCTCTCCGGGAAGCTCTGCCACCGCCTGCAGGACCTGCGACGGCGTCATCCGAAAGCCGTTGGGCGCAACCGCCGGCACGTCGCGCAGCGCCTGATCGATGGAATCGATCCCGCAGAGGCCGCAACCCACCGGCCCCGCCATCACCCGCCGCCGCGCGGCCAGCCTCGCCTCGGCCTCTGGCGTCAGCCAGACCTGCACGTCGCGGCCCCGGGGGACCTCGACCACCTCGACCGACAGGATCTCATCCGGCCGGGCGATCCCCTCGGTCAGAGCAAAGCCGACCCCGAAATCCTCCAGGTCCGCCGGTGTTGCCATCATCACCGCCTGCGTCGTCCCGTTGAACGACAGCGCGATGGCCACTTCCTCGGGCAGCACCCGTTCTCCGGCGGCAACCGAAGACCCGAACACCAGCCGAGGGGTTGGCCGCGCGCCTTTCATTCCGCGGCCAGGATCCGGCGCGACAGGGCGGCCTGGGCCTCGTATTCCTTCTGCCACTCGGTCGGCCCGTTGGACGGGCTGACCTGCACCGCCGTCACCTTGTACTCCGGGCAGTTCGTCGCCCAGTCGCTGAAGTCCGTCGTGATGACGTTCGCCTGCGTCCCTGGGAAGTGGAAGGTCGTGTAGACCACGCCGGGGCTGACCTTGTCGGTGATCGTCGCCCGCAACGTCGTTTCCCCCGACCGGCTGGCCAGCCGCACATAGTCACCTTCCCGGATGCCCCGGTTCTCGGCATCATGCGGGTGGATCTCCAGCACGTCCTCGTCATGCCAGACCACGTTCGCCGTCCGCCGCGTCTGCGCGCCGACGTTGTACTGGCTCAGGATGCGCCCAGTGGTCAGCAGCAGCGGGAAGCGCGGCCCGGTCTTCTCATCCGTCGCCACATATTCGGTGCGGATGAACTTGCCCTTGCCGCGCACGAAGCCGTCGATGTGCATCAGCGGCGTGCCTTCCGGCGCCTTCTCGTTGCAGGGCCACTGGATTGAGCCCATCGTCTCGATCTTCTCATAGGTCACGCCCGCGAAGGACGGGGTGGTCATCGCGATCTCGTCCATGATCTGGCTGGGGTGGGTGTAGCCCCAGTTCGCGCCCATCGCGTTGGCGAACATCTGGGTCACTTCCCAGTCGGCGTAACCCTGCTTCGGTGCCATCACCTTGCGGACCATGTTGATCCGACGCTCGGCGTTGGTGAAGGTGCCGTCCTTCTCCAGGAAGCTGGAGCCTGGGAAGAACACGTGGGCGTAGTTCGCGGTTTCGTTCAGGAAGAGGTCGTGGACGATCACGCATTCCATCGCCGCCAGACCCGCCGCGACGTGGTGGGTGTCGGGGTCGGATTGCAGGATGTCCTCACCCTGGCAGTAAAGGCCCTTGAAGGTGCCTTCGACCGCCGCGTCCAGCATGTTCGGGATGCGCAGGCCCGGCTCCGGGTCCAGCGTGACGCCCCAGGCCTTTTCATAGATCGCGCGGACCTCGGGGTTCTTCACGTGGCGGTAGCCCGGCAGCTCATGCGGGAAGGACCCCATGTCGCAGGACCCCTGCACGTTGTTCTGCCCCCGCAGCGGGTTCACCCCTACGCCGCGCCGCCCGATGTTGCCGGTCAGCATCGCAAGGTTGGCGATGCCGATGACGGTGGTGGACCCCTGCGAATGCTCGGTCACGCCCAGCCCATAGTAGATCGCCGCATTGCCGCCGGTCGCGTACAGCCGCGCCGCCTGACGGATTTCCTCGGCCGGGACGCCCGTCACCAGTTCCACCGCTTCGGGCGAGTGGTTGGGCGCGCTGATGAACTCCGCATAGTCCTGGAACTCGTCCCAGTCGCAGCGGCTGCGGATGAACTCTTCGTTGTACAGCTTCTCGGTCACGATCACATGCGCGATGGCCGAAACCACCGCCACGTTCGTCCCCGGTGTCAGCGCCAGGTGATGCGCGGCCTTGTAGTGCGGGCCTTCCACGGTTTCCGTGCGACGCGGGTCGACGACGATCAGCTTCGCCCCCTTGCGCAGCCGCTTCTTCATGCGGGAGGCGAACACCGGGTGCCCCGCATGTGGGTTAGCGCCGATCACCATGATGACGTCGGCTTCTTCGACCGAATCGAAGTCCTGCGTCCCGGCACTGGTGCCAAAGGTCTGCCCCAGCCCATAGCCGGTGGGCGAATGGCACACCCGCGCGCAGGTGTCGGTGTTGTTGTTCATGAACACCGCACGGGTCAGCTTCTGGACAAGGTAGGCCTCTTCGTTCGTGCAGCGCGACGAGGTGATGACCCCCACCGAATTCCGCCCGTACTTGGCCTGGATGCCCTTCATCTTGGCGGCGGCGAACTCCATCGCCTCGGCCCAAGACACTTCCCGCCACGGCTCCGAAATCGTCTCGCGGATCATCGGCTTCAGGATGCGGTCCTGGTGCGTCGCGTAGCCATAGGCGAAGCGGCCCTTGACGCAGGAATGGCCCCGGTTGGCCTTGCCGTGCTTGTAGGGCGTCATCCGCACCAGCTCATCGCCGCGCATTTCCGCTTTGAACGAACAGCCCACCCCGCAATAGGCGCAGGTGGTGATGATGCTGCGGTCTGGAGTCCCGATCTCGATCACCGACTTCTCCTGCAGCGTCGCCGTCGGGCAGGCCTGCACGCAGGCACCGCAGCTGACGCAGTCCGAGGCCAGCGCATTGTCCGTCTTCGCCCCGAACGACACCCGGCTGTCAAACCCGCGCCCCTCGATGGTCAGCGCGAAGGTCCCCTGCACTTCCTCGCAGGCCCGCACGCAGCGCGAGCAGACGATGCATTTCTGCGGGTCATAGCTGAAGTACGGGTTGGAATCGTCGCGCGGGATGTAAAGCGGGTTCGCCTCGCCGGAAGTGTTGCGCGGCTTGAAATGGGTCTCCACTGCCTCATACCGCACATCGCGCAGCCCCACGGCCCCCGCCATGTCCTGCAACTCACAGTCGCCGTTCGCAGAACAGGTCAGGCAGTCCAGCGGATGGTCCGAGATGTAAAGCTCCATCACCCCGCGCCGCAGCTGCTTCAGCTTGGCGTTCTGGGTGTGAACCTTGATCCCCGGCGCGACCGGCGTGGTGCAGCTTGCAGGCGTCCCGTTCCGCCCCTCGATCTCCACCAGGCAGAGGCGGCAGGACCCGAAGGCATCCACGCTGTCGGTCGCGCAAAGCTTCGGCACCGAAATCCCGATCTCCGCCGCCGCCCGCATGATGCTGGTCCCTTCCGGAACCGTCACATCGAAACCGTCGATGGTCAGCGTGACCATCGTCTTCGACTTTGCGGCCGGGGTGCCGAAGTCGCGGTCGGGGATGATGAAATCCTTGAAGTCCTTCATCCTAGTTCCCTTTCTTGGCGGCAAGCTGGTGGGCGACGATGGCGTTGGCGTGGCCATGGCCCATCGCGTGGGTGTCTTTCAGGAAAGCGACGATCTGCATGTGCGGCAGGTCAAGTTTGTCCCTGATCTGGTCGAACCAATGGCTCATCGGCTGACCGTATTTCTTCTCGATGGACGGGAAGTATGAAGCCGGGCCTTTGACGTCGGTCATTCCGCAGCCTCCTTCGCGCGGGCGAAGTCATCCGGGAAATGGGTGATCGCCGACATCACCGGATAGGGCGTGAACCCGCCCAGCGCGCAGAGCGAGCCGAATTTCATCGTGTTGCAGAGGTCGGTCAGGATCGGCATCGCAGAAGCATCGCCCCGCGCCAGCCGGTCGATGGTCTCAACCCCACGGGTGGAGCCGATCCGGCAGGGCGTGCACTTCCCGCAGGACTCGATCGCACAGAACTCCATCGCGAAGCGGGCCATCTGCAGCATGTCCACCGTGTCGTCGGCAATGGTCAGGCCGGCGTGGCCGATCAGGCCCTCTTTCGCGCCGAACTCCTCATACCCGAAGGGCGTATCGAACAGCGACGGCGGGAACCAGGCCCCCAGCGGCCCCCCCACCTGCACCGCCTTCACCGGCCGGCCCGAGGCGGTGCCCCCGCCGATTTCATTCACGATCTGGCCCAGCGTCAGCCCGAAGGCCACCTCGTAAAGCCCGCCGTACTTCACGTTCCCGGCGATCTGCAGCGGGATCGTCCCGCGAGACCGCCCCAGCCCGAAGTCCTTATAGAACGCCGCGCCCCTGGCCATGATCACCGGCACCGAGGCCAGCGAGATCACGTTGTTCACCACCGTCGGCCGGCCCATGAACCCCTGCAGCGCGGGCAGCGGCGGCTTGGCACGCACCACGCCGCGTTTGCCTTCCAGGCTGTTCAGCAGCGACGTCTCTTCGCCGCAGACATAGGCCCCCGCACCAACGCGGATTTCCATGTCGAACTGCGGCCCCAGCACGCCCGCTTCCCGCGCAATCCGCACAGCGGTGTCCATCACCCGGATCGCCACAGGGTATTCCGAACGGATATACACATACCCCTTGGTCGCCCCGCAGGCCAAACCGGCAATCGCCATGCCTTCGATCAGCGTGAAGGGATCGCCCTCCATCAGCATCCGGTCGGCAAAGGTGGCGCTGTCGCCCTCGTCCGCGTTGCAGACGATGTACTTCTGCTCGCCCGGCGCTTCCGAGACGGTCTTCCACTTGATGCCCGTCGGAAAGCCCGCGCCGCCACGGCCGCGTAGCCCGGACTCGGTCACCTCGGCCACGATCTCGGCTTTTGACATGCCCTTGGCCCGCTCCAGCCCGACCAGGCCGCCATGCGCGCGGTAATCCTCCAGCGACAGGGGATCGATCACCCCGACGCGGGCGAAGGTCAGCCGCGTCTGCCCCTTCATCCAGGGCAGTTCCTCGACCAGCCCCAGCGCCTTGGGATGCGACACGAGGTCACCGAACAGCCCCGGCACATCGGCCATGGTCATCGGCCCGAACCCCACCCGGCCCGCGTCCGTCACCACCTCGACCAGCGGCTCCAGCCAGACCATCCCGCGCGACCCATTCCGCACGACCTCAACCGCAACACCGCGGCGCGACGCCTCGGCCTGAATGGCCGCAACCAGCCCGTCAGCCCCAAGCGCAACAGCAACCGAATCCAGCGGAACGAAAACCTTCATTTCGCCACCTCCGCCACCACCGAGGCATCGCAGCGACCCACAAGCCGCCCGTCGACCATCGCCGCCGGTCCGCAGGCGCACAGCCCCAGGCAGAACACCGGCTCCAGCGTCACGCGGCCATCCGGCGTCGTCTCGTGCCAGTCGATCCCCAGCGCCGCCTTCACCGCATCGGCCACCCGGTCGCCGCCCATCGTCTGGCAGGCCTCGGCCCGGCATAGCTTCAGCACATGCCGCCCCGCGGGCTTTTCGCGGAAGTCGTGGTAGAAGCTGACTACCCCATGCACTTCGGCCTTCGACAGCATCAGCGCCTTGGCGATCTGCGGGATGGCCTCTTGCGGGATGTATCCGAAGGCGTGCTGCACCGCATGCAGGATCGGCAGCAGCGGACCCTCCAGCCCCTGATGGGCTTCAAGGATCTCGGCGATCCGGTCGGATTGGGTATGGGAATCGAGCATGCGGGCAACCTCTGGCTGGCATGCCTTGGTATACGCCGATTGATAGACGGATCAATGTCGATATATCGTCAGACGATAGACACCATCTATCGAAACAGCCGCACCGCCTCATCCACCAGCGCCTGCAAGACCGGAGTCTGCGGGTCGCGCCGCGCCGCGATCAGGCCGACCGTATGCTCCGCCTCCGGCTCGACGATGGGGATAGAATGCAGCCGCCCGTCCGCAACGAACATGTCGGCCAGCTTTTTTGGCACCACGCTGGCCCACCGCCCGGTCAGCACATGCGCCACCAGCGCCATGGTCGAGTTCGACTCGATCATCGGCGCGGCAGAAACACCGGCCTCGCCCAGGTGCTGGTTCACGATCCGCCGGTTCTGCATGTCCGAGGTCAGAAGGCACAGGGGCACGCTGGCCAGTTCCCCCCAACTCACCTGCCGCCGCCCCGCCAGTTCCGAGCCCGGCGCGATCAGAAGCCGGTAGAACTCGGTATAAAGCGGCACCTGCGCCACCCGGCCCAGCGGTTCGTTGTCCAGGTAGGTGATCCCCGCCTCCAGATCCAGCGCCTCGATCCCGGTCAGGATCTCCACACTCGTCCGCGAAAGGATCGACACCCGCACATTCGGGTGGCGCTGTGTGAAAGGCCCCGTCAGGTCGGCCACCATCGGCAGCGCCGTTGGGATCACCCCCAGCCGCAGGTTGCCCGACAGGCCTGAGCGGACCACCCGCATCTCGTCCTTCAGCGCGCGGACGTCGCCCACGATGCCCAAGGCCCGGTCAAGCACCCTCTGACCCTCCGGCGTCAGCCCCTGGAACCGGCTGCCCCGGAACACCAGCTGCACGCCCAGCTGATCCTCCAGCTGCCGGATCGCGCTGGATAGCGAAGGCTGCGTCACCCCGCAAACCTCGGCCGCCCGGCCGAAATGCCGTTCCTTCGCCAGCGCGATGAACATTTCCAGCTTGTCGATCATTACCGCAGCCTGCCGCGCCCCGCCCTTGCCCGCAAGCCCCGCACGCCTTACCTCTTCGCAATGCGACGCTTCCTCCCCTTCCTGCCCAAGCCCCCCCTGGTCCCCGTGATCCGCCTTGGCGGCACCATCGGCACCGGCACCCGCTCCCTGAATGATGAGGCGCTGGCACCCCTCATTGAAAAGGCGTTCAAGCTGAAGCCCGCCGCCGTGGCGCTTCAGATCAACTCTCCCGGCGGGTCAGCGGTGCAATCCTCGCTCATCGCCGCCCGCATCCGGCGGCTGGCGGATGAAAAGAAGGTGCCCGTCCACGCGTTTGTCGAGGATGTCGCGGCCTCCGGCGGCTACTGGCTTGCCTGCGCGGCGGATGACATCTGGGTGGACCAGAGCAGCATCGTCGGGTCGATCGGCGTGATCTTCGCCTCCTTCGGTTTCCCCGAACTCATGGCCCGCCAGGGTGTCGAACGCCGCGTCGTCACCGCCGGCCGGTCGAAAAGCTTTGCCGACCCCTTCCTGCCGCAAAAGCCGGAGGACGTGGAACGTCTCAAGGCCCTGCAGACCCCGATCCATCAGGCCTTCATCGACCATGTGAAACACGCCCGCGGCAAGCGGCTGAAGGAAGACGCCGATCTCTTCAACGCCGACATCTGGGTCGGCCAGCAGGCGGTCGACCTCGGCCTTGCCGACGGAGTGGCGCATCTGGTGCCCCAGCTGAAGTCGGTTTACGGCGAGAAGGTTAAGCTCGTCCCCCTCGGCCGCCGGCGCAGCCTTTTCCAGCGCCTCGGCCTTTCCCTCGTCGATGAAACCCTCGGCGCGGTCGAGGATCGGGCGCTCTGGGCGCGCTACGGCCTCTGACATGCTTCTGAAGACCATCATCGTCTTCCTCGGTGCGATGGTGCTGATCGCCCTCATCGGCCGCGCACTCTTCCCGGGCGCGATGCCCAAGGTGCTGCGAAAGAAGGCATCCCCCCCTGTCTGCGCCAAATGCGGGCGCTACCTGATCGGTCGTTCGACATGCGACTGCGGGGGCAAGCGGAAATGACGGCACTGGTGACCGGGGCAGGCAAGCGGCTGGGGCGCGCCATGGCGCTTTACCTAGCGCAGAGGGGCCACGACGTCGCGGTCCACTACGCCTCTTCCACTGATGAGGCCGAGGGTGTGGTGGCCGAGATCCGCGCCATGGGCCGCCGCGCCCAGGCCTTCCGCGCCGACCTTCTGGTCGAGGCCGAGACGCAGGCCCTGATCCCCGCCGTCACCGCGGCAATGGGCCCGCTCACCGTCCTCGTCAACAGTGCCTCGATCTTCGAATACGACCGGATCGACACTTCCACCCGTGAGAGCTGGGACCGCCACATCGAATCCAACCTCCGCGCGCCTTACGTCCTGACCCAGGCCTTTGCCCGTCAATGCCCCCCGGCCCTGACCGACGAAGCCGGAGAGCCCCTCGCCCAGGGCCTTGTCGTCAACATGATCGACCAGCGCATCCTGAAGCTGACCCCCGAATTCTCGACCTACACCATCGCCAAGATGGGCCTCTGGGCGCTGACCCGCACCGCCGCCCAGGGGCTGGCCCCCCATGTCCGCGTCAACGCGATCGGACCTGGCCCCACCCTTCAGGGCGCGCGCCAGTCAGCCCAGCACTTCGCCCGCCAGCGCGCAGCCACGGTCCTCGGCCGCGGCGCAGGACCTTCCGACATCACCGCCGCGCTTGGGTTCTTCCTCGACAGCCCCGCCGTGACGGGCCAGTTCCTCGCCATCGACGGCGGCCAGCACCTGGCCTGGCAGACGCCCGATGTCCTCGGCGTGGAATAGCCCTGGTGCGTCGCTCTCTTGAAGTTGTCCACTTCCGGCATCCCCGTCACGAACCCGTCATAAAACATCTGCAATTTCAGGGATTTGCCGCGGTCAAGAGAATCTTTCTTTTGAATTCAATAGGTTGATAAATCGCCCAAATTTTGTGCAACCTCACGAAACTGGCAGGATTCCACGGAAATTCTGCCTTCCCGAAATCTTCTCCGCAGAGTTATCCCCAGAAACCGTGGACAGCTTTCCCCTTGCCTCCGTCCTCACTTCGGTGCAGCCCTGACCAAGAATCGACCGATCGACACCCATGGACGAAAAACCCCGCACCGGACATGAGGTGATCCAGGATTACCTCCGCACGCTGGACGGCTCGCCCGGCGTCTACCGGATGCTGAACGCGGCGTCCGAGGTGCTCTATGTCGGCAAGGCGCGGAACCTGAAGGCCCGCGTTTCCAATTATGCGCGTCCTTCGGGACATTCCGGTCGTATCGCCCGGATGATCCACGAAACGGCATCAATGATGTTCCTGACCACGCGGACGGAACTCGAGGCGCTGCTGCTTGAACAGAACCTCATCAAGCAGCTGAAGCCGCGCTACAACGTCCTTCTGCGTGACGACAAGTCCTTCCCGAACATCCTGATCTCGGCCGAACACCCCTTCCCGCAGATCAAGAAGCACCGCGGCAAGAAGTCGGAAAAGGGCGCCTACTTCGGCCCCTTCGCCTCTGCCGGCGCGGTCAACCGCACGCTCAACCAGCTCCAGAAGGTCTTTCTTCTGCGGAACTGCTCGGATGCGATGTTCGACAGCCGCACCCGCCCCTGCCTGCAATACCAGATCAAGCGCTGCTCGGCCCCCTGCGTCGGCAAGATCAGTGCCGAAGGCTACGCGGGCCTTGTCGATGACGCCAAGCGTTTCCTCGAAGGCAAGACAACCTCGGTCCAGGCCGACCTCGCCCGTGACATGGCCGCCGCCTCCGAAGCGATGGAGTTCGAACGCGCCGCCGCCCTTCGCGACCGGATCAAGGCCCTGACCCAGGTCCAGCAAAGCCAGGGCATCAACCCGCAGGGCGTGACCGAGGCTGACATCGTCGCCCTCCACCTCGAACATGGCCAGGCCTGCGTGCAGGTCTTCTTCATCCGCGCCAACCAAAGCTGGGGCAACCGCGACTTCTACCCCAAGACCGGCGCCGGGGCGGAAGAGCCCGAGATCATGGAGGCCTTCCTCACCCAGTTCTACGACGACAAGGACCCGCCCCGCCTGATCCTCCTGTCGCACCCCGTCGACAACCCCGACCTGGTGACCGAGGCGCTCTCCGCCCGCGCCGGCCGAAAGGTCGAACTGACAGTCCCCCAGCGCGGCGAAAAGGCCGAGCTGGTGGAAAACGCGGTCCGGAACGCCCGCGAAAGCCTCGCCCGCCGCATGGCCGAGGCGACCACGCAGAACAAGCTCCTCACCGGCCTCGCCGAGGCCTTCGACCTCGACGCTCCGCCCAAACGGATCGAGGTCTACGACAACTCGCACATCCAGGGCACCAACGCCGTCGGCGGCATGATCGTCGCCGGGCCCGAAGGCTTCTTGAAATCGCAATACCGCAAGTTCAACATCCGCACCGCAGCCGGGGCCAACTCCGACGACTTCGGCATGATGAAGGAAGTCCTGACCCGCCGGTTCGAGCGCCTCCTGAAGGAAGACCCCGACCGCAAGACCGACATGTGGCCCGACCTCCTCCTGATCGACGGAGGGGCAGGGCAGGTCTCAGCCGTGGCCGAGATCATGTCCGAACTGGGGGTGGAGGACATCGCGATGGTCGGCGTCGCCAAGGGCATCGACCGCGACGCCGGGAAAGAGGAATTCCACCGCCCCGGCGAACGCCCCTTCGCGCTCCAACGGAACGACCCCGTCCTCTACTTCATCCAGCGCCTCCGCGACGAGGCCCACCGCTGGGCCATCGGCGCCCACCGGGCGAAGAGGGCGAAGGCCGTGAGCCTGACCCCCCTCGACGACATCCCCGGCATCGGAGCCACCCGCAAACGCGCCCTCCTCCAGCATTTCGGGTCAGCCAAGGCCGTGGCCCGGGCGGGGGTCGAAGACCTGCAAGCCGTCGACGGCATTTCCCAGGCCATGGCCAAAACCATCGCGGATTACTTCTCGGCGAAGGGGTGACCCGTAGGTCGGGGTTTACCCCGACCCCCCGCACCTGTCATCCCCGCGAAGGCGGGGATCCATGCGTTTGGCCTGTGAGCCCCGCTTTCGCGGGAGTGACAAGATCACTCGCACTCCCCAATTCGAAAATCTCCGGGCGAAATGTTTCGAAACAGGGCATTCACTCCAAAGTACTTCGGATGGTCGTTCAATGAACCTGCGGTTCGGTTCTTGCACCACCACTCCAACACCCCCTCAACCTGCCCCTCCGTCACCGCCTCCCGCGTGATTTCCAGCGTCACCGTCTTCAACCGCACCCCCTCGCCAAACACCGCCGCAAGGTCCTCCGGGTTTACCCGTCGCACCGTCTCGGGCCTGGTGATGTCATCAAACGTCACCAGCATCGGCCATGCTTCAGGCGGCATCAGAACCGGCGTGTCGTAAGGCTGCGCCCGCAGCTTCATCATTGCCGCTCCATAGCTCGGCCTGCTGTCAACCCCAACTGCTGAGCCAAGATCATAGGCCGGATAGACCCAATGACTGGCGTCACGCTTCTCTTCACCGGACCCACTCAAGAGCGCAAACAGGAATTTCCCGGGCGCGACTTCGACAACCACCGCCTCGCCCTGAACCTTCGACCGCACCCCTCGCGCCTCCGGCAGAACAAGCGACCCGCTCGTCTCCGTCTTGGTGACCCGCGTCACCGCCGCCCCTCGCACTTCGCCCTGCGGCGTTTCGATCACCAGCGTCAGCCGCTGGTTCCAGCTTGTGGTCCATCCGCCGAAACACCCCCGGAGCGACAGGAACGCGACCAGCGCAATCACCCCGACAACCCAAACCGCCCTCATCCCGCTCCACCCGTCCGAAAGGTCACCGCCTTACGCTACCACACCGCATACACGCGCATGCGCCAAAACCTCTCCCCATTTCATGTCCCCAAATATCCCCGCCGGAGCACCCAACGCCCACCCCAGGCGCTCCTCCCACAAACCCAGCACACCAGAAGCCCCAAGCGCCCCCCTCCTCCTCCGTGGGGAGGGGCCGGGGGTGGGGGGCACCCGGCCTCCACCGATTCGCCCGCATGGTTAACGCCCCCGAACCCCACCGCGCGTAGAGACGGAAGGAAGACGCGGGAAAGACGGAAAGAAGACACCCGACTACCCAACAACCCCTTGTTCCAACACACCGATCTCCCGCGCACCCCGGCGTTGCACCGATTTTTCCGTCATCGACCCCATTCTCCATCCGGAACCCGCCGGTCCGCCCCCGACGATCCCCCTTCCGCCGCACCGCCCCATCGTCTACCAATTCCCCCATGCAGTGGAACCTTCCGAACACCCTCACCGTCCTCCGCCTCTTTGCGGCCCCCGGCGTGGCGGTCATGTTCCTCTACTTCCACCGCCCCTGGGCCGACTGGTTCGCGCTGGCCCTCTTCGTCAGCGCGGCGCTGACCGACTGGTTCGACGGCTACCTCGCAAGGCTTTGGAAACAAGAGTCAAAATTCGGCGCGATGATGGACCCGATCGCCGACAAGGCGATGGTCGTGATCGCGCTCATGGTCATCACCGGCTACAACGGGATGAACCCTTGGCTGATCCTGCCCGCTACGATCATCCTGTTCCGCGAGGTCTTCGTTTCCGGCCTGCGGGAATTCCTTGGGGCAAAGGCTGGTCTTCTCAAGGTCACTAAGCTCGCGAAATGGAAGACGACCGCGCAAATGATTGCGATCGCAGTGCTTTTCCTTGGCACCGGGCTTGATTACCTGAACGCCCTCGCCCTTGAAGGCATGACCCCCGAACAGCACCAGGCCGCCGTCGCAGCGGGCCAGGCCGAAGCGATCCGCACCTGCGGCAACCGCGACTGCGCCTCTTACGCGAACCTTGTGGGGATCGGCTTGTTGTGGGTGGCGGCGCTTTTGACGCTGATCACCGGCTGGGAGTACTTCTCGAAATCGCTCCCCTACTTAAGGGACGAGAAATGATCGACGTCCTATATTTCGCCTGGGTCCGCGAACGGATCGGCCTGCCGAAGGAACGGCTGGAGACGAAGGCTGCGACGGTGGCGGAGCTGGTGGATGAACTGCGTGCGCGGGAAGAACGCTATGCAGCCGCTTTCGCCGATGTTTCCTCGCTCCGGGTGGCGCTCGATCAGGAACTGACCGGCTTCGACGCGCCACTGAAAGGCGTCCGCGAGGTGGCCTTCTTCCCGCCGATGACCGGGGGCTGACCCCGATGCGGGTCCTCGTCCAGCCCGCCCCCTTCGACCTCGGGGCCGAGGTCGCGGCCTTCACTGCCGGGGTGGCCGGGGCCGGGGCGGTGGTGACCTTCACCGGGATCGTGCGGCCGGATGGCGGGCTGACGGGGATGGAGATCGAGCATTACCCGGGCATGACCGAAAAGGCGATCCGGGGCATCGTGGAAGAGGCTGTCACCCGCTGGACACTGGCCGACGCGCTCGTGATCCACCGCTACGGGCCCCTGAAACCGGGGGAGGCGATCATGATGGTCGCCACCGCCGCCCCCCACCGGGGGGACGCCTTTGCGGCGGCGGAGTTCCTGATGGACTACCTCAAATCCCGCGCGCCGTTCTGGAAGAAGGAAAGCCGGGATGGGGGTGAAACCTGGGTGGCGGCGAAGGAAGCGGACGAGGACGCCCTGAAACGCTGGTAGGTGACCACAGTGGTCAACTTCTGAAAAATCATATTTTTCAATGATTTGTCTGCGGGCGTTTACCGTTTCTTAATCCCTGGCCCGAAGCGCGACTGCCAGCTTGGCTGAAGGTCCCCGGGCATCGCCTGCGCCTGAAAAACCGCCCGTGCGATGGCGCGGGCAAGGCAGGTCGCGGCGGCGTGTCCGATCTGAAAGGCGTCGGTCAGCGGGTCCTGCAAGGTCCGCGCCCCGGTCGCGACACCGAACACGAGATCACCGTCCAGCGGCGTATGCGACGGCACCAGCGCCCGGGCCATGCCGTCATGCGCCGCCACCGCCATGCGCTGGGCCTGCGGTTTGGTCAGCGCCGCATCGGTCGCGACGATGGCGATGGTCGTCGCCTCGCCCATGCGCTTGCGTGGCAGCGGTGCGTCCTGCGGGACCATTGGTGCAGGCCCGAGGCCGCCGAACTCGGACTCTTCCTCCCATGGGGCGGCCCAGAAATGGGGCGTCCCGCCCACGGTGGCGGAGCCGAGCGCGTTGACGGCAACCAAGGCGCCCACGGTGATGCCCGAGGGCAGGACGGCCGAGGCCGAGCCAAGGCCACCCTTCAGCGTGCCCGTCAGCGCGCCGAACCCCGCCCCGGCGGTGCCGAGGGCAAAGTCCGGTCCTGCGCTTTCGAGCGCGGCACGGCCAAGGGCCGGATAGGGGCTTTCGTCCCAGGCTTTCTCTCCGCCGTTCAGGAGGTCGAAGAGGATCGCCCCCGGCACGATCGGGACCCGTACCGGGCCGACCGGGAAACCCCGGCCCATGGCGCGGAGGCCCGCCATCACCCCGGTTCCGGCATCAAGGCCGAAGGCCGAGCCGCCGGAGAGGAAGAGGGCGTCCACCTCCTGCACCAGCTTGTCCGGGGCGAGGAGGTCCGTCTCGCGGGTCCCGGGCGCGCCGCCCATCACATGGACGGCGGCGGTGAAGGGGCTGTCTGCGGTCAGGACGGTGACGCCGGAGCGCAAGGCACCGTCATCCGCGTTCCCGACCCGCAGGCCCGTGACATCGGTGATGAGGTTCAGCGGTCCGGGGCGCATCAGATGCGGACCTTGGTGGCCGCGGTGGCCGGGTCCCCCGTGTTTGGGGTGCCCGCGGGCTCGATCAGGAGGACATGGGTTTCCACCGTGGCGCGCGGTCGGTGTTGCACGCCTTTCGGGACGACGAAGACCTCGCCCGGTCCGAGCACCACCGCGCCGTCGGGAAGGTCGATGGTGAGCTCGCCCTGCAGGACAAGGAAGAAGTCATCGGTCTCGGGGTGGTCATGCCAAACGAACTCCCCCAACACCTTGACGACCATGAGGTCATGGCCGTTGAAGGAACCGACGATCCGGGGCGACCAGTGCTGGGTAAAGGTCGAGAGCTTCTGGCTGAGGTTTATCGGCGTCATCGGCTTTCCTTGCGGTATTGGGAGCATGATGCGAGTTTCGCTGAACTGGCTGGAAAGGAAAAGCGATGCAGAAGGTGGCAGTCATCACGGCTGGTGGCTCCGGCATGGGCGCGGGCGTGGCGCGGAAGCTGGCGGCCGAGGGCTATGCGGTGGGCATCCTCTCCTCGTCCGGCAAGGGTCAGGCGCTGGCCGAGGCTTTGGGCGGCGTGGGCGTGACCGGGTCGAACCAGTCCAACGACGACGTGCAGCAGCTGGTCGATGCGGTGATGGTGAAGTGGGGGCGGATCGACGTTCTGGTGAACTCCGCCGGCCACGGCCCGCGCGCGCCGCTGATCGAGATCACGGATGAAGGCTGGCACCAGGGAATCGACATCTACTTCCTCTCCGCCGTCCGCCCGATCCGTGCGGTGACGCCGATCATGGAAGCGCAAGGCGGGGGCGCGATCGTGAACATCACCACCTTCGCCACCTTCGAGCCTGACCCGGCATTCCCGACCAGCGGCGTCGCACGGGCGGGGCTCGCGGCCTTCGTCAAGCTTTACGCCGACGCCTATGCGTCGAAGGGGATCCGGATCAACAACGTACTGCCGGGCTTCATCGACAGCCTGCCGGAGAAAGAGGCCTTCCGCGCCCGCATCCCGATGGGGCGCTATGGCAGGGTCGAGGAGATTGCGGCGACGGTCGCCTTCCTTGTCTCGGACGGCGCGGGCTACATCACCGGGCAGAACCTGCGGGTGGATGGGGGGATCACCCGGTCGGTCTGACGGGCTGCTCGTCGTGCGACTTCGTCTTCTCCTCGCGGCAAGGCGACGAGCGACGAAGCCGACGAGGAGCGGGGGTCAGAAGTCGAAGATATCCTTCAGGAAGCTTTCCTTCCGCTTCTTCTTGTAGCCGTACTTGTAATCGTCGTTGTCATCGTCGCGGTAGCGGCGGCGGTCATCCTCGCGGTAGCCCTGCGGGGCGCGGGGTTCCGGCTGATAGACCGGGGCGGCGTGCTGCTGCGGCGGGGGCGGGGGAGCAACGGGTGCGGCGGCAGGCGCGGGGGCACTGCCCATCGAGCGTTCGATGATCTTGTCCAACTCGCCCCGGTCCAGCCAGACGCCGCGGCATTTAGGGCAATAGTCGATCTCGACCCCGCCACGATCGGCCATCACAAGGGTTTCGTTGTCCACCGGGCAGCGCATCGCAGTCTCCATCTTTCAGGTCCCGCGTTACATGGGGTCGCAAATGCGGCCTGCAAGGGTCGCAAAGACACTTGCGCGAATTGTCGCGAGACCTCAAAGAAAGGGTGAGCCGTGGCGATGGCGTCGCCGCAGGGGTTCCCCCGCCGCTTGCAGGCCAGAGGCTTGCGTCCGTCCTGTACGCCGGGACCTTTCGGGGTCCCATAGCGCACCCCGTGACGGAGGTCTGACATGTCCCTGAACCGCCCCGAGATGTACCGCTTTCACAATGGCGGCAAGAAAGACACCTTGCCCTTTGCCGATCAGGAGTATCACGACCGGCTGGCCGGCCTTCGCGACATCATGGAGATGCATCAGCTTGATGCCGTGGTGCTGACGAGCATGCACAACGTGGCCTATTACTCGGGCTTCCTCTATTGCAGTTTCGGGCGGCCTTACGCCTGCGTTGTGACGCATGCCGAATGTGTCACGATCAGCGCCGGGATCGATGCGGGCCAGCCGTGGCGGCGCAGTATCGGCGACAACATCACCTACACCGACTGGGCGCGCGACAACATGTGGCGGGCGGTGGCCTCGGTCGTAGGGGCGGGGAAGGCCGTGGGCTGCGAGGCCGACCATCTGACGATGGAGCGGGCCGAGAAGTTCAACACCTTCCTGAAGCCCAAGCGGGGGGTGGATATCGCCCCGGCCACGATGCAGCAGCGGATGCGGAAATCGGCGGCGGAGATCGCACTGATCAAGCATGGCGCGAACGTCGCCGACGTGGGCGGCTATGCGATCCGTGAGGCGATCAAGGTCGGTGCGACGGAGCTTGAGATCTCCATCGCCGGGCGGGATGCGATGGAGCGCGAGATCGCGAAGCGCTTCCCGGATGCCGAGTATCGCGACACCTGGGTCTGGTTCCAGTCCGGCATCAACACCGACGGCGCGCATAACCCGGTGACCAACCGCAAGCTCAAGCACGGGGATATCCTGTCGCTCAACTGCTTCCCGATGATCAGCGGCTACTACACCGCGCTGGAGCGGACGCTCTTCGTGGGCGAGGTGGATGATGCCAGCATGAAGGTCTGGCAGACCAACATCGACAGCCATGAATACGGGATGAAACTGCTTAAGCCCGGGGCAAGCTGTGCCGAGATCACCATGAAGATCAACGAGTTCCTGGCCGAGCGGCAGATGCTGCAATACCGGACCTTCGGCTATGGCCATTCCTTCGGCATCCTCAGCCACTACTACGGCCGCGAGGCCGCGCTGGAGCTGCGAGAGGATATCGACACGGTGCTGGAACCGGGGATGGTGATCAGCATGGAACCGATGCTGACGATCCCGGAAGGGATGCCGGGGGCGGGAGGCTACCGCGAGCATGACATCTTCGTCGTCACCGACGATGAGCCGGAGGACATCACGCATTACCCCTACGGCCCGGCGTTCAACGTGGTGGCGTAACCGAACTGTCATGATCTCGTCATCGGGATGAAATCGAAGGCAGCCACTCGGGGCGAGACTTTTCAGCGAAAGGACCGCCCCGATGATGCCTTCCAGACTCTGCCTGACTTCGGCCCTTGCCCTTGCCACCGCGCTGCCCGCGAGCGCGGAGATGGTGTTCAATCGCGTGTCGCCCTTCGCGACGCCCTCGAACATGGCGGCGGGCGAGGACACGGCGCGCGAGACGAGTGCCGAGATCATCTCGGCAAGCGAGGACGGCAATACGCTGGTCTACACCGACAGCCCGCTTGGCGTGATCGGGCTGGTCGACATCACCGACCCCAGGGCGCCGAAGCCGCTGGGCAACATTGAAGTGGGCGGCGAGCCGACGACGGCGGTCTATGTCGGCAACCTGATCTTCGCCGGGGTGAACACCTCGGAAAGCTTTACCGCACCCTCGGGCAAGCTGGTGACGGTCGATCCGGCGACGAAGGCGGTGGTCGCGGAATGTGACATCGGCGGGCAGCCGGATGCGGTGGCCAAGGCGCCGGACGGGTCGTTCCTGGCGATCGCCATCGAGAACGAGCGCGATGAGGATGTGAACGACGGCGCGATCCCGCAGATGCCGGCGGGCTTCGTCGTCAAGCTGCCGATCGTGGATGGTGCGGTCGACTGCGGCGGGCTGCAGCGGATCGAGCTGACCGGGCTGGCGGCGGTGGCGGGGGATGACCCCGAGCCGGAATTCCTCGACATCAACGCAGCGGGCGAGATCGTCGTGACGCTGCAGGAGAACAACCATATCGCGGTGATCGGTGCCGATGGGGCTGTCAGCAGCCACTTCAGCGCCGGTGAGGTCGCGCTGACCGGCATCGACACCAAGCGTGACGGCCGGATGGATTTCACCGGCGAGAAGACTGCGCTGCGCGAGCCGGATGCGGTGAAATGGGTCGACGCGGACCATTTCGTGGTGGCGAACGAGGGCGACTACGAAGGCGGGTCGCGCGGGTTCACCATGTTCAAGCGCGACGGGACGGTCGTGTTCGAAAGCGGCGCGAGCCTTGAGCGCGAGATGGTGGCGATGGGGCATTACCCGGACCACCGCAGCTCCAAGGGCGTGGAACTGGAATCGGTCGAGGTCGCATCCTTCGACGGCGTGCCGCACCTCTTCGTTGCCTCGGAACGCGCCTCGCTGGTCGCGGTCTATGACCTGACGAACCCGGCTGCCCCGGTGCTGAAGCAGATCCTGCCATCGGGCATCAGCCCGGAAGGCATGGTGGCGATCCCGGCGCGGAACCTGTTCGCGACGGCGAACGAGGTGGACCTGCGCGGTGATGGCCTCGCCCCCGCGCATGTCATGGTCTACGAGCGTGCCGAGGGCACCCCGGCCTATCCGATGATCACCAGCGCCGGGAGCGACCCGCTGATCGGCTGGGCGGCGCTGTCGGGCCTGACGGCCGGGCCGGAAGGCACGCTTTATGCCGTCAGCGACTCGGTCCTCTCTGCGGCACCGACGATCTACACCATCGACACCACGCAGGCCCCGGCGAAGATCACGGCGGCGCTGACGGTGACGCGCGGCGGAGATGCCGCGCAGAAGCTGGACCTTGAAGGCATCGTCGGCGATGGCGAAGGCGGGTTCTGGCTGGCCAGCGAAGGCCGAAGCGACCGGCTGGTCCCGCATGCGATCCTTCACGTCGACGCCGAGGGCGCGATCGTGAAGGAGATCCCGCTGCCCGAGGCGCTTCTCGACAACGAAATCCGCTTCGGCTTCGAAGGCATCACCAAGGTTGGCGATGTGCTCTGGCTGGCCGTCCAGCGCGAATGGCAGGACGATCCGGCCGGGATGGTGAAGCTTCTGGCCTACAATACGGCGGAAGAGACCTGGGGCGCGGTGCATTACCCGCTGGACGCCGCCTCGGGGGCCGAAGGGGCCTGGGTCGGCCTGTCCGAGATCACGGCGCATGGCGACCACCTCTACCTCATCGAGCGCGACAACCAGATCGCCGGCAATGCCGCAGTCAAGAAACTGAACCGCGTGGCCCTGTCCGGCCTTCAACCGGCGGAACTTGGCGGTGCCCTTCCGGTCGTGACCAAGGAACTGGTGCGTGACCTTCTGCCGGACCTCGGCGTCACTGGCGGCTTCGCGGCCGAGAAGATCGAGGGCTTTGCCGTCGATGCTGCCGGGACCGGCTGGCTGGTCACCGACAATGACGGGACCAACGACAGCAGCGGCGAGACCCTCTTCTGGTCGATCGGCGCGGTGAACTGAGGCTTGGACCTGACATAAGCGAACATCTGCCCCGGAATCGGACCTGAATCGGGTTCCGGGGCAACTTTGCCCGCGAAGATTCGGATTTTCCTTGAACTTTTCGCTTGACGCGACTCGGGGCGCGTGGCCGAAGCTTGGCAAAGCTGCCCTAACCTTGAGTCTGCCAAGTGTCGTATTCCCTTGCCCGGATCGTTGCGGTCCTTGCCCTTCCTTTGCTTGCCGCCTGTGGCGGGTCGCCCACGACCAAGGAGCCTCCGGTGGTGCCGGGCTATGAAGGCATCCAGGACGGCGAGTTCTTCATCCAGCCGGTGCCGGCCCAGTATCTTTACGACGGCAACCGGCGAGAGGTCGTGGCCTACGCGGGGGACGAGGCGCCCGGGACAATCGTCGTCGATACCCACACGCGGAAGCTTTACCTTGTGGAAGAGGGCGGGATGGCCACGCGTTATCCCATTGCCGTCGGCCGTGAGGGGCTGTCGTTCCGCGGTTCGGGCGTGATCGGGCGCAAGGCGGAATGGCCCTACTGGCAGCCGACCGCAAACATGGTCCGCACCCGGCCCGACCTTTACGCGGCCTATGCCGCCGGTCTTCCCGGTGGTCTTGAGAACCCCCTGGGCGCGCGGGCGCTGTATCTCTACCGGGGCGGCAAGGATTCGATGTTCCGCATCCACGGCACCGCCGATTCCGCATCCATCGGCCACGCGACCAGCGCAGGCTGCATCCGCCTGTTCAACCAGGACATCATCGATCTTTACAACCGCGTGCCGAACGGCACCCGCGTGAAAGTTCGGACCGAGGCAGAAAGCCTGGCGCTGGAAGGCCCGCAGATGAGCGATGCCTTTGGTCGCATCGTTCCGGCAACGCCCGAGAACATCGCGCAGAAGGAAAAGGACCTGATCGCGATCGAGAAACAGGCCGAGAAGGATCGTGCCGCCGCCGAGAAGGCCGAGACCAAGCGCCTTGCCGCCTGCGAACGCCGCGGGATCGAGCCGGACGATTGCCCGCGTCCCGAACTTCCCGCCTCGGTCGTGACGGTGGGGACGTCGGAGACGTCTACGTTCTGATCACGTAGTCCTTGAGGGTGGTCTCGACCGCCTCCCAGACTCCGGTAAAGCCGGGCCGCAGGATCAGGCTGTCACCCGCGTGGAGTTGGGTGACGCTGCCGTCATCGCCGGTCAGGATCGAATAGCCGCTGAGGATACGGAGGTATTCCCATTCCGAATAGCTGACGCGCCACTTTCCGGGGGTGCTCTGCCAGAGGCCGGCATAAAGGCCGTCGGTCTCTTCCAGGCTCCAGGTCGTGTGGACCGGGTCGCCACTGATGACCTTGGCGGCGTCGGGGCGGGTGACTTCCGGCTGGGTGCCGATGCGGGTGACGCGCTGGATCAGGCTCATGGGTCGCTCCTTCGTTGCGGCAGAGGAAAGGCCAGACGGCGGGAAGGGTCAACCCCGGCCGGGCGGCATGGGCGGGCAACTGCGCTGCGCTGCGGCGCAAAGCTGTTGCGACGGCTTGGCGCTTGTGCCCATATGTCAGGCAGTATGCGAACCGCTTGGCGAGGCCCTTGATGAGTGCGACGTCCCCCGTCAGGCCGGTGCTTCCCCCCGACATCCGCGCCCGCAAGGGCGGTGCGCCGCTGGTGGTGCTGACCGCCTATTCGACGCCGGTGGCGCGACTGGTCGATGCGCATTGCGACATCGCGCTGGTGGGCGACAGCGTGGGCATGGTGATCCACGGCCTGCCCTCGACCCTTGGCGTGACGCTGGAGATGATGATCCTGCACGGTCGCGCTGTCGTGCGGGGGTGTCAGAAGGCGATGCCGGTGATCGACATGCCCTTCGGGTCGTACGAGGAATCCCCGCAGCAAGCGTTCCGCAATGCAAGTCGCCTGATGGCCGAGACCGGCGCCCCGGCGGTGAAGCTGGAGGGCGGCGTTCACATGGCCGAGACGATCGCCTTTCTGACCGCCCGCGGCGTGCCGGTGATGGCCCATGTCGGCCTGACCCCGCAGGCGGTGAACACGCTGGGCGGCTACAAGGTCGTGGGCAGGGCCGAGGAAGCCGAGAAGGTGATGGCCGACGCCAAGGCCATCGAGGCGGCAGGGGCCTTCTCGGTGGTGGTGGAGAAGGTGCCGATGGGGCTGGCGGGCCGGATCACGGCGGCACTGTCGATCCCGACCATCGGGATCGGGGCAGGGGTGGACTGCGACGGGCAGGTGCTGGTGGTCGATGACATGCTGGGTCTTTTCACCGACTTCCGACCGAAGTTCGTCAAGCGCTATGCCGAACTGGGGAAGGCGGCGGATGAGGCGATCGCCGCCTATGCCGCCGAGGTGCGTGCAGGCACTTTCCCTGCAGCCGACCACAGTTTCCCTGACGAGCTGCCGGTGAAGAAATGATCCCGATTGTCCGGACCGTGGCCGACCTGCGTGCGCTGGCGCGTGGCTGGAAGGTGAAGGGCGACGCGGTGGGTGTGGTCCCGACGATGGGCGCGCTGCATGACGGGCATCTGTCACTGGCGCGGCGGGCACGGGCGGAATGCGACCGGGTGATCACCACCATCTTCGTGAACCCAAAGCAGTTCAACAACCCCGAGGACCTGAAGAAATACCCCCGCAGCGAAGAGGCGGATGCGGCGCTTCTGGCCACGGTCCCGGTCGACGCGATCTTCGCCCCGCCGGTCGAGGAGGTCTATCCCGAGGGCTTCATCACCAACGTGACGATGCAGGGGGTCGCTCAGCCGCTGGAGGGTTACATGCGCCCTGGCCATTTCGACGGTGTGGCGACGGTGGTGACCAAGCTTTTCGGCATGACGCTCGCCGACCGGGGCTATTTTGGCCAGAAGGACTGGCAGCAGTTGCAGGTGGTGCTGAGGCTGGTGCGCGACCTGAACATTCCGGTCGAGGTGGTGGGCTGCGAGACGATTCGTGAGGCGGACGGGCTGGCGATGTCCTCACGCAACGTGCGGCTGACGGTTGAGGGGCGGGCCAAGGCGCCGATCCTTTATGCGGCGATCACCCGTGCGGCGGATGACATCCGCGCGGGCCACGCCGACCGGATGGCGATCCGCGAGGCGGCGGAAACCATGCGCAAGGCCGGCTTCGAGCGGGTGGAGTATATCGAGCTTCGCGATGCCGAAACCCTGATGCCGTCCGACGACCCCCGCCGCCCGCGCCGGATGCTGGCGGCGGCCTGGATCGACGGGGTGCGGCTGATCGACAACATCCCGGTTTGATGGGCGGTTTTCGAATTGAGCGCTGACGCGCAAGACTTTTGTCTCGTCGGCGCGCTTGCGCGCTTCTCCTCGGTTGATGGGGGTTTCACCCCCAAACCCCCAGGATATTTCAGCAGAAAGGAAGATACGGGATTCGGCTCTTGGCGGGTGGCGGGAGTTGCGGCAAGCTTTGCCGGGTCCCGACGTCCGATTTCCACTCGCCGGGCCGATGTAATTCGCTGTTACATCACTATGTGATGCAAACAAGGTTCAACGGAGGGTCGGATGGCCGATTTCGAGACGCAGATCAAGGAAAGCCAGGCGCAGGTCGCCGAGGCGCAGGCGAAGATTTCCGCCATCACCAGCCGGATCGAGGAGGCGCGGTCAAAGCTGGATCAGGGCGTGCAACTGGACGTGGAGAACGCCACGCTTGAGGATGTGTCGAAGCACACCGACCTGATGAACGCGAACATCGCGGAACTTATCATGGGGCTGGACGATGTGACCGCCGGCTTCTCGGCCGAGTTCAACGAGATGCGGACGAAGACCGGGATGGAGTCGTTCATCGGCATCTTCTCCTCGGCCAAGGCCGAATCGATGCGGCAGGAGCGGATGCGGGCGGCGACCATCGACGACAAGCTGCAGGACCTGATTTCCAAGTCGGACGTGATCGTGAAGCTGTTGCAGGGGCAGCTGGACCTTCTGAACACGCAGAAGACGCGGGTGGAGGGGAACCTTGCCTCGACCCTGACCGAGCGCGAGGAAACGGTGGCGGCGCTGGAGGCGGTGCGGGCCGAGGTTGCGGCGCTCGACCCCCGGCTGATCGAGTTGGAGAACAAGATTGCGGTCGAGACCGACGCGGCGGCGCGGACGAAGCTGGAGACGGAACTGGCGACGCTGAACGCCCAGCACAACGCGCTGGTGCAGGACGAGCAGGTGAAACTTGCGAAGTCCCAGACGCTGGAGCGCTATATCGAGAAGGGCAAGACCTGGGTCGACTCCCTTCAGAACCAGGCGGCGACGCAGCTGGTGCTGATCAACAAGCTGCAGACGGACACGAAGCAGCGGGTCGTGCTTTATGATGCGCTGACTTCGTCGTTGAAGACCGCCCAGCAGCAAGACGTGGCGCACCGGATCAACGAGATCGGGGTGAAGACCGACCAGGAGGCCCAGACCGCGATGGCGGCGATCGGGGCGGCGACCAACGACAAGATGGCCGACATGCTGGAAGCGCATGAGGGGCACATGGTCTTTGCCCGCCAGATCCTGGAGCAGAAGGCGAAGGCGGATGAACGGTTCGCCCGGCGGTTCGCGGCGATTGTCGAGAAGCACGACAAGAACGCGTATGGGGAATGAGGTTTAGGGACCAGATCGCATGGATGGCCCTGGTTGGCTGGGGGGCATTCGGCTTGGGCATGGTGGTTTGGATGGGTTCGCAGGCCACCGGCGTAGCGAGCGATAGCTGGTTTATCACCATTTCCTGGGCGCTAGTGATCGGGGGCCTGTACCTGCTGATCCAGACGTTGTTCAGAGCGGTTTCAAAGCGTGGGCAATTGAGTGCGCAAGGGAAAGGCGTGGTGCATCCCACTGCAACTGTGGGTCCGATCAACCGTTGGTACTTCTGGGTAGACCGGAACGGCAAGGATCGCGATGCCTGACCCGACCGTCAAGGACGCCCTCACCTCAGACCACGCCGAACTTTACGACACGCTTGTCGCCCGGCGCTACTTTGCCAAGTTCGTCCGGATCACCGGGCATCTTGGCCGGGTGGCGGCCGAGGTGGAGGCGGAGGGAAAGCTGAGCCGGACCGAGGCGCGGATTCTGGGGCGCTATCTGACGGCCGTGGCGGGGACGTTCCGGGCGCTATCGAACAAGTACCTGATGACCGGGCGGGGAGAGGCGGCTCCACGCCTGACCATCGACCGGCATGAGAGCGGGTTTCCGGTGGCCCAGGAGCTGATGACCATGGCCGTGGATGCGAGCCAGGCGGAGAAGCATCTGGCCGGGATGCCCTCGGAAGCCGAGCTGAAGGACCGGATGGTGCGGCAGATCGTGGGGGACCTGATGATCCCGACCGCGCTGCAATTCGCGCTGTCGCAGCGGTACTACTACGAGGCGCTGATGGCCGGCGGCATCTTCTGGGCGCGGAATGATCCGGACGCGCAGTGGATCCAGGATCTGGGAAACCGGCGGCATTTCCTGGTGCACTGGGCGGTCTGGGACACGCAAGCGAACCTGCCGGTGGTCTACCTGATGGACCTGGAGGACAGCGGCAAGAAGCCCCTGCCGACCGACGCCGCGCGCTGGCCGCAGGCGCAGGCGGCGCTGATGGCGCAGTCGGTAGGCGGGCTGAAGCTTCTGACCATCGCCACCGGATTCGACAAGGATTTCGAGGACCTGCACCCCAAACGCCTGCGGCGGATCATCCTGGGGCCGATGTATTCGGCCAGCTTCACCCTGCAATCGGGGCCGATTTCCAAGGTGCTGGAGGGCGCGAAGGCGCCGGAGGGCGAAGACTGGGCATTGGTCTGGACGGTGGAAGACCTGGTCGCGGACCGCGAGGAAGAGGTTAAGGACGGCTGGTTCTCCAGCGCGATCCGGCAGGTCTACAAGCTTGATCCGGTGGCGGGGGCGGATATCGGGGCGACGCGGCAGGACCGGATGATCATCCTTCCGGAGCGCCCTTATCAGGTGCTGGTCGAGCAGAACCCGGCAGGACTGCGCGGCTACCGGAAGTTCGTCGTGGGGGCCGGAGGGCGGCTTATTCCGACGTTGTGAATTGTGGATGCCTCCGGGGCGCTGCCCCGGGCCCCGGGATATTTGTGGACGAAGAATGAGAGGGCCTTTTCCATGAGTACGCGCGACACGATGGAGCTGAAGGAAGAGACGATCCGGGCGCAGTACGAGGCGGCGCTGGGCATGGTCCTTGGCTTCGATCATGCGCCGCGGCTGGCGAAGCCTCTGGTCGCGGCCCCGGTGGCGGAACGGTCGCCGGGGATCGGGGCGCGGCCAACGTTTCGCTCAACAGTGCCGGGGATGGCGACGCGGTCGACGGCTCGGCCGGGAGGCGTAAGGCTGGCGGAGCGGGTGGAGGGGTTGGGCGACGGCTTGGTGACCCCGGTGCAGGCGGCGGTGCTGAATGCGCTGCGGCGGTCGCTCGCGATTGCGCTTGCGATGGGCGAGACGTTTTCGGCGCAGTCCGGGCTTGCCGAGTTGAAGAAGGCGAACCTTGAGGGGCGGGTACCCGAGCCGAAGCGGGCGGAGTTCGGCGAGCTCTTGCAGGGCGAGGCGATGGTGGTCTTGTTCACCTTTGCCAATGCGCTCGCCTACCTGATCGCGCCGCATGTGGGGCCTTCGACCGTCGAGTTGGGCGAGGTGGAGGAAGTGCTGACCGACAATGCTCCACTCGCGTTGCAGGGGGCGCTTTGGGAGCTGGACCAGGACATCGGCGCGCTGGCCACGGATGATGTGAAGCTGGTCGCGGTGGTCTCGGCCTTTGCCGAGGCCTTGATGAAGAAGGTGCAGATCCGGGCGGAAGCCGGTAGTTCTGGGGCCGCGCGGGTGTCCGTGTTCACGGGGGCCTCGTGGAAGGTGGAGGCGGACGGGCTGACCATCGCGGGGTTCAAACCGGCCAAGGCGGCGAAGGGCGGCATGATCGCCATGGCCTTCAAGAAGCCGCATGAGGTGGTGGGGAACCACATCGCCAAGTACCAGTCCCTGCGTCTAGCAAAGATGCTGATGGCCTATGATTTCGAGCGGCGGCTGAACCCGTTTGCGGAACTGGGAGGATTCATCTTCACCTTCATGGGGGATGGGAAGCCGGGGACGGGCAAGACCACGCTGATCCAGATGATGGCGGGACTTCTGAACGATTACTGCAAGGTGGCGGGGTATCCGTTCCGCTATCAGAACTTCAGTATCGACCAGATCGACAGCTATCAGGGGAAGTCAGGCCAGAACGCCAAGGCCTTCATCGATGCCGTGTTGGACCCTTCGGTGATCGGCTTCGGCACCATCGACGACATCGACCAGGTGGCGGGGAAACGGGGCGACCGGCAGTCAAGCGCGGGCCAGCAAGAGGTGACGGCGGTCTTCATGCAGGCCTTCGCCGGGGCGGGAACGGTGGTGCGGGGAAACTGCACCTTCGGGATGTTCAGTAACTTCCCGGAGAATGTGGACGACGCCTTGCGGCAAAGGGCGGGCGCGCGGTTCCTGGTGGATGGGCCGCAGACAAAGGAGGATTACATCGACATCCTCTCGCTCTTGCTGGGGAAGAACCATGCGATCCCGGTGGGCGAGCATGACCTCTTTGCGGCGCAGGAGATCAGGAAGGCCGTGGCGGCCAGCTTCGAGGGCCATTCGAAGCCGCATGAGGAGGGGCTCTTGAAGGTCTGGGACCGGGTCTCGGGTGAGATCGGCAAGCTCGATACCCTCGCCAAGATGGGGGCCTATCTGAAGGCCATCCAGCAGGCGGATGAGCGGTTCACGGGCCGCGCGATCAAGAACATCACCGATGCGGTGAAGGTCCGGGCGATGGACTTTGAACTGCCGGACGAATGGATGGCCGAGCCGGACCTCTTCCTCTTCAAGCCCTATGACGAGAAGCTGGCGATGATCCGGGGGCTGATGACGCCGATCACGGTGGACATGGTGATCCAGGAGATCAACCGCTACGCCGACAGCGAGTTCCGCTATGCCGACAAGTCGGACGAGGTGGCCATCGAAGCGATGGTGCGGGATTTCGGGCGGACGGAAGAGGCGAAGCGGCGGTATCTGGAGGGGAAGGGGTGAGCGAGGGGCTGCACGCAGACATCTGGAACTTTCTTCTGCCGATCGTTTGCATGTGCCTTCTTGTGGCTATCTTGCCCGGATGGTTTGCCGGGAAAGAGAACGAGTCGCACCGCGCCCTTGGCTGGGCGGTATTCAAGACTGCGGTCGTGGCCTATGCGGTCGGGGCAGTGATCATGGCCTTGCTTTATGGAGCAATCAACGAGGGCGTTTACAGGCAGTTTGTGTTGGATCCGATTGAGCGAGCCAACTATTTCCTCAGCCGTTCGGCACTGATGGCCATGCTTTGGGGACCGCTGCTGGCTTATGTCTGGGTCGTGAAATCTCAAGAAATGAACCGCCGTATTGGGATGAAGATGGTGGATGATGAGGACGGCAAGAGGGATAAGTCATGAAACGCCTCATTCAACGCGGTCTCATGTTCGGGAACCTGATCGAGGTCTCCTCCCCCGCCCTTGTCGAACGCTACAACCGCGCGCTCAAACATCTGACCGGCAAGACGACGAAGCTCGACGATTTCCACATTGACCTGTCCGGCTACTCCCCGGAGATCGGCGATGAGCTGGGCGACGACCTCTACCTCAACCCCAACGGGGCGAACCGGCAGTTCATCCTCCTCACCACGGCGCAGAAGGATGCGCCGCTTCTGAACATCAAGTTCTCCACCAGCCGGGGGATCCTGACGCAGTTCATCGAGAAGAACGAGGCGCAGCTTTTTGCCCTGACCGCGCGGGATGCGGTGGCGGGGGAGCTGCAGAACTCGGTCTACGCCTTCGATAGCCCGGCGAAGCTCTTCGACATCAGGCAGGTGACCATCGAGGCGGATACCATCGGCGGGCATGTGGCGGATGCGGGGAAGCTTGCCAAGCTGATCGAGCGGTTCCGGCAGGAACCCGATGGCTGGCGCGATGACGTGCTGGTGGCCGAGATGATCACCCTCGCCAAGAAGACGGGCGACGTGACGCGGGTGCCGATCCACCTCCCCGCGATGACCTTCGAGCAGCAGAACTTCTGGACCAGCCATTTCGGCGGGGTCTACATCTTCCGCGACGTGCGGTTTCCCGCCGCTATCTCTTCCCTCGACTGGCGGTCCCTGGGCGAGGTGCCGGTGGCGCAGGTGATGGACCTGACGCACAGGAACCAGATCGCCGACTGGATGGAGCGGAACAACCTGGTCGAGCCCATCGTACAGGCGCGCGGCACCGACGGGGCGGCGATCCTGCGGCAGAAGATGGACTTCATCCTCGTCGATGCCGCCGACCGGCTGGGGATCGAGATCGGCGATGCGCGGCGGACCGAGCTTCGCAAGATCGCCTACCGGATCGGCACCGCGCTTCCCGACGAGTTCATGGGCCTTGCCGCCCTTCTCCGCTGGGTCGAGGCGGGTGGGCCCTGGCCGAAGATCACATCCGAGCACCCGGCCTATTTCTACACGCTGCGGGCCAAGGCGGGGCGCGACCGGGACCTTGTGAACATGCTTCTGTCGGAACTGGCACCGATGGACGTGCGGCAGATGTTCATCGTCCACAAGGAGCTTTTCTACGCGCAGTATGCGACGTGGTCGGAGCGGAAGAAGACCTATGTCGCCGATTTCCTCGCGCGGGAGTATCAGGTGGACAAGGAAGGGGCACGGACCACCCTTTTCGGGCCCGAGCCAGGGATGGATGAGTTGCAGCGGCCGCAGATGGTGGAGGGGCCGAAACCGGTGCGCCGGACGCTGGACAGGCCGGTCGTCGGCCCGTGGGGAGGAAGACGCTGATGGGATGGTTGCGACTTGCCTTCATGATGTACGTCGTGCTGACGATCATCTACTTTTTCACCTCGCTCTATTCCCGGTCGGTCCGGCGCGAGAAGCTGGAAAAGGAATGGGACACCGACCCTGCCAAGGAGGGCCTGCCCGCTACGCAGCGCGAGGTCTTCATCGAGGCAGGCATGCAGGCCTATGAAAAGGGGCTGAAACGGCGGCTTCTCTGGCTTATCTATGTGATCCCGACCATCGGCTTTGCCGCCACGGTCTATTTCATCAACTGGAGCTGAGGCCATGTGGAAGAAGATCAAGTGGGGCCTCGCGATCCTGGCCGTGGTGACTGCGGCCCTGTTCCTGCACTACACCCTGCCGCAGCGTGACATCGTACAAGTGATCGGAACCTATAACCGTGTCACCCAGATCGGCGGCAACTGGATGTTCTATGCGATCGAGGACACCGGGACCGGGGCCGAGACCACGACGACCTCGCGCGATATTCGGTTTATCGAGGCAGTCTTTGACGGCGGGGGCACCATCACCTACCGCAACGAGGATACGGGCTGGCTATGGCCGCCCTACTTCAAGTGGAACTCCAGCACCCTGCAGGCCGAGGCGACGAATGCCTCGCGGCAACCCGGACAATGGGTGGCGATCACGCATTACGGCTGGCGGCTGCCGATCTTTTCGGCCTTTCCGAACGCGGTCAGCATCCGGCCGGTTGAAGGGCCGGACGTGACGCTGATCCCGTGGGTCAACATCATCATCCTGACGACTCTGGCCTTCCTGATCTTCATGGTCCGCAAGATGTGGCTGCAGTTCCGCGAGCGGATGGTTGATCCGGCGCTGGTCGAGGTGGGCGAGAGCTTCGATGCCGCCGGCCAGCGGGTGGAAGCCGCGAAGAAGGAGGCGCGCGGATTTTTCGGGCGGATTGGGGCCTGGCTGAACACCTGGCGGGCGAAGAAGTGATCGCCGCTCCTCGCTGCGGCCAGCCCGCAGCGAAGAGCGCCGAAGGCAAGCGATGAGCAGTTCGGGCGGGACAGCATGAAGGCACCGGCATCGGTTGCAGCCCTGGATGACTTCGGCCGCATCCGCCTGTCGAAATCCTTCTTCGTACGCGAGTTCCTCTACAGCGAGATCGCGAACCTCCACGGCATCCCGAACATCCCCGACGACCCGGACCTTGCCATCGCGGCCGGAACGCGCCTTTGCTCCGAGCTGCTCGAGCCGTTGCAGGACGTGTTCGGCCGGATCGCGATCCGCTCCGCCTATCGCAGCCCGGCGGTGAACGGCTTCGGCAATGCCCAGCAGAAGGCGGGCAAGGCCGGATACAACTGTGCTTCAAACGAGGCCAATCATGCCGGCCACATCTGGGACCGCCGCGACGCCGAAGGCAGAATGGGGGCGACCGCCTGCATCGTGGTGCCGTCCTTCGCGGACCTTTACGAGAAAGGGACGGACTGGCGCGCGCTGGCCTGGTGGATCCACGACCACCTGCACTATTCGGCACTTTACTTCTTCCCCAACCGGGCGGCCTTCAACATCACCTGGCGCGAAGAGCCCGCGCGACGGATTTCCAGCTACATCGCGCCTAAGGGCTGCCTGACGAAACCCGGGATGGCCAACAATACCGGCAGCCACGCCGAGTGGTACGAAGGCCTTCTCGCGTCCCTGCGCTAGCGAAGAGCGCCGAAGGCGAGCGATGAGCGGCTGGTACGCGCTGGCCGTCTATTCGTAGCGGGCAAAGATGCTGGCCGTGCCGTCCCGCGCAATCAGAAGCACGTCATAGGGCTCGCGTTCGCTTTCCGGGCCCATGCCGGGCGACCCGAAAGGCATGCCGGGCACGGCAAGGCCGATCGCATCCGGCCTTTCGGCCAGTAGGCGCTTCACGTCCGAGGCCGGCACGTGCCCCTCGATTACGTAACCTTCGACCTGCGCCGTGTGGCATGAGACCTGACCGGCCTGCAGCCCCAGCGAGGCCTTGAGGTCGGCCAGCGCGCCAGGCTCCATATCCTCGAAGCTGACGGGAAAGCCCGCATCGCGGATATGGCCGATCCAGTCATTGCAGCAGCCGCAGCCGGGGTCCTTGACCACATGCACTTTCGGCAGCGTCTCGGCCCGAAGCGGCCCGGCGGCGGCAAGGGCCGCAGTGACGGCGATGAACTGGCGGCGAGAGAGCGTGGTCATGGTAGCATCCTTCGCAGGGCGTGCCGGGGAAGATAGCAACCCCGGCTCGGCTTTCCAGTCACGATGGGGTGCGCCCCGGACGTCAGGCAGGCGACCAGCCTCAGGCCCGCAGGGTCCCGCCGGTCGCCTTCGTGACCTTCTCGATGATCTTCGCCGAAACCGCCTCGATCTCGGCCTCGGTCAGGGTCGCGGCGGTCGGTTGCAGCCGGACGGTCAGGGCGATCGACTTCTTGCCCGCGCCCATCTGCGCCTCGGCCTTTGCGCCGGTGAACTGGTCGAAGACGCGGACGCTGTCGATCAGCGCCTTGTCCGCGCCTTGAGCGGCGTTGACCGCGGTCAACGCCTCGACCTGCGCGTCGACGACGAAGGCGAAGTCGCGTTCCACCGCTTGCAGGTCACTGATCGCCTGCGCCGGACGGGTTGGCGTCTTGACCTTAGGTGCGGGGACGTTCGCGACCAGGATGGTGAAGGCCACCGCAGGGCCCTTCACGTCCATCGCCTGCAGCACGCGCGGGTGAACCTCGCCGAAGGTGGCAAGCACGGTCGGCCCCAGACCGATCACGCCGGACCGCCCGGGGTGCCACCAGCCGGCGACCTTGCGGGTGATCTGCATCCGCGCCGGCGCGCCAAGGGTCGCCAGCACGGCCTCGGCATCGGCCTTGGCGTCGAAGACGTCGACCATCCGGCGGCTCCCGTGCGGATCGCGCGCCGCCGCTGCGCCGACCAGAAGGCCTGCGGCCTGCAGGTGCTGGTCCCCGGGCTCACCGCCGTGGAAAGCGGGGCCGATCTCGAAAAGGGCAAGGTCCATGAACCCGCGCGCCTGGTTCCGGGCGGCGGCCGCGAGCAGACCCGGCAGAAGGTCCGGGCGCAGGTGCGTCATCTCGGAGGAGATCGGGTTCTCCACCCGCACCGCATCCGTGCCTCCACCGAAGAGCGCCGCCGCCTTCGCGTCGATGAAGCTGTAGGTCACCGCCTCGTTGTAGCCAAGCGCCGCCAGCGTCCGCCGGGCGATGCGTTCGCGGACCTGCAGGGGCGTCAGCACAGGGCGCGGCACACCGGGCTGCGTGCGGGCCATCGGCGCGCCCTGAAGCTTCGTCAGGCTCGCGATCCGGGCGACTTCTTCCACAAGGTCGGCGTCGCCCAGGATATCCGGTCGCCAGCTGGGCGGCGTCACCGCATTACCGTTCAGGGTGAAGCCCAGGGCCTCCAGCGTCGCGCGCTGGGTGGCCTCGGGGATCTCCATCCCCACCAGGCTGACCACGCGGGCGGGGTTCAGCTGGTAGTGGCGGGTGGTGTCGATCGGCGCGCCGTCCTGCACCACCGTCCCCGCCTCGCCACCGCAGAGGTCAAGGATCATCTGCGTCGCAAGCTCCAACCCCGGCAGGGTGAAGGCCGGGTCCACCCCGCGTTCAAAGCGGTATCGGGCGTCCGAGTTGATCTTCAGCGCACGGCCCGTCGCGGCGATGGTGATCGGGTCCCAGAAGGCGCTTTCGAGGAACACATCGGTCGTCTCGGGCGTGCAGCCCGAAGCCTCGCCACCCATGATCCCGGCCAGCGACTCCGGGCCGTGATCGTCCGCAATGACCATCTGACCAGCGGCCAGCGCATAGGTCTTGCCGTCCAGCGCCAGCAGCGTCTCGCCCTCACGCGCGGGGCGGATGACAAGATCACCCTTCACCTTCGCCGCGTCGAAGACGTGCAATGGGCGGTTCAGCCCGAAGGTGAAGTAGTTCGTGATATCGACCAGCGCCGAGATGGGCCGGAGGCCGATGGCCTTCAGCCGCGCGGCCAGCCAGTCGGGCGAGGGGCCGTTCTTCACGCCACGGATCAGGCGACCGGCGAAATGCGGGCAGCCCTTGGCCTTGAGGCCGGCATCGATGGTCACCTTGATCGGCGTCGGGAACGTGCCCGCGACCGGGGTGGCCACCACCGGCTTCAGCCTGCCGAGGCCCCGGGCGGCCAGATCGCGGGCGATGCCATGCACCCCCAGCGCGTCGGGACGGTTCGGGGTGACCTTGATCTCGATCACCGGATCATTCGCGCCGCGCCAGTCGACGTAGCGCGCGCCCAGGGGCGCATCGGCGGGCAGTTCGATGATGCCGTCATGATCCTCGGACAGCATCAGCTCCCGTTCGGAACAGAGCATCCCGTTCGATTCGACCCCCCGGATCACGCCGGGTTTCAGGTCGACGCCCGTTCCCGGAACATGCGTACCGGGGGGCGCGAAGACGCCCACCAGCCCGGTCTTCGCATTCGGGGCACCGCAGACGACCTGCACCTCTTCCATGCGGCCGCCCGGACCGTCGGGATAGGTCTCTACCCGGCAGACGCGCAGGCGGTCGGCATTCGGGTGCTGCACCGCCTCGATCACCCGGGCGATGCGGAAGGCCCCCAGCGCGGCGGAAGGATCCTCGACCCCCTCCACCTCCAGCCCAAGGTCGGTCAGCGCCTCGGTGATGGCGTCGACGGTGGCCGTGGTCTCAAGGTGGTCTTTCAGCCAGGCAAGGGTGAATTTCATCGGTCAGCGTCCCAGTTCGGTGCGGGATGGGGATTAGCGCAAAGGGCGGGCAAGGGGAAGCGGCCTCAGCCCGACGTCGCCCAGAGATGCAGGTTGAAGAGCCCGATCAGGATCGGCTGGTGGACCAGGTAGATCACCAGGCTGTGGCGGCCGGGAAAGGTCAGGATGTCCACGGCACGGGACGGGGTGGTCCTCTCCCAGGTCTCGACCTTCAGCGCCTTGGCAAAGGCGATCCCCGCCAGCGCCGGGGCGGCCCAGGGGATCAGGGGGGTGTAGTCGCCCATGTTCGGCCGCGTCTCGGCCAGCCCGGTCCAGACCAGCCACAGCGGGTCGAACACCGGGCTGCGCGGGCCCCATGCGGCGGCGAAGATCACGGCGGCGATGGCCAGCGTCACCGGCCAGGGCAGGCGCAGGAACAGAAGGCCGACCAGGCTCATCGCGGCGATGGCATGCAGGATGCCGAAGAGGATCGTCCCGCCCGGCACGAACCAGATGCTGGCGAGCGTGACCAGCACGGCGGCGGCCGCGATCTTGGCGAAGCGCTTCCAGAAGGCCGGCCAGTAGATGCCCTGCCCATGCGCCAGCCACAGGCTGACCCCGGCCAGGAACAGGAAACTCCCGGCGATCATGCGGGCGAAATAGTACCAGAACGGCTGGAACATCGTCTCGCCGGGGATATGGCCGAAGAGTGCGAGGTCGAAGGTGAAATGGAAGATCACCATCGCCACCAGCGCTGCCGTGCGGGCAGCATCCAGCGGGATCAGCCGGGGTTCGGACCCTTGGGTTTGTGCGTTGGGCATGACAGCCAAAGCTTGGCGCGGATCAGCCCGGCCCGCAAGACGGGCCCTCGCCGCTCAGTCGTCCAGCATGCCCTTCAGATGCGCGCCGTAGCTGCTTTTCGCAAAGACCGCCGCCCTTGCGGCCAGGCCCTTGCGGTCGATCCAGCCTTGCTGGAAGGCGATCTCGTCGGGCGAGCCGACCTGCATCCCCTGCCGGTCCTCCAGCGTGCGGACGAAGTTCCCCGCATCCAGCAGGCTGCCCGGCGTGCCGGTGTCCAGCCAGGCAAAGCCACGGCCCATCCGTTCGACCTGAAGCGACCCTTCGGCGCGATAGATCTCCAGAAGGTCGACGATCTCAAGCTCCCCCCGCGCACTCGGGCGGATGCCCGCGGCCCGCTCGGGGGCCTTGCCATCCAGAAAATACAGCCCGGTGATCGCAAAGCTCGACGGCGGATCCTTCGGTTTCTCGATGATCGCGGTCACCCTGCCATCGGCATCGAAGGCCGCCACGCCATAGCGTTCCGGGTCCGAGACGTGGTAGCCGAAAACGGTGCCGCCTTCGTCCTGTGCGCCGGCGCGGGCCAGGATCTGCGGCAGGCCGTGGCCGAAGAAGATGTTGTCGCCCAGCACCATGGCCGACGGCGCCCCGGCCAGGAAGTCGCGGGTCAGAAGATAGGCCTGCGCCAGACCCTCGGGCTTCATCTGGATGATCCAGGTAAAGCTCAGCCCCCACTGGCTGCCGTCGCCGAGCAGGCGCTGGAACTGCGGCTGGTCCTCCGGCGTGGTGATGATCGCAATCTCGCGGATCCCGGCCAGCATCAGGACCGACAGCGGATAATAGATCATCGGCTTGTCATAGATCGGCAGAAGCTGCTTCGAGGTGCCCAGCGTGATCGGCCAGAGCCGCGATCCGGTGCCCCCGGCCAGAAGAATGCCTTTGCGGGTCATGGGCGAAGCTCCTTCAGGATGTCGGCCAGGCCCTGCCGCCAGTCGGGGCGGGCGATGCCGAAGCGGTCTTGCAATGCGGTGCAGTCAAGGCGCGAATTGAGCGGGCGGCGGGCCGGGGTGGGGTAGGCAGTGGTGGGGATATCCTCCACCCGCGTCGCAATCCCGGCCTGCCTGAAGATTTCGCGCGCGAAACCGGCCCAGCTTGTATCGGGCGCGCCCGAGAAATGGTAGGTGTCGGACCTCGCCGGGTCAGCAACCAGTTGGCCTGCCGTGTCGACAAGCGCGGCGGCAATGGCAGCGGCAGGGGTCGGCCCACCGATCTGGTCGGCGACGACGTTGATCGTCTCGCGCGTTTCCGCCAGCCGCAGCATGGTCTTGACGAAGTTCGACCCATGCGCCGACACGACCCACGACGTCCGCAGGATCACATGCGTCCCGCCCGCCGCGCGGACACCGGCCTCGCCTTTCAGCTTGGACCGGCCATAGGCCCCCAGCGGGGCGGTCGGATGATCCGGCGTGAAGGGCTGGTCACCAGCACCGTCAAAGACATAGTCGGTCGAGACATGCAGGAAGGGAATGCCTTTCGCTGCAGCAGCCCGGGCCATCGCGGCAGGCGCGTCGCCGTTCACCACGGTCGCGGCGGCCTCTTCCGCCTCGGCCTTGTCCACGGCCGTCCATGCGGCGGCGTTGATAATCGCTTCTGCGTCGCTCGCCGCCACCGCCGCCGCGCAGGCGGCGGGGTCCATCAGGTCTGCCTCCTCGCGCCCCAGATAGCGGGCTTCGGGCGCGATCCGCTGAAGTTCCCGCGCGACCTGGCCGGTCTTGCCGAAGACAAGAAGCCTCATGCCTTCCCCAGCCTCTCGCCCACGCCCTTGCGGGACAGAAGCGGCCTCCACCAGGCCTCATTGTCGAGGAACCAGCGCACCGTGCGGCGCAGCCCATCCTCCAGCGTAAGCGACGGGGCCCAGCCCAGTTCCGCATGGATGCGGCTGGGGTCGATGGCATAGCGCGCGTCATGGCCGGGACGGTCGGCAACGAAGGTGATCAGCCGGTCATGCGGCGCGCCAGCGGGGTGCATCTCGTCCATCAGCGCGCAGATCGCCCGCACGATGTCGATGTTCTTCGCCTCGGCCCGCCCGCCGATGCAATAGGTCCTCCCCACCGTGCCGCGTTCGACCACGGTGAGCAGCGCCTCGGCGTGATCCTCGACATAAAGCCAGTCGCGCACATTCTCGCCCGCGCCATAGACCGGAATCGGCCGGCCATGGAGCGCGTTCAGGATCACCACCGGGATCAGCTTTTCGGGGAAGTGATAGGGCCCGTAGTTGTTCGAGCAGTTGGTGACCAGAACCGGCAAACCATAGGTCTCATGCCAGGCCCGGACCAGATGGTCGGACGCGGCCTTCGAGGCGGAATAGGGGCTGCGCGGGTCGTAGGGCGTGTCCTCGTCGAACATCCCCTCCGGCCCCAAGGCACCGAAGACCTCATCGGTCGAGATATGGTGGAAGCGGAACCCTTCCGGCCTGCCTTGCGCGGTCCAGAAGGCGCGCGTCGCCTCCAGCATGTTGAAGGTGCCGGTGATGTTCGTCTGGATGAAATCGCCCGGCCCGTCGATCGACCGGTCGACATGGCTTTCGGCGGCCAGATGCATCACCGCGTCCGGTTTATGCGTCGCAAAGACCCGGTCCAGCGCCTCACGGTCGCGGATATCGGCGTGCTCAAAGCTGTAGTGGTTCGATCCTGCCACCGGGGCAAGACTGTCGAGGCTGGACGCATAGGTCAGCGCGTCGACGTTCACCACCATGTGCCCGCGCGCCACCGCCGCCCGCACCACGGCACTGCCGATGAACCCGGCGCCCCCGGTCACCAGAATCTTCATGCGCGACCCTCCATCGGGAACGGCTGGCCAATCTCGGCCAGAAGCGGGGCCTTCGCGTCCTTGTCCGACAGGATGGGCGCCGCCACACCCCAGTCGATCCCGATCGCCGGATCGTCCCAGCGCACCGCGCCGTCATGGTCAGGGCTGTAGAGGTCGGTGCACTTGTACTGCACCTCGCAGTCGTCGGTCAGGGTGACGAAGCCATGCAGGAACCCCTTCGGCACCAGAAGCTGCCGCCCGTTCTCGGCGGAAAGCTCCACCCCCACCCACTTGCCCCAGGTGGGCGAGCCCGCGCGGATATCCACCGCCACGTCCAGGATCGCACCGCGCGAACAGCGCACCAGCTTGTCCTGCGCGCGCGGCGGCCTTTGGAAATGCAGGCCCCGCAACGTGCCCTTCGCCGCCGAGAAGGAGTGGTTGTCCTGCACGAAAGGAAGATCAAGTCCGGCCTCGGCCATGCGCGAGGCGTTCCAGGTCTCCATGAACCAGCCCCGCGCATCGCCGAAACGGCGCGGGGTCAGGATCAGCACTCCATGAAGGGCGGTCGGTTCGATCTGCATAAGGCACCGATAAAATCACTTCGCCGCATTGCCTTAGCGCAGGATCGCCCGGCGTCCCAGCCCTTTCCTGTCGAATCAGCGGTTCAGCCACATCCGCAGCCCTTCGATGTCGTCGCGAAGCACCGCATGGCCTGCTCCGGGATAGATCTGCGTGACCACCTCTGCCCCCATCGCGGTCAGCACCGTCGCACTCTCGCGCACGCGCGCCAGCGGAATATGCGGATCGCGTTCGTGGACCGAGATCCAGACCTTCGCCCCGTCACGACGGCCCGGATAGTCGAACCGCTTCGGCGCATGGCCGTAAAGCGCGTCATCGGCTGGACCCCCGGCGTCGCCGGTGCCGATCAGCCCACCCGACAGCGCGAACACCCCGGCCAACCCCTCGCCCTCCCGGGCAAAGGTCTCCAGCGCCAGCACCGCGCCCTGGCTGAAGCCGCCGAGCCAGATCGCCCCGCGCGGGATGCCCTCGGCCTCAAGCCGGGCGACCGCCTCGGCCATTGCCGCCACGGCGCGCTCGGCATGGGGGCCGACCACCGCCGTGGGCGCAAGGAACGAGGTCGGCCACCAGCTTGCCCCCGCTGCCTCAGGCGCAATCGCCGCCACGTCCGGCAACCCGGCATGGGGCAGAAGCCCGAGGATATCCTCGGAACTACTGCCCCGCCCATGTGCCAGGACGATCCCTGTCCGGGCACCCGTCAACGGACCCGCGCGCTTCATGATGCCACCTTCAGCGGCGGCAGCACGCTTTCGATCCGCTCACGCATCGCCTCATAGCGCGGCGGGAGCATCAGCTTCTGTCCCATCGTCTCCACCGGTTCATCGACGGCAAAGCCCGGCGGGTCCGTGGCGATTTCGAACAGCACCCCACCGGGCTCGCGGAAGTAGATCGCGTTGAAATACTGCCGGTCGATCACCGGGGTCGTCCGGTGCCCGGCCCGGGTCAGCGTCTCGATCCAGCCGTCCTGCTCATCCTGCGACCGGGCGCGGAAGGCGATGTGGTGGATCGTCCCCGCCCCCGGCCGCGCCGTGGTTTCCGCATCCGAACGGATGATGTCGATGATGTTCGCCCGAGCATCGCCCGGCGCTTTCAGCCGCAGCCGTTCGACGCCGCCCGTGGTCTCGGTGCCCAGGGCCTCATAGCCAAAGACATCGGTGATCAGCCGCGCGGTGCGGTCCGGGTCGCGCTCCCACAGCGTTACCGAATGGAACCCGTGCGCATCGGTCGCCCCCGCATCCTCGATCATCTCGACCGGCGCACCGTCCGGATCGCGCACAGTCGCCACCCGGGCGCCGAAGCGCTCGGTCAGGCGCGGCACGGTGATCCCGGCTTCCGTCAGCCGGTCGATGGTGGCGTCGAACCCGGCCTTCGGCACGGCATAGGCATAGGCACTGGCCATGCCGGGGCCGGCCCGCCCGGGGCCTGCATCGGCAAAGGGGAAGAAGGTCAGGATCGTGCCGGGGCTGCCCTTCGGATCACCGTAATACAGGTGATAGGTGCCGGGATCGTCGAAGTTCACCGTCTTCTTGACCAGCCGCTGTTTCAGGGGGCCGGTGTAGAAGGCGACATTCGCCTGCGCGGGACCTGAAATCGCGGTCACGTGGTGCAGGCCGGGGATACGGGTGGTCATGGTTTCCTCCATAAGGCACTCGGGCGCATCAGGGCGCGCCGCTTGCCACGCAAGATGGGGTTGTGCGCAGAAATAAGAACCCCGGCATCGTGCACGCCCATTGTGCCGAATCGCACGGAACAGCGCCCCCTGTTCCTTCGCCCCGGTTCTGCTATTCCTGCGCCAAAGCGGGGGGAGACGACCGATGACCCATCTCTGGGTGCGGGCCGAACAGCGGCCACATGAGGAACGTGTCGGAATCACGCCCGAAGGCGCCGCAGCGCTGGTCAGGGCGGGCATCCGCGTGACGGTCGAGGCCTCGTCCGTCCGCGCCATCCCGATCGACGGCTACCGCGCCGCAGGCTGCGAGATCGCGGCCGAGAACCTCTGGCCGAGGGCCCCCGCCGATGCGATCATCTTCGGCCTGAAGGAACTGCCCGAGGACGGCACCCCCCTGACCCACCGCCACATCATGTTCGGCCATGCCTACAAAGGCCAGCCGGCTGGCCGCGTGCTTCTGCAACGCTTCAAGGCCGGGGGCGGGACGCTGTACGATCTTGAATACCTGGTGAACGAAGACGGCCGCCGCGTCGCCGCTTTCGGCTATTGGGCCGGCTATGCCGGGGCAGCCGTTTCGTTGAAGTGCTGGGCGGCGCAACAGCGTGGCAGCATCGCCGGGCCGGTGAGGAAAGTGGCATCGAAGGATGCGCTACTTGCAAAACTGGCATCCGAACTTGCGGGCCTGACGCGCCCCCGCGCCATCATCATCGGTGCCTTGGGCCGCGTCGGCACGGGTGCGGCCGACCTTTGCACCGCGATGGGCGTCGCCGTCACGAAATGGGACATAGCCGAAACCGCCAGCGGCGGACCTTTCCCCCAGGTTTTGCAGCACGAGATCTTCCTCAACTGCATCCTCGCCCGACCCGGCTGCCCGGTCTTTGTCCCCGCCAGCGCGAAGACTGACCCCCGCAAGCTGACCGTGATCGGCGATATCGCCTGCGACCCGACCTCGGACTTTTCGCCGATCAAGGTCTATGACCGCGCCACCGACTGGGACGCCCCGGCCCTGCGCGTGCATGACAATCCACCCCTTGACGTGACCGCCATCGACAACCTGCCCAGCCTGATGCCGGTGGAATCCTCGCAGGACTATGCGGCGCAGTTGCTGCCGTCGCTTCTGACGCTGAACGCGCTCGATGCAGGTGTCTGGGGCCGGGCAAAGGCCGAATTCGACCGGCACGTCGCCGGCGTGTGAGCAAAGGGTTAATCGAGGACCCAAATTCCTTGAGGAAGGAATCTGTCAAAAATCTTGCTCAAGATTTTTGGGTCCTGGGGAAACGGGAGAGAAAACATGACCATCCACTGGTGCGGCACGGGGCTGTCGTCGATACCTGGGCTGCGGCGGCTGATCGAGGCGGGCCATCCCGTCACCGTCTGGAACCGCACGGTCGAGAAGGCACGGGCCGAGGTCGGCGACCTGACGCAGGACATCCGCCCCTACAGCCTTGAGGCTCTGGGCGAGGCGCTGAAACCCGGTGACATCGCCGTGTCGATGCTGCCCGCCGACCAGCATGTCGGAATCGCGAAACTCTGCCTCGCGAAAGGGGCGAACTTCTGTTCCTCCTCCTACATCGCGCCCGAGATGCGCGCGCTCGACGACGGCTTCCGCGAGGCGGGGCTCGTCTCGATCAACGAGGTCGGCCTTGACCCTGGCATCGACCACCTGATGGCGCATGACCTCGTGGCCCGCTACCGCGCCTCGAAAGCCTACCACAACGACAACGTCCTTTCGTTTACCTCCTACTGCGGCGGGGTGCCGAAGCACGCCAACGCTTTCCGCTACAAGTTCAGCTGGGCCCCGGCCGGCGTCTTGAAGGCGCTCCGCTCACCCTCGCGCAGCCTTCGCCACTTCACCGAACTCCGCATCGCGCGACCATGGGATGCGATCAGCCGCTATGACGCGCCCCTGCCGCAGCCGGAAAGCTTCGAGGTCTATCCCAACCGCGACAGCTATCCCTTCATGGAGGAATACCGCTTCGAGCCGCACTGGAAGGTGCGCGACTTCGTGCGTGGAACGATCCGTCTCAACGGCTGGGCCGACGCCTGGGCCCCGATCTTCCGCGAGATCGAAAGCCTGGAAGGCAAGCCCATCGAGGAAATCAACGCCGCCCTCGAGGCCCGTGCCGCCGCCCTTCTGAAGGACAACTCCTACGCCGAGGGCGAGCCTGACCGCGTGGTCCTTTTCGTCTCACTCAAGGCCGAGCGTGACGGCAAACCCGTGTTCCACGAAACCTGGGCGATGGACGCCTGGGGCGACGTGCGCGGCACGGCGATGGGGCGGCTGGTGTCGGTCCCGGTCTCGCTGGCGATCGAGGCCGTCCTCAGCCGCGAGATCCCGGCCGGCGTCCACGGCGCACCGCACGATCCGCGTCTCCTCAACCGCTGGCTGGACGAGGTCGGCCATCTCGCGCAATACCTCAACCGGATCGACCACCTCGGCTGACATGGCCGGCCGCCGCCGGAGGGGACGCCTTTGTCGTGACAGCGTGGCACACCTGACGCTATGATTCGCGGATGAGCCGGGCGAACCGGACGCGGTCGGGCAGAAGGGCAGGGCGTGGCGGGCAGGCGTATTCCACCGATAGGAACCGGGCAGCTGGCCGACCGCTATGCGGCCATTGCTGCAGGCCGCGCCAAGCCCGCGACCGGCTTCCGGTCGCAGCCTGAACCCCGGTCGATCGGACTTTACGCCCGGGGCAAGCAGCTGACCGCCGGGAACATCCTTCTGGCCGGACACCTTGCCGAAGCGCCCGGGGTTTCGCTCTGGGACCTCACCGAGGACGGTGGCTTCGTCACCGAGGCCCATGGCTTCGCCTGGCTGGATGACCTTGCCGCCTACGGCACGCCCCAAGCGATCCGGCTGGCACAGGACTGGACCTGGGACTGGATCGCGCGGCACGGCATGGGCACCGGTCCCGGCTGGACACCCGACCTGACCGGCCGCCGCATCATCCGCTGGATCCATCACGCCACGCTCCTGCTGTCGTCCCGGGACCGCGCCCTGTCCGAGGCCTTCTACCGCGCCCTCACCCGGCAGGCGGTCTACCTGTCACGCCGCTGGAAGGCCGCGGCACCGGGCCTCCCGCGGTTCGAGGCGCTGACCGGCGTGATCTACGCCGGCACCTCGCTGATCGGGCTGGAGCGTCTGGTCGCTCCGGCCGTCACGGGTCTTGCCCAGGCCTGCGACACCGATATTGACCCCGAGGGCGGGATCCCAAGCCGAAACCCCGAAGAACTTCTCGACGTGCTGACCCTGCTGGCGTGGTCGGCCCAATGCCTTGCCGAGGGCGGCCATGCAGTTCCCGCAACACTATCCTCGGCCATCACCCGGATCGCCCCGGCTTTGCGCACCCTCCGCCATGCCGATGGCGAACTTGCGCGCTTCCATGGCGGCGGCAAGGGATTGGACGGGCGGCTGGACCAGGCCCTCGCCGCTGCCGGGTCGCGGCCCGGCCTGCCCCAATCCGTGGCGATGGGATATGTCCGCCTCTCCGGCCGGCGCACCAGTGTCATCGTGGATTCATCGCCCCCGCCCGGCGGCCCGGCGGCGCTGACCGCCCATGCCTCGACTGCCGCCTTCGAACTGACCTCGGGCCGCCGCGAGCTGATCGTCAGCTGCGGCTCGGGCGCGACCTTCGGGCCGAACTGGCACCGCGCCGCCCGCGCGACGCCCTCGCATTCGGTGCTCACGCTTGATTCCGCCTCCTCCTCCCGCCTCGGGCAGCAGGGCGAGGCGCTCGAGCATCGGGCCAGGGTAACCGCGACGCGGCTGGTCCCCGGAAGCGAGGGCACCGACCTTTACCTGGCCCACGACGGCTGGGAGGTCAGCCACGGCCTTACCGCCGGGCGCAGTCTGACCCTGTCCCACGACGGTCGGCGCCTTTCCGGGGTCGAGACGCTGACCGCCCTCACCACCGACGCACGCCGCCGGTTCGATGACATGATGACCCTCACCCGGATGGAAGGGGCGGCCTTCTCGATCCGCTTCCATCTGCACCCCGAGGTCGACGCAACCCTGGACATGGCCGAAACCGCCGTATCGATGGTACTGCGCAGCGGTGAAATCTGGGTCTTGCGCTTCAGCGGCCCGGCGACGCTGTCCCTCGAACCCTCTGCCTACCTGGAAAAGGGCCGCCCGAACCCGCGCCCCTGCCTGCAGATTGTGCTCAAGGGCGAAGCGCGTGGCCCCGAAACCCGGATAGGCTGGACCTTGGCGAAGGCAAAGGATACTCCGCTGGCCATCCGGGACCTTAAAGGCATGGATGCCGACGAGTGACCGGTCCCGGAACGTCAGGCCCGAAGCGACAGGACCCGCCCCATGACCAACCTCGTTCCCATCGGCCGCGCGCTGATCTCGGTCTCGGACAAGACCGGCCTTCTGGACCTTGCCCGCGCCCTGGCCGGCTATGGGGTGGAACTGATCTCGACCGGCGGCACGAGCGGAATGCTGCGCGCGGCGGGCCTTGCCGTCCGCGACGTGTCGGATGTGACGGGGTTCCCCGAGATGATGGACGGCCGCGTCAAGACCCTGCACCCCAATGTGCATGGCGGGCTGCTGGCGCTGCGCGATGATGACGAACACCTGCTGGCCATGGCCGCCCACGGCATCCAGCCGATCGACCTGCTGATCGTGAACCTCTACCCGTTTGAAGAGACGGTCGCGAAAGGCGCCGACCACGCCACCTGCATCGAGAATATCGACATCGGCGGCCCCGCGATGATCCGGGCAGCCTCGAAGAACCACCGCTTCGTCACCGTGGTCACCGATCCCGTCGACTATGCCGCCCTTTTGGACCAGATGCGCGCCCATGACGGGGCGACCACGCTTGCCTTCCGCCAAAGCCTTGCGCTGACCGCCTATTCCCGCACCGCCGCCTATGACACCGCCGTCAGCACCTGGCTTGCAGGCGAGATCGGCGAAGCGACCCCCCGCTACCGCAGTTTCGCCGGCAAGCTCATGCAGCCCCTGCGCTATGGCGAGAACCCCCACCAGTCCGCAGCCTTTTACACCGACGGCAGCCGCCGCCCCGGGGTCGCGACCGCACGGCAATGGCAGGGCAAGGAGCTCAGCTACAACAACATCAACGACACCGACGCCGCCTTCGAGTTGGTCGCCGAACTCGGCCACGGCCCCGCCTGCGCGATCATCAAGCATGCCAACCCCTGCGGCGTGGCCAGCGCCGCCTCGCTGACCGAGGCCTATGTCCGCGCCTACAACTGCGACCAGACCTCGGCCTTCGGCGGGATTGTCGCCCTGAACCAGACCCTTGATGCCGCGACGGCGGAAGAGATCGTGAAGATCTTCACCGAGGTCGTGATCGCCCCCGACGCGACCGATGAGGCGAAGGCGATCTTTGCGGCGAAAAAGAACCTCCGTCTCCTGACCACAGGCGCGCTCCCGGACTCGCGCGCCCGGGGACTTGCCTTCCGGCAGGTGGCGGGCGGCTTCCTCGTGCAGGACCGCGATTCCGGCCAGATCTCGCCCACCGACCTCAAGGTCGTCACCAAACGCGCACCGTCCGAGGCGGAGCTCCACGACCTCCGCTTTGCATGGACGGTCGCCAAGCACGTGAAGTCGAACGCCATCATCTATGCGAAGGACGGCGCGACGGTCGGGGTGGGTGCCGGCCAGATGAGCCGCATCGACAGTACCCGCATCGCCGCCCGCAAGGCGCAGGACATGGCCGAGGCGCTGGGCCTGCCTGCCCCCCTGACCCAAGGGTCGGTCGTGGCCTCCGACGCCTTCTTTCCCTTCGCCGACGGCCTGATCGCCGCGGCCGCGGCCGGGGCGACCGCGATCATCCAGCCCGGCGGCTCGATGCGGGACGACGAGGTGATCGCCGCCGCCGACGAACGGGGCCTTGCGATGCTCTTCACCGGCATGCGCCATTTCCGGCACTGATCCCCATGCGCCGCTTCTGGATCACCGCAGCCATCATCTTCGTCCTGGACCAGGCGCTGAAATTCGTCGTGGTCCATGCCCTGAACCTGATCGAAAAGGGTGAGATCGACGTCTTTCCCCCGTTCCTCGTCTTCCGCATGGCATGGAACCGGGGCATCAACTTCGGCCTATTCTCCGGCGACAGCGACATCACCCGCTGGGTCCTGATCACGATCGCGCTTGTCATCTCGGCCTGGGTCGTCTGGTGGATGCGCAGCGAACGCGGCAACTGGAAGGCCGAGGTTTCGGGCGGACTTCTGGTCGGCGGCGCACTCGGAAACGTGATCGACCGGATCGTCTATGGCGCGGTGGCGGATTTCCTCAACATGTCCTGCTGCGGGATCGAAAATCCCTATGCTTTCAACGTCGCGGACATCTCGATCTTCATCGGCGCGGTCGGTCTGGTGCTCTTTGCGGGAAACCCGCCGAAGACCGGAAAACCCACCCCGCCGCGGCGTTGAATACCCGTGACGACCGGGGCGCTTTAGGCTAAGAGGGGGCGAAAGACGGCTTCGGAGGTAGGCATGCAATCGGCTAAGGGCACGGCAGTCATCGCGTTTGCGGCGATGCTTGTGCTGTCCGCCTGCGCCAGCGGCGAGCCCGAGCTGATGAACCTCTCCTCCGGCGAAGGCCCGGACGAATTCGGCATCGTCCCGCCGAAGCCGCTCGCCATGCCGGAAAACCTGGCCGAGCTTCCCCAGCCGACGCCCGGCGGCGTGAACCTCGCGGACCCCAACCCCGAGGCCGACGCCATTCTCGCGCTCGGCGGCAAGCCCGGGGCCTCGAACGGCATCCCCTCGGGCGATTCCGCGCTTTACGCCCATGCCGCCCGCTACGGCGTCGACCAGGGCATCCGCAGCACCCTCGCCGCCGAAGACCTTCAGTGGCGCCGCGACAACAACGGCCGCGTCCTCGAACGCTGGTTCAACGTGAACGTCTACTACAAGGCCTACGCCGACCAGCGCCTTGACCAGCAGTCCGAACTCGCCCGCTGGCGCGCCGCTGGCCTTCGCACCCCTTCCGCCCCGCCGCGCCAGGAAGGCGAAGAGTAACATCCCCGTGGCCCCCGCTTGAATGCGGCGCCGGGCTCTGCACTTATCCCCGAGAAACCTGGGAGATCCCGATGTCCGGACATTTCGGCCCCGGCGCCGTCTTCGCGCTGGCCCTGACCGCCGCCCTGCCCGCCGCCGCCGAGCCGGTGACCAGCTTCACCCTCGACAACGGCCTTGAGGTCGTGGTGATCGAAGACAACCGCGCGCCCGTGGTCGTCCAGATGATCTGGTACCGCGTCGGCGCCGCCGATGAACCCCCCGGCCATTCCGGCATCGCGCATTTCCTCGAACACCTGATGTTCAAGGGCACCGACACCATCGGCCCGAACCAGTTCTCCGCCATCGTCGAGGCGCAGGGCGGCGATGATAACGCCTTCACCTCCTGGGACTACACCGCCTATTTCCAGCGCGTCGCCGCCGACCGCTTGCCGCTGGTGATGGAGATGGAGGCCGACCGGATGCGCAACCTGCGCCTCCTGCAGGATGACGTGGACACCGAACGCCAGGTCATCATCGAGGAACGCTATCAGCGCACCGATTCCAACCCCGGCGCGCTCCTCAGCGAACAGATGCGCGCCGCCCAGTTCCAGAACCATCCCTACGGCATCCCGATCATCGGCTGGCGGCACGAGATGGAACAGCTCAGCCGAGAAGACGCGCTGGAATACTACGAACGCTTCTACGCCCCGAACAACGCCACGCTGGTCATCGCCGGCGATGTCGACCCCGAAGAGGTGAAGGCGCTCGCTCAGGAACACTATGGCCAGATCGAACCCTCCGAAGGCATCGTCCCCCGCGAACGGCCCCAGGAACCCCCGCAGCTCGCCGAACGCCGCATCACGCTGGCCGACGAACGCGTCTCGGAGCCCTATATCTTCCGCACCTACCTTGCCCCCGAACGTGATCCCGGCAACCAGAAGGACGCGGCTGCCCTGACTGTGCTGGCCGAACTTCTGGGCGGTTCGGGCCAGACCTCTGTCCTGCCCCGCGCGCTTCAGTTCGACAGCCAGACCGCCGTCTACTCGGCCGCCTTCTACGACGGGACCTCGATCGACGACGCAACCTTCGGCCTGATCGTCGTCCCCTCGCCCGGCGTCTCCCTCGAAACCGCCGAGGCCGAGATGGACCGCGTCATCGCCGAATTCCTTGAAACCGGCCCCGACCCGGCCGCGCTGGAACGCATCCGCACCCAGGTCCGCGCCGGCGATATCTATTCCCGCGACGACGTGAACGCCCTCGCCCGCCGCTACGGCGAAGGCCTCTCCATCGGCCTGACGCTGGAAGACATCGAAAGCTGGGACGAGGCGCTTGCCGCCGTGACCGAGGCTGATGTGATGGCCGCCGCCAAAATGGTCTTCGACCGCCGCAATGCCGTGACCGGCTGGCTGGTGCGCCCCGATGCCGAACCCGTTGCAGCCTCTGCCGCCGATCCCGCCGCCACCGTCGAACCTGCGCTTCAGGAAGAAGGCAACTGATGCTCCGCGCCCTTTTCATCACCTTCTTCGCCACAATCTCCCTGGCGCTGCCGGCCAATGCCGACATGCAGATCAAGGAAGTCACCTCGCCCGGCGGCATCACCGCCTGGCTGGTCGAGGATCACAACATCCCCTTCACCGCCCTTGAAATCCGCTTCCGCGGCGGCACCGCGCTTGATGCCCCGGGCAAGCGTGGCGCGGTCAACCTGATGACCGCGCTGATCGAGGAGGGGGCCGGCGACATGGACAGCCGCGCCTTCGCCGAGGCGCGCGACGGGCTGGCTGCCGAGTTCGGCTTTGATGCCAATGCCGATGCCGTCAGCGTCTCCGCCCGTTTCCTGACCGAAAACCGCGATCAGGCCATCACCCTCCTGCGTGAGGCGCTGGTCAACCCCCGCTTTGACCAGTCCGCCATCGACCGGGTGCGCGAACAGGTGCTCTCGAACCTGCGGTCCGATGAAAAGGACCCCGACACGCTCGCGTCGCGCTCGTTCTACCAGCTCGCCTTCGGGGATCACCCCTATGGCTCCACCGGCGACGGCACGATCGAGACTGTCACCGCGCTCACCCGCGACGACATCATCGCCGCCCATGAAGGCGCTCTCGCCCGCGACCGGATCTATGTCGCCGCCGCCGGGGACATCACCGCCGAGGACCTCGGCACCCTTCTCGACCAGCTTTTCGGCGACCTCCCCGCCACCGGCACGCCGATGCCGGACCGTGCGCCCTGGGCCTTGGAACCCGGCGTCAATGTCATCGACTTCCCGACGCCGCAATCCACGGTCCTCTTCGGTCATGTCGGCATCGCGCGCGACGACCCGGATTTCTTCGCCGCCTTCATCCTGAACGAAGCCCTGGGCGGAGGCCGCTTCACCGCGCGGCTGATGTCGGAGATCCGCGAAAAGCGGGGCCTCACCTACGGCATCGGCAGCTACCTTGTCACCCTCGACCATGCCGAGATGTATCTTGGCCAGTTCTCCGCCTCGAACGACAAGGTGGCCGAGGCGATTGCGGTCCTGCGGGCCGAATGGGCGAAGATCGCCGCCGAAGGGCTGACCGAGGAAGAATTGGCGACGACCAAGACCTACCTCACCGGCTCCTACCCCCTGCGCTTCGACAGCAACGCGAACATCGCGAGCATCCTCGTCGGCATGCAGATGGACGACCTGCCGATCGACTATCCGGTCACGCGCAACGCGAAGATCGAGGCGGTCACGATGGAGGATATCCGCCGCGTGGCGAAACGCCTCTACCAGCCGGACGCGCTGCATTTCGTGGTCGTGGGTCAGCCTACAGGTCTCTGACCCGCCCGCCCCACGAGTTTTCTGCGAAAACTCGAACCCCCGAATTTTCGCAGAAAATTCGTCGACCGGCGCGTCAGAACATCGAATGCGCGCCAAGGTCGTCGCCCACCTCGCCCCGCAGCATCGCGGCGTAATGATCCTCCAGCCGGTCGTTCCCGAACTCCGGCGTCGCCTCGGCGCTGTAGCGCGTTCCATCCCAGACCAGCATCGACTCGGTCGCATAGTATCGCCCGATCCGCGCAAGCTGCGCCTTCGCCGCCAGTTTGGGTGACACCTTCCCCGCCAGCGACAGCCCGCCGATGATCGCATCCATCATCGCCACCGGCACCCGCCGGATCGGCACCGTCCGCTCCAGAAGCCGCTCCAGCATCGCAGCCTGATCCAGGTTGGTGATCGCAGGCCCCGGCCCCCCGATGGGCAGGATGCGGTTGGCCTTGTCCGCGTCGGTAAGGCAGAGGGCCAGATACCGCCCGAGGTCCCGGTCCGAAATCGGCTTGCAGGCCGTCATCCGCCCGTCGCCGAAGACCAGGAAAGACCGCCCCTCTTGCACCCGCTTCACCTGACCCGATAGCGACTTGAAGTAAGCCGTCGGCCGCACGATCGACCACGTCAGGCCGCTCGCCGTCAGTTCCGCCTCGAAGGCCAGCTTCGCCTTCTGGAACTCGAGCACCGGCTTCTGCACGCAGATCGCCGACAAAAGGACGAACCGTCCCACACCGGTCGCCACCGCCTCGCGCAGCACCAGCGAATGCGCCGCATGATCCACCGCCCAGGCATCCGCAGGTGCCCCCGTCCGGCTGGCCAGGCAAGAGAGGACCGCCGCAGGCAGCACCGCCCGCATCACCGCCGCCACATCCGCAGGCTTGGTCACCCGCCCTTCGACCGCCCGGCACCCGGGCGGCACGGCACTCCCCGGACGCACCAGCGCCACCACGTCGAACCCCGCCTCCCGCAAAGCCCCCGCCGTGGCCCGCCCGATGGTCCCCGTCGCACCCAGCAGCAGAACCTCACCCGTCATCGCCGTTTCCATAACCCCCGTAGGCCGGGCTTCAGCCCGGCACCCCCCGCCCCTCTGACGCCCCGTAGGGTGCGCTACAGCGCAGCGCACCGCCAGACCTTTCGCGCGGGGTGACAGCCGGTCGTCTCCCGTCCGCCTCGTGGGAAGGGGATGGGGTGGGGGCTGCCGGAAATCAACCTCTTAACAAACCCCTAACGCCCACGATCATAATATTGATAATAAACAAAAATCCCATTTTGACCACTGTGGTCAGCCCCTCAGAACCGCTCCGCCCGCAGGACCTCGGCATCGGTGACCCCGATCACCCCGATATGCCGCTCCACCACCGTGAAGGCCGCCTCGAGGAGCGTATCCAGCCGCTCCGGCCGGACGAGGCAGACGACCGAGACCATCCCGGCCCGCCCGACCTGCCCCTCCCGCGTCCACCGTCCCGACCGGCCCGAGCCGCCAAGGACCGGCAGCACCGTGAACCCCGTCACCCCCGCCTTTTCGAGGGCCGAGGTCAGCCGCCCCTCCATCGGCGCCTCGATGATGATCTCCACCCGCTTCGCCTTGTATGTCTGCATCGCCTCAGCCCCCCACAGCCGTCGCCACGGCCACCCAGGCCGGAATACCGATCACCAGATTGAACGGAAAGGTCACCCCCAACGACAGCGTCAGGTAGACCGACGGGTTGGCGTCCGGCAAGGCCACCCGCATTGCGGCGGGGACAGCGATATAGGATGCCGACCCGGCCAGCACCATCATCAGCGCGACCCCCCCGGTCGACAGGCCCAGAAGCAGCCCCGCCGCCAGCCCGAACGCGGCCCCGACGACCGGCATGACAAGGCCAAAGGCCAGCACACCCCCCGTCAGCACCCCCTTTGCATTCCGCATCCCCCGCCCCGCGACCAGCCCCATGTCGAGGAGGAACAGGCAAAGCACCCCCTGGAAGGGCGCCACGATGAAGGCCTCGATCCGCGCCATCCCGCCCTGCCCGGTCACCATCCCGATCAGGAACGACCCGACCAGAAGGACGATGGACCCGTTCAAGAGGATCTCGCGCCAGAGGTCGGCATCCATCTTCTCTGCCCGCGCGCCGCCGCGCGAGGCGAGGTAGAGCGCCGAGATGATCGCCGGCGCCTCCATCGCCGCTGCAACGGCGACCATGTAGCCCTCGGGGGTCAACCCGGCGCCCTGGACGACCGATGTCCCGGTCACGAAGGTCACGATCGAGATCGACCCGTAATGCGCGGCCACGGCGGCGGCATCGGTGGCAGAAAGCCGGGTCATCACTTTCAGCAGGGCAAAGGCCGCGAAGGGGATGACGAAGGACAGCACCACCCCCGCCAGCAGCGCCGCGACCAGCCGCCCGTCGAGGCCATGATCGGCGACCGAGACCCCGCCCTTGAAGCCGATCGAGAACAGAAGGTAGATCGACATCCCCTTCGCCACCGCCTCGGGGATCGTCAGCTCACTGCGGGCCAGGGCCGCGAAGAGACCCAGGGCAAAGCAGAGGATCATCGGCGTCAGCAAATTGGCGCCCGCCAGCGCCAGCATGTCCTGCATCACTGTCCCCTTTGTCGCCGGGCCGAGGCCCCGTTTTGGCCCGATATGACGCACCCCCCGAAAAGGGCAAGCCGAAACCGCGCGGGTCCTGTTTCGTTCTTTCCCGACTCACGGGTGACTGCTACAGATAGCGGCATGACCGTGCACACCCCCAAGATAACGGGCGCCGAAGGGCGTCCGGTGATCCGCCAACTGGATGAGGCCGCGGTCAACCGAATCGCCGCGGGCGAGGTGGTGGAACGTCCGGCCAGCGCTGTGAAGGAGCTGGTCGAAAACGCGCTCGACGCGGGCGCCGGCCGCATCCAGGTGGATATCGCGGACGGCGGCAAGACGCTGATCCGGGTGACCGATGACGGCTGCGGCATGACGGCGGAGGACCTGCCGCTGGCCCTTTCGCGGCATGCCACCTCGAAGATCGACGGGTCGGACCTGCTGGATATCCGCAGCTTCGGCTTTCGCGGAGAAGCTTTGCCCAGCCTTGGCGCGGTCGGCCGCCTTACCATCACCTCGCGCGCGATGGGCGAGGCGGCGCAGATCACCTGCGAAGGAAGCCGCCTGTCGCCCGTCCGCCCCGCCGCCCTGACGCGCGGCACGGTGGTGGAACTGAAGGACCTTTTCTTCGCCACCCCCGCCCGCCTGAAATTCCTCCGCTCGGACCGGGCCGAGATGCAGGCGGTGACCGAAGTCATCCGCCGCCTTGCGATGGCCGAGCCGCTGGTGGGCTTCACCTTGCGCGACGTGTCGGGGGGCGAGGCGCGCACTCTCTTTCGCGCCGACCCGGCGAGCGGCGACCTTTTCGATGCGCTGCAAGCGCGCCTTGCCACGGTCATCGGCCGCGACTTCACCGAAAACGCCCTTCGGATAGACGCCGAACGCGAGGGGCTGCGGCTGCAGGGCTATGCCGCCCTTCCCACCTATTCGCGCGGCTCCTCGGCCCAGCAATACCTCTTCGTGAACGGCCGCCCGGTCCTTGACCGGATGCTCCATGGTGCCCTCCGCGCGGCCTATTTTGACGTCCTTTCGCGCGACCGGCACCCTGCCGCGGTCCTGAATCTGATCGCCGATCCGCAGCGGGTGGATGTGAACGTGCACCCCGCCAAGGCCGAGGTGCGCTTTCGGGAGCCCGATGCCGCCCGGTCCCTGATCATCACTGCGCTCAAATCCGCGCTGACCGGGGCAGGGCACCGCGCCTCGTCAACCGTCGGGACGGCGACGCTGGAGGCCTTCCGCCCCGAACCGGCGCGCGTCTACCAGATGGACAGGCCAAGCCAGCCGGCCATCGCCCGCGCCTTCGCCTTCCAATCCCCCGGCTTTGCCGAAGCGCCAATGGCCCCCGCTTTTACGTCACCCGGCGACGAGAAGGCGGAGGCGCACGAGGAGCACCCACTGGGTGCGGCCCGCGCGCAGCTGCATGAAAACTACATCGTCGCCCAGACGGCGACCGGCATCGTGATCGTCGACCAGCATGCCGCGCACGAACGGCTGGTCTACGAGCGGCTGAAGCGGCAACTGGCCGAGACCGGCGTCCGAGCGCAGGCGCTCCTCATTCCCGAGATCGTCGACCTTTCGCCTGCGGATGCCGCCCGCATCCTGGACGCGGCCCCGGCCTTGGCCGAGGTGGGCCTGACCATTGAACCCTTCGGCGGGTCAGCGGTCGCCATCCGCGAAATGCCCGCCGTCCTTGGCCCGGTCAACGGCGCCGCGCTGCTGCGCGACATCCTCGACGAACTCGCCGACAGCGGCGACAGCCAGCTTCTTCGTGCGAAGGTCGACGCGATCCTGTCGCGCATGGCCTGCCACGGTTCGGTCCGCTCCGGCCGCCAGATGCGGCCCGAGGAAATGAACGCGCTTCTGCGCGAGATGGAGGCGACGCCGCTGTCCGGCCAGTGCAATCACGGGCGGCCCACTTACGTGGAGCTTAGCCTTCACGACATCGAACGGCTTTTCGGGCGCCGATGATCACGCTTTTCGGTCAGACCTATGCGTGGAACGACCCCGAGGTTCTGGTCCTCGGCGGCCTCGTCGCCGTGCTCCTCGGCTTCCTCGTCCTGATCCTGCGGGCAGCGGGCCGGTCGGCAGCGACGGCAGAGCCCCTGATGCGCGAGGTTTCGTGGCTTGCCTCGCGCCTTCAGCAGCTTGGCGACGGGCAGGAGCGTCTTGCGGGCGGGCTGCACCATGTGTCCGAAGCGCAGGCTGTCAGCCAGACGGCGATGCTGCAGGTGATGGAACAGCGGCTGGCGGAGGTACAGCGACAGATGACCGAGGCCTTGCACGGCACCTCCACCCGCACCGCGCGGTCGTTGGGAGAGCTTCAGCAGCGGCTCGAGACGATCGACAAGGCGCAGGCGAATATCGAGAAGCTTTCGGGCAATGTCCTGTCCCTGCAGGACATCCTGTCGAACAAGCAGACGCGGGGCGCTTTCGGGGAAATCCAGCTTAATGACATCGTGCAGAAGGCGCTGCCCAAGGACGCCTATTCGATGCAGGCCACGCTTTCGAACGGGCGGCGCGCGGACTGCCTGATCCACCTGCCGAACCCGCCCGGACCCATCGTCATCGACGCGAAGTTCCCGCTTGAGGCTTATGAGGCGCTGCGCCGGGCCGACAGCCCGCGCCTGCAGCAAGAGGCCGCGCAACTGATGCGCGGTGCCGTCCGCGCGCATATCCGGGCGATAAGCGAGAAGTACATCCTCGAGGGCGAGACGGCGGATGGCGCGCTGATGTTCCTGCCGTCCGAAGCCGTCTATGCCGAACTTCACGCAAACTTCCCCGACCTCGTGCGCGAAGGCTTTGCGGCGAAGGTCTGGATCGTGTCGCCGACCACCTGCATGGCCACGCTGAACACGATGCGCGCGGTGCTGAAGGACGCACGGATGCGCGAACAGGCCGGGGCGATCCGCCGTGAGCTTTCGCTCCTCTACACCGACGTCGAACGCCTTGGCGCGCGGGTGGAAAACCTTGACCGCCACTTCGGCCAGGCGGCAAAGGATATCGAAGAGATCAAGATTTCGTCCGACAAGGCGACGAAGCGCGCGCGGCGGCTGGACAATTTCGACTTTGAGGAACTGGCACCGGACTCGCCGGCCCGCGTCATCGGACCCACGGCTGCCGAATGATCCACCTCACTCCCGCCGACTATACCCGCCAGCCCTGGAAGAACGGGCGCGGCACCACAACCGAGCTTTGGCGGCTGGAGCGGGACGGCCAGCTTCTGGTGCGGCTGAGCCGGGCCGCGGTGGTGGAAGACGGGCCGTTCTCGGTCTTTCCCGGTATCGAGCGCAACCTGACGGTCCTCTCCGGCCCGGGCTTCCGGCTGTCAGGAGAAGGCTACGATTTCCGCTGCGAGCCCCTGGTGCCCGTGGCCTTTCCGGGCGACGTGGCCCTGACCGCGACAGAAACGCTGGGCATGCAGTCCGACGATTTCAACGTGATGACCGCGCGGGCGCTGCCCCAGCCCGAGGTTCTGGTGGCGCAGAACGATCATCTGCCGGCCGGCGGGCTGCTGGCGCTTTATGCGCTTGGGCCGTGCCGGGTGAACGGGCATGGCGTTGACCGGGACGATCTGGTGTTGACCGAGGACGAGGTCACGCTGTCCGGCGACTGGCCGGTGATCGCGGTGCGGCTGGCGGGCCTGCCGCCGGATGCGACCTCAAGAATTTTCGACGAAAATTCCTGAGGACGCCGGATCAGATGCGGAAAAGCGGCTGGGCGAGGCGCGGGATCACGCCGCGGAAGCGCAGGGGTGCATCGGTGACGGCTAGGCAGATGCAATCCTCTCCCGCCAACGCAACAGGGGTGTGTTCCACCTCCTCGTCGGCGATCTCGATGTCGCCCGGGCCGAAACGGTCATTCTCGTCGGCGAAGGCGCCTTGCAGGACCAGCGTCAGTTCGGTGCCCTTGTGCCCGTGGTCGGGAACCGCCACCCCGGCCGGAATGTAGAGAAGCCGCGCCGAGGCGTCCCGTCCGGTGGGCAGGATCGCCTGCTTGACCCCGCCGCCGACCCGCTTCCAGCGCACGGCGGAAAGATCGCCGCCGACATAATCGGCCAGCGGTGCGGGCAGGATGCCGGCAGCCTTCAGCGGTGCGCGCTGGGTTGCCTGCGGCAGACTGTCGATTCGGGCCAGCGCGGCTTCCAGCGCCGCTTCGCCCATCGCGACCTCTTCGATATCCTCGATCACGGCCCCGCCGAGCGCGTCATAGCTGCCAAGCCGGGCACGGCACTCGTCGCACATCGACACATGGGTCGCCACGATCAGGTTGAACGCCTCGGGCAGCTGACCGGCCGAGTAGGCCATCAGCAGCTGGTCCGAAAGGTGGTGGCGTATCGTCATAGCCGTCTTGTCCTTCACGTCATGTGGTGGCGCAGCTTGTCCAGCGCCAACCGTATCCGCGACTTGATTGTCCCCAGGGGAAGGCCGGTTTCGGCAGCAATCTCGCTGTGCGAGAGGTCGCCGTAGAAGGCCCTTTCGATCAAGGCACGCTGTTTCTCCGGCAGGGCCGCCAAGGCGCGTCCCAGACGGTCCGTCTCTTCCTGGGTTTCCATCGCCTCGGCCTGGTCAGGCTCGGGCTCCGGTCCCCAATCCAGTTCCTCCGGTTCGGCGCGGCGTGCTTTCCGCAACGCGTCGATCCGCTTGTTCCGCGCGATGGTGAAGACCCAGGTCGCCACCGATGCCCGCGCGGGGTCGAATAGATGCGCTTTCTGCCACAGCGTCGCCATGACCTCCTGCGCGCATTCCTCGGCAAGACTGGCACCCGCGCCCGACTTCATCAGGAACGCCTTCACCCGGGGGGCGAAATGGCGAAAGAGCGCCGCAAAGGCCGCCCTGTCCTGACGGTCGCGCACCTGGATCATCAGGCCCGCCCAATCCGTTCCGTCCGTCGCCTGGCCCAAGACCCGTTCCTTCTGCCGGGGCAATCCCGACCGGTCCGCAGTGCGCGGCGGACCGGATTGCTCCGTCATACCGGGTCTTGAAGCGTCTAGCATCATGGCACTTTTACGCACCCTCATGCCGGACGGATCACTTTCCCGGAACCAACTGGATCACACTGGCAAACTGTCAAGGGCGATGTGTCAACATCATTTGACATGTTGGAATTCTGACTGTCAGGGTGATCCGGCAGATTGAGGCCTGCGTAAACTCAGAAAAGCAGACAAGGGAAGTCACTTTATGCCGTTCGAGACCCCGGGCTACACCCCCCGCCGCATCGCTGTCATCGGGGGGGGGATATCGGGGATGGCGGCAGCGCATATGCTGGCAAAGTCCAACTCCGTCGTCCTTTACGAGGCCGAGCCACGCCTTGGCGGCCACGCCCGGACCATCATCGCGGGCAAGCGCAAGGACCAGCCGGTCGATACCGGGTTCATCGTCTTCAACCGTGTGAACTACCCCAACCTCGTCAACCTGTTCGAGCGTCTCGGGGTTCCGACCACGCCGAGCAACATGAGCTTTGGTGCCTCGATCAAGGGCGGACGGCTGGAATATGGCCTTGCGTCGGTCGATGCCATCTTTGCCCAGCGGAAGAACGCCCTCGACCCGCGCTTCCTGAGGATGCTGTCCGACATCGTCCACTTCAACCGCAACGCCGAGGCGGTCGCGACCGATCCGGCGATGACGATTGCCGAACTTCTGCGCCGCCTCCGCACCGGGGCGTGGTTCCGCGATCATTACATCACGCCCTTCTCGGGGGCGATCTGGTCGACGCCGACCTCTGGCATCCTTGAGTTTCCCGCGCAGGCGCTGGTGCGCTTCTTCCGCAATCATGCCCTGCTCAACTACGAAGGCCAGCACCAGTGGTACACGGTCCAGGGGGGTTCCATCGAATATGTCCGGCGGCTTGAAGCGGCGATGACCGCGCAGGGCGTGGACATCCGGACCGGCAGCCCCATCGCCGGCGTCAGCCGCGTTGCGGGCGGTGTCCTGATCCGGGCTGAGGAGGCGGAGGCAGAGCTTTTCGACGACGTGGTCTTTGCCTGCCATTCCGACCAGGCGCTCCGCCTTCTGTCCGACGCGTCCGCGCACGAAACCCAGTCCCTTTCAGCCATCCGCTACCAGCCGAACGAGGCTGTGCTGCATGCCGACGCCTCGCTGATGCCGAAGTCGCGCAAGGTCTGGTCGTCCTGGTCCTATGTCGAGCCGAAGACCGGCCCCGGTACGCGGATCGACCTGACTTACTGGATGAACTCGCTCCAGCCGATCCCGGAGGATGACCCCCTCTTCGTCACGCTGAACAGCTCGCGCCCGATCCGGGACGAGCTGATCCATGACGTCACGACTTTCCATCATCCGGTGTTCGACGTGGCCGCCTTCGCCGCGCAGGACCGGATCCGGCTGATGAACGGCACGATGAACACCTGGTTCTGCGGTGCCTGGATGCGCAACGGCTTTCACGAAGACGGCTTCGCCTCGGCGGTTGATGTCGTGCAGGCCATGGCCGAACGCCACAGCCTTCGCCTGGCTGCCTGATGCAGGTCCAGCGGATCCGGGCCGAGACCTTCCACGGCCGCAAGGGCCCGGTGAAGAACGCCTTCCGCTATACGGTGGACTACATCCTTCTCGACCCCGATCATGTCGAGGCGCCGCGCCTTTTCGGCCGCAACCGGGCTGGCCTGATGTCGCTTCACGATGCCGACCATGGCGGCGCGCCGGGGCAGGGCAGCGGTGTCCTTTGGGCGCGCGAGGTGCTGGAGGCGCACGCACTGCCGCCGGACCGGGTGCTTCTGCTGGCCCAGCCGCGCCTTCTGGGCCATGTCTTCAACCCGGTCGCCTTCTGGCTGGCCTATGACCATCTTGGCCACCTCCGTGCCGTGATCGCCGAGGTGACCAATACCTATGGCGACCGGCATTCCTACCTTTGCCACCGGCCTGACCGCGCGCCGATCTCGCGCGAGGATACGATCACGGCGCAGAAGATCTTCCATGTCTCGCCGTTCCAGCCGGTCGAGGGGCGCTATGACTTCCGCTTCGACATCCGCCCCGACCGGATCGGCATCTGGATCGACTACACCACACCCGGCGGCGGTCTTTTCACCAACCTGATCGGCCCACGCGAGGCCCTGACCAGCGGTGGTATCTTGGCCTCGGCCTTTCGCCGCCCCTTCGGATCGCGGCGCGTGCTGGCGCTGATCCACTGGCAGGCGCTGAAGCTTTGGCTGAAAAAGGTCCGCTTCAACAACCGGCCGCTGCCGCCTGCCAACGACGTGTCCTGATGGCACCCCGCAAGACTCCACGCATAAGGAGGGGAGCGCCCTTCCTCGCCGGTCAGTGCCTGCGATGACTCACCGTCTCCCCGCATGGTCGCTGTTCGCGGCGCTGATCGCGACGGCCGGCCTGCCGATCTACATCCACGCGCCGAAGTTCTACGTCGACACCTACGGCGTCAGCCTTGCGTCGATGGGGTTCATGCTGGCCGCGCTGCGGCTGATCGACGTGGTACAAGACCCTGCCCTTGGCTGGCTGGCCGAGGCGACGCGCCCGCGCCGCCGTCTTGGCGTGGCGCTGGCGGTGCTGGTCATGGTGATCGCGCTGGCTGCCCTTTTCGCCGTCACCCCGCCCGTCGCGCCGATCTGGTGGTTCGCGCTGTGTCTCACCGCGCTTTTCAGCGGCTTTTCCTTCCTGACCATCTGCTTTTACGCCGAAGGGGTGGGAAAGGCCGAGACTCTGGGTCCGGAGGGGCACATCCGCCTTGCCGGCTGGCGCGAGGCGGGCTCGCTTCTTGGCGTCTGCCTTGCGGCGGTGGCCCCGGTCGCCCTTGCCCCGCTGACTGACCAGCCCTTCACGCTTTTCGCGGTCCTATTTGCCATCCTCGCCGTCGCCGCGACGCTGGCGATGAAGAGCCAGTGGCAGGGCCGCGCCGCCGCGCCGACGCCCGGCCTTGCCGCCATCTTCCGCCCGATCCTTGCGGATCCCTTGGCCCGTCGCCTTCTCCTCATCGCGCTCCTTAACGCGGCCCCCGTCGCGGTCACCTCGACCCTCTTTCTCTTCTTCGTCGAAAGCCGCCTGATGCTCCCGGGCTGGGAAGGCCCGCTCCTCCTCCTCTTCTTCCTCGCCGCTGCCGCCTCCACCCCGGTCTGGACCCTTCTCGCCCGCCGCCATGGGCCACGCCCGGTGCTGCTTTGGGCGATGACGCTGGCCATCCTCGCCTTCCTCTGGACCCTGACGCTCGGGGCGGGCGACGGCATCGCCTTTGCCCTGATCTGCCTTGCATCCGGCGCGGCCCTCGGCGCGGACCTCACCCTTCTCCCCGCGATCTTCGCGCAGCACCTTTCCCGGCTTGGCACCTCGGAACCCGCCGCCTTCGGCCTCTGGTCCTTCGTCTCGAAGCTGTCGCTGGCGCTGGCGGCCCTCTTCATCCTCCCCGCCCTTGATGCCGCGGGCTTTGAAAGCGGCTCCGGGAACACGCCAGAGGCGCTCTGGACGCTGACATTGATCTATGCGGCCCTGCCTTGCGTATTGAAGGTCATAGCAATCCTGCTGCTTGCCATGACCCGCCTGCCGGGCCCGACCAAGGAGGCCACGACGTGAGCCCCATTCTTTCCGCCCTTCTGGGCGCGCTTGCCGTGCTGGCGCTTGTCTGGCTGCGCAGCCGCTATGCATCGTTCCGCGCCCAGACGCCGGCGGACTATGCTGGGAAGGGCCCCGCCTTCGACATCCGCCGTCACCTTGCGGGCCCGATCCAGTGCGAAGGCGTGATCTTCGGCCCCACCGGCCGCGTCGCCTCGCGCTTCGTCGCGCGGATGGAAGGCACATGGGACGGCACCACCGGCACCCTGGCCGAGGTCTTCCACTACGACAGCGGCTCCATCCAGCACCGCGCCTGGACGCTTGCGCTCCATGACGGCGGCCGCATCGTCGCCACAGCCCCCGACGTGGTGGGCGAAGGGTCGGGCCGGGTCGAGGGGTCGGGCGTCCTTCTGCGCTACCGCATCCGCCTGACGCCCGAGGCCGGAGGCCATGTGCTGAACGTGACCGACTGGATGTACCTGATGGACAACGGCACCATCATGAACCGGTCCGAGTTCCGCAAGTTCGGCTTCAAGGTGGCTGAACTTGTCGCCACGATGCGCCCGGCTCCGGCCGCCCAGTCGGGCGAGCTCAGGTCAGACATGGCCGCCGAATGAGATCCTTCCAGGGTAAACGCTACTGGCTCGTCGGCGCGTCCGAAGGGCTTGGCCTCGCACTCGCGCAGAAGCTTTCGGCTGCGGGGGCCGAGCTGATCCTCTCGGCCCGGAACCCCGAGACGCTGGCTGCCGCCGTCGCCTCGCTCCCCGGCAAGGCCACCGCGCTCCCGGTCGATGTCGGATCCTCCGACAGCGTAAATGCCGCCGCCGCGCAGCTGGGCGAGGTCGACGGGATGGTCTTCCTGGCCGGCGTCTACTGGCCGATGCGGGCCCAGGACTGGGACGCGAAGGGCGCCGAGGCGATGGCCGACATCAACTTCACCGGCTGCGTCCGCGCCGTGGGGGCGGTTCTGCCCGGCATGGTGGCCCGGGGCAGGGGGCATGTCGTGATCACAGGTTCCCTCTCGGGCTTCCGCGGCCTGCCCGGAGCCATCGGTTACGCCGCCTCCAAGGCCGGGACGATGGTGCTGGCTGAAAGCCTTTACGCCGACCTCCGCAAAACCGGCATCGCGGTGCAGCTGGCCAATCCCGGCTTCATCCGCACCAGGCTGACCGCGAAGAACGATTTCTCCATGCCCTTCATCATGGAGCCCGAACAGGCAGCGGAGATCATGTACCGCCACATGCAATCGGACCGCTTCAAGATCAGCTTCCCGACGCTTTTCAGCTGGCTCTTTCGCGGCGGGCAGTTCCTGCCGGATTGGCTCTACTACCGGATGTTCCCGCCGAAGTGACGCGCAGGCCGCTTCAGCCCGGCACCCGCAGTCGTACCATGAAAAACCCGTCCATCCCGCCCCGGTCGGCCCAGTAGTCCGGCCGCAGACGCATGCCCCCGCCGTCGGTCAACCAGCCGGGCTCCACCCCCGCGACCTCAATTCGCTCCACCGCCAGACCCGGATGGCGCGCAAGCGCCCCGGCCAACTGCGCCTCGCCTTCCTCCGGCAGTACCGAGCAGGTCGCAAAGACCAACCGCCCGCCGGGCTTCAGCCAGCCGAGCGCCCGGTCCAGAAGCCGGGCCTGCAAGGCAACCAGCCCCGGAACCTCTGACCCGTCCTTCACGAAGGGCAGGTCGGGATGCCGCCGGATCGTCCCGGTCGCCGAACAGGGCGCATCGAGAAGGATCGCGTCGAACGCCACCTCCGGCTCCCACTCCAGCGCGTCGGCCACGACCGTCCGCGCCGTCAGTCCCGTGCGCGCCAGGTTCGCCGCGACCCGCGCCATGCGGGGGGCCGAGATGTCGAGTGCCGTCACCTCTGCCCCAGCGGCGGCCAGTTGCAGCGTCTTGCCGCCCGGTGCCGCGCACAGGTCCAGCATACGCTCACCCGGGCGCGGGTCCAGAAGCCGCGCGGGCAAGGCGGCGGCGGCGTCTTGTACCCACCAGCCCCCCTCGGCATAGCCCGGCAGGGCCGAGACCTGCCCGAAAGACCGCAGGCGCAGGCTGCCGGTCGGCAACGCCTCGCCCTCTGGTAGAGGAAAGCCCGCTCGAAGCGTCAGGTCCAAGGGAGGTTCGGCCGCTTGCACCGCCTCGATCGCGGTCACGGCGTCCCGCCCATAAGCATGCACCATCGGCTGGCGCAGCCAGCGGGGCATCCGCTGCGGCGGCAGCCCGGCAAAGAGATCGCCCTCCGGCAAAGCGCGCAGCACCGCATTCGCCAGCCCCGCCAGATGCTCCGTCCGCTTGCCCTTCCGCAGAATCTCGACCGCTGCATTGACCACGCCATGCGCCGGCGCACCTTGCGCCCGCTCGACCACCGCAAGCCGCAGCACGTTCCGCGCGGTCAGGGGCGGGGTCTTCCGGAGATGCCGATCAAGCACGCGGTCGGCGGGTTCCAGATGCCGCAGCACCGCCCCGGCCAGCCGCAGCGCCCGCGCGCGGTCGGCAGGCGCAAGCCCGGTGCCGTCGAAGTCGGACAGCATCCGCCCTTCGCCCAGCACCCCGTCAAGGATCGCCACCGCCGTCGCCCGCGCGACCACCCCTTCGGCCATGCCTGTCCCCTTGCTGCCGCCTTCCCGCGCCGTATATCAAAGGGGACGCAGAGGAAACCCATCATGGCCGACAGCGACGACCGCCCCGATCTTCCCCCCGCCGCCCGCCGCGCGCTGGCCGAGGCGGAAGAACGCCGCAAGGCCGCCGCAGCCAAGGCCCCGCTGCCCCCCGAACTCGGCGGGCGCGACGGCCCGGAACCCGTGCGCTATGGCGATTGGGAAAAGAAGGGGCTGGCGGTCGACTTCTGACCACACCGCCTCGTGCGACTTCGTCTTCTCGTCGGGCGCTGACAGAGCGAGGAGTGACGAAGTCGTCGACGAGCGGGCGCGCAAGCCCTAGCGCAGCCGGAAGGTCGCCGAATCTCCCGCGCCCCGGTCGACGGTAAAGCGCAGGCGCTCGGCGCCGTTTGCTTCGACGAGCTGGCAGTTGAAGTCGATGGGCATGCCGCTCCAGTCCATCTCGCGGCAGAAATAGCCATCCTGCCAGGACCACTTCCCGGTGATGTCCCAGCCCAGGGCACTGCCCTTGATCCGGCCGTCGGGCAGGACATTGAGCGACAGGTTGTAAAGCGTGATCCGCAGTTCGCGGTCCTTGACCAGGGACAGGAACGCATCCTTGTCCTTGACCGGCTGAAAGTCGTTGGCCGCCGCAAGCACTGGCGTCGACATGAGAAGAACGGTCACAAAAGCGCGCAACATGACACCCCTCCGGGGACAGACGCATACGTTACGCGTCATGCCACGATTCGGATGAGTCGCTCAAATCCCGAGGACGTCCATCATGTCGTATTCCCCGGGTTTCCGCCCTTGCCCCCAGACCGCCGCCCGCAATGCGCCGCGCGCAAAGATCGCCCGATCCGTCGCAAGATGGCGCAGGACGATCCGCTCACCGTCACCCGCGAAGATCACGTCATGCTCGCCCACCACGTCGCCGCCCCGGATGGCGCTGAACCCGATCGTGCCCCGCTCGCGCGCCCCGGTGATCCCGTCGCGGCCGCTGACCCTGGTCTCTTCAAGATGGACGCCCCGCCCCGCCGCCGCAGCAGCGCCCAGCATCAGCGCGGTGCCTGAAGGGGCATCCACCTTCATCCGGTGATGCGCCTCGACGATCTCGACATCCCAGTCGGCGTCCAGCGCCGCGGCGACCTTCTGGGTCAGCCGCACCAGAAGGTTGACGCCCAGCGACATGTTCCCCGCCCTGACGATCACCGCATGCCGCGCAGCCGCGGCGATCTTCTCCAGATGCGCCGGCTCCAGCCCCGTCGTCCCGATCACATGCACCGCCCGCGCCTGCGCGGCGAGTGCGGCGAACTCAACCGTAGCCGCCGGAGCGGTGAAGTCCACCACCGCCTGCGCCTTCGCGAAGGCCTCCAGCGGATCATCCGTCACCCGCACCCCGACCGCCGGTCCGCCCATCGCCTCGCCTACGTCCTGGCCGATCCAGGGGTGGCCCGCACGCTCCACGCAGCCGACCAGCCGCAGCTTCTCGGACACCCCGGCCAGACGGATCAGCGTCTGCCCCATCCGCCCCGATGCGCCTGTGACCACCAGCCCCGGAAGATCGCTCATCTCATGCCCCCGCTTTGCCCCCCTCCCTAGCCGCTTCCCGCAAGCGTGAGAAGCCCGGCGTTGCAGCGGAACCCGAAACGGCCTAAACGGGCGCAATGTCCAAACGCTCCCCTTCCGGCTCTGGCCCGTCGCAGCGCCAGCTGCGCGTCGGCGAACTGATCCGCCGCACCCTTTCCGACGTGCTGAACCGGCACGAGATCCATGATCCCGACCTCAACGCCATGTCGATCACGGTGGGCGAGGTCTCCTGTTCCCCCGACCTCAAGGTCGCCACGGTCTATGTCATGCCGCTGATGGGCTCCGTCCCGGTTGAAGCCGCGATTGCCGCCCTTGCGCGCAACAAGGCCGAACTGCGCCACCGCGTCGCGCAGGACATGACGCTGAAATACGCCCCCGACCTGCGCTTCCGCCCCGACGAGACCTTCGACCGTCTGGACGAGACGCGCCGCCTCTTTTCCGACCCCGCCGTCCGCCGCGACATCGACACTTCGGACGACGACGCATGATCCGTCTTGCTCTTGCGCTGACGCTTCTGCCCGTTGCCGCCACCGCCGCCACCTGCCGGGACACGACCTTCGACGGGGTCTCCTACACCCTCTGCGAAGTGACGCTGGCGGACGACCTCCGCCTCTTCCACTCCGGCCCCGACGGCGCCTATGGCAGCTTTCGCGCCCTGAACACCGCCCTGACCGCCGAAGGCAAGGCGCTTGGCTTTGCGATGAACGCCGGCATGTACCATCGCGACCTTGACCCGGTTGGCCTGTACATCGAGAACGGCGTCGAAACCGCCGGCCTCGTCACCCGCGACGGTCCTGGCAACTTCGGCCTCCTGCCGAACGGGGTCTTCTGCTGGGGCGACAGCTTCCGCGTCATCGAAAGCCGCGCCTTCAAGGCCGAAGGGCCCGCCTGCCGCTTTGCCACCCAGTCCGGCCCGATGCTGGTGATCGACGGTGAACTCCACCCCAGGTTCCTGCCCGCAAGCGACAGCACCTATATCCGCAACGGTGTGGGCGTCAGCGCCGACGGCACCCGGGCGGTCTTCGCCATCTCGAACGACCCGGTGAACTTCCACGCCTTCGCCCGCCTCTTCCGCGACGACCTCGGCCTGCCGAACGCGCTTTACTTCGACGGCAACATCTCGCGCCTCTACGCGCCCGAGCTTTCGCGCCACGATGCCGGTTTCCCGATGGGCCCGATCGTCGGCACCGTGATCCCGCAGGGCTGACCGATGGGACGTACCAAGAAGGGCCGCCCCGTCACCGGCTGGCTGGTGGTCGACAAGCCCGCGGGCCTGACCTCGACCGCCGTGGTCAACAAGGTGAAATGGGCGCTTTCCGCGCAGAAGGCGGGCCATGCCGGCACGCTTGACCCCGACGCTACCGGCGTCCTTGCCGTGGCGCTGGGCGAGGCGACGAAGACCATTCCCTTCATCTCAGACGCGCTGAAGTGCTACCGCTTCCGCGTGACCTTCGGTGCTGCGACCGATACTGACGACGCCTCTGGCGCCGTGATCGCCACCAGCACCCGGCGCCCCACCGATCTGGAGATCGAGGCCGCCCTTCCCGCCTTCCGTGGCCAGATCATGCAGGTCCCCCCGCAATACTCCGCCGTCAAGGTCGATGGCGAACGTGCCTACGACCTTGCCCGCGAAGGCGAGGCGATGGACCTCGCCCCCCGCCCGCTCTGGGTGGAAAGCATCACCGTCATCGGCCGCCCGGATGCCGACCATCTCGACCTGGAAATGGTCTGCGGCAAGGGCGGCTATGTCCGCTCCATCGCGCGTGACCTTGGGGCGGCCCTTGGCTGCCTTGGCCATGTCGCATGGCTTCGCCGCGAATGGTCCGGCCCCTTCCGCGCCGACCGGGGCGTGACGCTTGAGCAGATCGATGCCGAAGCAGGGACCGATGCCCTCGACGCCCGCCTCCTGCCCCTCGAAGTGGCGCTCCGGGACCTGCCCGAATTCCCCGCCACCCCCGAAGGTGCCACGCGCCTGAAGAACGGTAACCCCGGCCAGGTCATCGCCCATGCCGACTGGGGCACCGAGGGCTGGGCCAGCCTCGGCGGAAAAGCCATCGCCATCGGCATTTACCAGGGCGGCGAGTTGCACCCCAGCCGGGTCTTCAACGCGTAGGGTGGGTGAAACCCACCGCAGCATTGCCAATCGGGCCAGCGGTGGGTTTCACCCACCCTACGCACAGTACAGCGCCCCTCTTGACGCAGCCGGCCCGCAGACCCGACAGTCGGGGCATGGCCGACGCGACCCTCCGTTCCCGCCTTCGCGAGCTTTACGAAGGCTCCACACCGGCCTCGGACCGGTTCCGCTACGCGCTCCTTGCCTTCGACCTCATGACGGTCGCCTGGCTTGTCGCCTCGTCCTTCCTGCCGCGCGGGCCGCAGCATGTCTGGATCGACATCGCAATCGGCCTCGTCTTTCTCGCCGATCTCCTCGTCCGGCTCTGGATCGCCCGCCGCGCGCGGGATGAACTCTTCAGCCTCTACGGTGTTGCCGACCTCTTGGTGATCTTCTCGCTTCTCGTCCCGATCTGGGGCGAGGGACTTGCCTTTCTGCGCGTCCTGCGCCTTTACCGCGTCTTCCATTCGCCCCGGACGCTGGTGCAACTGCGCGACGACATTCCCGGCTTTCGCCGGCACGAAATGCCGCTTCGCGCCGCATGGAATCTTCTGATCTTCCTCTTCGGGACGACCGCGCTGGTCTACCAGACGCAGGCCGGCGTCAATGACAAGATCACGAACTACGCTGACGCGCTTTACTTCACCGTCGCCACACTGACGACGACCGGCTTCGGCGACATCACGCTGGAAGGTACCTCGGGAAAGCTTCTGTCGGTCGCGATCATGATCGTCGGGATCAGCCTCTTCCTGCGCTTGGTGCAGGTGATCCTGCGCCCGGCCAAGGCGCATTTCCCCTGCCCGACCTGCGGCCTTCGCCGGCATGACCATGACGCCGTCCATTGCAAGGCCTGCGGCACGATCCTGAACATCCCGGACGACGGGGTGGATTGACAACCGCCGGTTGCCGGCTGCAGCATTTCGGCCAGATTCCGGCCTGACATTTGATCCGGCCCCTTCGGGCTTCATTTTCTGCAGAAGGATTGCTCCGCCATGCACAAGCGCCTTGTCGTCTGCTTTGATGGCACCTGGAATGCCGCCGATAGCGAACGATCCGAAACCAATGTCGCCCGTCTGTCCCGCGCCATCCGCGCCAATTCCGGCAGCGACGGGGTACCGCAGTTCTGCCTCTACATGCGCGGGGTGGGGACCAGCGGCACGGCCCTGGACCGGCTGGTGGCCGGCGCGACCGGGGCAGGGACCGAAGACATCATCCGTTCCGGCTACATGTTCCTTGCCCAGAATTACGTGCCCGCCCACAAGGGGCCGGATGGCAAGGACGTCCCCGCCGACGAGATCTTCCTTTTCGGTTTCTCACGCGGGGCCTTCGCCGCGCGCTCGCTCTCGGGGCTGATGGGATCGGTCGGGCTTCTCAAGCGGCAAAGCCTGCCGCATCTGCATGCCGCCTGGAAATACTACCGCACCTTCAAGACCCGCTCGCCGGCGGATTTCCTTGACCGCAATGCCCGGAAAGGGATCGAAACCCATGCCGATGTGATGATCGACTTCCTCGGTGTCTGGGATACCGTCGGCGCGCTGGGCATCCCGGTCGGAATTCTCGGCGCGATCTCGGATGAGGTTCACGGGTTTCACGACACCACGCCCTCGCGCATCGTGCGGCACGGCGTGCAGGCATTGGCCATCGACGAACAGCGCGACGAATTCGTGCCGACCCTCTGGACCGGCAAGGCGCCCCCCGGCTCGACCATCGAGCAGGTCTGGTTCGCAGGCAGCCATTCCGATGTCGGCGGCGGCTACGCCGACCGGGAACTGGCCGACATCCCCCTCCTCTGGATGATCGACCGCGCCAAGGCGGCAGGCCTTCAGGTCGATGAGACGACGCCGGGCCTCTTGCCCGATCCGGGTGCGCTGAACGTGCTTGGCCCGACGCATGACTCCCGACAGGGCTGGTCGGTCAAGGATCGCCTGACGCCCACGATCCGCTCGGTCTGCGAACAGAACGTCCCGGTCGAACTCTTTGAAAAGCTCTACCGTCCGCGCGACCGGGCCGGCAAGACCCTCAGGACAATCAACGAAATGGTCCACCCCAGCGTGGTTGCGCGTTATGGCCGCGATGCCCTGATCTCGCCGCAGGACAAGATCACCACCCGCAAGCGGCAGGCCTATGCGCCGAAGAACCTCACGCCGCTCTTCACCGCCGCCGGACAGCCTGCGAACGCGACGCCGGTCTGGCCCTAGGTGGCAGCATGGTCCATGTGAAAGGGTGTGGGCAAACCTTTCCAAATCCCTAATGCCCACAAGCAAGTCATTGAATTAGAAAGACGAAGCCAATTTGACCACTGTGGTCACTCACGCCATTCGAAGGGCCATGTCCAGCATCCGGTTGGAAAAGCCCCATTCGTTGTCGTACCAGCCGAAGACCCGCAGCATGCCCCCCGCGGTCACCTTCGTCTCCGGGCAGGCCATCACGACAGACCGTGGGTCGGCCCGAAGGTCGGTCGAAACAAGGGGCCGGTCCGTCGCGCCGATGACCCCGGTTTCCGCCCGGAAGGCTGCGTTGACCTCTTCGACCGAAGGCCGCTTTTCGGTCACCAGATGAAAGTCGACGCATGAGACGCTGGCAACCGGAACCCGCACCGCCTGCGCCGTGATCCGCCCGGCAAGGTCGGGCAGCACCCCGTCCAGAAGGCGGGCAGCCGAGGTCGTGGTCGGCACCATCGACAGCGCCGCCGCCCGGCTGCGGGGGTAGTCGGCAGCGGGGGCATCCACCGTTGGCTGGCTGCCGGTATAGCAGTGGACCGTCGTCATCGACCCGGTCACGATCCCCCAGTTCCGGTGGATCAGCCGCGCCAGCGGGGCCAGGGAATTCGTCGTGCAGGACGCGTTCGAGACGATCCGCTGATCCCCCAACCGGTCATCATTGGCCCCAAGGACCACCGTCACTTCCGCCGCCGTGGACGGCCCCGAGATCAACACCCGCGCCGCCCCCGCTTTCAGCCCCCGTTCGGCCACCTCGCGCGTCTCGGCCCGCCCGGTGCATTCCATGACAAGGTCGACGCCGGTGAGGTTGAGGGTGGAAAGGTCCGCCGTCCGGTGTAGCGGAATGGCCCGCCCGTCCACGACCAGCGCGCCGTTCTCCAGCGCGACCATGCCGCGCCAGGGTCCGAAGACCGAGTCATATTCGAAAAGGTAGGCGCACATCTCGGGGGTGGCGATGTCGTTGATCCCGGCGATCGTGAGGCCCGGCCAGCGGTCCGGTGCCTGCAGATACGCCCGCAGAACCGACCGCCCAATCCGACCGAACCCGTTGATGAAGACCCGCATCCCGCCCTCCCCGAAGCGACGCCGCAGTCTCAGCACGGGCGGGGCGCGGCTTCAACGGGGGTTCTTGTGCCCGTCACAATACTGGTCTCAGACCTCGACCTCGGTCCCCATCCCCCGCTCCCGCGCGCGCAGCACCGCGACTGCCGCGACGGCAAGGTCCTGCAGCCCGACGCCGGTGCCGTCGAAGAGCGTGACCTCCGATGCCGTCCGCCGACCGGGATGTCGCCCGATCAGGACATCGCCGATGGGCGTGATCGCGGTCGCGTCCAGAAGCCCCGCCGCCACCGCATGCTGGGCCTCGCCGATGGTGACGGACTGGGCCAGTTCATCGGCAAAGACCGAGGCCCGGCCAAGGAGGGCGGGTTCCACCTCCTGCTTACCCTTGGTGTCGGTGCCCATGCAGGCGAGATGCGTGCCATCCTTGACATGGGCCGACATCAGGCTGGCGGCAGGCGAGGAGGTGATGGTGATGATCACGTCCGCCTCGACCAGCCGCTCCAGCGTCACGGCTTCGAAGGGCAGGCCCAGTTCGGCGGCGACTTCGCCCAGCTTCGGCAGCATCTCGGGGTGGAGGTTCCAGGCGATGACCCTTTCGAACCGCCGCACCCGCGCCGCGGCGCGCAACTGGAACCCCGCCTGATGCCCGGCCCCGACCATGCCCAGCACCTTGGCATCCTTGCTGGCCAGCCGGTCGATGGAAATCGCCGAGGCCGCCGCTGTCCGAAGCGCGGTCAGAAGCCCCCCGCCGACCATCGCGGTGGGTCGCCCGGTATCGGGGTCGAAGAGGAAAACGGTGGACTGGTGGTTGATGATCCCCCTGGCTGCGTTGCCGGGGAAGTACCCGCCCGCCTTCACCCCCAGCATACCCCCGGCGCGGTCGAGCCCCGACTTGAAGCCGTACTGCCGGCCTTCCCCCAGCGCCTCACGGACGACGGGGAAGTTGTAGGCCTCACCCCGCGCCATGGCAGAGAAGGTGGCCTCGACCGCGGTGAAGGCGTCTTCGGGCGAGACGAGCCCGGCGATCAGGCTTTCGGGGATGATGAGCATGGGTCGGTCCTTTGGGACGGGCCGAGGACCGGGGGTTTCACACCCCCGGACCCCCGTGGGATATTTGTGGACGAAGAATGAGGCCTAATAAGCCTTGCCCCGGGCCGAGACCGGCCAGACGGATTCGACGACGCCGTTCCGCACCCCGACATACCAGTCATGCACGTTGCAGGTCGGGTCGCAGTGGCCGGGGACGAGCTTCAGCTTGTCGTTGACCTTGAGCACGCCCTGCGGGTCTTCGACCACGCCATGTTCGTCGCTGCATTTGACGTATTTCACGTCGGTCCGGCCGTAGACCACGGGCAGGCCGCTATCCACCGACTGCGCCTTCAGGCCCGCGTCGACGATGGCCTTGTCGGCCTTCGCGTGGGACATAACGCTCGTCAGGATGAAGAGCGCATTCTCCCATTCGCCCTGGTCGATCCGCTTGCCGTCCTGGTCGAGGATGCGGCCATAGTCGGCATCCATGAAGGCGTAAGAGCCGCACTGAAGCTCGTTGTAGACGCCTGAGGTGGACTCAAAGTAGTAGCTGCCGGTGCCGCCGCCGCCGACGATGTCGCAGTCCAGCCCTTCGGCCTTCAAGGTATCCACCGCATCCTTCACCATGGCGACGGCCACGTCGATCTTGGCCTTGCGGTCGGCGTAACTGTCCATGTGCTGCATCGCGCCCTGATAGGCCTGGATCCCCGCGAACTTCATCCCAGGTGCTGCGTCGATGGCCTTGGCCAGTGCCACCACTTCGGACGTGGTCTTCACCCCACAGCGCCCGGCACCGCAGTCGATTTCCACGAGGCATTCGATGGTCGTGCCATGTTTCACCGCCGCCGCCGAAAGGTCGGCCACGTTGTCGAGCATGTCGACGCAGACAATCGTCCGCGCGCCGAGTTTCGGCAGGCGCGCCAGGCGGTCGATCTTCGCCGGGTCGCGGACCTGGTTCGACACCAGCACGTCCTTGATGCCGCCGCGGGCGAAGACCTCGGCTTCGGAGACCTTCTGGCAGCAGACGCCGCAGGCCCCGCCAAGGCGTTCCTGAAGCTTTGCCACATCCACCGACTTGTGCATCTTGCCATGCACGCGGTGGCGCATGCCGTGGGCCTTGGCGTAGTCGCCCATCTTGATGATGTTCCGCTCCAGCGCGTCGAGGTCGAGGACCAGGCAGGGCGTCTGGATCTCGGCCTCGGTCATGCCGGGGAGGGCGGGGATGTCGTAGCCGACATCATAGCTCTTGAAATCTGCGTGCTTGTTCATGGTGTTACCCTTTCATCCAGGGGAGTTTGTCCAGATCGACGTTGCCGCCGGTGATGATGATGCCGACGCGCTTGGCCATGAAGGCCGCGCGGTTCTTCAGGACCACGGCCAGCGGAACGGCGCTGGAGGGTTCCATGACCACGCGCAGGTGCTTCCAGGTGAGCTTCATCGCATCGATGATCTCTTGTTCCGACGCGGTGTAGATTTCGGAGACGTGGTTCGACACGAAGTGCCAGGTCAGGTCCTTCAGCGGGACGAGGAGGCCGTCGGCGATGGTCTTCGGCGCGTCATCGGCGATGATGTGCCCGGCCTTGAAGCTGCGGTAGGCATCGTCGGCCTGTTCGGGTTCCGCCGCGATGATCTTCGTTTCCGGTGCCAGCGTGGAAAGCGTCAGGCAGGTGCCCGAGATCATGCCGCCCCCGCCGATGGGCGCGACCACCATGTCAAGGCCGCCGGTCTGTTCCATGAACTCACGCGAGCAGGTGCCTTGGCCTGCGATCACGCGGGGGTCGTTGTAGGGGTGGACAAAGTCGCCCCCGGTGCAGGCCTGCACTTCGGCAAAGGTCGCCTCCCGGCTGGTGGTCGAGGGTTCGCATTCTGTGATGACGCCGCCGTAGCGGCGGACGGTGTCCTTCTTCGCCTGCGGCGCGGTGCGGGGCATGACCACGTTGCAGGGGATGCCGCGCAACATGGCGGCGTAGGAGAGGCAAGAGGCGTGGTTGCCGCTGGAATGGGTGGCGACGCCGAGCCTTGCCTGGTCATCGCTGAGGCCGAAGACCGCGTTCGTGGCCCCCCGCACCTTGAAGGCGCCGGGTTCCTGGAAGTTCTCGCATTTGAAGAAAAGCTCGCAGCCGGCGAGTTCGTTCAGATAGTCCGAGGTGCGGACCGGGGTCTGGCGGATATGCGGGCGGATGCGGTCATGCGCGGCCAGCATGTCGTCATAGGTGGGGATCATCAGTCCGTTCATGTCCTTCATCGTCTCACTCCGCTGCCAGCGCCATTGCGGGCACTGTGCCGCGATAGTAATCCTGCGCCGCTGCGACCCCTGAGCCGAGCTTGATCGGCCAGCCGAGGTCGGCCATGCACATCTCGGCCGTGGCGAGGCCGGAGAGGACCATCACGTCGGTCAGCATGCCAAGGTGGCCGATGCGGAAGACCTTCCCGGCGACTTCACCGAGGCCGACGCCAAAGGCGACGCCGTATTTGCTTGCGGCAAGCTGGACGAGCGCGGTGCCGTCGCAGCCGGGCGGGACCTTCACCGCCGTCACGGTGTCGGAGTAAAGGTCAGGGCTGGCCGCATAGGGCGTCATGCCCCAGGCGCTGATCGCCCGGCGCACACCTTCGGCAAGGCGGTGATGACGGGCGTAGACATTCTCCAGCCCCTCAGTTTCAAGCAGGTCGATGGCATGGGCAAGGCCCGCGATCAGGCCGACCGGGGGCGTATAGGGAAAGCCGCCGCGGGCATAACTTGTCAGCATGTCACGAAAGTCGAAGAAGGTGCGGGGCAGGGTGGCCGTCTCCATCGCGGCGATGGCCTTGGGCGAGACGCCGAGGATCGCGAGGCCCGCAGGCAGCATGAAGCCCTTCTGGCTGCCGGCCACGGCGATGTCGACGCCCCAGGCGGTGAACTCGAACGGCATGGAGCCGATGGAGGAGACGCCGTCGACGAAAAGCATCGCCTTGTGCCCGGCCGCATCCATCGCGCGGCGGATGCCGGCGATGTCGGATTTCACGCCGGTGGCGGTTTCGTTATGGGTGGCGAGGACGGCCTTGATCGTGCCGGTCCTGTCGGCCTTCAGTGCGGCCTCGATCTGGCCGAGGGGCGCGCCCTGGCCCCAGGGGGTCTCGATGATCCGGACGTTCAGACCATGGCGCTGGCAAAGGTCGATCCAGCGGTGGCTGAACATGCCGAAGCGGGCGGCAAGGACGGTGTCGCCTGGGGAGAGGGTGTTGGAGACCGCCGCTTCCCACCCGCCGGTGCCGGTGGAGGGGAGGAGGATGACCTCGCCCGCGTCCATCTTCAGGACGCGCCGCACGCCGTCGACCGCCGGCTTGAAGATCCGCGCGAAGGCGGGGCTGCGGTGGTCGAGCGTGGGCATGTCACAGGCCTTGCGCACGCTCTCTGGGATGTTTGTGGGGCCGGGAATGAAGACGGGGTTCTGGAACGACATCGCGAATCCTCCCTGGAGCGATGGGATCAATCTAGGCCCGGTGCACCCGTGGCACAATTTTTTCGAAAAGATTTTTCATTTCGTATGAGGGATGCTATTCTGCCATTTGAACAAGGGCTTGCGCTTTTTCAGGCTGAAGGGGAGCGTCACGATGGCACAGAAACCGCGCGGGCGGCCGAAGGCGTTTCATGACAAGACCGACCAGAACACGGTTCAGGCCCTGGACCGGGCGCTGCACCTTCTGGAGCATCTGGCGCAAGGGCCGGGGCGCACGCTTTCGGAGCTGGCGGAAGAGACGGGACAGGCCGTCGCCACGACCTTCCGGGCGCTTCAGACCCTGCAGGCGCATGGGATGGTGGAGGTGGAGGAACCGGGACAGCTTTGGCACATCGGGGCCGGGGCGTTCCGGATCGGGACGGCCTTCCTGCGCCGGACCAAGGTGGTGGAGCGGGCGCGGCAGCCGATGGATCAGTTGATGCGCGACACGGGCGAGACGGCGAACCTTGGGGTGGAAGTGCGGGGCGAGGTGCTGTTCCTGGCTCAGGTCGAGACGAGCGAGGCGATCCGCGCCTTCTTTCCGCCGGGGACCAAGGGGCCGATGCATTCCAGCGGGATCGGGAAGGCACTTCTGGCCTGGTACCCGGAGGAGAGGGTGGCCGGGATCATCGCGCGGCAGGGGCTGGAGAAGTTCACCTCACTGACGATCACCAGCGACACGGCGCTGATGCGTGACCTCTCCCGAACCCGCGAGCGTGGCTTTGCCATTGACGATCAGGAACGGGCCGAGGGGATGCGCTGCATCGCGGCCCCGATCTTCAATGCCTATGCCGAGCCGGTGGCGGGATTGTCGGTCTCGGGCCCTGCGTTCCGCGTGGGGTTGTCGGACGCCGCCCGGATCGGGGCGCTCGTCCGCGCCGCCGCTGATCGCGTGACCGAAGCGACGGGTGGGGTCAGGCCCTGAAGGGACGCTCATCGAGCCATCCGGCTCTCTTCGCTGGCGGGACGCAACCGAAGAAGGCCGTCAGGCTTGATGAGGGGTTCCGTCAGGCCAGCTTGGCGGCCTGGGCGTGCAGGCTGTCGACCAGCGCCGGGTCAAGATTCAGACGGCGGGCCAGCGCGGCGAGATAGGCCTTTTCCTCGGCGTTGTCGGGGTCGATCGCCAGGAGCGACACGGCGTAAATCTGCGTTGCCTCGGCGTCGGACCCCGCCAGCGCGGCGATCCGGTCGACGTCCAGCGGCGTGTCAAGCTCGGCGGCGATCAATTCTGCCGCCTCATCCTCAAGCCCGAGGTTCGCCAGCTGCCCGTCGATCCGGGCGCGCTCGTCGGAGGTCACATGGCCATCGGCTTTGGCCGCCGCGATCATCGCACGGAGCAGGCTGGTGGCCAGCCGGTCGGCATCCGCGCCTTCTGGCTGAAATCCTGATCCCGGCGGGGGCAGGGCGGTGGGATCGCTGCCGCCTTGTCCGGCCTTCCAGTCCTCATAGGCCTTGAAGGCCAGCGCGCCGATTGCGGCCATGCCGCCGACCTTGACACCGGTGCCCAGCATCCGCCGCCCGCCTTGCGTCATCAGCACAGCCAGAAGCCCGCCGGCAATCGCGCCCTTGCCCATGGTGGACTGGCTGTCCCAGGCCCCTTTCGCCTTTTCGGCAAGGCCCTTCGCGCCCTGGCCGCCGGTCGCCTGGTTCAGCCCGCCGATCAGGCTGTCGAGAAGGGATTTCGCGTTCAGCATCGTGACCTCCTGTTCTTGTCCCGCAGATATGGCCATGCCGGGATCACCCTGCAATGACAGTTTTCACCCCCATCCCCCGCCCCCGGGGGTACGCATCTCGAATACGGCGCCGGGTGGCAGGTCGCATTCGTCGTTGCCGGCAAGCGCCTGCACCCGGCCGTCCGGCCAGTGAACACGGTTCTCGCCGACCGCTCCGGGCTTGCCACCCGCAGCGCCGAAGGGCGCGACTTTGCGGCTGCCGCAGAGCGTGGTCACCGTGACTGGGGCAAGGAAGCGCAACCGTCGCACGGCACCGTCGCCACCCCGCCAGCGGCCTTCCCCGCCCGAGCCGTGGCGGATCGACAGTTCCTCCAGCCGCACGGGGAAGCGCTTCTCCAGCACCTCGGGATCGGTCATCCTTGTGTTGGTCATGTGGCTTTGCACCGCGCTGCAGCCATCGAACCCCGGCCCGGCCCCGGTGCCGCCGCAGATAGTCTCGTAATTCTGGAAGGCCTCGTTGCCCCAGATGAAGTTGTTCATCGTGCCCTGCGCTGCCGCGACTACTCCAAGTGCGCCGTACAGAGCATTGCAGGCGGACTGGCTGACCTCGGTATTCCCCGCGATCACCGCCGCAGGCGCGCGCGGGTTCAACAACGTCCCCTCCGGCACGATGATGGTCAGGGGGGCGAGGCACCCTTCGTTCAGCGGGATCGGCTTTCCCACCAGCGTGCGGAACACGTAGAGGACCACCGCCCGCGTCACCGCCTGCGGGGCGTTGTAGTTGCCGGAATGCTGCGGGCTGGTGCCGGTGAAGTCGATGGTGGCCCTGCGGCCGGGCCGGTCCACCGTCACCCGCACCTGAATGGTCGTTCCGATATCCATCGGATAGCTGAAGGCCCCGTCCTGCAGCCGGTCGATCACTGCACGCACGCATTCCTCGGCATTCCGCTGCACATGGCCCATGTAGGCGGCCACCACCCGAGCGCCGTGGAGCGAGACGATGCGAAGGAGTTCCCGTCGCCCCGTTTCATTTGCGGCGATCTGCGCCTTGAGATCGGCGAGGTTCTGGTCCGGCGACCGGCAGGGCCAAGGGCCAGAGGCGAGAAGCGCCCGCGTCTCGGCCTCACGCAGGCGGCCCTCGGCGACGAGCAAAAAGAGGTCGATCACGACGCCCTCTTCCTCGATCCGGGTGCTGTCCGGTGGCCCGGACCCCGGGGTACGGCCGCCTATGTCGGCATGGTGCCCGCGTGAACTCAGCCAGAAGGCGGGCTTTCCGTCCACGAAGACCGGCGTGATGACAGTCACGTCCGGCAAGTGCGTCCCGCCGTTCCAGGGTGAGTTCAGCATCCAGGCATCACCTTCGCGCGCCGTTGCCCCCACCGCCGCGATCACCGTCTTCACCGCGTGTGACATGGAACCGAGGTGCACCGGCACATGCGGAGCATTGGCCACGAGATCGCCCGCCGCATCGAAGATCGCGCAGGAAAAATCCAACCGTTCCTTGATGTTAACCGACCATGCCGTGTTCGCCAGCGTCGCACCCATCTGGTCGGCGATCGACATGAAGAGGTTGTTGAAGACCTCCAGAAGGACCGGGTCGGCCTTGGTGCCTGCGGCCGCAAGCCGGGTGATGGCAGTCTCTCGGGTCAGGATCAGGTTCGCCTGCGCGTCGACCCGCGCGGTCCACCCGGGCTCGACAATCACCGTCCCAGTCGCCTCGGCAATGACGGCTGGCCCGTCGATCCGGGTAGCTGTCCCGCAATCCTCGCGCCGGTAAAGCGGCACATCCTGCCAGCGCCCCTCCGCCCAGAGGGTCAGGGTCGCAGCCGGGGGGCCCGCCTGCGCTCCGGGGTCGATTGGAGGCGGCGCGGATCCACCGCCGGCGGCCTCTGCGGCAAGCATCTCGAAGAGTACCGCGCGTTCGGGCGAGGTAAAGCCGAAGCGGGCCTGATGGGCGGCGGCGAAGGCCTCGCGCATCGCCGCCTCGGTGCCGAAGGGCACCGGAAGCGACTGGTGAGACCCGTCATAGCGCAAATGCGCGGTCAGTGTGGTCTGGGGTGACGGAATGCCCTGCGCCCAAAGTTCGGCCACCGCCTCACCAGCCAGCGCCGCGATCCGGGTTTCAGCCTTCGTCAAGGCCGACAGGGGTGCGTCGAACTGCGCCTCACGCAAGCTCCGCAGGTCGGCAAGGCCCATCCCGAAGGCCGAAAGCACCCCGGCGAAGGGATGCAGGAACACCCGCCGCATGCCCAAGGTATCGGCGACCCCGCAGGCATGCTGCCCGCCCGCCCCGCCAAAGCACTGCAGCGTGTAGCCCGTCACGTCATGCCCGCGCTGGACGGATATCTTCTTGATCGCATTGGCCATGTTGTCGATGGCGATGCGCAGGAATCCCTCGGCCACCACCTCGGGTGGGTGCAGCCGTCCGGTGACCGCCGCAATCTCCTGCGCCAGGGCCATGAACTTTACGCGCACGATGCCCGGGTCCAGCCGTTCGTCGCCATTCGGGCCAAAGACGGCGGGGAAATGATCCGGCGACAGCCGCCCCAGCATCACGTTACAGTCGGTGATCGTCAGCGGCCCGCCCCGGCGATAGCTGGCAGGACCGGGATTCGCCCCGGCACTTTCCGGGCCGACCTGAAAGCGCCCGTCGCGGAAGGAACAGATCGACCCGCCGCCGGCTGCGACCGTGTGGATGTCCATCATCGGCGCGCGCATCCGGACGCCAGCGACCTCCGTCTCGAACGACCGTTCATAATCCCCCGCGAAGTGGCTGACATCGGTCGAGGTCCCGCCCATGTCAAAGCCGATAAGCCGGTCGAACCCTGCAGCCACGGCCGTCCGCGCCATGCCGACGATGCCACCCGCCGGGCCGGACAGGACCGCATCCTTGCCCTGGAAGCGCCCTGCCTCGGTCAGCCCGCCACTCGACTGCATGAAGAGAAGCCGCCCGGTCGCGCGGCCCATGTCCAGCGCCCCTTCGACCTGCGCCACGTAACGGCGGAGGAGGGGGGAGAGGTAGGCATCGACCACCGTCGTGTCCCCGCGCGGCACCAACTTGGCCAGCCGAGAGACGCGGTGCGAGAGCGACACCTGGGTGAACCCGGCCTCTTCGGCAAGGCGACCGACGCGCGCCTCGTGATCGGGGTTGACGTGTCCGTGCATCAGGGCGACGGCGACGGCGGTGATGCCCTCGGCCTGCGCCTTGGCCAGTGCCGCGCGGACGGCGTCCTCGTCCAGCGGGCGCACCTCGCGCCCCTCGGCGTCAAGGCGGCCGGGGACCTCGGCCACGGTTTCGTAAAGCAGATCCGGGCGGCGGATGTTCAGTTCGAAAAGCTGCGGGCGGGCCTGGGTGCCAATGCAGAGGAGGTCGGCAAAGCCCTCGGTGATCAGGAGAAGAACCCGCTCTCCCTTCCGCTCCAGAAGGGCGTTGGTGGCGACCGTGGTGCCCATCTTGACCGCAGAGATGGCTCTTTCGGGGATCAGCTCACCCGGCGCAAGGCTCAGGCAGTCGCGGATGCCCTGCACGGCGGCGTCGGGGTAGCGTTCGGGGTTCTCGGACAGAAGCTTTGCCGTCACCAGCCGACCATCAGGGCTGCGCCCGACGATATCGGTGAAGGTGCCGCCACGGTCGATCCAGAATTCCCAGGCCATGCAGTCCCCCTTGTCTTGGGGGGCAGGCTAGCGAAGGAACGTGCCGGGGTGAAGGCTTGGCCCTTACCCCGGCCCCCATCACAGCGTCGCCAGTTCCACCGCCAGCCGGCAGCCTTGGGCGTATTCCGGCAGGTGGACGTATTCCTTGATCGTGTGGATCTCGTACTGCCCCGCGCCGATGGTGACGGTGGGCACCCCGGCCTTGTCCAGCCAGTTGGCGTCAAGGCCGCCGTTCGAGAAGATGTAGACCGGCTTCATGCCGAGGGCCTCCACCGCCTTCACCGCATGGCGGACCACCGGGGCATCCTCGCCCAGGTTGAAGGGCGGGTAGGCCTTGACGTTCGTGAACTCCATCCCCGCCATCTCGCCCTCGGTATCTGTCACCTGGGTGCGGGCTTTCTCGAAGGCAGCGCGGATGCCGGCGGTGATCGCGGCTGTGAATTCTTCCTTCGGGCTCCGCGCCTCGCCGCGCAGCCAGGCGTAGTCGGTGACCACGTTCGTGGCATCGCCCGCCGCCTTCATGTCCTTGCCGCCGAAGATGCCGACGTTCGAGGTCCCGTGCCCGTCAGGCTTCACGATCTTGCCGAACCAGCCGGCCGCCTTTGTCTCGGCCAGGCCGAGGGCGCCAACCATCGTGGCCGAAATGCCCTTGTCCGGCGCCACGCCTGCATGGGACGCCTTGCCGGTGATCGCGACCTCCCAGTTCTCCTGCCCTACCGCGCCGATGATGAGTTCGGAGGCAAGCTTGCCATCCACGTTGAAGCACATGACCGCGCCGTTCAGGTCCTTGGGATCCAGTTCACGCGCGCCGTGTAGCCCGCTTTCCTCGCGCACGGTGAAGAGAAGCGTGATCGGCGGGTGCGGGAGGTTGTGCTTCAGAAGGGTCTCGACCAGCACGACGAGAAGCGCGCAGCCGGTGCGGTTGTCGCCACCAAGCGCGGTCGTGCCGTCGCCGACGATCCGGTCGCCTTCGATTCGCGGTTTTGCCCCGGCACAGAGCGGCACCGTGTCGAGGTGGGTGGAGAACAGAAGGCGCGGGCCGGGCCTTGTACCCGGCAGGTCGACGATCAGGTTCCCCGTCTGGGTCGGCAGCGGGATCTTTGCGGCAACGTTGTCGAACCGGATGGCACTGGCGGGAACGCCAATCGCGATCAGGTCATCGCGGATCGCGTTGGCGATCGCCTCTTCCTCGCCGGTGACGCCGTCGATGGCGAGGTAGCGCATGAGGTATTTCTCTGCTGAGGCAACGTCGAGATGCTGGCTTGCGTTGGCCATGGGGTTCCTCCTCCGGGTGTTTGGGTGCGGGGGATTCGCCCGCAACTGGTGGGAGAGGATCGCACGAAGCCCTAGTCCCGCAAGCGAAACTTCCATGAAGAAAGGTGCCTGCCGGACGCGAACATCCGACAGGCGCTGCTTCTATTGCTCCTGGATCGATTCCAGGTACTTGGCCAGCGAAAGCACACGCCCCCTGACCTCCAGAACGCTGCCATAGGCGCCTTCCGAGTCGCCAATCTCGTCAGAGAAGACCTGCCCCCAGAGCGGCATCACGCCTCCATGCGCCCGGACACCGGAACGGCCATCGATCACTTGCAGCACGTTCAGCATCGGAAAGACGCCGCCGTTGTTCTTGGCCAGAAGCTTGAGGTTTGGTGACGGGATGTTCACGACGTTGGCCATGTCGCCGTCACCCATCCCCGATGCACCGTGGCAGGCTGCACAGTAGTCCATGTAGAGCATCTGCCCGGGATCAGCCTCTTGCGCCAAGGCGACGCCGGTTGCTGTCAGGCCAGAGAAAAGTGCAGTCATCAGCAGGTAAGTCGATCTCATCTTCAATACTCCTATTGAAGTGTTTCAACGCTGAAACTTTACGCTTCACCGCGTCAGAATGCCTTGACTCAGGTCATTAGATTGAAAGCTGAGGATAGATTTGCATGAGAAGCTGTGCCGGATATGCCGGACAGCCTGGACGTCAGACCAGCAGGCTGCTGCTGTCCCGGCCCTTGATCACCACCTCAAGAATCGTTCCCTCGGGCTGGTCGGCGGTGAAAGCGACCTCGGTGAACTGCTCGGTCCGGCCAAGACGCGGGCCTTCGGTCAGAACGCGGTGGGTGCGTCCGACCTGAGCCTCCAGATGCCGGGCAAGGGCCTGATCGCCCAGGGCGCGCAGCCGGGCGGCGCGCTCCTTGATCTCCGGCCCCTTCACCTGTGGCATCCGCGCCGCCGGGGTGCCCTTGCGCGGGCTGAACGGAAAGACGTGCAGAAAGGTCAGCCCGCAATCCTCGACCAGCGCCAGCGATTGCCGGAACATCGCCTCCGTCTCGGTCGGAAAGCCCGCGATGATGTCTGCCCCGAAGATCATGTCCGGGCGAAGCGCCCGAACCTCATGGCAGAAGCGGATCGCGTCGTCCCGAAGGTGCCGCCGCTTCATCCGCTTCAGGATCATGTCGTCCCCGGCCTGCAGGCTGAGGTGCAGATGCGGCATCAGGCGCGGCTCGGTCGCGATGGCCTCGATCAGCGCGGGGTCGGCCTCGATGCTGTCGATGGAACTGATCCGCAGGCGCGGCACCGAGGTCAGCTTCAGGATGCGCCGCACCAGGTCACCGAGACGAGGGGTGGCTGGCAGGTCCGCACCCCAGGAGGTCAGGTCCACCCCGGTCAGCACCACCTCGTTGAAGCCCTTGTCGACCAGCCGGCTGATCTGGTCCACCACCACCCCGGCAGGGACAGACCGCGAGTTGCCGCGGCCATAGGGAATAATGCAGAACGTGCACCGGTGATCGCAGCCGTTCTGCACCTGCACATAGGCGCGGTGCCGCCCGAACCCGTCGATCAGGTGGCCTGCGGTCTCGCGCACCGACATGATGTCGTCGACCTGCACCCGTTCGGTCGTGCCGATCAGGTCCGGCGCGGCAAGGCCGGCCCAGGTCTCGGCCTGCATCTTCTCGTGGTTGCCGACGACGCGCGTGACTTCGGGCATGGCCGCAAAGGTCGCGGGTTCGGTCTGCGCGGCACAGCCGGTGACGATGACCGGAGCGCCGGGGTTTTCCCGGGCAAGCCGACGGATCTCCTGCTTTGCCTTCCTGACCGCCTCGGCCGTCACGGCACAGGTGTTCACCACCACTGCACCCTCAACGCCGGCGGCGGCGGCAAGCTCGCGCATCGCCTCGGTCTCATAGGCGTTCAGGCGGCAACCAAGGGTCGCAAAGACCGGAGGGCGCTGCGGGGCGTTCATGCGTGCGCAGCGATGTAGTCGGGCGACAGCACCCCGTCGAAGACGCGCGCCACCGGCCCGGTCAGCCAGACGCCATCGTCGCGCCAGTCGACCTCCAGCATGCCGCCATCTACCTCAAGCACAACCCGCGGCCCGATCATGCCCCGCAGATGGGCGGCCACCGCCGTGGCGCAGGCACCCGAGCCGCAGGCGAGCGTGATGCCCGTCCCCCGCTCCCACACCCGCAACCGCAGGCGACAGGGCGAGATCAGGCTGGCGAACTCCACGTTCGTTCGCTGCGGGAAAAGCGGGTCATGCTCGATCTGCGGACCAATGCCCGCAAGGTCCACGGCCCCGGCGTCCTCGACGAAATGCACGGCATGCGGGTTGCCCATGCCGACCGCCACCGGGTCTCCGGGAAGGGGAAGGTGCAGGTGGTCCACCTCGCGCGCAAGCGGAACCTGCCGCCAGTCAAGCTGCGGCTGCCCCATGTTCACCCAGACCCGGCCATCCTCGGCACGCTGGGCGACCAGTTCACCCCGCGCAGTGGTCAGGGTCACCCGGTCGGTGCCCAGCTCCTGCATCATGAAATCCGACACGCAGCGCGTGGCATTGCCGCAGGCCCCGGCCTGGCTGCCGTCGCTGTTCCAGAAGACCAATCTGAAGTCCGCGCTGTCCGAGGCCGTGATCTCGGCCAGCTGGTCAAATCCCACACCGCGATTCCGGTCGCCGATCGCCCGCGCCAGCGCAGCCGTCATCGCCGGCCCACCCCTACGCCGGTCGATCACCACAAAGTCGTTGCCCGCGCCATGCATCTTCATGAACGGCAGGCCGGTCTGGCGGCTGAAATCCTTCATGCCCCGGCATATACGCCCGCCCGCCCGCTTTTGAAAGACACGCTTCGTTTTTGCCCTTGACCCCCAAGGCCGCCATGCCTAATCAGCCGCTTCGTGGGGCCGGTAGCTCAGTTGGTAGAGCAGCTGACTTTTAATCAGCGGGTCACAGGTTCGAATCCTGTCCGGCTCACCACTCACAAGCAAAGGCCCGGACCGCAAGGTCCGGGCCTTTGTGATTTCCCGGTCCGCGGGGTCCTTCAGTTCACTTCCGAGGCGGCAATGTCCGCACCGATCACCGAGGTCATGAACCGCGACACGCAGGCCCCGGAGTGTTGCGCCGCCATCCGGTCCGACAGAGCGATCCCACGACCCGTCAGCGCGCCTGCCCCCTCGAAGCGCAGCGTTGCCTGCCGCAGGAAGTCGCCATAGGGGTTGGATCCGTCCGCCGGCGGGCGGTATTGCAGCCGGCCTTCCTTCTGCCCGGCCTCATAGACCGTCACGCCCTCCTTGATCGTCTGGGCAATGGTCAGGCTGTCCAGCGTTTCAGGGTCGATGGCGGTCGGATCGCCTGACAGGATCACGAGGTCAGCCAGTTTGCCCACCTCGATCGAGCCTTTCCGGTCCTCCTCGAAGTACTGATAGGCAGGCCAGAGTGTCATCGACTTCAGCGCGGTGATCACATCCACCCGCTGGTCCGGCCCGATGATATCGCCCGACCGCGACCGGCGGGTCACGGTCGCATCGAGGACCCGAAGCGAATCGGGGAAGGCGACCGGAGCGTCGTGGTGCGATGAGAACATCATCCCGCGCTCGACCATCCAGCCGGTGGGCGAGATGTCGTTCGACACGACTGGCCCGACGGTATGGTCGCGGTGCCAGTCGCCCCAGTAGAAGGTGTGCATCGGGAACAGGGACGGGAAGATGCTAAGGCGGCGGATCGGGTCGATCTGGTCCTCGCGCAGGAACTGCCCGTGGATCAGCACCGGGCGCCGGTCGGCCGGGCCATGCTTCGCCTCAGCCGCCGCCGAGGCCGCGATCAGCATGTCCGATGCGCCCTCGCCGTTCGAATGGGTCAGAAGCTGGATGTTGTTGGCATAGGCCCAGTCGATGGCATCGGTGACCTTCTCCATTGGCTGCGCGGCATAGCCAAGATAGCCGGGCGGGTAGTTCCCCACCGGGTCGTGATAGGGCCGGTCCCGCAGCGCGGTGAACCCCTGCGGCGAGCCGTCGATGGAAAGCTTCGCCCCGCCCAGCCGGTAGCGGTTGACATACTCGCGCGAAACATTGGCGATGATGTAGTCGCGGTCGTCCATCACCTCCATGTGCGAGATGACATCGATCCTGAACCCGCCTTCCGCGGCGACGGCCTTCATGATCTCGGCCGTTCCCTTGGTCGATCGGCCTTCGGTTGCCGTGGTATAGCCGTAGCGCGCCCAAAGCTCGGACCCGGCCTTCATGATCGTCTTCATACTTTCCGTGTCGATCGAGCCCAGGAGCTTGATCAGGACAGCGTAATGCGCGTTCTCTTCCATCACGCCCGTCGCATCGCCATTGGCATCGCGCACGATGACCCCGCCCGGGGGGTTCGGCGTGTCGGCGGTGATCCCGGCAACTTCCAGCGCCTTGGTGTTCGCGGTGCCAAGGTGGGCCGACTGGTGCACGATGTAGATCGGGATGTCGGTCGAGATCGCGTCAAGCTCCTGCCGGGTCGGATGACGCAGTTCGGCAAGCTGCGAATTGTCATAACCGAAACCGATGATGATGCCGGCCTTCTCGATCACCGCTCCGTTCTCGGCGATCCAGTCGCGCAGGGTCTTTTGCAGGCTGGCGATGTCGGTGACCTCGCCGTCCGGCGGGGCCAGGAGGTTCGCCGAAATCGCCTGAACGCCGCCCGCAAAAATATGTCCGTGCGCATCGACGAACCCCGGGATCAGCGCGCGACCTTCAAGCTCGGTCACTTCCGTGCCCTCGCCCTTCAGCGCCATGATCTCCTCGACCGTGCCGACCGCGATGATCTCGCCATCCCTGACCGCCACTGCCTCGGCGCGGGGCTGGGCATCGTTCATCGTCAGGACCGGGCCGCCGATGAAGATGCGGTCCGCCACGTCCTGTGCTGCGGCAGGAAGGCCAACAAGCAGGGCGACGGCAATCGGAAGGAATCGCTTTGTCAGCATGGCGGGTCCACTCACCTTCTGGTCAGGATCACTTACTCCGGAGCAGGCTAACACGCTGAGGCATTGCGATTGCAACATTTGTTGCAAAGCGCTGCCAGGCTTTCTGGCGAAATCTCAGATCATGCGGATCGTGTCCTTGCCCACCGCCAGCATGTAGCCGCGCCGGGCGACCGTCTTGACCAGAAGTTCGCTGACCAGCTGGTTGCCCAAGGCATCGCGCAACCGCTTGACCCGCGTCGCGCCAGCCGCCTCGTCGCAGTCCGCCTCGTTCCGGCCAGAGATCACCGCCTCGATCTGCGCGCCGGTCAGCACCTCGTCGTCCATCCGCGCTTCGGCCAGCACGGACAGAGTCTCCAGCGCCGCTTCGGTCAGGGCGAATTCCAGATCGTTGATGTAGACCGCCCGCGCCTCGCGGCTGATCATCAGGCTCGATACCTGGATCCCCGACCGCTGGATCGCCGAGATCCTCCGGTTCAGCGCGATGATCATCACCAGGAAGACCAGCGCTGCGATCAGCATCGCGGTCGAAAAGACCAGCAGCACGAAGATCACGCTCCGGTAGCTGACCAGCACCTCGGAGAACGCGGTTCCCGACTGGGCGAGGATCTCCAAGAGCTTGATCTCCGCCCCGGTCGTCAGGTCGTCGTTTTCCACGAAGATCTGCGTGACCTTGGCGTTGAAGGCGTTCGCGTCCGGCAGGTTCAGGAACAGGAACAGCGCCGCCGCCAGAAGGATCAGGACGATGGCGGCAATTCCAAAGGCAACCACGCGGTTGCCGGCCTTCAGGCTTTCAGTAACGGAGGAAGAATTCTCCGGCACTCGCTTTCCTTTCTTCCAGACCTTCTGGCCCGAATGTGGACAGAACGTTCAGAAGCGTCCAGCCGTCGCCTGCCAGTCGTGGCGCCAATTCGCCTGCCGCCGCGTCGGGCGAACAGTTCGCGTCCGACACCTGCGACACACCGTAGCGCAGCGTCAGGGGATCGTCACGTTTGACCTTGTAGTCGGCATAACACTCCGCCGCAGCCGGGGCAGCAAAGGCCAGCCCAAGAAGTGCTGCAAGGATGAGTCGTTTCATGATGTCGCTCCGGAAGGGCCGTGCCCTCGTATCGGGGCAAGAATGGGCAAGGCCGCGCTGATATTCAATATCACAGCGCAAGGGAGGCGTCTGTTGGGGCAATGCCTACCCGGATCCCCGCCCTGCTATCCCATAGCAACCCGGCGTTATTGCTTACACCGGCCGTCCACCCCCAGCCTTTTCTCATCACGGGCCTGACCTCGCCGGTTCACGGGTCCGCAACGGAAAAGCGCACAAGGTCAGGAGGACCGCATGAGCCTCGAACTCAGGAAAAAGCCCCGCCACATCGCCTCGCGGGGGATCGCCGAGACCACGATGTCAGGACGCAGGCTTGCCGGCATGGTGACCGCCGGTGCCGTCGCCCTTGCAATCGCGCTGGGGACGGCCCTGCCGGCGAAGGCCGACAGGAAGGACGATCTCGCGAAGGCGCTTCTCGGTGCGCTGGTCGTCGGCGTCATCGTGAACGAGCTGAACGACAGGCCGAAGCCCACACCGCCGGCACCGGTCGTCGTGCCGCCCGAACCGGTGCGGACGAACCGCGTTCCCGCCGTCTGCGCGATCACCATCGACGGGGCGCAGCAGTCGGTGACGCTTTACCCCGAAAGCTGCCTCCGCCGCGAAGGCTTTGACCGCCGTCTGCCGCGCAGCTGTGCCAACCAGGCCAGCGTCTTCGGGCGCGATGACAAGGTATATTCCGCGCAATGCCTGCGCGATGCCGGGTTCCGCGTCTCCGGCCGATGAGGAGAGACGCGCTGTCGGGCGGGGGTGCCCTTTGACCCCGCCCGCTCCTGAGGGGTGGAGGGGTGAGCAGCCTCCACCCCGCCTTCTTCGCTCTTCCGTGGATCGCCGTTCCGCGCTACTCGGATGGAATGGCATGCACCGCTCCCAATTTCACGCACGAGACCCGGGTCCGTTCGCTCGGCGCGCTGCGCGTGGCGGGGGTGGATGAGGTCGGGCGCGGCCCCCTTGCCGGCCCCGTCACCGCCTGCGCCGTTGTCCTCGACCCCGCGCGCATCCCTGAAGGCCTCAACGACTCAAAGACCCTCACCGCGGCCCGGCGCGAAGAGCTTTTCGTCCAGATCATGGACGTCGCCGAAGTCAGCATCGCCCATGCCACGGTCGAGGAAATCGATGCCCTGAACATCCTGCGGGCCAGCCACCTTGCCATGGAACGCGCCCTCGCGGCCCTTTCCGCCGACCACGCGCTGATCGACGGCAACCTCCTTCCCCGCGGCCTGACCTGCAACGCCACCGCCATCGTCGGTGGGGACGCCCTCAGCCTTTCGATCGCCGCCGCCTCGATCGTGGCCAAGGTCACGCGGGACAGGATCATGGTGGATTTGGCGCAACAGCACCCCGGCTACGGCTGGGAGACAAATGCCGGATACCCGACGAAGGCACATCTGGCTGCGTTGCAAAACCTTGGTGTTACCCCTTGGCATAGACGTTCGTTCCAGCCGGTCCACAACATATTGTATCAAGAGTTTTCTGTAACCTCTTGATTCAATAAAGAATTTGACGACGAATCGCCTCTGAATCATGCTTTGCACAACATCGGCACACAGAAGATGCCGGGGCAGAGGCAGAGATGACGACCAGGAATACCGCGGCAAATGGCTTGCTGCCGCTGAACCAGATCCTTGCAGGGGACTGCATCGACGTGATGAACCGGCTGCCTGCCGGGTCCGTCGACCTGATCTTCGCCGACCCGCCCTACAACCTCCAGCTTCGCGGCGATCTCCACCGCCCGGACAACAGCCTTGTCGACGCGGTGGACGACCACTGGGACCAGTTCTCCAGCTTCGCCGCCTATGACACTTTCACCCGTGACTGGCTTGCTGCCGCCCGACGGCTCCTGAAGCCGAACGGCGCGATCTGGGTGATCGGCAGCTATCACAACATCTTCCGCCTGGGCGCGATCCTACAGGATCAGGGCTTCTGGCTTCTGAACGATGTCATCTGGCGCAAGTCGAACCCGATGCCGAACTTCCGCGGCAAGCGACTGACCAACGCGCATGAGACGCTGATCTGGGCCAGCCGGGACGAGGCAGCGAAGTACACCTTCAACTACGAGGCGCTGAAGGCGCTGAACGACGGCATCCAGATGCGGTCCGACTGGGTCATCCCGCTTTGCACCGGGCACGAACGGCTGAAGGACGACAAGGGCGACAAGGCCCACCCGACCCAGAAGCCCGAGGCGCTCTTGCACCGCGTGATCGTGGCCACCACGAACCCCGGCGACGTGATCCTTGATCCTTTCTTCGGCACCGGAACCACCGGTGCTGTCGCCAAGATGCTCGGCCGCGATTTCATCGGCATCGAGCGCGAGGAGGCCTATCGCAAGGCAGCCCAGGCCCGCATCGACCGCGTCCGCCGTTTCGATGCCTCGGCTATGGAGATCACCGGCTCGAAACGCGCCGAACCCCGTGTGCCGTTCGGCCAGGTGGTCGAACGCGGCATGCTGCGGCCGGGCGAGGAACTCTTCAGCCTCGGCAACCGTCACAAGGCCAAGGTCCGTGCCGACGGCACGCTGATCGGAAACGACGTCAAGGGGTCCATCCACCAGGTCGGCGCCGCCCTCGAAGGTGCGCCAAGCTGCAACGGCTGGACTTACTGGCACTTCAAGCGGGACGGAAAGATGGTCCCGATCGATATCCTGCGCCAGCAGATCCGCGCTGAAATGGAGGCTGAGGATCGCCCCGCGCATTGAATAGGTAGGACGGGCATTGCTGCCCGTCCTGCGAACCGGAACACGCCTGTCCCCTGGTCCGCCTGGGGGACACCTTCCCCGCCGTGATGTCACGGCGGGGTTTTTTTTATCATCCGTCCCGCTTGAAGAACCGGAACCCCGCCGTCCGGGCCACTTCCTTGTAGTTTTGGAATACTTCTGCCCAGGCCGGATCCTCTGCCATATAGGCCAGCCAGTCGAACCGCGGCTCGGGGAAGAACCCTGGGTCAAGCTCGACGATCAAGAGGTCCGGTTCGGTCCGCATCATGTCCGCGATATTGTCGCTCCGGTTCTTCGCACCGATCGCACGTAGGGCAGCACACCGGTCGGGGTCGGCCACGCAGTCGGTCTTGCCCAGCTCTTCAACCGCGCCCGGCACCAGCCAGTTCGCAGGATATCGGCTGACCCATTCCGCGCCGGTCGCCATATGGACGGGCGGGCCTGCGAAGAGCGAGCTTGAAAGCGAGATGAAACTGTCGAACTCACCTACCTGATCGGCCACGGCATCAAGGTGGTTGATCACCGGATGCTTGGGAAATCCCTGCCGCAGGCCCAGCGTCGCCAGCCCGACAAAGGCAATCGCCACGGCCGCATAGACCGGCGCAAAGCTCCTCGCCTTCGCCAGCACGATCGCGCAAGCCACCATCCCGAAGACCGACACCGGGATCAGGTGATAGGGAAAGGCCGTCCCCTGCACCCAGAAGCTGGCCAGCGCCGCAAGGGTCACCGCCCCAAAGACCGCCGGCCCCGGGGCCACCCAGACCTCCCGGTCCCGGAGCGCAAAGAGAACCGGGAAAAGCAAGAGGAGCACCCGCGGATAAACCGCCGCAACCAGCATTCCGGCGTCCGTCTTGTATGCGCCATAGACCTGGCTGGCCATCGGGACGATGTCGAAAAGATAGGCCGGATGGACGACCGCCACGTAAGCGACATAGGCCAGCCCAACGCCTAGGAAGACCAGGTTCGCGGGCGACAGGATCGGCCTCAAGGACCGCGTCCGCACGATCCAGACCAGCGTGACCGCGATGGGATAAAGCACGAAATGCGGCTTCAGACAGACGCCCAGCGCCGCCACCATGGCGCGCGGCACATCCACGCGGGCACTTGGCTGCGTGCCTGTAACCTGCCCCAGAAGCCAGGGCATCATCAGGATCACCAGGCTTTGCTCACGCTGGCCGATGCTGTCCAGCGCCGGGATGACCATGGCCGCCCCGATCCCGATAAGCAGAAGCGCCTGCCGTGAGGGGGAAAGTCCGAACTCGTTCCGGATGATCGTGCCGCACCAGAGAAGCGAGCAGAAGAGCATCAGCGCGGTCAGGATGTACTGGCCGTTGGTATCGCTGACGCCAAGGTTGTCCGCGATCAGGATGGCGGGCACGGTGAAGTAGAAGTTCAGCGGCGGATTGACCTCGACCACCATCTCGTAAAGCACCGCGCCGTTCAGCCAGTCACGCGTGCCCATCAGATACCAGGCGACATCGTCGGTGATCGGCCGATCCCAGAACAGGACCAGCACGATCAGGGCAACGCCCGTCGCGATCGCCGGGATGAACCACGCCCACCGGACCGCGACTCTGGGCGGACCGGGCCTGTCCCTGCCACCCATTCGCAAGGGGTCGGCCCCCCGGCGGTCCAGATCCTGGCTTTGCGCCACCTCAGCCCCCGGACTTTTCCGAGGCATGATGCGACCGCACGATGTACAGCGGTCTTTGGCGCACCTCGGTATAGATCCGCCCGATGTATTCGCCGATGATCCCCAGCGCGAACATGTTCAGCCCGCCGAAGACAAGGATCAGGATCACGGTCGAGGCATAGCCGGGCACGTCGATCCCGAAGGCAAGGGTGCGCACGAAGAGGACGGCCGAATAGACCAGTGACAGGACCGCCATCCCGATCCCGAAATAGGTCCAGATCCGCAGCGGCACCGTCGAGGACGAAAAGATCGCGTCCAGGGCCAGCTTCGTCAGCTTCCAGTAGTTCCAGCGGCTTTCCCCCACGGCGCGCGGCGGGCGTTCGTAGGTGACCTCGTCCGTCTCGAAGCCCACCCAGGAAAAGAGCGACTTGTTGCACCGCGACCGTTCGCCCAGCTGGGTGATGATCCACACGACCTCGCGGTCCATCAGGCGGAAATCGCCCACGTCGCGCGGAATCGGCTGTTCCGACAGCGCGTTGAACAGCTTGTAGAAAGCCGCCGCAGACCGCGCCTTCAACCAGCTGTCGCTGTCCCGCTTCACCCGGCGGGCGTTCACGATCCGCGCACCGGCCTGCCACTTGGCAATCATTTCGGTGATCACTTCCGGTGGGTCCTGCAGGTCGACGTCGAGCGGGATCACCGCGTCGCCGGTCGCGTGCGCCATGCCAGCAATCAGCGCCGCCTCCTTGCCGAAGTTCCGCGACAGGTTGATCAGCGAGATGTCGTCCCGCCCCTCGGCCGCGGCAAGGATCACCCGCTCGGTCCGGTCAGTGCTGCCGTCGTTCACGAAAAGAATGTCAAAGGTCGCCCGGTCGGCATTTGCCCGCATCATCTCGGTCGCCCGGTCCAGGAAGATGCCGATGCTGTCCTCTTCGTTCAGGACCGGGATGATCAGCGTGATCCGGGGCAGGCGCATCGCGTCACTCTGGTTCAGGTCAAACTGCACGATCTCGGCTGTGCTATTCATTGTGGCGCCCTGTTGCCCGATCCTGTTCTACGCCAGTGGAGCGTTTCCCGGACGGCAAAAATATGGCAGGTCGGAGGTGATTGAAAGAAATTCGACGTGCAAGCCAGCTGGCAGGCAATTGCAAGACCGGTTTGCCTTTCCCTTCGATCCATCGCCTTATGGCAGGAAACCTGATCAGGGATGGAACGAATGAACGGCGCAGAAACCCTGGTGCGGACCCTCCTGGCAAGCGGGGTGCGGGTCTGCTTCGCCAATCCCGGTACCTCCGAAATGCACTTCGTCGCGGCCCTCGATCGCCACCCCGACATGCGCTGCATACTGTCCTTGTTCGAAGGCGGGGTCTCGGGTGCCGCCGACGGCTACTTCCGCATGTCGGGCGAGGTGGCGGCGACGCTCCTTCACCTTGCCCCGGGCTTCGGCAATGCCTTTGCCAACCTCCACAATGCGCGGAAGGCGCAAAGCGGGGTCCTGAACATCGTTGGTGACCACGCCGATTATCACCTGCGCTTCGAGGCGCCGCTCAAGGGCGATGTCACTGGCGTGTCCCAATCGGTCTCGCACTGGACGCGCGTGACATCCGAACCCGGCCGGGTCGCCACCGATGCAGCCGATGCTATCCAGGCCGCCCGGGCGAAGAATGGCCAGGTGGCCACCCTGATCCTGCCCGCGAACATGGCCTGGGACCCGGCTGAAGGTCATGCCGTGGCCCCGGCCCCGCCCCCGCTCCGCCGCCCCTCGGTGGATGAGGTGAGGGCCGCCGCCCGCGCCCTTCGCCAGCCCGGCGCGGTGCTTCTGGTCGATGGCCCCGCCCTCTGGTCCGACCTTGGCCACCTGGCGAAGCGCCTGACCAAGGCCGCCGGTGCCCGCCTGATGCAGCCCTTCTTCGTCAGCCGTTTCCGGCGCGGGGCGGGGGCCGTGAAGATCGAACGGATGGCCTACCGGATCGAGGACAACCTCCAGCTTCTGAAAGGCGCGCCCGCCCTTGTCCTCTGCGGCACCACCCGCCCTGCCGGGTTCTTCGCCTATCCGGGCCTCCCTTCCACCCCCGACGATCCCGAAACCCGGCTGATCGAGCTTTGCAGCCGCGACATGGACATCGCCTGGACCCTGCGCGCCCTCGCCGACGAGATCGGCGAGGCCCCGCTTGGCCCCGAGGATTTCGTGCCCCTCGACCCTCCCGCCCTGCCCGAGGGCCCGCTGACCGTGACCAAGGTGGGCGAGGCAATCGGGAACCTCATGCCCGACAATGCGGTGGTGGTCGACGAAGGCATCTCCGCCTCGTACTTCCTCGCGCCCGGCCTGAAACGGGCGCGCGGGCATGACGCTCTTACCATCACCGGCGGCTCGATCGGCTTTGGCCTGCCGAATGCCGTGGGCGCGGCGGTGGCCTGCCCGGACCGCAAGGTCGTGGTGCTGGAAGGCGACGGGTCGGGGATGTACACGCTGCAATCCCTGTGGACGATGGCGCGCGAAGGGCTGGACGTCACCGTCGTGATCTTCGCCAACCGCGGCTACCAGATCCTGCGCGACGAACTGGCTGCGGTGGGCGTGCGCGAGGTCGGGCGCAACATCACCCGCATGTTCGACGTCGAGGGGCCGGAACTGGACTGGGTCGCCCTCGCCAAGGGTCACGGTGTCGAAGGCGTCCGCGTCACCGATATGGCAGGCTTCAATGCGGCGTTCGCAGACGCGATGGAGCAGCGCGGGCCAAGGCTGATCGAGGTGGTCTGCTGACGGACCGCTCGTCGTGCACTTCGTTTCTCCTCGCCGGGGTGGTTCCAGCGACGAGCGCAAGGAATGCGACGAGGAGCGGCCCGATCATCCCGCCACCGGGTTCAGCGCCTTGTTGTAGGGGTGCCAGTCGGTGATGTCCGGGTAGTGCCGCTTGCGCCAGGCCTTCACCCGCTTGTTCATCATCCGTCGCCAGATCGGCGGGACCAGCGCGGCCATCGACATCACCGGATAGCCATAGGGCAGCTGCGGCGCCTGCCCCTTCGGATAGGTCTGCAAGACCGGAAACCGGCGGTCCGGCTTGTAATGGTGGTCCGAATGCCGTTGGAGGTTGATGAGCAGCCAGTTCGACGCCCGATGCTCGGCGTTCCAGCTGTGGCGGGGCAGGACATGCTCATACCGCCCGTTCCCCAGATGCCGCCGGGTCAGCCCGTAGTGTTCGATGTAGTTCACCAGCTCCAGCTGCCAGATCGCGGTGGCGGCCTGCACCAGGAACAACCCCAGCCCGCTCCACCCGCCCAGTACGACCGCGAGCGACAGGAACCCTGCCTGCAGCAAGGCGTAACGCCAGAACGGGTTCGACCGGTGGTGCCACGGCAGGTCCTTCCGCTTCAGCATCGCAACTTCAGCTTTCCAGGCTGAGGGCGGGCATTGCCGCAGCACGCGGGGGAAGAAGCGGTGGAATCCCTCGTTGTAGCGCGCCGTCACCGGGTCGCGCGGGGTGCCGACATGGATGTGGTGGACCCGCAGGTGTTCCGACCGGAAATGCGAATACAGGACCGAGGCGAGCAAAAGGTCCGCCAGCCACCGCTCCAGCTTCGATTTCTGGTGCATGAGCTCATGGCTGTAGTTGATCCCGATCGTCCCGGCGAGGACGCCCATCCCGAAAAAGAGCCCGATACGCTCGCCAGTATCCAGATGCGCGGCCCGGGGCACGTACCACAGCATCACGACAAGCAGCGCGAACTGCACCGGGAACCAGACCAGCGTTACCGCCCGATGCCAGGACATCGCCGAGTCAGGCGTCTGCGGGTCGGGGTTGTCGGTGTTCAGCCCCGTCAGTGCATCCAGCAGCGAGAAAAGCCCCCAGGTCGCCAGCGGCAGGAGGGCGATGGTCCATCCCCCTTGCACCATGCCCAGGATCGCAATCGGGGGCAGGGCCATCGAGAGCCAGAAGGGAAGCGCGTTCGGAAGCTTGCTCATGCGTTGAAGCTATGGCGTGACAGCGGCGGGGAAAAGGGGACGAAACGCCGCCGACGCAACGACAACATGAGTTTTCTGCGAAAACGCGAACCTATCCCGGCAAGTTGCCCCGTCCGAGGTCCCAGGCCTTGCGCATCACCGTTGGCAAGTCGGCGGGGCGGAACGCCGCGCGGTCCAGCCATTCGCCTCGCGTGGCAGGGCCGGAAACTTTCGCCACCATGACCCGCAGGATCAGGTGGAAATGGGTGAAGGTATGGCGCACCTCGCCCACCTCCTGCCAGTCAGCCTCGGCCGGGGCAGGGCCGCCCACGCCGTCCCATGCGTCGCCGGGCAGGCCCAGCATCCCGCCCAGAAGGCCCCTCTCCGGGCGACGCTCCAGCAGGATCGCACCGTCGCGGTGGCCCAGCCAGACCGTCCCCCGGCGCAGGGGCTTACCCGCCTTGGCGAGCTTTCTTGGAAGGTCCCCCTGCACTCCCGCCTCCCGCGCCGCGCAGGCATTGACCCAGGGGCAGATGCCGCAGGCCGGTGACCTTGGGGTGCAGATCGTGGCCCCCAGGTCCATCACCGCCTGCGCGTAGTCACCCGCCCGCAATATCGGGGTCAGCCGTGCGGCAAGGGCGGTCAGTTCCGCCTTGGCCGCCGGAAGCGGGGTTTCCACGTGGAAAAGCCGCGACATCACCCGTTCGACATTGCCGTCGACCACGGTCGCAGGTTCGTCATAGGCAATCGCAGCGATGGCGCTGGCGGTATAGGGCCCGATCCCCGGCAGCGACAGAAGCGCTTCCCGCGTTTCCGGGAACCGCCCCCCGTGGTCAGCCACCACCGCGCGCGCGCATTTCAGAAGGTTTCGCGCTCGGGCATAGTACCCAAGCCCCGCCCATTCCCCCATGACCGCCGCATCCTCGGCGGCGGCCAGCGCCGTAACGGTCGGCCATCGGGTCGTGAAGCGGTGAAAGTAGTCCTTCACCGCGGCCACCGTGGTCTGTTGCAGCATCACCTCGGACAGCCAGACACGGTAGGGGTCCGGTCGCACTCCGGCGGCGCGGTCGGCCGGCGGGACGCGCCAGGGCATCACGCGGGCGTGGCGGTCGTACCAGTCGAGAAGCTGGCGGTTCAGGATGTCGGCCTCTTGCATCCGGGCGAAGATAGCGGCTGACCCAAAGACTGCCATAGGTCGCAGGCAAGTCATTTCAGCGCGATCCAGCGTCACGCAATCTTTATGGCCCTGAAACGCAACGGTACTGGCGACGCCGCACGCCTGCGATAGAATGGCGCCATGGCACCCAAGGGCCTTTCCACTCCGAATCCCGAACACCGCCGCCGTGGCTTTGAACCGGCGTTCGGGCTGATGAAGGATGCGGTGCGCGTTGCCGGTGAATCGCGCGGCTTTGCCGTGGCGCGCCTCCTGACCCACTGGGCCGAGGTTGCGGGGGCGGAGATGGCGCAGAAGACCCGCCCGGTGAAGATCGGCTATGGCAAGGGCGGCATGGGGGCCACCCTGACCCTGCTCGTGAAGGCCGCCGAAGCGCCGATGGTGCAGATGGCGCTGCCGGTGCTGAAGGAACGGGTCAACGCCGTTTACGGCTATGCCGCGATCAGCCATATCCACCTGACCCAGACCGCACCCCTTGGCTTTGCCGAAGGCCAGGCCGAATTCACGCCGGCCCCGAAAGCCGCCCCCGAACCCGATCCTGCGGTGCAGGCCAAGGCAGCGAAGGCAGCAAGCGCTGTCGCCGACCCGGCTCTCAGAACCGCGCTTGAACAACTGGCGCAAAACATCTTAACTCGCCCGCGCATGAAAAAGGACAACTGACGATGCTGAAACTGAACCGCCGCGCGATGATCGCCCTTGCCGCTGCGGCCACCGCCGCGATGACGCCCGCGCTGGCACAAGAGGCCACCACCACGGGCGAAGGTCCGGGCGACTTCTCGCTGGGCTCGCCCGATGCGCCGGTGAAGATCGTCGAATACGCAAGCTACACCTGCCCGCATTGCGCGGACTTCCACGCGAACGTCTTCAAGAACCTGAAGGCCGAATACATCGACACCGGCAAGGTCCACTTCACCCTGCGCGAGGTCTACTTCGATCGCTATGGTCTCTGGGCCGCGATGGTCGCGCGCTGCGGCGGCGAGATGCGGTATTTCGGCATCCACGACATGCTGTTCGACAAGCAGAAGGAATGGGCCGCCTCGCAGGACCCGATGGAAGTCGTGAACAACCTCAAGGCTATCGGTCTTGCCGCCGGGCTGGACCAGGCATCGCTCGACGCCTGCCTGAATGACCAGGCCAAGGCCGAGGCGCTGATCAAGCAGTTCGAGGCGAACATGGCCGCCGACGGGGTCAAGGGCACGCCGACGATCTTCATCAATGGCGAGATGCATTCGAACATGGCCTGGGCCGACCTCAAGGCGCTGATCGACGCCAAGCTGGCAGGCTGACGTGACCGCACCCTTGGAGGGCATCCGCGTCATCGAACTGGCGCGGATCCTCGCCGGGCCCTGGGCAGGCCAGATGCTGGCCGACCTTGGGGCCGACGTCATCAAGGTCGAGGCGCCCGAAGGCGACGATACCCGCCGCTGGGGGCCCCCGTTCATCGAGGCGGGGGGTGAGACCTCGGCCGCCTACTTCCACGCGACGAACCGGGGCAAGCGGTCCATCACCTGCGACTTCCGCACTGCAGAGGGGCAGGAGGTCGTCCGCCGCCTTGTCGCCGATGCCGACGTGGTGATCGAGAACTTCAAGGTCGGCGGCCTCGTGAAATACGGGCTGGACTACGACTCCCTCCGCAAGCTCAACCCGCGCCTCGTCTACTGCTCGATCACCGGCTTCGGCCAGGACGGCCCCTATGCCCACCGCGCCGGCTATGACTTCATCATCCAGGGCATGTCCGGGCTGATGAGCGTGACCGGACCTGCCGACGGCCAGCCGCAGAAGGTGGGGGTTGCCGTGACCGATGTCTTCACCGGCGTCTATGCCGCGACGGCGATCCTTGCCGCCATCGTCCAGCGCGGGCGGACGGGCGAGGGGCAGCACATCGACATGGCGCTTCTCGACGTGGCGACCTCGATCATGGCGAACCAGGCGATGAACTACCTCGCCTCGGGCAAGGCGCCGGGCCTGATGGGTAACGCGCACCCGAACCTCGCCCCCTACGCGGTCTTCGACTGCGCGGATGGCTGGCTGATCCTCGCCACTGGCAACGACGGGCAGTACCAGCGGCTCTGCGGCATCCTCGGGCTGCAGGACATGGCGACCGCGCCCGAATACCTGACCAACGCCGACCGCGTGACGAACCGCGCCGCGCTGACCCTCCGCCTGACCGAGGCGACGAAGCGCTGGACCAAGGCCGACCTCCTCGCCGCATGTGAGGCGGAAGGCGTCCCCGCCGGCCCGATCAACAACATGGCCGAGGTCTTCGCCGACCCCCAGGTCATCGCCCGCAAGCTCCAGATCGCGCCCGAGGGCCTGCCCGGCGTCCGCAGCCCGATGACCTTCTCGGGCGCCGAACTTGCGCTCGACCGGCCAGCCCCGCGCCTGGGGCAGCACCAGGACGAAGTGCTTGGGAAAAGCCAAGCCTAAGATTTTAGACGAAAAATCTTAGACGCCCAGCCGGATGAAAGCAGCGTCCAGCGGCCCCCAGTCCTCCACCTCCAGCCGCACCACCAGCGTCAGCACCTTTGTCCGCCAGTCCGGCGACAGTCGGGCCGCGTCCTTTTCCGTCGTGACAAGCTGGGCGCCCGCAGCATCAGCCTCGGCTTCCAGCCGACGCAGCAGCGTGTCCGACAGCGGGGCATGGTCGGCAAGCGCCTCACCCCGCACTACCTTGGCCCCAAGCGCGCGCAACGTGCCGAAGAAGCGCTCCGGGTCGGCGATCCCTGCGAAGGCAATCACAGGGGCACCCTGCCAATCCATGCCCATCGCAAGCGGAGCAAGCCGACCCACCAGCCGGGGCACCGGGATCATCGCCCCCCAGGTTTCGCCGAACCTTTCCTGCGCGGCATCGTCCCCGATCGACAGGACCAGATCGGAGCGCTTCAACCCCACCGCCACCGGCTCACGCAACGGACCCGCCGGGATGCAACGCCCGTTGCCGAAGCCCCGCCCCGCATCCACCACGACCAACGCCAGCGAGGCCTTGACGGCAGGGCTCTGGAAGCCGTCGTCCATCAGGATCACGTCGGCCCCCGCCGCCTCGGCCGCCCGGACCCCGGCGGCGCGGTCCTTCGCCACCCAGACCGGCGCGAAGGCCGACAGCAGAAGGGGCTCGTCCCCGACGTCTCCGGCCGCATGCGCCCTCTCATCCACCCTGACCGGCCCTTGCAGCCTCCCGCCATGACCCCGGCTGACGATATGGACCGCGCGACCCCGAGCCGTCAGCCGCTGGGCCAAAGCCAGCGTCGTCGGCGTCTTGCCCGCGCCACCGGCCACGAGGTTCCCGACGCAGATCACCGGCACCTTCGGCGCATAGCTAGGCGCGCGCAGCCGCCGTGCCGTCCCGGCGGCATAAAGCCAGCCCAGGGGCGCCAGCAGCCTGGCCAGAAGGCCGGGACGGTCCGGCGGCAGGAACCAGTGGCGCGGCGCCTGCATCAGCCTTCACCGTCGATCAGCGCGCGGATCCGGTGCAACAGCCGGTCGGTGACCTCGGCCCCGTCGCTGGCCACGGCCCAGGCGGCCTGCGCCAGCCGCGCGGCCCGGTCGGGAAAGAGAAGGTCCCCCAGCGCATCCGCCAGATCGCCGGCCGAAGCGACGGCGCGCGCCGCCCGTGCCGCAGCGAGGCGGCTGAAGATCGGGCCATAGGGGTCAACCCGCGGCCCGTGAATGATTGCCGAGCCAAGCGCCGCCGCCTCCATCGGGTTTCGGGTCGGACCGCGCCCGTTCAGGCTGCCACCAAGGAATGTGATCGGCGCCAGCCGGTACCAAAGCCCGTATTCCGCAGGGTTGTCGACGACGAAGACCTCGACCCCCTGGTCCGGCTCCTCTTCCTGCTGGCGCCGGGCGACAGACAAGCCCTCCTCCTCCAGCTTCGCGGCCAAGGCCTCAGTGCGTTCCACCGTCTCGGGCAGAAGGATCAGAAGCAGACGGTGCGACTGCTGTGCTGCCACCCGGTGGGCGTGCAAGACGGCGTCTTCCTCGGCCTCGGTCAGGCCGGCGGCAAACCAGACGGGCCGCGCGGCCAGAAGCTTGGCCAGAGCCGAACGCTCCGCCTCAAGGCAGGGCAGGACGACGCTTTCCTCCTCCATCCGCCCGATCACCGCCACGCTGGTCAGAGCCGCCCCCGCCTTGCGGAAGGCCCGGGCGGCGGCTTCGTCCACCGCATAGACTGTCGCGATCCGGCCAAGCGCCGACCGCATCAGGCCAGGATACCAGCTGTCGCGCTCGCGCAGGAAAGCTGGCGCCCGTCCGTTGGCAAGGATCATCGGGATACGCCGGTCACCGCATTCGTGCAGGGCAGCCGGGCGCAATTCCCCTTCGGCAAAGACGGCAAGCTCCGGCCGCCAGTGATCCAAAAACTCGCGCACGTCCAGCGGCGTGTCATCCGGCGGTGGCTGCGGGATCGTCCCGGCCCGCGGCGGCAGATCGACCGGGCTGGTCAGGACCACTGCCATCCCGTCCTCCTCGATCAGCCTGCGGGCCAGCGCCAGCATCGGGCTTGTCTGTCCCGCATTCGGTGCATGCAGCCAAATAAGCGACCCCTGCGGCCGGGGCGGGCGCTCACCGATCTTCGCCGGTCCCTCGCGCCGGTTCCCGAGGTTGTAAAGCTTCAGACCCAGTGGCGAAGCCATGGTCTAGCTGCCAAGCTCCTCGGTCGGCGATGCAGCCTCTGCCTCATCGCGCAGGCGGTGAATATGGGCGATGAAATAACGCATATGCGCGTTGTCGACCGTGCGTTGCGCTTCGGCCTTCCAGGCGGCATGGGCGCTGGCATAGTCCGGAAACATGCCGACGACATGGATTTGCGAGGGGTCCTTGAAGATGGTCTTGTCGGGCGAGACAAGCTCGCCGCCAAAGACAAGATGCAGGCGCTGTGGCATGGCATTCCGGTGCTTGGTTTCGTGACGGGGGCAACCTACAACCGTTCCCTTTCGGGGGAAAGGCCGGGTTCTTGTGGCCGGACCTTGCGTAAGGGGGCATGACGGGCCACATTCACCGGCAAAGCCGCCCGCGCGGCGATCGAACAGGAGAGCATTTGATGACCATCGAGGATTTTCTTGGCTGGAACGGCGTCTACCTTGCGATTGCCGTCTTCATTATCCTCAGCATCTTTCTCGGCGTGCGGATCGTTCCGCAGTCGGAAAAGCATGTCGTCGAACGCTTCGGTCGCCTGCGTTCGGTCCTTGGGCCGGGGATCAACTTCGTCGTGCCTTTCCTTGACCGGATTGCGCACCGGGTCTCGGTTCTGGAACGCCAGCTGCCAAACGCCCATCAGGATGCAATCACCGCCGACAACGTGCTGGTGAAGGTCGAGACTTCGGTCTTCTACCGCGTGACCGAGCCGGAAAAGACAGTCTACCGGATCCGCGACATCGACGGTGCCATCGCTACGACCGTGGCGGGTATCGTCCGCAGCGAGATCGGCAAGATCGAGCTTGACCAGGTCCAATCCAACCGCGCCCAGCTCATCGAACGTGTGCGCGAGCAGGTGACGGCAATGGTCGACGAATGGGGGGTCGAGGTGACGAGGGCCGAGATCCTTGACGTCAACCTTGATGAGGCGACACGCGCCGCTATGCTTCAGCAGCTGAACGCCGAACGGGCGCGGCGCGCGCAGGTGATGGAGGCCGAAGGCAAGAAGCGCGCGGTGGAACTCGCCGCCGACGCCGACCTCTACGCCGCAGAACAGGCCGCCAAGGCCAAGCGGGTGACCGCGGATGCCGAGGCCTATGCCACCGGCGTCATCGCCGGCACGATCAAGGAAAGCGGGCTCGAGGCCGCGCAGTATCAGGTCGCGCTGAAGCAGGTCGAGGCGATGCAGTTGATCGCCACCGGCCAGGGCAAGCAGACGATTATCCTGCCCGCGAACCTTGCCGAAGCCTTCGGGGATGCCTTCAAGATGCTGAAAGGGCGGGTCTAGGATGCTGCAATCACTGGCGGATACTTGGTGGACGTGGATCGTGCTCGGCTTTGCGCTGGGCGTGCTGGAAATCCTCGCGCCGGGCTACATCTTCCTCGGCTTCGCGATCGGCGCGGTCCTGACCGGCATCCTCGTCGGCACGGGCCTCGCGCCGGCGGGCCTGACCTTCCTGATCCTCGTCTTCGCCGTCCTGTCGGTCGTCGCCTGGCTGGCGCTGCGCCGGACCATGGGGGTGCGCGAGGGGCAGGTGAAGATCTGGGACCGCGACATCAACGACACCAAGTAGCGTGACCTTCGTCGGCGCGAAGGCGGCCCTCTTCTGCGGCGGGCAGGTCCTGACCTACCTGCGCGACACCCACCCCGGCCTGCCCTGGCCGGGTCTCTGGGACATCCCCGGAGGCGGCCGCGAAGGCGATGAGACGCCCGAGGATTGCCTCCTCCGCGAACTTGACGAGGAATTCGGCCTCTGCCTTCCCCCGTCGCGCCTTATCTGGCGCAGCGTCCTGCCCTCGATCACCCGGACCTCCGAAGCTTCGGTCTTCTTCGGTGGCTGGCTCTCGGAGCAGGAGGTCTCCCAGGTCCGCTTCGGCGACGAAGGGCAGGACTGGCGCCTCATGGACATCGCGGAGTTCATCGCCCATCCCGCCGCCGTCCCGGAAATGCAGCGCCGGACGGGCCTCGCCTGGGCCGACCTCGGCCCCCGACCTTAAGCCCCCAGCGCGACGAGGTGATTGTCCCACTGCACGCCGCCCTGCGACAAAGGCGAAAGCCCCGCGTCATCCGCTGCCCAGACCGCGCCCAGGCCGTCGGTCACGACAAACCCGCCCGCCGCCACCGCCGCGCCGCAAAGGTCCGCCCGGCGGTGCGTCGCGACATGAGCACCATCCGCCACAAAGATCATCGCGACACCCCCCTTGGGCGAGGTCACGATCACCCTCTCCCCCGTCGCCGCCACCGACCCGGCATAGCCCTGCATCGCAAAGGCATCCCCCTCCGGCGCCTCGCACAGCACCGGCGCCTGCCCCGGCACCCACAGCCCCAGCTGCGGCACCGCCTCGGCCGGCTCACCCTCCCACTGCATCGCAAAGGCAATCGCTTCCCCACACAGCGCCAGGTGGCGGATGGAGTTCTGCCGCAGCTCCGGCAGTTCCACCATCTCCAGCAGCGCGCCCCCTTTATCCAGAAGCGCAAGGTTCGGCCGCATCTCGGGAATGTTCAGCTTCGTGCGGTCCACCGGATCAGTCCGGATCCCGCCATTCGCCACCGCCAGCCGCCCGTCCGGCAAAAGCCTGATCTCATGCGGCCCGATCCCGTGGCTGGGCCAGTCCCCCAGCCGCGTATATCCGCCCGTCTCCCACAACCCGATCCGCCCCTCCGACGTCTCGGCCACCACCTCCGACGTCATCAGCACCGACCCGTCGGCCGAGAACGCACCATGCCCGTTGAACTGCATCCCCTCGGGCGGGGTCAGCCGCGCGCGGACGGCTCCCGTCCCGCAGTCGATCACCAGCGCAAAGGTCCCCGGTCGCCGTGCGAAGGCCACCGCCTCGGCCCGCACCGGATGCGCCGCCGCCGCATGGCCCCGCCCCGGCAGCGCGAGTCCGAAGAGCGACCGGCCTTCTGCGGTCAGCCCGTGCAGCACGAATCCCTCGCCCGCCTTCCCGGCGGCAAGGAAGGCGGGGCTGCCCACCTCGGCCCAGGTAAGCCTCGGGGCACAGGCTGCTGCCAGAGTGGCGAGGAATGCGCGGCGCTGCATCTTCAGTCCCCGTCCGCGGAGTTGAAGCCGACCGTCACCCCCAGCGCAGGCGCCATCTCGGCAATTGCCGTCTCGCGGATGCTGCGGGTCGCCTGCTGCAGGATCTCCACCTTCAGCCGCCCCTGCGGCTCTGCCACCCCGGCGAAGACTGGATCGTCCAGCCCCTCGGCCAGTCCAAGCGCATGGTCGAAGGCGGCCAGAGTCTCCACTGCCCCCGGCTCCAGCGCGTCCGTCAGCCCGCGCAGGGCCTGCAAGGACAGGATCACGTTCCGCAACGACCGGGCTGAGGCGCGGGCTTCCGCCAACTCCGGCCTCGGCTTCTCGAAGGTGCCCAGCGGGCGGCCCAGGCGCTTGTCGGCCAGCCCTTCCAGCCCGGTCGCAAGCTGGGTGAAAAGCGCCTGCCGCGCTTCGGCTTCGGAAAGGTAGGCCGTGTTGCTCGGCTGGCCGGGGGTCAGGAGAAGCTCACCATAGGGCCCCCAACCGGCCTCCAGCGTGGCCGCCGTGCGCGCCATGTCGTCGGCGGTGGCATGGATCAGCGGGCAGGGGTCGGCGGGCAAAGCCTCCGCCGGGTAAAGCAGCCGCTCCAGTGCCGGAAGGCCACGCGCGGCCACGGATTGCTGGGCAAAGACACCGGGCTCCAGCGCCGTCGCATCGGCGGACATAAGCGCCTTCTGCGCCTTCCACCCCAAGGCCTTAGGGTCGGGCCAGTAAAGGACCGCCAGCCCCCGCCCTTCTTCCTCGGCAGGTCCAAGCGCCAGATGCGCCACCCCCATCCAGGCATCCCAGGCCGACTGGAACGCCGGGCGCAGCACCTCCGGGTCACAACTCTCGACCGCGGCCAAAGCCTCGGCGGCGCCGGCAAAAGCTGTAAATCCTGGGCGGATATGGTCGCGCACCACCTCGCTTGTGTCGGCGGCAGCCGGGGCGGCAAGGGCCAACGACAGAAGAAACACCCGCATCACAGACTCCCCAGGAAGGCCAGCAGTGCCGCGCGGTCCTCAGCCGACATCGCCACCACCGCATCGCGCTGGGCCTGCGCTTCGCCGCCATGCCAGAGAATGGCTTCCAGCACCGACCGCGCCCGCCCGTCATGCAGAAGCTGCGTATGGCCCGAAACAGTCTCGGTCAGCCCCAGCCCCCACAGCGGCGGCGTCCGCCATTCCGTACCCGACGCCCGACCCTCGGGCCGGCCATCCGCCAGACCCGGCCCCATGTCGTGGAGGAGGAGGTCGGTATAGGGCCAGATCAGCTGGAAACTCTGCTCGGGCTGCCCGTCGAGCCGGTGGGTCACGTGTTTCGGCGTGTGGCAGCCCGTGCAGTTCAGGTCGTGGAATATCTCCTTGCCGCGCAGCACGGTCGGGTCGTCCACGTCCCGCCGCTCGGGCACGCCAAGGTTCCGGCTGTAGAAGGTCACAAGGTCCAGGCTTTCGCCGTCCACCTCCAGCCCGTCGCGCACGCCGTCTTCCTGCCCCGCAGGCGCGGCCCGGCACTCGGCTTGCCCGGCCGTGCAATCACCTGCAGGGTCGGGATGCAGGGGCGTCGACAGCCCCATGTCGCCCGCGAAGGCGCCCGCCGACTGCTCCTTCACCGTCGGCGCCCCGGCCTTCAGCCCGAACCGCCCCAGCATCGGCACGCCGAATTCCACTGACGGCACGATCTGCGCCCGGCCGGATATGCCGTCGCCGTCCGCGTCATCCTCGTCAACCCGCGCCAGGATATCCGCCGCCGGGATCGCCTCCAGAAGCCCAAGGCCTATCATCTGCGGCGCGACGCGCGGTGACAGCATCAGCCCTTCGCCGGGCGGGCCATAGGCCGGGTCAGCGAAGGCATATGCGGGTGCCCGCAGGGAAACCACCGTGCCGTCCGCCAGCGTCACCGGCGTTTCCGTCCAGGTGATCTCCATCTGCCCTTCGGCGGCATGGCCTGGGGCGGCAAGGTCCTGCAACTGTCCGCCATAGGTCGGGTCGGGCTGGGTAGCGATCCAGCCTTCAATCCCCTCCGGCACCGGCCCGCCCGGCATCGACAGGCGCAAGAACATCGACACGCGGCTGTCCTCCCCGTCTTCGGGGGGATGCCCGCGCCCGTCCTTCAGGTGGCAGTCCTGACAGGCCCGCGCGTTGTAAAGCGGCCCCAATCCGTCCGAGGCCTTGGTCGAGGCCGGTGCCGCGACCCAAAGCTTGCGGAAAAGCGCATTCCCAAGCTTGAAATCCATCTCGCGCTCGAAGGGCATGTTGCCGGAATGCAGGCTGAAGGCATCGGCGGTCATGGTGGCACGCACGGTTGCCGCCCCCGCCGATTTCGCTTCGAAGGGCTCGGGCTTCGAAAAGTCAGTCGGGGGTGCCAGAACGGCGGCGATCTTTGCCGCTTCCTCGGCCGTGCGCGGGATCACCGGCAGGTGCCGGTCGTCCAGGCTTTGCGCAAGGGCGGGGGTCGTCAGGGTCAGGAGTGCAAGGGCAAGGCGCATGGCGGCCTCCTTTGCCGATGGCATACTCCCAGGATGTTGACTATTTCAATCGGAAAATGGCAGGTGCCGCTTGGTTGCGGTCACCTGCCCTGCAACACCCCGCAGGTCGGGCATCAGCCAGACTCCCCGAAAGGCCCTCGGGAGATCCTTGCCAAATCCCTAACGTCCACAAGCATATCCTTGAAAAAGCAAGGAAATCCAATTTTGACCACTGTGGTCAGTCTCTGGCCTACTCGGCCTTGCTGGCCGGTTTTGCGTTCAGAAGACCGTATTTCTCGGGGCCGAGCTTCTCGTAAAGGCCGATCTGGGTTTCAAGGAAATCGATGTGCCCCTCTTCGTCCGCGATCAGCTCATCGAAAAGGGACCGGGTGACGTAGTCCCCCACGGCGTCGCAGTGCCGGCGCGCCTCGATATAAAGGGTGCGGGCCTCATGCTCGGCGGCAAGGTCGGCCTCCAGCGTCTCCCGGATCGACTGGCCGATGCGAAGGGGATCCAGCTTCTGCAGGTTCGGGTGGCCTTCCAGAAAGATGATCCGGGCGATCAGTTTGTCGGCGTGATGCATCTCTTCGATCGATTCCGCGCGGGATTTGTCGGCTAGATGGCCGAACCCCCAGTCCTCCTGCAGGCGGTAATGCAGCCAGTACTGGCTGACGGCGGTCAGTTCCGACCGGAGCGCTGCATTGAGATATTCGATGACCTTGGCGTCGCCTTTCATGGCGGGTCCTTCCGTGCTGATGGGGCTTTCAGGAACGGTAGGACTTGCCTGCCTCCTGTCCAGCCCGGGCTGGGTTTAGGTTACTCGGCGGGAATACTCGTGCGCAGGATCGGGGGCTGGGAAGCGTCGGGAACGCGGAAGGCCGCAGTGGTGCGCATGGTCTCGAGAAAGAGCGGCATGCACCCCCCGCAGTCAGCCCGCTTGCCAAGTGCCCGGTAGATCCGGCCCGAGGTGATGACCGTGTCGGGGTCAGAGGCGCGCATCCAGGTGACCGCGGCTCGGATGTCGTGGTCGGTGATGGACTGGCAGTGGCAGACGATCATCTCAGGGCATCACTGGAAGACGGCGTTGGGGTTGTCGAGGCTGTCCGAGCCTTCGAAGGTGACCTGCGAGAGGTTGAGCACGGTGACCGCCCGCTCGATCGATGCGGTCTGGGTCACCAGCGCGTCGACGGCCGCCATGATCAGCGCCTCACCCTGCGCATCGCCGGGGGCGAGCATCTGGTCGTACGCAAAGCCTGCCTCTGCCGCGGTCTTCACTGCGCCAAGGGCGGCAACCGAGGCGTCGAGTTCCGCCTTGAGTTGGCTGTCAACGGCCGGGTCCGCGGCGGCGACGAGGTCGGACAGCGAGGGGCCTTCGAGGACGGATCCATCGACGCGGGTGTAGGAGCCAAGGTAGACATTCCGGATGCCGAGCCCGTCGTAGTAGTGGCTGTTGTGGGTGTTGTCGGAGAAGCAGTCATGCTCTTCCTCGGGGTCGTTCAGCATCAGGCCCAGCTTCATCCGTTCCCCGGCAAGCTCGCCGTAGGAAAGGCTGCCCATCCCGGTGAGCATGGCCAGAAGCCCGGACTGCGGGTCGGTGGTGACCGCCGCGCGGGCGGGGCCGGTTTCGGACCAGTTGGCGAGCATCTCTTCCAGATCCGTCACCAGAAGGTCGGTCGCGGCCTGAAGATAGGCCGCGCGGCGATCGCAGTTGCCGCCGGTGCAAGCCTCCCCGGTGGCGAAGTCGGTCCACGGCCGCGCGCCGGCCCCGGGGCCGGTGCCGTTAAGATCCTGACCCCAAAGAAGGAATTCGATGGCGTGGTAGCCTGAGGCAACGTTCGCCTCGATCCCGTCGGCCTCGTGCAGGGCGTCGCGGATCAGGGCGGGGGTGATGGTTCTGGCGTCGATCTCGGTCCCCGAGAGAGTGAAGGTGGGCGTGGCGATCACGTTCAGGCTGGCCAGCGCGTTTTCCTCGTTCCCGTAGTCGGCGGCGGTGTAGTCGATGAGCCCCTCATCGAGGGGCCAGGCGTTCACCCGGCCTTCCCAGTCATCGACGATGGGGTTGCCGAAGCGGAAGGCCTCGGTCTGCTGATAGGGGACGCGGGCGGAGAGCCAGGCCTGGCGGGCGGCCTGCAGGGTTGCCTCGGACGGGGTGGCGATCAGGGTAGCGACGGCCGCCTGCAGCCCCTGGGCGGTGGTCAGGCTGTCCTGGTAGGTCGCGAGGGCGAGGTCGGCGTAGGTCCGGGTCACCTCTTCGGGCGTGGCGGCGAGGGCGGGGGCGGCGAGGGCTGTCGAGAGGGCCAGTGCAGCGAAGCGACGCATCGGAAACCTTTTCAGTCAGGATTTCCAAATGTCTGACAAATTCAGTCGGCCTTGTAAAGACCGATTCTTTTTGTTGGGAATCGCCGCTTCACAAGGAAACGATTCTTCTGCGGAAAATCTATGGCTTACCGTGCAGGCAGCTCGCCCGTGACGGCGCGGGCGGCGGCAGCGGGGTCAATTGCCTGCCAGATCGGACGACCGACGACGATGTGATCCGCGCCATCCAGGATCGCCTGATGCGGCGTTGCGATGCGCTTCTGGTCGCCCGTCGCCGCCCCCGCAGGCCGCACGCCGGGGGTGACGATCAGCTTGCCGGCAGCTTCGGGCAGGGCGCGGATCATCGCGGCCTCTTGCGGCGAGGCGATGACCCCGTCCGCCCCTGCCCGGAGCGCGCGGGCGGCGCGTTCAAGTGTAATCTCGTGAATGTCGCCGGGACGGATCAGGTTTGCGTCGAGGTCGTCGCGGTCGAGGGACGTCAGGATCGTTACTGCGAGGATCTTCAGGCCGCTGCCGCCCTTGCCGGTGGCGGCGGCGGCGACGACCTGCGGGTCGCCATGGACGGTGAGGAAATCGAGGTCGTACTGAGCAAGGCCCCGCACGGCGGCCTCGATCGTGGCGCCGATGTCGAAGAGCTTCATGTCGAGAAAGACGCGCTTGCCTTGCTCGTGCTTGAGCTCGTTCGCCAGGGCAAGCCCCCCGCCCGTCAGCATGCCGAGGCCGATCTTGTAGAAACTGGCGGCATCGCCGATCCGGGCGACGAGGTCGAGGCCTTGCACCACGTTCGGGACATCAAGGGCGACGATCAGGCGGTCATCTGCGGGCATGGAGCCTCCGGCGGCGGGCGTCGCGGCGGTTTGACGGGGGCGGGCGGGCCTGTCAAGACTGCGGGCAAGGGAGGCGCGATGATCCTGGCATTCGACATCGGCGGCAGCCGTATCCGCGCTGCGGTATGGGGCGGGGCGGGGCTGCACGCCCTTGGCGAAGTGGCGACACCTGTGGGCGATCTGCGCAGCTTTGCCGAGGCGATCCGCGGCTTCGCGGTCCGGAACGTCAAGGGCATCGCGATCTCGATCGCCGGGGTGGTGGACCCGGCCACCGGGGTCGGCAAGGTGGCGAACATCCCGGCGATCGACGGGCTGGCACTGGGGCCGGAGCTGGAACGGGTGACGGGCTTGCCGGTCATGGTGGTGAACGATGCCGATTGCTTTGCGCTGGCCGAGGCGAGCCATGGTGCCGGGCGCGGGCATGGAACGGTCTTCGGCGTGATCCTTGGGACAGGCGTGGGCGGCGGGCTGGTGATCCACGGCAATGTCGTGACCGGCGCGGGTGGCTATGCCGGGGAATGGGGGCACGGCCCTGTGATCCGGGGAGACTTCGCTTTTCCCTGCGGTTGCGGACAGGTCGGCTGCGTCGATACCGTGGGCGGGGCACGGGGACTGGAACGGCTGCACCGCACCCGGACCGGAGAGGCGGCCACGGCGGAAGAGATCGTCGCGGCCTGGATGGCCGGCGAGGCAGCGGCGGGCGAAACCATGGCGCTATGGCGTGATCTGGTGGCGGGGCCGCTGGCGATGGTGGTCAACGTGGTCGGGGCGGATGTCCTGCCGGTGGGCGGCGGCCTGAGCCGGGCGCCGGGCCTTGTCCGTTACCTGGACGAGGCCGTGCGGGTCCGCATCCTGCGGCGGACGGTGGCACCCCTGCTGGTGCCTGCGGAATGCGGGCCGGACGCGGGGCTTCTGGGCGCGGCGATGGCGGGGCAGGCGGCGTGGGGCTGATCCTTGAGGTCTGTGTCGACACGGTGGCGGGGCTGGACGCCGCCGTTGCGGGCGGCGCGGACCGGATCGAGCTGTGTTCGGCGCTGGCGCTGGGCGGGCTGACGCCTTCGGCCGGCTTTATGGCGGAAGCGGCGGCTTGCGGTCTGCCGGTCATGGCGATGATCCGGCCCCGGGCGGGGGATTTCGTCTGGTCGGAGGCGGAGGTCGCGGTGATGGAGGCGGATATCGCCGCCGCGCGCGAGGTGGGGCTTGCGGGTGTTGTCCTTGGGGCCAGTCTGCCGGACGGACGGCTGGATGTGCCCGTGCTTGAACGGCTGGTCGCGGCGTCGCAGGGCATGGACCTGACGCTGCACCGATGCTTTGACCTGGTTCCGGACATGGGGGCGGCGCTGGAACAGTCGGTAGGGCTGGGGTTCCGACGCATCCTGACCTCGGGCGGGGCGGAGACGGCCGAGGCGGGGGCCGCACGGATCGCGGAACTGACCCGGCAGGCGACCGGGAGGATCGTGATCATGCCGGGGGCCGGGGTCAGTGCCGGGAATGCGGCGCGGCTTCTGGGGCTTGGCACGCGCGAGTTGCATGGATCATGTTCAGTAACTGTTCATGCTGATGGGCCAGAAGTGGCGCTGGGGTTCGGGCCGGCGGCGGTCCGGCAGACCGATGCAGCGACGGTCCGGGCCGTCAGGCAGGCGATGGAGGATGCGGTTGGAGATCAACGTCACGTTTGACCGCCCCGAGGAGGGGCCGGGATCGGGGCCGCTGTCAGTGGGCTGGTTCCTGGCCAGTGACAAGGGCGCGGTCCTTTACGATCCGCCTGAGCGGGTGGCGATCCGCCCCCCGAACAAGGCGCATGCCAAGTCGGCCAGCCGCTGCCCGGCGGTGATCCAGCTGGAAAGCCGGTACTTCGTGGTGAAGTGCCCCTTCGACCTGACCATCGGTTTTCAGCGTGACGAGAAAGGGAAGCCCGTTCTGGTGAACCGCGCGGGGGCGGCAAGCCCGATCCGTTCGAACAAGCTGAACGAGGTTCTGACGCTGGTGAACGAGGCCGAGTGGCGGTTTCCCGACCGCCCGACGGTGCAGCTGCACCTGCCCTACTGCTTCATCGCCGACGAGCCGGTCTACATGAGCCAGCTTGACGCCTTCGCGCATTACCGGCCGGTGCCTCTGCCCGGGACGATCTTCGGCGGGCGGTTCCCGGTTTCGGTCTGGCCGCGGCCCATCATGTGGGCCTTCGAATGGCATGACACGGGGAAGGACCTGGTGCTGCGGCGGGGCGATCCCCTGTTCTACCTGCAGTTCGAGGGGATGGACCCGGCCCGCCCGGTGCAGCTGGTCGAGGCGGAGAAGACGGCGGAGTTGACCGCCTATCTTGAGAAGCTGTCGGGGGTGGTGAATTACGTCAACCAGACGTTCAGCCTGTTCAAGGCGGCCGAGGCGATGCGTCCGAAGAAGCTGCTTGTGCCCAAGGCGCGGGAGTAGCGGGCATGCGGAGCATCATCGAGACCTATGAGGTGGCGACGGGCCGGGTGCGCGAGGTGCTGGCGGTTGACGGGCGGATCGAGGCGCCGAACTGGGCACCTTCCGGCGACTGGCTGCTGGTGAACGGCGAGGGGCGGCTTTTCCGGGTGCCGCTGGAGAAGCCGGCCTTGCTGGAGGTTGATACCGGACCGGCGATCCGCTGCAACAATGACCACGGGATAAGTCCGGATGGGGGGACGATCTTCCTCTCGTCGCATCATGAGGGGGAGGGGTCGCAGGTCTATCTTATGCCGCTCTCGGGTGGCCAGCTGGTTAAGGTGTCGACCGCTGCACCAAGCTGGTGGCACGGGGTGTCGCCGGACGGGAAGGTGCTGACTTACGTCGCGGCGCGGGGCGGTAGCCGGGTGATCGACGTCTACACGCTGGTGCCGGGCGAGGCTGAGAAGCGGTTGACCTGGGGCGAGGGGCATTGCGACGGGCCGGAGTTTTCGCCGGACGGCGCGCGGATCTACTACAATTGCGACCGGGGCGGGCATGCGCAGATCTGGGTGATGGCGGCGGACGGGTCGGGGCAGCGGCAGCTTTTCGAGGATGGCTTCGTGAACTGGTTCCCGCATCCGTCGCCTGACGGGAGGCACCTGGTCTACCTTGCCTATCCTCCGGGGACGGAAGGGCATCCGGCGGACCTGGAGGTGGCGCTGGTCTTGTGCGACCCGGAGGGGCAGGATCGGCGGCGCGTGCGGGAGTTCACTGGCGGGCAGGGGACGATCAACGTGCCAAGCTGGGCCCCGGACAGCAGCGCCTTTGCCTATGTGCGCTACGAGCCCTGAATGGTGCGAAGGGGACCGGGGCGCTTTGGCGGCTTCGGTTCGACCTCGGGAAGAAGACCGGCGGCTTCGAGAACCGGCGTGATGTGGCGGGGATCGCCCCAGACCGAGATGTAGACCTCGGGCGGGTAGCCGTTCGAGAGATGCTCGGGCACGAGGTCGATGATCCTGACGCGCAGCGGATCGCCATGGGCCAGCGAGGGGGCGACGATCTCTTCGGCCACGGGGCCGAGATGGCCGAGAAGGGCGGGGCGCCAGCGCGGAACGAACCCAAGGACAAGCTGGCGGACCGTGGCGAAGACGCCGATCTTGCCGTCGCTCAGCCGCTCCAGCCATGCGTGTTCCCCGATCGCAAGCCGCGCGCGGGCGACATGCAGGGTCAGCCCTTCGACCGGGGCCTTGTGGATCAGGGGAAGCTTCGTGTCGGTCATTAGGCGGATATCCTTGGCGGTCTTTCGACTTGGGAACGTCGGGCAGGTCATGGCAAGCCTGAATGGGGCGAGGGCCGGGGCTGGTGCCTTCCGCCGCCGATGCCGGCGGGCCGGGTCGGCGGAGAAAGGGTCACGCGCATCGGCGGGCGGGATCGCGCCGATGCGGAATCTGTCCCGGGAAGGGATTGCAAAGACGGGGCAGCACGCCCAAATCTTGGGCAAGGCCCCTTGCGACCGTGCTGGAATTCCGGGCGGCGCTTTCGGGGGTGCTTCACAAGAGGAGAATGCCCGATGAATTTGGAGAAATTCACGGAACGGTCACGTGGTTTCCTTCAGGCCGCACAGACCATCGCGATGCGGGAAAGCCACCAGCGCGTGCTGCCCGATCACCTGCTGAAGGCGCTTATGGATGACGACCAGGGCTTGGCCGCGAACCTGATCCGCAAGGCGGGTGGTGCGCCGGAACAGGTCAATGCGGCGATCAATGCCTCGATCGCGAAGCTGCCGAAGGTTTCGGGCGGCGACGGTCAGACCTACATCGACCCAAGCCTTGTGCGGGTGCTGGACGAGGCGGAGACGGTCGCGAAGAAGGCCGGTGACAGTTTCGTTCCCGTCGAGCGTCTGCTGACGGCGCTGGCACTGGTAAACACACGCGCGAAGGATGCGCTGACGGCGGGGGCGGTGACGGCCCAGGGTCTGAACGCGGCCATCAACGAGGTGCGCAAGGGTCGGACGGCTGACAGTGCCTCGAGCGAAGACACGATGGAGGCCCTGAAGAAATATGCCCGCGACCTGACGGAACAGGCACGCGACGGCAAGATCGACCCGATCATCGGGCGCGACGAGGAAATCCGCCGCGCGATGCAGGTCCTGTCCCGCCGGACAAAGAACAACCCTGTCCTGATCGGTGAACCCGGTGTCGGCAAGACGGCGATCGCCGAGGGCCTTGCGCTGCGCATCGTCAATGGTGACGTTCCGGAATCCCTGCGCAACAAGAAGCTGATGGCGCTGGACATGGGTGCGCTGATCGCGGGGGCCAAATACCGTGGTGAATTCGAGGAGCGCCTGAAGGCGATCCTGAAAGAGATCGAGGCTGCGGCGGGCGAGGTCATCCTCTTCATCGACGAGATGCACACCCTGGTCGGCGCGGGCAAATCGGAAGGCGCAATGGATGCGGCCAACCTGATCAAGCCGGCGCTGGCACGTGGTGAGCTCCACTGCATCGGAGCGACCACGCTGGATGAGTACCGCAAGCATGTGGAGAAGGACGCGGCCCTGGCCCGTCGCTTCCAGCCGGTCTTCGTGAACGAACCCACGGTCGAGGATACGATTTCGATCCTGCGTGGGATCAAGGAGAAGTACGAGCTTCACCACGGGGTGAAGATCGCCGACGCAGCGCTGGTCGCGGCGGCGACGCTGAGCCATCGCTACATCACCGACCGGTTCCTGCCGGACAAGGCGATCGACCTTGTGGACGAAGCCGCCAGCCGCCTGCGGATGGAGGTGGATTCGAAGCCCGAAGAGCTGGATGCGCTGGACCGGCAGATCCTGCAGTTCCAGATCGAGGCCGAGGCCCTGAAGAAGGAAGACGACGCGGCGTCGAAGGACCGGCTGGAGAAGCTGGAGAAGGAGCTTGCCGACCTGCAGCAGAAGTCGTCGGAACTGACGGCCAAGTGGCAGGCCGAGCGCGACAGCCTTGAGACGGCGCGCGGCCTGAAGGAACAGCTGGACGTGGCGCGTGCGGAGCTGGAGCAGGCCAAGCGCGAGGGCAACTTCGCCAAGGCCGGTGAGCTGCAATATGGCCGTATCCCGGAGCTTGAGAAGAAGCTGGGCGAAGCCGAGGGACGCGAGGGCGAGGCACTGGTCGCTGAAGCCGTGCGGCCCGAGCAGATTGCCGAGGTGGTGGAACGCTGGACCGGCATTCCCACGACCAAGATGCTGGAAGGCGAGAAGGAGAAGCTCCTCAAGATGGAGGAGGAGCTGGGCAAGCGCGTGGTCGGCCAGCGGGCAGCGGTGGAAGCCGTCAGCCGCGCCGTGCGGCGGTCGCGCGCGGGGCTCTCGGACGAGAACCGGCCGCTGGGCAGCTTCCTGTTCCTTGGCCCGACCGGCGTCGGCAAGACCGAGCTGACCAAGGCGCTGGCCGAGTATCTGTTCGATGACGACAGCGCGATGGTCCGGATCGACATGAGCGAGTTCATGGAGAAGCATTCGGTCAGCCGCCTGATCGGCGCGCCGCCCGGCTATGTCGGCTATGACGAGGGCGGGGTTCTGACCGAAGCGGTCCGCCGCAGGCCCTATCAGGTCATCCTTTTCGACGAGGTCGAAAAGGCGCATCCCGACGTCTTCAACGTGCTGCTGCAGGTCCTGGACGATGGCCGGCTGACCGATGGCCAGGGCCGCGTGGTCGACTTCAAGCAGACGCTGATCATCCTGACCTCGAATCTTGGGGCGCGGGCGTTGAGCGAGTTGCCGGAGGGCGCGGATGCCTCGCGTGCGAAGGCCGAGGTGATGGAGGCGGTGCGCCAGCATTTCCGGCCCGAGTTCCTGAACCGGCTGGACGAGCAGATCATCTTCGACCGGCTGAACCGGGCGGATATGTCTGGCATCGTCGAGATCCAGCTCAAGCGGCTGGAGGCGCGGCTTGCGGCGCGGAAGATCACGCTGGAGCTGGACGATGCAGCGAAAGCGTGGCTGGCCGACGAGGGCTATGACCCTGTCTTCGGTGCGCGGCCCCTGAAGCGGGTGATCCAACGCCAGCTGCAGGACCCCTTGGCCGAGATGCTGCTGGCTGGCGATGTGCTGGACGGATCGGTCGTATCGGTGACTTCGGGTCCCGAGGGCCTGATCATCGGCGACCGGGTGGTGCCAAGCCGCCGCGAGCGGCCGCCGGAAGCGGTGGTGCACTGAAACTGAAAAGGGCTGCCATTGGCGGCCCTTTTTCTTTCCGGTCCGTCGCCTCAGGCGCGGAAGGCGGCGGCCAACGGTGCGGGTAGTGGGAACTCGTCCAGAACGCGGGCGCGGCCGTCGGCTGACATCTTCCGCGCGGTCTTGACCACGATATCGGCCACTTCTGCCGGGTCGCGCGTCGCGGCGAAGGCCTGGAAGTACCAGCGCAGGAAGGTGAAGCAGATCACATCCTCCAGCGCCTGGACCTCGGGATCGCGTTTCAGCCCCTCTTTCCGCAGAAGGATGCCCACGCGGTCACATTCGGCCGGGGGGTAGCCCGCTTCGGCCATCATGCCACCCACGCGTGAGGCGTGACGGCGGGCCTGTTCCCGGCGCCAGTCAAGATATCCCGCCTTGCCGGACGGGTAGTCGCTGCGCGGCAGCAGCCAGCGTTCGACGTGCTGGCCGCGCGCAGCGATCTGCAGGACCTCTGAAGCGGCGGGGAACAGACGGTCAAGTTCGGCCGTCATGCGATGGCCATAAAGCAGGGCTGCCGGCTGGCCGTCTTCCTGCGTCGGGTCCGCGGCATTGGCTGCGTCGATCAGCGCAAGCGCCTTGATAAGCCGGTCTGTCATTCTGGGCGTCCCTTTCAGGATGCGAAGCGCATGGCAACCAGCTTCATCAATCGGCCGCCAAAAGAAAAGGGGCGGGAAATCCCGCCCCTTTCCTGACCGGAACAACCGGATCAGCCGGGCGGCAGGATGACGCTGTCGATGACGTGGATCACGCCGTTCGAGGCAGCGACGTCCGGGGTCGAGATGACCGCGCCGTTCACTTTCGGGCCACCTTCGAGGGTGATGGTCACTTCGCTGCCCTGAACGGTGGCAGCCTTCAGACCTTCGCTGAGGTCGGTCGACATGACCTTGCCCGGAACGACGTGATAGGTCAGGACGGCAACGAGCTGGTCCTTGTTCTCGGGCTTCAGCAGGTCCTCGACGGTGCCGGCCGGCAGGGCTGCGAAGGCGGCGTCGGTCGGCGCGAAGACGGTGAACGGGCCTTCGCCCTTCAGCGTCTCGACCAGGCCAGCGGCTTCGAGGGCAGCGGCCAGCGTGGTGAACGAGCCAGCGGCGACAGCGGTGTCGACGATGTCGGCATCCTGCGCGAAGGCGGGCATCGCGAAGGCGGTGGCGGCGCTCAGCGCCAGAAAGGTTCTGCGGATCATTTGGTGTCACTCCCGTTTGATCGGTGTGCCGTGATTGGCAGGGCGGTATATGGTGCACCTGCGGCATCGGATCACCCAAACAAATCCGTGAGTTGCGCTTGACCGCCAAATGTCGCGCGCTAAGCCCGCGGGGTTCCGCTGATCAAGTCAAATCGATGTGAAGAAAGTTCAGCGACGGTGATGTAATGTTTCAGCCAAGCCGACGAATGGTCAGCATGTTTCAATCCTTGCCCAAGATGTGAGGCGGCTTGCTTTGCCTTTCGGCGACACAAGCGCAGGTTTGGGGGGATGAACACGGAGGAAACGATGCGCAAACTCTCCTGGTCGGACGTGACGCCGAAGTCCCTTTGGCTGAACCGGCGCGAGATCATCACCGGCGGCGCGGCTTTGGCGGCCGCTTCGGCAGTGCCGGGACCCGTCCACGCGCAGGCTCCGGCCAGCCGGTTTTCGACCGACGAGCCGCCGACGAGTCTTGAGGACATCACCAGCTACAACAATTTCTACGAGTTCGGGACGGGCAAGGAGGACCCCGCGCGCTACGCGGGCGCGCTGACGACCGACCCATGGTCGATCGTGATCGACGGGCTGGTGGACAAGCCCGGCACCTATGACCTCGCCGACGTGATGCGCAACCAGCCGCTGGAGGAACGCATCTACCGCTTCCGCTGTGTCGAGGCCTGGTCGATGGTCATTCCCTGGATCGGGTTCGAGCTTGCCGGCCTGCTTGACCGTGTCGGCGTGCAGCCGGGGGCGAAGTTCGTGGCCTTCGAAACGCTGGTCCGCCCCGAGGAGATGCCAGGCGTGTCCTCGCCCTTCATCGAGTGGCCCTACCGCGAGGGGCTGCGGCTGGACGAGGCGATGCACCCGCTGACGATTCTCGCCAACGGGCTCTATGGCGAGCCGATGCCAAACCAGAATGGCGCGCCGATCCGTCTTGTCGTGCCGTGGAAATACGGCTTCAAGTCGATCAAGTCGATCGTGCGGATCAGCCTTACCGACACGATGCCCCCCACGACCTGGAACATGCTGCAGCCGCAGGAGTACGGGTTCTATTCGAACGTAAACCCGAACGTGGATCACCCGCGCTGGAGCCAGGCCTCCGAACGGCGCGTCGGTTCGGGTCTTTTCGGCGGACGGATCGATACGCTGATGTTCAACGGCTATGAAGAAGAGGTCGCCTCGCTTTACACCGGGCAGGACCTGTCGGTCGATTACTGATGGATCGCCTGAACGCCTTCGCCCGGCGGGTGCCCACCTGGGTGATCTACACCCTTGGCGCGGTCCCGCTGGCCCTCCTGGTGTGGGGGGCGGTCAGCAATGAACTCGGTGCCGATCCGGTCAAGGCGATCGAGCATCAGTTGGGCATCCTCGGGCTTCAGTTCCTTCTCGCGTCGCTGGCGATCACGCCGCTTCGGCGTCTGGGCCTGAACCTGATCCGCTTTCGCAGGGCGCTTGGCCTTCTCGCCTTTGCCTATGTCGCCTTGCACCTTGTGGCTTGGGTCTGGCTGGACATGGGCCTCCGCTGGTCAGAGATGGCGGCCGACCTCTGGAAACGGCCCTACATCATCGCGGGAATGGTCGGCTTCGCAGCACTGTTGCCGCTGGCCCTGACCTCGACGAATGCTGCGATCCGACGGATGGGCCCGCAGGCCTGGGGAAGGCTGCACAAGTTGGCCTATGTGGCGATTCTGGCCGGGATCCTGCACTTTGTCCTTCTCTCCAAGGTCTGGACGACGGAAGTCTTGGTCTATGCGGGCCTTGCCATGGCCCTTCTGGCAGTCCGGCTTCTGCCAAAGTCCGGACGACGCAGGCCGGTGGCCGCCTGAACTCCCTTTGGACGCCGAAAGGCGGCAAGATTATTGCTGCCCGCAACGCTGACTTGTGCCATTTCTTGCGCCAACCCCCAGATTTTGCGGCAGTTTCTGATCCGAGCAAAATTTTTGCAAAGAACGTTCTTTTCCCTCTTGCAGGTGCTGCGTCGGGTCCGTAAATACCCCTTCACCGAAGCGGAGACGCGACGGTGACGAAGCGGGCCCTAGGCGAAAGTCAAAGGAAAGTTTCGGAAAATCTGAAGACAAGGCGCGAGGGGATACGCCAGGAAGTTGGCGGATCGCACGTTTTTTGTCTGAAGATCGCTCTTTGACAGGTTTGGAAGAGAAGGGATATGCGGGCGGTTTGGGCGCATCGGCGTCTGGATGTTTGCATATCGGCTCACTAGGGGAAACCCGATGATGTGAGTGTCAGCTTCACTACTTGTGGGTCACGTTGTTCGCGAGAACGA